>NZ_JMKU01000023.1:0-75000 GCF_000687165.1 Paracidovorax oryzae ATCC 19882 | reverse complement strand
GCGCCCGCACCAGGCACTCCCCGAACGCCTGCGCCGCCCTCGACGGCGCCGGCGACCTGCGCACCAGCCCCACGAACCGGCATTCATACCGCAGCAGCTCCGGCCGCACGGCCTGCATCCGCCCGCGCCGCTCGAAGGCCTCGGCATAGTGGTCGGGCAAGAACCCCAGGTACCGCCCCGACAGGATGAGCGTGGCGATCGATTCCTGGTCGAAGCCCGTGGCCGCGCGGGCGAAGCGGGCGCGGTGGCTCAACTCCATGTTGGGCGAGTGGTAGCCCAGGCCGGCGAAGGGATAGGCCCGCACGGCATCCCAGTCCAGGCCCGTGTGGTCGGCGCCGAAGAGCGGGTGGCCCGCGCCGCAGTAGAGCAGCATGGTCTCGCCGAACAGGTCGGTGTAGACCAGGCTCTGTGAACTGCGGTGTGCGGGGATGATGCCGACCTGGTAGCTGCCGTCGATCACGCCGCGTTCGATGGCGTTGATCGGGCCCACGTGCAGCTGCAGTTCCACCTCGGGCGCCTGCCGGCCGAAGGCGGCGATGGCCTCGCCGATGCGCGCTGCCGGGTTGGTGGCGGTCTTGTCGAATACCGCCACGGCCAGTTGCCCGCCCATGCGCGCATGGATGTCGTCGATGCCGTCGCGGAAGCTGCGCACCGAAGCCAGCAGGCGCAGCGTTTCCTCATAGACGCGCTGGCCCTCGGGCGTGAGCGCGAAGCCCGCCCGGCCGCGGCGGCAGAGCGTGAGGCCCAGGCGCGTCTCCAGGTCCTTCATGTGGCGGCTGACGGTGCTGGTGCCGATGTTGAGCTCCAGCTCGGCCGCGGCCATGCCGCCGCATTCCACCACGCTCTTGAACACCTGCAGCAGGCGCAGGTCCATGTCGCTGAGCTGCCCGAGCACGGCGCGCTCGCGGGTGGCGGGCACGGGGCCCGGCAGGGGGGAGGGCAAGGCTGGTGTGGTGGGTGCAGCAGGGGTCGTCATGGCGGGCACGGAAACTTGCATGAACTGGCAAGTGAACATGGATATTTGCTCATTCAAGAAATTATCCATCCCCGGAAGAATCGATACACGAATGCAGGCGCCGCAGGCTACGGGAACGCTGCCACCGTGGCCTGCCTGCGTGTTTCTTCCGCCACCCTTTTCCAAAGGACCGACCATGGGCTTTTCCGTCATCGAACCCGCGCCCGGCGCGGACGCCGCCGCCCCCCGCATGGATGCCGCCTGGCTCGAAGCGCACTGGATGCCCTTCACGGGCAACCGCAACTTCAAGGCCCGCCCCCGCATGATCGTGGGCGCCCAGGGGGCCTATTACACGGACGCCGAAGGCCGCAAGATATTCGACGGTCTCTCGGGCCTGTGGTGCTCCGGCCTGGGGCATGGCCGCAAGGAAGTGGCCGAGGCCATCGGCCGCGCCGCCGCCACGCTGGACTATTCGCCGGCGTTCCAGTTCGGCCACCCCGGCTCGTTTGCGCTGGCCAACAAGCTCAAGGAACTGACGCCCGCAGGGCTGGACTACGTGTTCTTCACCGGCTCGGGCTCCGAATCCGCCGACACGTCGCTCAAGATGGCGCGCGCCTACTGGCGCGCCAAGGGCCAGGCGAGCAAGACGCGCCTGATCGGCCGCGAGAAGGGCTACCACGGCGTGAACTTCGGCGGCATCTCGGTGGGCGGCATCGTGGGCAACCGCAAGACCTTCGGCCAGGCCGTGGAAGCCGACCACATTCCCCACACCCAGCCGCCCGCGGGCACCTTCCAGCGCGGCATGGCCGAGGACGGCGGCCGTGCGCTGGCCGACAGGCTGCTGGACGTGATCGCCCTGCACGATGCCTCCAACATCGCCGCGGTGATCGTGGAGCCGTTCTCGGGCTCGGCCGGCGTGGTGATCCCGCCGAAGGGCTACCTGGAGCGCATCCGCGAGATCTGCACGCAGAACAACATCCTGCTGATCTTCGACGAGGTCATCACGGGCTTCGGCCGCTGCGGCGCGTGGACGGGGGCCGAGGCCTTTGGCGTGACGCCCGACATCCTGAACTTCGCCAAGCAGGTGACCAACGGCGCGCAGCCGCTGGGCGGCGTGATGGCCACCAAGGAAATCTACGACACCTTCATCGCGCAGGGCGGGCCCGAGTACATGCTCGAATTCCCGCACGGCTACACCTACTCGGCCCACCCGGTCGCGTGCGCAGCGGGCAATGCGGTGCTCGACATCCTGCAGAAGGAAGATATGCCGGCCCGCGTAAAGGCGCTGGCGCCGTATTTCGAGAACGCGGTGCATGGCCTCAAGGGCGCGAAGCACGTGGCGGACATCCGCAACTACGGCCTGGCCGCAGGCATCACCATCGCGGCCCTGCCTGGGGAGCCCGCGAAGCGCCCCTACGAGATCGCCATGAAGTGCTGGGACAAGGGCTTCTATGTGCGCTACGGCGGCGACACCATCCAGCTCGCGCCGCCCTTCATCAGCACCGAGGCGGAAATCGACCGCCTGGTCAGCGCCCTGGGCGACGCCCTGCACGAAGTGGCCTGACGCCCATGCACATCACCATCCTGACCTTCGATGCCTTCAACGACCTGGATTCGCTGGTCGCGTTCGGCATGCTCAACCGCATCGCGCTGCGGGGGGATGCCGATTGGCACGTACGCATCGCCAGCCCCGCGCAGCGGGTCACGTCCATGAACGGGCTGACGATCGATGCCCACGAAGGCCTGGGTGCGCTGGCCGGGGCCGACGCGGTGCTGGTGGGCAGCGGCATGAAGACGCGCGACATTGCCGCCGACCCGGCCATCATGGAGCAGCTGCGCGTGCTGGACCCTTCCCGCCAGTTGCTGGCCGCGCAGTGCTCTGGCACCTTCCTGCTCGGCCGCCTGGGGCTGCTCGGCGGCGTGCCGGCCTGCACCGACCTCACCAGCCGGCCCTGGGTGGAAGCCTCGGGCGTGCAGGTGGTGCAGCAGCCGTTCGTGGCACGCGGCAACGTCGCCACGGCGGGCGGCTGCCTCGCCTCGCAGTACCTGGTGGCCTGGCTGCTGTGCCGCCTGAAGGGCATGGACGCCGCGCGCGAGGTGCTGCACTACTTCGCCCCCGTGGGCGAGAAAGAAGAGTACGTGGAGCGTGCCCTCGGCCACGTGACCCCCCATCTGGAACCCCAGGCCGCCACGGCCTGACGCCGCTTTTTCCTTCGACAAGAACGCCATGCAACACGACAAATCCGTGACCTCCACCGTCGGCCACCTGATCGACGGCCAGATCGTCGCCGACACCGCCCGCACCCAGCCGGTGTTCAACCCGGCCACCGGCCAGTCCACCACCAGCGTGGCGCTGGCCGACCAGGCGACCGTCGAGGCGGCCATCGCCTCGGCCGAGAAAGCCTTCCCCGCCTGGCGCAACACGCCGCCACTCAAGCGCGCGCGCGTGATGTCCAGGCTGAAGGTGCTGCTCGAAGAGAACGCCGACAGAATCGCCGCCCTCATCACCGCCGAACACGGCAAGGTGCTCGCCGATGCGCACGGCGAGTTGCAGCGCGGCATCGAGAACGTGGAATACGCCAGCTACGCGCCCGAGCTGCTCAAGGGCGAGCACAGCCGCAACGTGGGCCCGAACATCGATTCGTGGTCCGAGTTCCAGGCGCTGGGTGTCACCGCCGGCATCACGCCGTTCAACTTCCCGGCCATGGTGCCGCTGTGGATGTGGCCCATGGCCGTGGCCTGCGGCAACACCTTCGTGCTCAAGCCCTCCGAGCGCGATCCGAGCAGTGCCCTGCTCATCGCCCAGCTGGCGCTGGAAGCGGGGCTGCCGCCCGGCGTGCTGAACGTGGTCAACGGCGACAAGACGGCAGTGGATACGCTGCTGCGCGACCCGCGCGTGAAGGCCGTGAGCTTCGTCGGCTCCACACCGATCGCCGAATACATCTACGCGGAAGGCTGCAAACACGGCAAGCGCGTGCAGGCCCTGGGCGGCGCGAAGAACCACGCCGTGCTGATGCCCGATGCCGACATCGGCAACGCCGTGAGCGCTCTGATGGGTGCCGCCTACGGCAGCTGCGGCGAGCGCTGCATGGCCATCCCGCTGGTGGTGGCCGTGGGCGACGAGACGGCCGATGCCGTGATCGCCGGCCTGAAGGCCGAGATCGCGAAGATGAAGGTCGGCCCCGGCACCGACAACGGCAATGACATGGGCCCGCTGGTGACGAAGCAGCACTTCGAGAAGGTGAAGGCCTACGTGGACAGCGGCGTCGCCGAAGGCGCGACGCTGGTCGTGGACGGCCGCACCGTGAAGGTGGCAGGCCACGAGGAAGGCTACTTCCTGGGCGCCTGCCTGTTCGACCACGTGAAACCCGGCATGAAGATCTACCAGGAAGAGATCTTCGGCCCCGTGCTCGGCGTGGTGCGCGTGAAGACCCTGCAGGAAGCGATGCAGCTCATCGACGCCCACGAGTACGGCAACGGCACCTGCATCTTCACGCGCGACGGCGAAGCGGCCCGCTACTTCACCGACCACATCCAGGTTGGCATGGTGGGCGTGAACGTGCCCCTGCCCGTGCCGGTGGCCTACCACTCGTTCGGCGGCTGGAAGCGCAGCCTGTTCGGCGACCTGCACGCCTACGGCCCGGACGCCGTGCGCTTCTACACCAAGCGCAAGACCATCACCCAGCGCTGGCCCTCGGCCGGCGTGCGCGAAGGCGCGGTGTTCAGCTTCCCCAGCAGCCGCTGAAAGCACGGCGGCCCGTGGCGCATGATGTCGCCACGGGCCGCCATGAACGGGATGGAAATCAGCGCGGGAGCACGGTCACCGCATTGCGGGCCTGGTCGGTGCTGAACATCACGCGCAGGTTCTGCGCCGGCACGCCGCGCGCCACCAGTTCCTTGCGCACGGCCAGCGCGCGGGCCAGGGCGATCTGGCGCGCGTTCTTGGTGACCTTGCGGTCGGCATAGCCCTTGATCTCCCAGCGCTGGCCAGCGGCGGCCTTGTCCGCGGTCAGGGCATCGAGCAGCTCCGCGGTATTGGCAGGCAGTTCGGTCTCCAGGCCGGAGAACTCCGCGACCGTGCCGTCCTCCGGAATGCGCACCGGGGCGGGCGCGGGCGCCGGAGCGGGAGCCGGCTCGGGTGCGGGGGCAGCGGCCGGCGGCGGGGCCTCGGCGGGGGCGCCGGGCGCCTGGCCGGACGCACCGGCGGCGCATCCGCCGAGCACGGCGGCACAGCAGAGAAGGCTCAAGAGGGCACTGTAGGAACGCATGGAACGCATCGTTTCACCTGTTTTCATGGCTGGATGGGAAAGGGGCACGGCACACCGGCGCCAGGTACTTCCTCCCGGAGTGCCCGGCGCCACGGGATGCTGTGGCAGGCGGATTGTCACTCCATTGCGGGGCAATGGGGCCACCGGCCCGCCCGGAAAGGCCCGGAAGGCTGCGGGAAGACAACACTGCAGCTTTCCGGAAAACTGCCGATAAGGGAAGGATCCACTGTCGAGCCATCCTTCCACGCGTCCTCCACTGCGGCCTGCCGGGAAGCCGTACCGCCGCCGATGCCTTCTTCTCCGAACCCGCCAGCGCCCTCGTCCGCACGCACCGTCCACTGGCTGGTGCGGATGAACCACCGCAACCGCACATTCTTCTACGCGCTGCTGTTCCTGGCGCTGGGGTCGCATTTCCTGCACATCGGTGCAGGCCGGGCCGCCTGGGCCGTGTTGGCCGTGCAGTTCCTCGCCTACCCGCAACTCGCCTACTGGACGGCCCGCCACTCGCCGCACCAGGCGACGGCCGAGTTGCACAACATGCTGGTGGACAATGTCTTCGGCGGACTCTGGGCGGGCCTGCTGGGCCTTCCGGTCTGGATCACCTTCACGCTGTTCATCGGCAACTGCATCAACGTCGTCGCGTTCCACGGCTATCCCGGCCTGCTGCGGCTCCTGGCCGCCATGGGCGTCGGGCTCCTCGGCGGGCTCGCCCTGTACGGGGACCGGCCCCTGCACCCCGATATCGACACGGCCACGTCGCTGCTGTGCATCCTGGCGCTCACGCTGTTCCTGACCGTGTTCGCCCACACCAGCTACCGGAGGGCGGTGGAGCAGCAGCAGAGCAACGCCCGGCTGCGCACCCAGTTCGAGGAAATCCGGGCGCTGCAGGACCAGTTGCAGGAGCAGGCCATGCGCGACCCGCTCACCGGCCTGTACAACCGGCGCCACCTGGACGCCACCCTCGCGGCCCGGATCGCGCAGTGCGGTGCCCGGGGCCTGCCGCTGTCGCTGCTGATGATCGACATCGACCACTTCAAGCGCGTCAACGACACCCACGGCCACGCCGCGGGCGACGCCATGCTGCAGGCCCTGGCGCAGCTGCTGCAGCGCCACGTGCGCGTGCAGGACATGGCCTGCCGGCACGGCGGCGAGGAATTCGTGCTGCTGCTGCCGGAGACACCGCTGGCCGTCGCCCGGGAGCGGGCCGAGGCGCTGCGCGAGGCCTTCGAGGCCCTGCAGGTGCGCCACGGCCCCGACGCGCTGTCCACCACCCTGTCATGCGGTGTCTCGGCTTTCCCGCAGCACGCGGACGAGCCCCATGCACTCCTGGCCCGCGCGGACGAAGCGCTGTATTCCGCCAAAGTGCAGGGACGCAACCGCGTGGCCGTGCACGGCATGGCCGGCGGGAGGTCTGAGCCCGCCTGAGGGGGCTATTCCTTCTTGCGCAGGTGGACCGACCGGGGGCCGCGCAGCGTCTCGGCGTCCAGGATCAGGCGGCCCTGGATGCGGCCCTTCATGCGCTGAACGCTACTGGCGGCGTCGAGCATGTGCCGCGCCATCAATTCACGCACCAGGGCGGCATCGCGCGCCCGTGCCGCCTGCACGATCTCGCGGTGGAACCGCGCATTGGTCTCGCCGAAGCGGCGGTGCTCCGACTTCGGGGTCCGGTTGCCGTACACGATGAGCTGGCGCAGCATCTCGTTGATCAGCTCGCAGGTGAAGCGCAGGAAGGGGTTCGGGTTGGCCGCGGCCAGGATGTCGTGGAAGTTCACGTCCTCGCGGCGCTGGGCGAGCAGGTCTTCGCTGCTGGAGTGGGGATCGCAGCAGGCGATGCTGTGCTCCAGCGCCTCGAAGTCGGCCTCCGTCAGGTGCGGCACGGCGCCGGCCGCGAGTTCCGGCTCCAGGAACTGCCGCACGGCGTAGATGTTGTCGATGGTGACGTCCTGGAAGAACAGGTAGTTCTGCAGGAACTGCAGCGTGCGGTCCAGCGACACCTCGGCGATGGTGCCCCCGCCCGAGGGGCCGGTGGAAATGGTCACCAGGCCCTGCACCTCCAGCGACTTGAGCGCCTCGCGGATGGTGCCCTTGCTCACCTCGAACTGCGCCTGCAATTCGCTCTCGCGCGGCAGGCGATCGCCGGGGCTCAGGTTCTTCTCTGTGATGAGCCGCTTGATCTCCTGCGCGACGAGGTCGGAGCGCTTGAGGGGCTTGATCGGCTTGCCGGCGGGCGGTTTCGTGGCCATGGTGCGTTGCGGATTGAAGACGGGTGGAGCGCAGTGGGCGGCAGGGCATCCGGCCGTCCGCTCCGTGGTGCAGTGTATGCACCACGCGCGTGCAGCGGCGCGGCGGGCAGGGTTTACCTGCACGGCATTTGTTCTATTTAT
Organism: Paracidovorax oryzae ATCC 19882; assembly: GCF_000687165.1. Lineage (GTDB taxonomy): Bacteria > Pseudomonadota > Gammaproteobacteria > Burkholderiales > Burkholderiaceae_C > Paracidovorax > Paracidovorax oryzae. The sequence goes on along the minus strand of NZ_JMKU01000023.1, from coordinate 67,393 downwards.
CACTATAAATAGGAAAAACCATGTGGCACGCCACGTGCTTTGCAAAGTCGTGCCCAGGCCCCGAAGGCCAGCTGGCCCCACCCCCCACAGGAGCTTTCCCCATGCAACGCCGTCACCTCTTGCAACTCTCCGCACTGGGCGCGCTGCCCGCATCGCTGGGCCTCGCGCGCGAAGCCTGGGCGCAGTCCACGGGCGCGATCCAGTTCGGTTGCCCCGTGCCCATGTCGGGGGCTTTCGCTGCGAACGGCAAGTTCGCCGACCTGGGCATGAAGCTGGCCATCGAGCAGTACGGCAAGGCTCTGGGGCGCCCCCTGGCCTACACCGTGCTCGACACGGAAGGCAAGCCCGCCACCGCCGTGCGCAAGGTACAGGAGGCATCGCAACAGCAGAGCACGCGCTTCTTCGCCGGCGGCATCCTGTCGTCCGAATCGCTGGCCATGGGCAAGGAGGCCGAGAAGGCCGGTGGCATCTTCATCACCACCGCCGGCGCCGACGAGATCACCGGCAAGGACTGCAACAGCGCCACGTTCCGCTGGTCGGTCCCCACCTTCGGCGCGATCGAGCAGACCGTGCGCCCGCTGGCCGATGCGCTGCCGAAGGCCAAGCGCTGGTACACCATCACGCCGCAGTACGTGTTCGGCGACGGCCTGCTCTCGGCGGCCAGGAACGTCTTCAAGGAGAAGGGCCTGGAGCACGTGGGCAACAGCTACCACTCGCTCACCGAGAAGGAGTTCAGCGGCTACCTCACCAACGCGATGGCCGCCAAGCCCGACGTGCTGCTGCTGCTGAACTTCGGCTCGCAGTCGTCGGACGCGCTGCGCCAGGCGGTGAGCTTCGGCATGCACAAGAACATGACCATCCTGATCGCCTGGGCCTCGGGGCTGGAGCAGTTCGAATCGCTGGGCGCGGACCTGTGCGACGGCATCTACTTCGGCGCGCAATACTGGCACACCGTGGACGCGCCGCTGAACCTGGAGCTGGTCAAGCGCAGCCAGGACAAGTTCAAGTCCAACCCCAACTACAGCCTGGCGGGCTCGTACATCTGCACCAAGCTGCTGATCGACGGGATCATCAAGGCCGGCACGGTGGAGCCGAAGGCCGTGGTCGCCGCGCTGGAAGGCATGAAATACGCGGGCCTCACGGGCGAGGAAGAAGTCCGCAAGGGCGACCACCAGGTGCTCAAGAACTACTACCTGCTCAAGGGCAAAACCAAGGCGAAGATGGCCAACAAGGACGACTACGTGGACGTGGTGAGCTCCGGCAAGTCGTTCCTGCCGGTGGACCAGACCGGCTGCAAGCTCGGCTGACCCGCCGCCTCCGTTCGCACCTTCCCGCCCCGCACCCCGTGCCGGGGCCTTCCCTTCCTGCGTCCTGCCCCACTCCATGAGCATCTACCTGCTACAGGTCATCAACGGGATCGGCATCGGCATGCTGTATTTCCTGCTGGCCGTGGGCCTGTCCATCGTGTTCGGCCTGCTGCGCTTCGTGAATTTCGCGCACGGCGCGTTCTACCTGCTGGGCGCGTATTTCTGCTACCAGATGACACGCTGGGGCCTGAGCTTCTGGCTCGCCCTGGCGGTGGTGCCGCTGGTGGTGGGCGCCCTGGGCTGGCTCACCGAAAAGCTGGTGCTGCGCCACGTGTACGCCAAGCCGCACGAATTCCACATCCTTGTCACCGTGGGCCTGGCGCTCGCGGTGCAGGAACTGGTGATCCTGCAATGGGGGCCGCTGGGCGACAGCGTGGCCGTGCCCGATCTGCTGCAGGGCGTGGTGATGTGGGGCAGCTTCGTCTATCCCAAGTACCGGCTCTTCGTGATCGGCTTCACCGCGGTGCTGGCCGTGGGCCTGTGGTGGGTGCTGGAAGGCACACGCCTGGGCAGCGCGGTGCGCGCGGGCAGCGAATCGACCGAAATGGTCTCGCTGCTGGGCATCAACGTGTTCCGCATCTTCAGCCTGGTGTTCGCGCTCGGCGCGGCCACCGCCGCCATCGCGGGCGTGCTGGCGGCGCCCATCCGCGGCGCCGAGCCCTTCATGGGCATCGAGGCGCTGGGCGTGGCCTTCGTGGTCGTGGTGGTGGGCGGCATGGGCAGCTTCGGCGGCGCGCTGGTCGGCGGCCTGCTGATCGGCATCGTGCAGAGCGTGATGAGCACCGTGTGGCCCGAGGGCGCGCGCCTGATGATCTACGTCGCCATGGCCGCCGTGCTGCTGCTGCGCCCGCACGGCCTGCTGGGCCGCAAAGGATGAACCCCGCCATGACGATCTTGCGCAAACACTTCCACCTGCTGCTGGCACTGGCCTTCGTGCTGGCGATGCCGCTCACCATGCAGTCCGGGTCCCTCGCCAGCGAGGTGCTGATCTACGGCCTCGCCGCCATGGGCTGCAACCTGCTGCTGGGGCATACGGGGCTGCTGTCGTTCGGGCAGGGCATCTTTTTCGGGCTGGGCAGCTACACCATCGCCCTCACGCTCACGCGCTGGCCCCTGCCGATGCCGCTGGCCCTGGCGCTCGCCGTGGTGGCGGGCGCGGTGGGCGCGGCGCTGGTGGGCTGGGTCGCCATCCGGCAGCGCGGCACCTACTTCGTGATGCTGACGCTCGCTTTCGCGCAGATGTTCTACTTCCTCGCCTATTCGATGCCCGGCCTCACGGGCGGTGACAACGGCCTGATGGACATCCCCCGCCCCTCGCTGGCCGTGGGCGGCGTCACGCTGTGGCCGCTCGCCTCGCCCTGGCAGTACTACGGCTTCGTCGCGGTGGTGTTCCTGGTGGCTTGCTGGCTGCTGCAGAAGGTGTCGGCCTCGGTGTTCGGCCGCACCCTGCTGGCCGTGCGCGACAACGAGGAGCGCGCGGGCGCGATCGGCTACGACCTCCGGCTGCTGAAGCTGCAGGCGTTCGTGATCTCCGGCGCCGTCACCGGCCTGGCCGGCGCGCTCCACGCCATGATGACCGGCATCGCCCCGCTGGCGAATGCCGAATACCACACGAGCGAGATGATCCTCGTGATGACCGTGATCGGCGGCACCGGCAACCTGCTGGCCTCGCTGCTGGGCTCGGCCTTCTACCTGATCGTGGGCGACTGGCTCTCCACCCTCTGGCCGCGCTGGCTGCTGCTGCTGGGCGTGGTGCTGATGGTGATCAGCCTGGGGATGCAGCGCGGCCTCTGGGGCCTGTTCGAATCGGCCTGGGACCGCCTGCGCGGCGCGAAGCACCGCGCGGACGCCACCCCTGCCGGCACGGGAGACAAAGCATGAGCACGGCATCCCCCATCCTGCTGGAAGCCATCGGCGTCGAGAAGCGCTACGACAAGTTCGCCGCGCTCTCGGGCGTGGACCTGAAAGTTCGCGCGAACACCGTGCATTCGGTGATCGGCCCCAACGGCGCGGGCAAGACCACGCTGTTCCACATGCTCACCGGCACCAAGGCGGTGAGCGGCGGGCGCATCGTGTTCGACGGCCACGACGTGACGCGCGAGCCGGACCACCGCCGCGTGCAGCGCGGCATGGCGCGCTCGTTCCAGGTGACGAGCCTGTTTCTCACGCTGCCGGTGCGCGAGAACCTGCGGCTGGCCGCGCAGGGCACGGCGCCCGCGCAGGCGCTCAACTGCTGGAGCGCGCCCGTGGGCGCCCGCTCCCGTGCCGACGTGGTGGCCCGCGTGCTGGCGCGGCTGGGGCTGGAACGCCATGCCGACACGCCCGTGGGCAACCTCTCACACGGCCAGCAGCGCCGGCTGGAAGTGGGCATGGCGCTGGCCGCGGGCCCGAAGGCGATCTTCCTGGACGAGCCCACCTCGGGCATGGGCATCGACGACCTGGACGACATGAAGCGGCTGATCCAGGGCCTGAAGGATGAGCACACCGTGGTGCTCATCGAGCACAACATGAACATCGTGATGGACATCTCCGACACCGTCACCGTCATGCAGCAGGGCCGCGTGCTGGCCGAGGGCCATCCGCACGCGATCCGCAGCGACGAGCGCGTGCGCAGCGCCTACCTGGGCAACATGATCACCGGAGGCAAGGCATGAGCATCCTGCAGATCGAGGGGCTGCACGCCCACTACGGCAAGAGCAACGTGCTGCAGGGCGTGGACCTGCACGTCGGCGACGGCGAACTGGTCACGCTGCTCGGGCGCAACGGCGCGGGCAAGACCACCACGCTCAAGAGCCTCTGCGGCGTGGTGCAGCCCAGCGCGGGGCGCGTGCGCTTCATGGGCGACGACGTGCAGGGCCTGCCCGCGCACCGCATCGCGCAGCGCGGCGTGTGCCTGGTGCCCGAGCACCGCGGCATCTTCCGGCTGCTCACGGTGGAAGAGAACCTGCTGCTGGGCCAGCGCAGGCAATCGCCCTGGCAGCTGGCCGACATCTACCGCATCTTCCCGCGCCTGAAGGAGCGCCGCACCAACGGCGGCGGGCAGCTCTCGGGCGGCGAGCAGCAGATGCTGGCCATCGGCCGCGCGCTGATGAACGCCCCGCGCCTGCTCATGCTGGACGAACCCGTGGAAGGCCTCGCACCCGTGATCGTCGAGGAGATCGTGTCCCAGCTGCAGGCCATCAAGGCCGCGGGCGTGGCCATCCTGCTCGTGGAGCAGAACCTCGAAGTCTGCACCCAGCTGGCCGACCGCCACTACATCATCGAGCAGGGCGCGGTCGTGCACGAGGCCCGCAACGACGACTTCCTGGCCGACGAAACGACCAAGGACCGCTACCTGGGCGTCGGCCTGGCCTGACCCCCGAACCCCATTCAGGATCATCCACCGTGGACATGAAGACTTCCCCCCCTGCGCTGCAGGCCCGCGTGAACGGCGCGCGGCTGTGGCAATCGCTGATGGACCTGGCGCGCATCGGCGCCACGCCGAAGGGCGGCGTGTGCCGGCTGGCGCTCACCGCGCTGGACGGAGAGGGCCGCGACCTGTTCGTGCGCTGGGCGCGCGAGGCTGGCTGCAGCGTGCGCATCGATGCCATCGGCAACATCTTCGTGCGCCGCGCCGGGCGCAACGACGCCCTGCCGCCCGTGATGACCGGCAGCCACATCGACACCCAGCCCACCGGCGGCAAGTTCGACGGCAACTACGGCGTGCTGGCCGGCCTGGAGGTGGTGCGCAGCCTGAACGACGCGGGCATCGAGACCGACGCCCCGATCGAGGTCGCCGTGTGGACCAACGAGGAAGGCTCGCGCTTCGTGCCCGTGATGATGGGCTCGGGCGTCTTCGCCGGCGCCTTCACCCTGGAGCATGCGCTCGCGCAGCGCGACGGCCAGGGCACCAGCGTGGCCGAGGCGCTCGCCGCCATCGGCTATGCCGGTGAGGCCACCCCCACGCCCGCGGTGGGCGCGTATTTCGAGGCGCACATCGAGCAGGGGCCGGTGCTGGAAGCCAACGGTTGCGTGATCGGCGTGGTGCAGGGCGCCCTCGGTCAGCGCTGGTACGACGTGACCGTGCAGGGCATGGAAGCGCACGCGGGCCCGACGCCCATGGACCTGCGCCGCGACGCGCTGCTGGCCGCCAGCGCCCTGGTGGAAGAAGTGAACCGCATCGCGCTGGCGCATGCGCCGCACGCCCGCGGCACGGTGGGCGTGCTGGAGGTGTTCCCGAGCTCGCGCAACGTGATTCCCGGCAGCGTGCGCATGACGGTGGACCTGCGCGCCCCCGACGACGCGGTGCTGCTGCAGATGGACGCCGCCCTGCGCGCGGCCTGCGAACGCATCGGCGCGGCCCGCCGCACCCCGATGGCGGTGGAGCAGGTGGTGTACTTCCCGCCGCAGCCGTTCACCCCCGAACTGGTGGAAGGTGTGCGCGCCGACGCGGCCGCGCTGGGCTATACCGCCATGGACGTGGTGAGCGGCGCCGGACACGATGCCGTGTACCTCGCACGCCTGGCGCCCACGGCCATGGTCTTCGTGCCGTGCGCGGACGGCATCAGCCACAACGAGATCGAAGACGCCGAGCCCGAGCACCTGGAGGCCGGCTGCAACGTGCTGCTGCACGCCATGCTGCGCAGCGCGGGGGTCGCGGCATGACCCTGAAACTCCTGATCGCGCGGCTCAACCACGAGACCAACACCTTCTCGCCCGTGCCCACGCCGCTGGAAGCCTTCTCGCCCCGCTATGGGCAGGAGGCGCTGCAGGACAACCTGGGCATGCGCACCGCCATGGCGGCCTTCATCGACCTGGCCCGGAGCCTGGACGCCGAGATGGTGACGCCCGTCTCGGCCATGGCCAACCCCAGCGGCCCGGTGCATGCCGCCGCCTACGACGAACTCACCCGCCGCATCGTGGAAGCCGCTCCCGGCTGCGACGCCATCCTGCTCGACCTGCACGGCGCCATGGTGGCCGAGAACAGCCCCGACGGCGAAGGCGACCTGCTGGAGCGCGTGCGCGCGGCCGCGCCGGGCGTGCCCGTGGCCGTGGCGCTGGACCTGCACGGCAACATCACGCCCAAGATGGTCGCCCACGCCGACGTGATGGTGGGCTTCAAGACCTATCCGCACATCGACATGTACGAAACCGGCGAGCACGCCGGCCGCCTGCTGCTGGACATGCTGCAGGGCCGGGCGCGCTACACCGTGCGCTGGCACCCCCTGCCCATGATGGGCCACACGCTGCGCAGCACCACGCTGCAGGGCGCGATGCTGCGCGCGGTGGACGCGGCGCGCGCGGCCGAAGCCGAGGGCATTCCGGCCGCCACGGTGTTCGCGGGCTTCTCGCTCGCCGACATCGAGGCGCCCTGCATGAGCGTGGTCGTCACCGCCGATGCCGATGATCCTGCACCGGCCCAGGCCGCCGCGGACCGCATCGCCGCAGCGATCTGGGAGGAGCGCGCGGAATTCGTCTACGACAGCGAACCGCTGGGCGCATCCCTGCAGCGCGCCCGGGCCCTGGCCGACGGCGCGGACCGTCCGGTGCTGCTGCTGGACCACAGCGACAACTGCATGTCCGGCGGCACCTGCGACTCCATGGACGTGCTGCAGGCCGCCCTGGCCGAAGGACTGGAAGACATCGCCGTGGGCCCGCTGTGCGACCCCGAAGCGGTGGCCGAACTGATCGCGGCCGGCGTGGGCGCCCGCACCACCGTGCGCCTGGGCAACAAGGTGCCGCTCACGCAGCTCGGCGTGGCCAAGGAGCCAGTCGCCGTCGAGGGCACGGTGGCCGCCATCAGCGACGGCGAATACACCGTCACCGGCCCCATCTACACCGGCCAGCGCTGCGCCATGGGCCGCACCGTGCTGTTCGACACGGGCACGGCGCGCATCGTGGTCACCGAGCGCACCCACGAGCCCTGGGACCTGGGTGTTTTCTCCTGCGTGGGCGTGGACCCGGCGGCCCACCGCTTCGTGCTGCTCAAGTCGCGCATGTATTGCCGCCCGGTGTTCGTGCCGCTCTCGCACGCGCTGGTCGAATGCGACAGTCCCACCGGGGTGACGAGCTCCAACTACGCGCTGTTTCCGTTCAGGAACGTGCGACGGCCGGTGTTCCCGCTCGATCCGGCCTGAGATCGGCATACAGAGCCTTCCTCTGGTCCGCAGGGGTCCACGGCGTGGCCCGCAGGCTACTGCACGAGCTGCCAGAAGGTCACCTGCGCGAACTTGGCATCGCTGGCCCAGGGGTCCCATATGGTCTTGTCGCCCTTGCTGCGGGCTCCGGCCCAGCCGCCCAGGGACGTGGACATGGCCGGCGGATAGCTGCCGCGGGTCCGCAATGTTTCCGTCTTGCCGCCCCGGGTGTACGAATACCCTCCGGCTGCCTTGTCGGGACCGGGATAGACCACGATGACGTGCCCATGTCCGGGTTCCTTCTTGCCGCCGACGATGAGTGCACCGCCGCGCGCCAGCTCGCCCACCTGCGACGCAGGAACGGAGCGCCAGTGGCCATGGGCCTGCAAATGGTCCATCAGCGCGTTGGCCGTCATCAATGGCTGGTTGGGCAGGTACTGGTGGATCACGTACCAGACCGCATGGCTGCAGGAATTGGGATGAAGGTCGGCGGCCTGGTCGCAAGCCTGCTTGAGCTTGGCGACCGCTGCGGCGTCTACGGGCATGGGGTGTGGTCCTGTGTCGATGAAGCCTCCGCGGTCTTCGCAGGGGAGGCACGGTAGAGGCGGGCTGCGCTGTCCCACCGCAGGGTAGGCAGGCGATAGTCGCCGCCCTGCGCAGGCGAGCGCACCTGCAGCTGGATTTCCTGGGGAAGGCCGTCGCGCCAGCGGCCCGGGCGCACCTCGAGATCCTCGGGCGGGTCCGCGGGAAAGAGGTGTGGCAGCCGGGCCAGGCAACGGCCCGCCTCGTCCACCAGCAGTGGCAGGGGAAAGCGCTCCCATGGGGCATCGGCCGGCAGGTTGCGGTAATAGGCATCGGTGAACACCGCCACCAGGCGGACCCTGGCCGGCGCCCGGGCAGGTGCCTTGCCCGCCGGGCGCTCGGTCAGGGCACACACGCGCGTCGCGTCGCGGTAGGGCGCCCACGCTGCAGGCAGCACCAGATCGGCACCAGGCGGCTGGCAGTGGGCGGGGTCGATGGCCGGGGGCGCCTTGGTCCCGGCCTGGGCCGCAGTGGACAGCGCAGCGGCCACCAGCCAGCCGGACCATGAAAGAACTGCGTTCATGGGTGCATCAAAAAATGGAATGTTTCGGATGTTTGCAGAGTCCCGTAGCTTCCGGCCCGTAGATGACTGCGGGCGCGAAGTTTCGCCGCGTATTGCGGCAAATCACCGCAATACGCGTCAGTTGGAAACCAATTGATTCAAAAATAACAAAGCCAGCACAAAAAAAGGGCGACAGCACGGCAGGAGCGGTGCGACCCGCGATACCGGCCGGTCCGGTGCCGCGCTTCCAGGTCATGGGTGCTTCGCCCTGGTTAAGCAGAATTCCTTACCAGGGTTTCTACGGCAGGCTGACTACAATCTCACACCCTAAAACGCCGGTCCGTCCTGGAGCGTCCGCTCCTTGGGCGAGGTCCGGCAGCCCTTCACAGAGCTGGAGACCCCTTGATGTCCGATACCCCCCCGGTCAACGCCACGCCTGACAAACGCGCCCTGCTGCGCCAAGCGGCCCTCGAATACCACGAGTTTCCGAAGCCGGGAAAGATCGCCATCGCCGCCACCAAGCAGATGGTCAACCAGCACGACCTGGCGCTGGCCTACTCGCCGGGCGTGGCCGCGCCCTGCGAAGAGATCGTCAAGGACCCCGCCGCCGCCTTCCGCTACACCGCGCGCGGCAACCTGGTGGGCGTGATCTCCAACGGCACGGCGGTGCTCGGCCTGGGCGACATCGGCGCACTGGCCTCCAAGCCCGTCATGGAAGGCAAGGGCGTCCTCTTCAAGAAGTTCGCCGGCGTCGATGTGTTCGACATCGAGATCAACGAGAAGGACCCGGCCAAGCTCGTCGAAGTCATCGCCGCGCTGGAGCCCACTTTCGGCGCCATCAACCTCGAGGACATCAAGGCGCCCGAGTGCTTCTACGTGGAGCGTGAACTGCGCAAGCGCCTGAACATTCCCGTCTTCCACGACGACCAGCACGGCACCGCCATCACGGTGGCCGCAGCGATGCTCAACGCCCTGAAGGTGGTGAACAAGGACATCGGCTCCGTGCGCCTGGTCGCCTCCGGCGCGGGTGCCGCCGCCCTCGCCTGCCTGAACCTGCTGCTGAAGGTGGGCCTCAAGCGCGAGAACGTGTTCGTCACCGACCTGGCCGGCGTGGTCTATGAAGGCCGCACCGAGCTGATGGACGAGGACAAGATCCAGTTCGCCCAGAAGACCGACGCCCGCACCCTGGCGGAGGTCATCGACGGCGCCGACGTGTTCCTGGGCCTGTCGGCCGGCGGCGTGCTCAAGCCCGCCATGGTGGCCAAGATGGCCGCGCGCCCGGTCATCTTCGCGCTGGCCAACCCCAACCCGGAAATCACGCCCGAGGACGCCCATGCGGTGCGTGGCGACGTGGTGATGGCCACCGGCCGCACGGACTACCCGAACCAGGTCAACAACGTCCTGTGCTTCCCCTACATCTTCCGCGGTGCGCTCGACTGCGGCGCCACGACCATCACGCTGGAGATGGAGATCGCCGCGGTGCACGCCATCGCCGAACTGGCCCAGGCCGAGCAGAGCGAAGTAGTGGCCGCGGCCTACGTGGGCGAGCCCCTGGCCTTCGGCCCCGAATACCTGATCCCCAAGCCGTTCGATCCGCGCCTGATGATCAAGATCGCGCCGGCCGTGGCCCAGGCCGCCGCCGACAGCGGCGTGGCCCAGCGCCCGATCGCCGACATGGACGCCTACCGCGACCACCTGCAGACCTTCGTCTATGCCTCCGGCACGATGATGAAGCCCATCGTCAACGCCGCCAAGCTGGCCGCCAAGAAGCGGGTGGCCTACGCCGAGGGCGAGGAAGAGCGCGTGCTGCGCGCCGCGCAGATCGTGGTGGACGAGAAGATCGCCCGCCCCACCCTGATCGGCCGCCCGGCCATCATCGCCCAGCGCGTCGAGAAGTTCGGCCTGCGCCTGAAGGAAGGCGTGGACTACGACGTGGTGAACGTCGAGAACGACCACCGCTACCGCGATTTCTGGCAGACCTACCACCGCATGACCGAGCGCAAGGGCATCACCGTGCCCATCGCCAAGATCGAGATGCGCCGCCGCCTGGCGCTGATCGCGTCCATGCTGCTGCACAAGGGCGAGGTGGACGGCATGATCTGCGGCACCTGGGGGCACACCGCGCACCACCTGAACTACATCGACCAGGTGATCGGCAAGCGCGCCGGCGTGAACACCTACGCCTGCATGAACGGCCTGCTGCTGCCCGACCGCCAGGTGTTCCTGGTGGACACGCACGTCAACTACGACCCGACGGCCGAGCAGCTCGCCGAGATCACCGTGATGGCGGCCGAGGAAATGATGCGCTTCGGCATCAAGCCCAAGGCGGCGCTGCTGTCGCACTCCAACTTCGGCTCCAGCAACCAGCCCAGCGCGGTGAAGATGCGCCAGACGCTGGACCTGCTGCGCGTGCAGGCCCCCTGGCTCGAGGTGGACGGCGAGATGCACGGCGACGTGGCCCTGGATGCCGCCCTGCGCACCCAGGTGATGCCGCACAGCACGCTGGCCGGCAGCGCCAACCTGCTGGTGCTGCCCAACATCGATGCCGCCAACATTTCCTACAACCTGCTCAAGACGGCGGCCGGCGGCGGCATCGCCATCGGCCCCGTGCTGCTGGGCGCGGCCGAACCGGTGCATGTCCTCACGGCCAGCGCGACCGTGCGCCGCATCGTCAACATGACAGCCCTGACGGTGGCCGACGCCAACGCCGCGCGCTGAACTGCCCGGCCATAGCGAGCGCTAACTTTAAAGCGCCTTGAAACCCTCCAGCGCCTGCCCATTTTTTGGGCAGGCGCTTGCTTTTTGGGGGTCTTTACGTCAAACTACTGGCTCGAAATTTCGGGTAAACCCGTAGTTTCTGAAAGGTGTAGTTGATGCTGAAGGCCATCGCCATCCGGGCGTACACGGCAGGTATTGCATACGCTCTGGGTGCCGCGTTCGTTCTGGCCCCTCTCTCGGGGGAAGCCCGGAATGCTCCGTCCCCGGGCGGAACCGACACCATCGCATTGGCCGAACTTCCCCCGCAAGGACGCGCCACCTTCAGTCTCATCCGCGAAGGCGGCCCCTTCCCCCATGACAAGGACGGCAGCGTCTTTGGCAACCGGGAACGCCTGTTGCCCCCGTACAAGCGGGGCTACTACCGGGAATACACCGTCAGGACACCGGGAGCGAGCAACCGTGGTGCACGGCGGATCGTATGCGGCGGCCCCCCGCGCACGCCGGACGCCTGCTACTACACCAGCGACCACTACGCGAGCTTTCGGAAGATCGTGGAATGACTTGGCCCCCGAGCCCAGCGGGCAGGAGCCGATGCACAGAACGATCGCAGGCCTGCCGACTCTTTTCCTGAGAAACCGTGCCATCCGGGCGGTTTCCGGCGATATTCCTCATTGGTGACTACATAAAGAAAGAGCAGCGGAGATGGAAATGCCACTTCGTACCGACCAGGACAACCCACTGCGCGGCGTGCGCCCCAACATCGTGCAGTCGATCCGGGCCTTCCGCGTGCAGGATCTGCAGGCCTCCGCCCAGGCGCTGGGCCAGCACTTCCTCTATGCGAACCTCGCGCATGCGCAGACCAAGCAGGACGTCCTGGAACTCATCGCCAGCCAGTTCATGTTCCCGGCGCACTTCGGCAAGAATTTCGATGCGCTGTACGACTGCATGACGGATCCCTTGCATAAATCGGGCCCGCAGCCCGGCTTCATCGTGGTGCTGGAGCAGATCCCCACGACAGTGAAGTTCGACAAGGAAGCGCGCGAGCAGTTGCTGGACATCTTCCGCGAAGCGGCGGACTACTGGGGCGACCGCAAGATCGCTTTCCGGTGCTTCTATTCTTTTCTGTAGCCCGTTCTGCATCCAACAGCCAGGCAGAACGGGCGAACGAGGCTAAAGAAGCCGCCGCGGAGCCCATCCAGATCGCTGTCGCTCCGGGCGCCGAGAAGATGCCTACCGACAAGCTCGTGGACGTCTCTCCTCTGGCATTGCGCATGAGCAGCCCGTTCAATGCGGGTTACTGGCTCGCGGCCGCCTGATTCGGTACATCCCCCTGAGGCGCTGCGCGCCTTCCCCCTTCTCTCTACGCGCTTCGCGCTACGGGAAGGGGGACGCAGCCAGCGCGGCGGGGCGGCCCTTGCGCGGCTGCTGCTGGCCTGGGCCGTGACCGTCTCAAGCGCCGTGACGGCATCTTGCTGCGGGGTTACATGGGGCAGGCTACCTCTGCGTTGCTCCGGACACCCTCACACACATCTCAGCCCACATCCCTTCGGCGGACCAAGGCCGCAGCCTTGATGGCCCCTGTTCAGGCGCAGGCCTGCGCCAGGGCCACGTAGTCGCCCACGGGGACTTCCTCGGCGCGGCGCTGGGTGTCGAAGGTGCCGGTGAACTGGCGCGCCTCGAGCCAGCGGCCGAGGGTGTGGCGCAGCAGCTTGCGGCGCTGGCTGAAGGCCACCTGCACGAGTTCCTCGAGCAATCGGGGCGCGACCGGTGCGGGGGTGGCATGGGGCACCATGCGCACGACGGCGCTGTCCACGCGCGGGGGCGGATCGAAGCTCTCGGGCGGCACGAAGAGCACGTCTTCCATGGCGTAGCGCCACTGCAGCATCACAGAGAGGCGGCCGTAGTCGCTGGTGGCGGGTTGCGCCACCATGCGGTCGATGACCTCCTTCTGCAGCATGAAGTGCTGGTCCTCGACGACGTCCACATGCTCGAGCAGATGGAAAAGGATCGGGGTGGAGATGTTGTAGGGCAGGTTGCCCACGATCCGGATGCGGGACGCGCCCAGGTTCGCGGCCACCGCGGTGAAATCCACCTTGAGCACGTCGGACTCGATCACGTCGAGCTGGCCATGGCCGCGCAGGCGCTGGGCGAGGTCGCGGTCCAGCTCCACCACCGTCAGGCGCCCGAGCCGCTCGACCAGCGGCTGCGTGAGCGCGGCGAGGCCCGGGCCGATCTCCACCATCGGCTGGCCAGGTGCCGGCGCGATGGCGCGGACGATGGCATCGATGATGGCCTGGTCGGCCAGGAAGTGCTGACCGAAGCGCTTGCGCGGGATGTGCTTCATTGCGGCGCGTCGCGGTATTCCACGTAGGCGCGGGCACGGGCTTCCTGGGCCCAGTTGGTGAACGCTTCCTCTAGCTTTTTCTCGCGCACGGCATCGCGCACCATGTCGCGCTGCTCGCGCTGCGTGAGCTTGGCCTCGCGCCGCTCCAGCAGCTGGATCAGGTGCACGCCGAAGCGCGACACGATGGGCTGGCTGATCTCGTCCGGCTTGAGCGCCTCCACCGCCTCCTCGAACTCCGGCACGTAGCGGCCCGGGCCGGCCCAGCCCAGGTCGCCGCCCTGCTTGGCGCTGCCGTCCTGCGAATGCTCGCGCGCGAGCGTCGCGAAATCGGCTTGGCCCGACAGGATGCGGCGGCGGTACTCGGCCAGCCGCTCCGCGGCCGCGGCCTCGGTCAGCTGCGGCCCGGTGCGCAGCAGGATGTGGCGCACATGGGTCTGCACGGCCGAGGAGGGAATGCCTGCGCGCGAACGCTCCAGCACCCGCAGCACGTGGAATCCGGCGGGCGAGCGCACCGGGCCGGCGATGCCGCCCACGGGCACCTGCTGGACGGTCCGCACGAAGAGGTCCGGGTAGCGGTCGGCCGGGCGCAGGCCCAGTTCGCCGCCGATCGGCGCATCGGGCGCATCGGAGAGTTCACGCGCCACCTTGGCGAAATCCTCGCCGGCCCGCACGCGATCGGCGGCCTGCTGCGCGCGCTGGCGGCGCTGCTCCACCACCTCCGGCGTGGCGTTCTCCGGCACGGAGACGAGGATGTTGGCCAGGTTCAGTTCGATCTTGGACGGATCCGATATCGCGGACTGCTGCTGGTCGCGCATGTACTGGTCCACGTCCAGGTCGGTCACGCGCACGCGCGACTCGACGTCGCGCTCGCGCAGCCGCTGGATCAGCATCTGGTTGCGCAGTTCGCTGCGGAAGCGTTCCGGGCTGATGCCGTCGGCCGCGAGGCGGCGGTGCATTTCCGGGATGCTCACGCTGTTCTGGCGGGCCACGGACTGCTCGGCCTGCGAGATGGCGTAGTCGTCCACCTTGATGCCGCTTTCGATGGCCATCTGCACCTGGATCTTCTCGTTGATCAGGCGCTCGAGCACTTCGCGGGCGAGCACCTGCCGCGGCGGCCGCTCACCGCCCTGGGCGGCCAGCTGGTGCTCCACGCGCGCCAGGCGGGCCTGCACCTCGTTGTTGGTGATCGGCTCGGTGTTCACCACGGCGACGATGAAGTCGGCCTGCCGGGCCGCCTGGGCGCCCCGCGCCGAAGGGCCGGGATCCGGCAGGGTGATCTGGGGCGCGGCGCGCAGCGATGGCGAAGCCGACGGCGCCGACAGCCCCGCGCCGCCGGGCAGTCGCAGCCCCTGCGCGCCCGCGGGCGCGACGGAAACGATGGCGGAGGCAAAGCCCGCGAGGCCCAGGATGAATGCTCGATGGTTCATGGAAAAGCGTCGGATGCGGATCGGGGCGATGGGTCTTGGACTGCGGCCGTCAGTCGTAGTTCGTGAACCGGCTCGGCGCAGGCACCGGCTCGCGCAGGTACTGGTAGCGCGGGATGTTCTGCTTGAGCGTCTGGATCGGGTCGGAGCCCAGCGAGAGCCGGGAGAAGCCCACGAACTCGATCTGGAAGAGCAGCCGGGTGGTGGCCGTGGTCACGCTGCTCTGCAGCCGCTCGAGCACCACGCGTCCGATCCAGCAGCAGCTGTCGTACTCGAAGCCGATGACCGTGTCCACGAGCTTGCGGTCCTGCAGGCTGTAGTTCAGGCGGCCGACGGAGTACCAGCGACCACCGCCCTGCCCGCGGCCCGTGCCGAGGTTCTGGCCCTTGTCGCCCCAGAGGTCGTTGATGGGCCACTGCCAGCCCACGTCGATCTGCTCGCTGGTGCCCCGCTGGAAGCGGTAGGCCGCGTTGATGACGCGGTAGTCGCTCGGGTTGTAGCGCGCGCCGACGGTGGAGCGGATGGATCGGCCGGTCTTGGGGTTGTACTGCACGGTGGAGTCGAAGCCCCACTGGCGCGTCCAGTTGATGCCGGCGCCCAGCAGCACGTCCGAGAGGCGCTCGCTCACGGGTGTCTCGCCCGGCATGACCACGTTCTGGTCGCTGAAGCGCAGGCGCTGGGCGATGCCGAAGCGGGCCGCCTCGCCGCCGTCGTCGGGGTCCAGCAGGCGGGTGGTGACGCCCAGCGTGAGCAGGTTGTTGTCGGCGATGCGGTCGTTGCCGCTGTAGCCGTTCTCGGTGTAGATGGTGGCGAAGTTGAAATCGTTCGCCGCCGTGTCGTACACCGGGATCATGCTCTGGTCGCGGTACGGCGTGTAGGTATAGAAGGCCCGCGGCTCCAGCGTCTGCACGAAGTTGCGGCCGAAGTAGCGCGCGTCGCGCTCGAACACGAGGCCGCTGTCCAGGCTGAAGGTGGGCAGCGCGCGCGACGCCGTGCGCTGTCCGGTCGCCGTCAGGGCGCTGTCGAAGTCGTACTGCGTGGCGTGGAACTGCACGCGCGGCGTGAAGAACCCGCCCGGCGCCAGGAACGGCCGGCTGAACTGCGCCATGGCATAGCTGCGGCGGGCATTGGGCTGGCCGGTGAGCGCACGGTCCGCGCGGAAGTCGGTGTAGTCGGCCTCGACGCTGGCGTCGAAGCCGCCGGGCAGCGACGACGGCGTGTAGCCCCAATGGATCTGGGGCATGCGGTCGTAAGGCGGCACGATGGGCGCGTTCACGTCCTGCAGCACCTGCCACTTGAGGGTGCGCAGGCTCAGCGACATGTCGTTGGCGCCCCAGGACAGGGTGGCATCCGCCGGCAGCAGGCGCTGCGTGAGCTGGCTGATGCCGCCGTTGGTGCGGGTGCTGAAGTCGCGCCAGTAGTTGTCGTCGCTCACGCGCGTCGCATCCACGTTCAGGCCGATGCCGCCGATGCCGGTATCGAAGGTGCTGCGGTGCTTCAGGCCCAGCGCCCAGCGGTCGCGGTTGCGCAGCCGGTCCGACGGCATGTAGTCGCCCCGGATCTCGCCGCTGTAGGTCGGTTCCAGGTAGCGGAATTCGCCGCTGGTACTGACGCCCCGCTTGGACATGACCGTGGGCGTGATGGTGGCATCCCGGTTGGGCGCGATGTTCCAGTAGTAGGGCTGCGAATACACGACGCCGCTCACGCTGTCGATGCCCACGGTGGGTGGCAGCAGGCCGGTCTTGCGCTTGTCCGACAGGGGGAACGTGAAGCTGCCGGGTATCGGCAGGACGGGCACGCCCTGGAACTCCAGCACGCCCCCTTCGGCCGTGCCCACCTGCTCTGCGTTGTCGATCTTGATGCTGCGGGCGCGCACGATCCAGGCCGGCTTCCAGGTGGACTCGTCGTTCTTCTGGCAGGTGGTGTAGGTGGCTTCGTGGACCACGGCGCGGTCGCGGTCGATGAAGTCCACGCGGCGTGCGTCGCCATAGGCGCCATTCGCGAGGAAGCGGTAGCTGGCGTCGTCGAAGAACCCGGAAAACGCGTCCACCTGCAATTCGAGCAGCGAACCCTCGTACACGTTGCCGGCGCGGTTGATGCGCACGTTGCCGCGCGCCTTGGCGAGGTCGTCGGGCACCGCGTAGTCGAGCCGGTCGGCGTGGATGATGGTGTCGCCGCGCCGCAGCTCGGCATTGCCCTCGACGGTCGCGTTGATGTCGGGCTGGCCGGAGACATGGTCGCCCCGCACGAAGATCGGCAGCTTCGGCCGCACGTCCTCGGGAATCTTCTCCTGCAGCAGCGGGCTGGAACGCAGGGCGGGAGCGGGCTCGGCCGCGGCACCAGGGCCGGGTTCGGTCTGCGCGAGCGCTGCCAGCGGCAGCCCGCAGACCATCCAGGCGGCCAGGCGAGCCAGCGCCCGCTGCTCGAACCGCGAGGGGGCGGCACGGTTCCGGCGGCGGGCAGGCGGGCGGGAATGCGTCGGTCGGAGGGGATCGGGCAAGGAAGAAAGGTCCATGGATTCAACCGGTCGGCGGCGCGCCCGCTCGGGGCGGGCACCGCAGGCCACCCGGACGGGAGAGACCGGGTTTGTAAAATCGGATTATCCATGAGCCACCCCCGTCCCTCCTCCCCGGCCGCCGATGCCGGAGCCCACGCCGTCGCGTGGCCCGATCCTTCCCGCCGCGCCGCCTTCGATGCATGGCTGGCTCCGCTGGTGGCCGCGCACGGCCTGGTGCCGTCCAGCCTGCGCCCCGCCTCCGCCGACGCGAGCTTCCGCCGCTACCTGCGCATCGATGGCGTGGACGGCGCGAGCCGCATCGTCATGGACGCCCCGCCGGACAAGGAAGACTGCCGCCCCTTCGCGCACGTGCAGCGGCTGATGGCCGAGGCGGGCCTGAACGTGCCGCAGGTCCTGGCCTGGGACGAAGCCCATGGTTTCATGCTGCTGTCCGACCTGGGCCGGGAAACGGTGATCGAGCGCCTCGACCCGGCGCGCCCGGCCGATGCCCATGCCTGGTACCTGCAGGCCACCGACGTGCTGCTGCAGTGGCAGCAGGCGTCGAAGCCGGACACGCTGCCGCCCTATGACGCCGCGCTGCTGCGGCGCGAGCTGGCGCTGTTTCCCGACTGGTACCTGGCGCGCCACCGGGGCGTGGCGCTGGACGACGGACAGCAGGCGACGCTGGCGCGCGCGTTCGACGCCATCGTCGCGGCCAACCTCGCCGCGCCGCCGGTCTATGTGCACCGCGACTTCATGATGCGCAACCTGATGGTGCCCGCCGAGGCCGGCGCCCCCCTGGGCGTGCTCGACTTCCAGGATGCCGTGTGGGGTCCCGCCACCTACGACATCGCCAGCCTGCTGCGCGATGCCTTCATCAGCTGGGACGAGGATTTCGTCATCGACATTACCGTACGTTACTGGGAAAAGGCCCGGCGTGCGGGCATTCTCGGCAGCGCCAGCGCTTCCGGCTGGGGCGACGACTTCGGCGAGTTCTACCGCGCGGTCGAATGGATGGGGCTGCAGCGCCACCTGAAGGTGGCCGGCATCTTCGCGCGGCTCACGCTGCGCGACGGCAAGCCCCGTTACCTGGCCGACACGCCCCGCTTCATCGGCTACATCCGCTCCACGGCCGGCCGCTACCGTGAACTCGTGCCGCTGTTGCGGCTCATCGACGCCATCGAGGGCACCGAAGCCGTGGCCGGCTACGCCTTCGGCCGGGTCTGAGGGGACGGCCGTCCCCACTGCATTCCCCACTCCACCAGCAGCAACCACCGACGACCCCAGCGTGAATATTCCCCGCTTCCATTGCCCCGAGCCGCTGTCCAGCGGAGCCGCGCGGCCCCTGCCCCCCGCTGCCGCGCGCCACGTGCAGGTCCTGCGCCTGCAGCCCGGCGACGCGATCACGCTGTTCGACGGACGGGGCGGCGAGTACGCGGCCACGGTGGCGCGCATGGGCCGGTCGGATGTCGAAGTCCTGGTGGGCGCGCACGACCCGGTGGAGCGCGAGGCCGGCCGCAGCGTCCACCTCATCGTGGGCATGCCGGCCAACGAGCGCATGGACTGGCTCGTGGAGAAGGCCACCGAGCTGGGCGTGGCGCGCATCCAGCCCGTGGCGGCGGCCCGCAGCGTGCTCAAGCTCTCCGGGGAGCGGGCACTCAAGCGGCAGGCGCATTGGCAGGCGATCGCCGCGGCGGCCTGTGAACAGTGCGGGCGCAACCGGGTGCCCCCGGTGGAAGCCCCCGTTGCGCTGGCGGACTGGCTGCGGCTGCCTCCCGCGCCCGATGCCGCACGGCTGGTGCTGTCGCTGCGCGAAGGCAGCCGGCCGCTGCACGACGCTGCGGCGAGTGCCGCCTGCGTGCAGGTGCTGCACGGCCCCGAGGGCGGCCTCGCCCCGCACGAGGAAGACCTCGCCCTGGAGCGCGGGTTCCTGCCCGCCAGCCTCGGGCCCCGCGTGCTGCGCGCTGAAACGGCCTCGGTGGCGGCGCTTTCGCTGCTGGCGTGCGCATGATGGCGGCGCGCATGGAATCCTCCACCCCGGCGGCCGGTGCCGACGCCCCCTGGGCGGACCTGGCGGACGCCGATGCCCTGCTGCCCGGCGGGCCGGACGAAGCATCGGGCGCCCTGTTCGACTTCTTCCGCGACACGGACGCCGCCACGGACGATCCCCTGCTCTGGCGCATCGCGCGCGAGCAGGAGCTGTCGCAGGCGCTCAGCGGGCTGTTCCACGGCCCCGCCGCGCTGGTGCAGCTGCGCCTGTGGGCGTTCCTGCAGCTCGCCCGCCAGGGCGAGTCACAGCTGCCCCGCGAGCGCATCGACGAACTCTTCCACGCGCTGCGGCCCGAGGCGCTGGACACCGTGCTCAAGCGCTTCCGCGACGTGGGCCTGCTGGCATGGGACGACAGCCTGCGTGCTTATGCGCTGCCCCCCCTCGCGCAGAGGGTGGCCGGCCTGCTGGCCCCACTGGCCAGCGGCGACGCGGCCGGGCAGGACGCTGAGGGCGGCGAACTGGCCGCGCTGCTCGGGCAGGTGGTGGGCGCGAACCAGCTCGGGGCGCTCGACGCCGGGCAGCTGCAGATGCTGCAGGCGCAGCTCACCCGGCTGCACGGCGAGTTCGCCGACGCGATCGCGAGCGGTTCGGAATTCCGGCTGCGTGCGGCGCGCCAGCGCTACGACCGCGCGGCCCTGCTGATCGACCGGGCCTCCGACGCCATCACCGCCATCATCGGCCATGCCCACGGCCACATCGCCATGGAACGCGCGGCCCGCGCGCTGGGCCAGGCGCAATCGCGCCTGCTGGCGATGGCCAGCCAGTTCAACCGCGCGCTGCAGCAGGTGGACCGCCAGCGCGTGACGCTCGGCACCACCGGCATCACCAGCACCGACGTGAAGCGCTGGCTGCAGACGCTGCGCCATCCCGCCGCACTGCTCGACACCGCGCTGGCCATGCCGGTAGGTCTGTGCGCCCTGGCCCCGCATGAACTGCTGGACGTGACCGAGGCCGAGTTCGAGCGCGACCGCCCCACCCAGGGCCCCGCGGAAGACCTGCCCGGTGCCCAGGAAGCCCCGGCCGGAACGCTGGCCGCCGTTGCCCTGCCGCGCGAACTGGGCGATCTGTCCGACCTGCTGGCCGCCTGGACGCTGGAAGCGCCCGACGGAGATGCGGCGGGTGCGCCGCGCGACGTGGCCGCCGCATTGCTCGGCGCCGAGCCAGACTCGGCCCGCTATGCCCAGGTGGCCTACAAGGCCCAGCTGCTGCCGCTGCTGGGCGATCCGCAGGCCGGCGTGCTGCCCGGCGCCACCGGCGCGCTCGCGCGCCAGCCCTGGCGCGTGGAATGGGAGGCCGCCATCCAGGCCCTGGACCACCCGCAGTTGGAACTGGTGAGCCGGGGCCGGCTGGTGCCCGCGGACACTCCGCCGGATACCGCGGGCTGAATCCGCGTCCCGTTGCCTGCCATCGTTTTCGTTTCGATTTTTCCTGACTGCCTTTTTCGGATGGACCGCTGCCCATGGACGACGCCGCCCTGCTGATCGCAGAACTCCTCACGCGCCGCTGGCTGCCGCGCAGCCACCCGCGGGTCAAGCGCGCGCTGGTCGATGCCGAACTCTTCGCGCTGATCGAGCAGCGCCTGGCACAGTCCGGGCTGCGCTTCGTGGACAGCATCTACGCCGACCACGTCAGCCTCGCCCTGCTGCAGCCCGCGCAGAATGCCGTGCTGGGCGAAGGCGCGCTCAACGCCAACAACAACCTGGACCTGCCGCGCGACGCGCAGGCCCTGCTGGTGGTGCTCTGGGCCCTCATCGTTTTACCGAAGCGCGAGCGCCAGACCAGCCGCACCGAAGCCGAGGGCGACGGCCAGAACGACTTCTTCCCCGGCGCCAAGCCCCTGCCCTCCGCGCGCCTCGTGAGCCCCGTGCTGTCGTACAAGACGCTGCTGGAGGACTACGGCAACCAGCTCGGCAAGAAGCTGCGGCTGGATGCCAACCTCAAGCTGCTGGAGCGCCACGGCTTCATCACGCGGCGCCAGGACGAGATCGGCGAAGGCCCGCTGCTGGACGTGCTGCTCGACTACGACGTGCTCGCGCCGCGCATCCTCGACGGCGCGCTGGCCGACGTGCTCGCGCGCGAGCGCGCCGCGGCGCCGCCGGCAACGGACGCGGCGGTTGCCGCCCCCACTTCTTCCGGGTCCGAGACCCCCACGGCCTGACCGGGCCTCTCCACCCGCCCATGTTCCACCTGCAAACCCTCGAACTCGTCCACTGGGACTACTGCCAGCGCGTCGCGCTGCCGCTGGACGCCTCCATCATCACCATCGCCGGCCCCAACGGCTCGGGCAAGACCACGCTGCTGGACGCCATGCGCACGCTGCTGGGCCTGCGCTGCTCGGCCCCGCGCGACTACCGCACCTATGCCCGCCATGCCGGCGCGCAGACCGCGTGGCTGCGTGCGGTGGTGGACAACCGCCCGCAGGGCCGCCAGACCTCCAGCCGGCCCTTCGCGCGCCGGCTGCTGTACGCCGACCAGGTCACGCTCGCCTGCCGCATCGACAAGAATGGCGGCGACTGGCAGCGGCGCTACTGCCTGCTCGATGGCGATGTCTCCATCGAGCAGCTGCGCGACACGCCCGAGAAGGATCTCGGCTTCATGGGCGTGGAGGCCTGGGGCCGCGTGCTCGGCGCGGCCGGCCTGTCTCCCGCCATCGCGCGCGTGCTGTCGCTCGAACAGGGGCAGACCGACCGGCTGTGCGAATTCAGCCCGCGCGAACTGCTGCGGCTCGTGTTCGACGTGTTCGGCGACCAGCAGGTGCTGGATGCCTACGACCAGGCGCGCGAGCACCAGCAGCAGCTCTCGCGCGAAATGGCGCAGGCCGAGCGCGAGCTCGACCACAGCCGCGCCCAGCTCACCGAACTGAGCAACCGCGTGACCAGCTACAAGACCTGGCAGCTCAAGCTGGCCGAGCGCGAGCGGCTCGCCACCGAGGTCCTGCCCGTGCTCGGCTGGCATGGCGAGCGTGAAGGCCTGGCAAAGCAGGCGCGCGAACTGCGCCGCCAGAAGACGCAGCATCGCACCGCGCTGGCCGAGCAGGCCGTGCAGAACAAGCGCCTGCTCACGCTGCTGGACGAAAGCACCCGCGCCCAGGCCGATGCCGAGCGCCTGCGCGCCGAACGCGACGAGGCGCGCTCGGCGCTGGACGACGCCACGCGCCACGAGGCTCCGCTCGAGCAAGTGGCCAAGCGCGAGGCCGAGCTGCTCGCGCTCGTGGACAAGGGCAGCAACGCCGACGAGCTGCAGGCCCACCTGCGCCAGCTGCAGGAGCAGGAGTCCGGCGCGCAGGACGAGCGCTCCGCCCTGCAACAGCGCCGCCGGATCGCGCAGGACGCCCTCAAGGCGCTCGAAGGCCAGTCGCTGCCGCCCCTGCCACCCGAGGTGCAGCAGTTCCGCAGGCGCCTCACGGCCCAGGGCATCGGCCACCAGTTCGTGGCCGAAGTGATCGAGGTGGCGGACGAGGCCTGGCGCGCCGCCATCGAAGGCGTGCTGCGCGGCCACCGCTGGGTGGTGCTGCTCGACAAGGAAAGCGACCTGGCCGAGGCCTACGACATCGGCGAACGCGAGCGCTACCGCCATTACCTGGTCGGCCCCGGCGAGAAGCCGCTGCGTGGCGAGCCTGGCACCCTGCTCGCGCACGTGCGCTTCACCGCGCCCGTGCCGCGCTGGCTGGTGCAGCAGCTGCAGCAGTTGCGCTGCGTGGCCGACCCGCGCGAAGGCAAGCGCCTGGGCGGCACCTGGATCACGCCGCAGGCCTACATGCACGACGGCCGCGGGGCACGCTCCATGTGGGTGGAGCCGCGCGACCACCAGTTCGGCGCCGCCGCCGTGCAGGCGCGCCGCGCCGCCGCCGAGCGCGACCTCGCGCAGATCGACGGCCAGCTCGCGCCCGTGCTCGACCGGCTCATGGCCCTGAAGCGGCAGATCACCGACACCCGCCGCGCGCTCGAGGGCCACAGTGCTGCGGAAGAACTGGCGCGCCGCAGCGAGGAGTTCGCCCAGGCACGCGAGGAACTGCCGGCGGCCCGGCAGGCGCGCATCGCCGCGGCCCAGCGCTGGCAGCGCCTGGACACCGAGGCTGCCCGCGAGCACGACCGCCACCGCGCCTTCACGGAGGAGCACCAGCGGCTGGAGCAGCAGTTGCGGCGCTCGCGCAGCGATACCGAACGCGCCGCGCAGGAATGGACCGCGCGCCGCCGCGGGCACGTGGAGGCCGCGGCGCGCAGCCAGGTGCAGCGGCGCCAGTTCCCCGCCCGCTGGACGGCCGCGGAGACACTGGGCGCACTGGTGGACGAATACGTGAACGACACCCAGGCGAAGCTGCGCCTCTCCGCCGTCGAGCAGGAACTGGAACAGGGCACTTGGGAACAGGACGCCACCGTGGAGGAGCGCTACCGCCGGATGGAAGCCACCGTGCGCGAGCAGGCCTCAAGCCTGTCGGACCACCAGGTCAAGAACGCCCAGGCCGGCACGGCCGTGATGAATGCGCGCGAAAGCTATATCGAGGTGCTGCGCAGCACCGTGCGGCGCTACCGCAAGAACATCCAGGAACTCGGCGCCCTGGCGGGCGTGGAGGTGGCGGCCGACCTGCCGCTGCTGGAAAACGACGACACCGTGCTCGCCCAGGCCGGGCTCAAGGTGCATTTCGCGTTCGACGGCAAGGGCAGCATCGGCATGAACGACGGCGAGGCGTCGGGCGGGCAGCAGGTCATCAAGTCACTGATCCTGCTGGTGGGCCTGCTCAAGGACGAGGAAAGCGGCTCGGGCGGCTTCGTCTTCATCGACGAGCCCTTCGCTCACCTGGACGTGCGCAACATCCAGCTGGTGGGCCACTTCCTGCGTTCCACCCAGGCGCAGTACGTGCTGACCACGCCCATCACCCACAACCTCGAGGTCTTCGAGCCCGCGGAGATCACGCTCGTGACCAGCAAGAAGCCCCAGGGCTCGCGCTGGGCCCCGCCCATCGCCGTGGCCAAGCGGCGCGGCGTGCCGCAGCTGGAGCCGATGGCGGGATAACCGCCGGGCGGTCGTTGCACGGGAATTGCGCATGGCCATCGTCACCACCGCCAGGGGCCGCAGCCGCACGCGGGAGAGCGATGCCCCATTTGCCGGGCTCCCTCCGCTGTCGCCCCGCCAGGAGGCGCTGCTGCGCCGCTGGCTTGCCTCCCATGCCGCAGAGCGGCGCTGGCAGACGCTGCTTGATGCGGCGGGGCAGGATCTGCTGGACTCCACGGAGGCGCTGCTGGAGTGCCTCGTGGAAGCCGGCGCGGCGGTGGCCCGCGAACGCCTCGTGCGAGGCACGTGGCAGATCGAGCGGATGGAATGGCGCGATCTTCCGGCGCTCCAGGCCAGCCGCGGCATCCGGACATCGGACGAACGCCGGGCACTGCGGGACGACACCCGGCAGCAGCTGGCAGCCCTGGCGGACGTCCTGCCATGGCTTCAGCCCGCCATCGACAGCTGCCTGGACACCACGAAAAGCGCCGATCTGCTGAAGGCCCGTGCCGAACTGCTGCACGCACTCGCGTCATGGCATGCCGAACAGCGCTTCGGCAAGCGCCGGGACTTCGCCCTGCACGCACGGCAGGGCACCAAGGACATCACCCCGTCCGAGTGGAAATGGCTGGAAGCGCATTTCGCGCTCGAATCCCTCGGCATCGAGAAGCTCGCGTTCATTCTCTGGCTGGGCGGCAGCCTCGCGCTGGCCACCGGGAAGGGACACATCGATGTCGGCGCCGCGGGCTTCTGCGGCCTCCCCATGAGCACGCTGGCGGGAGATACGCGCATTGCGGGCGCTCCCGATCGCTACTGGCTTATCGAGAACCGCACGAGTTTCGAGCGGCAGGTGATCCGGGCGGAGCCGGGAACCTGCGTGGTCTGGCTTCCGGGCAGGCCACCGGATGACTGGCTCGGCGCGCTGGGCTGGCTGCTGGACAGGGCCCCCGCGCCCGCGTGCATCAGCTGCGATCCGGACCCGGCCGGTCTCGATATCGCGCTGACCGCAGGTGCCGTGTGGACGGCACGCGGGCTGGAATGGGCACCGTACCGGATGGAGCCTGCGCTGTGGCAGGACGGCCCCACCCTGCCGCTGAACGATTTCGACCGCGCCTTGCTGGCACGCCTGGCCACGCGGAGTGATCTGCCCGCGCCAGTGGCCGGGCTGCGCGACGTGCTGGAGCAGTTGGGCCGCAAGGCCGAGCAGGAGGCCTGGCTGTGAAAAGTGGCTGCCGCGCCCCGCTCTAGGGTTTCCCCTCGACCGGCAGTCCAGGCGTTGTCCCCACGGGGGTGGCTGGGGTAAAAACCTTTGGCGGCGTCGTTCACGCCCTCAAGGAGAAACCCGGTGTCAGAGCCGCCCCCGTCCCAGGCGCCAGCCAGGCCCCCGTACCCCGGCAGTGCCTCCCTGGTCTCGCGCCTGCTGGACGCCCTGCTCACCACCGAGCCCCGCCAGCGCATCCGGCTGGCCATGGCCGGGCTGGCCGCGCTGCTGATGGCCTGCTGCATCACGGCGATGCATATCGCGGTGGGCGCGGGGCTGGCGCAGCCGGGGCCGGTCCGGATCTGGACGGCCCTGTCGGCCGGCGGCCTGCTGGTGGTGTATGCCCTCATCCGCAGCGGCATCTCGCAGCGCTGGTCGGACCCGTCCCTGACGCTGCCGCAGATCGTCTATGCCATCGCCTGCAATGCCGCGGCCTACGCCATCGGCGGCCAGGCCCGCGGCATCGCCCTGCCGATCCTGGCGGTGATCCTGATGTTCGGCATGTTCGGGCTGTCCACGCGCCAGATGTTCGGCGTGATGCTCTACGCCATGGCCGCGTTCGGCCTGGCCACGGTGTCGGTGGAGCTGCGCGACGAACCGGGGCACTCCTCCGGCCTGTCGATGGCCTACGGCATCATGACGGCCGTGGTGCTGCTGGGCAGCACCTTCCTCACCACGCGCCTGCAGGCCACGCGCGAGGACCTGCGCCGCCAGAAGCACGACCTGGCACGCGCGCTGGAGCACATCCGTGAACTGGCCACGCACGACGAACTCACCGGGCTGCTCAACCGCCGCCACATGCTGGAGCTGATGCGGCTGGAGCAGCGGCGCGTGTCCCGGTCGGGGTTTCCGCTCGTGATCGCGCTGCTGGACGTGGACCATTTCAAGGCGGTCAACGATACCCACGGCCACGCCGCGGGCGACCGCGTGCTGCAGGCATTCGCCCAGGCGGTCCGCCGCTGCGTGCGCGACGGGGACGTGATCTCCCGGTGGGGCGGCGAGGAATTCGTGCTCATGCTCTGCAATACACCGCCCGAGGCCGCCCGCGCGCTGCTGGAGCGGGTGCGGGAGGCCGTGGCGGCACTCGCGGTGCCGGCGGACCGCGGCGACGGAGCCGAAGCCAGCGCCGCACATCTGCGCATCACCGTGTCCATCGGATTCGCGCTGCACCGCCCCCGGCACCCCATCGAGGAAACGCTGGAACGCGCCGACCGGGCGCTCTACACGGCCAAGCAGGAGGGCCGCAACCGGACCGCCGAGGAAGCGCTTGACCCTGACACCGTGGAAGCATGCAAGATCCGGCCATGACCTCCTCCCACCGCCGCCCGCTGGGCCTGCTCGCCCTCTGCCAGGGGCTGTTTCTCACCAACAACGTCGTCTTCATCGCCATCAACGGGCTGGTGGGCCTGCAGCTGGCGCCGCGCGGCTGGATGGCCACCCTGCCGGTGATGGGCTACGTGGTGGGCGGAGCGCTGTCCACGGGTCCCGTGGCCCGGGCCCAGAGGCGCTGGGGACGGCAGGCCTCCTTCCAGATCGGGCTGGCGGTGGCGGCGGCGGCGGCCTTGCTCTGCGCGCTGGCCGTGTGGATGCACGCGTTCTGGCTGCTGTGCGCCGCCACGCTGGCAGCGGGCTACTACAGTGCCAACGGCCAGCTCTACCGCTTCGCCGCGGCCGAGATCGCGCCCGCACCGCAGCGGGACACGGCCATGTCGCTGGTGATGGCCGGCGGCCTGCTGGGCGCGGTGGCCGGCCCCAACCTGGCCAACCACACGCGCGACCTGGTCTCCGTTCCCTTCACCGGGGCCTACCTGGCACTGTTCGTGGTGGCCCTGGTATCCATGGCCTGCATGGCAGGCATCCGCTTTCCGGCCGTTCCACCGGCGCCGGCGGCCGGCGCCGCCACGGGCCGCCCGGTGGCGCAACTGCTGCGCGATCCGGTATTCGCGGTCGCGATGCTGGGGGCAGCGCTGGGCTACGGGGTGATGAACCTGCTGATGGCAGCCACGCCGCTGGCGATGCAGGTGTGCGGGCACGCCTTCGGCGACGCGGCCTTCGTGCTCGAATGGCATGTGATCGGCATGTTCGCGCCGGGCTTCTTCACGGGCCACCTGATCCGGCGCTTCGGCGTGCTGCGCGTCATGGCGGCCGGCGTGGCGCTCAACGCCGCCTGCGTGGCCATCGCGCTCTCCGGCGTGGACCTCGCGCATTTCATGGCCGCGCTCTTCCTGCTGGGCGTGGGCTGGAACTTCCTCTTCACGGGCAGCACCGCGCTGGCGATGCGCGCCTACCGGCCCGAAGAGAAGGACCGGGCCCAGGCCGCCATCAATTTCGGGGTCTTCGCCACCATGGCGCTGACATCCTTCGCGTCCGGCGCGCTGGTCACCACCCAGGGCTGGACGCTGCTGAACTACGGCTCCCTGCTGCCCATCGGGCTCACCGGCGCGGGGCTCGCATGGCTGGCGCTGCGGCACCGGCCCCGGCAGGCGGCATGAAGGCGGCCGCAGGAAAGGCCAAACGCCGCGCGGCCGTGGCGCTGGCGGTCTGCGTGGCCGGCGGGGCCCTTCCCGCCCTGGCACGCCCGCCCACGGCAATGCCATCCGCAGGCGCGGACCCCGCGTTCTCCACGCCGGACCGGCGGCAGCTCCCCGGAGTCGCCGTGCTGCAGGCATTCCTCGCCACCCTGGGACGGCCACAGGGCACGCAGCGCTTTTGCTTCGTGGTCGAGCGCCTGCCCGCCGACCCGGCCACGCCGGAGCCGCAACAGCTGCTGCGCATGGTGTGGACCACGGGATCGCGCCTCTACACCCTGCCGTGGCCGTCCCGCATCGGAGACCGGGACGAGAACCCCCTCTTCGCGGGGCAGGCCCTGGCCTGGATGCGTTCCGCGGATCTCAGGGACGGCGTCGTGGACACCGATGCCGAGCTGTTCGGCAGCAGCTTCCTGGTCACCCGCGCCTGGGCGGACCGCATCACCCGGCAGTGCCGGCGCACCGGCATGCAGGTATGGATCGTGCCGGACCGGCGGCCGGCCCTCAGCTTTCCACGCCCGGCTCCGGCAGGCTGACCACCACCTGCGCCACGGCGGCCGTGAGCTTCTTGGCGTAGGGCACGTGCAGGAACTCGTTCGGGCCGTGCGCATTGCTCTTGGGCCCGAGCACCCCGCAGACCATCATCTGCGCCGTGGGGAAGCCCTGGCTGAGCATGTTCATGAGCGGAATGGTCCCGCCCTGGCCGATGTAGCCGCAGGGCGCGCCGAAGTGCGCCTGGCTCGCGGCGTTGAGGGCGTTCTCGAACCACGGCGTGATGGCCGGCGCGTTCCAGCCGCTGGCGGCGCTGCCGGGCTCGAAGGTCACGCGGGCCTGGTAGGGCGCGTTGTCCTCCAGCAGGGCCTTGAGCTTCTGCACGCTTTCGGCGGCATCCACCACGGGCGGCAGGCGCAGGCTGAGCTTGAAGGCGGTATAGGGGCGCAGCACGTTGCCCGCGTCCTGCAGCGCAGGCAGCCCTTCCGCACCGGTGACGCTGAGCGTGGGCGTCCAGGTGCGGTTGATGAGCGCCTGCACCGGGTCGGTGGTGGTGGGCAGCGCGAAAGCGGTGGAGCCGCCGCAGTCGTAGTGGGCCCAGGGAAAGCGCTTCGTCACCTCTTCGCCCAGGATCGCGGCCGTGGCACGCGCCTGCGCCAGGCGGTCGGGCGGCACCTCGCAATGGAAGCTGGCGGGCAGCAGGCGGCCGGTAGCGCTGTCCTCCAGACGGTCCAGCACCTGCCGCATGATGCGGAACGACGAAGGCACCAGGCCCGACGCATCGCCCGAATGCACGCCCTCGGTCAGGATCTGCACCTTGAGCGTACCGCTCACCATGCCGCGCAGGCTGGTGGTGAGCCAGAGCTGGTCGTAGTTGCCCGCGCCGGAGTCCAGGCAGATCACGAGCGTGACGTCGCCCAGCCGCGGGCGCAGCAGGTCGATGTAGGGCAGCAGGTCGCGCGAGCCGCTTTCCTCGCAGGTCTCGATCAGCCCCACGATGCGCGGATGCGGCACGCCCTGGCGCTGGATCTCCTGCACGGCGGCGATGCTGGCATAGACGGCATAGCCGTCGTCAGCGCCGCCGCGGCCGTAGAGCTTCCCGTCCTCGTATTTCGGCGACCACGGGCCCAGGTCCTTGCGCCAGCCATCGAACTCGGGCTGCTTGTCGAGGTGGCCGTACATCAGCACCGTCTGCTGCGAGCCGGTGCGCGTGGCCTCCACCTCGAAGAACAGCACCGGCGTGCGACCCGGCATGCGCAGGATCTCCAGGCGCAGGCCGGGGACCTTCTGGGCCTCCACCCACTCGGCAGCATTGCGCAGCACGCGGTCGAGCAGGCCCTGCTGCTCCCAGTCGGGTGCGAAGCCGGGCGACTTGGCGGGAATGGCGATGTATTCGGTCAGCTGCCGCAGGATGTCGCCATCCCAGCGCTCGCTGAGCTGGGACAGGGCCTGGTCGGGCTGGAAGGCGGTGGCGGGTACACGGGCGTTCATGGGGCTCTCCTGCTGCGCGGAACGTGCCGCGACGAGCCGATGATTGTGCTACAGGGCCTGCAGGGCGGGCCGGCGCAGGGTCTGCGAAGGCGCCTCCCCGAAGAGGGTCTTGTAGTCCTGGGAGAAATGGCCCATGTGGAAGAACCCCCAGCGCTCGGCGAGCTCCTGCACGGTCTCGCCCGGCGCGGCCGTGCGCAGCGCCCGGCGGCAGGCGTTCAGGCGCACCGCCTTCAGGAACTCGGCGGGCGACTGACCCAGCACGGCGTGGAAGTGGTTCTGCAGCGTGCGCCGGGTGACGTGCAGGTGCCGGCACAGGGCATCCACGTCCCGTGCGTCGCCGCAGCACGGCTGGCCGGCCCATGCACGCGCCGCCATCACCAGCGCGAAACGGCGCTGGGCAGCGCCTTGCGAAGGTGCCGCGGCGGGGGCCTCTGCGGCGGGATCGCTGCACAGCTGGCGCAGCAGGCGCCGCGCCAGCGCCTGGTGCCGGCCGATGTCCGCCGGCTCCGGGGCCGCCTCGGCGATGCCCAGCAGCGATTCGATGGTGGCGCACAGCGCGGCATGCGCCGCGGCGTCCACGGGCACGGCGTGCGCCGGGCCGGACAGCAGGAGGGACGCGCCGTGCAGGCCCATGGCATCGGCCTCGGCACGCAGCCATTCCTGGTCCATGACCACGCCGTAGATGCCGAAGTCTTCCGGCGTGCGCAGCGTGAAGCCGTCGCTGGCCCGGGCGCGCAGAACGAAGCGCTGCGCATCGGTGCGCCGCTCGCCGCCGCAGAAGTGCAGGGGCCGCGCGCAGCGGGCGTCGGGCACCCCGAACCACACCGAGCCCCGCCAGGGCGCGCACTGCTGGCTGGTGGGCGGGGAGGTGTACTCGTGGAAAACCTGCAGGCGCGGGCCGCCCATCCACAACTCGCGCACCCGGCCGGCAAAACGGCCACCGCGCAGCTGGTCGTACTGCTGCGACCAGTCCGAGAGCTGGTCGGCATGCTCATCCACGTCCTCGCTGGCGCGAACCCGCCAGCGCAGTGCGCCCGCCCCCGTGGAAGGCACCAGGGCAGTGCGGGAGGAAAGCGCGGCAGCCATGTCGTGGAGCGTTCGGGCGATGGAATGGGGAATGTGATGCAAGAAAAGCGCCAGCTCCTGCGAGAAAACCCCGATACCGCTATCCCGGATCGGAAAAAAACCGGCACGGCCCGGTTTTTCCGAATCCGGATAGACGCCGGCGGCCCGGAATGGGTGCAATGGCGGCACGTCGCCCAACGACTTATCGAACGCAGCAAGGCACTCCATGCACACCTCCACCCCTTCCGATCCGGCCCACGCACCGCACCTGAAGAAGGTGCTGGGCACCTTCCAGCTCTGGGGCATCGCCGTCGGGCTGGTGATCTCCGGCGAATACTTCGGCTGGAGCTACGGCTGGGCCACCGCAGGCACGCTGGGCTTCCTGGCCGCCACTGTGCTGGTGGCTGCGATGTACACCAGCTTCATCTTCAGCTTCACCGAACTGACCACGGCCATTCCGCACGCTGGCGGCCCCTTCGCCTATGCGCGCCGGGCATTCGGGCCGGCGGGCGGCTTCGTGGCGGGCTACGCCACGCTGGTGGAATTCGTTTTCGCGCCGCCAGCCATCGCGCTGGCCATCGGCGCCTACCTGAACGTGCAGTTCCCGGCCATCAACCCCAAGACCATCGCGCTGGGCGCCTATGCGGTGTTCATCGGCCTGAACTGGCTGGGCGTGGGCATCGCGGCCACCTTCGAGCTGATCGTCACGCTGCTGGCCATCTTCGAATTGCTGGTGTTCATGGGCGTGGTCAGCCCCGGCTGGTCGTGGGCGAACTTCGCCCACCTGGGCTGGGCCGGCAGCGACACCTTCAGCAGCGCCACCGTGGCGGGCATCTTCGCATCCATACCGTTCGCGATCTGGTTCTTCCTGGCGATCGAAGGCGCGGCCATGGCCGCCGAGGAAGCGCGTGACCCGCAGCGCACCATTCCCCGTGCCTACATCGCCGGCATCCTGACACTGGTGGCGCTGGCCTTCGGCGTGATGGTCATGGCCGGCGGCGT
This sequence comes from Paracidovorax oryzae ATCC 19882, assembly GCF_000687165.1. GTDB lineage: Bacteria > Pseudomonadota > Gammaproteobacteria > Burkholderiales > Burkholderiaceae_C > Paracidovorax > Paracidovorax oryzae. The sequence goes on along the minus strand of NZ_JMKU01000023.1, from coordinate 34,962 downwards.
GACCGACTGGCGCACGTTGGCCAACATCAACGACCCGCTGCCCCAGGCCATGAAGGCGCTGCTGGGCGCCAACAGCGGCTGGCTGCACATGATGGTGTGGATCGGCCTCTTCGGGCTGGTGGCTTCGTTCCACGGGATCATCATGGGCTACTCGCGCCAGATCTTCGCGCTGGCGCGCGCCGGCTACCTGCCCAGCGCCTTCGCCCGGCTCAGCCCGCGCTTCAACACGCCGCACCGTGCCCTGCTGGCGGGCGGCGCCGTGGGGGTGGCCGCGATCTTCAGCGACGAATGGATCCAGTTCGGTGGCCAGACGCTCACCGCCAACATCGTGACCATGGCGGTCTTCGGCGCCATCGTGATGTACATCGTCTCCATGGCCGCGCTGCTGCGCCTGCGCCGCACCGAGCCCGGCATGCACCGCCCCTACCGCGCGCCGCTCTACCCTTTCTTTCCCATGCTGGCGCTGGCCCTGGGCATGGTGTGCCTGATCGCCATGGTGTGGTTCAACACCGTGCTGGCGGGGGTGTTTCTTGCACTGATGGCGCTGTCGTGGTTGTATTACGCTGGCACGGCCAGCCGCCGCGCGCAGGCCACGCCCGATGCCCTGCTGGATGCCTCCCGGTAAAGAAGGGATTCCGCCATGCGCTACCACGCGACCCTGGGCGGCCAGGGCCATGCCTTCGACGACCTCCGCCAGGTGATGGCGCATGCCAGCCCGGCGCGCTCGGGCGACTACCTGGCCGGCGTGGGCGCGGCCACCGCGCAACAGCGCATGGCCGCGCGCCACGTGCTGGCCGACCTGCCGCTTTCCACCTTCCTGAACGAGGCCCTGGTGCCCTACGAGGACGACGCCATCACCCGCCTGGTGATCGACGGCCATGACGCCGCCGCCTTCGCGCCCATCCGCCACATGACGGTGGGCGACTGGCGCAACTGGCTGCTGGGCGACGAGGCCACGCCCGAGGCGCTGGCGGCCCTGGCGCCCGGGCTCACGCCCGAGATGGTGTCGGCCGTCAGCAAGATCATGCGCAACCAGGACCTGATCGCCGTGGCGCGCAAGTGCCGCGTGGTCACGCGTTTCCGCAACACCCTGGGCCTGGCCGGCCGCATCGCCGTGCGGCTGCAGCCCAACCACCCCACCGATGACCTGCGCGGCGTGGCCGCCTCGGTGCTGGACGGGCTGATGCTGGGCGCGGGCGACGCGGTGATCGGCATCAACCCCGTGTCCGACAGCATGGCCACGCTCGAGGGCCTGTGCCGCATGTTCGACACGCTGATCCAGGGCCTGGAGATCCCCACCCAGGCCTGCGTGCTGACCCACGTCACCAACACGCTGCAGCTCATGAACGCGGGCGTGCCGGTGGACCTGGTGTTCCAGTCCATCGGCGGCACCGAGAAGACCAACAGCGGCTTCGGGGTGAGCATCTCCGTGCTGGACGAAGCCTACGACGCCGCCCTGCAGCTGCGGCGCGGCACTATCGGCGACAACGTCATGTACTTCGAGACCGGCCAGGGCAGCGCCCTGTCGGCCGGCGGCCACCACGGCGTGGACCAGCAGACCTGCGAGGTGCGCGCCTATGCGCTGGCGCGCCGCTACCACCCGCTGCTGGTGAACACGGTGGTGGGCTTCATCGGCCCCGAATACCTCTACGACGGCAAGCAGATCATCCGCGCCGGCCTGGAAGACCACTTCTGCGGCAAGCTGATGGGACTGCCCATGGGCTGCGACATCTGCTACACCAACCATGCCGAGGCCGACCAGGACGACATGGACACGCTGCTGGTGCTGCTGGGCACCGCCGGGCTCAACTTCCTCATCGGCGTGCCGGGCGCGGACGACATCATGCTGAACTACCAGAGCACTTCCTTCCACGACGCGCTCTTCCTGCGCGACACGCTGGGCCTGCAGCGCGCGCCCGAATTCGAGGAATGGCTGCAGCGCCAGGGCGTGACCACCGCCCGAGGCCGGCTGCGCGACGGGGCCGCTCCACTGGCGCTGGCACACGTGCTGGGAACGCAGGTCCACTGAACATGCCGACTGCCCCGCCCCGACGGATCGACATGGAGGCCTCCTCCCACGACGACCGGACTGCCGGCGCCGCGCCAGCGCCCTTGCCGGCGGCCACAGGGCCGTCGCCCTCCGTCACCGCCATGCCATGGCACCACTGGCGCCAGGCCACGCCCGCACGCATTGCCCTGGGCCGCGCCGGCGTGGCGATCCCCACCGAAGAGGCCCTGCGCTTCGGCTGGGCGCACGCCATGGCCCGCGATGCCATCCATGCGCCGCTGGACGCCGAGGCCCTGGCCGCCGCGCTGCAGGGCGCCGGCCACGAGGTGCTGCAGGCCCGCAGCCGTGCCGAGGACCGCGCAACTTACCTGCGCCGCCCCGACCTGGGCCGCCAGTTGCACCCGGAAGACGCCATGGCCCTGCAATCGCATGCCGCGCGGGCCGGCGCACCGAAGCCCACGCTGTGCGTGGTGGTGGGCGACGGCCTTTCGTCGCTCGCCGTGCAGCGCCACGCCGTGCCCCTGCTGCAGGCGCTGGCGCCGCTGCTGCCCCCAGAGGCCACAGTAGCGCCCATCGTCGTGGTGCAGCAGGCCCGGGTGGCGGTGGCCGACGAGGTGGGGGAACTGCTGGGCGCCGGCATGAGCGCGATGCTGATCGGCGAGCGGCCGGGCCTGAGCTCGCCCGACAGCCTGGGCATCTACCTCACGCACGCACCCCGGCGCGGTCGCAGCGACGCGGAGCGCAACTGCATCTCCAACGTGCGGGCCGAGGGCCTGGGCTATGCCGCCGCCGCCTTCAAGCTGGCCTGGCTGGTGCGCCAGGCCCGGCGGCTGGGCGCCACGGGCGTGGCGCTGAAGGACGACAGCGACGCCGAGTGGGCCCTGCAGGCACAACAGCAGGCGTCAGCGCGGCTGGGTGGCGGCTGAATCCGCCCCCGGCCCGCCCGCCGCGGGCCCCGGAGCCCCGGCCACTGCCACCTGGTTGCGTCCCGCGCGCTTGGCACGGTACATGGCCTCGTCCGCAGCCGCGACCAGCCCGTCCCAGCGATCGCCGGGCTCGAGCACGCCGCCGGCCACGCCGATGCTGAGGGTGACGGGCACCGTGCGGCCGACGAATTCGAAGTGCGCCTGCTCCACCGCGGCCCGCAGCTCGTCCGCCAGCACCCGGGCACCGGCCAGCGGAGTGCGCGGCAGCAGCACCAGGAACTCCTCGCCGCCATAGCGGCCGATGAGGTCCTGCGATCGCAGCCGCTCGCCCAGCACATCGACGACGCCACACAGCACCTGGTCCCCCGCCAGGTGGCCCAGGCCGTCGTTGATGCGCTTGAAATGGTCGATGTCCAGCATCATCACCGACAGCGGCTCACCCGAGCGCACGGCCTGCGCCACGCTGCGGTCCAGCGCCGCGATGGTCGCCCGGCGGTTGGGCACGTCCGTGAGCGGATCCCGCGCGGCCATGCGCTCATTGGCGGCATCGGCGCGGTCACGGGCCATGAAAATGAAACCGAAGGACGAGGCCTGGACCGTGACGAAGGTGGCGAGGAAGGTCGCGTGCTGCCAGAAATTCGCCGCCAGCAGGCCGGAAGCCGGCATGTGCCCCGTGATCGCCGCCAGCGCCCGCACCACCAGCACGACGGCCTGCAGCCAGATGCCCGCCGCCACCATGCGCGCGCCATAGCCTTCGGAGGGGTGCCGGCCGAGCGTCCACAGCACCAGACCCAGCTGGGCCGGATAGATGAGGCCGGCAAGCACCAGCCGGGCCGTGTAGTCCCCCAGGAAGGCAACGAACAGGGCGATCGTCAGCAGGACCGGCGGCACGGTGTGCAGCCACGGCACCGGCCGCCGCAGGAACTGGTACACGGCCGCCAGCAGGCTTGCGAACACCCCGGCCAGCAGGCCGTTGGCCACCACGACCGACAGCACATCGGGAATGCGGCCGCGCAGCGCGAGCAGAACGTAGGCCAGCGACTGCATCAGCAGGGCCGCCGCCCACAGGCCCAGCCCCTCGCGGCGGCGGCGGGCCGCCACCAGCAGCAGCCCGGCAGCCATCACCAGCGAGCCCACGACGGTCATCACCAGCATGGTCGGCAGGTGCAGCAGGGACTCGGACATGGCGTGGAACGAGAAAAGAGCGGTCGTGCCGGGCGCCGGAGAATACGCGAAGGCGCTGCGGCACGCTACCGCCAGGGTTACCGGCCACGGGGAATTCCGGCGTGCAGCGCGCCGGGACGCGTCAGTCGTGTTCGAAATGGAACACGGCCGTGCCGGCCATGGCGTTGGGCAGCCAGCGCACCTCCCGCCCGTTCTGCAGGCCGAACGCATCGAGAACGCGCAGGCGGTTCTTGTGCGCGAGCACCTCGAAATCCTTGAAGGTGCCGACACGGATGTTGGGCGTGTCGTACCACTGGTAGGGCAGGCGCCGCGTCACGGGCATGCGCCCGCGCAGCACCGACAGCCGGTTGGGCCAGTGCGCGAAATTGGGGAACGCGACGATGCCGGCCCGCCCCACCCGCGCCGTCTCGCGCAGCATCACCTCGGCGTTGCGCAGGTGCTGCAGCGTGTCGATCTGCAGGACCATGTCGAACGAGTTGTCGCCGAACATCGCCAGGCCCTCGTCCAGGTTGAGTTGCACCACGTTCACCCCGCGGCGCACGCAGGCCAGCACGTTCGCGTCGTCGATCTCGACGCCGTAGCCCGTGCAGCCGCGCTCGCGCCGCAGCATGTCGAGCAGCGCGCCGTCGCCGCAGCCCAGGTCGAGCACGCGCGCGCCATGGGGCACGAGGCGCGCAATCGCATGCATGGTGGATGGATCGCTCATGCGGCGGTCTCCCTGGCAATGCCGTCGAAGTAGGAACGCATCACGCCCATGTAGCGCGCATCGTCTAGCAGGAAAGCATCGTGGCCGTGGGGCGCGTCGATCTCGGCATAGCTCACGTCGCGCCGGTTCTCCAGCAGGGCCTTGACGATCTCCCGGCTGCGCGCGGGCGAGAAGCGCCAGTCGGTGGTGAAGCTCACCAGCAGGAACCTCGCCTGGGCGCGGGCGAGCGCCAGCGTGAGGTTGCCGCCGAAGGCGAGTGCCGGATCGAAGTAGTCCAGCGCCCGCGTGATGAGCAGGTAGGTGTTGGCGTCGAAGTAATCGCTGAACTTGTCGCCCTGGTAGCGCAGGTAGCTCTCGATCTGGAACTCGATGTCCTGCGTGCTGTAGCGGGGTGCCAGGCCTTCGCGCAGTTGCCGCCCGAACTTCTCGTTCATGACGTCGTCCGACAGGTACGTGATGTGGCCGATCATGCGCGCGATGCGCAGCCCCCGCTTCGGGATGGTGCCGTGGCGGTAGAAGTGCCCGCCGTGGAAGTCCGGGTCGGTGACGATCGCGCGGCGGGCCACCTCGTTGAATGCGATGTTCTCCGCGGTGAGGTTGGGCGCGCTCGCCACCACCACCGCATGGCGCATGCGCTCGGGGTACTGCAGCGCCCACGACAGCGCCTGCATGCCGCCCAGGCTGCCGCCCAGCACGGCGGCGAGCTGCTGCACGCCCAGGCGGTCCAGCAGCCGCGCCTGGGCATTCACCCAGTCCTCCACCGTCACCACGGGAAAGTCGGCGCCATACACCTCGCCGGTATCCGGGTGCGTGTGCATCGGCCCGGTGGAGCCGAAGCACGAGCCCAGGTTGTTGATGCCGATCACGAAGAAGCGGTCGGTGTCCACCGGCTTGCCCGGGCCGATCATGTTGTCCCACCAGCCCTCGCTGCGGGGCTGCCCTTCGTACACGCCAGCCACGTGGTGCGATGCATTGAGGGCATGGCACACCAGCACCGCGTTGGAGCGGTCGGCGTTCAGGGTGCCGTAGGTTTCGTAGGCCAGCGTGTAGTCGCGGATCGATGCGCCCCCCTGCAGGGGCAGCGGCTCCGCGAAGTGCATGGATTGCGGTGTGGCGATGAACGACATGGATGAAAAAACCCGGCATCGCTAAAAACGAGGCCGGGTCGTCGCACTGCACCAACGGTCGGGTCTTTAGCTGGATTTATAAAGCGCCCGCAAGCGGTGGCAAATCGGCGCGTGTCCGGCAATTATGCCAAAGGACCGGGCGCCGGTGCGAACAGCGCGATGAGTCCCAGCACCAGGAAGATGACGGCCGACACCACGTGCACCGCACGGATCGGCACGCGCCGGGTGATGCGCTCGCCCAGCCACACCACCGGCGCGTTGGCGAGCATCATGCCCAGCGTCGTGCCCGCAACCACCCAGAAATAGGCGCTGTACTGGGCAGCCAGCATGACGGTGGCGACCTGCGTCTTGTCGCCCATCTCGGCGAGGAAGAACGCCACCACCGTGGTGCCGAACACGCCGAAGCGCGGGGTCCCCCCCGTCTCGTCGTCGTCCAGCTTGTCGGGAATGAGCATCCACACCGCCATGGCGATGAAGGACAGGCCGAGGATCCAGCGCAGCACCTGCGGCCCGATGACGGTGGTCACCCAGGCGCCCACGGCGCCGGCGAGCGCATGGTTGGCAGTGGTGGCCACCAGGATGCCGAGCACGATGGGCCAGGGCTTGCGGAACCTGGCCGCCAGGACGAGGGAGAGGAGTTGGGTCTTGTCGCCCATCTCCGCGAGCGCGACGATGGACGTGGATACGAGGAAGGCTTCCATGGGGTGGGGTTATCCGGCCGGATAGGTGGACAGCATTGACTGCGCCCCGACTCCGGCCTTGGGATCGGTGCACAGTCAATGGTCTCGCCCAGTCCGGCTGAACCGCGTGCGCCATGGGCCGCGAGGGCCCAAGTTTGTTGACGCATGCCCCCGTGCGCGCATGGCGCCGGGCGGGCTACTCCCCAGAGACTTCCGCGATTGTAGTGCAACCAGGGCAGCCGCTCCGCAGCGCGTCCAGCCCGGCAGCTGGCGCAAAGTTCGGGTAAATACCCATCATGAACGTTGCAAGCGCGCCAATTTCCACGGGCCGGATCAGAACAATTGGTTGATAATGGCCCGGTCTTTCTGCTTGCAGGAAGCAAATTGCGGTGATTGGTCGGTTTCGCGTCTCTGAAATTCGTCACAGGTTTGCTGGTTGCGTCGGGCTCCATCGCGTTTTCATGTTTCTTTAAGGAGTCCTTCATGGGCAACAAACTCTACGTGGGCAACCTGCCCTATTCCTTCCGCGATGAAGACCTGCAACAGACGTTCAGCCAGTACGGCAATGTCAACAGCGCCAAGGTCATGATGGAACGCGACACCGGCCGCTCCAAGGGCTTCGGCTTCGTCGAAATGGGCAGCGATGCCGAGGCGCAAGCCGCCATCCAGGGCGCACACGGCCAGAACTTCGGCGGCCGCGACCTCGTGGTCAACGAAGCCCGTCCGATGGAACCCCGTCCCCCCCGCAGCGGTGGCTTCGGTGGCGGCAATGGCGGCGGCTTCGGCGGTGGCCGCAGCGGCGGCGGTGGCTACGGTGGCGGCAATGGCGGTGGCTACGGCGGCGGCCGCGGCTACTGATCCACCAGCAACCTCCGGGTTGCAAACGGATACAAAAAAGGGCCTCTCGGGGCCCTTTTTTTATTGATGCGCAGGTGTGGGAAGAGTGTGGTAAGGCTTGATCTTTTCGGGGCTTTATGGCCCATAATGCTTCGGCGAAAAATGTTTTTTCGCGTTGCATTGCGGGGATCCGTCAGTTTCGCGCGTAGGGACTCTTTGTGACCGACCGGCTGCGTTTTCGGGACTCCATCGCTTTTTCCATGTGTTTTTGAGGAGTCCCGTGATGGGCAACAAACTGTACGTCGGCAACCTGCCGTACTCCGTTCGCGACAACGATCTCGAGCAGGCGTTCGGCCAGTTCGGCGCCGTGACCAGCGCCAAGGTCATGATGGAACGCGACACCGGCCGCTCCAAGGGCTTCGGCTTCGTGGAGATGGGCAGCGACGCCGAAGCGCAGGCCGCCATCAATGGCATGAACGGCCAGGCCCTGGGCGGCCGCAGCATCGTGGTGAACGAAGCGCGCCCCATGGAGCCGCGCCCGCCCCGTAGCGGTGGCGGCTTCGGCGGCGGTGGTGGCGGCGGCTACGGCGGTGGCCGCAGCGGCGGTGGTGGTGGCGGCTATGGCGGTGGCCGTGGTGACGGCGGCGGCGGTTACGGCGGTGGCCGTGGCGGCGACAGCGGCGGCGGCTACGGTGGCCGCGGCGACGGTGGCTTCCGCAGCCCGTACGGCTCGGGTGCCCGCAATGGCGGCGGCGGCGGTGGTGGCCGCGGCGGCTACGGCGGCGGCAACAACGGCGGCTATTGAGCCCCTTGCCGGCGGGCACCCCACGGGGTCCTTGCCGGCCAGCCACTCCAAGGTTTCCCAGGCCCCTCTCGCAGGGGCCTTTTTCTTTTCCGGCGGCAGGCGATCAGGAGGCGGGACCGGCCCCGCCGCGCCGGTGCTTGCGCGGCCGCCCGGCCAGCAGCCGGTCGAACAGGCCGTTCGGCAGCATGCGCAGCAGCTTGGCCACCACGCCCATCTGCCAGGGAATCACGCGGTAGCGCGCGCCCGCCGCGATGGCCGCATACGCCTTGTCCGCGAAGTCCCCGGGCTGCATGAGGAACGGCATGGCGTAGCGGTTCTGGCGGGTGAGCGGCGTATCGATGTACCCAGGGCACAAAGTGACCACCCGCACGCCGCTGGCCCGCAACTCGCCCCGCAGGCTCTCGCAATAGCTGATCACGGCAGCCTTGCTGGAGCAGTAGGCGCCATGCCCGGGCAGCCCGCGGATGCCCGCCACGCTGCCGATGCCCACCAGCGCGCCGCTGCCGCGCTCGACCATGCCGGTCACGAACGGATGGAAGGTGGCCGCCATGCCGAGGTTGTTGGTCGCGAAGGTCTGCGCCATGACATCGAGATCCTCGCGCTCCGCGGTGTCCATGCCCACGCTGATGCCGGCATTCGCGATCACCACGTCGGGCAGCCCCAATTCCGCGATGCAGGCCTTGCCGGCCGCGATGATGCTGTCGGCCTGCGCCACATCGGCGCCATACACGCGGAAGTCGTCCGGCCCGAGCCCGCTGGCGGCCGCCCAGGCCTGGATGTCCGCGGTGCGCCGCGCGACCAGCGCCAGGCGGAACCCGGCCTGCCGGTAGCGCAGGGCCAGGGCTTGCCCGATGCCGCTGGAAGCGCCGGTGATGAAGGCCAGGGGACGAGGGTGCATGGAGGCCTCTTGGGGGTCGATGGCGTGCCCGGATCTCAGCGTGCCGGCGGGGGAATGAGCATCCCGCGCACGCGGCCGCGCAGCTGCATGATCTGGTCCAGGTTGTCGTAATCCATGTTGTCCGCGGTGAACTGGTCGGAACCGCGGACCAGCGTGACCGGCTGGTTCGAGCGGACGCGCTCGCTGTTGAGCCAGGCGTGCAGGAACTCCCCGCGGAACTGCAGCCGCGGCAGGGGTTCGCGGCCAGGCCGGTTGAGCGGCTCGCGCGTGACGACCGCATTGCCGAAGAGCTGCACTTCGGAGGCATCGGCATTGGTGAGCGCCCGCTTCGCAGTGGCCACCGTCACGCGCCCGTCCAGGGCCACGGAGCGCATGTGGGCGTTGTCGATTTCCAGCGTGTCGGTGTCCGGATAGTGCCGCGCGACGTCGCCGCGGATCTCGCTCTGCAGCCGGCCGTTCGCGTCGAAGTTCTTGACCGAGAAGCCGCGCATGAAATAGTCGGGCTCGTGCGTGGGCGCCACCGCCTGCGCGGGGCGCACCGGCTTGGGGGCATTGCGCACCAGCCACCAGGTGCCCAGGGCCATCACGCCCATGAGCACCACGGGCAGGTAGAGGGACAGGCGCTCCCATGCCTGGCGCAGGCGGCCCATCATGCGGCGTGTGCCTCCAGCAGGGCCGCATAGCGGCCGGCGGCCACCAGCAGCAGGTCGCAGAACTCGCGCGCAGCGCCGCCACCGCCGGGGGCTGCGGTGACATGGTGGGCCACGGCACGCGCTTCGGCATGGGCGTGGAACGGCGCGCAGGCCAGCGCGCAGCGCCGCATCACGGGCAGGTCGGGCCAGTCGTCGCCGATCGCCGCGGCCTGGTGCCAGCCCAGCCCCAGCTCCGCCAGGATGGCTTCGGCGGCGGGGCGCTTGTCCTCGGTGCCGAAGCGGGCATGCACCACGCCCAGCGCCTGCAGCCGCAGGCGCAGCGCGGGCGAGTCCCGCCCGGTCACCACGGCCGGCACGATGCCGGCCTTCTGCAGCAGCTTGAGGCCGTGCCCGTCCAGGGTATGGAAGCGCTTGAGAGTCTCGCCCGCTTCGGAGATGTAGAGCCCGCCGTCGGTGAGCACGCCATCGACGTCGAAAAACGCGACGCGCACATCCTGCGCGCGCAGCAGCAGTGCGGGGTCGAACTGCAGCACGGGCCGCAGGGCCGGCAGCGCGGCCGTGTCCGGCACGGGACTGCCCACGGGGGGCGTGGAAGCGATCCGGCCGTCCATCAGATGACCTTCGCCCGCATGAGGTCGCCGATATGGACCACGCCCGCCAGCACTCCGCCTTCCGAGGCGACGAGCACGCTGGTGATGGCATGGCGCTCCATCATCTCGGCCGCATCCGCCGCGAGCGCGTCGGGGGCGATGGTGCGCGGCCCGGCATGCATCACCTCGCCGGCCGTGACGCTGCGCAGGTCCGCGCCGGCCTCGATGCGGCGGCGCAGGTCGCCATCGGTGAAGATGCCCAGGATGCGGCCCTGCGCGTCCGTGATGGCCGACGCGCCGAGGCGCTTGGCGCTCATCTCGCGCATCAGCTCGCTGAACGAGGCCTCCGGCAGCACGCGCGGCACGTCGGCACCCGAGCGCATCACGTCGCTCACGTGCGTGAGCAGCTTGCGGCCCAGGGCGCCGCCAGGATGGGAGCGCGCGAAATCCTCGGAGCGGAAGCCCCGGGCGTCCAGCAGCGCCACCGCCAGGGCGTCGCCCATGGCCAGCTGGGCCGTGGTGCTGGTCGTGGGCGCCAGGTTGAGCGGGCAGGCTTCGCGCTCCACGCCGCAATCGAGCACCAGGTCGGCATGGCGGGCCAGGGTGGACTCCAGTCCGCCCGTCATCGCCACCAGCGGCACGCCCAGGCGCCGGAGCACCGGCAGCAGCACGGTCAGCTCGCCGCTCTCGCCGCTGTTGGAGATGGCCAGCACCAGGTCGCCGGGCGTCACCATGCCGAGGTCGCCGTGGCTGGCCTCGGCCGGATGCACGAAGAAGGCCGGCGTGCCGGTGGAAGCCAGCGTTGCCGCGATCTTGCGGCCCACGTGGCCGCTCTTGCCCATGCCCATGACCACCACGCGGCCGGAGGTGGCCAGCACGCGGTGCACCACGTCCGCAAAGGCACCGCCCACGCGGGCGGCGAGCGCCGAGAGGGCGGCAGCTTCGGTATCGAAGGTTTCGCGGGCCAGGCGCACGGCCCGTTCGGCGGAGAAAGGCGCGGGCGGCAGGGCCGGCCCCTGCGCGGGGGGGGCGGAAAGCATCCGCGGATTCTATGCGGCGCCCCCGCCGCCCGTGAGCCCGCCGGGCCGAAAGCCCCACGTGGCCCGCATCGCGGTGCCGGCGGGGCGCGATGCAGGAAAACACGCGAAAACCCCTACGGGCTCGGCTAGCATCGGGCATGTCTTCCCTCGCCCTGACGCTGCTGTACCTGCTGGCCGCCGTGCTGGGCGTGGTCGCCTGCCGCAGCCTCAAGCTGCCGCCGATGCTCGGCTACCTGGCCGCCGGCATCCTGATCGGCCCCCATGCGCTCGCGCTCACCCAGAATTCCGAGGGGGTGCGCCACCTGGGGGAATTCGGGGTGGTGTTCCTGATGTTCTCCATCGGCCTGGAGTTCAGCCTGTCGAAGCTGCGCGCCATGCGGCAGTTCGTGTTCGGGCTGGGGCTGCTGCAGGTCACGCTCACCCTCACCGCCGGCATGGTGGGCATGCTGCTGCTGTCGCACTTCGTGGGCGGGCTGTGGCGCATGGGCTGGCAGACCGCGCTGGCGCTGGGCGGCACCCTGGTCATGAGCAGCACGGCCATCGTGGTCAAGCTGATGAGCGAGCGCGCCGAACTGGAGAGCGAGCACGGCCGCCGCGTGCTGGGCGTGCTGCTGTTCCAGGATCTGGCGGTGGTGCCCCTGCTGGTGCTCATCCCCGCCCTGGGCTCGTCCCCCGAGCGGCTGCTGGTGGCGCTCGGGCTCGCCCTGCTGAAGGCCACCGTGCTCGTGGGCGTCCTGCTGGTGGGCGGCCAGCGCGTGATGCGCTGGTGGCTCACCCTGGTGGCGCGGCGCAAGAGCGACGAGCTGTTCATGCTGAACCTGCTGCTCATCACGCTGGGCCTCGCCTGGCTGACCGAGGCGGCCGGGCTGTCCCTGGCGCTGGGCGCCTTCATCGCGGGCGTGCTGGTGTCCGAGACGGAATACCGGCACCAGGTGGGCACGGACATCCGCCCCTTCCACGATGTGCTCCTCGGGCTCTTCTTCATCACCGTGGGCATGATGCTCGACTGGCACATCCTGCTGGAGCGCTGGGCCCTGGTGCTGCTGCTGCTGGCCGTGCCGCTGCTGCTCAAGGCCGGCGTCATCCTGCTGCTGGCGCGCGGCATGGGGGCGACGACGGGTGTGTCGCTGCGCACCGGGCTCTACCTCGCGCAGGCCGGCGAGTTCGGTTTCGTGCTGCTGTCGCTCACGCAGGAGCACGGCCTGGTCGAGCCGGCGCTCATGAACCCGGTGCTGGCCGCAATGGTGCTGTCCATGCTGGCCACGCCTTTCCTGATCCAGTACAGCAACCCGATCGTCATGAAGCTCGTGGCCAGCGACTGGCTGCAGCAGTCGCTGCAGATGACCTCCATCGCGCGCAAGGCGATCAACACCAGCGGCCATGTGCTCATCTGCGGCTACGGCCGCTGCGGCCAGAACCTGGCCCGCATGCTGGAGCGCGAGCACATCCCCTACATGGCGCTGGACCTCGACCCCGACCGTGTCCGGCAGGCCGCCGCCGCGGGCGACTCCGTGGTCTATGGCGACGCCACGCGGCTGCAGGCGCTGATGGCCGCCGGCCTGGTGCGGGCCAGCGCCGTGGCGGTGACCTACCTCGACATTCCCGCGACCCTCAAGGTGCTGGCCAATACCCGCTCGCACGCGCCCCAGGTGCCCGTCGTGGTCCGCACGCAGGACGACCTGCACCTCGACAAGCTGCAGGCGGCCGGGGCCACCGAAGTCGTGCCCGAAGCCATCGAAGGCTCGCTCATGCTCGCCAGCCACGCGCTGGCCCTAGTGGGCGTGCCCATGCGGCGGGTGCTGCGCCTGGTGCAGGACCAGCGCGAAGCCCGCTACAACCTGCTGCGCGGCTACTTCCACGGCGCCGACGACGACACGACCACGGAGCGCGACCAGGAGCGCCTCGCCACCGTCACCCTGCCGCCCGGCGCCGGCACCGTGGGACGGCCGCTGTCGGAGCTGCCGCTGCACGCCATGGGCGTGCGGGCGGTCAACCTGCGCCACAAGGACGGGCGCAGTTCCACCCCCACCGACGACAGCGTGCTCTCCGAAGGCGATACGCTGGTGATCTCCGGTCACCCCACGGCGCTGGCGCTGGCGGAAGACGCGCTGCTGCGCGGCTGAAACCACCTGCGCCGGCGCGCCCGGGAACGCCCGGCGCAGCGGCAGGCTCTAAACTGCCGCCCTTTTTCCCGCCCCCGCCATGCAAGACCTCAGCGTCAACGAATACCTCCGCCAGTACATCCGCACCGTGCCCGACTGGCCCGCGGCGGGCGTGCAGTTCCGCGACATCACCCCGCTGCTGCAGGACCCGAAGGTGTTCCGCGTGCTCATCGATGCCTTCGTGCACCGCTACATGGACCGGGCCCTGCGCCCCGACGTGGTCGCGGGCCTGGATGCGCGCGGCTTCATCCTCGGCGCCGTCGTGGCCTACGAGCTCAACGTGGGCTTCGTGCCCATTCGCAAGAAGGGCAAGCTGCCCTTCACCACGGTCGAGGAAACCTACGAACTGGAATACGGCAGCGCCACGGTCGAGCTGCATGCCGATGCGGTGAAGCCCGGGGACCGGGTACTGCTGATCGACGACCTCATCGCCACCGGCGGCACCATGATGGCCGGGCGCAGGCTCCTGGAACGGCTGGGCGCCACGGTGACCGAAGGCGCTGCCATCGTCGATCTGCCCGAGCTGGGCGGCTCCTCGCGGCTGCGTGAATCCGGGCTGTCGCTCTATACCCTGGTGGACTTCGCGGGGCACTGAAGGCGGCTTGCGCCGGTGCAGGCCAGGAGGGCCCCTGCACGCCCGGCGATAGAATGACAATCATTCTCATGGCAACGGCCTGGCGGTGTCCTCCGCCGGGCCGGCCGTGCTTTCCGCCCTCCACCCATGGCCCTCGATCCCGCGCATCCACAGGCAGCGCCCATTCGCATGCCCTCACCTGCCCAGGCCGCGCCGGGCCATCGACGCAGGGCTTTCGCATGGCCCGGGCTGCGGGCCGCCATCGTCCAGCTGCACTGGTTCGTCGGCATCACGGCCGGCACCCTGCTCGTGGTCATCGGCCTGTCGGGCGCGCTGCTGGCCTTCCGCGAGGAAATCCTCGACCTGTTCAATCCGGGCGTGCGGCATGTCGCGCCCCAGGCCGGCCCGGCACTGACGCCGTCCCAGCTGCTGGAAGCCCTGGCCCGCGACGGCGCTGCCGGGCGCCGCGTGAACGTGCTCATCGTGCAATCCACGCCGGGCGTGGCTGCACGGGTGGGTTTCGCCGCCCTGCCCGGCGAGCGCCGCGGCGACACGGAATACCTGCATCCCTACACCGGCGCCGCGCAGCCCGCACTGCGCGGGAATGACTTCTTCGAATGGGTCGAGGCACTGCACCGCTGGCTGCTGCTGCCGCGCGAGCCGGGCCGCGTGGCCTCCGGCGTGCTGGCCCTGTGCCTGCTGGGACTGTCGCTGTCCGGGCTGTATTTGCGCTGGCCCCGCCACCCGCTGCGCTGGCGCACCTGGTTCGCGCTCGACACGCACCGCAATGGCCGCCCCTTCCTCTGGAGCCTGCACGCGGTCGCCGGCACCTGGGTCCTGGCCGTCTATGTGGGGCTCACCGCCACCGGGTTGTACTGGGCCTTCGACACCGTCCGCGACACCGTGGACGCCTGGGCCGGACAGCCGCGCCCACCCCGCCAGGCCTTGGCCGCTCCACCGCGCACCGACAAGGCTCCAGCCCAATCCGCTCCGGCCCACACCATGGACCTCACCGCTGCCTGGCGAGCGTTCTCGCAGCGGGCCCCGGACTGGCAGACGGCCGTGCTGCGGATGCCCCAGCGCGCGGACCAGCCCCTGCAGATCCTCTGGCTGGACCGCAACGCGCCGCACGACCGGGCCCGCCACCGCATGGTGATCGACACGGCGACCGGCGTGGTCGCCACGGACGACCGCTACGGCCAGCGCAGCGCCGCGGTACGTGCGCTCTCCACCTTCTACCCGCTGCACATGGGTACGTACTTCGGCCTGCCCGGCCGCATCGCAGTCACCATCGCCGCCCTGGCCCTGCCGCTTTTCGCCGTGACGGGCTGGATGCTCTACCTCGGCCGGCGCCGCCAGCGCAGGGAGGCCGAAGCCGCCCGGCAGGCCGTGGTGGTGCCGGCCGGCCCACTCACCACCAGCAACTCCGCGAACGCAGCGAACACCGTCCTGGTGGTCTACGCCAGCCAATCGGGAACGGCCGAGCGCATCGCCCAGCAGACGGCAGCGGCCCTGCACCGGTCCGGCCTGCCTTCGCAAGTCAGCGCGCTGCAACATCTCGCGCCGGAAGACCTCGCGGGCCATGCACGCATCCTGGTCGTGGCCAGCAGCTTCGGCGAAGGTGAGCCGCCGGACACGGCACGGCGCTTCATGCGCCTCCTGCAGCGCGGACCGGCGCAGGGCGCCCAGCCGCTCACATCCGTGCGCTACGCAATGCTGGCGCTCGGCGACCGGCACTACGCGCACTTCTGCGGCTTCGGCCATGCCCTGGATGGGGAGCTGCGCCGCTGGGGAGCGCAGCCCCTGTTCCCGCTGATCGAGGTGGACGGCGGCGATGCCGGCGCCCTGGCCCGCTGGCGCGAAGCACTCACGGCACTGGACGGCGCGAGGGCCTGGTCCGCCGACGCCCCCGCCCTGCAGGCCCTGCCCCCTTCAGCAGACCTGGAGCCCTGGCGGCTCGAAAGCCGTGAAACGCTCAATCCTGGCAGCCCGGGCAACCCCCTGGTGGAGATCACGCTGAAGCCCGCGGTGGCCGGCACCCCGCTCCGCTGGCCGGCCGGTGCCCTCGTGGACCTGCTGCCCCGCCAGCCCGCGGATGCGCTCGAGCGCTGGCTGCACGAGGCAGGCCTCGACGGCCAGGCTCCCGTGCAGGCCGGCGGAGCGCCCGAGCCGCTGGCCGACGTGCTGGCGCGCAGCGTGCTGCCCGCCCTGCCGCTACCGGAGCGCCTTCATCCACAGGCCTGCGCGGATGCACTCGTTCCCCTCGCACCACGCACCTATTCCATCGCGTCCCTGCCCGAAGACGGGGCGCTTCAGCTGCTGGTGCGCCAGCAGCGGCATGCGCAGGGCCTGGGCATCGCGTCCGGCTGGCTGACCGCGCATGCCCCCCTGGGCAGCATCCAGACGCTGCGCTTCGTCGACAACCCGTGCTTCGGCCTCGAGGGCACCGCAGGGCGCCCCTGCCTCTTCATCGGCAACGGCTCCGGGCTGGCGGGCCTGCGATCGCTGCTGCGCGCCCGCGTGCGCACCGGGCAGCAGCGCAACTGGCTGCTCTTCGGCGAGCGGCAGCGCGCGGCCGATACCCTGTGCGCCGAGGAAATCGCGCACTGGCAGGACCGGGGCTGCCTGCCGCGCCTGGACCGGGTGTTTTCCCGCGATGCCGATGCCCCGCACCGCTATGTGCAGGAAGCCCTGCGGGCGGCCATGCCGGAGCTGCGCCGGTGGCTGGACGATGGGGCCGTGGTGTTCGTGTGCGGCAGTGCCGAAGGCATGGGCGCCGGCGTGGACCACGTGCTCTCCGACGCGCTGGGCGCCGAAGGCATGGACGCGCTCATCGACGCCGGCCGCTACCGGCGCGACGTCTATTGACGGGCGGTGGCGCGGTTCCTCCCCGCAGCCGCCCCTTCAGCGCAGCTCGCCGTACTGGGTGTTGCTCAGGTCCGAGGCAGCCCGGTCATGGCCAGGCATCTCGGTGTCCTCGAAACCAGGCGCCGAAGGTGCGGGCGGCAGCAGCGGCCCGGACCGTACCGTGGTACCCGGCACGCTGGCCGCCGCAGGCTGGGTGCGGCCCGTGGCAGCGGCGCTGCCCAGCGCACGCCGGAAGGCCGCGACTTCGTCCGCATCGATCGGTTCGTAGCCCTTGCCGGGTACTGCACCCGGCCGGGCGCCCTCCGCCGGCACGGACGGCGCCAGGGAAGGGGGAATCTCGCGCGGAGCCAGAAGCGACACCGGTTCGGCGGCCGCAGGTGCAGGCACGGGAGCATGGGCGGGAACAGGCGCGGTGCGGGGCGGCAGCAAGGGCGCCGGCGCCGAGGCCGCGCCCTGCTTCGGATGCGTGTGTCCAGGGCCGGCGCCGGCGTGCGCCGGCGCGAGCGAGGGATGCGGCGCGCCGTGCCCCGGCACCCCTACCGCCACGTGGTCATTGATGCGCCAATAGACGGCCGTGACGAGGATGTCGAAGCGCGACTTCGCGGTCTGCGCGATCAGGGCCTCGATCTCGCTCAAGCGCGCGGTCTCTCCGCCGTATTCGCGTCCCAGGTCGATCATCACCAGGAACTGCCGGCCGCGCTGGTCGAGCGACAGCACCTTGAACTTGTAGCCCGCCGACAGCACGCTCGCGCGCACCATGGCGTCGCGCACCACCGTGTAGAGCAGCTCGCGCCGCTCCATGCGCTCGTTCTTGCGGTTGGCGGCATGGTCGGCCGGCGCTGGCGGCACGGCCGGCCGGCCGCTGCGCCCGGGCATGAGCGGCACCGTGGCATCCGCGTTCAGCAGCCCGGCCGGCTCCACCGCAGGGCGTGGCCGGGACGAGGGCTTTTTGCGGGAAAACCAGCTGAACAGCGACATGCGGAGGGCCTTCTTGTCAGGATGCGGGCGAATGGCGCGAGTGTAGCTGCGGCTCTCCCTCCGGCCAGGCCCCCATGCAGGAACCTGGCAGCGCGGTCATCGCCACGGCGCCCGGGTGTCAGGTTGCCGCAACACGGCGGCGCCGGTTGCCCAGGCGCCGGGCCAGCACCGAGCCCGTCGCCATCGCCAGCGCCAGGGCCACGGCCGGCTGCCGGTTCGACAGCTCGGAAAACCGCAGCGCGGTGAGCGTCCACAGCTTGCTGGGCGAACCCGCCTGCACCGTCGCGCTGCGCGGCCGGTGCGAGAAAAAAGCCCCCTCGCCCACCACGGACCCTGCGCCCACGATGGCCAGCCGCAGGCGGCCCTTCTCGTCCTCGTAGTGCACGCTGCAGTTGCCGCTTTCGATGAAATACAGCGTCCGGTCCTGCACCCCCTGGGTGAAGAGCGTGTGGCCCGCCTCCACCTGCATGGGCAGCAGGTAGCCGGCCAGCATGTCCCACTGCTCCGGCGTGAACGGGTTGTGCAGACCATCCTCCGCCGTGGACTGGGACACGGCCTGCACGAGGCCGCCGAGGTCGGCCTGCAGCACGGTCGAGGAAGCGGGAGGGGTGGAGGACAGCACAGCATTCATGGTGGCGGGACGGTATCCCCCCGCGCGCCGGCACACAAGGCAGGATTACGTCTTTTTACACACGCTGATCCACGCCGTGGAAACCAGCCGCCCCGGACGCTATTTCCCGATGCAGAAGCTCGAGAAGATGACCCCCAGCAGATCGTCGGACGTGAACTCCCCGGTGATCGCGTTGAGCGCCTGCTGGGCCAGCCGCAGTTCCTCGGCCAGCAGATCGAGCGCGGGGCCGTCGGACTCCAGCTGAGCCGCCGCTTCCATCAGGTGCGCATCCACTGCCTGCAGCGCTTCCAGGTGGCGGGCACGGGCGGTATAGATCCCCTCAGGGGCGGACTGCCAGCCGGCGATGTCCAGCAGCACGCGCCGCAGCCCGTCCAGGCCCTCGCCCGTGCGCGCGGACAGGCGCACGGCGGCGGCACGGCCGGGAGCGGACGCCGAGGCGACTCCGCCCTGCCCGGCCCCTGAGGAGCCTTCTGCGCGGTCGCTCTTGTTCCACACATCGACCACGGGTACCTGGGCCGGCGCCATGCCGGCGAGGCGGGCCGCGATCTCCGCATCCGCGGCTTCGTAATCCGGCTGGCCCGCGCGCGCGAGGTCGTGCAGGAACAGCACCGCGTCGGCCGCCGCGATCTCCTGCCAGGCCCGCTCGATGCCGATCCGCTCCACCTCGTCGTCGCTCTCGCGCAGGCCCGCCGTGTCGATCACGTGCAGCGGCACGCCCTCGATCTGGATGGTCTGCTGCACCTTGTCGCGCGTGGTGCCGGCGATCGGCGTCACGATGGCCAGTTCGGCGCCCGCGAGCGCGTTCAGCAGCGAACTCTTGCCCGCGTTGGGCTGGCCCGCGATCACCACCTTGATGCCCTCGCGCAGCAGCGCGCCCTGTCGCGTGCGGCCCATCACCTCCGCCAGCGTGCGCTGCAGCGCCGCCAGCTGGCCATGGGCATCCGCCTTGCGCAGGAAGTCGATCTCCTCCTCGGGGAAGTCGAGCGTGGCCTCCACGAGCATGCGCAGGTGCACCAGCGCGTCGCGCAGCCGGTGGATCTCGTCGGAGAACGCGCCCGCCAGCGAGCGGCTGGCGCTGCGCGCGGCGGCCTCGGTACTGGCGTCAATCAGGTCGGCGATCGCCTCGGCCTGCGCGAGGTCGATCTTGTCGTTCAGGAAGGCACGCTCGGTGAACTCGCCGGGCCGCGCCAGCCGCAGGCCCGGCAGGCACGGCCGGCCCGTGGCTCGGTCGAGTTCGCCTGCGGCCTGCAGGCAACGGGCCAGCAGCAGTTGCAGCACCACGGGGCCGCCGTGCGCCTGCAGCTCCAGCACATCCTCGCCGGTGTAGCTGTGGGGCGCAGGAAAGTACAGCGCCAGCCCCTGGTCGATGGACTGCCCCGCGGCATCGCGGAACGGCAGGTAGGTCGCCTCGCGAGGGCGCAGCACACGCCCGCAGAGCGCTTCCACCAGCGGGCCGACCCCGCGGCCCGACACGCGCACGATGCCCACGGCGCCCCGCCCCGGTGCGGTGGCGATGGCGGCGATGGGATCGGTGTGGCGGGGCAGCATGGGCGGAACGGCCGCGGGGCAGCGGCAGGCGATGAGGGGGAGGCGCGCATGATAAGCCCGCCCCCCTGCCCCGGTTGCCTATCGCCGCCCCGGGCCAGGCCCGGGGTACCGGCCCCGGATCCGCCAGCCCGGTTTACTTGATGGTGGTCCAGGCCGGCATCGGACGGTCGTCCGCGCGGTGCGGCGTGTCCATGCCCTTGCGCATCGCCCAGGGCCGGATCTGGTGGTGCAGCGGCAGGTAGTAGTACTCGTCCTTGACCAGCTTCAGCGCATCGGCGATCAGCGCATCGCGCTTGGCCGGTTCCATCTCCACCTTGATCTGGCCGATCATGCCGTCGAGCTTGGCATCGCTGAACCGGCCGCCGTTGTACACGCCCGCAGAGGTCTTGCCGTCCTTCGTGGACATCAGCGAATCCAGCGAATAGAGCGCATCGAACGTGGCCACGCCCCAGCCGAACAGGTAGGCATTCACGTCGTTGTTCATCACGCGCGTGACGAACTGCGACATCGGGGCCGTCTGCAGCGTGGTCTTCACGCCGATGCGCGTCCACATGGCCGTCACGGCCTGGCAGATCGCCTCGTCGTTCACGTAGCGGTCGTTCGGGCAGTCGAGCTTGATCGCGAAGCCGTTGGGGTAGCCGGCATCGGCCAGCAGCTTCTTCGCGGCCTCGACGTCGTACTTGGAGGCGCGCTCCTCCAGGCTCTTGCTCCAGCCGTGCACCATCGGTGCCACCATGGTGCCGGTGGGCACCGAGAGGTTGCGCATGGTGCGGCTGTGGATGGTCGCGGAATCGATGGCCTGGTAGAGCGCCTGGCGCACGCGCTTGTCCTTGAGCGGGTTCTTGCCCGGGGTGCCTGCGCCGGGCAGCTCATCGCGGAACTGGTCCAGGCCCAGGTAGATGGTGCGGTTCTCGGCCCCCTCGATCAGCTTGATGTCGGGGCTGGCCTTCATGCGCGCCAGATCCTGCGGCGGCGGATCGGGCACGAAGTCCACCTGGCCCGAGATGAGCGCGGCCGAGCGCGTGGCGGCCGACTTGATGGGTGTGAACACCACCTCGTCGATGTTGCCCGTCGGCTTGTCCCACCAGTTCGGGTTCTTCTTGAGCGTGACCTTCACGTCGGGCTGCCAGCCCACCATGATGAAGGGCCCGGTTCCGTTGGCGTTGCGCGAGGCGTAGTTCTCTTCCTTGCCGGCGTAGTCCTGTGCCTTCACCGAGTTGTTCTTCTCGGCCCAGGCCTTGTTCATGATGCGCGCCTCGGTCAGCTCGCGCAGCAGCACCGGGCTGGGCCCCTTGAGGATCAGGTCCACGGTGAAGTCGTCCACCTTCTTCACTTCCTTCACGCTCTGCACCGACGACTGCATGTTGGACGGCGGCGTCATCGCCCGCGTGAGCGAGAACACCACATCGTCCGCCGTGAACGGGGCGCCGTCGTGGAACTTGACCCCCTTGCGCAGTTCGAAGCGCACCTGCGTGGGCGAGACCTGGGTCCATTTCGTGGCCAGCGCGGGCTCGACCTGGTAGGTCTTGTCATAGCGCACGAGGCTCTCGTACACCTGCTGCAGGAAGGCATGCGTGGTCTGGTGGTTCTGCGCGTGCGGGTCCACGGTCAGGATGTCGTTCGCGCCGGCCCAGCGCAGGGTGGCCGCATGCGCGGCCCCGGCGCCGAGGAGCACGGCGAGGGCGATCGTTCCGAGGGATAAATTCAAACGCTGCTTCATCTGCAAGCCTCCGGGAAAAGGGGGGTCGATGGAAAGACCACTAGCCTAGCAATCCTCGTACCCAAAAGACAACGGCCACACGCAGGTGGCCGTTGGGGATTGCCCGGATGGCGCGCCGAAAAACGGCGTCCGGATCACGCAGCGAAGCGGATCAGCTCATGTCAGCGGAACTTCGGCAGGTTGAACTGCGGCGGCACGCCCATGCGCTTGTTGATGATCCACTGCTGGGCGATCGACAGGATGTTGTTCGTCAGCCAGTACATCACCAGGCCGGCCGGGAAGAAGAAGAACATCACGCTGAAGATCAGCGGCATGAACCACATCATCTTGGCCTGCATCGGGTCCGGCGGCGCGGGGTTGAGCGCGGTCTGCAGCAGCGAGCTGGCCGTCATCAGCAGGGGCAGGATGAAGTACGGGTCGGGCGAGGACAGGTCGTGGATCCAGCCGATCCAGGGCGCATTGCGCATTTCCACGCTCGACAGCAGCACCCAGTACAGCGCGATGAACACCGGGATCTGGATCACGATGGGGAAGCAGCCGCCCATCGGGTTGACCTTCTCCTCGCGGTAGATGCGCATCATCTCCTGCTGCATCTGCTGCGGCTTGTCCTTCAGGCGCTCGCGCATCTCCATGATCTTCGGATTGATGGCCTTCATCTTGGCCATGGACGCGTACGCCTTGGCGTTGAGCCAGTAGAACGCGATCTTGAGCAGCAGCACCAGGCCCACGATGGACCAGCCCCAGTTGTTCAGGATCTTGTGCAGCTGTTCCAGCAGCCAGTAGAGCGGCTTGGCCAGGATCGTGAGCCAGCCATAGTCCTTCACCAGTTCCAGGCCGGGCGACAGCTTCTCCAGCATGGTCTCGATCTGCGGGCCGGCGAACAGGCGCGCGTCCAGCGTCTTCGACTGGCCCGGGGCGATCTCGCCCACCGAGGTGATCATGCCCACCGAATAGAGGTTCGTATCCACCTTGCGCACGAACAGGTCGCGCTGGATGCCGTCGGCCAGCAGCCAGGCGGTGGCGAAATAGTGCTGCACCATGGCCACGTAGCCGTTGGTGGACGACTTGTCGATCTCGGCCTTGCCGCTCTCGATGTCCTTGAACTCGACCTTGTGGTACTTCTTGGCCTCGGTATAGACGGCCGGGCCGGTGAAGGTGGAGTAGAACGACGACTCTCCCGGCGGCTTGTTGCCGTCGCGCACCAGCTGCATGTACAGCTGCGGAGACACCGGCGCCGTGCCCGTGTTCACCACCTCGTGCTTCACGGCGATGTCATACGCCCCGCGCTTGAGCGTCCAGGTCTTGACCAGCTTCACGCCGCCCAGGTCCGGAGACTCGAAGCGGATGCTGATGTCGTTCTGCCCGTCCTGCAGGGTGCGGTTGCCCGGCACCACGGTCATGGGCGTCTTGTGCGTGGGATAGCCGGCCCCCCCGATCAGGCCGGTCTGCGCCACGTAGACGCGCTGGGCACTGTCGTCCAGCAGCGTGAACGGGCGGGACTTGTCCGCCATGTCGGGATAGCCCAGCAGTTCGCCGTGCGTGAGGGTGCCGCCTTCGCTGTCGAAGGTCAGGCGCAGCACGTCCGTGGTGACGGTGACGCGCTCGCGCGGCGCGGCAGGAGCCGCGGCCGCGGTGCCGCCCGGCGGCACCTGCTGCGCGCCCGCAGCGGGCGCGGCGCTCGGCGTGGGCACGCTGCCCGGGGCGCTGGCACCGCCGCCGGCCGGCGCGGACGCCACCTGGGCCGGCACGGGTTCCGGGAAGAACGTGGCCTTGTGGCCGTTGTGTACTTGCCACTTGTCCCACAGCAGAACCATGGAAAAGCCAAATATCACCCACAGGATGGTACGGCGAATGTCGTTCATGAAGACTTCTTTGGAGAGGAAGGGGTGGGGGTCGCGGCCGCGGCGGCCGTTGCCGGCCGCTCGGCCAGCCGGGAAAACAGGCGCGTCGCGCGCGGCGCTTCGGCAGGCACCGGATCATGGCCGCCATCGCACCACGGATGGCAGCGCGCGAGGCGCCGCAAGGTGAGGTAGGAGCCCGCGCCGGCGCCGTGCCGCTCCAGCGCCTGCAGCGCATAGGCGGAACAGGTGGGCTCGAACCGGCATGCCGACCCGAGCCACGGGCTCAGGAAGAAACGGTAGCCGCGCACCAGCGCCATGAGCAGCGAGCGCATCATGGCCGCGCAGCCTCCGGCGCGGGCGCAGGAGCCGGCACGGCAGCCGGTGCCGGTGGCCGTGCCGACGGGGCGGGCTTGCCGCCGCGCTGCGGGCGGACTGCCTGCCCGAAGAGCTGCAGCAGCTCCTCGCGCACGGCACGCCGCAGCGCGTCGGAGGTCGCGCTCGGAAACTGCTTGCGGTCGAACACGGCACGCAGGCGCACCACGTGCGCGGCATGGCCCAGCTGCGGCGCGAAGTCCGGCGCCACGGCGTAGATCTGCCGCTTGATGGTGTTGCGCGTCACCGCGCGCCGCGCCCAGCGCTTGGGCACCATCGCGCCCAGCCACGGTCCCGCAGAGTCGTCCACGGCAAACAGGGCCTGCGGAGCCTGCCGTTGCGGCGGAGCTCCGGGCCCTGGATGGGAGTCGGAAAGGGTGACAGAGCCTGCATCGAGACGCAGGCGGTGCAGGGCGAAGTGCGCCGTCCGGGAAATGGTTCCCCCGGCCATGGCGGCCTGGAACTGCGGACGGGTCTTGAGCCGGTGCATGGAACCATCCTCGCCCGCGTCACGGGCGAGACGCCGTGGCGGCCTCATACGGATCGGCAATCAGGGAAGCGAACGGAGCAACGCGGCCTCCCCGAGCGCGAAGCCGTATCAGACGGCCAGGCGCTTGCGGCCCTTGGCGCGGCGTGCGTTGATGACGGCACGGCCGCCGCGCGTCTTCATGCGCACGAGGAAACCGTGGGTGCGCGCGCGGCGCGTCTTGGAAGGCTGGTAGGTACGTTTCATGATCGATTCCTCGAAGGTTCTTGGGTTTGCAGGCCCGGCTTCGATCGGCCGGACCCGTTGCGCGGACCACCCATCAAAAGTGCCGCGCGAGCCGCACGCGCCGCCTGCCTCGAAACCGCTGCATCGCAAAGCAAAGCAGCAAGGCAGGAAGCCGCCCGGGCTTCATCGCCCTGAACGCATTCAGGGAAACCGGCGATTATCACAGGCTTGGCGGCAAGTGGCAATGCTCGGGCTGCGGATGCCCGGCGGGTGCACGGTTATAGCAGGCCCGCGGCCACCCCGCCCAGCTTGTGGATAACCCCTTGAAAAGCTACAATCCCAGGCCCTGATCCGTTCCTCCTATCCACAAAAAGAACCCGCCTTCATGACCGAGGAACCCTCCCGCAGCCCCGACTTCGACACCGACGCCGATCCCGGCCAGGGGCTGTGGCAAGCCTGTGTCGAGCAGCTCGCGCAGGACCTGCCCGAACAGCAGTTCAACACCTGGATCAAGCCGCTCGTCGCCCAGGTCGCCCCCGACTTCTCCAAGGTCACCCTGCTGGTGGCCAACCGCTTCAAGCTCGACTGGATCCGCGCCCAGTACGCGGGCCGCATCACCGCGTTGCTCGAGGGCCTCTACGGCCAGCCGGTCACGCTGGAGTTAGCGCTCGCTCAGCGGGAAAGCGTTACCCGTACGGTGGTTCGCCCCGTGGTGCAGCAGCCCACGGCCCCGGCAGAGACGCCCATCGGCTCTACCCCGTCGGACGAGCCCGCTGCCGCCCCGTTCCGCTCGCGCCTCAACCCGGCACTCACCTTCGAGACCCTGGTGGAGGGCACGGCCAACCGCATGGCGCGTTCCGCCGCCATGCACGTCGCGGGCTCGCCCGGGCACCTGTACAACCCGCTTTTCATCTACGGCGGCGTGGGCCTGGGCAAGACCCACCTGGTGCATGCCGTGGGCAACCGCCTGCTGCAGGACAAGCCCGACGCCAAAGTTCTCTACATCCATGCCGAGCAGTTCGTCTCGGATGTGGTTAAGGCCTACCAGCGCCGCACCTTCGACGAGTTCAAGGCCCACTACCACTCGCTCGACCTGCTGCTGATCGACGACGTGCAATTCTTCGCCAACAAGGACCGCACGCAGGAGGAGTTCTTCAACGCCTTCGAGGCGCTGCTGGCCAAGAAGAGCCACATCGTGATGACCTCGGACACCTATCCGAAGGGCCTCGCGAACATCCACGAGCGGCTCGTCTCGCGCTTCGACTCCGGCCTCACCGTCACGATCGAGCCGCCCGAGCTCGAGATGCGCGTGGCCATCCTGATCAACAAGGCCCGGGCCGAGAGCGCCGAGATGCCCGAGGAAGTCGCCTTCTTCGTCGCCAAGAACGTGCGCTCCAACGTGCGCGAGCTCGAAGGCGCGCTGCGCAAGATCCTGGCCTATTCGCGCTTCAACCAGAAGGAAGTCTCCATCCAGCTCGCCCGCGAGGCGCTGCGCGACCTGCTGTCCATCCAGAACCGGCAGATCAGCGTGGAGAACATCCAGAAGACCGTCGCCGACTACTACAAGATCAAGGTGGCGGACATGTACAGCAAGAAGCGCCCCGCCTCCATCGCCCGGCCGCGCCAGATCGCGATGTACCTCGCCAAGGAACTCACGCAGAAGAGCCTGCCCGAGATCGGCGAGCTTTTCGGGGGGCGCGACCACACGACGGTGCTGCACGCGGTGCGCAAGATCGCGGGCGAACGGCAGCAACTGACCGAGCTGAACCAGCAGCTGCACGTGCTGGAGCAGACGCTCAAGGGCTAAAAGCGGCCCGCAAGACCACGGTGAAGCCCGCCCGCGCCCAGGAAATGCCCCGGTTCCCGGGCAAAATGCCAGGTTGGCCGAGGGGGTGCCGGCAAAGGCACCGCCCAAGCGGCCGCCGGGCGGCCCGGCACCGTCGCACAAATCACTAGGGGTTGAAGACATGATCGTCCTGAAGGCAACACAAGACAAGGTTCTCGCGGTACTGCAATCGGTCGCGGGCATCGTCGAGCGCCGGCACACGCTGCCCATCCTGGCCAACGTGCTGATCCGCAAGACCGGCAATGCCCTGCAGCTCACCACCAGCGACCTGGAAATCCAGATCCGCACCACCGCCGAACTCGGCGGCGACACGGGCGACTTCACCACCACCGTGGGCGCGCGCAAGCTGATCGACATCCTGAAGACCATGCCCGCCGACCAGACGGTCAGCCTGGAGTCACAGCAGTCCAAGCTGGTGCTCAAGGGCGGCAAGAGCCGCTTCACCCTGCAGTCCCTGCCCGCGGAAGACTTCCCCCTGGTGCAGGAATCCGCCGCCTTCGGCCCCGCCTTCAGCGTGCCGCAGAAGGTGCTGAAGGACCTGCTCGGCCAGGTGTCGTTCGCCATGGCGGTGCAGGACATCCGCTACTACCTCAACGGCATCCTGTTCGTGGCCGAGGGCAACACGCTGAGCCTGGTCGCCACCGACGGCCACCGCCTGGCCTTCGCCAGCGCCACGCTGGACGTGGAAGTGCCCAAGCAGGAAGTCATCCTGCCGCGCAAGACCGTGCTGGAGCTGCAGCGCCTGCTGTCGGACGCCGGCGGCGAGAACCAGCCCCACATCGAGATGCAGTTCGCCAACAACCAGGCGAAGTTCACCTTCGGCGGCATGGAGTTCGTCACCAAGCTGGTGGAGGGCAAGTTCCCCGACTACAACCGCGTGATCCCCAAGGGCCACAAGAACAGCGTCACCCTGGGCCGCGCGCCCCTGCTGGCCAGCCTGCAGCGCACGGCCATCATGACCAGCGACAAGTTCAAGGGCGTGCGCCTGAACATCGAACCCGGCACCCTGCGCGTGGCGTCCAACAACGCCGAGCAGGAAGAGGCCGTGGACGAGCTCGACATCGACTACGGCGGCGACACCATCGAGATCGGCTTCAACGTCACCTACCTCATCGACGCGCTCGCGAACATGGGCCAGGACATGGTGAAGGTGGACCTCTCCGACGGCAACAGCTCCGCGCTGATGACCATCCCCGACAACGACAACTTCAAGTACGTCGTGATGCCCATGCGCATCTGACGCACCGGTCCCCTGACTTTCTTTCGACCCCACCGGAAGCCGCACGCGGCTTCCCCGGACCCCAAGGCCTTCCATGACCGCTGAGAACACCCTGCCCGAGCCCACCCTTCCCACGGGCGACAGCCAAGCGCAGTCCGTCGCAGCCCCCGCTTCCGTGCCCGCCCAGGCCGCCGCGCCCAGCGACGGCTACGGCGAAGGCGCGATCCAGATCCTGGAAGGCCTGGAGGCCGTGCGCAAGCGCCCCGGCATGTACATCGGCGACACGTCGGACGGCACGGGCCTGCACCACCTCGTCTTCGAAGTGGTGGACAACTCCATCGACGAGGCGCTGGCCGGACACTGCGACGACATCGTCGTCACCATCCACTCCGACAACTCCATCAGCGTGGTGGACAACGGCCGCGGCATCCCCACCGGCGTGAAGATGGACGACAAGCACGAGCCCAAGCGCTCGGCCGCCGAGATCGCCCTCACCGAACTGCACGCGGGCGGCAAGTTCAACCAGAACAGCTACAAGGTCTCGGGTGGCCTGCACGGCGTGGGCGTGAGCTGCGTGAACGCGCTCAGCAAGATGCTGCGCCTCACCGTCCGCCGCGACGGCAAGGTGCACCTGCTGGAATTCAGCCAGGGCTTCGTGCAGAACCGCATCCTGGAGACGGTGAACGGTGTCGAGGTCTCGCCCATGCGCGTGACCGGCGAAACCGACAAGCGCGGCACGGAAGTCCACTTCCTGCCCGACACCGAGATCTTCAAGGAGAACAACGACTTCCACTACGAGATCCTCGCCAAGCGCCTGCGCGAGCTCTCGTTCCTGAACAACGGCGTGCGCATCCGCCTGAAGGACGAGCGCACCGGCAAGGAAGACGACTTCTCCGGCGCGGGCGGCGTGATGGGCTTCGTGCAGTTCATCAACGCCAGCAAGAAGGTGCTGCACCCCAACGCCTTCCACGCCACGGGCAGCCGCCCCGCGGAGACCTACGGCGGCATCCCCGGCACCGAGATCGGCGTGGAAGTGGCCATGCAGTGGAACGACGGCTTCAACGAATCCGTGCTCTGCTTCACCAACAACATCCCGCAGCGCGACGGCGGCACCCACCTGACCGGCCTGCGCGCCGCCATGACGCGCGTCATCGGCAAGTACATCGAGCAGAACGAGATGGCCAAGAAGGCCAAGGTCGAGGTGAGCGGCGACGACATGCGCGAAGGCCTGTGCTGCGTGCTCTCCGTGAAGGTGCCCGAGCCCAAGTTCAGCAGCCAGACCAAGGACAAGCTCGTCTCCAGCGAGGTGCGCGCGCCCGTGGAAGACATCGTCGCCAAGGCCCTCACCGACTACCTGGAAGAGCGCCCCAACGACGCCAAGATCCTCTGCGGCAAGATCGTGGAAGCCGCCCGTGCCCGCGAGGCCGCGCGCAAGGCCCGCGAGATGACGCGCCGCAAGGGCGTGCTCGACGGCATGGGCCTGCCCGGCAAACTCGCCGACTGCCAGGAGAAAGACCCGGCGATGAGCGAGATCTACATCGTCGAGGGCGACTCCGCCGGCGGCTCCGCCAAGCAGGGCCGCGACCGGAAGTTCCAGGCCATCCTGCCGCTGCGCGGCAAGATCCTGAACGTGGAGAAGGCGCGCTACGAGAAGCTGCTCACCTCCAACGAAATCCTGACGCTCATCACCGCCCTGGGCACCGGCATCGGCAAGGCCAGCGCCGACGGCACCGGCAAGAGCGGCGCCGACGATTTCAACGTCGACAAGCTGCGCTACCACCGCATCATCATCATGACCGATGCCGACGTGGACGGCGCGCACATCCGCACCCTGCTGCTCACCTTCTTCTACCGCCAGATGCCCGAGCTGGTCGAGCGCGGCCACATCTACATCGCCCAGCCGCCGCTCTACAAGGTCAAGAACGGCAAGGAAGAGCTCTACCTGAAGGACGGCCCCGCGCTCGACACCTTCCTGCTGCGCGTGGCCCTGCGCGACGCCAGCGTGACCACCGGCGGCGAGCAGGCCCGCACGCTCGATGGTGAAACCCTCGGCACCCTGGCGCAGAAGCACCAGGTGGCCGAGGCCGTCATCGAGCGCCTCTCCGCCTTCATGGACCGCGAGGCCCTGCGCGCCATCGCCGACGGCGTCGCGCTCAACCTCGACACCGTGGAAGACGCCGAGGCCAGCGCCGTCGCCCTGCAGGCCAAGCTGCGCGAACTCACCACCACGGGCGTGCCCGCCGAAGTGGCCGGCGAATTCGACGCCCGTACCGACAAGCCCGTGCTGCGCATCAGCCGCCGTCACCACGGCAACATCAAGAGCAGCGTCATCACCCAGGACTTCGTGCACGGCGCCGACTACGCCGCCCTGGCCGAAGCCGCCCACACCTTCCGCGGCCTGCTCGGCGAAGGCGCCAAGGTGCTGCGCGGCGAAGGCGAGCGCCAGCGCGAAGAGAAAGTCGGCGACTTCCGCCAGGCCATGGCCTGGCTCATCAAGGAAGCCGAACGCACCACCAGCCGCCAGCGCTACAAGGGCCTGGGCGAGATGAACCCCGAACAGCTGTGGGAAACCACCATGGACCCCGAAGTGCGCCGCCTGCTGCGCGTGCAGATCGAGGACGCGATCGAGGCGGACCGGGTGTTCACGATGCTGATGGGGGATGAGGTCGAGCCGCGCAGGGACTTTATTGAGACGAATGCGTTGCGGGCGGGGAACATCGACGTTTAACGATGCATTTCCTTGCATCTTTGATCTTCCCCAAGCGATGCATGGTCGTCATTTGACGGGTTAGGTTCCCCTAACTACAATGCTTGCAACACGGCCCCCTTCAGTGATGCATCTCGGTGCTAGCTGCTTGGGGGTTTTTCTTTGGGCGCTCCGCTACCAATTGCGCTCTTCCCAACCCGCATCCACCCCCATACCTTGCAGCGTGATGCCCAGGTGCGCCACATCTGGAAACACCTGCAGATGCTGCTTTAATCTGCGGCCCCAGCCAGATGACGGATTGATCACCTGCATCATGTGCTGGCACATGCACAGCAGCAGAAACGGCCGGGTGCGCAATGCACTGTCGTTCACGAACGCATCGAGCGCAGGCACCGCACCCAAGGCAGGCAATTTGGGCCCTTCCACCACGTTACGGTTCCACAAACGGCTGTGGTGCGCGCACACATTGCGCAGATAGTTCAAACTGCGCAGCCAACTGGCGAACACACGCCCGTCTTCCACTCCGTAGCTTTGGGCAATGGCATCCTGGTCTTCCGACTGCAGACCTGAAAACAGGGTGGACATGCACCCGAAGTCCCATACCTCGCAGGCCACCCAAATTGCCAGAGGCAACCCATACTTTTCCCGGTTGTGCACCATGAAGGTCTCGCGCGAGCGCATGACCAATGCCGCGTGCTTGGTCAGCCATTCGTGGTGCCGCGTCAGGCCGTTTTGGGTGTCCAGCTTGCGCGCAAAGTTGTCGTGAAACAGCTCGGGCTTCAAGTAGGCGAAAGCGTCTTTCTCTCCCAGCCTATGCGACAGGTCCACCCGCAACGCCACCTCGATGCGCTCCAGCCCGTCCAGCGCCAGCAATCGCAGCTTCTTGTCGAAGACGTATAAATCCACGGCGTCGTGGAAACGCGTGCCGGGCTTGAATTCATCCAGCACCGGGCGCTCGATCCGCACTTTTTTAGGCTTACGGCCTGTTTCTGCATCCAGCGGACAAAACGGCTCGCCGCGCACCCGAAAGTCATACCAATACCCGCTGAGCCGGTAGTACCCAATGCGCTCCAGATAGTCCGTGGCCTTGGCTGCATCGCCAATCTGCATGCCACGGGCTTGCAACTGCGCCAGTTGATCGACGACGCTTCGCCAGGGTTTGGAATAGGCCATGGTGGATGTGCTGTGTTCAGGCCACCGCTTGCACCAGCGCCTCGGCCAGACGGGCCTGCAATGCTCCGCGTTCGGCCAGGCGCTGGCGCAGGTCGGCGCACAGGCGGCGCAGGGCTGTGACGCGGGTGACGATGCGGGATTGTTCGGCGAGGGGTGGCAGCGGGACCAGAAATTCTTGAATACTTTTTAAACCCACGTTTGGCTGCGTAGTCCTGTTCGTCGCGCTGGCAGCCTGCGCCTTGGCGCACCGAGATACGGAGAAAAGATACTGGTAATCAGTCTCTATGAAACCAGGGAGGACTTTAATAACTGCACAAGAATAGGAAGCGAGAAATTCACGATCGGTAGTTACCTTCCTGACAACACCAATAGTTCCGTACCGGGGATAGATCAAATCGCCGGCTTCAGGCCGAATCTTTGAGGCCAACTCGACGTAATCGCTGTACGCGATCTTCTTGGCACCGTCAAAATCAATTTCATTGATGCCATAAAAATCACGAGGCGACACATAGGGCACACCGTCTTTAGCTTCAGATGGCATCTTGTGGTCGATATCGCCAATCTTCATTGCAATATTGGCCCACCTCACCCACTCCCACCCCACCGGCACCTCAAACGGCTTTTCCTCGTCGGTGATGGGAGGCAAGGGTTTGTCGCGCTTGATCTGGGCGGTGGCAACGAGGCGATCTTTTTCGGCGCGGATTTTTTGCAGCAGGGCGCTGGCGGGTTCGTCGGTGGGGTCTTGGGGCACGAGCAGGCCGCGCACCGCCAGTTGCAGCAGGGCTTGTTCCAGGGCGTCGATGGCTTCGGGGCGGTCCAGCAGCAGGTCGAAGTGCTGGGCCACGCGCTGCCAGTTGTCGGCCAGCTCTTCGGGCGTGGTACTGGCAGTGAGCGTGCCCAGCAGGGTGTTGACCAGTTGCGCGTGTTGCGTGGCCTCCAACTGGCCCTTGGCCTCCAGCGCATTGCACAAGCGCATGAGGGCTTCGACGCGGGCGACGATGCGGGACTGTTCGGCCTCTGGTGGCAAAGCGATAAGACCCTGGAAAAAATTGGCGTCGTTAATTGCTGGATAGGCAATTCCAACAGCTTTGCTATTCACGTAGTCCGAGAACGGTTGACTGCGCAAGTAATGCATCAAATACTTTGGCAAAACACCAGAGTGCGGATGCATAACCGCAAACGCTGTGCTCGCAATGGCTCTTGGTGAGTAATCTCGCTCGACTACTGCGATGTTCTTCAAGTACGGACGTA
Source organism: Paracidovorax oryzae ATCC 19882 (assembly GCF_000687165.1). Lineage (GTDB taxonomy): Bacteria > Pseudomonadota > Gammaproteobacteria > Burkholderiales > Burkholderiaceae_C > Paracidovorax > Paracidovorax oryzae. Next base: position 1,905 of record NZ_JMKU01000023.1, on the reverse strand, counting down.
TCGTGGAATAAATCACCGTTCCAGGCGCGACATTCTTACGCGCACGCGAAGGCGCATCGGCTGCCTCTAGAACTTGAATCTCGGAAGCGACGCACCCCTTCAGGTTATCAACCGAGGCAACGTCGATATAGTTAAATGCCCCAGTTGGCTCCCCTTGCCCTAAGTTATGAGTCACCTCGGGTATGCGCACCCACACCCACCCAGCTGGCAACTCAAACGGCTTTTCCTCCTCGGCAATCTCCGCCAACGGCTTGTCCCGCTTGATCTTCCCCTCGGCGATCAACCGATCCTTCTCCGCCCGAATCTTCTGTAGCAGCACGCCCGCCGGCTCATCAGCAGGGTCTTGCGGCACCAGCTTGCCTTGCACCGCCAGGGTGAGAATGAGTTCGCGCAACTTGGCGACGCCACCGGGGGCGGTGGCAAGTAGCTCCATATTTGATAGCAGCATGCGCCGGTTACTCAAGCGCCAGAGGCGTTTTTGTTCAATAACGGGGCCAGCTTCTGCTGCACGAGCTGGCTGAGCGCCTGGGCTTGTTGCAGGCATTCGCGCAAGGCTTGCTCGGTGACCAGCTCGCCGTCGTAGTCGCTCAGGTTGCGCTGTTTGCGCAGGGCGTCCAGCACACGTACGGTGGCGGGGCTGACGCCCAGGGTGTGCGTGAGGCACTGCAGCGTAGTCTGGTGGTGGCCGGGCTTGCTAGTGGAGGTGCGCCAGCCCTGGGCGTGCAAGGCGGCGTCGGCCACGGCTCGGATGGCTGTGTAGGCGCAGTCGAAGCGGGTCTCGGCACTGTTGTCGGTGCGCTGTGCGTCTTGCAGGCGGGTGTGCGCGGTGGCGAGCATTTTTTGCAGCAGGGCGGCAGAGAACGGCACCTTGTCGAGCATGCCGATGCGGGCCAGGTTGTTCAGTTCTTCTTCAGGCATCGAGGTTTCCTGTCAGCACGATGCGGGGTTTGGCCAGCAGTTCCTGCACGAAGGGGTGGCCTTCTGCGCGCTGGCGTGTCCACTCGGCGGGGGTCATGACCTTGGGGTTGATCTCGCGGCCCAGTTGGGCCTGGGCGGCGTAGGTGGCTTCCACCACCTGGGCAAAGCTGGCGCTGCCCACCACCAGCAAATCCACATCGCTGCCTGCGTGGGCGCTGCCGCTGGCCATGGAGCCGAAGACAAAGGCCAGCGTCACCTGGTCGCCCAGCGGCTGCAGGGCCTGGCGCAGCACGTCGGCCAGGCCAGTCGTCTTGCGGATGAGGGCCTGCAGCTCGGCAAAGACAGGGTGGCCCGGGTTGGCCTGAAACTGCACCTGGTTGCCCACGCGCTCACTGGTGAGCAGGCCGACATGGCACAGCGCGTCCAGTTCTTTTTTCAGGGTGCCGGGGGCGGCCTGCGTCTGGCGGGCCAGTTCGCGCAGATGCATTTTCTGATCGGGCTGCATCAGCAGCAGCGCCAGCACTTTGCGCCGGTACTGGTTGGGGAATAGCAGCTCAGCAAGCGCAGGTTGTGTTTTCAAATGGGAAACGCTTGTTTTCTATAAGAAAACACATTATGCCTTCCAGCGACTAAGAGCGGCTAACACTACCGTCTGAGACCAGTTCAGAGCCGTTATGCTTGGCGTCCTCATGGCAAGAAGACCGGTCAGCAAAGAACTGTGGCGACAGCTGCAACCCCTCATCCCGGCCTTCGTGCCATCGGCCAAGGGCGGAGCGCGCAAGCGTACCGTCAGCGACGAAGCGGCCCTCAACGGCATCCTGTTCGTGCTGCACACCGGCATCGCCTGGGAAGATCTGCCGCAGTCGCTGGGCTTTGGCAGCGGCATGACCTGCTGGCGGCGGCTTCGCGACTGGAACGCTGCCGGAGTGTGGCAGAAACTGCACCACGCCATGCTGGTGCGCCTGCGCGAACATGACCAGATCGATT
>NZ_JMKU01000022.1 GCF_000687165.1 Paracidovorax oryzae ATCC 19882 | reverse complement strand
AGCCAGCGCAGCGCGTTGAAGACTTCGCGCAGATCGTGCTCGCGCTGGGGCGCGCGCTGGTCCATCAGGCTCAAGTAGGGCGCAGCGAAGCTCCATTCTTCATCGCTGACATCCGTCAGGTACGGCTTGCGGGGCATCCGCAGACTCTACCTTTGACTTCCACTCCGAGGAACGAAGTTCATAACACGCTCTAGCCAACTGCCATCTTGCAGTCGCTCTCGCGCTGGCTGCTGAGGCTGGTGATCGACTACCGGAACCCCTGCCAGGTTCGCCACACCTACGCCTCCACGCTGCTGACGGCGGCCACAACCTCTGGTACGTGGCCGCCCAGCTCAGGCACGAGGACGTGCAGATGCAGATGGTCTTCCGTACCTACGGCAAGTTCATCCGCGAGGACTACCAGATGCCGGCGCCGGAGTTGCGGATGGTAGGTGGGTCTTAGATCGGTGCGAATTTCAGGACACCACCAGACTCCACAAGGCATAAAAAAACCGCCACACGCTGGGGCTTCCAATGTGTGGCGGTGCCTTTGTATGGTGGAGCTGGCGGGAATTGAACCCGCGTCCGCAAGCCTTCTTCGGGCAGATCTACATGTTTAGCGGTCTGTTTTGGATCTCACCTTCCAGGCCGCGCAGTCGCACGCTGCAAGGAAGGCCAGCACCCTTGGATCTCGCCCCATGCCAAGGTACCCGGCAGGAGGCCAGCTGACGTGAATAACCTTGCAGCCGGGAGGCCTTGCGGCCCCCTTGCCCAGCCCGTCAGCGTGCTGTTGCAAGGCTCACCGGTGTTTAAGCGGCGAGTGCGAAACGTTCGTCGTTTGCAGTTGGTTTGTTGAATGCAGATTTACGAGCGCCACTCAAGCTCGACATGCACCACACCGATTCCGAACCCACGTCGAAACCAGGGCAGCCCCAAGCCTCCATTTTAGGCCTTCGGAAGCCATTGCAAGAGGTCGAGGGGAAATTTAATCGCGCAGTGCGCACCCCAGAGCTCCGGCTCCTTGTGCTTGCCGAGGTACCCGTAGAGCGCCGCCACCGTTCCCATGCCGGCGGCATTGCCCGCGACGATGTCGCGCTCATCGTCGCCGACATAGAGGCACTCTTCGGGCGGCACGCCCAGGCGGACAGCGGCTTCCAGCAATGGCGCGGGATGCGGCTTGGAATGCGGCGTGGTGTCGCCGCTCACCAGCACGCCGGACGTGCGGAACATGGGAATCGCCTCCGTCAGCGGCACGGAGAAACGCGCAGCCTTGTTGGTGACCACGCCCCAGGGCAATCCCGCCCGGGCCAGCCGCTCCACGAGCGCTTCCACGCCGTCGAACACGGTCGTGCGGTCATGGATGCAGGCCTCGTAGTTGGCGAAGAACTCCTCGCGCAACGCCGGGAAATCGGGATGGTCGGGCGCCATGCCGAGCGCCACGGCGAGCATTCCGCGCGCACCAGCGCCGGCCATGGGCCGGTAGTCCGCCAGTGGCAGGGACGGCAGACCACGGTCCGTGCGGATCTTGTCGGCGGCCGCAGCGAGGTCCGGCGCGCTGTCCACCAGCGTGCCGTCGAGGTCGAACAGCACCGCGCTCACGCGCGAGGGAAAGGGAGACATGTCGGCCATCACGCCTCCACCCGGCGGCATGCCATGAGGTAATTGACACTGGTATCCCCGCTCAATGCATAACGGCGCGTGAGGGGGTTGTATTCCATGCCGCGGGTCTGCAGGACATCGAGCCGCGCCGCACGGCACGCCGTGGCCAATTCACTGGGCTTGATCAGCTTTGCATATTCATGCGTTCCACGTGGCAGCATGCCCAGCACATATTCAGCGCCCACGATGGCCAGGAGAAATGCCTTTGCATTGCGGTTGATGGTCGAGAAAAACACCCACCCGCCGGGCTTGACCAGCCGGGCGCATGCCTGCACCACCGATGCCGGATCGGGAACATGCTCCAGCATCTCCATGCAGGTCACGGTGTCGAACGATGCCGGCGACTCTTCCGCCAGCGCCTCGACGCTGACCTCCCGGTACTGGATATCGGGCGTGCCGGCCTCCAGCGCATGGAGCTGGGCCACCTTCAGCGACTTGGTGGCGAGGTCGATGCCCGTCACCGTCGCGCCCTTGCGAGCCATGGCGTCGGCCAGGATGCCGCCGCCACAGCCGACATCCAGCACCCGCCGCCCCTGCAATGGGGCCAGGCCATCGATCCAGCCCAGCCGCAGCGGATTGATCTCGTGCAGGGGCCGGAATTCGCTTTCGAGGTCCCACCAGCGGTGGGCCAGTTCGGAGAATTTGGCCAGTTCGGCCGGATCGACATTGGCAGTGGAAGAGCTCATTGACAAATTGTGCCCGCAATTGCCGCGGGCATAAAAAAAGCCCCGGAGACCGGGGCTTTCAGGGAAAGGAAACTGACCGAAATCAGTTGGCGCGGGTGCCAACCACTTCGATTTCCACGCGGCGGTTCTTCGCGCGGCCTTCCTTGGTCTTGTTGTCGGCGATCGGCTGCTTCTCGCCCTTGCCTTCGGTGTACACGCGGTTCTTCTCGATGCCCTTGGACACGAGGTATGCCTTCACGGCTTCAGCGCGGCGCACGGACAGCTTCTGGTTGTAGGCATCGGTACCGATGGAGTCGGTGTGACCCACGGCGATGATGACTTCCAGGTTCACGTTCTTGACCTTGGAGACCAGGTCGTCCAGCTTGGCCTTGCCTTCGGGCTTCAGCACGGACTTGTCGAAGTCGAAGAAAGCGTCGGCGGCGTAGGTCACCTTGTTGGCCACGGGAGCTGCCGGTGCGGGGGTGGGTGCAGCGGGAGCGGCAGGTGCGGGAGCAGCGGCAGGAGCCGGTGCCGGAGCCTGGGCCACCAGGGCGCCGTCGCAGCCTGCTGCGGCGGTGGCGGGCGTCCAGTTGGCATCGCGCCAGCACAGTTCGTTCGTGCCGTTCTTCCACACCAGCTCGCCGGTGCCGTTTTGCCAGTTGTCGATCACCTTGCCGCCGTCAGCGGCCTTGACTTGGGCACCAGCCGAGGTAGCCAGCACGGCAGAGGCCAACAACATCGCCACTTTGTTCAGTTTCTTCATGGTTCTCCTCTTGGGGAAAAAGCCGCAGCCGCGCTGCGAATATGGACGTCGTCAGTGACCATCACCAAAAACGCTGAATTGATTGTGCCATACGTAACAAGGCAAAGTGACCGCCCCCCAACCCTCAACCGTAGGACAAAAGCGCTTTACCCCCCGATCTGTTGCGCACTTGCGACAAGGCGTTGCGCCTAGAATGTCCGACCTCCGCCGCCTGATCCCGCATCCCCGATCCCATGACCCAGTTCGCCAAAGAAACCCTGCCCATCAGCCTCGAAGAGGAGATGCGGCGCAGTTATCTCGATTACGCGATGAGCGTGATCGTCGGCCGCGCGTTGCCGGATGCGCGGGACGGCCTCAAGCCGGTGCATCGCCGCGTGCTGTTCGCGATGCACGAACTCAATAACGACTGGAACCGCCCCTATAAGAAGTCGGCCCGTATCGTGGGGGACGTCATCGGCAAGTACCACCCCCACGGCGACAGCGCCGTGTACGACACGATCGTGCGGATGGCGCAGGATTTCTCGCTGCGGCACATGCTGGTGGACGGCCAGGGCAATTTCGGCTCCGTGGACGGCGACGGAGCGGCCGCCATGCGGTACACGGAAATCCGCCTGTCGAAGATCGCCCATGAGATGCTGGCCGACATCGACAAGGAAACCGTCGATTTCGGACCCAACTACGACGGCAGCGAGAAGGAGCCGCTGGTGCTGCCCAGCAAGCTGCCCAACCTGCTCGTGAACGGCTCGGCCGGCATCGCGGTGGGCATGGCGACCAACATTCCGCCGCACAACCTCAACGAGGTGGTGGACGCCTGCCTGCACGTGCTGCGCCACCCGGACGCCACGGTGGACGAGATCATGGAGATCATCCCCGCGCCGGACTTCCCGACCGCGGGCATCATCTACGGCATCAACGGCGTGAAGGAAGGCTACCGCACCGGCCGCGGCAAGGTGGTCATGCGGGCGCGCTGCCACTTCGAGGACATCGACCGCGGCCAGCGCCAGGCCATCATCGTCGATGAGCTGCCCTACCAGGTCAACAAGAAGACGCTGCAGGAGCGCATGGCCGAACTGGTGCATGAGAAGAAGATCGAGGGCATCAGCCACATCCAGGACGAGTCCGACAAGTCCGGCATGCGCCTGGTGATCGAGCTCAAGCGCGGCGAAGTGCCCGAGGTGGTGCTGAACAACCTCTACAAGCAGACACAGCTGCAGGACACCTTCGGCATCAACATGGTGGCGCTGGTGGACGGCCAGCCCCGCCTGTGCAACCTGCGCGACCTGATCGTCGTGTTCCTGCAGCACCGCCGCGAGGTGGTCACGCGGCGCACGGTGTTCGAGTTGCGCAAGGCCCGCGAGCGCGGCCACGTGCTGGAAGGCCTGGCGGTGGCGCTTGCCAACATCGACGAGTTCATCCGCATCATCCGCGAATCGCCCACGCCGCCGATCGCCAAGACCGAGCTGATGAACCGTGCGTGGGACAGCCAGCTGGTGCGCGAGATGCTCACGCGCACCCGCGCGGACGGCGGCGTCGTGAACGCCGACGACTATCGCCCCGAGGGCCTGGAGCGCGAATACGGCATGGGCCAGGACGGCCTGTACCGCCTCTCCGAAACGCAGGCCCAGGAAATCCTTCAGATGCGCCTGCAGCGCCTGACGGGCCTGGAGCAGGACAAGATCGTCGCCGAGTACAAGGACATCATGGCGGTCATCGAAGACCTGCTGGACATCCTTTCCAAGCCCGAGCGCGTCTCGGTCATCATCGGCGACGAGCTCACCGCGATCAAGGCGGAGTTCGGCCAGCACAAGCTCGGCATGCGCCGTACCCTGGTCGAGCACAGTGCGCAGGACCTCTCCACCGAGGACCTCATCACGCCCACCGACATGGTCGTGACGCTCTCGCACACGGGCTACATCAAGAGCCAGCCGCTGTCCGAGTACCGTGCGCAGAAGCGCGGCGGGCGCGGCAAGCAGGCCACGGCGACCAAGGAAGACGACTGGATCGACCAGCTCTTCATCGCCAACACGCACGACTACATCCTGTGCTTCTCCAACCGCGGCCGGCTGTACTGGCTCAAGGTCTGGGAAGTGCCGGCAGGCTCGCGCGGCTCGCGCGGCCGGCCGATCGTGAACATGTTCCCGCTGCAGGAAGGCGAGAAGATCAACGTGGTGCTGCCGCTGACCGGGGACATGCGCACCTTCCCCGCCGACCGCTTCGTCTTCATGGCGACCAGCATGGGCACGGTGAAGAAGACGGCGCTGGACGAGTTCAGCAACCCGCGCAAGGGCGGCATCATCGCCGTGAACCTGGACGACGGCGACTACCTCATCGGGGCTGCGCTCACCGACGGCCAGCACGATGTGATGCTCTTCTCCGACGGCGGCAAGGCCGTGCGCTTCGACGAGAACGACGTGCGGCCGCTGGGCCGCGCCGCGCGCGGCGTGCGCGGCATGATGCTGGAGGACGGCCAGAGCGTGATCGCCATGCTGGTGGCGGAAGACGAGACGCAGAGCGTGCTCACCGCCACCGAGAACGGCTACGGCAAGCGCACCAGCATCGTCGAATACACCCGCCACGGCCGCGGCACGAAGGGGATGATCGCCATCCAGCAGAGCGAGCGCAACGGCAAGGTCGTCGCGGCCACCCTGGTCCACGCGGAAGACGAGATCATGCTGATCACCGACAAGGGCGTGCTGGTGCGCACGCGCGTGGCGGAGATCCGCGAACTGGGCCGCGCGACGCAGGGCGTGACGCTGATCGCCCTGGACGAAGGCGCGAAGCTGAGCGGGCTGCAGCGCATCGTCGAGAACGACGCGAACCCGCCGGCCGCGGACGACGACGCGCCCTCTTCCGCCACGCCGGACGCGGACGGATCCGCGACCGAATGACGGCACGACGCGCCTGCGGAAAGTGCACGGCGCGCCGGAATGCTCCCTCCACCGGCCAGCCGCCCGGAAACGGCATGGCCTTCGACCGCTTGAACCGATGAACCGCCCCTACAACTTTTCCGCCGGCCCCGCCGCCATTCCCGCCGAAGTCCTCCAGCAGGCCGCTTCCGAAATGCTGGACTGGCACGGCAGCGGCATGGGCGTGATGGAGATGAGCCACCGGGGCAAGGAGTTCATCTCGATCTACGAGCAGGCCGAGGCGGACCTGCGCGAACTGCTCGCCGTTCCGCAGCATTTCAGGATCCTGTTCATGCAGGGCGGCGGCCTGGCCGAGAACGCGATCGTGCCGCTGAACCTCTCGCGCGCCGCGACGGTGGACATGGTGGTAACGGGCAGCTGGAGCCAGAAATCGCTCAAGGAAGCGCGCAAGTACGCAGCCGAGGTCCACGTGGCCGCATCGGCGGAGGACGGCGGTTTCACCACCCTGCCCGACCCGGCGAGCTGGCAGCTGAGCCGCGGTGCGAGCTACCTGCACCTGTGCAGCAACGAGACGATCCATGGCATCGAGTTCCACGAGCTGCCGGACCTGCGGGCTCTGGGCAGCGACGCACCACTGGTGATCGACTTCTCGTCGCACGTGGCCTCGCGCCCGGTGGACTGGTCGCGCGTGGGCCTGGCATTCGGCGGCGCGCAGAAGAACCTCGGCCCCGCCGGCCTCACGCTGGTGGTGGTGCGCGAGGACCTGCTGGGCCACGCGCTGCCGGCCTGCCCGAGCGCCTTCGACTACAAGGTGGTGGCGGAGAACCAGTCGATGTTCAACACCCCTCCCACCTGGGGCATCTACATGGCGGGCCTGACCTTCCAATGGCTCAAGCGCCAGCGCGAGGGCGAGCTCTCCGGCATCGCGGCCATGGAGCAGCGCAACATCGCCAAGGCCCGCCTGCTCTACAACTTCATCGACCAGTCGCAGTTCTACGTGAACAAGGTGTCGCCGAACGCGCGGTCGCGCATGAACATCCCCTTCTTCCTGCGCGACGAAACGCGCAACGAAGCCTTCCTGGCAGGAGCCAGGGAGCGGGGACTGCTGCAGCTCAAGGGCCACAAGTCGGTGGGCGGCATGCGTGCGAGCCTCTACAACGCCATGCCGCTGGCCGGCGTGGAGGCACTTGTCGCCTACATGCAAGAATTCGAACAGCGCAGCGCCTGAAACGGCGCGCGGCGCCCTACCGCCTGCTGACCGCAGACCGACCGATCCATGTCCCAATCCCCACAAGCGTCTCCCGATCTCGCCAGCCTGCGGGTGCAGATCGACAACATCGACCAGCAGCTCCTGACCCTCCTGAACCAGCGCGCGCTGGTGGCCGAGCGCGTCGGCGAGGTCAAGAAGCGCGAAGGCTCGCCCTTCTTCCGGCCCGACCGCGTCGCGCAGGTGATCGAGAAGATCCAGACCGCCAACCCGGGCCCGCTCAAGGGCCCGCACGTCGCGGCGATCTGGCGCGAGATCATGTCCGCCTGCCTGGCCCTGGAATCGCCCCAGCGCGTGGCGGTGCTGGGCCCGGCCGGCACGTTCTGCGAGCAGGCGGCCGTGGAATTCTTCGGCGGTGCCGCCGACCTCATGTACTGCGCCAATTTCGACGAGGTGTTCCATGCCACGGCGGCCGGCAGCGCACAGTACGGCGTGGTGGGCGTGGAGAACTCCGTGGAAGGCGTGGTCACGCGCTCGCTCGACCTGTTCCTGCACACGCCCTGCCACGTGGTGGGCGAGGTGAGCCTGCTGGTGCGCCACAACCTGCTGCGCCTGTCCAATTCGCTGGACGGCATCGAGGCCGTGCTGGCCCACCCCCAGGCGCTGGCCCAATGCCAGGCCTGGCTGTCGAAACACCTGCCGCACGCGGAGCGCCGCCCGGTTTCCAGCAACGCCGAAGGCGCACGGCTGGCCGCCGGAAACCCGGCCTGGGCAGGCATCGCGAGCGAGCGAGCCGGCGCGCAGTTCGGCCTGCACCTGGTGTCGCACGCCATCCAGGACGACGCCTACAACCGCACGCGCTTCGCCGTCATCTGCCTGCCGCACACGCTGCAGACGCCTCCGGCCTCCGGCAAGGATTGCACCAGCCTCGTGGTGTCGGTGCCCAACCGCCCGGGCGCGGTGCACGACCTGCTGGTGCCGCTCAAGACGCACGGCGTTTCCATGACCCGCTTCGAATCGCGCCCCGCGCGCACGGGCCAGTGGGAATACTATTTCTACATCGACCTCGACGGCCACCCCAGCCAGCCCCACGTGGCCAAGGCCCTGGAGGAGTTGCGCTCGCTCTGCGCGTTCTACAAGGTGCTCGGCGCCTATCCGGTGGCGCCGTGACGGAAGCAGGCACTCCGGTTTTCGAGCAGCTCGGCCTGCTGGGCTGCGGGCTGATGGGCGGGTCGTTCGCGCTGGCGATGAAGAAGGCCGGGCTCGTCAAGCGCGTGGTCGGCTACAGCAAATCGCCGTCCACCACCGACCGTGCGCGCCAGCTCGGGGTGATCGACGTCGAGGCCCCCTCCGCCCTGCTCGCGGTCGCGGGCGCGGACATCGTGCTGCTGGCCGTGCCGGTGGCTGCCACGGAATCCACGCTCAAGGCGATCAAGCACCTGGTCACTCCCAGGATGCTGGTCATGGACGTGGGCTCCACCAAGGCCGACGTGGTGCAGGCGGCGCGCGGCGCACTGCGCGACCAGTTCGGCTCCTTCGTGCCGGCCCATCCGATCACCGGCAGCGAATCCTCCGGGGTGGAGCACGCACAGGCGGATCTCTACGCAGGCCGTCAGGTGATTCTCACGCCGACCGAGCGCACGCTCACCGACCAGCTGGGCAAGGCCGAGGCCGTCTGGAGCGCGCTGGGCTGCCGCGTGCGCAGCATGTCGCCGGAGTCGCACGACGCGGCCTTCGCCGCCGTGAGCCACCTGCCGCACCTGCTCGCGTTCGCGATGATCAACAGCATCAATGCGCAGCCCGAAGGGGACGTATTCCTGTCGCTCGCCGGCCCCGGCTTCCGCGACTTCACGCGGATCGCGGCCAGCGATCCGAAGATCTGGCGTGACATCCTGCTGGCCAACCGCACCGAACTGATCGCCCAGTCGCGCCATTTCACCCAGGCGCTCCAGCAGATGGAGCAGGCCATGCAGCAGGGCGACGGCCAGGCGCTCGAAGACCTCATCACGCTGGCCAGCGAAACCCGCGCCCATTGGCGCATGGGCGCGCGCCGCACCTCCTAGATTCCCGCAGCCGATGTACAGCACCGCGTTTCTCGACCTCCCACCCCTGGACACCGCCGGAGGAGCCGTGCGGCTGCCGGGCTCCAAGAGCATTTCCAACCGGGTCCTGCTGCTGGCCGCGCTGAGCGAGGGGACGACGGAAGTCCATGACCTGCTGGCGTCCGACGATACGCGCGTGATGCTGGATGCGCTGCGGGAGATCGGCTGCGGCGTCGATGAAAGCGCCGCCGCGCGGGGCACGGTGCGCATCACCGGCCTGGGCACGACCCCGGCACGTTCGCCCGCGAAGCTCTTCCTCGGCAACGCGGGAACGGCCATGCGGCCGCTGACGGCGGCGCTGGCCCTGCTGGGCGGCGAATTCGAGCTCTCGGGCGTCCCCCGCATGCACGAGCGCCCGATCGGCGATCTGGTGGAAGCCCTTCTGCAGCTCGGCTGCCACATCAGCTACCTGGGCAACCCCGGCTTCCCGCCGCTGCGCATCGCACATGCGGGCGGTGTCCCGCCGCTGGCGCTGGACGCTCCCGTGCGGGTACGGGGCGACGTATCCAGCCAGTTCCTCACCGCCCTGCTGATGGCCCTGCCCCTGGTGGCACGCGAGCAGGACGTGGTGATCGAGGTGGTGGGCGAGTTGATTTCGCGCCCCTACATCCACATCACGCTGCAGCTGCTGGAGCGCTTCGGCATCCCGGTGCGGCACGACGACTGGCAGCGCTTCACCATACCGGCCGGCAGCCGCTACCGCTCCCCGGGCACCGTCCATGTCGAGGCCGACGCCTCCTCGGCCAGCTATTTCATTGCGCTGGGAGCCCTGGCGGCCCCGGCCCCCGGCCAGGAGCCGCTGCGCATCCTCGGCGTAGGCCTGGATTCGATCCAGGGGGACATCCGCTTCGCCGAGGCGGCCCGTGCCATGGGCGCGGAGGTCACGGGCGGCCCGAACTGGCTGGAGGTGCGCCGCGGCGCCTGGCCGCTGCGGGCCGTCGATCTCGACTGCAACCAGATCCCCGACGCGGCCATGACGCTGGCGGTGATGGCGCTGTACGCGCAGGGCACGACCACGCTGCGCAACATCGCGAGCTGGCGCGTCAAGGAAACGGACCGCATCGCGGCCATGGCGCAGGGGTGCCGGCGCCTGGGCGCCACCGTCCTGGAAGGCCCGGACTTCCTGCGCGTCACCCCGCCCGCCTCGCCGGCCGATTGGCGCGCGGCAAGCATCCATACCTATGACGACCACCGTATCGCCATGTGCTTTTCGCTGGCGGCGTTCAACGTGGCGAAACTCCCGGTGCGCATCGAGGATCCGAAATGCGTGGCCAAGACCTTCCCGGACTATTTCGAGGCCCTTTTCTCGGTCGCAGGAACACCCGTGGAGCACGTTCCCGTGATCTGCATCGACGGCCCCACGGCATCGGGCAAGGGAACGGTGGCGGCAGCGGTGGCGCAGCGGCTGGGCTACCGCTTCCTGGACTCGGGCGCGACGTACCGCATCACGGCGCTGGCGGCGCTGCGTGCCGGGCTGTCCATCGACGCGGCCCACCAGGACCGGATCGCGGCCCTGGCGCGCACCCTGCCGGTGCGATTCGAGTCCGGCCGGATCTGGCTGGGCGAGGACGATGTGACGGACGACATCCGCACCGAGGAGGCCGGCATGAACGCCTCCCGCGTCTCGGCCCTTCCGCCGGTGCGCGAGGCCCTGGTGGCGCTGCAGCACAGCTTCCGGCGCCTGCCCGGACTGGTCGCGGACGGCCGCGACATGGGCACGGTGATCTTCCCGGGCGCCGCATTGAAGGTCTATCTCACGGCGAGCGCGGCCTGCCGGGCGGAGCGGCGCCATAAACAGTTGATTTCAAAGGGAATTTCCGCTAATATCGACGATCTTCGCGCAGATCTCGAGGCGCGTGACATCCGGGACAGCACCCGGCCGGTCGCGCCCCTGAAGCCTGCGCAGGATGCGCTGGTGCTGGACAACTCCCTGCTCTCGGTCGAAGAAGCCGTCGAGCAGGTACTTGCCTGGTGGCAGCAGCGACAGCCCTTCGCGCACCCCGCGCAGGACTGAACCGGGCCCGCAAGGCCCCCCTACCGCGCCTGCAGCGCACGGCCTTGCGATGTGTTCAACCCCAACCGTGGCCACCCGCCACACAACCTTCCGCAGGCAACGATAGAAACGCCGGCAATGGTGCCGGCGGAAACGCGCCCGCGGACCTAGGAAATACATGTCTGAATCTTTTGCCGCCCTTTTTGAAGAGTCGTTGACGCGCACCGAAATGCGCCCCGGCGAAGTCATCACCGCGGAAGTCGTGCGCGTCGAGCACAACTTCGTCGTGGTGAACGCAGGCCTCAAGTCCGAAGCCTACGTGCCGCTGGAAGAGTTCAAGAACGACAAGGGCGAAGTCGAAGTGCAAGTCGGCGACTTCGTCTCCGTGGCCATCGGCTCCATCGAGAACGGCTACGGCGACACCATCCTGTCGCGTGACACCGCCAAGCGCCTGGCCTCCTGGCTGGCGCTGGAAAAGGCCCTGGAATCCGGCGAATTCGTCACCGGCACGACCAGCGGCAAGGTCAAGGGCGGCCTGACGGTGCTGGTCAACGGCATCCGCGCCTTCCTGCCCGGCTCCCTGATCGACACCCGCCCGATCAAGGACCTGACCCCCTACGAGAACAAGACCCTGGAATTCAAGGTCATCAAGCTCGACCGCAAGCGCAACAACGTGGTGCTGAGCCGCCGCGCCGTGGTGGAAGCCTCCATGGGCGAAGAGCGCGCCAAGCTGATGGAAACCCTCAAGGAAGGCTCCATCGTCCAGGGCGTGGTCAAGAACATCACCGAATACGGTGCGTTCGTGGACCTGGGCGGCATCGACGGCCTGCTGCACATCACCGACATGGCATGGCGCCGCGTCCGCCACCCCTCCGAGGTGGTGCAGGCTGGCCAGGAAATCACTGCCAAGATCCTCAAGTTCGACACGGAGAAGAACCGCGTCTCCCTGGGCTTGAAGCAGATGGGCGACGATCCGTGGCTGGGCGTGTCGCGCCGCTACCCCTCGGGCACGCGCCTGTTCGGCAAGGTCACGAACATCGCCGACTACGGCGCGTTCGTGGAACTCGAGCCCGGCATCGAAGGCCTGGTGCACGTTTCCGAAATGGACTGGACGAACAAGAACATCGCCCCGTCCAAGCTCGTGTCGCTGGGTGACGAAGTCGAAGTCATGGTCCTCGAGATCGACGAAGACAAGCGCCGCATCAGCCTGGGCATGAAGCAGTGCAAGGCCAACCCGTGGCAGGAGTTCGCGCAGAACACCAAGCGCGGCGACCGCGTCAAGGGCCCGATCAAGTCGATCACCGACTTCGGCGTGTTCGTGGGCCTGGCTGCCGGCATCGACGGCTTGGTGCACCTGTCCGACCTGTCCTGGAACGAGCCCGGTGAAGCCGCCGTGCGCAACTACAAGAAGGGCCAGGAAGTCGAGGCGATCGTGCTGGCCGTGGACGTGGACCGCGAGCGCATCTCCCTGGGCATCAAGCAGCTCGACGGCGACCCGTTCACCACCTTCGTGACGGTGAACGACAAGGGCCAGACGGTGACCGGCAAGGTCAAGACCGTCGATGCCCGCGGCGCCGAGATCGACCTGGGCGAAGACATCGTGGGCTACCTGCGCGCTTCGGAAATCTCCCGCGACCGCGTGGAAGATGCCCGCAACGTGCTGAAGGAAGGCGACGAAGTCACGGCCGTGGTGGTGAACGTGGATCGCAAGACCCGCAACATCCAGCTGTCGATCAAGGCCAAGGACATGGCCGACGAGCAAGGCGCCATGGCGTCGCTGTCGCAGCAATCGGCCCGCGAAAGCGCCGGCACGACCAGCCTGGGCGCCCTGCTGCGCGCCAAGCTGGACAACTCCGACAAGTAATCGGAACCTGAGCCCGCAAGGCAGAGAAAGGCCGTGCCTGCACGGCCGCAAGCGGCGGGCGCCTCGTGCGCCCGCCGCTTTTTTCCAAGTGCGCATTCCCGACCCATGCCACAGCGCCGCGCACAACGTCGGCGCTCCGGCATGGACCACATTTTTCGCCGACCCCCTGGCGCCACAGACCGGACCCCATGACCCGATCAGACCTCGTCGAAGAACTTGCCGCCCGCTTCGGCCAGCTCACGCAACGCGATGCCGAAGCCGCCGTCAAGACCATCCTGGATGCCGTGGGCGATGCGCTGGTGCGTGGCCACCGCATCGAAGTGCGCGGGTTCGGCAGCTTTTCGGTCAACCGCAGGCCGCCCCGCATGGGGCGCAATCCCCGCAGCGGTGAGGCAGTCCACATTCCCGAGAAGCGCGTTCCGCATTTCAAGCCGGGCAAGGCGCTGCGCGAGGCCGTGGACCGGCGTACCGCCGAGATGGGCATCGGCACCGCGACCGACGCATCCGACGCCGCCTGACGGAGCACGCCGCACCCATACCCGGCACGCGTGCGCGGGGCGGGCCTGACCGTAGAATCCTCCCACCATCGAGGAGACGCATGGCATGAAGTATTTCCTGTGGCTGCTCAAGGCAGCCATTTTTTTCACCCTCTTCGCCTTCGCACTGAACAACCAGCAGGACGCGACGGTGCATTTCTTCTTCGGCACCCACTGGACCGCGCCGCTGGTGCTGGTGGTGCTGTCAGCGTTCGCCCTCGGGGTCGCCGTCGGCGTGCTGGGCATGGTGCCCCGCTGGTGGAAGCACCTGCGCGCCGCGCGCCGCGCCGAGGCCGCGCTGCCGCCTTCGCCGGCTTCCGCACCTGCGTCCCCCCCCTCGGCGGGCAGTGCCGCTCCCGTGACCGACCTGCAGCAGCAGCCGCCCATCCATGGAATTTGACCTGAGCTGGCTCCTGCTGGGGCTTCCCTTGGCATTCGTGCTGGGCTGGCTCGCGTCCCGCTTCGATCTGCGCCAGCTGCGCCAGGAGAACCGCCGGGCGCCCAAGGCCTACTTCAAGGGGCTGAACTACCTGCTCAACGAGCAGCAGGACCAGGCGATCGACGCGTTCATCGAGGCAGTTCAGAACGACCCGGACACGTCGGAACTGCATTTCGCGCTCGGCAACCTGTTCCGCCGGCGCGGTGAATACAACCGCGCGGTGCGCGTGCACGAGCACCTGCTGTCCCGCGGGGACCTGGGCCGGGCCGACCGCGAGCGCGCACAGCACGCACTCGCGCTGGACTTCCTCAAGGCCGGGCTGCTGGACCGCGCCGAGGATGCGCTGCAGCGGCTGGAAGGCACGCCCTTCGAGGGGCAGGCCCGCATGGCGTTGCTGGCCATATATGAACGTTCGCGGGACTGGCCCCAGGCCACGGCGATCGCGCGCAAGATGCACGGCTCCCACCAGGGTGATTTCAGCGCCCGGCAGGCCCACTATCTGTGCGAGCAGGCGCTGGCGCACGCCGCACAGGGGGACCTGGATGCGGCGCAGGCGCAGTTCGAGGAAGCGCGGGCCGCCGCGCCGGATGCGCCGCGGCCGCGCATCGAGCTCGCGCGGCTGCAGCAGCGCCGCGGCGAGGCCGAAGCGGCCTTGGCCACGCTCCAGGAACTGGCGCGACAGTCACCCAGCGCACTGCCTCTGGCCGCGCCGCTGCTGATCGAACTGGCGGCCGCGACCGGGCGTCAGGGCGACGTGCTGCGTTTGCTGCAGGAGCACTATGCCCGCGCGCCCTCCCTGGACGTGCTTGACGCGATCGTGGCCATGGAAGCGGCCGCGGGCGATCCCGCGCGGCCACCGCGCGACTGGTATGTGCGCCACCTGGACAAGGAGCCTTCGCTGGTCGCCGCTGCCAAGTGGTTGTCGCAGGAGAAGCTCGAACACGAGGACTTCCACCCGCAGGTGCAGCGGGCGCTCGACCAGGCTGCGAAGCCGCTCACGCGCTACCGCTGCGCGGCCTGCGGGTTCGAGGCGCGCCAACATTTCTGGCAATGCCCCGGCTGCCAGAGCTGGGACAGCTATCCGGCCCGGCGCGTCGAGGAGCTGTGAAGGCGTGCATGCCGTCCACGCCGCCCCCTTGGAGGGGTGCGCCGATTCACCGTAGCCTGCTCGGGTTTTCATAGCGGCGCACGCGGACCTTCCCCGTAGAATGGTCCGCACATGCCCCTGATCCTCCTCGTCCTCCTGCCATTCGCCGGCAGCGTGCTCGCCGCGCTGCTGCCCGCGAACGCGCGCAATGCCGAATCGACGCTCGCCGGCGCGGTGGCACTGTTCTGCGCGGTGCAGGCGGCGCTGTATTTTCCGGAGGTGGCGGCGGGCGGCGTGGTGCGGCAGGAGTTCGCCTGGCTGCCTTCGCTGGGCCTGAACCTGGTGCTGCGCATGGACGGGTTCGCCTGGATGTTCTGCATGCTGGTGCTGGGCATCGGCTCGCTGGTGGTGCTTTACGCGCGCTACTACATGTCGCCTGCCGATCCGGTGCCGCGGTTCTTTTCATTCTTCCTGGCCTTCATGGGCGCCATGAGCGGCGTGGTGCTCTCGGGCAACCTGGTCCAGCTGGTGTTCTTCTGGGAGCTGACCAGCCTCTTTTCCTTCCTGCTGATCGGCTACTGGCACCACCGCAAGGACGCGCGCAGCGGCGCCCGCATGGCGCTCACCGTCACGGGCACGGGCGGGCTGTGCCTGCTGGCAGGCGTGCTGGTCCTGGGCCACATCGTGGGCAGCTACGACCTGGACCGGGTGCTTGCGGCAGGCGACCTCGTCCGCGGCCACCCCCTCTACCTGGCCGCGCTGGTATTGATGCTGCTGGGTGCGCTGACCAAGAGCGCGCAGTTCCCCTTCCATTTCTGGCTGCCCAATGCCATGGCGGCACCCACGCCCGTGTCGGCTTACCTGCATTCCGCCACCATGGTGAAGGCCGGCGTCTTCCTGCTGGCGCGCATGTGGCCCGTGATGGGCGGCACCGAACCGTGGTTCTGGATCGTGGGCGGGGCCGGCCTGCTCACGCTGCTGGTGGGGGGCTACGCGGCCATGTTCCAGCATGACCTCAAGGGCCTGCTGGCCTATTCCACCATCTCGCACCTGGGACTCATCACCCTGCTGCTGGGTCTCAACAGCCCGCTGGCGGCCGTGGCTGCAGTTTTCCACATCATGAACCACGCCACGTTCAAGGCATCGCTGTTCATGGCCGCCGGAATCATCGACCACGAGAGCGGCACGCGCGACATCCGGCGCCTGTCGGGTCTGCGGCGCATGATGCCGGTCACCTCCACTCTGGCCACGGTGGCTAGCGCGGCGATGGCCGGCGTGCCGCTGCTCAACGGCTTCCTGTCGAAGGAAATGTTCTTTGCCGAGACCGTGTTCCTCGAAGCCTCGCCCTTCGTGGCCACCGCGCTGCCCGTGGCGGCCACGATCGCCGGTGTGTTCAGCGTGGCCTATTCGCTGCGCTTCACGGTGGACGTCTTCTGGGGACCGAAGGCCCAGGATCTGCCGAGCGAGCCGCACGAGCCGCCGCACTGGATGCGCGTGCCCGTCGAACTGCTGGTGCTCGCCTGCCTCGTGGTCGGCATCTTCCCGGCCTGGTCGGTCGGCCAGTACCTGGCCGCCGCCGCCCTGCCCGTGGTGGGCGGCGACCTGCCCGAGTACAGCCTCGCGATCTGGCATGGCTTCAATACGCCGTTCGTGATGAGCCTGATCGCGCTCGCGGGAGGTGCCGCGCTCTACCTGCTGCTGCGCCGCCAGCGCGAGGCGGGCCGGATCGACGCCCCCCCGCTCATCTACCGCGTGAGCGGCAAGCGCATCTTCGAGGCGCTGCTCACGCTGCTCACGCTGGCCGGTTACCGCGGCCGCCGCATGCTCGGCACGCCGCGGCTGCAGTGGCAGATGCTGTGGCTGGTCTGCGCGGCGCTGGTGGCGGGGGCGCTGCCGCTGTGGTCCCGCGGCCTGCAGCTGGGCGACCGCGGCACGCTGCCGCTGTCGCCGGCCTTCGTCGCGATCTGGATCGTCGGTTCGGTCTGCGCCGTGGCCGCGGCCTGGCAGGCGAAGTACCACCGGCTGGCCGCGCTCACCCTGCTGGGCGGCGCGGGGCTCTGCACCTGCATCACCTTCCTGTGGTTTTCCGCGCCCGATCTCGCGCTGACGCAGATCGTGGTGGAGGTCGTCACCACGGTGCTCGTGCTGCTGGGGCTGCGCTGGCTGCCGCGGCGCGACGAGCGGCTGCGGGAGATGGCGCCCGCCGTCGGCCTGCCGAGGCTGCGCCGTGCGCGCGACCTGATGATCTCGCTGCTCGCCGGCGGCGGACTGGGCTGGCTGGCCTATGTGATGATGAGCCGGCCGTTCCCCGAGAGCACATCCACCTTTTTCCTGGAACGTGCGCAGTCCGAAGGCGGCGGCACCAACGTGGTGAACGTGATGCTGGTCGATTTCCGCGGCTTCGACACCTTCGGCGAGATCGTGGTGCTGGGCATCGTGGCGCTCACGGTGTACGCGCTGCTGCGCCGCTTCCGCCCAGCGCGCGAGGCCATGGACCTGCCGGAGCAGCAGCGCAACATGCCTGCCGACCTGCAGACCGACCTGCTGAATCCGCGCCACGCGACGGACACCGCCGTGGGCTACCTGATGGTGCCGGCCGTGCTGGTGCGGCTGCTGCTGCCGTTCACGCTGCTGGTCTCGTTCTACATGTTCATGCGCGGCCACAACCAGCCCGGCGGCGGCTTCGTGGCGGGCCTCGTGCTCTCCGTCGGCCTGCTGATGCAGTACATCATCTCGGGCACGCAGTGGGTCGAGGCCCACCTGTCCCTGTACCCCCGCCGCTGGATCGCCACCGGGCTGCTGTTCGCCCTGGGCACGGGCGCGGGCGCGCTCTTCTTCGGCTATCCCTTCCTGACCAGCCACACCGCCCACCTGCACCTGCCGGTGGTGGGCGAGATCCATGTGGCCAGCGCCCTCTTCTTCGACATCGGCGTATTCTCGCTCGTGGTGGGTGCCACGCTGCTGATGCTGACGGCGATCGCCCACCAGTCGGTGCGCGGCCACCGCTACCACGCGCGCCTCGCGGAAGAGCGCGAGGCGGAAGAGTCGGCGCAGTCCGCGCAGGCGGCCCACGCCGCCGAGAGCAAGCTGCCGGTGGCACTGGAGGGCGCCCGCGGTGGAGCCGCTGCCACGGCACCGGGAGGAAACCGCTGATGGAAATCGTTCTGGCCGTCGCGATCGGCGTGCTGACCGGATCGGGCGTGTGGCTGGTGCTGCGCCCCCGCACCTACCAGGTCATCATGGGGCTGGCACTGCTGTCGTATGCCGTGAACCTGTTCATCTTCAGCATGGGCCGCCTGGGCCTGGCCGTGGGCAAGGAGCCGGTGCTGGTGGACGGCGTGCCGAAGGACCTGCTGCACTATGCCGACCCGATGCCGCAGGCGCTGGTGCTGACGGCCATCGTGATCGGCTTCGCCATGACGGCGCTGTTCCTGGTGGTGCTGCTCGCCTCGCGAGGCATGTCGGGCACCGACCACGTGGACGGATCGAACTCGCGCGACGTGCAGGAGATGCCATGACCTGCACGACCCTCTCCACCCATCGCCGCATGGAACACCGCCGCGCTGCGGACGGGAGCTGCCTGTGAACGCGGCCATGCAGGCACAGTTCTCGCACTGGATGTCGGCCGCCATGCCGCACCTGATGCTCGCGCCCATCATGCTGCCGCTGCTGACGGCGGCGCTGATGCTGCTGTTGCGCGAGGAGCGCCAGCGGCTCAAGCTGGGCATGAACCTGCTGTCCACGCTGGCCGGCCTGTGCATCGCGCTGGCGTTGCTGTTCTGGACCCATTTGGGGGGCAAGCCTGTCACGATGGGCGTGTACCTGCCGGGCAACTGGCCCGCGCCCTTCGGCATCGTGCTCGCGCTGGACCGGCTGTCGGCGCTCATGCTCGTGCTCACGAGCTTCGTCGCTCTGTGTTCCATCGTTTTTGCCGCGGCGCGCTGGCACCGTGCGGGCGTGCATTTCCATCCGCTGTTCCAGTTCCAGCTGATGGGGCTGGCGGGCGCCTTCCTCACGGCGGACCTCTTCAACCTGTTCGTGTTCTTCGAGATCATGCTGGCGGCGTCGTACGGACTGCTGCTGCACGGCTCGGGGCGCACGCGGGTGCAGGCCGGGCTGCACTACATCGCCATCAACCTCGCGGCCTCGTCGCTCTTCCTGATCGGCGTGTCGATGCTCTATGGCATCACGGGCACGCTGAACATGGCAGACCTCGCGCAGACCATCCCGTACGTGGCCGATGCCGACCGGGGCCTGCTGCACGCGGCCGCCGGCATCCTGGCCACGGCCTTCCTCATCAAGGCGGCGGTGTGGCCGCTGAACTTCTGGCTCGCGCCGGCCTACAGCGCAGCCAGCGCACCTGCCGGGGCGCTGTTCGCGCTGATGACGAAGGTGGGTGTGTACACCATCCTGCGGCTGTGGACGCTGATGTTCGGCGCCGAGGCCGGCCCATCCGCGATGTTCGGCAGCCTGTGGCTGATCGGCGGCGGCCTCGTGACCATGGCGTTCGGCGCGATCGGCATGCTGGGATCGCAGCGCGTCGGCGTGCTGGCCGGCTATGCGGCCATCCTGTCATCGGGCACGCTGCTGGCGGCCGCGGGTTTCGGGCAGAACCTGCTCACGGCGGGCCTGCTCTTCTACCTGCCCAGCTCCACGCTGGCCATCAGCGCTCTCTTCCTGCTCACCGACCTGATCGACCGCTGGCGCAACGACGGTGCCACGCTCGCGCCCCACGAGCTGGACGACGATGCCCCGTTCCTCACACCCGAGCTGGTGCCCGCCCAGCGCCTGAACCTGGACGAACAGGAGATGGTGCTGGTCGGCCGCGTCATCCCGGCGGCGGCAGCCTTCCTGGGCCTGTCCTTCCTCGTGTGCACGCTGGTAATCGCAGGCCTGCCGCCGCTGTCGGGCTTCGTCGGCAAGTTCGCGATGCTCACGGCACTGCTCAATCCCCTGGGGCTCGGCGCGTCGGCCGGCGTGCGGGCCTCGTCGCTCGGCTGGTTGCTGTTCGGCATGCTGATCGCCACGGGGCTCATGGCACTGCTCGCACTCACCCGCACGGGCATGCGGCATTTCTGGACCACGCACGACCGCCCGGCCCCGCAACTGCGCGTGCTCGAAGGCATTCCCATCGCCCTGATGCTGGCCTGCTGCGTGGGCCTGACGCTGCAGGCGGGCCGGGTCATGGACTTCACGCAGGCCACGGCGAACGCGCTGCATGCGCCCGGCGGCTACATCGATGCGGTGATGTCGGCCCGGCCGAAGCCGGGACCCGCCACGCCCGAAGGCACGGGCGCCACCGTACGGAGGATGCCTCCCGCGCCTGTGCTCGCGGGCCCGCCGGTGGCCGACGCCGCGGCGGCGCCCCTGGTCGAAACCAAGGCCACGCCATGATGAAGCGCTTCTTTCCCGCCCCGCTGCTGTCCGTCGCGCTGGCCGGCATGTGGCTGCTGCTCAACCACTCGGTGAGCGCGGGACAGCTGATCCTTGCGGCCATCGTCGGCGTGGCGATCCCGCTGCTCACGCGCGGCCTGCGGCCGGTGCCGGTGCGCGTGCGCCGTCCGGGTGCGATCCTGCGCCTCGCGCTGTCGGTGGTGGTGGACACCTCGCTGTCCAACCTGAACGTGGTGCGCTTCCTCCTGTTCAAGTCGCAGCGCAGGCATCCGCCGGGCTTCGTGCAGATCCCGCTGGACCTGCGCGATGCGAACGGCCTGGCCGTGCTGGCGGTGATCGTCTGCATCACGCCCGGCACCTCGTGGGCCGAACTGTCGCTGGACCGCTCCGTGCTGATGCTGCACGTGCTGGAGCTCGACAGCCACGAGGCCGTGATCGGCCACATCAAGCAGCGCTACGAACGCCCCCTGATGGAGATCTTCGAATCATGACGATGACCACCAGCCCCGTGCTCTCCTGGGCCCTGCCCGTCGCGCTGGCCATGCTCGCGCTGGCCATCGTCTTCGCGCTCGTGCGCATCCTCAAGGGCCCCTCGGCGCAGGACCGGGTGCTGGCACTGGACTGCATGTACCAGAGCGGCATGCTGGCGATGCTGGTGCTGGGCATCTACTACGGCAGCACCCACTATTTCGAGGCGGCGCTGCTCATCGCCCTGCTGGGGTTTGCCAGTTCCACGGCCATGGCGAAGTTCCTGCTGCGCGGCGAGGTGATCGAATGATGCAGGCGATCCCGCTCTGGGCCGAAATCGCCGTGGCCGTGCTCGTGCTCTTCGGCGCCGCCATCGCGATGCTGGGCTCGCTCAGCCTGCTGCGGCTCAAGACCTACTTCGAGCGCGTGCATGCGCCTTCGATCATCGCCACCATGGGCTGCTGGTGCATCATGCACGGCACGCTGCTGTATTTTTCGATCGCGGGCCATGGGCTGGCGCTGCATCCGCTGCTGATCGCGCTGTTCGTCGCGGTCACGGTGCCGGTGACCAACATCTTCCTCATGCGCGCCGCACTGTTCCGCGCCCGGCGCGCGGGCCGGGACGTGCCGCCCAGCCTCAGCCGCCGGACGGACGCCACCACCTCGCAGCGCGATTCCTGACGGCCCCGGGCGGCGACCCCGCGCAGGGCCGCTCACGCCCCGGCCGCCATCAGGAGGCGCTGCCGAACCCGCCGCCACCAGGCGTGTGGATCTCGAACACGTCGCCCGCGCGCATTTCCGCCTGGCCGATATGGCCCAGCGCCTCCGCGCTGCCGTCCGCCCGCACGACCCTGTTCATGCCTGGCATGCCGGCCGCACCGCCAGCCATGCCGAAGGCCCCGGCCTTCCGTCCGTTGGAAAGGATGCTTGCCGTCATCGGCTCCAGGAAGCGGATGCGGCGCACTCCGCCGTCGCCGCCGCGCCAGCGTCCGGCGCCACCCGAGCCGGGCCGCAACGCGAAGCTCTCCAGCCGCACGGGAAAGCGGAATTCCAGCACTTCCGGATCGGTGAGCCGCGAATTGGTCATGTGGGTCTGCACCACGCTGGTTCCGTGGAAGCCCCCTGCCAACGCACCCGCAGCATCGAAAAGCCCACCCGCACCGCTGCCGCCGGCAACGGTTTCGTAGTATTGGAAACGCTCGTTGCCGAAGGTGAAGTTATTCATGGTGCACTGGCTGCCCGCCGATACGCCCAGGGCGCCCAACAAGGCATTGGTGATGCAGGTGGAGGTCTCCACATTGCCGGCGACCACCGCTGCCGGGGGCAGCGGGTTCAGCATGGAGCCCGGCGGGATGATGACCTGCAACGGCTTGAGGCAGCCCGCGTTCAAGGGAATATCGTCGTCCACCAGGCAGCGGAAGACGTACAGCACCGCCGCCATGCACACCGCGGTAGGCGCGTTGAAGTTGTTCGGCTGCTGCGGCGAAGTGCCGGTGAAGTCGATCACCGCACTGCGCTGCGCGGCATCGATGCGCACCGCGACCTGTATGCAGGCGCCGTTGTCGAGTGCCAGCGCGTAGGCGCCCTCGGGAACGCGCGCGGCCAGCCGCCCGATGGCCCGCCGCACCGATTCCTCCGCGTTGTCCTGCACATGGCCCATATAGGCCTGCACGACGGGCAAGTCGAACTGCGCGACCATCCTGCGCAGTTCCTGCGCGCCCTTTTCGTTGGCGGCGATCTGCGCCTTCAGGTCGGCGAGGTTCTGCTGCGGGTTGCGGGCGGGGTATTCGCCGCCGGACAACAGGGCGAGCATCCCGGCCTCGCGCAGCACGCCGCCCTCCACCAGCAGGACATTGTCGATCTGCACGCCCTCTTCCTCGATGCGCGCGGAAAAAGGCGGCATCGACCCCGGCGTGGCACCGCCCACGTCGGCGTGGTGGCCCCGGCTGCCCACGTAGAAAGAGGGGCGGGCGGCCTCCGCCTTCGCACCCTCCTCCAGGTACACGGGCGTGATCACGGTGATGTCCGGCAGGTGCGTGCCGCCGTGGTAGGGGTCGTTCAGCACGTACACGTCGCCGGGCCGCATGCGGCCGGCGTTGCGCGCGATCACCGTACGGATGCTTTCGCCCATGCTGCCCAGGTGCACGGGCATGTGGGGCGCGTTGGCGATGAGATGGCCTTCGGCATCGAACAGTGCGCAGGAGAAGTCCAGGCGCTCCTTGATGTTGACCGAATGGGCAGTGTTCTGCAGTTGCAGCCCCATCTGCTCGGCAATGTTCATGAACAGGTTGTTGAAGACCTCCAGCAGCACCGGGTCCACCGTGGTGCCCGCCGCATGGCGCTCCGCGCGGGCCACGCGGCGCTCCAGTACGAGATGGTCCTGCGCGGTGAGGCGGACCTCCCAGCCCGGCTCCACCACGGTGGTGGAGGTGCGCTCCGCGATGATGGCCGGGCCCTGCAGCACGTCGCCCGGGCGCATGTCGTCGCGCACGACCAGAGCCGCCTCGTGCCAGCGCGCACCGCCGTCGGTGCCTTCGGTATAGACGCGCACCGTGCTGCGGCGCGGCACCTCGCGCGGCGGATGGAGCGGGTGCAGGCTCTCGGCCGGCGCTTCGCCGGGTGCGACGGCTTCCACCGACACGGCCTCCACCACCATTGCCCGGCCCGCCATGAGGAAGGCGAAACGCTGCCGGTAGGAGGCCTCGAACGCGGCCCGCACCTCCGCCGGACTGCCGAAGGGAACGGCCAGGGCGGTGTCCGACCCGGCATAGCGCACGTGCATCCTGCGCAGCATGCAGGGCGCACCCGCCTGCACGCCCGGCCCCTGGGCGTGCAGTTCCTCCTGCGCGCGGGCGGCCAGCAACGCCAGGGCTGCTTCCACTGACGGCCACTCCTGCGGATCCAGCGGCACTTCCAGCGCCTGCTCGCGGATCACGCTCTGGTCTGCCAGACCCATGCCATAGGCCGACAGCACGCCGGCCAGCGGATGCACGAAGACGCGCTGCATGCCCAGCGCGTCGGCCACCAGGCACGCATGCTGTCCGCCCGCCCCGCCGAAGCACTGCAGCGTGTACGCGGTGATGTCGTAGCCGCGCGCGACCGAGATCTTCTTGATGGCGTTGGCCATCTGCTGCACCGCGATCCGGATGAAGCCGTGCGCCACGTCCTCGGGTGGCCGGCCCGTGCGGGCGGCCCATTCGCCGAAGCGCTCACGCACCACGTCCGCGTCGAGCGCCATGTCGCCGGACGGACCGAACACCTGGGGAAAGTGCGCGGGCTGGATCTTGCCCACCATGACGTTGGCATCGGTCACTGCCAGCGGGCCGCCGCGCCGGTAGCAGGCCGGGCCCGGATGCGCGCCGGCGCTCTCGGGGCCCACGCGGAAGCGCGCGCCATCGTAGTCCAGCAATGAGCCACCTCCCGAGGCCACGGTATGGATGCCCATCATGGGTGCACGCATGCGCACGCCGGCCACCTGCGTCTCGAACTCCCGCTCGAACTCGCCCGCGAAATGGCTCACGTCGGTGGAGGTGCCGCCCATGTCGAACCCGATCACCCGGTCGAAGCCGGCCGCCACGGCGGTGCGTGCCATGCCCACGATGCCGCCCGCCGGGCCGGAAAGGATCGCGTCCTTGCCCTGGAAGCGGCGCGCATCGGCAAGCCCGCCGGACGACTGCATGAAATAAAGGGGCACGCCCGGCATCTCGGCCGCGACCTGCTCCACATAGCGCCGGAGGATGGGCGAAAGGTAGGCGTCCACCACCGTGGTGTCGCCGCGGCTGACGAATTTCATCAGCGGGCTGGTGGCATGCGAGGTACTCACCTGCGTGAAGCCGGCCTCGCGCGCGAGCCGTGCCGCGGCAGCCTCGTGGGCGGTGAAGCGCCATCCGTGCATGAACACGATGGCCACGCTGCGCAGTCCCGCGTCGTACGCCGCCCAGAGGCGCTCGCGCAGGTGCGCCTCGTCCAGCGGCTGCTCGACCTCGCCGTGGGCACCGACGCGTTCCTGGGCCTCGATGACGCGGTCGTAGAGCAGCTCGGGCAGCACGATGTGCCGGTCGAAGAGGCGCGGCCGGTGCTGGTAGGCGATACGCAGCGCGTCGCGGAAGCCGCGCGTGGTCACCAGCAGCGTGGGCTCGCCCTTGCGCTCCAGCAGCGCGTTGGTCGCCACCGTCGTGCCCATCTTCACGCACTCCACCCGGTCGCGCGTGACCGGCGCGCCGGCCGGCAACCCGAGCAGATGGCGAATGCCAGCCACGGCCGCATCGCGGTAGTGCTCCGGGTTTTCCGACAGCAGCTTGTGCGTGGCCAGCGAACCGTCCGGCCCCCGCCCGACGATATCGGTGAAAGTGCCACCGCGGTCCACCCAGAACTGCCAGCTGTTTACTGCCATGTCGCGTCCTCTTCCGGAATTGCGTTCTGCGGGCTGACGCGCATGCGCGCCTGTCCGCCGGTTCCCATAATGTAGGGGTGACCCGCATCGGCCACCGTCCAGCCAGCCACCGAATCTTCGCCCCTCCCATGCACACCGCCCACCCGGACACGCCCCGAACGCTCCTGCTGCTCGATGCCACCGAGCCCCGCACCCTCGATGAATGGGTCGAGCGCTTCACCGCTCCCGGCTGGCGCGGCTGCTTCGTGGAAGGCTGGCTCTTCGAAGGCGCCTCCGCCAGGCGCGCGGCCGAACAGCGCCTGGCGGAGACCGGCGTGCAGGCACGGCTGCGCAGCGCCTACAAGCCGCTCGTGCACTGGTTCATCGAAGAACTGCCCGCCTGCTGCGGCAGAGAGCGGCCGGTGAGCGCCCGGGTGCGTTATCCAGTGCATCCCGATGCAGGCGCACAGCGTTTCCGCCTGGAAGCCTATCCGCTGGCCGCACTGGTTCCGGGCTGCGAAATGGCATTCGAAGCGGGTGGAAGCGATCTCCACTACGAAGTGACGCTGGCGTTCGCCGGCGGGGCGACGCATGTGCACCGGGTGTTCGCACCCAACCACGTGCGGCCCGATGTGCTGGGCACGCCGCAGCTCTGCGCCACCGGCTGGCTGCGCGCAGGCCGCTCGGAAGGTGCGGGCGATCTCCTGGACACCGCGCACGCAACGGAGTTCGAGTGCCTGTTCTGGCGTGCCGTGCAGGCCGTGGAATCCCATCCGTGGCCGCGGCAGGAGCCCTACTTCGAGCGGCTGGACCTGCGCGTGGACCTGCCGGGCTACGAATGCCCGCTGAATGTGCCCAACGAGTGCATCAGCACTTTCGAGGCGCTGCACGAGGACCTGTACTTCGGGCTGCTCGAGCTGTTCCAGCGGCACTCGGGCCGCGCCCAGGGCAGCCGGCTTCTGCAGCCGGGACAGCTCGTGCCGGATGTGCGCCCCTGCGCTCCCGGAGCCCCGCCGCGGGTGCGGGTGGAGGTGCGGCCTTTCGACACCGCCGCACAGGATGCCGCCGCGTGGCCGGACACGGACACCGGGCAGGCCCTCGAGGATCTCGACAGGAGCCCCGCGCCCGCGCGCATCGCGCAGGAACTGGAGCAACTGGGCGGCGAGCCTTTCGGCGCGCACTCGCGCCAGGGACGCGGCGTGTGGGGGCGCTACCTGCGCGGCAGCCGGGCTCCGGTCTTCGTGAGCGGCGGACAGCATGCCAACGAGACATCGGGCGTGGTGGGCGCGCTGCGGGCGGGCCACGCGCTGGCGGCTCAGACGGGAGCGCATTTCGCGCTGCTGCCCCTGAAGAATCCCGACGGCTACGCGCTGCACCGGGAACTGGGAGCGCACCATCCCCACCATATGCACCATGCTGCACGCTACACCGCGCTGGGCGACGACCTGGAATGGCGCGAGAGCGCCCCGTGGTACGAACGGCAGGCGCTCGAGCAGGGCCTGGCCCTCTCGGGCGCGCAACTGCACCTCAACCTGCACGGCTACCCTGCCCACGAGTGGACGCGCCCGCTGACCGGCTATGTGCCCCGCGGCTTCGATCTCTGGACCATTCCCAAAGGCTTTTTCCTGATTCTCCGCTACCACGCGGGTTGGGAGGCGCGTGCCGGGGCGCTGCTGGAACACGTGGCCGCGGAACTCGGCAAGGTGCACGGGCTGGAGGAATTCAACGCAGCGCAGATCGCTCTCTACGAGCGCCATGCCGGTGCCCTGCCGTTCGAGCTCATCCACGGCACGGCCTGCACCCGCTCCGAGGTGCAGCGCGGGGCCCCGGTCACGCTCATCACCGAGTTTCCCGACGAAACCATCCACGGGGATGCATTCCGGTTCGCGCACACAGTGCAATGCGCCACCGTGCTGGCGGCGGAGCGGGCCTGGCAGGACATCATGGCCGGCGGCTGATGCCCCATGTCCGGCCCGCGGCGCGCCTGGCACGGGACATGCATAGCACCAGCGCGGAGCTGGGGGCATCGGGGTCGCACCCGGGGTGCCCCTCCCCGGTACCCCGCTTACATTCGATGCGCCCTGGCGGCCTGCGTCGGCGTTCGCGCGGTGCCGGACCGCACAGCCCTTCCTGGATGACCTTCCTTCCGGAGCACCTATGCAGCGCAGAGCCCTTCCCCTCCTCGCCCTCGCCCTCGCCCTGGCCGGCGTCCTTTCCGCGGCGCCATCGGCCGCGCAGGTCCGCTGGGACCTCGCGGCCGCGTATCCGGCCACCAACTTCCATACCGAGAACCTGGTGCAGTTCGCCAAGGACGTGGAAGCCGGGACCGGGGGCAAGCTGCGCATCACGGTGCACGCGAACGCATCGCTCTTCAAGGCCAATGAAATCAAGCGCGCGGTCCAGGGCGGCCAGGCGCCGGCGGGGGAGATCCTTCTGCCCAACTTCGAGAACGAGAACGCGGTCTTCGGCGCGGACGGCATCCCGTTCCTCGCCACCTCGTACGCTGAATCCCGGCGCCTGTACGAAGCCCAGAAGCCCGTGCTGGAGCGCCTGCTCGGCGCGCAGGGGCTGCGCCTGCTCTATACGGTGGCATGGCCGCCGCAGGGCATCTACAGCAAGAAGGAAATCACCTCCGTGGCGGACCTGCGCGGCATCAAGTGGCGTGCCTACAGCCCTGCCACCGCCAAGATCGCGGAGCTCATCGGCGCGCAACCGGTGACCATCCAGGCCGCGGAGCTTTCGCAGGCCATGGCCACCGGCGCCGTGGAATCGATGATGACCTCCGGCTCCACCGGCTACGACAGCAAGCTCTACGAGAGCATCAAGTATTTCTACGACACGCAGGCCTGGCTGCCGAAGAACGCCGTCATCGTCTCGCGCAAGGCCTTCGATGCGCTCGACAAGCCCGCGCAGGACGCGCTGCTCAAGGCCGCCGCGGAGGCCGAGGCACGCGGCTGGAAGCTGAGCGCCGACAAGAACGAGTGGTACAAGAAAGCCCTGGCCGACAAGGGGATGAAGATCCTGCCGCCGCCGGCCAAGCTCACCGCGGACCTGCGCCAGGTGGGCGACGTGATGCTGGCCGAATGGCTGCGCAAGGCAGGTCCGGACGGCGAAGCGATCATCGCGGCCTACCGCAAGTCCACCCCCGCCGCGGCGGCCAGGTGAGGCGGCCGTGCGTCGCTTCCTCGACCGGCTGTACCTCGCGGCAGGGGCCCTGGGCGCCGCCTGCGTCGCGCTGATCTGCGCGCTGATGATCGCCCAGAGCATCCTGCGCGAGGTGGGCGTGCGCACCGGCGCGCTGAACGACGTGGTCGCCTGGCTTTGCGCTGCCGCTGCCTTCTTCGCCATGGCCCATGCGTTCAAGCACGGCGATTTCGTGCGTGTCACCCTGCTGCTGGAAAAGCTGCCACCGCGCCCGCGCCGTGCTTTGGAGCTGGCGGCGCTCGCCATCGGCACGGTGGCGACGGCCTACCTCGCCTGGTCCGCCTGCCTGTTCACCTACGAGAGCTGGGAATTCAACGACGTGGCCCAGGGCCTGCTGCCGCTCCCGATGTGGATTCCCCAGCTGAGCTTCGCCATCGGCTCGGTGCTGCTGCTGGTGGCGGTACTGGACGAATTCCTGATCGTGCTGCGCGGCGGCACGCCGAGCTTCGTGCGCGCGGTCGAGGAGCGCCACGCGCGCGGGGACTTCTCCGCCGACATCTGAGGCGCCGCCGTTTCCAAGAATCCAGGCTGCGCCATGCGCGGCAGAAAGACCAGTGCCATGGACATCCTGATGGTGGGCGGCATCCTGCTGCTGCTGATGATCGTGCTGCTCGCGGGCGGCGTCTGGATCGCGATGACGCTGGCCATCTGCGGCTGGGTGGGCCAGGCCTTCTTCACCAGCACCCAGCCTGGCAAGAACCTGTTCTCGGCCTTCTGGGAAAGCAACGCGAGCTGGGAACTGGCGGCGCTGCCCCTTTTCATCTGGATGGGCGAGATCCTGTTCCGCACCCGGCTGAGCGAGGAGATGTTCGAAGGGCTGCGGCCCTGGCTCAACCGGGTGCCGGGCCGGCTGATGCACACCACCATCCTGGGCTGCGGCATCTTCGGCTCGGTGTCGGGATCCTCGGCCGCCACCTGCGCCACCATCAGCAAGGTCGCCCTGCCGGAGCTGCTGCGGCGCGGCTACGACGAGCGCCTGGCCCTCGGCTCGCTGGCCACGGCCGGCACGCTGGGCATCCTCATCCCGCCTTCCATCACCATGGTGGTGTACGCGGTGGCCGCCGATGCCTCCATCATCCGCATCTTCCTGGCGGGCTTCCTGCCGGGGTTGCTGCTCATGCTTCTCTTCTCGGGCTACATCGGCTGGTGGAGCCTGCGTCATCCCGACCGGGTGCCGGCGGCCGACCCACCCACCACGCTGCGCCAGAAGATACGGCAGTCGGGCCACCTCATCCCCGTCACGGTGCTGATCGTGTTCATCGTCTGGGTGCTGGTGGCAGGCTATGCCACGGCCACCGAGTGCGCGGCCTTCGGCGTGGCGGGATCGCTGGGCCTGGCACTCTGGAGCCGGTCGCTGACATGGCGGAATTTCTGCGAGGGCCTGATGGGCGCGACCCGCACCAGCTGCATGATCATGTTCATCCTCGCGGGCGCGGCCTTCCTCACCAAGACCATGGCCTTCACCGGCATACCGCGCGAACTGGCCGAATGGGTCGAATCCATGCACCTGCCACCCTACGCCCTGATCGCGGTGCTGACGATCGTGTACCTGGTGCTGGGCACGGCGCTCG
The DNA here is from genome assembly GCF_000687165.1 of Paracidovorax oryzae ATCC 19882. Classification (GTDB taxonomy): domain Bacteria; phylum Pseudomonadota; class Gammaproteobacteria; order Burkholderiales; family Burkholderiaceae_C; genus Paracidovorax; species Paracidovorax oryzae. Next base: position 56,276 of record NZ_JMKU01000022.1, on the reverse strand, counting down.
ACGGCATCAGCATGATCGTGCTCACCAGCGCGGTGGTGCTGCCGATGATCCAGAAAGCCGGCTTCGACCTGGTGTGGTTCGGCATCTTCATCGTGCTGCTGGTGGAGATCGCCGAGGTCACGCCGCCGGTAGGGTTCAACCTCTTCGTGCTGCAGAACATGACGGGCAAGGACAGCAATACCATCGCCCGCGCAGCGATTCCCTTTTTCCTCTGCCTGGTGGCCTGCATCGCGCTCATCACCCTCTTCCCGCAGATCGTCACCGTGCTCCCCGACCTGGTGATGGGCAAGGACGGAGGGTAAGCCCCCGGGCGCCCGCGCGTCCTGACATACTCCGGGGCATGCTGCTCAACATCGTCGTCATCTGCCTGGCCGCCTGCGTCGGCGCCCTGATGCGCTGGGGATTCGCACTCTGGCTCAATCCGGGCGGGATCATTCCCTGGGGCACGCTGGCCGTGAACCTCATCGGGGGCTACTGCATCGGCATCGCGCTGGCGGTATTCACCAGCCGCCCGGACATCGATCCCGCGTGGCGCCTGCTCGTGATCACCGGCTTCCTGGGAACGCTCACCACGTTCTCCAGCTTCTCCGGCGAAGTGGTCACCATGCTCATGCAGCAGCGCTTCGGGCTGGCGTTCGGCACCATCGCGGTGCACCTGGGCGGTTCGCTGGCCCTCACCTGGGCCGGCATGCGCACGGCACTGTGGTGGCTGGCCCGCTGATTTGTCGCACACTCGCCACTGTCTCCCCGGCATGGCCACGGCCGTGCCATCTTTCCCCCGCACCATCGCTTCCATGGAATCCAATACCGAACTCAACGAAAGCCGGCTGGCCAACGCCTGGGCCGAGCTGCACAACCATGCCGTGAACGGCAACCCCCTGCATGCGGATGCCTACCGGCTCGCCTTCGCGGATCCGGAATTCATGCTGCGCCGCGAGACCCGCGGCATCCGCTTCCAGCTCGAGATGCTCAAGCCCGACCTGGGCCAGACCGCCCAGGGCATCGAGAACACCGTGGTGGTGTACGGCAGCGCGCGCTTCCTGGCACCCGAAGACGCCGCCCAGCAACTGGCCGACGCCGAAGCCAGCGGGGACGCTTCCCGCATCGCGCGCGCGCAGCTGGCCGTGCGCAATGCCCGCTACTACGACCTCGCGCGCCGCTTCGCCGGCGTCGTGGCGAACTACAGCCAGCAGCTTCCGCCCTCCGACCGCATCTACATCTGCACCGGCGGCGGCCCGGGCATCATGGAGGCCGCCAACCGCGGCGCGCACGAAGCCGGGGCGCTCAACGTGGGCCTCAACATCGCCCTGCCGCACGAGCAGAGCGGCAACCGCTACATCTCGCCGTCGCTGTCCTTCAAGTTCCATTACTTCGCGCTGCGCAAGATGCATTTCATGATGCGGGCGAAGGCGCTGGTGGCCTTCCCCGGCGGCTTCGGCACGCTCGACGAGTTGTTCGAGGTGCTCACGCTGGTGCAGACCGGCAAGGCCAAGCCCGTGCCCATCGTGCTCTTCGGCACCGAGTTCTGGAAGAGTCTCGTCAACTTCGACGCGCTGGTGGAACAGGGCACGATCTCGGCGGCCGACCTGAACCTCTTTCACTACACGGATGATCCGGAAGAAGCCTGGGGGCTCATCAAGGCGTTCTACAAGCTCTGACGCCCTGGCGACGCGAGGGAGCAGGAGCAGTCCTGGGCAGCATCTCGCGTACGGCGACCGGTCTTCGCAAAGACCGGTAACCGGTTCGGCCGGGAGGCCCCCGGCCCGCGCGGGCGTCGCAAAGAATGGAAGCAATCCAATTCCATGCAGACACTTATGCGCCGCATCTCCAACAGCGCCCCCAGCACATCCCGCGCCAGTTCATCGCGCAACGACGACTCCGATACGTCTCCCACGCGAGCACGACCAAGAGCCCGGCACGAAGCGCCCGAAGGCATGCCCCAGCGTCGAGCTGCCGGAGCCGACTTGCCGTCTCCCCGCACGATCTTGAGCCGTACCTACAACACCACGGCCGTGGGATTGATGGCCACGGGAGCCTTCCAGGCGGTGACCAACAGGGCACGCGGAGATGGAACGGCCGCGGCGCAGGGCGTCCAGATGGCGGGGTTGGGTTTCCAGATGCTCGCCGGGCGGGCGATCGTCCAGCTAAGTGCTGGACTGTTGCAGGAGGGCATCGCGGCTGTCAGAAGGATGCTCGCCCCGCAGATCGACCGCAGCCTGCTGCTCGGTGCCCTGAACCATGTCACCGTGGCCGCGGAAGGCGACCCCGACGACATGACCGATGCAACAGGGGTTCACACCCAGCAGGTCGTCGATCACCTTGCCGACCTGGCGGACGGCATCGCTGCCCCGAGCGTTGTGGACGCCGCCAGCAGGGCCCGGGACTCCAGGGCCCTGATCAATATTCTGCTGGGCCTTGTCAGAGGAGACCACGGCGAGCCGGTGCGCTCCCGCCGCGCCACTTCGTCCTCCCCCGGTCACTGACAGGGACAGCCAGGTCCCAGGTCAATCCTGCACCGCACCGTGCAGGGACCCGCTGCCTTGCCCCAGGTTGCGGGCGACCCGCGCACCCAGCCCCACGACGCCCCCCACCACCCAGAACAGCCCGGCCACTCCGATCAGCGCACCAGCCGAGCCGAACAGCACGGGCATCGCCACGCTGGACGCGTTGATCGCCATCAGGCGCAGGCCCAGCGCCTCGCCGTGGCGGTGGTGGGGCGTGATCTGGTGCAGCATGCTCATGATCATCGGCTGCACCGAGCCCAGCGCGAAGCCCAATAGGACCGAGCACAGGCCCAGCGCCCAGGCGGTGGGCAGCAGCGGATAGATGGCGAAGAGGCAGGCCGTCGCCACCATGGCCCACATCACCACGGAGGCCTCTTTCAGGCGCGCGGCTACCAACGGCATGAGCACGCGTATGGCCGCGGCGGCGATGGCGAACGCGCCCAGGATGGAGCCGATGACCGAGGCGGACAGCCCCCGCTCATGCCCCAGCAGCGGCACCACGAAGGTATGCACGTCCCAGCAGGACGACAGCAGCCAGTTCACCAGCAGCAGGCGGCGGAAGCCCGTGTCGCCCAGCAGGTCCCACGCGCGGGAGCGCGGGCCCCCTTGCGCCGCCGCGATGGGCGGCAGCTCCACCGTCGCACGCACCCAGAACCATGTGGCCACCGGCAGCAGCGCCGTGAGCGCGAAGGCTGCGCGGTAGCCCGCCGTGCTGCCGGGCACCGGCCCTGCATGGTCGATCAGCAGGCCGGTGAAGAACGGCCCCACGAAGTTGGACACGGCCGGGCCGATGGCCAGCCAGCTGAACACCCGCCGCAGTTGCTCGGAGCCATGCGCGGCGCGGCCGACGTGGCGCTGCAGCGCGATCATGGCAGCCCCGGACGCACCGCCGGTCAGCAGCGCGGCCAGGCAGAGCATGGGAAAGGACGGCCAGACAAGCGCGCCGGCCGCCCCCGCGCTGGCCACGCCCACCGCCCAGCCGACGGGCCGCTTCAGTCCGTGGCGATCGGCGTACCGCCCCGCCGGCAGCGACAGGAACACCTGGGTGAGCGCGAACAGCGCCAGCAGGGCACCGACGGCCGCCGCGCTGTAGCCCTCGCGCAGTGCCAGCAGCGGGGCTGCCAGGCGCATGCCGGTCATGCTGGCATGGATGCATATCTGGCCGGCGATCAGCCGTGCGAGCGCGGTGTCCATTTCAGTTCGGCGCTTCCGGGCGGTGGCCCGCCGGTGCTTCCACGGCCGGTACCGCACCGGCTTCGTCCGCAGGCAGCTCCTGCACGTCCCGCAGCCGCCGCTGGATGGCGCGCGTGCGCACGCCCACCTCGTCGAAGCGCTTGGCCGCGGCGTCGATCGACTTGCGCGTGGCCTCCACCACGTCGCCGAACTTGGCGAATTCCGTCTTCACCGCGCCCAGCAGCCCCCACACCTCGGAAGAGCGCTTCTCGATCGCCAGCGTCTTGAAACCCATCTGCAGGCTGCTGAGCATGGCCGCGAGGTTCGCGGGCCCGGCCACCATCACGCGGCATTCGCCCTGCAGCGCCTCCACGAGGCCCGGACGGCGAACCACTTCGGCGAACAGCCCTTCGGTGGGCAGGTACAGCACCGCGAAATCCGTGGTGTGCGGCGGCGACACATACTTGGCGGCGATCTTGCGCGCTTCGAAGCGGACCGCGGCCTCCAGCGCGTTGCCCGCCGCCAGGACGGCCGCCTTGTCCGCCGCGTCGTGCGCGTCCAGCAGGCGCTGATAGGACTCCACCGGAAACTTCGCGTCGATGGGCAGCCAGACCGGCTCCTCCTGGCCCCGGCCCGGCAGGCGAATGGCGAACTCCACCATTTCGTCGCTGCCCGGCACCGTCTTCACGTTGCGCGCATACTGCTCCGGCGCCAGCACGTTCTCGATGATGGCGCCCAGCTGCAGTTCGCCCCAGGTGCCGCGCGTCTTCACGTTGGTCATCACGCGCTTGAGGTCGCCCACGCTGGCGGCCAGCGTCTGCATCTCTCCCAGGCCGCGGTGCACCTGCTCCAGCCGGTCGCTCACCATCCTGAACGATTCGCCCAGCCGCTGCTCCAGCGTGGCGTGCAGCTTCTCGTCCACGGTGCGGCGCATCTCCTCCAGGCGGGCCGCGTTGTCCGACTGGATGGCCGCCAGACGCTCGTGCAGCGCGGTGCGCAGCGACTCCGAGGTCTGCGTCAGTTCGGCGCGGAAGGCGCCCAGGGCTTCCGCCAGTTCGCGGCGGGCCACGGCGGCATCGGCCTGCGCCTGGGCCATCCGTTGCCCCAGCCGGGCCTCGAAGGCATCGAAGCCTTCGCGCAGTTCCGCACGGCCCGAGCGGGCGTCGTGCACCGCCTGCGCAAGCCGCTCGTCCAGCACTTCCCGCTGGCCCTCCAGGTGCGCGTGCGTGGCCTGCGTGAAGCCGCGCAACTGCTGGGCCATGCCTTCCAGCGCGCCGTCATTCTTCGCCACCGCCAGTTGCGTGGCCTGGGCCACCTGCTCCAGGCGCTGCAGGCGCATGGCCCATTCGGGGGGAAGCTCGGGTCGGGGGCTGCGCAGCAGCAGCACTCCCAGGAGCACGGTGATGAGCGCGAGCAACGCGACCACCACCAGCCATTCGATCGACATGCCAATCCAGACGTTTCGTTGTCAACTGCCGGCCCCGCGGACCGGCGGGCAGTGGGGAGCCCCTCAGCGGGGCCGGGGCGTGTTCACGGGCGTGAGCGCACCGCGTCCATCGAAGAACGCGATCAGGTTGTCCGCCGCGAGGTTGGCCATCGCGCGCCGCGTGGGCACCGTGGCGCTGGCGATGTGCGGCGTGAGCACCACGTTGGGCACCGCCAGCAGATCCGGATGCACCTTCGGCTCGCCCTCGAACACGTCCAAGCCCGCCGCGGCGATGCGCCGCTCGCGCAGCGCCTGCGCCAGCGCGGCGTCGTCCACGATGCCGCCGCGTGCGATGTTGATCAGGTTGGCCGTGGGCTTCATCTGCGCGAGTTCCGTCGCGCCGATGGCGTGATGCGATTCCGGCGTGTACGGCAGCACGAGCACGAGGTGGTCCGCCTCGCGCAGCAACTCTTCCTTGGAGACGTACCGGGCCTTGCATCCGGCCTCGAGTTCCGGCGAGAGGCGCGAACGGTTGTGGTAGATCACGTTCATGCCGAAGCCGTGCGCGCCGCGCCGCGCGATGCCCTGCCCGATCCGGCCCATGCCCAGGATGCCCAGCGTGGAGCCGTGCACGTCCGAGCCCGCGAACATGTCGTAGCTCCACTTGCTCCAGCGGCCTTCGCGCAGGTAGATCTCGCTCTCGGTCACGCGCCGGGCCGTGGCCATGAGCAGCGCGAAGCCGAAATCGGCGGTGGTCTCGGTGAGCACGTCGGGCGTGTTCGTGGCCTGCACCCCCGCGGCCGTGAGCGCATCCACGTCGAAATTGTTGTAGCCCACCGCCATGTTGGCCACGATGCGCAGGCGCGGGCAGGCCGCCACGAGCGCCGCGTCGATACGCTGGCTGCCGGTGGTCAGCGCGCCATCCTTGTCGGCGAGGCGCCGGGCCAGTTCCTCGGGGCTCCAGATCGCATCCTCGGGATTGGCCTCGACGTCGAAATGCCGGGCGAGGCGGTCCACCACGTCCGGGAAGATGGCGCGGGCGACGAGGATGCGGGGTCGGGTCATGGAGCGTAGGTTCCTGGTGAAGAAAGGGACAAGGCCGAAACGCCTGCGGCCGGCGACGCGCGCCGGGCGGTCTCAGGCCGGCGCGGGAATCTCGAACACCTGGCGCAGATAGGCGAGGTATTTCTCGTCATCGCACATGCCCTTGCCGGGCGTGTCGGACAGCTTGGCAACGGGCTGCCCGTTGCAGCGCGTCATCTTGATGACGATCTGCAGCGGCTCGCAGCCCAGGTCGTTGGTCAGGTTGGTGCCGATCCCGAAGGCCAGCTGGCAGCGGCCGTGGAACTGCCGGAACAGCTCGATCGTGCGCGGCACCGTGAGCGCATCGCTGAAGATCAGCGTCTTGGTGAGCGGATCGACGCGGTTGCGGCGGTAGTGTTCCAGCAGCCGCTCGCCCCAGGCGAACGGGTCGCCGCTGTCGTGCCGCGCGCCGTCGAACAGCTTGCAGAAATACAGGTCGAAATCGCGCAGGAAGGCGCTCATGCCATAGACGTCGGACAGCGCGATGCCCAGGTCGCCGCGGTATTCGCGCGCCCACATCTCGAAGCCGTAGATCTGGCTGTCGCGCAGCCGCGGGCCGAGCGCCTGGCAGGCCTGCAGGTATTCATGCGCCATGGTGCCGAGCGGCGTGACCCCGAGCTTCATCGCATAGAGCACGTTGCTCGTGCCCGCGAACTGCCCGGGTCCCGCGCGGCCGTCGGTGCGCCGCTCGCCCGTGCCCAGACGGGCCAGCAGCACGCGCAGCACCTCTTCGTGCCACGCGCGGCTGAAGCGCCGCCGGGTGCCGTAGTCGGCGATCTTCAGTGGCCCCAGCCCGTCCGCCTGCAGCTGCGTGATCTTGGTATCCAGCCGGCGGCGCCCCTCCGGGAAATCCGGCACCTTCTGCGTATTGCGGAAGTACACCTCGTTCACGATCGCCAGCACCGGGATCTCGAACAGGATGGTGTGCAGCCACGGCCCGGTGATCCGGATGTCGATCTCGCCCGAGGCCAGCGGCGTGACGGTGATGTATTTCTCGTTGAGGCGAAACAGCCCCAGGAAGTCCACGAAATCGCTCTTCACGAAGCGCAGCGAGCGCAGGTACATCAGCTCCGCGTCCTGGAACTGCAGGCTGCAGAGCGAGCGGATCTCGTCGCGGATCTCGGCCGCATGGGGCGCGAGCTGCACGCCGGGGTTGCGGCACCGGAAGCGGTACTCCACCTGCGCTCCGGGAAACTGGTGCAGCACCACCTGCATCATGGTGAACTTGTACAGGTCGGTATCGAGCAGGCTGGTGATGATCATGGAAGAGGCATCGGCGCGCGGACCGGCAGCGGAGGCCGGGGCGCGGAAGGGAAAGCTGCAGGCGCGCCGTGCATTGTGTCACCAAGCGCGCCATCGCGTGCGCGCCTCCTGCACCGCGGCCGCGCCCTGCCCGCTGGCGCCGGCTGTGCAGTTCCACGATGCGGGCCGGACGCCCCCGGCGCCCCGCGCCCCCGGCGAACCACCTATGCTTGCGGGGCGCCCCGGGAAGGGAGACTCCCGGCCACCGCGCACTTCTCCACATCCTCTACCAAAAAAGAAAGCGATTCCGGATGCACAGCCTCGGCAAGCCTCATTCACCCTCTTCCCCGCCCCCCGCATGGGGCCTTCCCGCAGCGCTGGCCGCTGCGCTGCTGGCCCTCTCGGGCTGCGGCGGCAGCGGCAACGGCGGAACGGCCCTCGTTCCCAGCCAGGACAATGCCTGCGCCGTGACGAGCGACAACGGCCTGGTCACGGTCGGCTCCGGCCTGCCGGGCGATCCGGCCGCGCCGGAGCCGGCCTCCGGCTACCGGGTCGGCAAGACCGCGGTCCACGCGAAGCAGTACATGGTGACCACGGCCAATCCGTATGCGTCGCGTGCTGGCTGCGAAGTGCTGAAGAAAGGCGGTTCGGCCGTGGACGCCGCCGTCGCCGTGCAGATGGTGCTCGGGCTGGTGGAGCCTCAGTCCTCCGGCCTCGGGGGCGGCGCCTTCATGCTGCACTACGACGCGGCCCAGAAGAAGGTCCAGGCCTACGACGGCCGCGAGACCGCGCCTGCGGCCGCGACCGCCGACTACCTGCGCTGGGTCAGCGACGCCGACCGCACCGCGCCGCAGCCAGGCGGTGCGCGCGCCAGCGGGCGCTCCATCGGCACGCCCGGCGCCGTCCGCATGCTCGAACTGGCCTACCGCGACCACGGGCGGCTCGCCTGGGGCGACCTGTTCCAGCCGGCCGAGCAGCTGGCGCGCGGCGGCTTCCCCATCGGCGGCCGCATGGCCGCGGCCATTTCCGGCTCCGCCTCCGGCCTGGCGCGCGACGCGGAGGCCGTGGCCTACTTCTTCAATGCCGACGGCACGCCCAAGGCCCTGGGCACGGTGCTGAAGAACACCGCCTATGCCGACACGCTGTCCGCCATCGCCCGCAACGGCGCCGATGCCTTCTACACGGGCCCGATCGCTCAGGGCATCGTCGCGAAGATCCAGGCCACCAGCGGCGGCTCGCCAGCCGTCGCCATCACGCCGGGCCTCACGCAGTTGAGCGACCTGGCGAATTACCGCGCCAAGCGCCGCGACCCGGTGTGCACCACCTACCGCGACTATTGGGTGTGCGGCATGTCACCGCCCTCCTCCGGCGGCATCGCCGTGGCCTCCGCGCTCGGCATCCTGGAGAACTTCGATCTCTCGCAGTACAAGCCCACGGCCATCGACCTCGAAGGCGGCAAGCCCACGGTGATGGGAGTGCACCTGGTCAGCGAAGCCGAGCGCCTGGCCTATGCCGACCGCGACAAGTACGTGGCCGACACCGATTTCGTCCCCCTGCCCGGCGGCTCCCCCGCACGCATGCTCGACAAGTCGTACCTGCGCACGCGCGCCGGCCTGATCAGCACCACGCGCAGCATGGGCACCGCCGCGGCGGGCGACTTCGGCACCGGCGCGGCCGGCGTCGTGCCGCTCGAGGAACGCGGCACCACGCACTTCACCATCGTGGACAAGGACGGCAACGCCGTGGTCATGACCACCACGGTCGAGGCCAGCATGGGCTCCTTCCACATGACCCAGGGTTTCCTGCTCAACAACCAGCTCACCGACTTCGCCTCCACGCCCACGGACGCCTCCGGCGCTCCGGTCGCCAACCGCGTGGAGCCCGGCAAGCGACCGCGCAGTTCCATGGCGCCGACCCTGGTGTTCCGCAAGGCCGCCGATGGCAGCATGGGCGATTTCGTGATGGGCACGGGCTCGCCCGGCGGCGGCACCATCATCCAGTACGTGGTGAAGACCGTGGTCGGAGCGCTCGACTGGGGCCTGGATGCCCAGCAGGCCACGTCCCTGGTGGACTTCGGTGCCAGCAACAGCGCCACCACCTCGGTGGGCGGCGAGCATCCGAACGTCAACACGGCGAACAACGGCAACGATGATCCGCTGGTCACGGGCCTGCGCGCGCTGGGCCATACGGTCTCGACCTCCGCCCAGTCGAGCGGCACGGCCACGATCCTGCGGGTGAACCGCAACGGCGCCAGCGTGCTCCAGGGCGGAGCCGATCCGCGGCGCGAAGGCGTGGTGCTGGGCGACACCTTCAAGCCCTGACGCGCCGCCATCCGGTGCCGGTGCCGGATGCGGCGCCTGCCGGCGCGGCCCGCCTCAGCGGGCGGCGCCGGCGGCCTGGTTCAGCGGCTCCAGCGCCCGGCGCAACGGCTCCGGCAGCGTCCGCGGCCGGCGGTCCTCCCGCCCCACATATACGTGCACGAAGTGGCCTGCGGCGGCCGAGAACGGTTCGCCCTGGGCGAACAGCCCCACTTCATAACGCACGCTGCTCGATCCCAGGTGCGCGACGCGGATACCCGCCTCGATGGTCTGCGGGAACGCCAGCGGCGCGAAGTAATTGCACTGCGTCTCCACCACCAGCCCGATGGTGTCCCCGCCATGGATGTCGAGCGCGCCCTGCTCGATCAGGTAGGCGTTCACGGCGGTGTCGAACCAGCTGTAATAGACGACGTTGTTGACGTGCCCGTAGATGTCGTTGTCCCCCCAGCGGGTGGTGATGCTGCGGAACACGGGATAGCGGTCGCGCGCCTCGGGCGCGCGCCGCGGCGCTGGCGGGGCGGCCGAGAGCTTGGCGGTGGTCATGGCGGCCCATTCTGCCAGCCGCTCCGTGCCGGCCACGAGGGATGGGCCTCAACAGGTTTTGGAGGCACGACTCTAAACATGCTGCAGTGCAGCAAAAAGGCTTGCACCGCCCGGCAAAGTCTCTAGAATTCGTTCCATGCTGCACTGCAACATGAACATGGCGTAGCGCGGTTCCATCCACTTGGCTTAGGTCCGGCCACCGGACTGTTTTCAGAGGAGATACCTATGTCGCTGACCCCCGAACAACTCATCGCTTCCCAGAAGGCCCACCTCGACACGCTGTTCGGCCTGACGAACAAGGCCTTCGAAGGCGTGGAGAAGCTGGTCGAACTGAACGTGACCGCCTCGCGCGCCACCCTCAGCGAAGCCGCCACCCATACCCAGGCCCTGCTGTCGGTCAAGGATCCGCAGGAACTCCTCTCGCTGCAAGCCGCCTTCTTCCAGCCCCTGGCCGAGAAGACCGCCGCCTACAACCGCCACCTGTACGAAATCGCCTCCGGCACCACCGCCGAGTTCGGCCGTGCCTTCGAAGCCCAGGCCGCTGAAATCCAGCGCAACTTCAGCAACCTGGTGGACACCGCCGCCCGCAATGCCCCCGCTGGCACCGAAACCGGCGTGGCCGTGTTCAAGAGCGCCGTGTCCGCCGCCAACAATGCTTTCGAAACCGTCCAGAAGGTCGTCAAGCAGGCCAGCGACGCGGCTGAAGCCAACTTCAACGCAGTGACCAACACGGCCACCGCCAATGCCGCCTCGGCCACCAACGCCGCCGCAGCAGCCACCTCGGCTGCCCTGCGCAAGCGCTGAGCCGCGGGCTACCCGTTGTCTCCTTGGATCCTCCCGAACGCCACGTTCCTGGATCCATTTCAAAGCCCGGCGCCCGCCGGGCTTTTTTTTGCCTGCACGCAGCGGGACCTGCAGGCTGCACCACGGATCGGGAACATTCTTGCGGCGTCGGACTCCAATGATTGCAAATGCGATGAATTCGCATTTATAATGCATCGTCGTCCACACCAGCCAAGACTTCAGCCCCATGATCGTTTGTGTATGCCGCCGGGTTTCTGACCGGGAAATCGCACGCCACGCGCATGCGGGGTTGAGCTTCGACGAGATCCAGTTCGAACTCGGCGTGGCCACCCAGTGCGGCCGCTGCGAATCCTGCGCACGCGACGTCATCGCCCGTTGCGGCACCAAGCATTCGGTGGCCGCCCTGCACAAGGAAGAGATCGCGCCGCAAACCATCCAGCTTGCCGCTGCCATCCTGGAAAGCAAGGCATGGAACTCCTCTTCATCCTCGCTGGCAGCCTGATCCTCGTCGTGGGATCCATGTGGTGGATCTTCCGCAAGTAAGCAACTCCCCTTTGCCTTTGCCCTGCACGGTGCGCCTGCACCGACCTTCCCTCCACTGCGCAGGCAAATACCCATTCTTATGTCCCAGTTTGATCGCTATGGCTCCCCCGGGGGCGTGAGCCGCAATGCGGTGATCGCCGGTTCGGTCGTATTGCTCCATGTGGCGGGCCTCTGGGCCCTGCAATCCGGCCTGGTGCGCAAGGCGGCCGAAGTCATCATTCCCGCGGAAGTGCTGAGCGAATTCATCACGCCCCCCGCACCTCCGACGCCGCCGGCTCCACCGCCCCCGAAGCCGGCCCCTCCTCCACCCAAGCCCGCACCGCGCACGCCGGCCCCGCGTCCCGCGCCCATGCCCGTGGCCATCCCGGATCCCGCACCGGCGCCGAGTGCGCCGGTCGGCATCACCGAGCCGCAGCCGCCTGCGCCCCCGATCGCGGCGCCCCAGGCGCCGCCCGCACCGCCTCCGGCCCCGCCAGCGCCGCCCGCGCCCCCCAAGGTCGAGCTGCCCTCCAGCGATGCGGCCTACCTGAACAACCCCAAGCCCTCCTACCCGGCGATCAGTCGCCGGCTGGGCGAGCAGGGCAAGGTGGTGGTGCGAGTATTGATCGGCGCAGACGGCCTTCCGCAAAAGGTGGAACTCAACAAATCCAGCGGTTATGACCGGCTGGACCGCCTGGCGATGGAAACGGTGATGCGCTACAAGTTCGTGCCCGGAAAGCGCAACGGTGTCCCCGAAACCATGTGGAACCTGGTTCCGTTCAATTTCGTCCTCGATTAAACGTCTCGCATATCTCTTTCAGCTTCAGGAGTTCTCATGGAATCGCATTTCGGCATTGCCAACGTCTGGATCCAGGGTGATTTCGTCACCCGGGCCGTCGCCGTGCTGCTGCTCGGCATGTCGCTCGCCTCGTGGATCGTCATCCTCATCAAGGCGCTGGACATCATCAAGTTCAAGAAACACGCCCGCGCGGCACGCGACTTCTGGCACAGCGAGGATTTCGCCGCCGGCATGGAAAAGCTGGGCAACGATCCGTCGAACCCGTTCCGGCACCTTGCGCTCGAAGGCCGCGAAGCCACGGCGCACCACCGCAACACCAAGGCACACCTGCACGACAGCCTGGACGTCAGCGACTGGATCACGCGCAGCCTGCGCAACTGCATCGACGAATTCACCGCCCGCCTGCAATCGGGCCTCGCCATCCTGGCGTCGGTCGGTTCCACCGCGCCGTTCATCGGCCTCTTCGGCACCGTCTGGGGCATCTACCACGCCCTCGTGGCGATCGGCACCTCGGGCCAGTCCACCATCGACAAGGTGGCCGGCCCGATCGGCGAAGCGCTCATCATGACCGCCCTGGGCCTGGCCGTGGCCATTCCCGCGGTGCTGGGCTACAACGCACTGGTGCGGGGCAACAAGTCCATCCTGAACGGCCTCAACAGCTTCGCGCACGACCTGCATGCCTACTTCGTGACCGGCGCCCGCGTCAGCGCCCCTGCCGACCAGGGCAAGGTCCTGCCCATCAAGAAAGGCTGACGCGCCATGGCATTCGGAACCCAGGACGACGCCGACGAGGTGATGAACGAGATCAACATGACGCCCCTGGTGGACGTCATGCTGGTGCTGCTCATCATCTTCATCATCACCGTGCCGGTCATGAAGCATGCCGTGCCGGTGGACCTCCCGCGCGCCTCCGCGGAGCGCGAGAACGTCAAGCCCGAGACCATTCGCCTGAGCGTCACGGCCGACGGCAAGTACCACTGGAACGAGACGGACATCAGCGACGAGGAGCTGGAGCCGCGCCTGAAAGCCGAGGCCGCCAAGGACCCGCAGCCCGACCTGCACATCCGCGGCGACAAGAGCGTACGCTACGAGCGCGTGGCCCAGGCCATGGCGGCCGCGCAGCGCGCAGGCGTACGCAAGATCGGCTTCGTCACCGATCCGCAGTGAGGCAACAAATACTTGCAATAAAGCCGGGTCCGGACTTGACGCTCAATTGAGAATGGTTATCATTAATCCATTGCCAACGCACCGAGGATCCACCCCATGCACGCCAGCTTGACCGCCCTGTCCCCTTCCGCAGCCTTCTTCGGCGCCCCGGGCTCCGACCGGCAGGCCGAGGCCCATGGGCGCGCGGCGCCTTCGGCCCCCGCGGTGGACAGCAGCGAACTGCTCAAGGGGCAGAAGACCGTGGCGATCTTCCACAACGGCTCCATCTACCGCCTGCAGGCCACCAAGCTCGGCAAGCTGATCCTCACCAAATAGGTTTCATCGTGGGGCGACTCCCGGGCCGCCTGCCGGTCCGCCGGGTCGTATTCGCCAGCCAACGGTTCGCCCGCGTAGCCAGGCTTTTTTTCCCCACTGCATCTCCCAAAGAAAAACCGGCCTCTCGAGGCCGGTTTTTTTGCTTGCGTCCTGCACCCCGGGGGCGCCGGCGGGGGCGAGGTCAGAGGCCGATGGCCGCGATGCCGGCGCGGGCGATCTGCGCGTCCTCGCTCGATTTGACGCCGCTCACGCCGACGGCGCCCAGGCACTGGCCGTCCTTCATGATAGGCACGCCGCCCTCGAGCATGCCGTCGATGAACGGGGCCGTCAGGAAGGCGGTGCGGCCGCCGTTGATGATGTCCTCGTACACCTTGCTCTCGCGGCGGCCCAGGGCCGCCGTGCGGGCCTTGCCGGGGGCGATGTGGGAAGACAGGGGCGCGGCACCGTCCAGGCGCTGCAGCGAGAGCAGATGGCCACCGTCGTCCACGATGGCGATGGTCACCGCCCATCCGTTGCGCAGGGCTTCCGCTTCCGCGGCAGCGGCGATTGTCTTGACGTCGGCGAATTCGAGCTCGTGTTTGGTCTTCATGGGATCCGGTGGAATGGAAAACGGGTGGAGGAACGGCAGGCCGCAGCCGCGTCCTGCCGGTACGGAACCTGCGGAGGATATCGCCCGCATCGCCCGCCAACGGGCTGTCCACGGCAAAACACTGCATCCCAAAAGGTCGGGAGTGGCAAAGGTTATTTGAAAGCCTGCAGAAAGCCACCACCTAGAATTTGCCGGTCTGCACTTCGCAGGCCTCAACAGGCAAAGGGAGCAAGAGAAGATGAATGATCAAGTCACCGTTCTGGGTTCTGCGGGCTACGGCGTCTCGCAGGAGCAGCGCCAGCGCGTGCTGCGCAATACCTACTGGCTGCTCGCACTGAGCATGGTCCCCACCGTGCTGGGCGCCTGGCTGGGCGTGGCCACCGGCATCACACAGTCCCTGCGGGGCGGCGTGGGCCTGATCGTCTTCCTGGGCGGCGCCTTCGGCTTCATGTTCGCCATCGAGAAGACCAAGAACTCGGCAGCCGGCGTGCCGGTGCTGCTGGGCTTCACGTTCTTCATGGGCCTCATGCTCTCGCGCCTGATCGGCATGGTGCTGGGCTTCAAGAACGGTACCGACCTCGTGATGACGGCCTTCGCCGGCACGGCGGGCGTGTTCCTGGTCATGGCCAGCCTGGCCACGGTGATCAAGCGCGATCTCTCCGGCATGGGCAAGTGGCTCTTCGTGGGTGCCATGGTCCTGCTGGTGGGCTCGGTCATCAACGTGTTCGTGGGATCCTCGGCCGGCATGATGGCCATCTCGGTGGCGGCCATCGGCATCTTCAGCGCCTACATGCTGTATGACCTGAAGCAGATCATCGACGGCGGCGAGACCAACTACATCAGCGCCACGCTGGCGCTGTACCTGGACCTCTTCAACGTGTTCCAGAGCCTGCTGGCCCTGCTGGGCATCATGGGCGGCGAGCGCGACTGACGCCCCGGCATGCCCGGGGGGGCCCCGGCCCTCCCGGCAGGAAAAGAAGGCCTCCCGCGTGGAGGCCTTTTTGCTTTTCCTCAGGGCGGGCGCACACGGGCCTCAATGATCCGGCGCCGCGGCCGATAATGACTGGAAGATGCCACACCGCCTCACAGCCCTCCCCTTCGCCCGGCCGCCCGGCCGCCGGCTTTCCTGGCTCGTGGCATGCGCGGCGGCCCCGCTGCTGCTGTCGGGCTGCGACATTCCAGGGCTGGGCCCCGATCCGCGCGCGGTGCAGAAGGAAGCCGAGGCCAAGGCCATCGGCGGTGCCTGCCGCCACGCCCTGCGGGGCCTGGAGGACTGCTTCACCCTCAACCCCAAGGCCTCGAAGGCCCAGGTGTTCGCCGGCTGGAAGGAAATGGACCAGTACATGCGCGAGAACAAGCTGGAGGGCGCACCCTCGGTACTGGGCAACCTGGAGAAGCCTCCGGCCACCCCGGCCCGCCGCACGGAGGAAGGCCGCACCGACGAAACCCGCGAAGGCGGGTCGGGCCGCAGCCGGAGCTGAAGCCGGCTTTACCTGGCAGGCCTGCCGGTCTGCGCCACCCGAGCCCGCCAGCGCGGCCCGTGGGCCGCTCAAGCAACGGCGGCCAGGCTCACGGAACCATTCCCGATCTCAGGCGCGCTCGAACACCGCCATGCTCTCGACGTGCGCCGTGTGGGGGAACATGTTCACCACACCGGCCGCCACGCAGCGGTAGCCCGCCTGGTGTACCAGCAGGCCTGCATCCCGAGCCAGCGTGGCCGGATTGCAGCTCACGTAGACGATGCGCTGCGGCGGCGTCCAGCCTTCGGCCGAGGCGGGCAGCGCTGGCGCATCTTCCGCACCGATGCGTGCCTGGTGGATGTCGGCCAGGGCCTTGGCGAGCGCGAAGGCCCCCTCGCGCGGAGGATCCACCAGCCACTTGTCGGCCACGCCGTCGGCGACGAGCATGTCGGGCGTCATCTCGAACAGGTTGCGCGCCACGAACGTGGTGGGGGCCAGTACCTGCCCCTGCGGCCGGTCGTCCTGGTTCTTGCGGTAGTTCTCTCGCGAGCGGGCGACGAGCGCCTCGCTGCCCTCGATGCCGACGACCTCGCGGGCCTGCGTGGCGATGGGCAGCGTGAAGTTGCCCAGGCCGCAGAACCAGTCGATCACCCGATCATCGCGGCCCGCATCCAGCAGGCGCAGCGCACGCGTGACCAGCACGCGGTTGATGTGCGGGTTGACCTGCGTGAAGTCGGTGGGCTTGAAAGGCATGGTGATGCCGAAGTCCGGCAGCGCGTAATTCAGCTGCGGACCGCCTTCTTCCAGCAGGTGCACGGTGTCCGGGCCCTTGGGCTGCAGCCACCACTGCACGCCATGCGCGGCGGCGAAGGCGCGCAGCCGGTCCATGTCGGCCTCGGACAGCGGCTCCAGGTGGCGCAGCACCAGGGCGGTGACGTCGTCGCCGCAGGCCAGCTCGATCTGCGGGCAGGTGTCCCGCGCATCCATCGAGGCG
The DNA here is from genome assembly GCF_000687165.1 of Paracidovorax oryzae ATCC 19882. Classification (GTDB taxonomy): domain Bacteria; phylum Pseudomonadota; class Gammaproteobacteria; order Burkholderiales; family Burkholderiaceae_C; genus Paracidovorax; species Paracidovorax oryzae. The sequence goes on along the minus strand of NZ_JMKU01000022.1, from coordinate 39,337 downwards.
ATGAGCGCGCGCAGGGGCAGCAGCATGGCGCTCACGTGGGGCGGCAGCACGGGGCAGACTTCCATGTCGGCGATGTAGCGGCTCTTGCGCTCGTGGAAGCCCACCAGCACCTTGCCCTTTTTCTCGACATGCCGCACGGCCAGGCGCGCCCGGTAGCGGTAGCCCCAGGCGGGCCCTTCGATCGGCCGCAGCACGGTCTCGGCCTTCACCTTGCCCAGGTGCCAGAGGTTGTCCTCCAGCACGCGCTGCTTGACGGCCACCTGGGCGCCGACGTGCAGGTGCTGCATCTTGCAGCCGCCGCAGGCGCCGGCATGCAGGCCGAAATGCGGGCAGCCGGGACGCACGCGCTGCGGCGATTCGCGGTGGATGGCCGTGAGGCTGGCCTGTTCCCAGTTGTTCTTCTTGCGGTGGGTGTTGGCGCTCACCCATTCGAAGGGCAACGCGCCGTCGATGAAGACGACCTTGCCGTCGGGCCTGCGGGCCACGCCCTGGGCGTCCATGTCCATGGAGGTGACCTCCAGCCAGCCCGGCGGGAGGTCGGTGCGCCCTTGCGCGGGTGCGGAAGAAGATGGGTCCTGGAGGATCTCGGGATGTTCTGTGGGGTCGCTCATCCCCCGATTGTCTCAGGCCGGCCATCGGACGGACGGCGGCGCGCGGCGCTCAGTGGATGCCGCTGACGAGGCCGCTGCGTCCGTCCTTGTCCAGGCGCAATGGCGGCAGCGAAAATTGGTCCAGGTCCTGCTTCGTGGCCGCGATGTCGAGCCCGACGACAACGGACGTGTCCGGATCCACCTCCAGGCCCAGTGGCATCCTGGCGAACTGGACATAGTCGCGGCTGGCGTTCCACCGGGGATGCCCACCGATCGCCTGGAGTACCGCGCCCGCGTCCGCCCCCAATGCCAGCCCCGGGAGACCGAAGCCGGGCAGCTCGCCGTGGGGCCCGAAGGCGATGACGTTGACCACATGGTCGTCGCGGACACGGATGGCCAGCTCTCCATGGGCCAGCGAGCCGGCGGGCAGTGGATGGCGAGCCAGCCGCTCGTTCAGTCCGCGCGGGTACAGGTACACGAGGACCGTGTCCGGCCGGGCCGCACCGTGCCGGGTGGCGTCCGGCTTGCCGAGCGCGTCCACCACATCCTGCTGACGCATGCCCAGCGCCACCGGCCCGAGGCGCCGGCATGCCTCAGGAAGCGCTGCGGCCGGGTCCTGCGCCGAGAAAGCCTGGCGGAGGGCCCCACTGCACGCGGCGCCTTCCTGCACGCCATCCGGCGCGGGAGCCGCCTGCGCGAGGCCCAGAAAGACCACTGCGCACAGCAGGCAGGCGAAAGATGGGGGCCTGGGAATCATCGGGCGCTCCTTCGTGGACCGCGATCGGAAAGGATGGGGACGTGGTTGCCCGGCAGTCAGCTGCGTGCGGGGCGTACCAGCCGCGGCACGGGATCGGAAGGCGGCAGGCCCACGCGGGAGCCGGGCACCGAGGCACTGGCCGGAAGGCGGTTGAACTCGATCTGGCAATCGCCGCTGTCCAGCGAGAAGACCAGGGTGGAACCCGGCGCGATGCGCGGCAGCGTCTGGTGGATCTGCTGCGCCAGGTCGACCGGCGGCGTCTGCGACCGGTAGATCACCTGCTGGCTGGAGGAATAGACCACGTAGCACGCGGCGGAGGCCGAGGCGCTCCACAGTCCGGCGGACAGCGCGGCGGCGGCGAACAGGACGGAACGGCAGGCGGACATCGGCGAAGCTCCTGGGTAGGGGTGGCGGGACGGCCGGAACCGGACGGCGCGAGGCCGATTATTGCGGACTTTGCGGCGCCTGCCCTCCCCTGCAGCGCGGTCAGGCGCGCACGGGGCGCTCATCCAGCGCGAGATGGAACGAATGCTTGACCTCTTCCATCACCGCATAGGTGCGCGTCTCGCGCACACCCGGCAGCTGCCAGAGCACCTCCCCGGCGAACTGCCGGTAGGCATTCATGTCGGCCTGCCGGGTCTTGAGCAGATAGTCGAACCCGCCCGCCACCATGTGGCACTCCATGATGGCCGGATGGACCTGAACGGCGGCCTTGAACTGGTCGAACACATTGGGCGTGGTGCGGTCCAGCAGCACCTCGACGAACACGAGCATGCCGGCGCCGAGCTTCTGCGGATTGAGCCGGGCCTCGTAGCCCAGGATGTAGCCCTCGCGAGTGAGCCGCTGCACCCGCGCGAGCACGGCCGTGGGCGACAGCGCGACGCGCTCGGCGAGCTTGATGTTGGAGATGCGGCCGTCGTCCTGCAGGATTGCCAGGATCCTGCGGTCCACCCTGTCTATCTCATCCACGTCACATCCAATCCATAGTGAAAGATTCATTCATGTCCGGCATTTTTGCGCATTAATTCAATCGCCTCGGCGAGATGATCGCAGGCATTCCCTCCACCTTCGTCCCGCCCCCGGACCGCACCGCCATGAACGCCCCGCCCCCTTCCCTGCATACCCGGCCTTTCGCGGCCTTCGCACCGCGGCCCCCTGCCGGGGCCGCGCCGCTGCGCGACGCGATCACCGCGGCCTGCCGCATTCCCGAGCCGGAAGCCATCGCGCCGCTGCTGGAGCAGGCGCGCATCGAAGGTGCTGCGGCGCAGCGCGTGCATGCCCTGGCACTGCGGCTGGCGGGCGGGCTGCGCGAGCGCAAGGGCGCGGGCGGACGGGCCGGCTGGGTGCAGGGCCTGCTGCAGGAGTTCGCGCTGTCCTCGCAGGAGGGCGTGGCGCTGATGTGCCTCGCCGAGGCGCTGCTGCGCATTCCCGACAGCGGCACGCGCGACGCGCTGATCCGCGACAAGATCGGCGGCGGCGACTGGGAATCGCACCTCGGCAAGAGCCCGTCGCTGTTCGTGAATGCGGCCACCTGGGGCCTGCTGCTCACCGGCAGGCTCGTGGCCACGCACAGCGAGCAGGGCCTGGGCGCTGCGCTGCGCCGCATCACGGCGCGCGGCGGCGAACCGCTGGTGCGCAAGGGCGTGGACGTGGCGATGCGCATGATGGGCGAGCAGTTCGTGACCGGCGAGACCATCGCCCAGGCGCTGTCCAATGCCCGCCCGCGCGAGGCCCAGGGCTTCCGCTATTCCTATGACATGCTGGGCGAAGCCGCGCTCACCGCGGCCGATGCCGGGCGCTACCTGCAGTCGTACGTGGACGCGATCCATGCCATCGGCAAGGCGTCGGCGGGCCGCGGCGTTTACGAGGGCCCCGGCATCTCCATCAAGCTGTCGGCGCTGCATCCGCGCTACAGCCGGGCACAGCACGGCCGGGTGATGCAGGAGCTGCTCCCCCGCGTGCTGGAACTCGCGGAACTGGCGCGCGGCTATGACATCGGGCTGAACATCGATGCCGAGGAAGCCGACCGGCTGGAGATTTCGCTGGACCTGCTCGAAGCGCTGTGCGCGGCGCCGTCGCTCTCGGGCTGGAACGGGATCGGCTTCGTCATCCAGGCCTACCAGAAGCGCTGCCCGTTCGTGATCGACCACGTGGTCGATCTTGCGCGCCGCACCGGCCACCGCCTGATGGTGCGGCTGGTCAAGGGCGCCTACTGGGACAGCGAGATCAAGCGGGCCCAGGTGGACGGGCTGGAGGACTACCCGGTCTATACGCGCAAGGTACACACCGACGTGTCCTATATCGCCTGCGCGCGCCGGCTGCTCGCGGCGCCGGACGCCGTCTATCCGCAGTTCGCCACGCACAACGCGCACACGCTGGCCGCGATCCACGAACTGGCCGGCCCGGATCGTTACACGCCGGGCCAGTACGAATTCCAGTGCCTGCACGGCATGGGCGAGCCGCTGTACGAGCAGGTCGTGGGCGCCGCAGGGTTGAACCGGCCCTGCCGGGTCTATGCGCCGGTCGGCACGCACGAGACGCTGCTGGCCTACCTGGTGCGCCGGCTGCTGGAAAACGGCGCCAACACCTCGTTCGTGAACCGCGTGGCCGACGCCACGCTGCCGCTGGACAGCCTCGTGGCCGACCCGGTGGCGGCGGTGGCCGCTGAACCCGTCCCGGGCCGGATGAACCCGCGCATTCCGCTGCCGCCCGCGCTTTATGGACCGGCGCGCCGCAATTCCGCGGGGCTGGATCTCGCGAGCGAGGCGGTCCTCGCGCCCCTGGCCGATGCCCTGCAGCACTACGCGCAGCAGGATTGGGAGGCGGTGCCGCTGCTCGCCGGGCCTGTGCAGGAAGGCCCTCGCCTGCCGGTGCGCAACCCCGCCTGGCATGCGGACGTGGTGGGCACGGTGCAGGAGGCGAGCGCCGGCGACGTGGACCAGGCGCTGCAGTGGGCGCAGGCAGCAGCCCCCGCATGGGCCGCAACGCCCCCCGCGGAGCGGGCCGCCGCGCTGCGCCGCGCCGCCGACGCGCTGGAGCAGCGCACGCCCGCCCTGCTGTCGCTGCTGGTGCGCGAGGCGGGCAAGACCTGCGCGAACGCCGTGTCCGAGGTGCGCGAGGCGGTGGACTTCCTGCGCTTCTATGCGGCCCAGGTGGAGACGCTGTTCGGCCCGGGAGCGGAAACGGGCGGGGACGCATGGACGCCGCTCGGCCCCGTGGTGTGCATCAGCCCCTGGAACTTCCCGCTCGCGATCTTCATGGGCCAGGTGGCGGCCGCGCTCGCCGCCGGCAACGTGGTGCTCGCCAAGCCCGCCGAGCAGACGCCGCTGGTGGCGGCCGAGGCGGTGCGCATCCTGCACGCTGCCGGTGTGCCGCGCGCGGCCGTGCAATTGCTGCCCGGCCAGGGCGAGACCGTGGGTGCCCGGCTGGTGGGCGACGGGCGCGTGATGGGCGTGCTGTTCACCGGCTCCACCGACGTGGCCCGCATCCTGCAGCGCAGCGTGGCGGGCCGCCTGGACGCTACCGGCCGGCCGGTGCCGCTGATCGCCGAGACGGGTGGCCAGAACGCGATGATCGTGGATTCTTCCGCCCTGGCGGAGCAGGTGGTGGCGGACGCCGTCGCCTCGGCCTTCGACAGCGCAGGCCAGCGCTGCTCCGCGCTGCGCGTGCTGTGCCTGCAGGACGACGTGGCGGACCGCGTGCTGGAGATGCTGCGCGGCGCCATGGCGGAACTGTGCATCGGCCGGCCCGACCAGCTCGCCACGGACGTGGGGCCCGTGATCGACGCCGAAGCGCGCGAGGGCATCCTGCGCCACGTGGCGGCCCTGCGCGAGCGTGGCCGCACGGTGCACCAGGTGCCGGTGCCGCTGCAGGCCGGGGCAGAGGGCACCTTCGTGCCACCCACGCTGATCGAGCTGCAGGACCTGTCGGAACTGGAGCGCGAGGTCTTCGGCCCGGTCCTGCACGTGGTGCGCTATCCGCGCAGCGGGCTGGACACGCTGCTGGACCGCATCGCGGGCACCGGCTATGGGCTCACCCAGGGCCTGCACACGCGCATCGACGAAACGGTGGAAGGCGTGCTGCGCCGTGCCCGCGCGGGCAATCTCTACGTGAACCGGAACATGGTGGGCGCGGTGGTCGGGGTGCAGCCCTTCGGCGGCGAAGGTCTGTCGGGCACCGGGCCGAAGGCCGGCGGCCCGCTGTACCTGCTGCGGCTGGTGACCCAGGCACCCACCGGCGCGGCGCGAACTGCCATCGCAGCGATGGCCGCCCCGGGCTCCGGTGAAGGCAATGCGCCCACCGTCCCAGCCCCGCTGCAGGCGCTGCAGGAATGGGCGCACGGCGCCGGCCAGGGCGCACTGGAGTCGGCCTGCCGCCAGTTCGCGCAGGACACGCCCACCGGCCGCCTGCGCACGCTGCCCGGCCCCACCGGCGAGCGCAACCAATACGGCGTGGCACCCCGTGAACGCGTCCTCTGCCTCGCCGATGCCGATGCGGACAGGCTGGTGCAACTGGCTGCGGTGCTGTCCGTGGACGGGCACGCCGTGTGGCCGTCGGCCGCAGCCACGCTGCGTGCCAGCCTGCCGGCGATGGTGCAGGAGCGCATCGTGCTGGTAGCCGACTGGCGTGCGCCCGCGGTGGCCGTGGATGCCGTGTTGCACCATGGCACCGAGGCATCGTTGCGGGAGGTGTGCCAGGCCATGGCAACGCGGCCGGGGCCGATCGTGGGCGTCGCGGGCCATGCGCCCGGCGATGCCGCGGTACCGCTCGAACGCCTGGTCCTGGAGCGCGCGGTCAGCATCAACACCGCGGCGGCTGGCGGCAATGCCAGCCTGATGACCATGGAGTGAGCCGGCAGCCGGCCCGGGCGGAATCAGCCTTCGGCGACGGCCGGGGCCGCACGCGCCAGGCCGCGCATGACGTGCACCACCTGCGGCTGGTCCACCAGCACGCAGGGTTTGCCGGTACGGCGGCAGTGGTCCTGCACGCGCCAATAGTCGTCGTGGCCCACGCAGCCGGTCTGGCAGATCACGAAATCCGCGGCCCGCAGGCTGGCCTCGAAGGCCGCCGCGTCGCCGGGCAGGCTGGAGGCCGCGTCAGCCTGTCCTGTATCGCTGGAAGCGGGAAGCTCGCCCGGGCCGAGAGGTCGCGCCACCAGCGCCCCGCCCGGTCCGCGCGCGATGCACACCACGGCCTGTGGAGCCGGCCCGTCCGGCTCTGCCCGCTGGGCCGTGCCCTTCCCTGCTCCAGCGGCATGGTTCGCACCGGCCGGCGCGGCCGCGCGCCACTGCCAGTGCAGCACTTCCCGCATCAGGCCCTGCAGCCGCTGCGTGAGCCCCTCCACCTGCCGGGCCAGGGCCCGGCGGCGGCGCAGGCCCGGCAGTGCTTCTTCCTGGCAGCGCCGATCCTCCCGTGCATACGCCAGCGCGGTTTCCGCCACGAGCGCGCGCGCCCGCAGCCTCAACACTTCGGCCTGCAGCACCTCGATCTGCCGCGCCTGCTCTGCCAGGTCGCGGCTGCAGCGCTGCTGCGCCCGCCCGTACTCCGCCAGCAGCGCTCGGTGCTCATCCAGCACCGGTCCAGGAAAACCTTCCATGCAACGTCCCTCCAGAAGGCATGGCCAGTGGCCATGGCAATGACCACCCGGCAAAAATGTATTGATAAGCATTCTCATTTAATGCTACACTGCCGTCAATCGCTGCCCCACCCCACTTGCGGTGGGGCAGCCGCCCAGACAGGTTTCATCGTGGGGCGACTCCGGGCCTGAACCAGGCCCCATGGGTCGTTTTTGCCAGCCAACGGTTTGCCCGCGTAGCCAGGCTTTTTTTGCGATGCCCTGTCGAGACTCACATGGTGCCGCTGCCGCGCCGCAGCAGCACGATCACGAAACACGCCCCCAGCCCTGAAGTCACGATGCCCACGGGCAGTTCCTGCGCGCCCAGCAGCGACCGGGCCACGAGGTCGCTGGCCAGCAGCAGGGCCGCACCCGATACGGCGGCGACCACGGAGGAGGCCCGGTGCAGCGGCCCGGCCAGGCGGCGCGCCAGGTGGGGCACCATGAGACCGACGAAACCGATCAGGCCGGAAAGGGCCACGCAGCAGGCGGTGGCGAAAGCCGCCACCACGAAGGCCTGGCGGCGCAGCCGCTGCGGCTCCACGCCCAGGCTGTGGGCGGTGTCGTCGCCCGCCAGCAGCGCGTCGAGCGCCCGGTGGCGCCGCGCAATGAACAGTGCCGTCACCAGCAGCCCGGCACCGGCCAGCCAGAGGTTGTCCCAGCGGGCGAGGCCCAGTCCGCCCAGCGACCAGAACACGACGGAATGCGCGGCGCGCTGGTCGCCCGCAAAAATCAGCGCATGGGTCAGCGCCCCGAAGAGGAACGACACCGACACGCCGGCCAGCACGATCCGCGCGGGCCCCTGGCCCTGGCCGCCCTGCACGATCAGCAATACGGCCCCGGCGGCAACCAGGGCTCCCGCGAACGTGGCCAGCGGCAGCGTCCACATGCCCAGCGCGCTTCCAGCCAGGGTGATGACGGCGACCGCGCCGGCGGACGCGCCGGACGACAGACCGAAGAGGAACGGGTCGGCCAGGTCGTTGCGCGTCGTCGTCTGCAACAGGCTGCCCACGAGGGCGAGCGCCGCACCTACGGCCATGGAGAGCAGGACGCGCGGCAGGCGCAGATCGCGCACGATGGTCTGCGCCATGGCGCCTGTGCCGTCAGGCGCGCAGGCGCCCAGGGCTGAAAACACGTCCTGCCAGCCGACCTCCACCCCGCCGAACTTGAGCGACAGCAGGGCCAGCGCCGTGAGCGCCAGCCCCAGCAGGCCGGGCATCCAGCGCTGCCAGTGCGCCGGATGCGCGGTTCCCGGGGCGTTCAACGCACGCCCCGCAGCGCCCGTGCGATCTTCTCGATCGCCCCGATGTTGAAAGGCCCGGGCGTGAGCTCGGCATAGCGCAGCACGATGAAGCGCCCTTCGCGCACGGCATCCGCAAGGCGCATGGCGGGATGCTCCCGCAGTACGCGTTCAAGATGGTCCGGCCCCTGCCCGTTCTGGTAGTCGAGCAGGATCACGAATTGCGGATTGCGCTGCGCCACGGCCTCCCAGGAGGCGGTGCCCCAGCTCATGGGCAGGTCGTCCAGCACATTGCGCCCCCCCGCGGCATCGATGAGCGCGGTGGGCATGGCGGCCCGGCCGGCGGTGAAGGGCTTGTCCTCGCCGGAGTCATAGACGAAGACGCCGGGCCGGTGCGCCAGCGCGGGACGGTTGGCCGCAGCCACGCGCGCTCGCCAGCCTTCCACGAGGCGCTGCGCCTCCGCGTTGCGGCCGAACACCTGGCCCAGGCGCAGCACGTCGCCGTAGAGCAGGTCCATGGTGGCGCGGGGCTTGTCCGCCTGGTTCTGCGCGCAGCTTTCGGTCAGCACCAAGGTCTGGATGCCCCGCCGCGCGAGCGTGGCGGGAGTCACCTCGCCACCGGGTTGCATGCCGTAGTACCAGCCCGCGAAGAACAGGTCCGGCCGCGCCGCCACCAGCGTTTCCATCGTGGGGTACTTGGGCGCCAGTTCGGGCACCCCGTCCAGGGTGCGCAGCAGAGCCTCGCCCGTCTGCTTGTACCAGCCGGTGATGCCCGTCACGCCGACCAGCACCGGACGCAGTCCGAGGGCGAGCGCCATTTCGGTCATGTTGAGGTCGTGCACGACCAACCGGCGCGGAGGCCGCTCGATGCGCAGCGGCTCCCCACAGTTGGACACCGTCACGGGAAATGCGGCACCGGCATCCGGCGGGGCCACGCCCGCCGCCACGGCAGCCGGCAACAGCGCCATCGGTAACGCCAACCCGGCAATCCGGCGCAACCAGCCCGTCATGCGGCCTCCCGCTCGAAGGACCAGAGCGTGCCGCCGTGCCGGGGGTGCCGAGTGTGCACCAGCTCCATGCCGAACACCTGCGCCACACATTCCACGCCCAGCGCCCGGGCGGGCGGCCCCTCGGCAACCAGGCGGCCAGCCTGCAAAACCCAGGTCCGGTCGGCGAATGCCGGTACCAATGCGAGTTCATGCAGCACGGCCACCACGGTGATGCCGAGGCCGCGCACCAGGGCCAGCACGTCGGCGCGCGCCGCCAGGTCGAGGTGGTTGGTCGGCTCGTCGAGCAGCAGGAGTTCTGGCGCCTGGGCGAGCGCCCGGGCCAGGTGCATGCGCTGGCGCTCCCCGCCCGACAGGCTGCCCAGCGGCCGCTCCGCCAGCGCCTGCACGCCACAGGTGCGCAGCGCGCCCTCCACGGCGCGTGCGTGGTCGGCGGCTGCCACGCGGCCTTCGTGCGGCAGCCGGCCGAGCGCCACATAGTCCCGGGCCCGCAGGCGGCCCTGCGCCCCGTCATCCTGCCCCAGCACCGCCACGCTGCGGGCGCGCTCGGCCGCCGGCCAGCGGGCCACGTCCCGGCCGCAGCAGCGCACCGAGCCCGCGGAAGGCGCCATCCGGCCCGCGAGCAGCTTCATCAGCGTGCTCTTGCCCGCGCCGTTGGGGCCGACCAGCGCCACGCACTCGCCGCGCATGGCTTCCAGGCCCACGCCCTGCAGCAGCCAGTCGCCGCGCGGCGATTTCCATCCGAGGCCCTCGGCCTGCAATGCCACGACCATGCCGCCGTCCGCGATCAGAGCGTCCAGCGCAGGGCCAGCTCGAAACTGCGCGGCGCGCCGAGCAGGATCTGGTCCGGGTAGAACGGATCCGCCCAGGCGGCATAGACTTTGTTCGCCAGGTTGCGGCCCCGCAGGGTGAGCTGGGTGCCCGGGGCCACGTCCACGCTCCAGGCCGCATCGATCACGCGGTAGGCCGACAGGCGGACCGTGTTGGCGTCGCTGTGGAAGCGCTCGCCCACGTGCCGCAGCGAAGCAGAGACCTGCATCGGCAGGCCCGCGTTGAAGCGGTAGGCTGCGCCCACGCTGGCCATCACCTTCGGGGTATTGGGGGGCATGTTGCCGGAGAAGGAAGTGCCATTGGCGAGCACGAAATCGTCGTAGCGCGCGCGGTTGAGGGCGAGCTGCGCCCAGACGCTCCAGGCGGCCGCGGGCCGCAGTGCCAGGGACATCTCCGCGCCGCGCGATTGCAGCGCGCCAGCGCGCGCCAGCGATTGCCCGCCCTGCCCGGCATAGACATTGCGGCGTTCGGCGTCGTAGAGCGCCAGCGTCCATTCCCCACGGTCCTGCCAGAAGCCCTGCTTCACGCCCACCTCGGCATTGCGCGCCCGGGTGAGTTCCAGCGGCTGGGCGGGGCCGAGCAGGAAGATGTTGTTGGCGGCCACGTCGGCACCTGTCGCGGCCTGGGCGTAGAGCATGGTGCCCGCCGCGGGCTCCCAGGTCAGGCCCAGCCGGCCGGTGGTCGGGTGCCAGGTCTTGCCGTAGGGAAAGCCGCGCCGCGCCGCGCCGGCCGCGTCGGTGGAAGTGCGGTCGAGCTCGATGGATTCGTGCCGCAGGCCCGCGATGAGGGCCACGGCGGGCGTGATGCGCAGCCGGTCTTCCAGCGCGATCGCCGCATTGCGCAGCTGCGTCGTCTGCCGCTGCTGCACCAGCGGTCCGTAGAACCCGCGGTCGGGCGCAATCAACGACACGCTGTCGCCGGGGAAGTTGGCGGCGCCGGGGCGGTCCAGGTCGGTATCGCTCAGCTCCAGGGCGGCGACGAAGCGGTTCTCCCGGCCCGCGAGGCGGCCGTCCCACTGCACTTCTGTCTTGTTGCCGGAGGTCGTCTGGTCCTGCGCCACGAAGAAACGCTCGCGGTCCACCAGCCCGGTGCCGGTATTGAACGCGAGCACTTCGTTGTTCAGCCACGAGCGCGTGGCGGTGTAGCGGTAGAACTGGCTGCGCAGCGACCACGCCGCGTCGATGCGCCAGTCCACGCCCGTGCGCAGCCAGGTCTCGCGCGCTTCGTTGCGGTTGTCCAGCACGTTGTAGTTCGTGCGCAGCGTGCGGCGGTCGATGGCCACCGGTGCGAGCACGCTGCCGTTGAAGCCCGAGACATAGGTGCCGGACACCACGCCCGGCTGCGACTGGATGCCCGGGGCCGACGCGGAGACCAGGGGCGTGCCCCAGTACGGATGGCCGCGGTCGCGCTGCACTTCCGCGGCCACGAACAGCTTGAGCCCCGGCCGCAGGTACCAGTCCAGGCCGCTCGACAGGTGCCACAGGCGCTGGCCCGTGTCCCGCACGAAGCCGTCATTGTCCGAGCCGCTCGCGTCGAGGCGGAAATCCACGTCCTTCCAGGCCGTGGTGCCGCCGGTGCCGATGGACAGGCGCCGCTCGCCGAAGGATCCGGCCGCGGCGGCCACTTCGGTCTCCACCGGGCCGCGGTGCGGGGCGCGCGTGACGAAATTCACCGCGCCGCCGGCCGCGCCTTCGCCCGACATCAGCGACGCGGGCCCCTTGAGGAACTCAACGCGCTCGAGGTTCGCCGTGCCCATGACGCGCGAGGTCATGTTCGGCGGGCCGATCTTGATGCCGTTGTAGAGGGTGTTGATCTGGCTGTTGGCGAAGCCGCGCATGGAAAACGCGGCCGGCTCTGCCGGGAAATCCCCCGCCAGCACGCCCACCGCGGCCTGCGCGGCTTCGGACACCGTGCGCAGCCCGCGCTCGGCGAGCATATCGCGCGGCACCACGTCGATGGAGGCCGGCGTATCGCGCACCGTGAGCCCGAGGCGCGAGGCCGCGGCGGCAGGCTGCGCGAGGCGCGGCGTTTCCGCGCGTTCGTGCACCTCCACCGCCGGCAGCTGGGTGGGCGACGGCCCGGAAGCGGACGACTGCGCCATAGCAGCCACGGGCACGGTACCCAGCAGGACGGCCCACGCGCGGGGCCGGGAAACGGAACAGAGAGGCATGGAATATTGTCGGCGACGCGCGGGCACGAACCGCCGTGCCGCTGCCTCCGATGTTAACGCAATCGTGTTGCATTAACAAAATGCATGCCCCCCATGCAATGCGTCAGATGTAGGTCGATGCCAGTCCACCGTCCACGGGCAGGTTCACTCCGCTCACCCAGCGCGCCGCGTCGCTGCAAAGGAAGCCGATGGCGGCCGCCACTTCGTCGCTGAAGGCGGGCCGTTTCATGCGGTGGGCATCCTTGCGCACGCGCTCGTCGCCCAGCATCCGCACGAAGTCGCCCAGGATGGGCGTCATCACCGGGCCCGGCGCCACGCAGTTCATGCGCACGCCGCGCCCCATGAAGATCGCCTGCGACTGCGTGAGCGTCCAGACGATCAGCGCCTCCTTGAAGTACTGGTAGCACGTTTCCTGGGGCACCGGATGCTCCGCCAGCCAGGCCTGCCCCGCCGCGAAGTCCGGCGTGGCCGCGAGCGCGCGGTGCGGCTCGAGCCGCTGCGGCCACTCGGCCCCCAGGATCGAGGCCACGTTCACCACGCTGCCGCCCTCGGGCATGCGGGGCAGCAGCGCCTGCGTGAGGTGCCGCAGCCCCAGGTAGTTGATGCGCGCCACGAGGTCGGCCGGCGCGGTGCCCGGCACCCCCGCGATGTTGCACAGCGCATCGATGCGGCCGGGCAGCTGCGCCACGGCGGCATCGATGGCCTCGGGCCCGGACAGGTCGGCCTTCACGAAGCCGTCCAGCGTGAGCGCCGGATCGTTGCGGTCGATGCCGATGACGCGGGCGCCCTGTCCGCGCAGCAGCTTGGCGGTGTCGCTGCCGATGCCGGAACTCACGCCCGTGATGACGATGGTCTTGCCGTGGAATTGCATGGTGTCTGTCTCCTGGTCGTTGTCGCTGTCTTCAGAACGGGAAGGCCGGCGGCGCGGCCTTGACGGTCAGCCACTGCCAGCGGGTGTATTCGTCGAGGTCCGCGGGACCGCCGACGGAACTGCCGTTGCCGCCCAGGCCCGGGCCGCCGAAAGGATTGGTGCAGTCGTCGTTCACCGTCTGGTCGTTGACATGCACCATGCCGGCATGGAGCCGCTGGGCCAGCGCCATGGCGCGCGCCACGTCGCGGCCGATCACCGCCGCGGCCAGGCCGCCTTCGCTGTGGTTGGCCAGGGCCACGGCCTCGTCGTCGGTCTGGAAGGTGACGAGGTTCACCAGCGGCCCGAAGGGTTCTTCGTCGAAGCTGCGCATGCCGGGCCGCACGCCCGAAAGCACCGTGGGCCGGTAGCACAGGCCGTCGTGCGTGCCCCCGGCCTCCAGCGTGGCACCCTGCCCCACGGTGTCCCGCACGATGGCGTCGAAGCGCGCCAGCTGCCGGGCGTCGATCATCGGCCCGAGGGCCACCTGCCCGCCGGCGCCGTCGCCGACCGGGAGGTGCCGCGCCTTGGCCACGAGGCGCTCCCGGAGGGCCGGCGCGATCGAGGCATGCACCAGCACACGGTTGGCGGCCATGCAGATCTGGCCCTGGTGGAACCAGGCACCGAAGGCGGCTGCGCTCGCCGCGGCATCCAGGTCCGCATCCTCCAGGATCACGAGGTTGTTCGCGCCGCCCAGTTCCAGCGACACCTTCTTGAGATGGCGCCCCGCCAGTTCGCCGATGCGCCGTCCCACCGAGGGCGAGCCGGTGAAGGCGATCATGGGCACGCGCGGATCGGCCACCAGTGCCTCGCCGGCTTCGGCATGCCCCGGCAGCACCTGCAGCAGGCCGGCGGGCAGGCCCGCTTCCTCGAACACGCGGGCCAGCAGGTAGCCGCCGGCGGCCGGGGTGCGCGGGTCGGGCTTGAGGACCACGGCATTGCCCAGCGCCAGCGCCGGGGCCACCGAACGCAGCCCCAGCACCAGCGGGAAATTGAACGGCGAGATCACGCCCACCACGCCGTGCGGAACGCGCCGCGCGATCGAAAGCCGGCCGGGCGTGGACGGCAGCACCTGCCCCTGTGCCTGCAGGGGCAGCCCGCCGGCGATGCGGCACAGGGTGGCCGCCTCGCGCGCTTCGAGCTGTCCCTTGGGCAGGATGCCGCCGGTTTCCCGGGCGATGGCCAGGGCCAGCTCGTCGAGATGCCGCTCGAACAGGCCGGCGGCGGTGAAAAGGATGGCGGCGCGTTCGCGCGGCCCGGTGGCGGCCCAGGCCGGCTGCGCGGCGTGGGCGCGGCCGATCGCGGCCTGCATGTCGGCGGCGTCCGCGATCCCCGTGCCCCACAACGGCTGGCCGGTAGCCGGCTCGATGACCTCCTCGCGTCCGGCCAGGCGGGTGGACCAGCCGCCATCGAAGGCGGCGCCGTCCCAGCACTCCGGCCGGGCCCAGGCCAGGTGCGCATGTTCGGATGAACCCATGTCTGTCTCCTCTGAAGATGGAAAAAGCGCGGTTGGAACCGTCCGCGCCGGCCTGCATTGCGCAATCCGCATACCAGCACGGCCTGCGGCAGGCCCGGGCCGGGCGCAAGGCAGTCCCCTTCCCGAGGCGATCTCGGGGGTTTTCCCTGATGCAAAGGCAGCATCGGGCCATGCACTCCACCCTGCCCCCAAAGTTATGCTGGCATGCATTCGTGGATGCCGAAAATGGATGCTGACAGACAAAAACAGATGAACCTACCCACCCGCGTTTCACTTGCGGAGCTGGCGAAAGTGGCTGGCGGGGGCGCGGGCTGGCGTTTCGACCTGCGCGAGGTCGATGCCGACAGCCACCCCACGGTGGCGGACCTGAGCGAATGCCTCTTTTTCTCACCTGGCGACGGCCGCATCTGGCTGCAGGACCAGCGCATGGTGCTGGTGCATGCCCAGGCGCTGGGCTCGCTGCGGCGCGAACTCATCGAGACCATCGGCCTGGACGCCGCCAGGGGCCTGCTCACGCGCACCGGCTATCTCTCGGGCGTGCGCGACGCCGAGCTGGTACGGCGGCAATGGCCGGACGCCGACCCGGCGGTGGCCGCCGTGGCGGGCGCGCGCCTGCACTCCCTGGAAGGCGTGGTCCATGTGGAGGTCGTGCATGTGCGCTATGACGCGGCCACGGGTGACTACGACGGCGAATTCCTCTGGCACAACGCGAGCGAGGACGACGGCCACATCGCCGCCTACGGTGTGACCGGCTCGCCGGCCTGCTGGATGCAGACCGGCTATGCGACCGGCTACGTCAGCACCCTGTTCGGCCGGCTGATCCTGTTCCGGGAAACGGAGTGCCGCTCGGCGGGCGATGCACACTGCCGCGTGGTGGGCCGCACGCTCGAACGCTGGGGCGGCGACGTGCAGGAAGAACTGCGCCACTTGCAACTGGGTAACTCCGCACCGGCCGCCCCGGCTGCGGCTCCGCCGGCATGGCGCCCGCCCGCCAGCACCGTGGCGGCCACTACCGGGCCGGGAGACAGCACCTTGATCGGTGCCTCGTCCGCCTTCAATGCGGCCTTCCACATGGTGCGCCGCGTGGCGCCCACGCAAGCCACCGTGCTGTTCACCGGCGAATCGGGGGTCGGCAAGGAGATGTTCGCACGCGCCCTGCACCGCGCCGGTGGCCGCACGCAACGGCCGTTCGTGGCCCTCAATTGCGCCGCCATTCCGGACACGCTGGTCGAGACCGAACTCTTCGGCGTGGAGCGCGGCGCATACACGGGTGCGGGCGCCTCGCGGCCCGGTCGCTTCGAGCGTGCGGATGGCGGCACCCTGTTCCTGGACGAAATCGGCACCCTGGGCCTGGCGGCCCAGGGCAAGCTGCTGCGCGCGCTGCAGGAGGGCGAGATCGAGCGCGTGGGCGGCACCCGCACGCTGAAGGTGGATGTGCGCGTGGCCGCAGCCACCAACGTGGATCTGCGCGAGGCCGTGCGCGCCGGGCAGTTCCGCGCCGACCTGTTCTACCGCCTCAACGTGTTCCC
This sequence comes from Paracidovorax oryzae ATCC 19882, assembly GCF_000687165.1. Classification (GTDB taxonomy): domain Bacteria; phylum Pseudomonadota; class Gammaproteobacteria; order Burkholderiales; family Burkholderiaceae_C; genus Paracidovorax; species Paracidovorax oryzae. The sequence goes on along the minus strand of NZ_JMKU01000022.1, from coordinate 23,215 downwards.
CATCCACCTGCCGCCGCTGCGCGAGCGGCGCGACGACATCCCGCTGCTGATGCAGCACTTCCTCGCCCACTACCGGAAGCGCCACCAGCGCGACGCGCCCGGATTCACGCAGCGGGCAGTGCAGGCGCTCTTCCACTACGGCTATCCGGGCAACATCCGCGAACTGCAGAACCTGATCGAGCGCGCGGTCATCATGGTCAACGACGGCGAGGCCATCGATGTGCACCACCTCTTCCGGGGCGGGGAAACGCTCCCCACGGGCGTGCTCTCCCTCGGCGCGGGCGGCCGGAAGGATGCCGGCGGCAGGCTGGCTGGTGAATGGTCCGGCGCCCGGCAACCGGATGCCGCACCGGCCGCGGGAACGCTGGAAGAAGCCGAGGCTGCGCTCATGGCCGACGCCCTGCGGCGGACCGGGGGAAACGCCGCAGCCGCCGCACGGCTGCTCGGCATCACCCGGGCGACGCTGCTTTACCGCGCCCGGCGGCATGGCCTGGCTGTGGGCCGGCAGCGGCGCTGAACCGCCGGGCCACGCACCTCCCGCCCAGGCCCGCACGCCAACCCCTGGCAGCGGCGCGACACGGGCAACCCAGCTTTTACCGCAATACAGAAAAATCACCACCCCGGTGCGGGCAGCCGAGCCGCGCGCCGCCATGGCACGCCCACCGTGCCTGCACGCACCTCCATGGCGCGGAACAGCCTTTTTTTTGGTGTTTACACCAGTATTACCCACGCCAATTGATTGGCACATTTATCGCATAGCAGTAATTCAACAATTTTTTGATCACCAAAAAGGCCATCCGCCATGAAGCTTTATCACGAAGTCCGAGGATGCTCGCTCGCTGTGGACATCGTCGCGAGGGAACTGGGCCTGCCGCTCGATCTGGAATGGGTGGACATGAAGACAAAGCGGCTGCAGGACGGCACGGACTACCTGGCCATCAATAACAAGGGCACCGTGCCCACGCTGGAGATGCCGGACGGCCAGCACCTGAGCGAGGGCTGCGTCATCACCCAGTACCTGGCGGACCAGTGCCCCGGCAATACGCTGCTGCCCGCGGCCGGGCTGGCGCGCTACCGGGTGCTGGAGTGGATGAGCTTCGTCGCCGCGGACCTGCACAAGGGCGGCTTCATGCCCCTGTTCAAGGCCGTCACCCCGCCGGAGTACAAGGCGATTGCGCGCGGCTACCTGCATGCCAGGCTGGGCTGGCTGGACAGCCGGCTGGAAGGCCGCGACTACCTCACCGGCAGCACCTTCACGCTGGCCGACGCGCACTGCTACACGATCGCGATGTGGACGCGGGCGCACGCCATCGACACCGGCGGCTGGCCTCACCTCGAGGCCTACCTGGCACGCTGCGGCCGACGGCCCGCCGTCCTGGCGGCCGAGGCCGCCGCCGCGGCCCAGGGCGAGCGGGAACGGGCGGCCGCGCGCTGAGCCGCCGCCGAACACGCGCCAGCACCCTCCACGACAGGACCGACACCATGCGCACGATCCGCCGCCTGCTGCTCCTCGCCTGCCTGGCCGCCGCCCAGGCTCCCGCCCTGGCCGGCGGCTATCCCGACGCACCCCTTCGGATGGTGGTGGCGTTCCCGCCGGGCGGGGGTACCGATGGCGCGGCACGGCTCATCGCGGAGAAACTGGCAGTGGAGCTGGGCCAGGCCGTGATCGTCGAGAACCGGGCGGGCGCCGGCGGGGTGATCGGAGCGCAGTCGGTGGCACGCGCCAGGCCGGACGGCTACACCCTGCTCTTCGGCACCGGTGCCGAGTTGCTGATCAATCCCGTCACCCGCAAGGTGGCGCCCTACGACCTGCTGCGGGATTTCGTGCCGATCACCGAGGTGGGCAGCGTGGGTTTCGTGCTGGCCGTGCCGGGCGCGTCGGCTGCACGCAATGTGCCCGACCTCGTGGCCGCGGCGAGGGCGCAGCCCGGCAAGCTCAATTACGCCTCTTTCGGGATGGGCTCCACCAACCACCTGATCGGCGAGCTGTTCCTCCATTCCACCGGCACCCGGGCCACCCATGTCCCGTTCCAGGGCAGCCAGCAGGCGATGGGTTCGCTGCTGGCGGGCGATGTGGATTTCACCTTCGATACCGCCGCCGTGGTGTTGCCCCAGTTGAAGGCCGGCAAGCTCCGCGCGCTGGCCACGCCTTCGCCCCGGCGGCTGCCCTCCCTGCCGGACGTGCCCACGCTCCAGGAGCTTGGATATGGCGCAGTGGTCGCCGAAGGATGGATGGGCGTGTTCGCTCCCGCCGGCACCCCGGCCGATATCGTGAAGACGCTGGCCGCTGCACTGGACAAGGTGATCCGCGCGCCCGACATGCAGGCCCGCCTGGACGCACGCGGCGTGGCCGCGAGCGCCGCCGACGGCGCGCAGTTCACCCGCAAGCTGCAGGCGGAACTGGAGAAGTGGCGGCGCGTGGCCCGCCAGGCCGACGTATCGCTGGACTGATCCACCACACGGGAAACCCCATGAACCGCAGACTCCTCTCCGCCGCGCGTCCGGCCGGCCTGCTCCTCGCCGTGGTCGCGGCCCTGTCCGGTCCGTCGCCGGCCACGGCGCAGGGCTACCCTTCGCGCCCCATCACCCTGATCGTCTCCTTCGAGCCCGGAGGGTCCACCGACGTGTCGGCACGGGCCGTGGCCCAGGAACTGGGCGCGCAGCTCGGGCAGCCGGTGATCGTCGAAAACCGCTCCGGCGCGGGCGGGCGCATCGGCACCAAGGTCGCGGCACAGGCCCGGCCGGACGGCTACACGCTGCTGTGGGGCAGCGGCAGCAGCCTCACGGCCGCGCCGGCGCTCTATCCCCAACAGGAACATGTGGCCACGCTCGTGCCGGTGAGCCTCGGCGCCACCCAGCCCTTCGTGTTCGCCACCGGCCCGGCGGTCGGTGTCCGGTCGGTGCGGGAGTTCATCGCACTCGCCCGCAGCCGCCCGGGACAACTGAATTTCGCCTCGGCAGGCATGGGTTCCAGCAACCACCTGCTGGGCGAGATCTTCATGGCCGTGAGCGGCATCCAACTGGCGCATGTGCCCTACAAAGGCGCCATCATGGCCAAGGACGCGGTGATCCGGGGCGACGCCCAGCTCATGGACGAGGCAACCGGCCCCCTGCTGGGCGCCCTGCGTGCCGGGCAGCTGGTGCCTCTCTTCACGACCGGCGAGCAGCGCGACCCCGCCCTGCCCGACACGCCCACCGCTGCCGAGGCCGGCCTGCCCGAACTGACGATCCAGGGCTTTTTCGGCCTGCTGGCGCCCGCGGGCACGCCCGCGGACATCGTGGCCCGCCTCAACGGCGCGATGCGCTCCGCGCTGGCGTCCACGGCCGTGGCGCGCGCGTTCGCCCCGCTGGGCTTCACGCCGGCCTACAGCACGCCCGGGCAGATGGCTGCGCGCATCGCCGAAGGCCGTGCCGTCTATGCCCGCATCGTCAGGGAGCGGCAGATCCGCCCCGAGTGATTCCCAGCCCTCCACCGGACACGCCATGCCGTCTTCTTCACCGACCGTTCCCCGCCGCCAGGTCCTCGGCGCCCTTGCCGCGCTGGCCGCCGCGCATGCCGCGCCAGCGCGGGCCGCGCACTGGCCGGAGCGCCCCGTCAGCCTCGTCGTGCCCTTCGCCGCAGGAGGCGGCACCGACACCATCGCCCGGCTGATCGCGCAAAAGCTCCAGGCCCCGCTGGGCGTCCCGGTGGTCATCGACAACCGCCCAGGGGCGAACGGGCTGATCGCCGCGCGCAGCGTGCTCCAGCAGCCCCCGGACGGCCACACCCTGATGTTCGGCAGCAACTCCACCCACGTGATCGCGGCCCTGGCATCCCACCAGCCAGTCGCCCCGGGGAAATCGATGCAGGACAGCTTCTCGATCGCCAGCGTGCTCGCCAATGCACCGCTGGTGTGGGCCGTGCGCGCCGCCAGCCCCGCCCGGGACCTGCCGGACTTCCTGCGCCGCGCGAAAGCGGGCCGCCTGAGCTACGGCAGCTTCGGCGCCGGATCGTCCGCCCACGTGACGGGTGAGACCCTGGCGGAATCGGCGGGCGTGGAATTGCTGCATGTTCCCTACAAAGGCTCTGCCCCGGCGCTGACGGACCTGCTGGGCGGCCAGGTGGACGCGGTGTTCCTCACCGTGGCCGCCATCGAGGGCATGGTGGCCTCCGGCGCGGTGCGCCCGCTGGCCGTCACCGGCGAGCGGCGCGTGCGCTCCCTGCCGCCGGTACCCACCTTCGAGGAGCTGGGCGTTCGCGACATGGGCAATGCCGGCTGGTTCGCGGTGTTCGCTGCTGCTGGCACGCCCGCGCAGACGATCACGGCGCTCGCGAAGGCGCTGCGCGACATCGTCGCCCAGCCCGATGTCCAGGCCCGCATGGTGGCGCTGGGGCTGGAACCCGTGCTGAGCACGCCGGAGCAGGCGGCGGAGATCTGGCGCCGCTCGCTGTCGCGCGCCGCCCCGATCGTCCGGCGCGCGAACATCACCCTGTGACGGGCGGGCGATGCCTCCTGCCTACAGGTGGCCGTCGGCCGAAAGGCGCACGCTGACCATGTGGGCCGTGCGCCGCACCAGTTCGGCGATCGCCTCCTCCTTGAAGAGCGCCATCCGCGCATCGCTGCCCAGCGCAGTGACGCTTGCCACCACCAGTCGCCCGCGTCCGAAGATCGGCGCGGACACCCCCGTCCGCCCCTCGTTCAACTCGCCCGACGTGCGGCAGTAGCCGTCGCGCCGGATGCGCTGAGCCATCTCGTAGAACTCCTCCCAGGAAGGCACCTCGCCGGATTCGCCGGCCAGTTCCTGGTGCAGCCGCCGCAGCCGCGCGGCAGGCAGGAACGCCACCAGCGCCTTGGAGCTGGCCCCCTGCAGCACGGGCACCGGGCGGCCCCGCCCGTAGCGCAGCCGCGGCTGCGGATCATGGGACTCCGTATGCACCGTGATGATCGAGTGGCCGTATAGCTTGGACAGGAACACGTCCAGCCCGGTCTGCTCCGCCAGTTCGCGCATCGGCGGCACTGCAGCGCGGATCACCGGATCCGATTCACGGATGCAGCGGTCCAGCTCGATGATGCGGGGGCCGAGCGTGATGCTGCGGTCCAGACGCACCAGCAACCCGACCTTCGTGAGCTCCTGGATGTACCGGTAGGCCGTGCTCTTGGGGACGCCCAGCTCGGCGGCGATCTCATCGGCCATCAGCGACGGCCTGGCCGTGGAGAACAGCCCCAGGGTCGCGAGCAGGCGCGACAGGCTGGACTCGGATGAGCGCCCCGCGCCATCCGGTCCCGAGCCGCCATCGGCCACCTCTTCGGGCCCGGCCATGGACTCCGCCATGGCAGGCCTGCGACCACGGCCTGCGGCCGGCGGTGCGGCATCCGCCTCGGCGCGCGCGCTTCTACCCTGGTGCCGGCCCCTTTCCTGCGGCGACCTGCGCCCCGCTGTCTGCTCCATGAAAACTGTGCCTCCCTCGAATGCGATGACCACACCCGCATGTTAGCGAAGCGCGGATGGCCGGAGGATGGGCGCGAATGGCAGGAGCCCGCCTGCAGCATCACTCAGAGGTACGCGACCGCGGTCCGGTTGCGGCCCTCCCGCTTCGCGCGGTAGAGCAAGGCATCCGCAGCCTCGAGCAAGCCATCCGGTCTCCGCTCCGCGACCTGCAGGCAGCACGCCGCGCCCACGCTGGCCGTCACCCGGCCGGAGGCCGCTGCGGCGTGGGGAATAGCCAGCGCCTCGATCGCTCGGCGCAGTCCCTCGGCCATGTCCGACGCTTCCTCCAGGCCGGAAGCGGGCAGGATGCAGGCGAACTCCTCCCCCCCATAGCGCGCTGCCAGATCGCAGGGCCATCGCATGCGGGTGTCGATCGCGGCGGCGACGCGCTGCAGGCAACTGTCTCCGCCCGGATGCCCGTAGTGGTCATTGAAGGCCTTGAAATGGTCGATGTCGATCAGCACGACGCATAGTGGCTCGCCGCTGCGTGCATGGCGCGCGAACTCGCTGCCCAGCATTTCGTCGAACCGGCGCCGGTTCGCAATGCCCGTCAGGCTGTCCGTGATGCTCAACTGGTAGATGCGCTCGTTGAGCGCCTGGCGCTCCACTTCATTGCGGCGGCGCTCCGTGATGTCGCGCACCACCGAACAATTGAACAGGGAGCCATCGAACACCACCAGACTGGCGGTGACCTCGATGGGAACGCTGGTGCCATCCTTGCGGGTGTTCACGGTTTCCAGCGTGACAGAGCCCAGGCGTTCCAGGTCGGCCCAATGGCTGCGCCAGCGCTCCTCGCTGAACAGCGGATCCACATCGCACACGCGGAGGCTGCGGAACTCCTCGGGCGTATAACCCAGAAGTTGCTGCGCCGCCCGGTTGACCGTGACATACCGACCGTCGCGATCGGTCCAGATGATCATGTCGGCAATGGCATCGATCGAATAGAGCGCCAGCCGGGCGTTCAATTCGAGCAAGGACGCACTCGTCGTTCGGTCATCGGTGAGCTCGGCCATGCGGTGGATGATAGCCGCGGGGCCTTCGCGCATGCGCAGGCGGGACGGCCTGCGAGAGTCCCTGGATGTCCTGCCCGCCGCTGGCAGACCCGATGGCCTTGGGGTGCGCCTTCGCTCGGCTCGCCCGACGCGGGCTGACCATTTCCGCCCGAAGCAGCACCCTGCATGCAACGGAAAGTAAACAGCTTGGGCTGATGGGATGGCAAAACGAAACCAGGTGTTACGCTATACCGACCCAGGGGGGGTGCCACGGCATAGCCGGGAGATAAAAACTGCCAGGCCCAGGAAGAAGGCCCCATCGGGTCCATGCGGGTGCGCTTGCCGCGCCCTCCCACCTCGGCCATTACTGCCCGCCCGTACACGGTCGCTGCCACATGCCGCATGCCAAGCCACAGGCCTGCGCCGGCACGCCGCCGCCCGGAGGCTCCATCCATGCAAGGAGAAACCATGAAAAGAATCCACCCCATTTCCAGGGCAGCCGCTGCCCTGCTCGGCACGATGGCCGTCGCCGGAGCAGCCCATGCGGGCGTCATCGCCGGAACCGGCGCCACCCCCTCCGGCGCGCAGCTGGGCTATACCAACGCCGCCGCCACCCGGGTGGTGGAAGGCAAGACCGGCCACGCCCTGCTGGTGCCCTACTTCACCGCGCAGAACGGCCAGATGTCCGTGCTGCACCTGGTGAACATGGACCGGGACAACGGCAAGGTGGTGAACGTGCGCTTCCGCGGCGCCAACAACGGCGACCGGCTGCTGAGCATGCATGTGCTGCTGGGGCCCGGCGACATCTGGACGGGGGCGGTGACGGCCGGTGCCGACGGCACCGCGCAACTGACCACGGACGACCTCACCTGCACAATGCCGCAACTGTCCCGGAACGTGCCACAGCCCTTCTCCACGGACCGCCTGGACCCCGCATGGAGCGCGGCCACCAAGGCCGCCCAGACCCGGGAAGGCAGCATCGAAGCCATCGTGATGGCCGACGTACCGGGCGCCCGCGCGTATGGCGACGACGGGGCCAGCAACTCGACCCTGTTCACATTGATCAAAGCAGTGAATGGCGTCCAGCCCTGTACCGAGCGCTACGGAACCCTCAACACGCTCTTGCTGGACGACATCAGCGGTGAACCCGCCGCCGCCTCCCGCGGGCTCGCCACTCCTACGGGACAGGTCTCGGCCACGTGGTACATCATCGACGTGCCAGGCTCCACCACGTTCTCCGGCCCGGCCACCGCCATCCAGGCCGTCGACATCGCCGGCCAGCCCGCGCGCGGCAACTACATGCTGTTCCCGCCCACGGACGGGGTGGTGGGGCAGCCCGAGCTCTATACGGCCGACCCTCTGCTGGTGTCCGCAGGGCTGGCCTACCGCTACAAGGATGCCCAGGGCAGTACCGCGCAGCCCACGGCCGCCCCCGTGCTGGCAGCCCGGTTCAACGACCTGCCCGACCTCTCCACCCCCATGTACCTGCCGCCTTCCGCCGAGAACGCCCGGCGGACCGCCGGCGATCTCTCCCGGCTGATGGCAACGCGCGAGGTCAGGAACCAGTACGTCGTCGAGCAATCGATTTCGGCCCGGACAGACTGGGTGCTCGCCACCCCCACCAAGCGGTACAGCGTCGCGAAGGACTACAGCCAGTCGGACGCGTCGAGCCAGCGGGTGTATTCCGTCGTTCCGCCCGTCGGTGCAGGCCCCCAGTATTTCCATGCCGCCAATACCCAGGTCGGTCAGAGCGTCTGCAGCCTGTCCAGGAGCTGGGGCATGGCAATTTTTGATCGCGCCGCGACCCTGTCCGACCGCTCCGTGCCTCCTGCATTCGAGCAGTACGAAAGTTGCGGTGCCGTCTCGGTTCTGAGTTTCGCCTTTGAAAGTAACGCATTGGCGTCTTCGGTCAATTGGCGATCCATGTCTGCAGCCTTCAAATATGGCTGGGCCAGCATCCTGGTGCCCGATGCCCAGGGCCTGCCGATCATCGGCGCCTCGTTCATGAAGCTGAGCAACCCCAACGCCACGCCCGGCATCGCCGCCAACTACGGCATGAGCTACCCCCACCTCTTCAAGACGCCCTGAGAGCGCAAGCCAGAGCACTGCCGCCCGCCCATCGGCGCGGGCGGTGGAACCCGGGCTTCAGTGCCCGGTGGTGAACACCCTGCTGCCGTTCACCCAGGTCTCCAGCACCCCGATGTCGCGCATGCCGGCGGCGTGGGGTGCCGACCACTGCAGCGGGTTCTTCGCCAGGATGACGAGGTCCGCCTGCTTGCCCGGCAGCAGCGAGCCGATCTGATGGTCGAGGTGGCACTGCCAGGCGGCGTCGATGGTCACGGCGCGCAGCGCCTGGGCCACGTCCAGGCACTCCGGCGCATTCAGCACCTTGCCTTCGCCATGCGCCGGAGCCCCGTGGGCCGGGTGCTTCACGGTGGCCTCCATCACGCGGCCGACCGCCTGCTCCATGCAGCGCAGGGGTCCCAGCGGCGTCACGAAATGGTCGCTGTGCAGGCTGATCCGCAGGCCGGCCTGCAGGGCGGAGGCGCAGCGATCGAGCAGCAGGGAGCGGTCCTTGCCGAGGATCGTGTCCTGGAAGGCCTTGCCCCAGTAGCCCACGTGGCCGATCAGGAAGCTCGGCGAGATCTCCATGCGCCGCATCAGGCCGATCGTGTCATCGTGCAGCAGCGAGGCATGCTCGATGCGGTGCCGCTGCCGTGCCCAGGCCGGCGCCTGCGGCAGGGAAGCCGCGGGCGCATCCGTCGGCGCCGGGGGCGGCACCTTGCTCAGGGCCATCTGGTAGGCGGCCAGCACGTTGGTGATGGCTTCGTCGCCATTGGCGTGCGTGAGGATGGGCCAGCCCGCCGCGGCCACCACGGCCATCACGTCCGCCAGCTTGCGCGCCGGATCGAAATTGAACAGGCCCCAGGCACCGACGCCGGGCACCGAATGCTCGTTGCAGCACAGGTACGGCCGGCTCTGGAATCCGGTCAGGCCCTGGTTGGAGCCGTCGGAAATCAGTTTCAGCGCGCGTATCGTGAACAGGCTGTTGCCGTCGCTCGACAGCTCCGGCTGGTAGCAGTTCACCCAGGTCATCAAGTCGTTGCTGTTGCCGTACAGCGCGCCGCCCATGCGCACGGTCATGGCCGGTGTCTGCGCCAAGGCCTTGAGCATGGTCACTTCCTTCGGCCCGTTCAGCAGCCCGACGCTCGCCTCGAACACCGTCGTGATGCCGCGCTGGTTCGCCTGCTGGAAGACGCGTTTCAGGCCATCGAGCATCTGCTCCGGGCCCGGCTGCGGCATGGCCACCAGCATCGCTGCGGACTGCTGCTCCGTGAGCACGCCGTCCGGAAAATCCTTGTCGAGCTTCGCCGCCTGCAGCGCGGGCGTGTTCGCATAGCTGATGTGGCCCGATGCATTGAGCAGGAACATCTTCACCTCGGTGCTGATGCCGTCGAGGAACTTCGCATCGATATCCGTCCAGACCTTCATCAGCGACGGGTCCACGCCGAAGCCCATCACCCAGGGCTTCGGCGGCGTCGCCTGCTGCGCCGCCTTCACCGCCGCACGCAGCCGCTTCTCGATCAGCTGGATGTCGTAGTGCGTGTCCAGGTCCTGCCCGTCGAACGGCGACAGGTCAGTCCAGTCGATGATGAGCGCGCTGGTCAGCGTGTGGGCATGCGCGTCGATCAGGCCGGGCAGCAGCGTCTGCTCGCCCGACAGCGGCCGCTCCAGCGGCTCGAACACGGTCATCGCCTTGCGCACGTCGTGCAGCCTGCCGCTCACGATGACCTTGCCGTTGGCGATGCCGATCGCCTCGACCTTCCTGTCGGGATGCTCCGGATCCGGATGGATGTGTCCGCCGTGGAAGATCACGGCCTGCGGCGCCCCGCGTGCCCCATCCTGCGCAGCGGCATCCGCGAGCAGGGATTGCCATTCCGCATGGTCGTGCCGGTACGCAGGCAGCATGCGGGGGCTGCAGCAGGCGCAGCCGAATGAAACGCTATCGGACGACATGGAAACCTCCCTCGGTTCGTGATGGTGTGGCGGTCGTGGCTTCTGCCACGGGCCACGATATCGCGGGAACGCACCGGGAAAGGCGGGATTCGGCTACATCCCATTACACGGGGACCCAGGCCGTCAGCCGTCGCGGCCCCGGGACGGACCCAGCAGCCGGTCCTTCGCCTTGAGCAACTTCTGGACCTTGGAGCCCATCTTCATCAACTGCGCCATGGACTCGGGCGACAGCCGCTGCAGGTCGTCGAACCAGTTGTTGGCCAAATCCACCAGGTCGTGCATCTCGCGCATGCGCTGCTGCGCGAAGGCGTCCTCAGGCGACGTCGTGCCGGCCATGAGCGACTCGCGCAACACGGACAGCGTGGGAGCGATCTCGCGGCGGCGGCGCTCGGCCGCCACGACGCGGAAGATTTCCCACACGTCGCCCAGGGAGGAGAAATATTCGCGCCGGTCCCCCGGAATGCGGCTTTGCCGCACCAATCCCCACGACTGCAGTTCCTTGAGTCCGATGCTGACGTTCGAGCGGGAAATGCCGAGCTGCTCGCCGATGTCGTCTGCGTGGAGCTGCCGCTCGGTGACGAACAGCAGGGCATAGATCTGCCCCACCGTCCGGTTGATACCCCAGCGGCTGCCCATCTCGCCGAAGTGGCTGACGAAGGTGTGAACGAGTGGCGTCAATTTATTGAAATTTTCGAAGATTCAGAAATTTTCATTATCACACGGGCTTTTGTCCTGCATCAAACGAAAGCCCCGTTCTTGCCCGGGATCAAGACTTTCCAGTGACGCGGTTCGCGGCGACACCTAAAATTTCAGAGATTTCTGAATTTTTGGAAGCTTTCACAGCACAGCTGCGAAGGCGACGCCCCTACCGCATGTCCCGGCACCGTCCGCGCTCTCCCTTCCTCTGGCTGGCCATCGTGGCCATCCTGTGGGGGAGCCTCATGCCTGCATGGAGCAGCGTGCTGGCCGCCCCGGCCGGAAAGACCTGGATCGAGGTATGCACCTCGCAGGGTCCCCGGCTGATCGCCGCGGACACGCAAGGCCTGCCCGCCGACCATGCACTGCCCTCGGGCATGGATTGTCCCTTCTGCCGGCTGCTGCAGGACGTGCCCGCCATCGCGTGCTTGCCCGGCACGCCGGTCGTTGCCGGCACCGCCGCGCGCGGCATGGCCGCGACATGCCTGCCGTTGCCGCCCCGCCTGGTGGCGGTCTGGTCCGCGCACCCCAGCCGCGCGCCCCCGAGCCTTTCCTGACGCCCCCTCCTTCGCGGTCCGCCAGCCGCTGCCCGCCGCCACCGGCACGGGCAGGCCGGCCTGCGCGCCGCCCTCCGCGATTGCCTTTCTGGAGAGTTTCCATGCCCCATCCTGCAGCGGCAGGCACGCCCACGGCCGATGCGCCCGCGGAGCCGCCGCTTCCACGCTTCGATCCGCCTTCCGGATACCGGGTCGGCGCAGCCTGCATCGCCGCCGCCTCGCTGCTGTGGATGCCCCAGGCGGCCCTGCTGGCCTGGGCCGTGCATCGCCTGGCCGCCGGCGGCGGCTGGCAGGACGTGACCTGGCATGCGGCGGCCTACGCGGCATTGGGCGCCGCGCGCGCCACCGGCGAAGCCTGGGGTGCCCGCAGAATCTTCGCCGCATCGCGGCGCTACATCAGCCAGTTGCGCGGGCAGGCCTGTGCCGCGCTGGCCGGCAGCTCGCCGCTGGACCGTGGCCGACCCGCCTCCGGCCGGGCCGCCAGTGCCGTCGCCGAGCAGGCCGACGCCCTGCTGCCCTGGCTGCTGCGCTACGAGCCCGCGCGCTGGCGCGTGATGGCCGTGCCGGCCGCGATCGCATTGGCCGTTGCGGGCGTGTCCTGGGCTGCCGCACTGATCCTGGTCGCCGCCGCACCGCTGATTCCAGCGGCCATGGCGCTGATCGGCTGGCGTGCCCAGGCAGCCAGCGCGGAACAGCTGCAGGCGCTCGGGGGCATGAACGGCTTCCTGCTCGACCGCCTGCGCGGCCTGAGCACCCTGCGCGCGCTGGGCGCGGTGGATGCCACGGCCCTGCGCCTGCGCGCCTCGGCCGAGGACCTCCGGCGGCGCACCATGCGCGTGCTGCGCATCGCCTTCCTGTCCTCGGCATCGCTGGAATTGTTCTCCGCGCTCGCGGTGGCCTTCGTGGCGGTGTATGTGGGCTTCCACCTGCTGGGCCAGATCGGCATGGGCAGCTGGGGCCGGCCGCTGGGACTGGGACAGGGGCTGTTCATCCTGCTGCTGGCACCCGCATTTTTCGAACCGCTGCGCGACCTGTCGGCCGCCTGGCACGACCGGGCCGCGGGCCGGGCCGCGCTGCAGGCGCTCGCCGCACTGCGCGGCGCGCGCCTGCCCCTGCCCGGCGCACTGGATGCTTGCGCCGCAGCACCGGGCAGCGCCGCGCCGCGTCCGCCGGCCGTGGACATCGAAGGGCTGGGCTTCTCGTATCCCGGCGGCGATGCCGTTTTCGAAGCAGCGAACCTCCGCATCGGCGCGGGTGAACACGTGGCGCTCGTCGGTGCCAGCGGGGCCGGCAAGTCCACCCTGCTGTCGCTCATCGCCGGCCTGGTGCCGGCGAGCAGCGGGACGGTGCGCATCGAGGGCATTCCGCTGGACAGCGGCAGTGCCGCCGCCCTGCGCGGGCGCATGGCCTGGGTGGGCCAGAAGCCGCACGTCTTCGCGGGCTCACTGCATGACAACGTCGCGCTGCACAGGGCGGAGATCACGCGCAGCGATGTCGCCACAGCACTGCGCCGCGCCGGCCTGGAGCGGGGCACCCCCCTCCTGCCGGAAACCCCGCTGGGAGAAGGGGGAGCGGGGCTGTCCGGTGGAGAGGCGGTCCGGCTGGCTCTGGCCCGCGCTGCCGCGACGCCGCAGGCCGGCCTGTGGCTGCTCGACGAGCCGACCGCACACCTGGACCGCGGGACCGCCCTGGCCGTGGCCGATTCCCTGGCGCGCATGGCACACGGGCGCACGCTCATCGTCGCGACCCACGACAGGGCGCTGGCGGCCCGCATCGGCCGCGTCATCGACATCGGCGGCATCGACGCCGCCGGCATGCACCGGAGGGCCGCATGAACGCCCGCGCCCGGTCCCGCCACGCGCTGGCAGCGGTGCTGCGCCTTTTCATGGAGGCAGGCGGCCGCCGGATGCTGCTCGGAGCGGCGCTGTCGTGCGCCACGGTGCTGGCAGGCATAGCCCTGCTGGGCCTCTCCGGCTGGTTCATCACGGCGACCGCGCTCGCCGGCCTGGCCAGCGGTGCCGCCCTGGCATTCAACGTGTTCATGCCCAGCGCCGGCATCCGCCTGCTGGCGCTGGGGCGCACCGCGGGGCGGTACGCCGAGCGCATCGTGACCCACGATGCCACCCTGGCCGTGCTGGCCGCGCTGCGCGAGCGCCTGCTGCGGGGCTGGGCCCGTCCGCAGGCTGCGCAGGCGCTGCTGCGCCGTCCGGCGCGCCTGCTCTTTCGGCTCACACAGGACATCGACGCGCTGGAATCCATCTACCTGCGCGTGCTGGTGCCCGCCGCCGCCGCACTGGGCGCGGCGCTGCTGGCGGCCGGCGTGCTGGGCTCCCTGGATGCACGCCTGGGCGCCGCGGCCTTCGCCTGGCTGGTGGGGTGCGGCGGCGGCGCGGCCCTCCTCGCGACCCGCCGGGCGCGCGCCGCCGCGCTGCGCCGCGCCCTCGGCATGGAGCGGCTGCGCGCGCAGGCCATCGACCTCGTCGCAGGCCAGACCGAACTGGCCATGACCGGGCAGTTGCCGACGCAGTGCCAGCACATCGCGCGGACCGACGCCCGCCTCGCACGCGCCGACGACGAACTCCATCGCATCGACACCCGCTGCGGATGGCTCCACGCCGTGGCCGGGCACCTGGGCGTGGCTGGCGTCCTGCTCGCCGCTGGCGCACTGGCGGGTGCCGGAGCGCTGGGCGCACCGCTCGCGGCGCTGGCCCTGCTGACGGCGCTCGCCGCGCTGGAGCCCTTCCAGGCCTTGCGGCGGGGTGCGCTGGAGGCCGGCCGCAGCATGCTGGCCGCGCGCCGCCTGGCTCCCCAATGGGCCGGACCGGACCTGAAGCAGCGCGCACCACGTTCCGGCCATGCGGCCTGCGACATCGAAGCCGCCGCCTGTCTGGCGGGTGTCGAGGCCGGCGGCGCGGCCACCGGCGCACCGGTACTGCGCGGCATCGACCTGCGCCTGGCCCCCGGCGAACGGGTGGCCGTGGTGGGTGCGAGCGGCGCGGGCAAATCCACGCTGCTGTCGCTGGTCGCGGGCGAGCTGCCCGCGCGCGCGGGCACCGTGCAGGCGCAACCCTGCACGTGGCTCACCCAGCGGACCGAACTGTTCCAGGACAGCATCCGAGACAACCTGCGGCTGGCCGACCCCGCCGCCACCGACGATCGGCTCTGGACGGCGCTGCAGGCCAGCGGCCTGGCCGGCGACGTCCAGCGGCTGCAACACGGCCTGGACACCCGGCTCGGCGAAGGCGGGCTGGGCCTGTCGGGCGGGCAGGCGCGCCGCCTCGCCCTGGCACGGCTGCTGCTGCATCCGTCCGCGTTCTGGCTGCTGGACGAACCCACCGAAGGCCTGGACGGCCCGACGGCCTGCGACGTGCTCGCCCGGCTGGACCGGCATGCCGGGCGCAAGACCCTCCTGATCGCCACGCACCTGCGCCGAGAGGCCCGCCTGGCCGACCGGCTCGTGGTGGTCGTGCACGGACGCATCGCCGCGCAGCACCAGCGCGGCACGCCGTCTTTCGACGCCGCGCTGCAGGCATTGCGCGCCCACTGAGTCAACGCTTTTTCCCTCCAAGAAAGGATTTCCACCATGGACCTCGACGTCGTCGGCCTGTCGCGACTGCAGTTCGCGATGACCGCGCTCTACCACTTTCTTTTCGTGCCGCTCACGATCGGGCTGGCCGTGCTGCTGGCCATCATGGAGACGGTTTACGTGATGACCGGCCGCACCGTCTGGCGCCAGATGACCAAGTTCTGGGGCGTGCTGTTCGGCATCAACTTCGCGCTGGGCGTGTCCACCGGGATCGTGATGGAGTTCCAGTTCGGCATGAACTGGAGCTATTACAGCCACTACGTGGGAGACGTCTTCGGCGCACCGCTGGCCATCGAAGGGCTGATGGCCTTCTTCCTGGAGGCGACCTTCGTCGGCATGTTCTTCTTCGGCTGGGAGCGCATGTCCAAGGTGGCGCACTGCGTGGTGACCTGGCTGGTCGCGCTGGGCACCAACTTCTCGGCCCTGTGGATCCTGATCGCCAACGGCTGGATGCAGAACCCCGTGGGCGCCAGGCTCAACCCGCAGACCCTGCGCATGGAAGTGGACAGCTTCTACGACGTGGTGTTCAACCCGGTGGCGCAGGCCAAGTTCGTGCACACGGTGTCGGCCGGCTATACGATCGCGGCGCTCTTCGTGCTGGGCGTGTCGGCCTGGTATCTGCTCAAGGGCCGGCACGTGGAGCTGGCCAGGCGCTCGATGACCGTGGCGGCCTCCTTCGGCCTGGCCGCCGCGCTGTCGGTAGTGGTGCTGGGCGACGAGAGCGGCTATGCCACCAGCGAGCACCAGAAGATGAAGCTCGCGGCGGTCGAAGCGATGTGGGACACCGAGCCCGCGCCGGCATCGTTCACCGCCATCGGCTGGCCCGACCAGCAAGCGCGCACGACGCACTATGCGGTGCACATCCCGTGGGTGATGGGCCTGATCGGCACGCGCTCGCTCGATACGCAGATCCCCGGGATCAACGATCTGGTCAAGCAGGCCGAGGGCAACATCCGCGACGGCATCCAGGCCTACGACGCGCTGCAGCAGATCCGCGCCGCCGGCTCGGACGCGGCCATCCCCAACCACGCCCGCATGGTGTTCGAACTGCACGGCCGCCGGCTGGGCTACGCCCTGCTCCTCAAGCGCTACGTGGACGACCCGCGCCAGGCCACCGAGGCGCAGATCGCCCAGGCCGCCTGGGATACGGTGCCGCAGGTCGCGCCGCTCTACTGGTCGTTCCGCGTGATGGTGGGACTGGGCATGTTCTTCATCGTGCTCAACGCCGTGTTCTTCTGGCTGTCGGCACGCCGCCGGCTGGACGCCCATCCCTGGCTGCTGAAGCTGGCCGTGTGGTCCATCCCGCTGCCCTGGATCGCCGCTGAATGCGGCTGGATCGTGGCCGAGCTGGGCCGCCAGCCCTGGGCCGTGGAAGGCGTGCTGCCCACGGCCGTGGCCGTGTCCGAGCTGGGCGCGGGGACCGTGCTGTTCACGCTGCTGGGCTTCGCCGCCCTCTACACCGCACTGATCGTGGTGGAGATGAAGCTCATGCTCAAGGCCATCCGCAAAGGGCCCGATCCGGAGACGCCCCTATCGCACGGCGCCGCCGCGCCGCTGATCGGCGCCGTGCCCCCCGGCACCTCGCAACCCACCACCTTCGAACCCGCCGGAGACGCAGCATGACTCTGCACACCCTTCTCGACTACGACACCCTGCGCATCATCTGGTGGCTGCTGCTGGGCGTGCTGCTGGTGGGCTTCGCCGTCACCGACGGCTTCGACCTGGGCGTGGGCACGCTGCTGCCCTTCGTGGCCCGCACCGACCTGGAGCGCCGCGTGGTCATCAACACCGTCGGTCCCGTGTGGGAAGGCAACCAGGTCTGGCTGATCCTGGGCGGCGGTGCCGTCTTCGCCGCCTGGCCGCACATCTACGCGATGTCGTTCTCGGGCTTCTACCTGGCGATGTTCGCCACGCTGTTCGCGCTGATCCTGCGGCCCGTGGGCTTCAAGTACCGCAGCAAGCGCGAGAGCGCCGCATGGCGCGGGACCTGGGACTGGGCGCTGTTCATCGGCGGTTTCGTGCCCGCGCTGATCTTCGGCGTGGCCCTGGGCAACGTGCTGCAGGGCGTGCCCTTCCGGTTCACGGGGGACATGCGCATGGTCTATGCCGGCAGCTTCATCGGCCTGCTCAACCCGTTCGCGCTGCTGGCCGGGCTCGTCTCCGTCGCCATGCTGGCCATGCACGGCGGCGCCTGGCTGGCGCTGAAGACCGAAGGTGCCGTGGCCGATCGCTCGCGCCGCTTCGCCACCGTGGCTGCCGTCGCCACCATCGCGCTGTACGCGCTGGCCGGCGTCCTGCTGTGGAAGCTGGTGGGCAGCTACCAGCTCACCAGCGCCCACGTGGCCAACGGCCCTTCCGACCCGCTGGCCAAGACCGTGGCCTCGGGCGTGGCCGGCGGCTGGTTCGCCAACTACGCGCGCCATCCGTGGACGATGCTGGCACCCGCACTGGGCTTCGCCGGCGCGCTCCTGGCGCTCGCCGGCCTGCGCGCCCGGTGGGAGGGCATCACGGTCGTCTTCAGCGGCTTGTCCGTGGCCGGCATCGTGCTGAGCGTAGGCGCCTCGATGTTCCCGTTCATCGTGCCGTCCTCGCTGGACCCTCGCTCGTCGCTCATGGTGTGGGACGCCTCGTCCAGCCACCTGACCCTCTTCATCATGCTGGTGTGCGCGGTCATCTTCGTCCCGCTGATCCTGGCCTACACCAGCTGGGTGTACCGCGTGATGTGGGGCAAGGTGCGCGCGCACGACATCACCCACGGCGACCACGCCTACTGACCGCCCCGCCCTCCCCGGATGAATGAACCGATCCACCAATGACTGAATGCTGAAAGGACAACACCATGTGGTACTTCGCCTGGATACTCGGCCTGCTCCTGGCCGCCGCCTTCGCCGTGCTGAACGCGATGTGGTACGAACTCATGGATGACCAGGCCCTGCAGCGGGCCTCGGGACACGGGCCCGGCCGGCAGCCGGGAACCTAGCGGCGCGCAGCTACGGGCAGGAGCACCGTCCCTGCCCGGCCCGTGCCCGGCAGGCATCCGCGGCCAGTGGATAGACTGCCGGGACACCGCCTCGCCAGGCGGCAGGAGACACCATTGAGCATCGCCCACCGTATCCGCATCGAAGACGTCACCACCCTCTCGGACGACTGGTACGTTCTGAAGAAGACCACGTTCTCCTTCCAGCGCAGCGACGGCAGCTGGCAGCGCCAGTCGCGCGAAACCTACGACCGGGGCAACGGGGCGACGATCCTCCTCTACGACCTGCAGCGCCGCACCGTCATCCTCACCCGGCAGTTCCGCTATCCGGCGTTCGTGAACGGCCACGACGACCTGCTGATCGAAACGCCTGCCGGCCTGCTCGACGACGCCGCGCCCGAGGACCGCATCCGCGCCGAAGTGGAAGAGGAAACGGGTTTCCGGGTGCGCGAGGTGCGCCAGGTGTTCGACGCGTTCATGAGCCCGGGCTCGGTGACCGAGCGCCTGCATTTCTTCGTCGGCGCGTACCAGCCCGGAGACCGGCAGTCATCGGGCGGCGGCATCGCGGCCGAAGGCGAGGACATCGCCGTGATGGAGACCGGCATCGACGAGGCGCTGGCCATGATCGATGCGGGAACGATACGCGACGGCAAGACGATCATGCTGCTGCAGTACGCCGCGCTGCACCTCTTCCCCGGGGCGGGAAGCGCTGGCGATCCCGGCTGAGCGCGCTTGCACGCCCTGCCTGCAAGCGGCCCGAAAAATATAAACCGGTGAAACCGGCACGCCGACAGCAATGCGCGTACCATGGGTTCGTTGATATGTGCAAGGCCTTCATTGCATCGGTCTTTTTCCGCTTCCCCCGGTTCTTCCGGCGGCTGTGTCGAACCTCCCTTGGTGATTTTCTTCGCGTCTCTTCGCCGGATGCGTTTTTGGCTTCCGGCAATCTGGAAAGGAAATCGACATGACCACACAAACCGGCATCGTGAAATGGTTCAACGAAGGCAAGGGCTTCGGCTTCATCGCCCCCGACGACGGCAGCAAGGATCTCTTTGCCCACTTCCGTGAAATCCAGGGCAGCGGCTTCAAGACCCTGACGGAGAACCAGCACGTGCAGTTTGAAGTCACCCAGGGCGCCAAGGGCCCGCAAGCTTCCAACATCCGTGCCGTGAGCTGATGGGCCATGGGCCACACGGGCCCAGCCGATCCTCTCCCAGGCCCCTGGGCCATCCCCGAAAAGCGCGGCTCGTCCGCGCTTTTTCTTTTTTCTGGAAGGCATCGTTGCCATGAAGAATCTGCAGGAAGCCACCGAGCGCATCTGCGAACTCAAGGGGAGCCTGATCGCATTGGACACGTTGCTTCCATCGATCGTGGAAGCACTGCCATCCGACACGCTCGACACATTGGTGCGTTCGTTCGAAGCCCGCGCCGAGGCAGCACGGACCGTCATTCTGAACACCCCCATCTCGGACCATGTGCTGGCCGCCTTCGAGCGGGACATCACCAGAACGCACGCGATGCTGGCGTCGGCCGCACCGCCCCCGGCAAGCATCCCGCAGCGCGAGGCCGTCGAAGCCATTCTTCTGGCCACGACATACATCCGCACGTACTCCGGAACCCGGTTGCTGACGGGTGCCAGCGGCTTCTTCTTCCGCCGCGACGGCCTGCTGTTCCTGGTAACGAACCGGCATGTCTTTTCCGACGAGCCCAGCAGCCACTTCCCGGACCGCATCGAAATCGGATTGCATACCGACGCACGCAATCTGACCCTGCACGCGACCTTCTCGATACCTCTCTATGGCCACGGTATCGCGCTGTGGCGGCAGGCCACCGACACGGGCGGGCCGGTGGACATCGCCGCCATAGAAATCCACACCGGCCGCCTTCCGGGAGACGCGGTGCTGCAAGCCTTCGACCCATCCCACCTGGACCCCGCAGGCGAGGAAGTGGCCATGGGAGACAACCTGGCGATCGTCGGATTTCCTTTGGGGTTTCACGACACTGTTCACCACCTCGCCGTGGCCCGCGGCGCATCGATCGCTTCGGCCTATGGCGTGCGCTTCCAGCAACAAGGCTGCTTTCTGACCGACGCCAGGACGCACAGTGGCAGCAGTGGCGCACCTGTCCTGCGGCGCAGGCGCGGCGGGCGGGCAGACGGAGCCTCGCTGGCGAACTGGCAGTTGCTCGGAGTGCATTCCACGCGCATGGACATGCTCACCCGCGACCTGGCCAGGGACGAGTCGCTTGGGCTCAATTGCGCCTGGTACGCGGATATCTTGATGCTTCTGAGCCAGCCTGCATAGGAAAAAAGGCCGGGACGGGCATCCGGTGGGCGCTCGCCCGTAGCCTGCGGCACCACGGCCGGTCACCGTCGCCAGGGCAGCGCTGCTTGACATGCCGCCCATCATGCAACATCATTAGTTACATGAAACACGACAGCCGCCTGTCCTCCGTCCTCCATGCGCTGCTGCACATGGCCGAGCACGAGGGCCCCATGACATCCGACGCCCTCGCGCAATGCCTGGGCACCAACCCCGTCGTCGTCCGGCGCACCATGGGGTACCTGCGGGAGGCGGGCATCGTCACGTCGGACAAAGGCCATGCGGGCGGATGGCGCATCCATGCAGACCTGGGCACCGTCACCCTGCGCCAGCTGCACGAAGCGCTGGGCGAGCCCGCCATGTTCGCCATCGGCAACCGCAACGAATCGCCGGAATGCCTGGTGGAGCAAGCGGTGAACGCGGCACTGGAAAGCACGTTCGCGGAAGCCGAGGCGCTGCTGCTGAAGCGGTTTTCGGAGATCACCCTCGCCGACCTGGCCGCCGACTTCGCGCGCCGGCATGCGGCGGCACGGCGCACAAGGAGTTAGTTGACCATGCGATATGACACCATCATCGTCGGCGGAAGCTATGCAGGAATGGCTGCCGCCCTGCAACTGGTACGGGCGCGCCGATCCGTGCTGGTGATCGACGCGGGCCAGCGCCGCAACCGCTCCGCCAGCCATTCGCACGGTTTCCTGGGCCAGGACGGCGTGCCTCCGGAGGACATCGCGGCGAATGCGCGCCGGCAGCTCGCCGCCTATCCATCACTGAGCTGGCAGGAAGGGCAAGCCGCGGCCGTCACTGGATCCGCAGATGCATTCACGGTCACCACGTCCGACGGCGGCTCGCACCATGCCCGCCGCATCCTGCTGGCCACCGGCGTGGCCGACCAGCTTCCCGCCGTCGCAGGCCTTGCCGAGCGCTGGGGCACGGCCGTCTTCCATTGCCCGTACTGCCATGGCTACGAACTCGGCCAGGGCCGCATCGGCATCGTCGGCGCCAGCCCGATGTCCGTCCACCAGGCCGAACTGCTCACCGGCTGGGGCGACGTGACCCTGCTCGTCAACCGCGCCCTGGACCTGACCGACGCGTCCCGCTCCGCCCTCGCCCGACGGGGCGTGGCCATCGAGGAGACCCCCATCGACAGGATCGAAGGGCATGCCGACGTGGTACTGGCCGACGGACGGCAGCTGCGCTTCGCCGGACTGTTCACGGCGACGCGCACGGCCCCTTCCAGTCCGCTCGCCGAAGCCATGGGCTGCGCGCTGGAAGAGACACCGATGGGCATGCAAATCCGCACCGATGCCGAGAACAAGACATCGGTGGCCGGGGTGTTCGCCTGCGGCGACGTGGCGAGAATCCCCCACTCGTTGTCCCTGGCCGTGGGCCATGGCGCCATGGCAGGCGCACAGGTCCATCGTTCGCTGGTGTGGCCCGAGAGCCTCGCACCGCAGCCGGCGTAAGACCGCACGCGATGATCCCGTTCTCCGATCCTGCAGCCGTATCGGGCTACGCCGAGAGAACCGAGAGGCTGGTGCCCGGCCTGCGGGACCTGCACAGGATGGCCGGCGTGCTGCTGGCCGAACAGGCCCCGGCCGACGCCCGCATCCTGGTGCTCGGCGCCGGTGGCGGATTGGAACTGAAGGCCTTCGCCGAGATGCAGCCGGCGTGGCGCTTCGACGGGGTCGATCCCTCCGCCGAGATGCTCGGCCTTGCCCGCACGACCCTCGGCCCGCTCGCGCCGCGCGTGGACCTGCACGAAGGCTATATTGACAGTGCACCGGCAGGCCCTTTCGACGGCGCGACTTGCCTGCTGACGCTCCATTTCCTGCCGGCAAACGAGCGCCTGCGGACCCTGCAGCAGCTGCGCGCGCGGCTCAAGCCCGGAGCGCCCCTGGTCGTCGCGCACCACAGCTTTGACAGCGAAATTCCTGCAGGGCACCGCTGGCTCGCACGCAATGCGGCATTCGCTGCGGCATCCGGCGTGCCCACGGCACAGGCGGAAGGGAGCATCGCGGCGATCAGGCAAAGGCTGCCTGTGTTATCCCCGCAGCAGGACGCCGACCAGCTCCGCGAAGCGGGATTCACGGACATCGAGCTGTTCTATTGCGCGTTCACCTTCAAGGGGTGGGTGGCGCGTGCCGGGATTACTGCGGCTTGAAGCACCGTCCTGCTGCCGCCTGGTTTTAGAGGCCTTGGGCCGAGCTCGCAGATGTTTCCGACCACGCTACCTTGCATAGTTAGGGAAGGTCTGCAAAACCCCATCGCTGACTGGCGCGTGAAGTGAGCCGCAGGCAAGATGGCGAGCATGACGCATGAGCAGCAGCAGATGCTGGGGTTCGATCCCCTGCCCAAGAAGACCCGCAAGGAGATCTTCCTTGAAGAGATGAACCGGGTGGTGCCGTGGGCGGCGCTGGTGGCGCTGATCCAGCCGCATGCGCGCGGCGCGCACCAGGCACTGGGTGGACGCCCGCCATTCGCCGTGGAGACGATGCTGCGCATCCACTGCCTGCAACTGTGGTGGAACCTGAGCGACCCGGCCATGGAGGAAGAACTGCACGAACGCCCGCTGTACCGGGAGTTCGCAGGGCTCTCGGGGC
>NZ_JMKU01000021.1 GCF_000687165.1 Paracidovorax oryzae ATCC 19882 | reverse complement strand
TTTGCCCGGCCACTGGCTGCGTCCCCCTGGGGGGAAGCGCCGCAGGCGCACAGGGGGGCGATCATGTTTGATTGGATGGCCTGGACCACGCCTGTTGCGGTCTTCTTCGTTTGCATCGTGCTCATGCTCGCCGGCATGGCCGTGTGGGAGGTCAAGTCCCCCACCACCTTGCGCCGTGGCTTCCTGCCCATCGCCACCACGCGCGGCGACCGGCTCTTCATCGGCCTGCTCTCGGCCGCCTACATCAACCTGATCTTCGTGGGCCTGGGCGCGAAGTTCGCCGAGTGGTTCAAGCTCGAGCAGGAGCCTTCCGTCTGGATCAGCTTCGGGGTCTCCATGGCCGTGCTCGCGCTGATCCTGCGCAAGGGATAGGGACCGTTTCTGCCAGATCACTCGGCCAGCGCTTCCCGACCGAGCTGAGGTTATCCAAGGGAAGCTTCACAGGAGACAACGATGACATTGCGTTTTCACGCGGTAGCCTGCGCCGCCGCGGTCCTGGCCCTGGGCCAGGCCGCGTGGGCCGGCGAAGCCGAGGCCAAAAAGTGGATCGACAGCGAGTTCCAGCCCTCCACCCTGGGCAAGGACCAGCAGCTGGCCGAGATGAAGTGGTTCATCGAAGCGGCCAAGAAGCTCAAGGACAAGGGCGTCTCGGAAGTGTCCATCGTCTCCGAGACGATCACCACGCATGAATACGAGTCCAAGACGCTGACGAAAGCGTTCGAGGAGATCACCGGCATCAAGGTCAAGCACGACATCATCCAGGAGGGCGACGTCGTGGAGAAGCTGCAGACATCGATGCAGTCGGGCAAGTCCATCTACGACGGCTGGATCTCCGATTCCGACCTGATCGGCACGCACTACCGCTACGGCAAGATCATGGCCCTGTCCGACTACATGGCCGGTGCGGGCAAGGACTACACCAACCCGGGCCTGGACCTGAAGGATTTCATCGGCACCAGCTTCACCACGGCGCCGGACGGCAAGATGTACCAGTTGCCCGACCAGCAGTTCGCCAACCTCTACTGGTTCCGCGCCGACCTGTTCGACCGCAAGGACCTGAAGGACAAGTTCAAGGCCAAGTACGGCTACGAGCTGGGCGTGCCGCTCAACTGGAGCGCGTACGAAGACATCGCGGCCTTTTTCTCCAACGACGTCAAGACGCTGGACGGCAAGCCCATCTACGGCCATATGGACTACGGCAAGAAGGATCCGTCCCTGGGCTGGCGCTTCACCGACGCCTGGCTCTCCATGGCCGGTGCCGCCGACAAGGGCATCCCCAATGGCATGCCCGTCGATGAATGGGGCATCCGCGTGGCCGACGACAAATGCACGCCCGTGGGCGCATCCGTGTCGCGCGGCGGCGCCACCAATTCGCCGGCCGCCGTCTTCGCCCTTACCAAGTACATCGACTGGATGAAGGCCTATGCCCCCAAGGAAGCGCTGAGCATGACCTTCGGCGAGGCCGGCCCCGTGCCCGCCCAGGGCCAGATCGCACAGCAGATCTTCTGGTACACCGCCTTCACCGCCGACATGATCAAGCCCGGCCTGCCCGTGGTGAACGCCGACGGCACGCCGAAATGGCGCATGGCCCCCGGCCCCAACGGCCCCTACTGGAAGGACGGCATGCAGAACGGCTACCAGGACGTGGGCAGCTGGACCTTCTTCAAGGACCATGACCCCAACCGCGTCGCCGCCGCCTGGCTCTATGCGCAGTTCGTGACCAGCAAGACGGTCTCGCTGAAGAAGTCCATCACCGGCTTGACCTTCATCCGCGACAGCGACATCCGGCACGAATACTTCACCAGGAACGCCAACCGCTACGGCGGCCTCATCGAGTTCTACCGCAGCCCCGCGCGCGTGGCCTGGACCCCCACCGGCAACAACGTGCCCGACTACCCAAAGCTCGCGCAGCTCTGGTGGAAGAACGTCGCGGTCGCCGTCACCGGCGAGAAGACGCCCCAGGGCGCCATGGACAGCCTGGCCGGCGAGATGGACGACGTCATGGCCCGCCTGCAGCGCGCCGGCATGGCCCGCTGCGCGCCCAAGCTCAACCCGAAGAGCGACCCCGCCAAGTGGCTCAGCGACCAGCATGCGCCCTGGAAGAAGCTCGACAACGAGAAGCCGCAGGGCCGCACCATCGAGTACGACAAGCTGCTGGCCGCCTGGAGGGAAGGCCGGGTCCGCTGAACCTGCGGGGCGCACCTGCCAGGGGCCCTTGCGCCGCTGGCATCATCGCGCCATGAAACTGCACCTGCTGCGCTACTTCGCCGTGCTGGCCGAGGAGCTGCATTTCGGCCGCGCGGCAGAGCGGCTGGCGATCACCCAGCCGCCGCTCAGCTCGGGCATCAAGGCACTGGAGGACGAACTGGGCGTGAAGCTCTTCGACCGCAGCAGCAAGCACGTGGCGCTCACGCCTGCGGGCCAGGCCTACCTGGCCGAGGTGCGCGTGGTGCTGGACCGCGTGGCGCGGGCGGGCGACACGGCGCGGGCCGTCGCCGCGGGCCTGCGCGGGCGGCTGGACATCGGCTTCACCGGATCGATGGTCTACCGCGACATGCCGTCCATCGTGCGCGCCTTCGGCGAACGCGCGCCGGGCATCGAGGTCAACCTGCGCGAGATGTCCTCGGGCGAGCAGATCGAGGCGCTGCTGCACCGGCAGCTGCACGCCGGCTTCATCAACGCCAGCGTGGTGCCCGTGCCGCTGCGCAGCCTGCCGCTGGCGCAGGACCATTTCGTGGCCTGCCTGCCGCACGACCATGCGCTGGCCGGTGCGGCGCAGGTGGACCTGCGCGCCCTGGCCGAAGAAACCTTCGTGATGTTCGCGCGCGACGTCGCCCCGGCCAACCACGACAACGTGGTCGCCCTCTTCCACCGCGCCGGCATCCACCCGCACACCCGCCATGCAACGCGCCAGTGGCTGACCGTGGTCGCCCTGGTGGCCATGCGCATGGGCGTGGCGCTGGTGCCCGCCACGATGGCGCAGGCCGCCGTGCAGGGCGTGCGCTTCGTGCCCATCGCGCACCTGGAGCATCCCACGGTGGGGGTGCTCGCATGGCACGAGGCGGCACCGAACCCGGCATTGCAGACGTTTCTGGACGTGGCGGCGGCTGCCGTGCCGGGCCAGGCCGGTGGCCCTGGCTGAAGGCACGGGTTCGCACGACTGGTGTGCGCCGAGGCGGCGAACGCCGAGTGCCGCCCGCGTCCGGGGCCAGCCCTTCCGCTCCCGGCGCTACTTCGCCAGTGCGGGCGATTTGCGCAGTGCGACCGCCAATTGCGCAAGGGCCTCATTGCTCGCGCGCACCGCCGCGAGAGAGAAGTTGTCCTTGAACTCATCGAATTGGGCCATGCCGCGCCCCTCGACCTGTATGTTGTCCAGGGTCTTTCCCTGGGCGTCCTTCAATTGGCACTGGATCGCAACAGTGAACAGGGTAGGCGGCCAGGTGACCAGGCTCTCGGAATAGGATGTGGTGCGGATATCCGGAATGATCAGCAGCTGGATTCCGCTCTGGCGGATTTCCTCGGCATTCTGCGGATCGCGGACCTTTGCCACATCCCGGAACACCGTAGCAAGGGCTTTGTAGATTCCGGTTTCAAGATCACGGTATGGGAAGTACCGGACCTTGTCGCCCCCGCCTCCGGCAGTGGTCACCTCCACCTCGGCAGCGGATGCCGCGATGTAATAACCGGCCTTTTTGTCCAGGGGAACCTCTCCCGCGGCGGATTCCAACTTGGACAGATCGGGCGCCATGGAGATGGGATGGGCACAGCCGACCAGGGCCATGGCGAGGCTCGCGGCGGCTGCGAGCATTGCGACGCGCTTCATCATCGATCCTCAGCGCTTCTTCACGGCTGCGACGAAGTCGGGATCCGAAAACAGCTCTCCCAGCAATTGCTGCACCATCAGCGGATAGTTGTTGGCCGCCTGGGGAATGGCCACTCCGCCGGCGAAGGCGCCTTCCCACTCGCGGGTGATTTTCTTGGTCTTGTCGTAGCGCACGGTTGCACCGTCCTTGACGACGAACTGTGCTTCCAGCTGGCCGTCGTTCTTGCTGATGCCGCCGGCATTGATGTTGTTCTCGATGAGAGTGCCGGACACCTCGATGGTGGATGCCGGGTCATACAGCTTGGCCAGTTCGAGTTCCGACTTCAGCGCCGCCGCCAGGTAATCGCCGTAGTTCTTGCCGACGGGAGACACCATCGACGCGGCCCGCAAGCCGATGGACTCCGCATTCGGCATCCCGGCTTTCGGCGTGAACGCTCCCACCTTGGCAGTGGACAGGTCCATTTTCTTGAGCTTTTCCACGTTGCTGACGGACGGGGAATAGTTGGGAGCCGGGCCCGCGCATCCGACGAGGAAAATGCCGACGAGCGCCGCGGAAAGGGTAAGGAGTGAACGCTGGATTCCCATGGATTTCTCTTTTGAAATGTGTTTTGGCCGCTTCACTGTCGAGCAGCGGCGGGAATCATATATGAACCAAATTTACAAAAAGACACTCAAGCCAGCTCTTTCTACAATCGTGTCCATGCAGCCCCTCCACTACACCCGCGCCCAACAACTGCCTGGCATCCTGGCCGAACGCATCGCCATCCTCGACGGCGCCATGGGCACCATGATCCAGCGCTTCAAGCTGGGCGAGGCCCAGTACCGCGGCGAGGGCTACAGCGGCCCCGGTGGCGCGGGCGACCGGTTCAAGGATTTCCCGCGGGACGTGAAGGGCAACAACGAGCTGCTG
The DNA here is from genome assembly GCF_000687165.1 of Paracidovorax oryzae ATCC 19882. GTDB lineage: Bacteria > Pseudomonadota > Gammaproteobacteria > Burkholderiales > Burkholderiaceae_C > Paracidovorax > Paracidovorax oryzae. The sequence goes on along the minus strand of NZ_JMKU01000021.1, from coordinate 104,664 downwards.
TCGCTGACCCGGCCGGACGTGATCCGCGACATCCACGAGCGCTACCTGGCAGCGGGCGCCGACCTGATCGAGACCAACACCTTCGGCGCGACGACCATCGCGCAGGAGGACTACCACATGGCCGACCTGGCGCGCGAGATGAACCTCGCCTCGGCCAAGCTCGCGCGCGCCGCCTGCGACAAGTACTCCACGCCCGACAAGCCGCGCTTCGTGGCCGGCGCCCTGGGGCCCACGCCCAAGACGGCCAGCATCAGCCCCGACGTGAACGACCCCGGCGCGCGCAACGTCGATTTCGAGCAGCTGCGCGCGGCCTACTACGAGCAGACCGAGGCACTCGTCGAGGGCGGAGCCGACGTGCTGCTGGTGGAAACCATCTTCGACACGCTGAATGCCAAGGCCGCCCTTTTCGCCATCGACGAGTACTTCGAGGCGAGCGGCGAGCGCCTGCCGCTCATCATCAGCGGCACCGTCACCGATGCCTCCGGCCGCATCCTCTCGGGCCAGACCGTGACGGCCTTCTGGCACAGCGTGCGCCACTCGCGCCCGCTGGCCATCGGCCTCAACTGCGCCCTGGGCGCCACGCTGATGCGCCCGTACATCCAGGAGCTGAACCGGGTGGCGGAAGACACCTTCATCAGCTGCTACCCCAATGCCGGCCTGCCCAACCCGATGAGCGACACCGGCTTCGACGAGACGCCCGAGGTCACCAGCCGCCTGGTGCACGAGTTCGCGGCCGAAGGCCTGGTGAACATCGTGGGCGGCTGCTGCGGCACCACGCCGGACCACATCGCCGCCATCGGCCGCGCCGTGGCGCCCGTGCCCGCACGGCGGCTGTTCTACCCCGAAGCGGCCTGATCCCGCCCGGTCCGGCCCTCCGGCCTGGACCTCCGGGCCGGTGGATGGGCTGCTCTCCTACCGCCGGCTCATCCGTGGCACCGTAGGATGCGCACGTCTTCCACCCGCGGATCCCCCGTGCGCTCCCTGCGTATCCAACTCACCCTCTTCTGGACCCTGCTGCTGGGCGCCTGCGCCCTGGTGGCCGTGGTCCTCACGGTGCTCTACCAGTCGGGCTCCGGCGCGCAGGTGGCCGCCGGCCGCACCCGCGTGGCCCAGGCCTGCGCCGACGTCGCCGCACGCTACGCCCAGTCCGTGCCCGACGTGGCGGCCGACGCGCCGCGCGAGGACCTGCTGCGGGTGCTCCTGCACATGGTGCTGCTGGAGGCGCCGCGCGTCGAAGGCGGCGCCTGGAGCGCCAGCGGCGGCATGCTGGCCTATGCCTATCCCACCTACGAAGGCAGCGGCGTGAAAAGCGACGTGCCCTCCGCCGAGGAGCCCCTGATCGTGGAAATGGCGCGGCAGTCCAGCGCCGGGCGCCAGCCGCTGGTGAACCTGGTGCGCGGCAGCCGCGAGGTGCTCATCGTGGCGGCCTGCCCGCTGTCCGCGCACCCGGACACGGCCGTCTGGACCATGACCCGCGTGCATGCCGGCGCCATCGCCGCGCAGGACAGCCTGCGCGCGGGCATCGCCATCCTGGCCCTGCTGGTGGTGGTGTCGGGCGCCTGGCTCGGGTGGATGCTGCAGCGCGGCCTGCGGCAGGTGCAGCGCATGGAGGATGCGCTGGCGCAGGCCGGGGGCGACACCGTGCCCGTGCTGCAGCGCACCGGCATCCGCGAGCTCGACCGCATCGTGGATGGCTTCAACAGCTTCGGCACCCGGCTGCAGGAAGCGCGCGAGCGCCTGCGCGAAGCGCTCGCCCAGCAGCACCGCGACATGCGCCTCACGGCCCTGGGCCGCATGACGGCATCGGTGGCGCACGAGATCCGCAACCCCATCGCCGCCATGCGGCTGAAGGCCGACAACGCGCTGGCGGCGCCCCCTGCACGCCATGCCGACGCGCTGGCCGCCATCGGCACGCAGATCGACAGGCTGGAGGGCCTGGTGCAGAGCCTGCTGACCCTGGTGCAGCCCCTGCAGCTCGAACCCCACCCGGTGGACCTGCCCGCCTGGCTGCAGGAGCGTCTGGACACCGCCCGGGCCGCGGCCGGTGCCCGGGGCGTGCGCCTGACGCTGCGCGGCGATGCGCCGGCCACGGCCGTCTTCGACCCGGTGCACGCGGCACGTGCCATCGACAACCTGCTGGACAACGCCGTGCGCCATGCGCCGCAGGGAGGCGAGGCCGTGCTCTCGGCCCAGGTGGATGCCGCCCGTTCCCTGTGCGTGATCGCGGTGGAGGACGACGGCCCGGGCGTACCCGAGGCGTTGCGCGCCCAGCTCTTCGAGCCCTTCGCCACCGGCCGCACCGACGGCAACGGCCTGGGCCTGGCACTGGCGCGCGAGGTGGCGCTGGCGCACGGCGGCGACCTGCACTACGCGCCGCGCGAAGGCGGCGGCGCCCGCTTCCTCCTGGAGCTGCCATGGCACGCATCCTAGCCGTCGATGACGACGCGGCCTTCCGCGAATCGCTGGTCGAAACCCTGCAGGGCCTGGGGCACGAGGTGCACGAGGCCGCCAGCGGCGACGAAGCGCTGCAGCAGGCCGGGCGCCACCGCTACGCCGCCATTTTCCTGGACCACCGCATGCCCGGCATGGACGGGCTGCAAACCCTCGCCGCGCTCGCCGCCCGCGTGCCCGAACTGCCCCCGGTGGTGGTGCTCACGGCCTACGCCAGCGGCTCCGGCACCATCGAGGCGATGCGCCTGGGCGCCTTCGACCACCTGACCAAGCCGGTGGGCCGTGCCGCGGTGATCGAGGTGCTGGAGCGCGCCCTGCGCTCCCGCGCCGAGGCGGATGCCACCCCGCCCGCCCCCGCGGCGCGGGCCGGCGCGGACGAGGCGGACGGCGAACTCATCGGCGTGAGCGAGGCCATGCGCGAAGTCCACAAGCGCATCGGCCTGGCCGCCGCGAGCGAGGCGCCCGTGCTGGTGCAGGGCGAAACCGGCACGGGCAAGGAGCTGGTGGCGCGCGCGCTGCACCGGCACTCGGCCCGCAGCGCCGGCCCGTTCGTGGCGCTCAATTGCGCGGCCATTCCGAAGGAACTGCTGGAAAGCGAGCTGTTCGGCCATGTGAAGGGCGCCTTCACCGGCGCCGCCACCGATCGGCCCGGGTGCTTCCGCGCGGCCGACGGCGGCGTGCTGCTGCTCGACGAGATCGGCGACATGGCGCCGGACGTGCAGGCCAAGCTGCTGCGCGCGCTGCAGGAGGGCGAGGTCACGCCCCTGGGCAGCCACCGGCCGGTGAAGGTGGACGTGCGCGTGGTGGCCGCCACGCACCGCGACCTGGCCGCCGCCGTGCGCGAGGGGCGATTCCGCGAGGATCTGCGCTACCGGCTCGACGTGCTGCAGATCGCGCTGCCCCCGCTGCGCGAACGGCTGGCCGACATCGTGCCGCTCGCCGAGCATTTCCTGCGCCGCGCAGCGGCGCCGCAGCCGGCCAAGCGCCTGGCGCCGGACGCGGCGCGCGCCCTGCTCGCCCACGGCTGGCCGGGCAACGTGCGCGAACTGCGCAACGCCATGGAGCGCGTGCAGGCCCTGCAGCGCGGCCCCGTGGTGGGTGCGGCCGACCTCGACCTGGGCCCGCCCACGGGCCCGGCGGCAGCGTCCGGGCCCGCCGACGGCGCCCTGCCGCAGGACTGGCTCGACGTGCCGCTGCCCGAGGCCGTGGAACGGCTGGAGCGCCGGCTGATCGCCCACGCGCTCGAACAGGCCCGCGGCAACCGCTCGCTTGCCGCCCGGCGCCTGGGCATCCACCGCCAGCTGCTCTACAGCAAGCTGGCCCAGTACGGCATGGAATGAGACAGGTGGAGGCCCCGGCGATGTCGCGAATCCGGACAGATTGTCTTCACGACATCCATGCACCGGCAGTGAAAAGCAACGCAAGCCCTTGATTCATAAGGAATTCCATGCTGGCACGCCTCTTGAGATACCAGAGCTCCACAACCTGAAGGAGTTCTGCCATGCGACTCAACACCCTGACCCGCGCCGGCCTCGCCGCCCTCCTGCTCGCCTGTGCCGGAGCACAAGCCCAGCCCGCGCCCCCGGCCCCCGGCGACGTTCCGCCGCCCCCCGCGGCCGGCCAGCCGCCCGGCCCGATCGGCCAGCCTGCTGCCGTGGAGCAGGCCTCGCACAGCGGCGCCGTGCAGCGCTGGCTGCTCAACCCCAACGGCGAGGCCGACGGCCTGCTGCTGCAGGACGGCACGCAGGTGGCCTTCCCGCCGCACCTGTCCGATACCCTGACATCCTGGCTGCGCGCGGGTGATGCCGTGGACGTGGCCGGCTGGCACTATTCCGGCGTGCCCGTGCTGCGCATCGGCGCGATCAGCTCGCAGGGCCGCACCGTCCAGGACACGCCCCCGACCCCGGGCCAGATGCCCCCCGCCCCGCCGCAGCGCCCGGCCCTGGTCGAGCTGCAGACCGACGGGCGCGTGGCCGCCGTCCTGCTCAACACCCGCGGCGACGCCCACGGCCTGCTGCTCGACAACGGCGTGATCGTCCGTTTCCCGCCGCACGTGGCCGCCTCCATCGGCAACCTGCTGCAGACCGGCGCCACCGTGTCGGCCCGCGGCTGGGGTACGCGCAATGCACTGGGCACGGCACTGGAGGCCACGCAGCTGGGCTCCTCCGCCAGCACGCTGCAGGAAGTCTTCCGCGGCCCGGCCGGCGGCCCGCCGCGCATGCCCTGATCCCCTTTCCGTTCCCCCTCACCCACAGGAAACCCGTATGACCCAACCCCAGGAAACCGTGGAAGTCTGGTCCCTCGAGGGCCGCTTCCAGCACCTGCTCCACAGCCCGCGCGGCGAAGTGGAAGGCGTGCTCATCGACGTGGACGGCGTCCCCGCGCAGTTCACCTTCGGCAAGCATGACGAACGCGCAGTGCGCGCCGCCGAAGCCCTGAAGCCCGGCCAGTCCGTCGTGCTCGAAGGCAGCGTGGCGACGCCCCCGCGGCATGGCGAGGCCGCACACGAGGTCTATGTCTTCGAGCGGCTCGTGTCGATCGATGGCGAGCCCGCCGCGCCCGAAGAGGCCGTGCGCCGCGCCGAAGGCCGCGTGGCGCGCATCCACCACGCCCGCCACGGCGAGCCCAACGGCGTGGTGCTGGACACCGGCGACTTCATCCACCTGCGCCCCGACGGCTACGCGGCGCTGCAGCTGCAGCCCGGCGACGCGGTCGAGGCCACCGGTCCCGCCCGCCCGCTGCGCGGCGCGCAGGGCCATGTGATCGAGGCCCGCACCGTCAACGGCAAGACCCTCCCCGCCCAACCCCACCACGGGTGACACCATGACCACCGCCGCGCACCCCGCCATCGCAGACACCGCCCCCTCCCCGCTGTTCGGAGGCCCGGCCCCCGAGGAAAGACGGTCTGCCGGAGGGAACGCGCCGGTGGCCGCCGGGGCCTCCCTCACGGCCCTGGCCTGGATGGCGTTCTTCATGGCGGACGTGCGCGACGGGCTCGGTCCGTTCCTCGCCACCTACCTGCAGACCCAGCGCATCGACCAGACCATGATCGGCATCGTGATGTCGGCCGGCGGCCTGGCCGGCATGCTGGCCACGCCCCTGGCCGGCGCCTGGGCGGACCGCGTCCACGCCAAGCGGATGCTGGTCGCCATCGCCGCGGTGGCCATCCTGGCCGCGAGCGCGATCGCCTTCGGCACCCGGTCGCCGGGCATGCTGGTGCTGTCGCAGGTGCTCACCGGCGTGGCCGGCGCGCTGCTGGCCGCCGGGCTCGCGGCGCTCACGCTGGGCCTGGCGCGCAGCGGCGGCCTGCGCCACCAGACCGGCCGCAACGAGGCCTACAGCCATGCCGGCAACATCGTTTCCGCGCTGGGCGCGGCGGCCTTCGCGCACTGGCTGGGCGCGCCCTGGATGCTGGTCGTCATGACGGCCATGGCCGTGGGCGCCCTGGCCTGCCTGATGGCCATCCGCGACCGCGACATCGACCACGTGGCAGCCCGGGGCGGCGAGCCGGATCCGGAGGCCGCGCGCATGGACGCCGTACCGGCTGCCGCATCCGCCCGCGCCACGGCCGCTCCCGAAGGCTGGCGCGCCTTCCTGTCGCACCGCGCGCTCTGGCTTTTCGGGCTGGCGTGCGCGCTCTTCCACCTGGGCAACGCGGCCATGCTGCCGCTGCTCAACCAGCGGCTGGCGGCCACGGTACCCGACTCCGCGCCGCTGCTGTGGACCGGCATCGCCATCGTCGTCGCCCAGCTCACCATGGTGCCGGTGGCGCTGTGGGTGTCGCGCAGCCGCCGCCTCGACCTGCAGGTGTTCATCTACATCGCCATCCTGGCGCTGCCCGTGCGCGGCATCCTGGCCTGGGCGATTCCCGATGCCTGGGCCAACATTCCCGTGCAGATCCTCGACGGTCTCGCGGCCGGCGCCCTGGGCGTGGCCACCCCCCTGATGGTGGAGCGCTACGTGCGCGGCAGCGGCCGCTACAACACCGCCCTCGGGCTGGTCATGACCCTGCAGGGCGTCGGCGCCTCGCTGAGCCCGGCCATCGCCAACAGCGTGGTGGGAGCACAGGGGCACTTCGGGCTGGCCTTCGCCGTGCTCGCGGGCTGCGCGGTGCTGGCGCTGCCGGTTTTCTGGCTTGCGCAGCGGCAGGCCGCACTGCATCCCGCACCGCATTCCGCCTAGGGAAAACGGCGAAAGCAGCGGCGCGGGAGGGTGGCCTCCCCATCAGCGGGACCGCAGTCACGGTCGAGCCGCCCCATAATGGATGGGCCACCCGTCCATGGCAGCCCGATCCGAGAGGCCCGCATGCCCCCACCGCGCCGACCCCTGCGCAGACCCGTGCGCCTGTTCCCACCGCTCCTGGCGTCCGGCGCCCTGGCGGCGGCCCTGCTCGCCACCGGTCCTGCCCATGCCGCCGCGCCCCTGCCCGAGCCCGACACGCAGGTGCTGCACCTGGCCATCGACGGCCGCGAGGTGGACGTGGCGACCCAGGTCTTCCGCCCCGGCGGGCCCGGCCCCTTTCCCCTGGTGATCTTCTCGCACGGCCGCTCGGCCGATCCCGCCGTGCGTGCCGCCCTGCAATATCCCGTTCCCCTGGGCCACGTGGCCTACTGGCTGCGCCAGGGCGTGGCCGTGGTCGCGCCGATCCGGCCCGGCTATGGCGCCACCGGCGGCCCGGACCGCGAGAATTCCGGCGCCCGCTGGCCGGCCGGAGCCGCCGGCTGCACAGGCCTGCCCGACTATGCCCAGGTGGCGCAGCACGCCGCGGCCACCGTCCAGGCCGTGCACGGCTGGGCCCTGCAACAACCCTGGGTGCGGCGCGACCGCATCCTGCTCGAAGGCCAGTCGGTGGGCGGCATGGCCACCATCGCCGCGGCGGCGGGCCGCCTGCCCGGCGTGGTCGGCGCGGTCAACTTCTCCGGCGGCGCGGGCGGCAAGCCCGACACCGCCCCCGGCCACAGCTGCCGGCCCGACGTGCTCACCGGGCTGTACCGCCAGCTGGGCACGCAGGTGCGCGTGCCCACCCTGTGGCTGTATGCCCAGAACGACCAGTACTGGGGCCCGGACATGCCGCGCCAGTGGTTCGGCGCCTTCCGCGAAGGCGGCGACGATGCGCAGTTCATCGCGGCCCCCGCGCTGGAAGGTGCGGACGGGCACAACCTGCTGCGGGTGGGAGGCCGCTACTGGCGGGACCCGCTGAACGGATTCGTCGCGAAAACCGGACTGCTGGCGCCCTGACACCTGCGGGCACGCCGGGGCCTGCGCATGGCTGGCGGCGATGCGGATACCCCACACCCGCCGCACTACAAAAAGTCTCTTTTGTTGCGTTTCGCATTATTCTGGGTCACGTAACGACCATCCCCACCGGAAGCCTGCCATGGACGCACCGAAACGACGCCGCCATCTCTCCCCCAGCGCCCAGCAGGCCCTGCAGGCCATCGGCTGCCGGGCGGACGGCCTGCTGCTCGCCATCTGCGTCCTCGGCGCGGTCGTCGCGCTGTGGCTCGGTTTCATGTACGGCCGGCCCGGCACCGCCGCCCTCTGGGGCGGCGGCCTGCTGGCGCTGGCCGCATGGGCCTATCTGGCGGTGCGCGGCAGCCTGCTGAGCCGGCTGGCGCTCGTGACCGCCGGCATCGGCATGGTGGCGCTGCACATCCAGCTCAGCCTGGGCGCCACGGAGATGCATTTCGGCGTCTTCGTCTTTCTGGCCTTCGTGCTGGCCTACCGCGACTGGCGGCCCGTCGTCTTCGCGGCAGTGCTGATCGCCGTGCACCATATCGCGTTCGACCGCCTGCAACTGGCCGGGGGCCCGGTGTACTGCCTCACCGAGCCCGACTTCGGGCGCATCCTGGTGCACGCCGCGTTCGTGGTCGTGCAGACCGCCGTGGAAGTGGCCATCACCTTCCGCACCCGCGCCGATGCGATCGAATCGGCGGAACTCCAGTACCTGTGCCGCCCCCAGCAGGACGGCCAGCTGTCGCTGGACGTGCGCGACGTGCCGGTGAACAGCACCGCGGCCCGGGCCCTGCAGGCCGCGTTGCTGCGGCTCAACGGGGTGGTGACCGATGTCCACCAGGCCGCGGCGGGCCTGGCAGCAGCGGCGGGCGAGATCGCCACGGGCAACCGCGACCTCAGCCAGCGCACCGAGCGCACCGCGTCCCACCTGCAGGACGCAGCGGCATCGATGGGCCAGCTGGACGGCGCCGTCCAGCACAGTGTGCAGGAGGCCGTGGCGGCCCGCCGGCTGACGCAGGAAGCCACCCAGGTGGCCGAGCACTGCGGCAGCGTGGTGACCGAGGTCGTCGCCACCGTGCAGGACATCCACTCCAGCGCCGGCCGCATTGCCGACATCGTGGGCGTGATCGACGGCATCGCCTTCCAGACGAACATCCTGGCGCTGAACGCCGCGGTGGAGGCGGCCCGCGCCGGCGAACAGGGCCGGGGTTTCGCGGTGGTGGCGAGCGAGGTGCGTTCGCTGGCCGGTCGCAGCGCCGAAGCCGCCCGCGAAGTCCGCACGCTGATCGCCGCCTCCGTGGAAAAAGCCGAGCGCGGCAGCCGGCTGGCGACGGATGCCGGCGAACACATGCAGAACGTGGTGGATTGCGCACGCCGGGCCTCCGAGGTGGTGGGCGCCATCAGCACGTCGGTCGAAGGGCAATCGGGCGAACTGGGCCGCGTCAACGCCTCGGTGACCGAACTCGACCACATGACCCAGCAGAACGCGGCGCTGGTGGAGCAATCCTCGGCCGCCGCGGCCAGCCTGCTGGAGCAGGTCGGCCGGCTCAGGAGCGTGGTGGACGGCTTCCAGTTCCAGCCCGAGCGCCTGCTCGCTTCAGCGCGCTGAATCCACGCCGTCGAACTGCAGGAACACCTTGCCCTGCTCGATGCGCACGGGGTAGGTGCGCAGACCCTGCGTGAGCGGCGCGCACAGCGCGCTGCCGTCGCGCACGTCGAAGCGGCCCTGGTGCAGCGGGCACTCGATCTCGTGCCCCTCCAGGAAGCCGTCGCACAGCCGGGCGTTGCCGTGGGTGCAGAGGTTGTCGGTGGCGAACACCTCGCCCTCCACCGAATACAGGGCCACGTCGCGGCCTGCGACGGTCACGCCGATCACATCGTCCTGCGGCACCTCGTCCAGCGCGGCGGCCTCGGTCCATCCGGTATCGATAGCGGTCATGGTGTGTCTCCTCGGATCAGATGGGATAGATGATGGAATTCAGGATCATTTCGCTGTCGTAGATGCATTCCTTGCGGGCGAAGCGCAGCCCTTCGGGCGTGCGCACCACCACGTCGAGGTAGCGGCCCACGTTGAACACGGTGGAGGGCTCCGACAGCTTGGTGCGGAACACGGCGTAGTTCGCCTCGCACTCCCAGCGGCCCTCGCCGGCCGCGCGCACGCGCGGCGCGCCGATCACGTGGCGCTGGTAGTAGGGGTCGTGGAACAGCGTCTCGCGGATGCCGTAGACGCGGTCCTTCAGCATGCCCTGGCTGTCGAACGAGAGCGTGGCCAGCGGCAGGCCGCGCTCGTGGTTCTCGCGCGGCTGCAGGCGATAGACGCAGTCTTCGGTGAAGAAGCCGGGCCAGCGGTCCCAGTCGGCGGCGTCCAGCGCCGATGCGTAATCGGCATAGAGCTGCTGCAGCGCAAAGAAATCGGCGAAGTCGATGGCGGGCATGCCGGTGGTGGCAGTGGTGGTCGTCGTCGTGCTCATGGTCTCAGTCCTCCTTCTCCATCACGCCGCGCCAGTATTCGTACATGCCGCGGATCAGCGTCTCGGTCACCATGTGGTCGGTGTCGCCCACCTCGTGGCCGCCCAGCTCCACCAGCGCGCGGTGGAACGGCTTCTGCTCGAAGCCCTGCTGCGAGAACTCGATCACCTCGCCGTCGTCGGCCGACACGAAGCCCGCCGGGCCGAACAGGTTGGACTGGCGCAGGCGGCGCTCGGTCATCTCGTCGGTGTCGTCCTCGTAGCCGAAATGCGTCCACACGAAATCGAAGGCATCGTGGCCCACGGGCTGGATGTGGCGCGTGGAGACGCTGTTGACCTGCTGCTGCAGGATCACGCTCGGGAACAGCGTGGTCATCACCGCCGTGGGGCCGCCCCACCAGGGCTCGGGCACGATGTCGAGAAAGCGCGGGTCTTCCAGCTGCATGCCGGCCTTGAAGCTGGAAACATTCGACACGTCCGATGCCTGCTTCTTGGCCTCGCCGCGCGTGGACACCATGGCCGCATGGCGGTGGCGCGCGTCCATCTTCAGCTCCGACTTGTTGTCCGCCCGCCAGAGGCCGAAGGTGACGAACCAGGTGTGCAGCAGGCCGGGGTGGTACGGGTCCTTGATGTTTTCCTGCATCAGCTTCCAGTTGCCCGGAATGCGCTGGCGGTTGTAGCCGAGGATCTTCAGCTTGCGGCCGTTGAACATGCGGTCGAAATAGCCCAGGATCACCGGGCCCATGAAGTCTTCCAGCGACTCCACGTCATGGTCGAACGAGGCGAACACCACGCCGCCGCGCACCGCCACCTTGAGCCGCGTAAGGCTGTGCTCCTCCAGCTTGAAGTCCGCCGGCATGCCGCCGTGGACCTTGCCGTCCTGCTTCACGCCTCGCCGGAAGGGCACGCCCTGCAGCGCGCCGTCGAGCTTGTAGTTCCACTGGTGGTAGGGGCAGACGAACTCCTTGCGGTTGCCGTGCCGCTCGCGGCAAAAACGCATGCCGCGGTGCGCGCAGACGTTCTCCACCACATGCAGCTGCATGTCCTCGCCGCGCGTGAGGATCACCGAGCGCTCGCCGATCGCCGTGCGCTTGAAGTCGCCGGGGTTGGGCACCTCGGCTTCCAGGCCCACGTAGCACCAGTGGCCGCGGTAGAAAAACCGCTCCAGCTCGCGGCGGTAGATCTCTTCGCTGGTATAGGCCGCGAAGGGCACGCGGTGGGTGCCGGGGGTTTCCCAGACGGGCTGCAATGGAAAGACGGGGTGGGGCGAACTGCTCATGTCGTTGTCTCCTGGTGAGGGTTGTTCAGTCAATGCACGGCGCGTCACGATCGAAAGGCCGCGGAGCAGGCCATGCCAGCGGACGCCGCGGAACGGGCTTGGCCCGGCCGCTGGCGTCGTCCCCCTGGAAGGGGGAAGCGGCGCAGCCGCTCAGGGGGTACCCGCATAAAACGCGTCGGCGTAGAGGTGCTCGGGCGCGATGCCGCGCTGGCGCGCCAGCAGCGACACGGCCTCCACCATCGGCGGCGATCCGCACAGGTAGGCACGCCAGCCTTCCAGCGAAGGCCAGTCCTGCGCGATGGCATCGGTGACCAGGCCCGTGCGCTGCCCTGGCCCCGCATCGGCCGCAGCCACCACGGCATGCACCTGCAATTGCGGATGCCGCTGCTGCAAATCGGCCAGCCACTGCAGGCCATAGACATCGCGCGCCGAACGCGCGCCGGCATAGACGTGGATGGGGTTGGGCATGCCGGCCTCCAGCGCGCCGCGCACGATGGACAGGATCGGCGCCAGCCCCGTGCCGCCCGCCACGCAGAGCATGGGCCCTTCGTACTTGCGGCGCAGATAGGCCGACCCCAGCGGCCCGCTCACGCGCACCGCGTCGCCCACGGCCAGCACGTTGGCGACGTGGGTGGACACCAGCCCGCCTTCGACCAGGCGCACATGGAATTCGAGTTCGCCGTCGTGCGGCAGCCCGGCCATGGAATAGGGCCGCACCAGGCCCGGGCCGAACTGCAGCTGCGCGTACTGCCCCGGCGAGAAATCCAGCGGTTTGGCGGGCTTGAGGAGCACGCGGCGGATGTCGTGCGTGAGCGTTTCCACGGCCGTCACCGTGGCCTTGAGCGTGCGGGCGGTGTGGACGACGACCTCGTCGGGCTCGGGAATCTCGATGGTGCAGGACTCGCTCAGCACCGTCTGGCATGCCATCACGTACTGCGCCTCGCCATCGCCGCCCAGCGGCGGCATGCGCAGCGCCTGGCCGGAATCCAGCACCTCGCCCGCGATCACCTTGCAGCGGCAGGTGCCGCAGCGCCCGGCCATGCAGCTGTACGACACGGGAATCTGGTGCTCGCGCAGCACTTCCAGCAGATTGGCGCCGGGCGCCACAGGCAACACGCGGCCCAGCGGCTCGATATGCAATTCCATCGGGGACTGTCTCCAGGTTTTCGTTATGGGCCCGATCATTCCCGCGATCCATTCATCAGCCAATAGAATGGCATGAATACACAGCATCACCTAGATGAATAAAGGTCTGCCATGGAGCTGGAAGAGATCGACCTGAACCTGCTGGTGGTCTTCCAGCAGCTGCTGGTCACGCGCAAGGTGTCGCAGGCCGCCGAGAACCTGGGCCTGACGCAGCCGGCCGTCAGCAATTCCCTGGCGCGGCTGCGGCGCCTGCTGGGCGACGAACTCTTTCTGCGCACCGCCCAGGGCATGCAGCCCACGCCCTATGCCGACCAGCTGGCCGAGTCGGTGTCGTATGCGCTGGCCATGATCCACGGCGCCCTGAACCACAAGCTGGGGTTCGACCCCGCCACCAGCCGGCGCGTGTTCAAGGTGGGCATGACGGACATCGGCGAGATCTACTTTCTGCCGCGCCTGCTGGAGCGCCTGGCCCAGGTGGCGCCCGGCGTGCGCCTGGCCACCGTGCGCAATTCAGCGACCGATCTGAAGGACGCCATGGAGGCCGGCAAGGTGGACCTGGCCGTGGGCCTGCTGCCGCAGCTCAAAGCCGGCTTCTTCCAGCGCCGCCTCTTCCGCCAGCCCTATGTGTGCCTGTTCCGCCAGGACCACCCGCTGCACAAGCGCCGCCGCATCGGGCTGGACGATTTCGCGAAGGCGCAGCACGTGGTCGTCGTCTCCGAAGGCACGGGCCACGGCAAGGTGGACGAACTGCTGGAGCGCATGGGCGTGGCCCGCGACGTGCGCCTCACGGTGCCGCATTTCGTCGCCATCGGCCACATCCTGCAGGCCACCCAGATGGTCGCCACCGTGCCCGAGAAAATGGCCCAGAGCATGGCCGAGCCCTTCGGCCTGGCGTATGCGCCCCACCCCGCCAAATTGCCGCAGGTGGCGATCAATCTGTTCTGGCACACCAAGTACCACCGGGATCCGGGGAACCAGTGGCTGCGGGGGGTGATGGTGGAGATGTTTGCGGAGGGGGAGTGAGGGGCACGGCGGCACCGCCGTTTCGGTCATCGGGATTCAGGAGCTATTGGGGCGCTACTTTTTCCATGAAGCATGGGCGCGTATCAATGTCGCCTGTAGGCTGGCAGCAGACACTTGCATAGATAACCGACTGACTGCCGACGTCGGAAGCGGTCGCGCAACTGCGCGTGCAACGAGTACTCGCTGCACGCGACAAGTGCTCGATCTCACCTAAGGGGTGCGGCGCCGAAGCCCCAGCTAACGTCACGCAGTGGTCGGGAGTACGAGCGCCTCTCGCCAAGCCTCACTCCTCACGTGATCGAAGTGCGACCTAGAAAACCACGAAGCGGACTATCCATCAGCAGAGTTCTTGCTACCTAAGGAAGGTCTGCATAAACCGTCCCACGCCATGCTTGGCATCGACGTGAAGCCCTGAGACGATACGGCACATGAAGCAGCACAGCCTGGGCTTGGGAATGACGGCGAAGCGAACGCGGCGGCGGGAGTTTCTGGATGAGATGGAGAAGGTGGTACCGTGGGCCGAACTGGTGTCCCTGGTGTCGCCGTACCTGCCCGACGGCAAGCGGGGCCGCCCGCCGTTCCCGTGCGAGACCATGCTGCGCATTCACTTCATGCAGCAGTGGTTCGCTCTGAGCGACCCGGCCATGGAGGAAGCGCTGCACGACATGCCGGTGTTCCGCGAGTTCGCAGGGCTCGGAGGCTGGGATGAGCGGCTGCCCGACGAGAGCACGATTCTGCGGTTCCGGCACGTGCTGGAGAGGCACAAGCTGGCGGTGCAGATCCTGCAGACCGTCAACGATCTGCTCAGCGCCAAGGGCGTGATGCTCAAGAGCGGCACGGTGGTGGACGCCACCTTGATCGCAGCGCCCAGCTCGACCAAGAACAGCAGCGGCGAGCGCGACCCGGAGATGAAGCAAAGCCGCAAGGGGCAGCAGTGGTACTTTGGGATGAAGTGCCATATCGGAGTGGACGCCGACTCGGGTCTGGTGCATACCGTGCGCGGCACCAGCGGCGCGGTCAATGATGTGATCGAGGCCAACAGCCTGGTGCGGGGCAGCGACCACGATGCCTATGCCGACGCTGGCTACCAAGGCGCCGGCAAGCGGCCTGATGCCAGGCGCGACGTGACGTGGCACATCGCCATGCGGCCGGGCAAACGTCGCCTGCTGGATCCGGCCAAACCGATCGAAGCCTTGACCCGGCAACTCGAGCGCGTGAAAGCGGGCATCCGCGCGCGGGTCGAACACCCGTTCCGAGTGCTCAAGCGCCAGTTCGGGCATGCCAAGGTGCGCTACCGAGGGCTGGCCAAGAACACGGCACAACTGCACACGCTGTTTGCGCTAGCCAATCTCTGGCTGGTGCGGCGCAAATTGCTGGCTGCCATGGCATGAGTGCGCCCGCGGTTCGCCAAGCAGGCCACCTCGGCTGTAATCCGCAGCCGCGGACGCCTGAAGTGGGGTGAAACAGGCCTTTGCCGCGTTGCAGATCGATAGGTTCAGACGTCAGCACGCTTATGTGTGTGTTGTGCAGACTTTCCCTAACTCAGGTCTATCATCAACTTTTTTGGAGGGGGCGTATGTCTCAAGTTGCGGCGGAAGATATTGTTCAATTGGCTACGAGCATCGACTTTAACGAGGCAGATACTCGTTTTCAGATCATTGATAGGCTCCTGAGGGAGGTGCTTGGTTGGCCAACTCAAGCGTTCCGCATGGAACAATCCACGCTAGAGGGATTCGCCGACTATCACCTTCTTCGGCCAAACGGCAAGCCGGCACTAATAGTGGAGGCAAAGCGAACTGGGGTCTACTTCGATCTCCCTGCAAACTTCAATCACAAGAAACCATTTCGCGCGGTCAAAACACGCACCCTACTAACGGCAGAGGCTTTGAAACGCGCAATCATACAAGCACAGCGGTACTGCGCCGATGAGGGGTGCGAATACGGCGCCGTCACCAATGGCGCACAGTTTGTTCTTTTCAAGGCATTTCAGCGGGGAAAGGCGTGGCGAGACCTTACGGCACTAGTTGTATCCGACATTGTTTGGTTCGCGACTAACTACACAGAAGCAGTCAGGTTACTCGGCTATTCCTCAGTAATTGAGCGCCAGAGTCTCCTAGAAGCGTTTGAAGGAAACAATCCAGACAGCCGTGAAGTCTTCTTTCCGAAAGAGCGGATTGTCTCTTTCAACCAGACGATCAATGCAAATGCCTTGGCGAGACACATTCGAGGCATTGTTCAACGATACTTCGGACCGATAGATGTGGAAGACCCCGAGTTTGTTGATAAATGCTACGTCTTCGAGCGGGCTCACGATAAAAATGTGCGCGGAATTCGCACACTGATTCGAGATTCGGTGTCGCCCTTTATGGAGACGTATGGGGTTGCAGATACAGAGGATGCAGAATCTGGCGGAGTCTTTGCCAACCGTTTAGCGAAGGCCGTCCGAAAGGAAGATAAGGGAGATGTTGTAATTCTCTTTGGGGGCAAGGGGTCCGGCAAGTCAACTTTCATAAAAAAGGTTCTCATGTATAAGCCTCCTCAATATCTAAAGAAGCACTCAACTCCTGTCATCATTGACTTGCTGTCGGCCCCTAAGGATCCGCGTTCTGTTCGCGAGCACCTCTGGCGTGCGTTGATTACAAAGCTTGATACCGAGCAGTTGCTCGTCGCCGACCGGGACGCATTGATCCGGCTCTTTGATGACCGCTTCCAGGTCGCCAAGCGGCAAGAGCTTACAGGGTTGTTTGAAGACTCAGAGGCGTACAACCTTAAGCTAAATGCACTTCTTGCTGCTTGGAAGGCGGATGAAAAGTATGTGGCCGCACGTCTTGTGATGTGGCATAAAAAGCATCATCGCGGCGCAATTATTGCGGTCGATAACACCGACCAATTGGAGAACGAGCTTCAGGACTACGCTTTTTCCCTTGCGGCGGAAATTAGCGAGGAGCTTGGCTGTGTCGTGCTAATAACAATGCGAGAGGAACGCTTCTACGCTTCTAAGATCCGGGGCATGCTGGATGCGTACCAGAATAGCGCTTTTCACATTAGTTCACCAACTCCGGATGAGGTTTTCAGTCGTCGAATTCAGTATGTCCTGGAGTTGATAGCAAAAAGTTCTATCGAGATAGAGGAAGGCTTCCTAGAAGATGTGCTCGCATTCTTCCGGGTATTCCGCGCAGACTTTCAACGCGATCCCCCATCACCACTAAACCAGTTTGTAACTGCGTCCGCTCATGGCAACATTAGACTGGCCCTTGATCTTTTCGGTGACTTGATCCTTTCTGGATATACAAACGCGACAGAGATGGCCCAATCACGATCTGGATGGGTGATCCTGATTCACCAAGTAATCAAACCTCTCCTTACTCCTACACGCCTCTTCTATGATGAAAAGCTCAGCAAAATTCCAAATCTGTTCCAAATCAGAACAAGCGAAGGGGGTTCGCACTTCACGGGACTTCGCATACTGAAGCGGCTTTCAATTGCACAGGATCCTTTATCGCCGTCGTTTGTTTCGATGACCGATTTGCGCGGTTTCTTCTCTGAGACCTTTGGCGCTGACGCGGACTTTCGGCATTGGATAGACCGCCTGCTGGCTTCGAACTTGGTAGAGGCCTCAACGAGACACGACGCCTTTTCTGAAGATATCGATGCGTTGAAAATCACTTCGTTCGGACAGTTCGCTCTGACAGACCTGTACAAGGCATTTACCTACTGCGACCTTGTCTGTACAGACTGCGGCATGAGATCGGAGAGCCACGCTAACGGTCTGGTAACGATCGCCAACACAGAGGTTCAGTTATTTAATGAGCGGCGTCGATTTGAGCGAGTAAAGCTTCGGCTAGAAAAGATGGACCTTTTCGTTAGCTATCTTGCGCAAGAAGAGGATCGAGAGGTTGCCTACTTCTCGTTAGGCAGCGAGTATGAGTTTGTGTCCGACCTAGTCAAGAGCTGGGAGATCGAAAAGCCTCGGGTCTTGCAGAGCGCAAGCCGGAATAAGTAGGGCAAAGATTGCTTCACCGTTGGTGCGCCACCGTCCGAATGACTGTTCTCGGCGCGTTGGCGTGCGTTCAGAGACGGGGGCGGTTGACAGCTACCGCTGCAAAACAGTCATCGCAGCCCCATCCACAGCAATGAACCCCGCACACCGCGTCCCTTAACAGCACCCACGACCCAGAAAGCAAAAAGGCGTATCGGAGCCTCCTCCGATACGCCTTTGCCCAATGTCTCAGCCAAGGCCGAAGCTAACCCCGCCCCAGACTAACCGCTACCGCCCAACTCTACTCCCCCCGAAAAACAATATCCAGCGACACCAGCGCATCCCCGCTCCCCCGGGCCAGGCAACGGAAGCGGCGCACGGCGGAGCGCACGGTGCGGTAGTACTCGCTGGGGCCGGCCACCGGGTTCACCTCCACCACGGCGCCGTCCCGCACGCGGAATTCCACCTTCACGGTGCCGGTGATGCCCACGCGCTCGTAGGCGCCGGCCAGGCTGGACTGCAGCGACTGCTGGTAGCCGGGGCAGGCCACGCCAGCCTCCAGCCGGCCGCGAGGAGCCGGGTGGGGCCGCAGCGCTGTGGGAGTTCAAAACCGATAACTCACCCCCGCCGTCACCACCAACGGATCCAGCCGCACCCTCGCATGCGCCGGCGCCCCGCCCAGCGCCGGCAGCGTGCCCGTCGCGGTCGTCTTGAGCCAGATCTTCTTCGCATCGACGAAGAAGCTCCAGCGCGGGTCGATCGGCACCTCGAAGCCGGCCTGCAGCACCGGGCCCACGCCGTTCTTGACGTGAAGGTTCGACACGAAGCCATCGCGGGATTCGAGCACCAGGGTGTAGTTGATGCCCGCGCCGATGTAGGGGCGCACGGGGCCGTCTTCCCACAGGTGGCGGCGCACGGAGAGCACGGCGGGGCCGTATTTCACCTTGCCGAGCGTGCCGGCGCCGGCCAGGGTGCCGGTGCCCTTGAGGGCGGTGGTGGGGGGCAGGCCCAGGGCGATTTCGGCGCTCCAGCCCGGGTGGAAGTCGTAGATGGCGCCGAAGCCGAGGCTGTTGTTGGCGTCGGCCTTGGCATCGGCGCCGGGCACCCGCTGGCCGCCGGCACGCACTTCGGCCGAGGTGCTGAAGCCGATGTGCGCGGGGCCGGCATAGATGCGCCAGGGCGACTTCGGGGCCGCGTCGGGCGCCTGGGTCTGCGCCTGCGCCTGCGCGGGCAGCGCGGCAGCGAGGCTGGCGAAAGCGGCGGCTGTGGCAAAGGCCGCACGGGCAGACCGTGAAAGGAACGGGCGCGCGGCGGCGAGGGTGTTGCGGTGTGCAGTGGCTTGCATGGCGTTGTCTCCTGGCTGTCTGGGTGTGTGCTGTTGTGACCGCAGGTCAATCCCGCCCCGCGCGCTCGATGCCGCGCGCGAAGCCTTCGGGGTCGGTGAACAGCGCCTCGTGGCTGCCGCCCGCCTCCACGTAGCGGAACAGCCCCAGCCGCTCCGACAGGCGCGGGTGCCAGGGCAGGCTTTGCGGCAGCGCGGTGTCTTCGCGGCAGTTCAGGTACGACTTGCCCAGCGCCAGCGCGGCGGTGGGCTGCGAGAGGGTGATGGGGTCGGTCAGGCAGCGCAGCGGCTGCGGGTGCAGCAGCGCATAGGTGGTGCGCGCCAGCTCCGCATCGGCATCGTTGATGAAGGATTCGCGCCAGACCTCGTAGGGCAGCTGCACCCCGCCGCCGTTGGCGGCAGCAATGCTTTCGAACATGGCGCGGTAATAGGGCGGCGCCATGTCGGCCAGGGATTCGCCGGGCAGCGGCACGAAGGCGTTCACGTACACCAGCCGCCGGATGCGCCCGGGCACGCGGTCGGCCGCGCCGGAGAGCAGCATGCCGCCGTAGCTGTGGCCGACGAGGCGCACGTCTTTCAGGTCGTTCGATTCGAGGAACTGCACCAGCCCGTCGATCGCGTCCTGCAGGCCCAGCGGGGCCGTGCCGTCACCGGGACGGTTGCCCGGCAGCGTGGGGCAGTGCACGGTATGGCCGCGCGCGCGCAGGTACTTCGCCGTCGCCGCCAGGGTCTCGCCGGTATGCCAGGCGCCGTGGACCAGTACGTAGGTGTCCGCCATGTCGTTGTCTCCTTGTGTGGTGGGAGACCCATGGTGGCCCGGCGGTGGGGCCGCGGATGGCCGCTGCGTGCCAGGCCGGCGGACGGAAGGTGCCAGCGGCTACCGGATGTCGTTGTACACCGTGGCCCGGGACACGCCCAGGTGCTGGGCCACCGTGTCCATGGAGCGCTTGATCTCCAGGAAGCCCTCGCCCTTGAGCGTCTGCAGCAGTTCGCGCCGCTGCTCGGTGCGCAGCGCGCGGGGCGTGGTGGCGAGCGTCATCGCGAAGCGGTCGATGCGGTCGCGCAGGGCCTCGGCATTGCCCGTGTCGAGCGTCTCCTTGCGACCGTCCTCGCCGATGGCGGAGAACTGCTCGATCATGGTGGCGATCCCGCGGAAGACGGTCATGTCCACGTTCAGGCACAGCGCGGCGAAGTAGTGCCCTTCGGAATCCTTGATGCCGATCGAGGTGCTTTTCGCGCGGCGGCCGTCGGCGAACTGGTTGGCGTAGTTGGCCAGCACCTGGGGGTACTGGTCGTCCGCGATGCGGGCCAGGCCCAGTTCCGTCGCGGGATCGCCGACCTGCCGGCCGGACAGGTTGTTGTGGATCGCGAGGATCGCGTGCTTGGGGGACCGCAGGTCGTGCAGCACGACCTCGGTGAACGGCGCGAACGTCTCTCCCAGCGCGGAGGCGATGTGCTGGACCTGCTCGAGGATGGCCTGCTGCTCCGCGGTGTGCGCCTTCTTTTTCATCTGGACATTTTATCCAGCATTGGTCAGTTGACCGGGCATTCTGCTGGAGGCCATGGCCGGCCCCTGTCCAAAAACAAACATATTGTCCAATTTTAGATTTATCATCCAACATCGACGACAGCGTGCGGCCGGCTGCGGCGCGCCAGGCATTGAAAGCAGGAACCCGAGACATGACGACTTCGCTCTACATCGACCCGGCCAGCGGCCGGACCTACCCCCTGGACGTGCCGCGGTGGTGCTCCGACGACCGCAAGCCGCTGCTGATCACGCCGCAGCCCGGCATGTCGCGCGACGACATCGACCGCACGTGCCGCTCCCAGTGGCGCTACCGGGCATCGCTGCCGCTGGACGTGGCGCGCCCGATCTCCATGGGCGAGGGCTGCACGCCCCTCGTGCAGAAGGAATGGGGTGCCCACCGGCCGCATTTCAAGCTGGAATGGTTCCACCCGACCAGCAGCTTCAAGGACCGGGGCACCACGGTGATGCTCTCCGTGCTGCGCCAGCAGGGCATCGATGCGGTGCTGGAGGACAGCTCGGGCAACGGCGGTGCGTCGGTGTCCGCATACGGTGCCGCGGGCGGCATGCGCGTGAAGATCCTCGCGCCGGCCTATGCCTCGAAACCGAAGATCGCGCAGATGCGTGCCTACGGGGCGGAGGTGCAGCTGGTCGAGGGGCCGCGGCAGGCCTGCGAGGACGAGGCGGTGCGGCAATCGGCCCATATCTTCTATTCCAGCCACAACTGGCAGCCCTTCTTCCTCGAGGGCACGAAGGCGATCGGCTACGAGATCTGGGAAGACCTCAACTTCCGCGCGCCGGACAACATCGTCATGCCCGCCGGCGCCGGCAGCAACGTGCTGGGGTGCTTCATGGCGTTTTCCGAGCTGCTGCGCGCGGGCCAGATCGCGAAGATCCCGCGCCTGTTCGTCTGCCAGCCGCTGAACTGCTCGCCCATCGACGCGAGCTTCCAGGCGGGCGTGACGACGCCGGTGGCCCGCGAGGTGCGCAAGACGGTGGCCGAGGGAACGGCGATCGCGCACCCCCTGCGGCTGCGGGAGCTTGTCTCGGCGGTGCAGGCCACCGGCGGTGCCACCGTGGCGCTGCAGGAGCAGGCGATCGTCGATGCGCTGAAGAAGGCGGCGCACACGGGCCTGCTGCCGGAGCTCACCTCCGCCACGGCGATTGCCGGGCTCGACCACCTGATCCAGGCCGGCACGGTTCGCGAGAGCGAAGAGACGGTGGTGATCCTCACGGCCACCGGCATCAAGAATGCCGACGCCATCGCGGAGATGTTCGCATGACGGCTTCGACCACCCGGGATGCGCGGCTGCTGCTGCTCACCAGGGACCACGTGGAACAGCTGCTGCAGCCGGAGGGCGTGCTGGCCGCCGTGCGCGAGGCCTTCGTCCTGCACAGCGAGCGGGCCGGCCGGGTGTTCCCGGTGGTGCGCGAGCGCCTGGAGACGGGCGGCATCTTCGGCATCAAGTCCGGCGACGTGCCCTCGCAGGGGCTGCTCGGCTTCAAGGCGGCGGGGTTCTGGCCGTCCAACCGCGCGCTCGGAGGCGAGCCGCACCAGGCCACGATCCTGCTGATCGACCCCGCCACCGGCCGGCCCACCTGCCTGATCGACGGCAACGCGATCACCACGGCGCGCACCGGTGCCGCGGGTGGCCACGGCCTGGCGCAGCTGGCGCGGCCGGACAGCCAGCGGCTGTGCCTGTTCGGAACGGGCGTGCAGGCCGGCGTGCAGCTCACCTACGCGCTGCGGCTGCTGCCGCAGCTGCGGGACGTGCGGTACGTGACGGCCGACGGCCGTCCCGACCCGGCGTTCGAGCAGCGGTTCGCCGGCCAGTGCCTGCTGCGCCATTCCACCGACCGCAACGCGGACGTGGCCGCGAGCGACGTGGTGATCACCGCGACGCCGGGCGGCGGCCCGCTCTTCGAGCTGGACGCCGTGCGCCCCGGCACGCACCTGAACTGCGTGGGTACCGACACCCGCGGCAAGCGGGAAGCGCCGCAGGGCCTGCTGGACAAGGCCCGCGTCTACGTCGATGACGAGGCCCAGGCGCGCCAGATCGGCGAGATGCAGTGGGCGCCCGGGGCCGCGTGCACGGAAATCGGCGATGTGCTGCGGGGGAGTGCCTCCGTCGATCGGCAGCCCGGAGACATCACGCTGTTCGACATGACGGGCCTGGCCCTGCAGGACCTGACCGTGGCCCGGCTGGTGCAGCAGCAGGCCGATGCAGCCGGACTCGGGCTGCCGGTGGCCTGGCCCTGGTGACGTTCACGACCCGGAAGGGCATCGCATCGTCCATTCACGCGACCCGCGCGCGCTCCTGCGCGGGCGTCCTGCCGCACCACTGCCGGCAGGCGCGCGCGAAGTGCGACGGGTCCAGGAAACCCGCGCGCCGTCCGATCTCGGCGACGGTCAAATGCCGGTGCGAGGGCGCGTGCAGCATGCGCTGCGCCACGGCCATGCGCTCACGCATGAGCAGCAGGGCGAAGGTGCTGCCGCCCGCCGACAGCGCGCGGTGCAGCGTGCGCAGCGACACGCCCACGTCGCCCGCCACGTCGGCGGCGGTGAGGCCGGGCTCGCAGAAGCGCTGGCGCACGCAGGTTTCTATGCGCTGCAGCAGGCCGGGGCGCGGCGGCTCCTCGGGCGCGGCGCCGCAGGCCAGCGACAGCAGGCCGCCCAGGTGCTCGGCCTGCAGCGTGCCCAGGCGTTCGGGCCGCTCGGCGCGCAGCTGGCCCACGTAGGCGCTCAGCACCCTGCCCCAGCCGGCGGAGCCGTCCACGCGCCGACCCAGCCAGCGGTCGGCGGCGGGCAGCCAGGTATCGAGCCAGCCGATGGGGATCTGGATGGACACGGTGTCCACCACCTCCGTGAAGTCCAGCAGGTAGCGCCGGCGCGAGTCGATCAGCGCCAGGTCGCCGGGCAGCAGGCGCGCGGCGCCGCCATCGTCCTGCGCGACCTGGCAGGGCGCGGCTTCCTTGCACAGCAGGTAGTAGAAGTTGTCGCTCTCGCTGCGGCGTATGCCCTGCAGCGTGCGGCGCACGCGCTGGGCGCTGCCGCTCACATGGTTGACCTGCAGGCTGCCGCAGGGCATGGAGGCCAGCGTGGCCGAGAAGCCCTGGCGCTGGCCGGGCTCGACCTCCATGTCGAGGAAGCAGTCGCAGACGGCGCCGACCCAGTAGTCGGCCCGCTGCGCCGGGGGAAGGCCGTCGGTGCTCCAGATGCGGATGCCGTCGTGCATGGCATGCCTTTCGTGGGTTCTTTTCTTGTCTTGTCTTTTCTTTTGTCTCCAGCGGCGATGCTAAGCCGGCCCAGCGGCCGGCGGGCTCGGGTCCGACCCCTGGATCGGCCGGGTCCCGTCAGGCGCCCTGCCGCACGCGCCCCAGCAGCAGCACGGCCAGGGCCGCCAGCACCGCCGGCACGGCGGCCACGAGGATGATGGAGGAAGGCGTCCAGGCCGCAGCCAGCAGCGCGCCGCCCGCCAGCGGGCCGACGATGGCGCCGATGCGGCCCACGCCCAGCGCCCAGCCCACGCCGGTGGCGCGGATGTGGGTGGGGTAGATGGCGGCGGCCAGCGCGTTGCAGCCGATCTGCGCGCCCACCACGCCGAAGCCCGAGAGCGCGGCGCCGGCCAGCAGCCCCGTGAGGTTCTGCCCGCTGAAGGCGATCAGCGCGATGAAGCCGGCCGATGCGGCGTAGGCCGCGCCCAGCACGGCGTAGGCGCTGAAGCGGTCGATGAGCCGGCCCAGCACGAGCGCGCCCACCACGCCGCCCAGGTTGAGCATGGCGGTGGAGAGGATGGCTTTCTCCAGCGGCAGGCCGGCGCTCTTGAGCAGCGTGGGCAGCCAGTTGACCAGGAAGTACATGACCAGCAGGTTCATGAAGAAGGCCAGCCAGAGCAGCACGGTGGTGTGCAGGCGGCCGTGGCGGAACAGTTCGAACACCGAGAAGCCGGACTGCACGCCCGCGGCCTCGCCGCGCAGGCCGGCCATCACCGTGGCCGGGTCTTCGCCCGGGTAGGCGCTCTTCACGATGGGCTCGTAGCGCGCAGGGGCCGCGCCGCTGGCGGCCAGGTAGCGCAGCGATTCGGGCAGCAGCGCGGCCAGCACCGGCAGCAGCAGCAGGGGGAGCACGCCGCCCAGCACGAACACCGAGTGCCAGTCGAAATGCGCGATGAGCCAGCTGGAGATGAGCCCGCCCAGCGTGGAGCCCAGCGGGAAGCCGCAGAACATCACCGTGACCAGCGTGGCGCGCAGGCGCTGCGGAGCGTATTCGCTGGTGAGCGCGATGATGTTGGGCATGGCCGCGCCCAGGCCCACGCCGGTGATGAAGCGGTAGGCCAGCAGTTCGTTCATGCTGGTGGCCCAGGCGGTGAGCAGCGCGAACAGGCCGAAGATGAAGGTGGACAGCAGGATCACCTTCTTGCGGCCCCAGCGGTCCGCCGCCGGGCTGAGCAGGAAGGCGCCGGCCATCAGGCCGAACAGGCCCGCCGCGAAGATGGGGCCGAACTCGGAAGCCTTCAGGCCCCAGTCTTCCGCGATGCGCGGCGCCACATAGGCGATGGACTGGGTGTCGAAGCCGTCGAGCATGGCGACGATGGCGCACAGCAGCGTCACGCGCAATTGCAGCGGCCCGAAGGCGGCGCGGTCTGCCGCCGGAATGCCGGCGGCCATGGATGGGTTCATTGTTGTCTCGCTCCGTTTTTATGGATGGAAGGGGCCCGGCCCGCCGGTACCGGATGGCTTGTCGCCATCCTGGCCGGCGGATCTCTGGGCCCTGGGACTCGCTCAGATCAGGTCATGGCTGGTAGTCCGGCTGCGCCTGCGGCCGCGCCGCGACGAAGGCGGGATGCTGCTCGGCATGCGCGTGGACGGCCATCACGCGGGCGTAGGGCGCAAGGTCGCAACCCGCGCGCAGGGCGTTCGCCACCTGGGGCACCAGGCACACGTCGGCCAGGGTGGGCGCGGCGCCGAAGCACCAGGGCCCCTTGCCGCCCTCGCCTTCACCGCCGTGCCGCTCCAGCAGCCGCTCCACGGCCTCGAAGCCTTCGGCGGCCCAGTGGGCGTACCAGGCGTCCTTCTGCGCCGCGCTCAGGGCCAGCGGGCCCTGCAGGTACTTGAGGATGCGCAGGTTGTTGACCGGGTGCATGTCGCAGGCGATCACGTTGGCCAGCTCCAGCACGCGGGCGCGCAGGCGGGGTTCGAGCGGGATCAGCCGGGGCTCGGGGTGGCGCTGGTCCAGGTAGTCCAGGATGGCCATGGACTGGCCCAGGGCGAAGTCGCCATCCACCAGCGTGGGCACGACGCGCGCGGCGTTGAGCTCGGCATAGTCCGCCGCGCGGTGCTCGCCGGTGCGGATGTTCACGCCGTGGTAGTCGGCCGGCAGCCCCTTGAGCGCCAGCGCGATGCGCACCCGGTACGAGGTGGAGCTGTTGAAGAAGCTGTAGAGCTGCATGGCGGTGCCCATCGAGCGTCAGACCACGTCCACCGTCAGCTCGCCCAGGCGCTCCACGCCCACCACCATGCGGTCGCCGCGCACCACCGGGCCCACGCCTTCGGGCGTGCCGGTGTAGATCAGGTCGCCGGGCTCCAGGCGGAAATACGTGGAGAGGTCCGCGATGGTCTCGGCCACCGACCAGATCAGGTGCGTGACGTCGCTGCGCTGGCGGTCCGCGCCGTTCACGGTGAGCCAGAGGCCGGCCTGCTCGAAGTGGCCCACGTCGCTCGCGCGGTGGATGGGGCCGATGGGCGCGGAGGCGTCGAAGGCCTTGCCGATCTCCCAGGGGCGGCCCATCTGGCGCATCTCCATCTGGCGGTCGCGGCGGGTCATGTCCAGGCCCACGGCATAGCCCCAGGCATGCTCCAGCGCCTGCTCGCGCGGAATGTCGCTGCCGGCCTTGCCGATGGCGACGACCAGCTCGGCCTCGTAGTGGAAGTTGTCGGTGCGCGAGGGATACGGCAGCCGCAGCGTCTCGCCGTAGGCCACGGGAATCACCGCATCGGCCGGCTTGCAGAAGAAGAACGGCGGCTCGCGGTCGGGGTCGAACCCCATCTCCCGCGCATGGGCCGCGTAGTTGCGCCCCACGCAGTACACGCGGCGCACGGCAAAAGCATCCTGGGTGCCCACGACAGGCACGGCAACGGTAGGGGGAGCAGGGAAAACGAAGGCCATGGTTTTTTTCTTTCGGAGAAATGAATCGTTCAAAGGGGAAGCAGGGTCACGCTCGTAAGCGGTCCACAGAGCCTCTATGGCAAGGCGCCGCATCGCAGACAGTGGCAACGCCACGGCAAGATGCGGCAACGCGGCCAGAGAGGCTCTGTGGACCGCGCCCCGTCACAGGCGGTGTTCGCGGTGGAGGTGGAGTGCTGCCTGCACGGGCCGGTCGGAGTAGCTGAACAGCACCGCGTCCTGCGTGGCGGCCAGCTGCACCGGCGCCCACGACGGCGCGACGAAGGTGTCGCGCGGGCCGAACTGGAAGGTGCTGTCTCCGATGCGCGCCGTGCCCTGGCCTTCGACCACGCTGAACACGGTGGCATCGGTGCCGCGGTAGGTGCGGCCCTGGAAGCCGGCCGGCAGGAACTGCAGGAAGGTGGCCATGGTGGGCATGGGCGAGCCGCCGGTGGCGGGGTTCACGTAGCGCAGCTTCACGCCGTCCCAGGCGTCGAGTTCGCCCTGGCGGAACAGCCGGTCCAGCGCCTCGCGGCTGCGGTCGTAGGGGTAGCAGAAGATGGGCGAGGTCGAGGCCGAGTCCGCCGCGCGGTGGCGCACCGGGGCCATGTTGTGGCCGAAGGTGGCGAAGCTGTGGCCTTCGGGGCGGGTCACGGGCTGCACGGCCTCGGGGTAGTTCTCGGCGAAGCCGGCATCCAGGTGGCCGATGAGCGGGATGTCCAGGCCGTCCAGCCACACCACGGGCTCGCCGCCCTCGTCCAGCCGGGGGTTGCCGTGGTCGTGCCAGGTCCACGAGGGGGTGATGATAAAGTCGCCCGGCCGCATGGTGGTGCGCTCGCCGTTGACGGCCGTGTAGGCGCCCTGGCCTTCCACGATGAAGCGCAGCGCCGACTGCGTATGGCGGTGGCTGGGCGCCACCTCGCCGGGCAGGATCAGCTGCAGGCCCGCGTACAGCGTGGAGGTGATGCTGGAGCGGCCCGGCAGGCCGGGGTTCTCCAGGATGAGAACGCGGCGCACGGCCTCTTCGGCGCTGATGAGCTCGCCGGCCTGCATGACCAGCGGCCGAACCTCCTCGTAGCGCCAGAAGGCGGGCACGGCCTGCGGGCGCGGCTCGCGCGGCACCAGGCTGTGCAGCGACTCCCACAAAGGCGCCATGCCATGGCGGGCGATGCGGTCGTAGTAGGCCTGGCGTCCGGACGTCTGGGCGCCTTCCGCGGCGGACCGGGCGAGGGTGGTGGTGTCCATGCGTTGTCTCCTGTATCTGCAGAAATTATTCGGCGCCAGCGATAGTCCGTAAAATCATTTATTGGTCTTATTCATAATCTTTTGGATATACCTCGACCCCAAGGACCGCGCCATGGACTGGACCCACCGATTGCGGCTGCGCCAGCTGCAGATGCTCCTGAGCCTCGCGCAGACCGGCAACATGAGCCAGTCGGCCCAGCAGCTGCATACCGCGCAGCCCGCCCTCTCCAAGTGGCTCAAGGAACTCGAGGACGACCTGGGGCTCGTGCTGTTCGAGCGCCACGCGCGCGGCCTGCGCCCCACCCCGCAGGGCGAGGCGCTGATCGCCCATGCCCGCCGCATCGAGGCCCACCTGGACAGCGCCCGCGACGACATGCAGGCCCTGCGCGACGGTGGCAGCGGCCTGGTGGTGGTGGGCACCTCGGGCGCATCCGCCTCCGACGTGGTGCCCATGGCCGTGCTGCGCCTGCTGGAATGGCTGCCGCGCGCACAGATCCGCCTGGCCGAAAGCACCATGAACGTGCTCATGCAGCAACTGGCCAGCGGCGAACTGGACGTGGTGGTGGGCCGCTCCGCCCCGGAACTGCACGACACCCACATCCACGCCGAGACGCTCTACATGGAGCCCATCCACCTGGTGGCACGCCCGCAGCACCCGCTGCTGCAGCGCCCGGACAGCCCGCCCGACTGGCCCGACCTGATGGCGTACCGCTGGCTGGTCTGGCCACGCGGCACGCCCATCCGCAACGCGCTGGAGAACGCGCTCGTCGCCGCCGGCCACGCCCTGCCGCCGGGCAGCGTGGAATCCAACTCCGTCACGCTCAACCTCACCCTGCTGGGCCACAGCGACATGATCGGGCTGGCCTCGCACCGGGCGGCGCTGCGCTTCTCGCACATGGGCGCGCTGCGCGTGCTGCCGGTGCGGCTGTCGGGCTTCGGCTCGGTGTCGATGTACTGGCGCGAGAACACGACCGACCGCACGGCCGTGGCCACCATGCTGCGCGCGCTGCGCGAAGTCTCCGCGCCGGTGTCCTGAAGGCGCGTGCAGGCCCGGGCGAGTGCGGGCACCATGCGGGTTCTGGCGCACGCCGCCGCATCCCTGTGGAGGAGACACCCATGGCCCAGGCCACCCACGAGGTTTTCAACCAATACGCCGAGCTGGCCGACTACGACCTGCTCGCCACCGACGCCGCACTGCAGGAGGCGCTGCAGCGCACAGGCGCCGCACATGCCCTGCCCGCGCTGGGCGAATACGCCCGACGGCTCGGCAGCGCCGAAACCCAGGCCCTAGCCCAGCTGGCCAACCGCCACACGCCCACGCTGCACCGCTTCGACAGCCGGGGCCGGCGCATCGACCGGGTGGAGTTCCATCCCGCCTGGGACGCGCTCATGGCGCTCTACCGCGGCCAGGGGCTGGTCTCCATGCCCTTCGACAGCGACCGGCCCGGCCGCTGGCCCGCATGGGCCGCCGGCTTCTACCTGCACGGGCAGGTGGAACAGGGCACGCTCTGCCCCGCCACGATGACGCAGGCCGCCATCCCGCTGCTGCGCAAGGAGCCCGCCCTCTGGGCACAACTGGGCGACCGGCTCTACAGCCGCGTCCACGACCCGCGCGAGCTGCCCGCGCATGAGAAAGCCGGCATCTGGCTGGGCATGGGCATGACGGAAAAACAGGGCGGCTCCGACGTGCGCGCCAACACCACCGTGGCCATGCCCCTGGGCGCAGGCGGGCGCGGCGGCGAATACCGGCTGCGGGGCCACAAGTGGTTCTTCTCCACCCCGCAGAGCGACGCACACCTCGTGGTGGCGCGCACGGGCGAAGGCGGCCCCTTCGCCTGCTTCTACGTGCCGCGCCGCCTGCCCGATGGCACGCTCAACGGCGTACACGTGCAACGCCTCAAGGACAAGGTGGGCAACCGCAGCAACGCCAGCGGCGAGGTCGAGTTCGACGATGCCTGGGGCGTGCTCATGGGCGAAGAGGGCCGCGGCATTCCCACCATCATCGAGATGGCCACGTATACCCGCCTCAACTGCGTGGCCGGCAGCGCCGCCATCCTGCGGCAGGCCACGGTGCAGGCCATCGCGTACGCGCGTCGGCGCCACGCCTTCGGCCGTGCGCTGGCGGAGCAGCCCCTGATGCGCACCGTGCTCGCGGATCTGGCGCTGGAAAGCGAGGCCGCGCTCGCCCTGCTGATGCGCCTGGCCGAAGCCTTCGAGCGCGACGACGGCGGCACCGCCAGCCCGGCCGACCGCGCCTGGAAGCGCGTGATGACGCCGGCCGCCAAGTTCTGGGTCTGCAAGCGCGGCGTGGAGATGTCGGGCGAGGCGATGGAAGTGTTCGGCGGCAACGGCTACGTGCAGGAGGGCGTGATGGCACGCCTGTTCCTCGAGGCACCCGTCAACTCCATCTGGGAGGGGTCGGGCAATGTGATGTGCCTGGACGTGCTGCGGGCGCTGGCCCGCGATCCCGGCGCCGCCCAGGCCCTGCTGGAAGAGCTCGCGCCCGCGGCGCAGGGCGAGCTGCGCATCGGCGCCGCGCTGCGCCAACTGGGCGTCCTGCTTGCGCTGCCGCCGCACGAACTGGAAGCCATGGGCCGCCTCGCGGTGCAGCGCCTGGTGCTGGTCGCCCAGGCCTGCCTGCTGCGCCAGCATGCGCCCTCGGCCGTGGCCGACGCCTTCATCGCCACGCGCCTCGGCGACGCGGGCGGCGGGCGCGTGGCGGGCGCGGTCGATGCGCGCACACTGGACGTGGACGCCATCCTGCGGCGAGCCTGGCCCGCCTGAGCACGGGCGCGGCGCCATCCTTCGTGCCATCGCGCGGGACTTCGCGGACCCGGCCGCCGGAAGCCCGGCACGGCCCCACCATGGGTGGAAGGCCTGCCGCCAGCCGCACCGCCAAGCGTCCTCCACATCGCTCCATGCATTCCATTTCCGCACGCCCCTGCTCTCCTTCCGCACGGCCGGATGTCTCCGGCACCCCCCCGCCGCAACGGACGCCACGCGGTGCCCGCTCGCCCTCGCCCCGCCAGGCGACAGATGGTCTGGTCTCCCGGTCTTCACCACCCGCGCCGGACAGCCCGATGGCACCCCGGCCCCCGTCGCCTTCCGCTTCCACGGCCCATGAACGGCTGCAGGCAATGCTGCTGCAACGGGCCGAGGGATCGGTCGATCCGGAGCCCGCAGGGATGGACCAGGACCCGGACACCGGCTGGGACTCGGACACGGATTCCGAGGCCAGCTTCGATGTCATCGTGGACGACGGCCCGATCCAGGCTGCGCGCCGCGCACGGCTCTCGGACATCACGCAGGCACTGGCCAGCGCACGCACGCCCGAGGCCCTGGATGCCATGGTGGCCCGGGCCACGGAAATGGCCCGGGCAGCCCTGGGCAGCACACTGCCCACCGGGGAGGACATTTCCCAAGCCCTGAGGCCCACGTACGACCACAGGTCGAGTGGCTTCATGCAAGTGAAGCAGGCCCTGGGGCATATCGAGGCCGCCGCAAACGCCTGGGAAGCCGCAGCGGAACACCATGAGGCCGCGCTGTCCGCACGCGAAATGCTGCTGCCCCACGCAGGCCCCGACCAGCTCGACCAGCAACTCTGGCAGCTGCAGACCGTGGCCTGCCGCCTGCGTGCGCAGGAAACGACCCTGAAGGGACTGCTCCTGCTGCGGCAGGCCCCCCACGCCGGGGCGGCAGGCAAAAGCCGGACGCACGAAGAAGCCGCAGCCCGACTGCGCGAGGCCTGCGGCCTGCGGAGGTACGAAACACTGGCAGGCCTGCCAGACGCCGTCATGGACATCGACGCAGCGCTGCGCCAGGAGCTGGCCGGTATCGGCCCGCGGATGAAAGACCTGCTGGACGCGATCGGCCCGGACGGCAAGCTGCCCGGAATCCCGTCGCGCCTGCCCCCACCGGGCAACGATGCCCTCGAAGCCGGCGCCATCGAGGAAGCCTGGCTCACGGCCTACGCGCACTCCTGCGCCGCGCTGGAAGACACTGCTCGCGCCTTGCTCGAGGCCTGGTCGCATCCGCCCGATGGCGCCGGCCCCGAGGCTGCCGTGAAGGCAAGCGCCCTGACCCACCCCGAAGCCCGGGAAAGCCGCGCCACTTTGCGGCGTGAAGCGGCACTGCACAAAACCATGGCTCCCCTGCTGGCCGGCCTGCAGCCCCCGCAGGAAGGTGCCTCCGCACGGCAAGGCACACGACAGGACACGCAGCCCCAGGCGCCCTGGCGGCAGGCGCTGGAAACGCTCGAAGAACAGCACCTCGCCCTGCAGCGCGTGGAGAACGCCGGCCGCACGCTCCAGGCCCACACCGCGCCGTGGAGCCCGGTGCAGCGCGAGGCCTCGCGCGATGCCATCGGCAGCCTGCAGGCGCGCATTGCCGCCGCGCAAGCGGCCGCATCGGACCGGGGCCGGGCAGCGGTCCTGCAATTGCTGGGCCACCTGGCCAGGCAAGGCCTCCACGCAGCGCAGGCAATGCCTCAGGGCGACCCGGCCACGGCCCGGTACGCGCTGACCGGCGCGGCCGAGGCCGCCCGGCATGCCCGGGATGCACTGGAACGTTCAGGAATGCATGCGAGCATGGCCCCCCTCACACTGGAGCGGTGCAGTGCGGTATGCGCCGCCATCGCCCAGGCATGCGAAGACCTGGCGCACGCACCCCGCACAGCGACGGAGGCGAGAGACCACGCTGCACGCCTGCAGACCGCCGGACAACAGGCCCGGGCGGCGGCCTGGGGGGACATGGCCGCGGCCATGCACCAGCTGGCGTACCTCTGCGGCACGGCCTGCGACGGCGCGCTGCGCAGCGCCGCGGAAATGGAAGCGGAGGTGGCAGGCCAGGCCCGCGTCCAGA
This sequence comes from Paracidovorax oryzae ATCC 19882, assembly GCF_000687165.1. GTDB lineage: Bacteria > Pseudomonadota > Gammaproteobacteria > Burkholderiales > Burkholderiaceae_C > Paracidovorax > Paracidovorax oryzae. The sequence continues at coordinate 71,948 of NZ_JMKU01000021.1, read as the reverse complement.
AGGAAGACGCATTGCAGGCCGCGGTGGAGGCCGCGCTCCGGGCGATGGAGCGACCACATCCGCCTGCCGTCGGCGCCAGCGACGGGCAGAGCCTGCCAACGGTGCCATGGCAGCGGCCCGGCGACCTGGTCGAGCAGCTGCGCCAGGGACTGGCGGCAACACAGCAGGCGCAATCCACGCTCGGCGAGCACCTCGCCGGCTGGACCGCGGCGCAGCGCCAGGCATCCAGCGGGACCCTCGGCGCGCTGCAGGCACGCATCGACACGGCCCATGCCGCCACGCTCGAGAAAGCCCTCTCGGCACTGGAACAGTCCTTCGAAAAAATCTGGAGGGCCACAGCGCCGGTGCTGTACGCAGATCCCGCGCAACAGCCGCGGCCTTCCGGCATCGAACACCTGGCTGTCCGAGCCTTGGCCGCAGCCGGGGAATTCCACCGGTCGCTCCATGGCATCGATGGGCCGGAACTGCCCGAGCGCGCACGCATCGCCGCCATCGCCAGGGCATTCGCCGCCTTGTCCGCGACCGGCGACGCCCTGCGCATGCCGCTGGACACTCCCACGCAAGCCCTGGCACGCGCCGAGGCTCTGGGCACGGCGGCCCGGCAGGCCAGTGAAGCCGCCCTTTCCACCTTCAAGATCCCCTTGCAGCATTGGGCACGCTGGTGCGACGGCCTCCGGACGGATGCCATCAGCTTCGCCTTGCTTCACGGCATGAAGGCCATCGACAGCCTGCGCGAGGCCAGCGAGGCAGACCTCCTGGCCGCGACGTCCCAACTCAGCGACCGGATGCTGTCCATCCATGAACTGGCCTTCGACCTCCCGCTGCAGTTCACGAGCGATGGGTCGGTCGCGCCATCGGCACAGGCCTCGCCCGCCCCGGCAGTCCCTCCAGAAGACCTGGAGTTGGCAGCGCGCGTGGCTGCCATCGCGCAACGCACCACCGACCTGCGCGCCACCCTGCTGCCGGCGCTGCCGCCCGGCACCTTGCCGGAGATGGCGCAGGACTACCAGACCTCCCGCAACAGCCTCAGCGAGACGGCCTATGCCGCACGGGTCACCTCCGGCCTGCTGCAGCTCTTCCACGAAGCCTCGCAGGCCATCGCCCAGGCGCCGGCAGACCAGCAGCCGCGGGTCGCACGGCAGTTCGCCAGAAAAGCACTCACCTATCAGCAGGACGCGGCCGGTGCCCTGGGTGACTACCTGGAGGCCAGCATGCGGCTGTCGTCCCGCAGCGGCCGCCAGGCCGCCATGATCGACGGCGCGAACATCCGCCAGAGCGAACGGCTGGTGACCCTGATGCAGCGGAGCCTGGATGGTCTGGGCCACCTCCTGGAGTGCCGGTCGATCGCGATCGGCGTCCACGCCCGGGAGGCCACCCGGCCCCGCGACGTCCGGGATGGCCTGATGACCATCGCAGACCGCTATGAGCGCGCGACCCAGAAAATCGATGACAGCCTGGAGCACATGGCGCAGCGGCTGGACGCGGAGAGCCGGCTCCCGGGCTATGCGGACATCGCGCAGGCCGAGAAGGTCAACATGGAAGGCGCATTCGGCATGCTGATGTGGCGCGGCAAATTCGAAAGCACCATCGTCCAGGCCCAGGTAGCCGCGCACTGGCTCGCCAGGTTCCTGGGCCCGGACGTGCAGCGGCGCACGGCGAAAGACCTGGAAGTCTGCACCGAATTCATCGATTTACTCCACAACGACCTCTCCGAGAAGAACCAGTTCGCCCTCCGCGAACTGCGCGATGACGGCAACGCCCACCTGGTCAGGAAGATGCTCAAGGCATCGCTGGAGTGCATGCAGCGGCTCAAGGCCTTCAAAGCGCCGATCGCCAGCCGTGCACAGGAACTCGCCGCCGCGGCAGCAGCCGCCTCGTCCAGTACGGCGCCCGCCATCGCCCCCGCGAAGGCACCGCGCCACCGCCGCAGGCGCTGACGGCCGGCGGCCACACGCCTCAACGGCGGATGGGCGCCCAGGTCCTGCTCCGGCACAGCCAGGCAACCGCGGCCAGCAATGCCGTCAAAAGCAGCAGGCCACCTTCCGTCAGCCCCGGAATGGCGACCGGGGCCGGCGCTGCGGAGAGCGCCAACGCATAGCTGCGGCTGGCCTGTCCCGCGGTCCCGGACGTACTGTCGGTCACGGTCAGCGTGAAGGCGAAATCGCCCACCACCGTGGGCGTGCCGCTGAGCGCACCCGTCGCACTGTCGAGGCGCAGACCCTCCGGCAATGCACCGGCGCTCAGCGCATAGGTGTACGGGGCGACGCCTCCGGTCGCCTGGTTGATCGTGGCACTGTAGGCCTGGCCGCGGGTGCCGCCGGGCAGCGTCGTCGCCGGCAGGGTCAGCACCGGAGCGGCAACGGTCAGGGTGTAGGCGCGGTTGCCGGTGGCCGGATTGACGTTGCGGCTGTCGGTGGCGGTCACGGTGAAGCTGAAACTGCCGCTGGCCGTGGGAGTGCCCGACAGCACGCCGGCGCTGCTCAGGCCCAGCCCGGCTGGCAGGGCGCCGGCGGTGACGGCGAAGGTGTATGGCGCGGTCCCGCCATTGGCGCCAAGGGTCTGGCTGTAGTTCGTGCCGGCGGTGGCCGCCGGCAGCGACGCCGGCGAGATCGTCACCACGGCATCGTCGTTGAGGATGGTGCCGGTGGCCGTGGCGCGGGCAATGCTCGCGTTGCTGGCGCCGGACAGATTCAGGGTAAAGGTCTCGTCCGGCTCGACGGTGGTGTCGCCGTTGATGGTCACCGCCACGTTCTGCGTCGTCGTGCCCGGGGGGAAGGTCAGCGTGCCAGAAGCGGCGACATAGTCGCTGCCGGCGTTGGCGCTGCCATCGGCGGTCGCATAGTTGACCGTGACGGTCCGGCCGCTGGCCGCGCTGAGGCTGACGGTGAACGTCGCCGTGGTCGTGAGGTTGTTGCCTTCGGTGACGCTGACATCGCCGACCGTCAGCGCCGGCACCGCATCGTCGTTGACGATCGTGCCCTGGCCTTGCCCATCGGCGACGGTGGCTCCACTGACGTTGGTGACGTTGACGAAGAAGGTTTCGTTCGGTTCGTTGAGCGTGTCGCCGACCACCTGCACGGTGAAGGTGGCGCTGCTGCTGCCGGCCGGGATGGTCAGCCCGGTCACGCTGGACGCGATGTAGTCCGTGCCCGCGGTCGCTGTACCGTCGGCAGTGGCGATGTTGAAGCTGACCCCGCCGGTACCGGCCGGCTGGCTGAGCGAAACGGTGAAGGTGAACGCGGTGGTGCCGGAGTTGCCCTCGTTCTGCGACACGTCGTTGACCGACAGCGCCGGCAGGTCGTCGTTGAGGATGGTGCCGGTGGCGCTGTTCGGCGACCCGACCGTGTAGCCGCTGCCCGCGTTGAGGCTGATCACCACGGTCTCGTCGGGTTCGACGGTGGTGTCGGGGGTGGGATCGATGGTAATCGTGCCGCTGGTCTGCCCGGCGGCGATCACCAGCGGCGAATTGACCGCGGCGTAGTCGGTGCCGGACGTCGCGGTACCGCCCACGCTGAAGCCGATGGACAGCGCCGAGGGAGACGGTTGGTCCAGGGCGACGGTATAGACCAGATTGGCGGCGCCGTCCTCGGCCACGCTGGCCGGCGACACGCTGATGCTGGCCACGGGGAAATCGTCGTTGACGATGGTGGCCGTGGCGCTGGACGGGTTGCCGATCGAGTAGCCGCTACCGCTGGCCACCTGGAAGATCACCGTCTCGTCCGGCTCCACCGTGGTATCGGCGACCGGGGTGACGCTGAAGCTGGCGGAGGTGGCGTTGGCCGGCACCACGACGCTGCTGACCGCGCCGGTGTAGTCGGTCCCGCTGGTGGCCGTGCCGCTCCGGGTCAGGTTCACCGTGGTCGCCACACTGTTGGTCTGGCTCAGCGTCACCGTGTAGACGAAGGCCGTGCCGCTGTCCTCGTTGGCGCTGGACGGCGAGACCGTGATGCTGGCGGTGCGCGAGGGATTGATGGTGATGTTGAAGACGACTTGGTTGTTGTCCTCGTCCAGCAGGTAGAACGAGTCCGAGGTCGCGCCGTCGCCGTTGTTGGTATAGGTCACCGTTTGGGTGCCAGGGCCGGACTGACCGCTGAGGACATAGCTGCCGTGTGCGGGCGGCACGCTGTCATCGGTCATGCCCGTATTGGAAGGACCGTCGCAATTGCTGACGTCGAAGGTCGTGGCCCCTCCCGGGTTCACGGTCGCAGTCTGAGGCGTTGGGCAGTAGGCAGCCAGGCAGACCTGCGACGTCGCCAGCAGGCATGCCGCGATGAGCCAGCGCAGGGCCCGGCGTGCCGTGGCCCGAAGAACATTGTTTTCTTTCATTTCCCTGCCTCCCTGTCATCCTCGTAGGCGCGGGCACGCGGTGTGCCGCAGATACCGTGTGCCATGGGCGCACGGCTCGATCCCAAACAGGAAAGAATGCCCGCAGAGCCCCTTCGCCGCATGGAATTCGCCCTCTTCCAACACCAGACCATGGGGGAATGGCGCATGAGAAAACAAGCGTGTATGGATGGCCGGTCCTGTAGAGTTGGGAACTGCGGCGCGCGGCATGGGCATCCTGCTCGGCAGGCGCGACAATGGCGCCCATGCTCACCCTCCCCGACATCCAGGCCGCCGCCGCCCGACTCCAGGGCCAGGTGCTCGACACCCCCTGCGTCGAATCGCGCACGCTCTCGCAGATCGTGGGCGCGCAGGTGTTCCTCAAGTTCGAGAACCTGCAGTTCACCGCCTCTTTCAAGGAGCGCGGCGCCTGCAACAAGCTGAGCCAGCTCTCGCCCGAGGAGCAGCGGCGCGGCGTGATCGCCATGAGCGCCGGCAACCACGCCCAGGGCGTGGCCTACCATGCGCAGCGCCTGGGCCTGGCCGCCGTGATCGTGATGCCGCGCTTCACGCCCGGCGTGAAGGTGGAGCGCACGCGCGGCTTCGGCGCCGAGGTGGTACTGCACGGCGATACGCTGGAGGAAGCCCGGGCCCATGCCTATGCAATGGCCGAGGAGCGGGGACTCACGTTCGTGCACCCCTACGACGATGAAGCCGTCGCCGCGGGCCAGGGCACCGTCGGCCTGGAAATGCTGCAGGCGGTGCCGGACCTGGACTGCCTGGCCATCGCCGTGGGCGGGGGCGGCCTCATCGCCGGCATCGCCACCGCCGCCAAGGCCCTGAAGCCCGGCATCGAGATCATCGGCGTGCAAACCTCGCGCTTTCCGGCCATGGTCAATGCGGTCAAGGGCACGCAGCACCCGCAGGGCACCTCCACCATCGCCGAGGGGATCGCCGTGGGCACGCCCGGCCGGATCACCCGCGAGGTGATCGCCCGCCTGGTGGACGACCTGCTGCTCGTGGACGAGGGCGACATCGAGCAGGCCGTGCTCATGCTGCTGGAAATCGAGAAGACCCTCGTCGAGGGCGCCGGAGCCGCCGGCCTGGCGGCGCTGCTGCGGCACCCGGAGCGCTTCCGCGGCAAGCGCGTGGGCCTGGTGCTGTGCGGCGGCAACATCGACCCCCTGCTGCTGGCGGCCATCATCGAGCGCGGCATGGTGCGCTCCGGGCGCCTGGCGCGCGTGAAGGTGAGCGCGCGCGACATCCCGGGCGTGCTCGCGCGCATCACCGCCACGGTGGCCGAGGCGGGCGCCAACATCGAGGAAGTCCACCACCAGCGCGCCTTCACCATGCTGGCCGCCCAGAACGTGGAGATCGAAATCGTGCTGCAGACACGCGGCCGCGAGCACGTGCAGCAGGTACTGGCCTGCCTCCGTGCAGCGTCCATGGAAGCCGATCTCCTGTGATCCTGCGCCCCTCCGCGCTGTAGGACTGGAGCGGCTTTTGCGGGCAATATCCACAGAGTCACACGGCGTTGCATCACCGCCGCGTCGTTTTCGGCACACTGCTGCCCCATGCAGAAACCCCAACGACGCCATTTCCTCCGCACCCTCGGCCACGGCGCCGCGCTGGCCACCGCAGGCGGCCTGGGCCTGAACTGGACCCAGGCCTTCGCCGCCCTCAAGCCGCTGGGCCAGCCCCAGCCCTTCGATTTCGCGGCGCTCAAGGGCCAGGCCCGCGCCCTGGCGGCCAAGGCCTACGAGCCGCCGAAGGACACCATCCCCCCCTCGGTGTCCAAGCTCGACTGGGACCAGTACCAGTCCATCCAGTTCCGCGGCGACCACGCCCTCTGGGCCGACGAGAAACTGCGCTTCCAGGCCAAGTTCTTCCACCTGGGCCTGTTCTTCAAGAAGCCGGTGCGCATGTTCGAGCTGGCCGACGGCAAGGCCCAGGAACTGGCCTACGACCCCGAGATGTTCAACTACGGCAAGAGCGGCCTGAAGCCCGGCGACCTGCCGCCGGACCTGGGCTTCGCGGGCTTCCGCCTCAATTTCCACACCGACCCGGTGCGCGACGTGGCCGCGTTCCTGGGCGCCAGCTACTTCCGTGCCGTGGGCGGCGAGTGGCAGTACGGCCTCTCCGCCCGGGGCCTGGCCATCGATACCGGCATGCAGCGGCCGGAGGAGTTCCCGGACTTCACCGCCTTCTACCTGGAGCGCCCCGCGCCGGGCTCCAACACCGTCGTCGTGCTGGCCCTGCTGGACTCGCCCAGCATCTCCGGCGCCTACCGCTTCGCGATCACGCCGGGCGACACGCAGGTGATGGAGATCGATGCCGCCCTGTATCCGCGCAAGGCCATCGAGCGGCTGGGCATCGCGCCCTGCACCAGCATGTTCCAGCACGGCGAGAACGACCGCCGCATGGCCAACGACTGGCGTCCCGAGATCCATGACTCCGACGGCCTGCAGATGTGGCGCGGCAACGGCGAATGGGTCTGGCGGCCGCTCACCAACCCGCCGGCGCTGCAGTTCAACGCCTTCGCCGACCAGGGCCCGCGCGGCTTCGGCCTCGTGCAGCGCGACCGCAATTTCGACCACTACCAGGACGACGGCGTGTTCTACGAGCGCCGGCCCTCTCTCTGGGTGGAGCCGAAGTCCGACTGGGGCGCGGGCTCCATCCAGCTGGTGGAGATCCCCACCATCGACGAGACCTTCGACAACATCGTCGCCTTCTGGAACCCCGACCGCAAGCCGCAGCCCGGCGAGGAACTGCTGATCGGCTACCGCCTGTTCTGGGGCGCCCACCCGCCGGCCCAGTCCCCGCTGGCGCGCTGCGTGGCCACCTGGACAGGCCTGGGCGGCGTGGTCGGCCAGCCGCGCAAGTACTTCTCCTGGCGCTTCGCGGTCGATTTCGCCGGGGAGAACCTCGTGGCGCTGGGCCGCGGCGCCAAGGTCGAGCCCGTGATCACCGCGAGCCGCGGCAAGATCGAGATCACCTCGGCCCGGCCGCAGGACGCCATCCAGGGCTGGCGCGCCATGTTCGACATCAAGCCCGAGGACGACAGCACCGCGCCCATCACCATCCGCATGTTCCTGCGCGGAGAGAACGGCGCGCCGCTCACCGAAACGTGGCTCTACCAGTGGGTGCCGCCCGCCCCGGCGGACCGCCGCCTCTCCTGAGCGGCCACGCGCCGCCCGGCACGGATACTGAGGTTATTACCGAGGAAACCGCGGCACGGGCGCCGCGGGGCTGTAGCTAGAATGGGCCATCCCATCCGCAACCCCGTCCCGAGGAGAATGCCATGGCACACGACACCACCACCACACCGCACGCCGGCGAGCACCACGCACCCGACGGCGTGGAGGCCGTGGTGCCCTACATGCCCATCGTGCTGCCCATCGCGGGCGGCATCCTCATGTTGCTGCTGGCGTTCATCGCCATCTACATGGCCTGAACCCCTCCCGACCACCCGCCAGCCGGCCCCGCCCATGCGGGGCTTTTTCTTTTCGCTCTCCTCTTTCTTTTCCCAAGGACCCATCCCATGCGAGCCGGCCACGCCCTCGTCCTCTTCTCCGGTGGCCAGGACTCCACCACCTGCCTGGCCTGGGCGCTCGAGCGCTTCGAGCGGGTGGAGACCATCGGCTTCGACTACGGCCAGCGCCACCATGTGGAGCTGGACGCCCGCACCACCGTGCTGGCGGCGCTGCGCGAGCGCTTTCCGCGGTGGCGCGAGCGGTTGGGCGAAGACCACATGGTCGATCTGGCCGTGCTCGGCCAGATCAGCGACACCGCGCTCACCCGCGACACCGCCATCCAGATGACGGAAGCCGGCCTGCCCAACACCTTCGTGCCCGGCCGCAACCTGCTGTTCTTCCAGCTGGCCGCCGCCGTGGGCTACCGGCGCGGGCTCCACACCCTGGTGGGCGGCATGTGCGAGACCGACTTCTCCGGCTACCCCGACTGCCGCGACGACACCCTCAAGGCGCTGCAGGTCGCCCTCTCCCTGGGCATGGGCCAGCGCTTCACCATCGAGACGCCGCTCATGTGGATCGACAAGGCCGAAACCTGGGAAATGGCCCGGCAACTCGGAGGCGACGAACTCGTGCGGCTCATCGTGGAAGACACGCACACCTGCTACCACGGCGTGCGCGGCGCGCTGCATGCGTGGGGACACGGCTGCGGCGAATGCCCGGCCTGCGCCCTGCGACGCGCCGGACACGAGCGCTGGAGCGCACAGCGCGCCGCCTGAACAGCGCATAACCCCATGCATCTTTTGCATGGAATTCCCCCCTGTCTGACAGACAGGAAGGGGGGCTATTCATAAAATTGTCATCCCAGCCGACCTGCGGATGACGCAACCGCCCCTGGCGAACCGCCACTCCCGCGCGTTCGTCCGCCCGCCGACTGAGCCGCAAGACGTTTTCTCAAAGACAGCGCTCAGGATCCAGCGCGGCCTTGCCGCATTCCCGGCCGCTTCCTTTGAAAAACCGTTTTTCAACTTCAGGAAGCCCGCGATGAACGCACCCACCATGCAAGGCCTCGACCTCCAGGCCCCCGCATACGTCAAGAACGCCCGCCTGCTGGCCTGGGTGGCCGACATGGCCGCCCTGTGCAAGCCCGCCAGGATCCACTGGTGCGACGGCTCGCAGGAAGAGTACGACCGCCTCTGCCAGCAGCTGGTGGACGCCGGCACCTTCAAGAAGCTCAACCCCGCCAAGCGCCCGGGCAGCTACCTGGCCTGGTCCGACCCGTCGGACGTGGCCCGCGTGGAAGACCGCACCTACATCTGCTGCGACAAGAAGGAAGACGCCGGCCCGACCAACAACTGGATGGCCCCGGCCGAGATGCGCGCCACGCTGCAGCCCCTGTTCGACGGCTGCATGAAGGGCCGCACGATGTATGTCGTGCCCTTCAGCATGGGCCCGCTGGGCTCGCCCATCGCCCACATCGGCATCGAGCTCTCCGACAGCCCCTACGTGGCCGTCAATATGAAGATCATGACCCGCATGGGCAAGGCGGTGTACGACGTGCTCGGCGTGGAAGGCGAGTTCGTGCCCTGCGTGCATACCGTGGGTGCGCCGCTGGCCACCGGCCAGCAGGACGTGTCCTGGCCCTGCAACAAGACCAAGTACATCGTCCACTACCCCGAGACGCGCGAGATCTGGTCGTACGGCTCGGGCTACGGCGGCAACGCGCTGCTGGGCAAGAAGTGCTTCGCGCTGCGCATCGCCTCCACCATGGGCCGCGACCAGGGCTGGCTGGCCGAGCACATGCTGATCCTGGGTGTGAGCAACCCCGAGGGCAAGAAGTACCACGTGGCCGCGGCCTTCCCCAGCGCCTGCGGCAAGACCAACTTCTCCATGCTGGTGCCGCCGAAGGCCTTCGAAGGCTGGAAGGTCACCACCATCGGCGACGACATCGCCTGGATCAAGCCCCAGGCCGACGGCTCGCTGCGCGCCATCAACCCCGAGGCCGGCTACTTCGGCGTGGCTCCTGGTACCAACTACCACACCAACCCCAACTGCATGGCCAGCCTCGACAAGGACGTGATCTTCACGAACGTCGCGCTGACCGATGACGGCGACGTGTGGTGGGAAGGCATGGAAAAGGACACCGGCAAGCTGCCCGACCATCTGATCGACTGGCAAGGCAAGGACTGGACGCCCCAGATCGCCAAGGAAACCGGTGCCAAGGCCGCCCACCCCAACGCCCGCTTCACCGTGGCCGCCACCAACAACCCGGCCCTGGACCCGGCCTGGGACGATCCCAAGGGCGTGAAGATCGACGCCTTCATCTTCGGCGGCCGCCGCTCCACCACCGTGCCGCTGGTGACCGAAGCCCGCAACTGGACCGAGGGCGTCTACATGGCCGCCACCATGGGTTCCGAGACCACCGCCGCCGCCTTCGGCGCGCAGGGCGTGGTGCGCCGCGACCCGTTCGCCATGCTGCCCTTCATGGGCTACAACATGAGCGACTACTTCCAGCACTGGCTGAACCTGGGCGAGAAGCTGGCCGCCTCGGGCGCCACGCTGCCGCGCATCTACACCACCAACTGGTTCCGCAAGGATGCCGACGGCAAGTTCGTCTGGCCCGGCTACGGCGACAACATGCGCGTGCTCAAGTGGATGATCGACCGCATCGAGAACAAGGCGGCCGGCCAGGACACGCCCTTCGGCACCGCCCCGCAGTACGCCGAGATCAACTGGACGGGCCTGGACTTCTCCGCCGAGCAGTTCCAGACCGTGACCAGCATCGACCGCGCGGCCTGGGCCGACGAGCTGAAGCTGCACACCGCGCACTTCGACCAGCTGGCCTACCACCTGCCGGCGCAGATGCTGGACACCAAGGCCGCCCTGGAAAAGCGCCTGGGCGCCTGAGTCCCCCTTCCGCAGACCCGAAAGCCGCACGCCCTGCGCGGGCGGCTTCCGGCCAGCCCCGCACCACGCCTGTGGCCGGGGCTTTTTCACGCCTCAGCCCATGTAAAACAACGGCATTGAGCTATATCTTCAATAGCAAATCGGCTCCGACGCCCTCTGCGGCCGCCCCGTCAGCCCAGCGGCCCGCGCGAGCGCGCCGCCTCCTCCAGCAGCCAGGCGCGAAAGGCCGCGAAAGCAGGCAGGTGCATGCGGTCGGGCCGGTAGCAGAGGTAGTGCCCCTGCTCGACCACCACCGGGTCGCCGCAGGCCACGCGCAGGGAGCCTTCGGCCAGCTCGTCCTCCACCAGGATGCGGGGCACCAGGGCCAGGCCCAGGCCGCTGCGCGCCGCCTGGATCAGCGCCGAGTACTGGGCGAAGCGCGGCCCGGCCGCCACCCAGCTGGCCGCCACGCCGTGCTGGCCCGCCCAGCGCGGCCAGGCGGCGGTGGCCTCCTCGTGATGCAGCAGGGTGTGGCCCAGCAGATCGGCGGGCGCATGGATGCGGTGCGGGCCTTCGAGCAGCGCGGGTGACGCGACGGGCACGAATTCGCGGCCCGCGATGTATTCGGCCACCACGCCGGGCAGTTCGGCCGGGCTGTAGCGGATGGCGGCATCCACCTGGAGCGGCAGGTTCTCGGTGGGCGCAAGATGCCGGCTGAAGCCCAGCGTGACCTGCGGATGGCGGCGGCTGAAGGCCGGCAGGCGCGGAATCAGCCAGCGCGTGAGGAAGGTGGGCACGCTGGCCAGCGTGACCACGCCCGCATCGCCGCCACCCGCCCGCGCTTCGTAGCTCGCGGCCTCCAGCGCGCGCAGCGGGCCGGCGATCTTCTGCCAGTAGGCCCGGCCCTGGGGCGTGAGCTGCACGCCCCGCCCCTGCTTGCGCAGCAGCGGCTGGCCCAGGAAAGCCTCCAGCCCCGCGATCTGCTTGCTGACGGCGCTCACGGTGAGGCACAGCGCCTCGGCGGCGCGGGTCAGGCCTTCGTGCCGGGCGACGGCATCGAGGGCCAGCAGTTCCTGGATGGTGGGGCAATCGCGCTTCATGCAGGCGCATGATACTTTCCAAAAGCTCAAGCTTTGTCACGCAAGCTTCACGCAAGCCCCTGTCGCGATTTCTAGAATTCCGGCACATCCTTCGCCGTTTCGTCGCCTCCGGAAAGTATCCGGACTGTTCCGCGGCCTCCCTCCCTTGTTCGAAAGCAGCGCCCTTGGTTCGCGGCATCACCCTTCTCTACGGCCTCTACCTGCTGCTGCCCATGGGCCTGCTGGTGCTGGGCAGCTTCGGCCAGAGCTGGACCAACACCCTGCTGCCCACGGGCCTCACCGGCCGCTGGTATGCCGAGCTGTGGCAGGACCCGTCCTTCCGCAAGGCCTTCGGCAGCAGCCTCGTGGTGGCGCTTTCGGCCTGCGCCATCGACGCGCTGCTGGCGCTGCCGCTGGCCTATGCGCTCTACCACGGCGCGCGCCGTGGCGGCGGCATGGCGGCGCGGCTGGTGTCGGCCATGCCGGTGGCAGTGCCGGCCATCACGCTGGGCTTCGGCTACCTGCTGGTCTTCAACACCGACACCCTGCCCTGGCTGGGCAGCACTCCGCTGCTGGTGGCGGCCCACGCCATCGCCACCCTGCCCTATCTCACTCACACCCTGCTGACCGACCTGCGCCACCTGGGCCTGGAACGGCTGGAGCAGGCCGCCGCCACGCTGGGCGCCGGCGAATGGCAGCGCTTCACGGGCATCGTGCTGCCCAGCCTGCGGCAGAGCCTGCTGTCGGGCCTGGTGATGGTGGCGGCGCTCTCGATCGGCGAATTCAACCTCTCCAACCTGCTGGCGGGCTTCCAGAACCGCACCTATCCGGTGGTGCTGCTGCAGGCCTTCTACGGCGCCACGGGCTTCGCCTGCGCCGCCACCGTGGTGCTGCTGCTGCTCGCCGGCATCGCAGCGCTGCTGTCTTCCACCGTCTTCCGCAAGCCGTCCCCATGAGCCTCGTTTTCGATCAGGTCAGCTACCGCTATCCCGGCACCACGCAGGGCCTGCACGCGGTGTCCTTCGATGTGGCGGCCGGCGAGCTGGTGGCCGTCATCGGGCCCAGCGGCTCGGGCAAGTCCACGCTGCTCAAGCTGGTGGCGGGGCTGGAGACGGGGCACGAAGGCCGCATCGTGCTGGGCGGACAGGACATGGCGGGCACGCCGGTCCACCAGCGCGGCATCGGCATGGTGTTCCAGAGCTACGCCCTCTTCCCCCACCTGAGCGTGCTGGACAACGTGGCCTACGGCCTCACGCTGCGCAAGGTGGCTGCCGCCGAGCGCCGCCGCCGCGCCCTGGAGCTGCTGGAAGTGGTGGGCCTGGCCAGCCACGCGCAGCGCGCCGTCACCCAGCTATCGGGCGGGCAGCAGCAGCGCGTGGCGCTGGCCCGGGCCCTGGCCATCGACCCGCGCGCGCTGCTGCTCGACGAACCCCTGTCCGCGCTGGACGCCAGCGTGCGCGGGCATCTGCGCGACCAGATCCGCAGCCTGCAGCAACGCTTCGGCGCCACCACGCTGCTGGTCACGCACGACCAGGAAGAGGCCCTGGCCATGGCCGACCGCGTGGCCGTGCTGAAGGACGGCCGCCTGCTGCAGATGGCCACGCCGCGCGTGCTGTACGAGCGCCCCGCCTGCCGCGCGGTGGCGGAGTTCGTGGGCCTGTCCACGCTGCTGCCCGCCCGCGTGAGCGCCGAAGGCCGGGTGGACACGGGCTTCGCCGAACTGGCCGTCGCCACCGCCGGCCGCGCCCTGGGCCAGACCGTGCAGGTGCTGGTGCGCCCCGAGCACGTGCAGGCCGACCCGCCCGCGGGTACGCCCAACCGCCTGGCCGGCCGGGCCGGCGCCGAACGCTATCTGGGCGCGGTCACCCGCTACGACTTCGCCGTGGCCGGCGCGCCCCACCCCCTGCTGTGCGAAGGCGCCAGGCCGGCGCGTGAGGCCGTGGCCATCGCGCCGGAACACCTGCAGCTGCTGGACGCCTGAGCGCCCTTCGTGCCGTCACCCCCCGTCTTTTCCCTTCATCCCGGAGCTTTCCCCATGCAACGCAGACATCTCCTCCAGGCCGCCGGCGCCCTGCCCCTGGCCTCCCTGCTCACCACCCGCGCCGCCTTCGCCTTCGAAGGCGCCGAGCTCTATGCCGGCGAGCGCGCCCTGTACGACGAGGCGAAGAAGGAAGGCCTGTGCGTCTCCTTCGATACCGGCCCCGAATGGGCCAACTGGAAGTCGCTGTTCCGCGACTTCAAGAAGCGCTATCCCGAGATCGAGCTGACCTACAACGACCTGGGCTCGGCCGCCACGGTGGTCGCGCTGGAGAAGATGCGCCGCCGCCCGCAGGCCGACACGGCCTACTACTTCGCCGCATCGGCCGTCGATGCGGTGAAGAAGGACGTGGTCGCGCCCTTCAAGCCCCTGCATTTCGACAAGCTGCCCGAGGTCTTCCGCGACGCCGAAGGCCGCTGGTTCACCATCCACACGCTGAACATCGCCTTCCTGGTCAACAAAAAGCTGGTCAAGAACGTGCCCGCCGGCTGGGCCGACCTGCTCAAGCCCGAATACAAGGGCGCCGTCACCTATCTGGACCCGCGCAGCACCGGCGTGGGCCAGGTGATGGCCTTCGCCGCCGCCTATGCCAACGGTGGCAGCGTGGACGACGTCAAGCCCGGCATCGACTACCTGGGACGCCTGCATGCGGCCGGCAACGTGCAGCGCGTGGAAGGCACCACGCCCTATGCCAAGTTCCTCAAGGGCGAGATTCCCGTCTGGATCGGCTACGAGAACGACGGCCTGAAAGCCAAGTACAGCGACGGCATGGGCGACGACTGCGCCGTGGTCATCCCCAAGGAAGCCAGCGTGGCCGCGCCCTACGCCATCAGCCTGGTCAAGAACGGCCCCAACCCCAACGCCGGCAAGCTGTGGCTCAACTTCATCATGAGCACCGCCGGCCAGCAGCTCTTCGCCCAGGGCTTCGTGCGCCCGGCCGTGCCCGGCACGCCGCTGCCCGCCGACATCGCCGCCAAGATGCCCGCCGCGCCGCAGATCCGCCCGCTGGACGTGGTCAAGGCCGCCGCCCGCAAGGCCGAGGTGGACCAGCTCTGGGCCCAGGTCGCGCTCGGCGCCAAGTAAGCCCTCCATGATCCGCCGCTTCGGCGCCTGGCCCGCCTGGGCCTTCATGGCGCTCTTCTTCGCGCTGCCGCTGGCTGCGCTGCTGCCCGAGGCCTTCGCCGAACGCGGCAGCGCCTTCGGCCGGCTCTTCGCCAACCCGCTGCTGCCTGCCGCGCTGCGCAACACGCTGGCGCTGGGCCTCACGGCCGGCGGCGTATCGGCCCTGGTGGGCACGGCCGTGGCCATCGAGCTGGCCCGCCAGCCGGACGCGCGCCGGCGCTGGATGGTGGCCCTGCTGGGCCTGCCGCTGGCCTTCTCGGGCCTGGTGATCGCCTACGGCTTCATCCTGGCCTTCGGCCGCGCCGGCTTCGTCACCCAGCTGCTGGCCCGCCTGGGCGCCGACCCGGCGCAGGTGGGCGGCTGGATCTACGGTGCGGGCGGACTGGGCCTGGCCTACGCCTATTACCTGGTGCCGCGGGTGGCGCTGTCGCTCTACCCCGTGTTCGCCAACCTCGACCTACGCCCCATGCTGGCCGCGCGCACCCTGGGCGCCACGCGCTGGCGCGCCTTCAACGACACGGTGCTGGCCGAGGTCGCGCCCTCGGTGCTGTCCAACGCCTGCCTGGTGGCGGCCATCGCCATGGGCACCTACGGCACGGCGCTGGCGCTGGCCGGCACCCAGCTCAACATCCTGCCGCTGATGCTCTACGCCCAGGTGGGCGACGGCGGATCGGACTTCGGCGTGGCGGCGGCCCTGTCGCTGCTGCTGATGGCGCTGTGCGTCATCGTCATGGGCGCAGGCGACGTGCTGGCCCGCCTGCGCGAACGGAATACGACACATGCACGCACGACGCACTGATACCGATACCGCCTTCCACGGCACCGCCGAGACCTTGCCCCCCGCCGTGCGCGCGGCCCTGCAGCAGCTGGCCGAACGCCAGCGCGGCCCGGAACGCCACCGGCGCCCGGTGGGCATCATCGGCCCCGGCGACGGCGGCGAGCGCGAATGCAGCGCCGCGCGCCAGGTGGCCCGGGCGCTGGCCGGGGCGGGCATGGCCATCGTCTGCGGCGGGCGCGGCGGGGTGATGGCGGCCGCATCGCAGGGCACGGCCGAGGCCGGGGGCCTGGCCATCGGCATCCTGCCCGAGGAGGACGAGCGCAACGCCAACCCCTGGCTGGGCGTGGCCCTGCCCACCGGCATGGGGGAGATGCGCAACGCACTCATCGCCCGCAGCGCCCTGTGCCTGGTGGCCATCGGCGGCAACATGGGCACGCTCTCGGAAATGGCGCTGGGCCTGAAATGGAACACGCCCGTCTTCGTGATGCACGGCGACGTGGCCCTGCCGGGCGCCGTGCCGGTGGACGATGTGGCGGACATGCTGGCCCGTGTGGCGGCATGCCTGCTGGAATGAAGCGCCGGCGCGGCCGGGCACGAGTGCACGCCCGCGTGTCGCACGCCCACGAAAAAGGGCACCTCGCGGTGCCCTGAAAAAGATGCCGGGTCGTGGCCCCGGCCGGTCCGGGCGATGGCCCGGAACCTGATCAATAGTAGCGGCGGATGTTGTCCACTGCGATACCGTTCATGGCGCGGCTCAGATCGGCCATGATGCGGGCATCGTGCAGGGCGGCATTCCAGGTCTTTTCGTCTTCGGCTTCACGGCGGCGGGCTTCCTTCCAGGCGTGGAAGCCGGCGCGCAGCATGGAAGCAGCGCGACGAACGGGGCCGGCCAGCAGGGCCAGGGCGGCGAAGGCGATCAGCCAGAGCACCATCCAGGCGGTGAGGGTGTGGCCCTCGCTCCAGGTGTCGATGATCTGGTTGGCCACCACCAGCACGGCAGCCACGACGGCGGCCAGGAGCAGCGAGGAGGCGCCGCGTGCGCCTTCGAAGGCGCTCTTCAGCGTGGCGGCAGCCTGTTCGGCGCGTGCCACGCCAGGATGTTCGGTACGGTAGTCGATGTGTACAAAGTTCGTCATGATGCAGACCCTCTCAAACGCTTGTGGCGAAGTTGCCGGGCGAATGCAGGTATCTTAGGGTTTACCCCAGGGTTGTTCCACTTTATATTTTGAATCCCAGACATTCACACCGATGATGGTTCAGGCATGCAGCCCGTCAATTTCCGCTCGCTCGACCTGAACCTCCTGCGCGTCTTCGACGAGGTCATGGCCGAGCGCAATCTCACCCGCGCCGCCGCCAAGCTCGCGCTCACGCAGCCCGCGGTGAGCAATGCCCTGCGCCGCCTGCGCGAAGTGATGGGCGACGATCTCGTGGTGCGCAGCGGCCAGGGGGTGGAGCCCACGCCCCGGGCCCTGGCCCTCTGGCCCCCGGTGCGGCAGGCGCTGGCCCAGCTGCAGCAGTCGCTCGCCCCCGGTGCGTTCGATCCGGGCTCGGCCAATTCCACCTTCGTGCTCGCCATGGCCGACGCCACGGGCGCCACGCTGATCCCCCCGCTGGTGGAGATCGTGGAGCGCGAGGCCCCCGGCGTGTCGCTGCGGGTGGTGCCGCTGACCACGCGCGACCCGCGCGGCCTGCTGGACGACGAATCCACCGACATGGCCGTGGGCTACTTTCCCGCCGTGATGGCCGACCTCACGGCGCGGGCGCAGACCGACAGCGTCATCGCCTACGACAGCCTGCGGCTCTACGACGGCGAATATGTCTGCGTGATGCGCCAGGACCATCCCCTGGCCCGCGAACCGCTCACGCTGGACCAGTACTGCGCGGCCCGCCATCTGCTGGTGAGCTTTTCCGGCAAGCCCTACGGCTTCATCGACGAGGCCCTGACCGCGCTCGGCCGCGAGCGGCGCATCGTGCTCACGGTGAACCAGTTCTTCACCGCCGGCCGGGTGGTCGCGACCACCGACCTGCTCACCGTGCTGCCGCGCCACTTCGTGGGCGTGGCCAGCCTGGGCGGGGAACTCGTCTGGCGCCCGCTGCCCATGCCGCTGCCCACCGTGCACGTCGATGCGCTCTGGCACCGCCGCAAGCGCCACGACGCCGCCCACCTCTGGCTGAGGGATGCCATGGCGCGATCGGCCCGGCACACGGCGGCGTACCCTCCGGCAGCCACGGCAGCGTCCGCACCGGAGAATCCGGGGGCATGAAGATCCAATTGCTGTCCGACCTGCACCTGGAGACCCATCCCGCGTTCCAGCCCAGCCCCGCTCCCGGTGCCGACCTGCTCGTCCTGGCCGGGGACATCGGCTCCTACCAGACCGGCTCCCGCCTCGCGGACGACGACTTCGGCCTGGCGCGCTTCTCCCCGCTGCCCCAGCACGCCGGCTGGCCGGTGCCGGTGCTGTTCGTGCCGGGCAACCATGAATACGACCTGCACGACTTCGACGCGGCGCGGGACCGCCTGCGCGCCACCTGCGACCGGCTGGGCCTGCAATGGCTCGACCGCGAGACCGTGGTGCTGCAGGGCGTGCGCTTCGTGGGCACCACGCTCTGGAGCGACTTCGACGCGCTGGCCCTGGACAAGAGCGACGGGGGCGCCGACATGGCGCGGCTGCTGCGCCACCGGGACAAGGCCTTTCGCGCCGCCAACTTCTACCTGCGCAAGACCGGAGGCACGCGCGGCGGCGAACCCTTCCTGGCCGAGGCGATGCGCGAAGAAGCGCTGCTCTGCCAGGACTGGCTGCGCAGCGCCCTGCAGGCCCCCTTCGACGGAACCACGGTAGCGGTCACCCACTTCGCCCCCAGCCTGCGCAGCGCCGACCCCCGCTATGGGCTGGTGCCCGGCACGGCGGGCTTCTGCAACGCGCTGGACGACCTGCTGCCGCTCGCGCAGGTCTGGATGCACGGCCACCTGCATGCCCCCAGCGACTACACCGCCCAGGGCACCCGCCCGGACGGCAGCGCCTGGGCCTGCCGCGTGGTCGCGAACCCGCTGGGCTATGCCGGCAAGGGCGAGCAGGAGACCTTCCGGCCGCATTTCACCGTGACCGTATGATGGCGCCACGGGGCACCCGCCCCGGCCCGCACGCGCACGGCAGCACAAAGATGACCCAGGTCAAGACAACAGGCACAGGCGCGCTTTAGTCTTTCCACCACCTTTGTGAAGCCATCCCAAGCATGAAAATCCTCCTCGCCGTCGACGGCAGCGCCTACACCAAGAAGATGCTGGCCTACCTCGCCACGCATGACGAACTGCTCGCCGGCGGCACGCACGACGTGACCGCCATCACCGTGCAGTCGCCGCTGCCGCCCCGGGCCCGCGCGGCGCTGGGCAAGGACGTGGTCGAGAAGTACTACGCCGACGAGGCCGAGAAGGTCATCGCCCCCGTCGCCAAGTTCCTCGCCCGCCACGGCATCACCGCCAAGCGCCTCGTGAAGACCGGCCCCGTGGGCGAAACCATCGCCAAGGCCGCCGACAGCGGCAAGTTCGACCTGCTGGTCATGGGCTCCCATGGCCACAGCGCCCTGGGCCAGCTCGTCATGGGCTCGGTCAGCACCCAGGTGCTGGCCAGCAGCCGCGTGCCGGTGTTGCTGGTGCGCTGAAGCAGCAGCTTGCCGTCAGAAGGCCGCGGAGCAGGCCGCGCTCAGGGGGATGTCCTGCTTTTCAATCCGTCGAAGCAGGTCTGCACCGCCCAGTCCACGATCTGTCCATCGGTATAGCCGCCCTGCTCCCGCAGCATGGACAGCAGCGGATCGGCGCTGCGGGCATAGATGGAGTAGAGGATCACCTCGGCCGGCAGCACCCGGCTCAGCAGGCCTTCGCCCTGCGCGGCGGTGATCCACTCCATGACCCGTGCGCTCACGCATTGCAGGGCGCTCTGGTAGGCCGCGCATTCCTTGAGCGGCCGCTGCAGGCCGGAGTTGCGGCTGAGCAGCAGCGGCAGCTCGTCGGTGAGCTGCAGCGACAGCAGCCAGCGCAGCAGCCGCTGGAGGCAGTCGAGCGGAGGAAGGCCCGGTGGCAACCCTTCGAGGAACTCGCTCAGGCGCTCGACCGCGCGCGCCATGGCCGTCGCGCAGAGGTCTTCCTTGCCGGCGAAATGCTTGTAGAGGCTGGCCTTGGCCACACCCACCTCGGCGGCGACCTCGTCGAGCGTCATGGCCTCGAAGCCCTTCTCGCCCAGCAGCCGGCCTGCGGCGGCAACGATGGCCTGGGCGCGGGCCTCGTGCATCTGTGCCCTGAAGGAGCGACGGGGTGGCGGGGAAGGCGTATTCATGCACACATCTTAGGGCCTGCGACACGGACCGATCGCCACGGTCGAGCTGCCGCTCAAGCGGCGGCGAGCGAGCGCGCCGCCGTGGCCATCAGGGCCTCGGTGAGGGAGTCCAGCACCTCGGATTCCAGATTCCAGCAATGCCAGTAGAGCTGGATCGGCAGGGCGTGGCCGGGCGCGAGGTCCACCAGCGCCCCGCTGGCCAGGGCGGGGCGCGCAAGCAGTTCGGGCACGACCCCGGCCCCCCAGCCGGCGATGACCGCGCGCACCTGGCCTTCGGAGCTGGGCACGAAGAGGTGGTGCAGCGCCACGCGCTTGAGGCCGAACGCGCGCATGATGAACTCCGACTGCATGTCGTCCTTGCGGTTGAACGACAGGAACGGCACGTCGCGGAAGTTGTGCGGCGTCAGGCCCTGGGGCAGGTGCCGGGCCGCAAGGCCCGGGGACGCCACCGCCACGTAGCGCATGGCACCCAGCGGCACGACCTTGCAGCCCCGCAGCGCCTGCTTGAGCGTGGTCACGCAGCCCAGCACCTGGCCCGAGCGCAGCCACTCCTGGGTGAAGTCCTGGTCGTCCACGATGATTTCGATGGGCAGGCGCTGGCGCGCCAGGTCGTGCAGGGCATCCAGCGCCCAGGTGGCGATGCTGTCGGCATTGATGGCGATGGCGATGCGCTCGTCCTCGCGGGCGCCGCCCGGCGCGCTGGGAGCGAGCTCCTGCAGGTCGCGCTCCAGGTCGGCGCGCAGCAGGCGCAACTGCTTGGTGTGCTTGAGCAGCAACTGGCCCGCGCTGGTGGGCTTGAGCGGCCGGCTGCGCACGATCAACACGGAGCCCACCTGCGCCTCCAGCGCCCGCAGGCGCTGCGAGACAGCCGACTGGGTGACGTTCAGGCGCTGCGCCGCACGCTCGAAGCCCCCCTCTTCCACGATGGCGGCCAGGCATTCCAGGGCGGCAGGATCGAAGGTGCTCATGGCGGATAGCCTATTAGACGAACTGATGAATTTGGAGGAAGTTTAATTCCTCTTCAAAAAAAACAGGCTCCGCAGCACACTGCGGAGCCATGAAAACCATCGTTCTCGGAGCCGGCATCATCGGCATCAGCACCGCGTGGCACCTGCTCGAGCGCGGCCATGAAGTCATCATCGTCGATCGCCAGCCCGATGCGTCGCTGGAGACCAGCTACGCCAATGCGGCGCAGATCTCGGTGAGCTATTGCGAGCCCTGGGCGAACCGCGAGGCGCCCTGGAAGGCGCTCAAGTGGATGTTCGACAAGGAGGCCCCGCTGCTGTTCCGCCCCCAGCTGGACTGGGAGCAGTGGCGCTGGAGCCTGAAGTTCCTCGCGCAGTGCAATGACGCCGCCTTTGCCCGCAACGTGCAGCAGATCGTGGCACTGGGGGCCTACAGCCACGCCGCGCTCAAGGACCTGGTGCGTTCCACCGGCATCGAGTACCACCGGCTCGAGCGCGGCATCGCCCACTTCTACACCGATCAGAAATCCTTCGATGCGGCCGGCAAGGCCGTGGACCTGATGCGCCAGTACGGCGTGCAGCGCCGCCTCGTGAGCCGCGACGAACTGCTGCAGATCGAGCCGGCGTTCCGCGCCTATGGCGACCGCATCACCGGCGGCACCTACACCAGCACCGACGAGAGCGGCGACGCCCGGGTGTTCACGCAGGCGCTGGCCCGCCGCTGCGCGGAGCGGGGTGCGCAATTCCTCTTCGGGCACGACGTGCTGCGGCTGCAGCGCACGGGCGACGCCATCGACGCCGTCACGGTGCGCTCCCGCGAGCCCGGCTCGGCCGCGCAGGAACTGCGCGCCGATGCGTTCGTGGTGGCCTGCGGCTCCTATACGGCGCCGCTGCTGCGCACGGTGGGCGTGGACCTGCCCATCTACCCCGGCAAGGGCTACAGCGCCACCTTCCCGCTGCTCAAGCCCGAGGGCGCGCCGATGGTTTCCACCATCGACGACGGCAAGAAGATCGCGATGAGCCGCCTGGGCAATTTCCTGCGTGTGGCCGGCACGATCGAGCTGGGGGGCTATGACCTCTCCCTGGACAGTCCCGTGGCCCGCGCACGCTGCCACATGCTCTCGCGCCGCATCGCCGAGATCCTGCCCGGCGTGTGCGACACGCGCACGCCCGAGGAAGGCGGCAATCCGCAGTACTGGACCGGGCTGCGCCCTGCCACGCCGACCAACATCCCGTTCATCGGCCGCACGCGCGTGGGCAAGCTCTGGGTGAACGCAGGCCACGGCACGCTGGGCTGGACGCACGGCGCGGGCTCGGGCAAAGCGATGGCCGAGCTGCTGAGCGGCGAGCGGCCCGCGATGGATTTCGGCTTCCTCGGCTTCGGCACGCAGGACCGCCAGGCGAGCGCCACCCCGGTCGCCGCCTGACACAGGCAACCCCCGGCCCGGCTGGCGGGCGTGCAGCGCTACCATCTCGCGCATGCCGTCCTCCTCCCATCTTCTCTTCCTGAACGCCTCCACCCGCGAGCCGGGCCATGTCGGCAACACCGAATGGCTGGCCCGGCAGGCCGAGGCCGCGCTGCCAGCAGACACCGCCGTGAACTGGCTGCACCTCGCCCGCCTCGATCTTCCGCCGTTCGTGGACCTGCGCCACACCACCGGCACCTACCCCGCGCCCGAAGGCGATCTGCGCACGCTGCTGGACGCCACGCTCGCGGCCTCCGAAATCGTGTTCGTGTCGCCCGTGTACTGGTTCAGCATTCCTTCGACGCTCAAGACCTACCTGGACCACTGGAGCGCCTGGATGCGCGTGCCGGGCCTGGAGTTCAAGGAGCGCATGGCCGGCAAGGCGCTCAGCCTGGTCACGACCAGCGGCGATCGCGCCAAGGCCCAGCCGATGATCGATTCGGTGCAGCTGTGCGCGCAGTTCCTGGGCATGCGCTTCCGGGGCGCGCTCTGGGGCAAGGGCGGGCCGCCGGGCGCGGTGCAGGCGGATGCGGTGGCCGTGCAGGAGGCTGCGGGCTTCCTGGCCGCGCCCCTCTCCTGAGGCCCTACCGCGCCGGAGTGCCGGCGGCCGGCGTATCGGTGGCGGCCAGGTGGGTGTCCATCCACCGCAGCAGGTCCACCCACATCTGGCGCACCTGGCTGTCCTCGGGCATGCGCAGTTCGTGCTGCAGCTCGATGGTGACGACGGGCATGCCCTGGCGCACGCTGCCGTAGTGGCCGAGCG
Source organism: Paracidovorax oryzae ATCC 19882 (assembly GCF_000687165.1). Classification (GTDB taxonomy): domain Bacteria; phylum Pseudomonadota; class Gammaproteobacteria; order Burkholderiales; family Burkholderiaceae_C; genus Paracidovorax; species Paracidovorax oryzae. Next base: position 48,727 of record NZ_JMKU01000021.1, on the reverse strand, counting down.
AGCCCGGGAAGATGCCGAGCTGGTCGAGCCGCAGGCGGCCCAGGCGGCTGGGCGGCGGCAGCGGGCCGTCGTAGTCGAGCACGCCATACGGAGCGTGGATGCTCACCACCAGGTCGGGCCGGAAACCTTCCATCTGCTCGTGCAGGAAGCGCGACTCGGGCTCGGACAGAGGCTCGGGCCCCGGCCAGCGGCGCGGATCGCGGCGGGTGCGCTTTTCCCAGTACACCGGGGCATCGCGCTCCCAGTTGGGCGTGGGGAAGTTGCGGTTCAGGTCCACGCCCCGTGCATTCACGCGCGTCGCCGGACGGGCCAGCATGCCGTCGGGGTTGAGCGCCGGAATGAAGCGCCAGTGCACGGACTGCCGCAACGCCGGCTGCGGCTGCGCCGCGAAAGCGATCCAGCGCATGGCCAGCGATGCGGAGGTGGGCTCGTCGCCGTGGATGGCCCCCAGCACCAGTACGCGCAGCGGCTCCGGGCCCGGGGCACCGCCCGCCGCCGGTGCGGGGGGCACGTCGCGCCAGTAGATCGGCAGCCCCTTGCGGGAATGCGCCCCGCTCTCGGACAGGCGCGTGGATTCGCAGAGCGGCCGGTCCACCGTGGGCAGGCGCGGCAGCAGCAGCCTGCAGGCAGCCACCGATTGCGCCGCGCCGGGCGGCGGCAAGGGGACGGGGACCTGGGCGGGCGCCAGGGCACGGGGGGCCATGGCGCCGGACACGGACGCTGCGACGCCATCGCTGCGGGCCGCAGCGGATGCGGCGCCTCTCCGCGGCAGGGCCACGCTGGACGCGCCGGACGCCCTGGGCGCCGCCGGGAAAGCCGCGGTATCCCCCGAACGTTCGGCGGGCGCGCCGAGCACGACCACCGAGTGGTATCCCGCGCCGGCCTCGCCCGTACCCAGGTGGCCCCGGCCAATGGCGACGACCGCATCGGAGGCCGTTCCCGGTCCTGCCTGCCCGCCGGACTGGAAGGCCCGGGAATCCCAGACGGAGGCGCCGAACAGCGCCAGCGCCAGCGCGGCCGCCGGGGGCAGCAGCCAGGGGGACAAGAGGCCTGGTCCCCGCGGGACGGCTGGTGCCCCGGAGGTGCCGTTCGTGCGCGCCGCCATCAGTGGATGGTCCGCGGAGCGGTGGAGCCGAGGAAGTCCAGCAGCGCTCCATCGAAGCCGTCCGGGTCTTCCAGCTGGGGCCAGTGCCCCACGTTCGGCAGGCTCAGGTGACGCGCGTCGGGCAGCACGTGGGCCAGGGCCTGCAGGGCCTCGGCCGGCATGCATCGGTCCTGGGCCCCGCTCACGAGCAGGGTGGGCATGGAGAGGTGGGAGAGGTCCGCGGCATCGCGCGCGAACGCCGGCAGCAGCTCCAGCGCGCGGCGGAAGGCGGAACGATGGACCTGGCCCATGGCATGGCCGGCCAGGCGCGCGCCTTCGGGCAGCGCCCCGGTACCGGTCTGGCGCGGCACCAGCAGCTCGGCCACGCGCTCCATGGCCCGGTCGTCCTCCAGCGCGGCGACGCGGGGTGCCACCCAGGTGTCCAGGCCTTCTCCGTCCAGGGCCGGGCCACCAGCGCACAGCACGAGCCGGCCCACGCGGCGGGGCGCCCGCAAGGCCACCTCGACCGCCACCATGGCACCCAGGCCATGGCCGACGAGGGTGGTGCCGTGCGTGCACTGCAGGGCATCGAGCAGGGCGATGCAGCTCTGCGCCAGCCCCTTGAAGCTGTAGGGCTCGATGGGCGCGCTGCGGCCGTAGCCCGGCATGTCCCATGCCACGGCGCGGTAGCCGGCGCCCGCGAGGGTCTCGACCTGGGGAGCGAAAGTCAGGTGGCCGCCGTCCGCATCGTGCAGCATGAGCACGGTGGGGCCGGCGCCGAGGGTGGTGAAAGTGGGAAGCAGGGCCATGGAAGGGAGGGGCAACGACAACGCGCCCGGTGGGGATTCGCCCCCGGTCGGCGGAGGGGGCGCGGGCACCGGACCATAATAGCCGACCCCTTCCTCCGCCTGGCGCGCGCCGCGCCTTCGCCTTCCGTGACACGTCCCCTGCCCCGGCCCACGCTGGCCACCCCGCCGAGCTTTTCCCCCCGCGAGTTCCGCGATGCGCTCGGCATGTTCGCCACCGGCGTGACCATCGTCACCGCGCAGGATGCCTCCGGCGGCCTGGTGGGCCTCACGGCCAGTTCGTTCAATTCGGTGTCGCTCGCGCCGCCGCTGGTGCTCTGGAGCCTGGCGCGCGCGGCCGGCTCGATGGGCGCGCTGGCCGCCGGCTCGCACTATGCGATCAACGTGCTGGCCGCAGACCAGAAGGCGCTGGCCGAGCGCTTCGCCAGCCGCGGCGTGGACCGCTTCGCGGGCGTGGCCTACACGCCGGGCGTGGCGGGCGCGCCGCTGATCGAGGGCGCGGTGGCCACGTTCGAATGCTTCAACCGCAGCCGCTACGACGAAGGCGACCACGTCATCTTCGTCGGGGAGGTGGAGCGCTGCGCGCATCGCCCAGGCGTGCCGCCGCTGCTCTACCACGGCGGACGCTTCTACACGGAACATCCCCTCTGAGAGGTCCGCGGCCACGGACCGCGGGCCGCGGCCGGCCGCTCAGCGCACGGTGTCCGGCAACTCGATCTTGACTTCGAGCACCTCGAGGTTGTCCTGGCGCTCCAGCTGCACCTTCAGGTCTTCGGGGCTGATCTTCACGTATTTGGAAATCACGGCGACGAGTTCGCGCTGCAGTGCGGGCAGGTAGTCCGGCTCCGAGGCATTGCGGCCATTGCGCTCGTGCGCGAGGATGATCTGCAGCCGCTCCTTGGCGACACTGGCGGTCTTCTTCTTTTCGCCGAGCAGGAATGAGAGAAAGGATGCCATGCGTTACCTCCCGCCGAAAATGCGCTTGAAGAAGCCGGGCTTCTGCGCGTCGATGAAGCGCAGGGGCTTGTCCTCGCCCAGGAAGCGCGCCACCACGTCCTTGTAGGCCTCGGACACGTCCGTGCCCTGCAGGTGGACGGCGGGCGTGCCCTGGTTGGACGCCTGCAGAACGCTTTCGGACTCGGGCACGACGCCGATGAGTTCGATGCGCAGGATGTCCTGGATGTCCTCCAGGCTCAGCATCTGCCCGTCCTGCACGCGGCCGGGGTTGTAGCGCGTGATGAGCAGGTGCTCCTTCACGGGCTCCTTGCCCTCGATGGCGCGCTTCGTCTTGCTGCCCAGCATGCCCAGGATGCGGTCGGAGTCGCGCACCGAGGAGACTTCGGGGTTGGTCACCAGCAGCGCCTCGTCGGCGAAGTGCATGGCCATGAGCGCGCCGCTCTCGATGCCGGCGGGCGAGTCGCAGACGATGTATTCGAAGTCCATCGCGGCGAGGTCGTTCAGCACCTTCTCGACGCCCTCCTGCGTGAGCGCGTCCTTGTCGCGCGTCTGGCTGGCGGCGAGCACGAACAGGTTCTCGCACTGCTTGTCCTTGATGAGGGCCTGGTTCAGGTTGGCCTCGCCATGGATCACGTTGATGAGGTCGTACACGACGCGGCGCTCGCAGCCCATGATGAGGTCGAGGTTGCGCAGGCCGACGTCGAAGTCGATCACCGCGGTCTTGTGGCCGCGCAGCGCGAGGCCCGATGCGAAGCTGGCGCTGGTGGTGGTCTTTCCCACGCCTCCCTTGCCGGAGGTCACGACGACGATTTTGGCCATTTCTGCAAATTCCTTGGGACGTTGGTCTGGTGTTCTGGGTCAGGCGAGCGGCTCGATGATCAGCTTCTCGCCGTCGAGCCGCACCTGCGCGGGCTTGCCGCGCACGTTGTCGGGCAACTCGGTGTCGGTGGTGCGGTAGATGCCGGCCACCGAGACGAGCTGCGGTTCCAGGCAGGTGCTGAAGATGCGGGCGGAGGTGTCGCCACGCGCACCGGCGATGGCCCGGCCGCGCAGCGGCGCATAGACGTGGATGTTGCCGTCGGCGATGACTTCGGCGCCGAAGCTCACGACGGCCATCACCACGAGGTCGGAGCCGCGCGCATAGACCTGCTGGCCCGAGCGCAGCGGCTTGTCCACCACGACGGTGCCGGGCGCGGGCGCGGGTACTTCGCGCACCACCTCGACCTCGCGCACGACTTCGCGGACGATCTCCTGCGCGGGCGGTTCGGCCACAGCGGGCGGCTGTGCGGCGCGAGCAGGCGGTGCCTCCGGCGCGGCCACGAGCCCGGCGGCGAGCGCGGCCTCCATCTGCGCGGGGCTGCCGCCACGCACGGCCACGGGCTGGGTGCGGTGCTGGCGCAGCAGGGCCACGAGGGCGGGGAAATCGATGGGCGCAGCCTCTTCGCGCACGGCGGCGAGGTCGATCAGCACCGGATCGTTGTCGAAGAAGCCCGGGTCCTCCCCGAGGCGCGCGGCCAGGTCGGCAGCGAACGCGTCGGCGTCGGTGGTCCGCAGCGCCACGGCCACCACGGGCAGCTGGGCGCTCTTGAGGTCAAAGCTGGTGCGGGCCTGGCCCACCGTGTCAACGGCCATGGAAGGAAGGAGTGCGAACGACGCGGCTCAAAGCGGCGGAGTTTACCGTTACCGGGGCCAGTGCAGGTATTGCGCGGGATTCCATGGGTAAACGGGCGCCCCTTCACGCCAGCGCAGAGCGCACCCCGTCAGAAGGCCGCGGAGCAGGCCACGCCAGCAGACGCCGTGGAACCGGCTTTGCCGGGCCACTGGCGTCGTCCCCCTTGGGGGGAAGGCGCCGAAGGCGACTCAGGGGGGGTCAAAACTTCGGTATGCGGATCCGGCTGATCATGAGCGAGCCGGACACCGCGAACAGCAGCACGAAGGGGTGCAGCGTGAAGCCCCCCACCAGCAGCTTGCCGAACCACAGGTTCTCGCGCACGGCGCCGAGCGATGCGGCCAGCGCCATGAGCCCCACGAGCACGATGGACGTGGGGATCGGCGTGCCCTCGAAGTACTTCACCTTGCCCGAGCCTTCGGAGAGCGTTTCCGCCGTGACGTTGTAGCGCGCGAGGCGCGAGACGCCGCAGGCCACGAAGAAGGCCAGCACGATGCGGTCGTAGAGGCCCTGCATGCCGCAGGCGTAGGCGATGATGGCCGGCGCCACGCCGAAGGAGATCACGTCGGCCAGCGAATCCAGCTCGCGCCCCATGGCGGAGGACTTCTGCCGCCAGCGCGCGACGCGGCCGTCGAGCACATCGAAGATCAGGGCCGCCAATACCAGCGCGGCCGCGAAATACACGTGCCGCACATCGCCCGTCTCCATGAACGTCATGGAGGAGAACAGCGCCCCCACGCCGCACACGGCGTTGCCGAGCGTGAACCAGTCGGCCAGGTGGAACTCGCGGATCATCGAAAAACGCTTGGGGGCATGCGGTGTCATGGGCGGTCTTTCCTTCCTGGCGGTTCCTGCGGATGCTGCGGCGCGGGGCCGTCGGCCGATTATGGGACGGGGCCGGGGCCGGCCTCGTCAGGCATGTCCTACCGGCGTGCGCCCGGAGCCTGCTGGGGCGGCGCGCGCAGGGTTTCCAGGTGGATGCTCGTTTCCGTATTGCGGATGCCCTTGATGAGCCGGATGCGCTCCAGCGCCTGGGCCAGTTCGGCCAGGGACGCGACCTGCAGTTCGGCCAACAGATCCCACTGGCCATTGGTGGCGTGCAGGGACAAAACGCTCGGCTCGCCCAGCAGGGAGGCAGTGACGCGGCGCGCGTCGTTGCCCTCGATGGAAATGCTCATCCAGGCCTGCAGCCCCCCGGTCTCGCCCTCCGGCCGCAACCGCACGGTGTAGCCGACGATCGTTCCCGCGTCTTCCAGCTTGCGGATGCGATTGGTGACCGTGCCGCGCGACACGCCCAGGCGCGTTGCCAGCGTCGCCACGCTGGCGCGGGCGTTGTGGCGCAGGGCAGCGATGAGTTGCTGGTCGATGTTGTCCATAGTGGCAACGGATGCTGCCATAACGGCAGCTTCCTGCGCAATTGCGGTCAATCCTGGCGATTTGGATTGGTACACGCCTGTGGGAACCTCGTACACCAGCACCGAAGAGGCATGCCATGGACCGCACCCATACCTTCCGCCCCGCCCTGCACCGCGCCGTATCCACCGAATTCCTGGACGCACCGCGAGCCGCCGAACTGGTGGGGCGCACGGGCGTCACCGCCTGCCTGCGCGCCATCGCCCAGGCCATCGAGGCCGACTTCGCCCGGTGGAACGATTTCGACAAGACCGCCCGCACGGCCGCCCATTCGCCGCGCGGCGTGATCGAGCTCATGCCCGTGGCCGACACCCGGCCCGGCGGCGGCTATGCCTTCAAGTACGTCAACGGCCACCCGGCCAACACGCAGGACGGGCTGCCCACGGTGATGGCCTTCGGCGCCCTGGCGGACGTGGACACCGGCCTGCCGGTGTTCCTGAGTGAACTCACCCTGACCACCGCGCTGCGCACGGCCGCCACCTCGGCCGTGGCCGCCCGGCGGCTGGCCCGGCCGGACAGCCGCAGCATGGCGCTGATCGGCAACGGCTCGCAGGCCGAGTTCCAGGCGCTGGCGTTCTTCGGGCTGCTGGGCGTGCGCGAACTGCGGCTGTACGACACCGACCCCGCAGCCACGCGCAAGCTCGTGCGCAACCTCGGGCCCTATGCACGCGAGGGACTGCGCTGCGTGCCCTGCGCGAGCGTGCGCGAAGCGGTGCGCGGCGCCGACATCGTGACCACGGCGACGGCCGACAAGACCCGCGCCGCGATCGTGCAGGCCGACATGCTGGAGCCGGGCATGCACCTAAACGCCGTGGGTGGCGACTGCCCGGGCAAGACCGAGCTGGCACCGGAGGTGCTGCGGGCCGCCTCGGTCTTCGTGGAATACGAGCCGCAGACCCGCATCGAGGGGGACCTGCAGCAGATGCCCGCGGATTTCCCCGTCACCGAGCTCTGGCGCGTGCTGGCGGGCACCGCGCCCGGGCGCATCTCGCCCGGGCAGGTGACGGTGTTCGATTCGGTGGGCTTCGCGCTGGAGGATTACTCCGCCCTGCGCACCATGCGGGCCCTGGGCCAGGCGTCAGGGCTGCTGGACCGCATCGCCCTGGTGCCGGACCTGCCCGACCCGAAGGACCTGTACGCGCAGTTGCGCCCCTGGCTGCCCGAGGGCGCCGCGGGCGCGGCCGCGTCGGCGCCGCGCGCGCCCACCTTCGTGCACGAGGCGGCCTGATCTCCGACGCCCGCGCGCCGGTCCGCACCGCACAATGCCCGCAGCAGGAGAGACGCCCACCATGGACAACGCCCCCTTTCCACGCCCGGTCACGCTGATCGGCGTTCCCACCGATGTCGGTGCCGCGCGCCTGGGCGCGGCCATGGGCCCGGACGCGTTGCGCGTCGCCCAGCTCGGCCCGGCGCTCGAACGGCTGGGACTGGAGGTCGAGGATCTGGGCAACCTGCACGGCCCGCCGAATCCGCGCGGCGAGCGCACGGCCGAGGGCCTGCGCAACCTCGCCGAATGCGAGGCATGGAACCGTTCCACGCACGATGCGGTGTTCGCCCAGCTGCAGGCCGGGCGCCTGCCGGTGATGCTGGGTGGCGACCACAACCTCGCCATCGGCTCGATCAGCGCCGTGGCACGCCATTGCCGCGATACCGGCAAGCGGCTGCGCGTGCTCTGGCTGGACGCGCATTCCGACAGCAACACGCCGGAGATCTCGCCCAGCGGCAATGTGCACGGCGTGCCGGTGGCCAGCCTCTGCGGGCTCGGTCCGCCCGCGCTCGCAGGGCTCGGTGGCCCCGGGCCGGCGCTGCGCGGAGCGCAGATGTGCCAGATCGGGTTGCGCAGCGTGGATGCGGCCGAGAAGCGCATGATCCACGAACTGGGGCTGGAGGTGTACGACATGCGCGCGATCGACGAACTCGGCATGCGCGAAGTCATGCACCGTGCGCTCGCCGGGCTGGAGGACGACGCCGACGCGCACCTGCACCTGAGCTTCGATGTGGACTTTCTCGATCCGGAGATCGCCCCCGGCACCGGCACCACGGTGCGCGGCGGGCCGAACTACCGCGAGGCGCAGCTGTGCATGGAGATGATCGCGGACACGGGACGCCTGGCCTCGCTCGACATCGTGGAGCTCAACCCCGCGCTCGACATCCGCAACCAGACCGCCGAACTGGTGGTGGACCTGGTGGAAAGCCTGTTCGGCAAGAGCACGCTGGTGCGCGCGCCGGCCCCTGCCAGGCGGCGCTAGCCCCGCAGCTCAGGCCCCCGGGGCGCTGGCGATGGCAGCTGTGCGCGCCAGGTGCCGCCGCGCGAAATCCTCGTACCAGGCGAGGCAGCCGGGATTGGCCATGGCGTCGCGGTTCACCACCTTCTCCAGCGGCTGGCCGAGCAGCAGCTTCTTGATGGGCAGCTCCTGCTTCTTGCCCGTGAGGGTGCGCGGCACCTCGGCCACCTGCACGATCTCGTCGGGCACGAAGCGTGGCGACAGCGCGGTGCGGATGGCGCCCGCGATGCGCTCGCGCAGGGCATCGTCCAGCACGGCACCCTCGCGCAGCGCCACGAACAGCGGCATGTGGCTCTCGCGGCCCAGGTACTCCAGGTCCACCACCAGGCTGTCGAGCACCTCGGGCAACGCCTCCACCGCGCGGTAGAGCTCGCTGGTGCCCATGCGCAGGCCGTGGCGGTTGATGGTGGCGTCGCTGCGGCCGTAGATCACGCAGCGGCCTTCCGGGCCCACGCGCAGCCAGTCGCCGTGGCGCCAGACCGCGCCCATGGCGGCAGGCCCGTCGCCACCCCCGGGCCGGCGGCCGTGGCCGGGCGGGTACATGTCGAAGTAGCTCGCGAGGTAGCGCGGGCCCTGCGGATCGCCTGGCAGTGCCGGCGCTCCTGCCGGGGCATCGCCCCAGAAGTACAGGGGCATGGAGGGAATCGGCTGCGTGCAGACCAGTTCGCCCACCGCGCCGGTGACGGGCCGGCCCTCCTCGTCCCAGGCTTCGACGGCCGCACCCAGCATGCGGCACTGCATCTCGCCGGGCACCTGGGGCAGCTCGCGGTGGCCGCCGATGAAGGCGCCGCAGAAATCCGTGCCGCCGGAGATGTTGTCCCACCAGACCGGCTCGCCGCCGCCATCGCCTCCGGCCCGGGCCCGGATGCGCGCGAACTGCGCCGTGCCCCACTCCTGCACCTCGGGCGAGAGCGGCGAGCCGGTGGTGCCCAGGGCGCGGATGCGGGAGAGGTCACCGCAGGCCGGGAGATCGATCCCCGCCTTCATGCAGTTGGCATAGAAAGCGGCGCCCGCGCCGAAGAAGGTCACGCCGGTCTCGGCGGCGAAGCGCCAGAGCGTGCCCCAGTCGGGGCGCTCGCGGCTGCCGCCCGGGTTGCCGTCGTAGATGACGCAGGTGGTGCCCGAGAGCAGGCCGCTCGCCTGCGCGTTCCACATCACCCAGCCGGTGGAGCTGTACCAGTGGTATCGCTCGCCGAAAGAGTTGGGCGCGTGGCTCGGACCGATGTCGTTGTGCAGGCCCTTGAGCAGCAGCGCCACCAGCACCATGCCGCCGTGGCCGTGCACGATGGGCTTGGGCAGGCCCGTGGTGCCGCTGGAATAGACGATCCAGAGCGGGTGGTCGAACGGCAGCCAGAGCGGCTCGAACGACGCCACCGCGGCATCGTCCCGTGCGGTGGCCTGGGCATATTCCATGCAGCCGGGGATGGTGCCCGTGGTGCCGAGCTGGTCCACGACGACCACGTGCTCCAGCGTGGGCAGGGCCGCGCGCAGTTCGGCGAGCACGCCGCGGCGGTCGAGGTCGCGGCCGCCGTAGGTCACGCCGTCCACGGCGATCAGCGCCTTGGGTTCGATCTGCCGGAAACGGTCCAGCACCGCGGCCGTGCCCATGTCGGGGGCGCACACGCTCCAGATGGCGCCCAGGCTGGCCGTGGCCAGCAGGGCCACCATGGCCTCGGGGATATTGGGCAGGTAGGCCGCGACGCGGTCGCCCGGCCCCACGCCCTGCGCGCGCAGGTGCAGTGCCAGCGCCGCCACCTGCCGGCGCAGTTCGGGCCAGGACAGTTCGCGGTGCTCGCCGCGTTCGTTGCGGCTGATGACGGCCGGCTGGCCGGCCGCGTGCGCGGCATCGGCGTGCCGCAGCGCCTGGCGCGCGTAGTTCACCTGGGCACCCGGGAACCATTCGGCACCCGGCATGGTGTTGCGGGCCAGCACGGCGGTGTGCGGCGTGGGCGATTCGAGGCCGAAGTAATCCCAGATGCTCTGCCAGAAGGCGTCCAGGTCGGTCACGGACCAGCGCCAGAGGGCGTCGTAATCGTCGAACCGCAGGCCGCGCGTGTCGCGCAGCCAGTCCTGGTAGAGCCGGATCTGGGGAACGAAGGGAGCGAGCCCTTCGGTGGCCGCGTTGCGCGGCGGGGGGGTGGTTGTCTCCATGGCCACGCAGCGTACTGCGTGGGGCCCCGGCGTGTCACCGCCGGGGCGTCCCGGGCTTGACAGGCAGGCGCCCGGATCAGTCTTCCTTGAGTTCCTTCACGCTGGTGATCGCGTAGCGCTTCTCGCTGAGCTGCCGGGCCGGTTCGGGAATGCCGTAGTCGTTCCAGTGCGCGGCGCTCTCGTCCAGCTCGTGACCCCGCTCCTGGCAGCTCCAGTCGGTGTTGATGGCCTCCTGCGGGATGGGGCGGCCTTCGGGAACCACGAGGTAGGAATGCTTGCCGTCAGCTTCGGGCCGGCGGTAGATGTCGACGCGCATGGGAGGGATCCTTTGCTGTGGGGAGAGAAGTCCCCACTCTAGCCAACGCTCCGCGGCACCCCCGTAGGAAAACCCCCCGCCCCTGGCGGGAACGGAGGGAGGTTGCCGTAGCCCTTACTTCGCGGCCATGTCGCGCATGCGGTCGGCGCGGCCGGCCGGATCCGGGTGGGAGGACAGCATCTCGTCGAGGGCGCCGCCCTTGCCGCCGCCCTGGGCCGCCAGCTTGCGGAAGGCCGATTCCATCGCGCTCACCTTGTACTTGTGCTTCTTCATGAAGGCCAGGCCATAGTCGTCGGCGGCCGTCTCCTGGCTCTGCGAGAACTGGCTGTTGACCAGCTTTTCGCCCAGTGCGCCCAGGTCGCTGTCGGCCAGGGCGCCAACGCCGCCCGCTGCGGAAGCGGCCTTGCGGCCGGCGGAGGCGAGATAGGCGGTACGCATGGCGGCCAGCGAGTGCTGCAGCTTGACGTGGCCGATCTCGTGCCCGATGACGCCCAGCAGTTCCTGGTCGTTCATCATGTCCATCAGGCCGCTGTACACGCGGATCGAGCCGTCGGCCGTCGCGTCGGCGTTGACCTCGTTGGCGAGGTAGACCTTGAAGTTGAGCTTCATGCCGTCTTCATTGACGTGCTTCTTCGTGAGGCGGGCCAGGCGCTGTGCGTACTTGTTGTTGGCCGGCGCGACCTTCTCCGTACGCTCCTCGTAGGCGCGCAACTGCTGGGACACGGACTTGAGTTCGGCGTCCGACACCGTCGCCGCCTTGAACACGTCCGCGGCCGCGCCGATCTTGCTGTCGGTGCCGGAGCCGGTGCCACCGGTGCCCGCGGCTCCCAGCACGGAGCCGAGCGCGGAGCCGGCGGACGACGAAGATCCCGTGGAGCCACTGGTGGCGCAGCCGGCCAGGATCAGGGAGAGCGCAAGCGCGCCCAGGCGGAACGTATTCATGGTTTTATTACCCTCGTTGGAATGATGCGCCGCCCGAAGAAGGCCGGGCGTGGCCCGGGCCCGGCACCGGCGCGAGGCTGCGGCGGTGGGACGGCGGGCGGATTCTCTCCAGGGATGGAGTGCCGGGGCGGACTGGCAGGTACGTACTTGCATCTATTTGTATTTACCGCTTCAAGCGGGTAACACCCCACATCTCCCGGGAACTTTTGGCCATTTCGCCGCGCATGCATCGCGCCACCGGAGGCACATCTTGTTGCAAAAAACCGCCACCTCAGAGCGGCAGCGCGAACAGGCGGCCGGACAGCGGCGCGTTCGTGAGCATGTCCAGTGCCACGGGCTGGCGCGCGGTCGTCACGAAAAGGATGTCGCCGTCCGGCCCACCCACGGCCACGTCGGTCGGACAGGGCACGGGCAGTGCGGCCACGCGGTCGAGCCCGCCGTCCGGCAGGAAGCGCACCACGCTCCACCCGTCGCGCAGCGCGGTCCACACGCCGCCCTCGGCGTCGAAGGCGAGCCCGCTCACGCGTCCCGAGCCCTTGGGCATGGTGACCAGCCTCCGCACCACGCCGGGGCTGTCCGGGTGCATGTGCAGGATGGCGCCGGTGTCGGGTGCGGTGGCCAGCAGGGCACCGTCTCCGGCTCGCCAGCGCAGGCACTGCAGGGCTTCGGCCAGCCGCCAGAGCACCTCGACATGCCCCATGGCGTGCAGGCGCCCTACCGCGCTGCCGCCCTCGGCGGTCTCCACGGCGAGCCAGACGCCGCTGCCACCGCCATCGGTCCCGTCCAGGCACGCGGCCTGCACGATGGTGCCGTCCGGCCAGGCGAGCCACGGCTCGGGTTGCGCGGCTCCCGGACGCCAGCGCACGGCACTCCGCGCCCCGACCAGCGACACATCCTGCGGGCCGTGCACGAGCACGCCGGCAATGGGCTCTTCGCATTCCGCCAGGGCCTGGTCGGTGCCGGTCGGCAGGGCCGCCGTCCCGGCCTCGCGCGGCTCTCCCTCGGGGCCAGCCTGCGGCGACCAGGCGCGCAGCGCCGGGGCCAGGCTGTCCGCCCAGTACAGCAGGCCGGCCTCCGCGCACCAGTGGGGATGGGCGCCATGGAAGGCCCACGGCCCCGCCAGGGCGCACGCCACGGTGTCGGCCACCGGGGCACGGGTGCGCCCGAGCTGGGCACCCACCCGGCGGGCGGCCTCGGCCACTTCCGGCCCGAGCAGTTCCAGCCGCTCGGGCGTGAGGCGCCAGGCCGGACCGGCCACGCTGAGCGCCCCGCGCACCTGGCCCTGCCGATCCACGATGGGGGCGCCGACGCAGCGCACGCCGGGCACGATCTCCTCGTCGTCGATAGCGTAGCCGCGCGCCGCCGTCACGCGCAGTTCCGCCTGCAGACGGCGCCGGTCGGTGATGGTGCGCGGCGTGGCGGCCTTCAGGGAAAGGCCCTTCAACAGGGTGTCCCGCTCGGGCTCGCTCAGCGCCGACAGGATGGCCTTGCCCTGGCTGGTGCAATGCACCGGCTTGCGCTGGCCCAGCGCGCTGGAAGAGCGCTCGCTGTGCGCCCCGTCGCAGCGCTCGAGCGATACGACTTCCCGGCCGTCGAGGGCCGCGAGGTAGGAGGTTTCACCCGTCAGGTCCCGCAGCGCCCGCAACTCCAGCGCCGCGGCCGCGGCGAGGTCGGGCATGGCGTAGGCCTGCCGCGCCATCTCGAAGCAGCGCATGCCCAGGCAATAGACCTTGCGCAGCGGGTCGCGCCGCAGCAGCCCGCGCGCCACCATGGCGGCGAGCAGGCGGTAGGCGGTGGTGCGCGGCAGCCCGAAGCGCTCGGACAGCTCGGCCTGGCTCAGTCCATCGGGTGCGGCGCCGACCGCATCCAGGAGATCGAGGGCCTTTTCAAGGGCCGCGGTGCCTTCGCTGGAAGACGAGGCCATGGTTTGTCTCAGATAGTGGTACTTCCCGCGACTGTAGCGACCCCGCCCGGATGCCGGTGTCACGGGTGCTCGCTACGATCTGCCGGCAGGACGCTGCGGGCCGGAATTCCGCACCGGCTTTCCATCCCTTGAGACAGCCCCGGCCCCCTTTCCCAGGAGACATTCCATGACCACGCCCGACACCCTGCAATCCATCGACGCGCGCACCGGCCAGCCCCACGGCGATGCCTGGAACGCGTCCACGCCGGCCGCCATCGACGCCGCCGTGGCCGCTGCCGCACAGGCGGCAGACGCCTTTGCCGCCCGCAGCGCAGCCGACCGCGCGGGGCTGCTGCGTGCCCTGGCCGACGCCGTGGAATCGCAGCGCGAAACCCTGGTGCCCATCGCCGACCGCGAGACCGCCCTGGGCCCGGTCCGCCTGAACGGGGAACTGGACCGCACCGCCTTCCAGTTGCGCGGCTTTGCCGCCGAGCTGGAGCGGGGCGCTGCGCACGCGGTGGTGGACGATCCCGCGGTGCCCGGCGCGCCGCCGGCCGGCCGGCCGCACCTCACCCGCGTGCGCGTGCCCGTGGGGCCCGTCGCCATGTTCTCGGCGAGCAATTTCCCGTTCGCGTTCTCGGTGCTGGGCGGGGACACCGCTTCGGCGCTGGCGGCCGGCTGCCCGGTGGTCGTGAAGGCGCACCCGGCCCATCCGGATCTGTCACGCCAGACGGCACGCATCGCGCAGCAGGTGGTGGCGGCGCAGGGCCTGCCCGGAGGGATCTTCCAGTTCGTGGAAGGCGGATCGGTGGCCACCGGCGTGCAGCTCGTGCAGGCGCCGGCCATCGCCGCCGTGGCCTTCACAGGCTCGTTCAAGGGCGGTACCGCCCTGGCCCGGGTGGCGGCGGAACGCCCCCGGCCGATTCCCTTCTACGGCGAACTGGGCTCGGTGAACCCCCTCATCGCCCTGCCCGCGGCACTGCAGGCCCAGGGCGCCGCGCTGGCGGAAACCCTGGCCGGCTCGATCTGCCTCGGCGCGGGCCAGTTCTGCACCAGCCCCGGCGTGATCGTGGTCCGCCGTGATGCCCCGGGCGATGCGTTCGTGCAGGCGCTGGCGGACAAGCTCCAGGCGCTCGCGCCGCACGCCATGCTCTCGGCGGGCATCCGCGCGCACTTCGATCACGGGGTGGGCGCATGGAGGGCCCACGGCAAGGTCAGGCCGCTGGTGGACGGCACGGCCGCGCCCGGCGCCACGCCGCGCCCCTTCCTGGCCGAGGTGCAGGCGGCGGATTTCATCGCCGACGCTGCGCTGCACGAGGAAGTCTTCGGCTCCGCCGCCCTGGTGGTGCGCACGGGCTCGGCCCAGGAGACGATCGACGTGCTGCGCGCCGTCGGCGGCTCCCTCACGGTCACGCTCTGGGGCGCGGACGACGACACGGAAGACAACCGCGCGCTGGTGCGCACCGCCACCCAGGTGGCGGGCCGCGTGCTCTTTGCCGGCGTGCCCACGGGCGTGGCCGTCACCGCCGCCCAGCACCATGGCGGCCCCTACCCCGCCAGCACCGCGCCCTTCACCACGTCGGTGGGCCATGCGGCGATGGACCGCTTCCTGCGCCCCGTGGCGCTGCAGGATGCGCCGCGGTGGCTGGCAGCGCGCAATGGAGTGCCCTGCTGAGAGGCACCAGGCGACGGCCGCAAAGGCTTCATGGCGCGCGCCGACGCTGCCCGGCCGGCTTTGGCCTGCCTTCCCCCGCGCGGCTGCCGCTCGCTCCCTGCGGTCCGGGAAGCACCAGCGCCTGCGTGCGCTGGTCGCAGTCCTGCAATTGCCGGATCGCGGCCAGCGAAGCACCCAGCGCCGCCGCCATCAGGGGCCGGTTTTCACGCAAAGGCTGTAGTTGCAGGGCCTTTTTGTTCAGATCCGTCATCCATGCAATGAGCTCGTGGAGCGTGGTCCGGTTCATTTGCAGAGCCTGGGCAAGCCTGCTGCCGGGCGGAGTTACCTCGATTTCCTGGTTCTGCACGGCAGCATAGATCCGACTGACGACGAGCGTACTCTCCAGTTGCATGCGCCAGTCCATCATGCCGCACCAGTCGGCCAGGAGTTGGCGCTCGTCACCGGCGCGCTTGCCTCCATCGCCCCGGATTTCCGACTGCAATTCAGCCTCCCGGGCAACCACGAGACGCGACGCGGATATGAAGAGCGCCCGGATGGCCTCTACTTTGGTATTGAGCTTTGCCGGTGAAAGGCGCCGGAGATCCTGTATCCGCTGCTGCGCATTGGTTCGGGCCTGGAACACCTGCTGTATGGTTTTCAATGCCGCATTCATCTGCAGGCCCCGCCGCCGGACTTCCCGGGCCAGTGACATCACATGCATGGCATCGGTTCCTGCCGCGTACTCCGGCCCGGGGACCGGAGCGTCCAGGTCCACACTGATCGCGCGTTGAGCGAACTCGGCCACCCTGGCAGTCCGCGAGGACGTGGAAGCGGGCAGCAGGAGGGAGGGGGTTTCCTGCCACAGGGCGAGCAACGTGCCAGAGCCTTTTGCCGCATAGGCCATGGCCTCCAGAGTCGCCTTCGCGCAATGGAACTCCTGCACGGCTTCCGGCGACATCTCCCGCGGCATGGTGATACTCGGCCGAGGCAGCGCGTCCACCTCCCGCGCAATGGACCGCAAAGACTCCAGCAGCGCATTCTCAGCGGATGCATCGCCTGTGGAGGTTGCTTGCGGCGCCGGCCTCTGCCCGGGCTCTGCCTCCTGCGCGAGGGCCGGCGTGAAGGCGAAATGCCAGCTCTGGAACAGTTCGACCCCCAGCCGATCGGCTGCCGCCTCCAAGGTGGGCCGGGACTGCGCGAACAACTGCGAAACATCCACGGCATGCGTTCGCACTGCCGCCGACAGGCACAGAACATGGGCGGCATCGCAATGTCCGGCCAACGTCCGCAGCGGTTCGACCATCGCACCCCGGGCCACCGACCGGGCGGACTTGGCCACGGTCTGGAGCCGTTCGGCCCGCTGCATGGCGGCAAGGGTTTCGCCAGGAGGCGTGCCGAGCAGTTCACAGGCGTTGGCGAGGGTGAAGAAGCCTTGCAGGCGCATCTCCGTGGACACCCCCGCGTCGATGCCTTCGGCCGCGGCGGGCAGCGGCAGAGTCTTCAGCAACGCTCCGGCAGCACGGGCCCAGGATGCCAGCTGCGGCAAATCGAGGGCCGGCACCTCGCTCGAGGAGCCGGAACGGGCCGCCCCCCCCAGCAAAGCCGACCCACTTTGCCAAAGCGCCAGGAAGGCTTCATCGAGCAAGGCTTGCGCCTCCCGCCCATGGGCCTGCGCCTGGGCGGTGGCGAGCTCGCGCAGGGTGGCGATGGTAGCGGCTGAGCGTTCACGCTCCGCTGCGGTCCACTGCTCCAACGAGCGCTCCAGGACGCGGGGCAGGCTCGCTGCCGTCTGCAGCAGGCCGCAGAGCTGGCGCAGGCGCTCCAATTGCCTCAGCCCCGGCAACAGGCCGGACTCCGCGGCAGCAGACTTCGCCCGGTTGCGCAACGGCTCCAGGGAGTCCAACAGGAGCCCGAAAGAGCGCCGCAAGGATGCCTCTCTCCAGGCAGGAGCCCGGACAGCGTTGCCGGGGGCCGCACGCAGGGCATCGGCAGCCGCCTGTGTTTCAGGCGAGGCATCGGGCAGGGCATCGCCCCAGGCTGCGCGCAGGCGTCGGGCCATGGCCTCCAGCGCCTCTGCATCCGCGATGAAACATTCCGTCCATTCCTTCTGCCGAAGCGCACGGTCCGCCGCGGACAGTTCCGGAAACGCGGGTACTGAGAGCTCTCCACTTTGAAGACGTTCAAGACGCAATGCCGCGGCCCGGGTCATGCCCGCCAGCTCCCGGCAGAGCACGGTGTCCATTTCGTACCGGGGGGGAGTCTCCGGAACGGCGGCGGCATCCGCGTCCAGGTAATCGCACGCTTGACGAAGGCATTGAACCAGATGCGTCTGGCAGCCCATCTGGAGGCGGAAGTCCAGCATGGGGTGGAAGCGGGATCGCCGCGCCGCCCAGAACACCGGGCGCCTGGCAAGGAGCTGGCGTTCCGCAGCCTCGCAGGATGCCCTAGCGGCGTGGATTTGCCCATCCCCTGCATCGGCATCGGGATGGAGCTTGAAAAAAATCGCCTGCGCCGCGCCGTAATGCTCAGCGGCGGCGCGCCAGGCGGAGGCGGCGTCCATCAGTCTGCGATGCACCTGCTGGAACTCGGGCGGAACACGGTAGCCTCCCAGCGCACGGATCACCTCGGCCGTACCCGGCAGGCGCTGCAATGCAGCAGCATGGGAGGCCGCTGCATCCGCCATGCGAACCATGGCATGCAGATCCTGGTCGGAGCGGGCCTGCTCGACCGCCCGGGCGATGGATGCGGTGCGCTGCGCGGCCGCCAGCGCTGCAGGGCCATCATCTGCGATAACCTGGAAGTCGGGCTCGTCGCTTCCGCCGTCATGTTCCACGTCATGCGGGACCGCCGGGTTCCCCGGAACGGGAGAGAAAATGCGCGGGGACCGCGGCAAGTGGAAAGGCAGCACCGCGCGGGGCGGCCGGATGCCGGCTTGGCGGCGTTGCGTGCCGGATGCCGTGTGGCGGGCAGGAAGCGCACGCCGCAGGGCGTCCATGGAGGGCCCGGACAGGGCGCCATCGTCCTGCGTCGGCATGGACCTCGCGGCAGGGTCATGCGGCTCTGCGCGCTTTTCCTGCGGACGGAGAGGGGTCGAAATACCTGGGAGACGCGGAATCATGGAATGCCATTTTTTGCACGGACAGCGAGATTGGAAGCTCCCGGCCCGAACCGTCCCCCACCAGCCGAAAAGGTAGGGGAACTTGCGAAGCTTGATGCATGGCAATGGCGGACCCGCGCCGCCGTGCCCACAATCGAGCCTTCCATCGACCACACCCGAGATGCCTGCTCCCTCCTCCGACCCGCCTGCCCTGTCCCCACCGGCCTTGGCTGCGCACGATTGCGATGTCCTGGTCGTGGGCGGCGGCCCCGCCGGCCTGTCGCTCGCAGTCTCGCTGGCGCAGGCAGGTTTCACGGCCACGGTGGTGGAGCGCCAGCCGGATGCCGCGCTGGCCGAACCGGCGCCGGACGGCCGGGAGATCGCGCTCACCCACCCCAGTGCGGACACGCTGCGGCGCCTGGGTTCCTGGCAGCGCCTGCTGCCGCACGAGATCGGGCGCATCCACGCAGCGCAGGTGCACGACGGCCCCGTGGGCGGCGCGCAGCCGCTGCGCCTGCAGACCGGGCGCGGCCCGGGCCACCTGGGCTGGATCGTTCCCAACCACGCCCTGCGGCGCACGGCGCACGCCGCGGCCCTGGCCACGCCGGGCGTGCGGCTGCTGGCCGGCCGGCAGGTGGCGCACGTGGCCGTGTCGCAGGACGCGGCGGAACTGGAATGCGCGCCTGCCGGCGACAGGCTGGATGGCGCAGCACCCCTGCGGCTGCGCGCGCGCCTGCTGGTGGCGGCGGACAGCCGCTTTTCCGCCACGCGGCGGCAGTTGGGGATCGGCGCGGCGAGCACCGATTTCGGGCGCACGGTCATCGTCTGCCGCATGCACCACGCGCTGGCGGGGGACGGCACCGCGCACGAATGCTTCGGCTATGCCCGCACGCTGGCCATCCTGCCGCTGGCGCCCGACCCCGGCACGGGCGAGCCCCTGTGCTCGGTGGTGGTCACCACCCGCACCGATGACGCCACCGCACTGCTCGCGCTGCCACCGGCCGATTTCGCCGCCCAGGTGCAGGCGCAGTTCGGCGACCGCCTCGGCGCGATGCGGCTGGCCGGCGAACGCCATGCCTATCCGCTGGTCGCCGTCTATGCCCGGCGCTTCAGCGGCCACCGCTGCGCACTGCTGGGCGATGCCGCCGTGGGCATGCATCCGGTGACCGCGCATGGCTACAACCTGGGCCTCGCGGGCGTGGAGCGGCTGACCGCCGCGCTGGCGCATGCGCGCGATACGGGCCGCGACATCGGTGACGCCGGCCTGCTGGAGCGGCACTACGCGCGGGCACACCACCGCCATGCCTGGCCGCTGTACGAGGGCACGAACGCCATCGTGCGGCTCTATACCGACGACCGCCCGCTGCCGCGCCTGCTGCGGCGCGTGGTGCTGCAGGGCGCCCGCCGGCTCGCCCCCGTGCAGGCGGCGATCGTGGGGCAGTTGATGGGAACGGCGCCCGAGGCCGGCGCCTGGGCGCCCGAGGCCGGCGCCTGGGCGCCCGGCCCCGCGGGGCACTGAACTTTCCCGCCACGGCGGACTCCGCCATGCCGCCCCTCGCGCGGCATTTCGTGTGCGGCGACGGCATGGCCCGGCCTTTTGTCACGAGGACCGGCTACCCTATGCGCCCTTTCCGGTTCCGCACACCATGAAAAACCAAGCGTCCCGCGAATTCTTTCCACGCCAGGTCGTGGATGCCGGCCCCAACCGCTGGGACTGGGCCCTGCTGCCGCTGGTGCTGGCGGGCGTGGTGCTGCTGGCCTATGGGGCGGCGCAGATGGCCCGGCCCTTCGAGATGGGCGACGTGATCCCGCTCTCGCTGGACCCCTGGCAGCTGCCGTACTACCTGCTGCGCACCACGCTGCGCATGTTCATCGCGCTGGGTGCATCGCTCATCTTCGCCTGCGTGTTCGCGGTGCTGGCGGCCAAATACCGGCTGGCCGAACGGGTGCTGGTGCCCCTGCTGGACATCCTGCAGTCCATTCCCATCCTGGGGTTCCTGTCGATCACGGTGACGGGCTTCATCGCCCTTTTCCCGGGCAGCCTGCTGGGCGTGGAGTGCGCGGCCATCTTCGCCATCTTCACCTCGCAGGCCTGGAACATGGCCTTCAGCCTCTACCAGTCGCTGCGCACCGTGCCGGCGGAGCTGCAGGAGGCCGCCCGGGTGTTCCAGCTTTCGGGCTGGCAGCGCTTCTGGCGGCTGGAGTTGCCCTTCGCCATGCCGGGGCTGCTGTGGAACATGATGATGTCGATGTCCGGCGGCTGGTTCTTCGTGGTGGCGTCGGAGGCGATTTCCGTCTCGCACCAGGACATCAAGCTGCCCGGCGTGGGCTCCTACATCGCCATGGCCATCGAGGCGCGCGACCTGCCGGCCATCGGCTGGGCCATCGCCTGCATGCTGGTGGCCATCCTGCTCTATGACCAACTGCTCTTCCGTCCGCTGGTCGCCTGGGCCGACAAGTTCCGCTTCGAGGAAGGCAGCGCCGATGCGGCCCCCCGCTCCTGGCTGCTGGACTGGCTGCGCCGTGCGCGCGCCACGCAGACCGTGGCCGGCTGGTGCCAGCGGCAGCTGGGCCGCACGCTCACGCTGTTCAAGCGCAGCCACGACGGCACCTCGATCCGCGCCCGCCCGCCCGCGCCTTCGGCCCGCGCCGAGCGCGTATGGGACGCAGTGCTGGCCGCGGGGGTGCTCTTCGCCATCGCGCGGCTGGTGCAGTTCGTCCATACCGAGGTGGGCTGGCACGAGGTGGTGCACGTCTTCACCCTGGGCGGCTACACCCTGGTGCGCGTGATGGTGCTGATCGCGCTGGCGGCCGTGGTGTGGGTGCCCATCGGCGTGTGGATCGGCATGAACCCGCGCTGGGCGGGGCGGCTGCAGGCGGTGGCGCAGTTCCTGGCCGCCTTCCCGGCCAACCTGTTCTTTCCCGTGGCGGTGATGCTGGCGGTGCACTGGAAGCTGAACCCGGACGTGTGGCTGTCGCCCCTGATGATCCTGGGCACGCAGTGGTACATCCTCTTTAACGTGATCGCGGGCGCCTCCAGCATCCCCAACGAACTGCGCCTGGCCGCGCAGAACCTGGGCCTCTCGGGCTGGCTCAAGTGGAAGCGCTACCTGCTGCCCGCCGTGTTCCCCAGCTTCGTGACCGGTGCCATCACCGCCAGCGGCGGCTCGTGGAACGCCAGCATCGTGGCCGAATACGTGACCTGGGGCGACACCACGCTGCAGGCCCGGGGCCTGGGCAGCTACATCGCGCAGATGACGGCCGCCGGCGACTTCCCGCGCATCGCGCTGGGCATCGGCGCGATGGTGGTCTTCGTGATGGGGCTGAACCACTTCCTGTGGCGGCGCTTCTACCGCCTCGCAGAAGACCGTATGCATTTCTGACCCGCCACGAACGCTGAACACAACGCATCGCTGCCATGACGCAATCCATCATCGAACTCCACGGCGTGGGCAAGACCTTCCGCTCTTCCGACGGCCGCGAGCGCCCCGTGCTGCAGAACGTCGATTTCACGCTGCGCGAAGGCGAGATCGTCGCCCTGCTGGGGCAGTCCGGCTCGGGCAAGAGCACGCTGCTGCGCATCATGGCGGGCCTGGTGCCGGCCGACGAGGGCGACGTGCGCTACCGCGGCCAGCCGCTGCACGGGCCGGCGCGCGCGATCAGCATGGTGTTCCAGTCGTTCGCGCTCTTTCCCTGGCTGACGGTGCAGCAGAACGTGGAGCTGGGCCTGGAGGCGCGCGGCGTGCCGCAGGCCGAGCGCGCCGCGCGGGCCGAGGCCGCCATCGAGCTCATCGGCCTGGCCGGCTTCGAAGGCGCGCTGCCGCGCGAGCTCTCGGGCGGCATGCGCCAGCGCGTGGGCATCGCCCGCGCCCTGGTCATCCAGCCCGACGTGCTGCTGATGGACGAGGCCTTCTCCGCGCTCGACGTGCTGACCGGCGAGCGCCTGCGCGAGGACATCCTGCAGCTCTGGCGCAGCGGCACCATGCCCACCAAGGCCATGCTGGTCGTCTCGCACAACATCGAGGAGGCCGTGATGATGGCCGACCGCGTGCTGATCTTCGCCAGCGATCCGGGCCGCATCCGCTGCCAGCTGTCGATCCAGCTGCCGCGCCCCCGCGATCCGGACAGCCACCACGTGCGCGCGCTGATCGACGAGGTCTATGCGCTCATGACGGCCGGCGCCACGCGCCACGCGTCCGCGGCCGGGGGCGCGGCGGCCGAACCGGCGCCCGCCACGCTCACCGACCGCCTGCCCGCCGCCGACGTGGCGCGCATGGACGGCCTGCTGGAACTGCTGGCCGAGCCCCCCTTCGACGGCCGCGCCGACCTGCCCCGGCTGGCGGAGGAAACGAGCCTCACCGATGCCGAACTGCTGCCGGTGGCCCATGCGGTGTCCCAGCTGGGCCTGGCGGCGCTGGCGAGCGGCGACCTGCAGATCACCCCGCTAGGGCGGCGCTATGTGGAAGGAGCCCACGGCCTGCGGCAGCAAATCTTCGGCCAGCAATTGCTGGCCCACGTGCCGCTCGTGGCGCACATCCGCCACAGCCTGGAACAGGAGCCCGCGGGCGAACTGCCGGACGCCCCGTTCCTGCGCCTGCTGAGCGAGCAGCTCGACGCCCAGGAGGCCGAGAGCGTGCTGCGCACGGCCATCACGTGGGCGCGGCATGGCGAGGTGTTCGAGTACGACTTCCGCACCGGGGTGATGCGGCTGCCGACGGGGGAGGAGTCCCCCCCCTGAGTCGCCTTCGGCGCAGCGCTCAGGATTCGGTGCTTGCCAGTTCCTGACCAGCCACCACGCCAGGCGGCTTGGGCTGGGCGGCCCTTGCCTGGGTGGATCGATCCGGCATCGCGCCGGCGGTGGGCGCGGGGTGATCGGACGCGGCATGGCGCAATGGAGTCCCCCCGCCGCCGACCGGCGCGAGGTGGCCGTACAGGAGGCGCTGGATGGGGATGACGCGGCTGAACATGGTCGATGGTCTCCGGTCGGGTCAGGAGGCGGCGGGCGCGGCGGCATCGCGCCACCAGGGTGGGGTGGCCGCGGGAGAGCGGATGTCCACGCGCTCGCCCATGGCGGGCGTCAGCAGCGGCACGCCGCATGCGGCGGCCAGCGCGCCGATGCGCTCGAAGGGCTCGGTCCAGGCATGGAAGGACAGGTCGAACGTGCCGTTGTGGATGGGCAGGCAGTGGCGCCCCCGCACATCCAGGTGCGCCTGCAGGCTCTGCTCGGGCTGCATGTGCACGTCGGGCCAGTCGGTGTTGTAGGCACCGGTCTCCATCAGCGTCAGGTTGAACGGGCCGTAGCGCTCGCCGATGGCGCGGAAGCCGTCGAAGTAGCCGGAATCGCCGCTGAAGAAGACGCGGGTGCTGCCGGCGATCAGCACCCACGATGCCCAGAGGGTGCGGTTGCCGTCGGACAGGCCCCGTCCCGAGAAATGCTGCGCCGGTGTGCAGACCAGCTGCACGCCGGCGAAGGTGGTGCCCTGCCACCAGTCGAACTGCCGCACTTTGTCCGCCGGCACGCCCCAGCCCACCAGGCGGTCACCCACGCCCAGCGGGGCCATGAACTGCTCCACCTTCGGCACCAGCGCGAGGATGGCCGCACGGTCCAGGTGGTCGTAGTGGTCATGCGAGAGCACCACGCCCCGCAGCGGCGGCAGGTCTTCGATCCGCAGGGGCGGCGCGTGGAAGCGCCGGGGCCCTGCGAACGGCACGGGAGAGGCACGCTCCGAGAACACCGGGTCCGTGAGCCAGAAGCCGCCCTGCAGCTTGAGCAGTACCGTGGAATGGCCCAGCCGCCACAACGACATGTCGGGCGCGGACAGCAGCGCCTCCCGCGTGAGCGCCCGCACCGGCACGGGGCGGTCGGGCACCGTGCCGGCCGGCTTGCCGAAGGCCATGCGCAGCATCACCTGCAGGCCTTTCAGCCAGCCCATGCGGCGGGGCCGGGCCGCGTTGCGAAAGCGGCCGTCGGCCGATGCCGGAAGCCGCAGGGGGGACGGTTCGATCGGGGCAGCGTGGCTGTAGGCAGACGGACGGGCCATGGCAGTGGTGAGGAAATGGGAAGAAGACGCACTACGAAGTGCACTGCACAGTGTAGTGTTGTTTCGAGAAAAGTAAACCGTGCGGTGTAAAATCTCCTGATGACAGCAGCCGACGTGCTCCCCCGCCTGACCGACCGCAAGCGCGAAGCCATCGTGCAGGCGGCCATCGCGGAGTTCCGCGAAAGCGGTTTCTCCGGCACCAGCATGGACCGCGTGGCCGCCGCCGCCGGTGTATCGAAGCGCACGGTCTACAACCATTTCCCCAGCAAGGACGAGCTGTTCTCCGCCATCCTCGACCAGCTCTGGAACCGCAGCCACGCGCTGCCCGAGTTGCGCCACGACGCCGGCCGGCCGCTGCGGCAGCAGTTGCTGGAGCTGATCGGCGGCAAGATGCAGCTCTTCAACGACCCGAGCTTCATGGATCTCTCGCGCGTGGTGATGGCCGAGATGCTGCACACGCCCGAGCGTGCCAAGGCGATGGCCGAGCGCCTGTCCTCGAGGGAAGAAGGCCTGCCCGCCTGGATCCGCGACGCGCAGGAGGCGGGCCGCCTGCGCGCCGATGCCGATCCGCTGTATGCCGCGCACCTGCTCATGGGCCAGCTCAAGACGCATGCCTTCTGGCCGCAACTCCTGCTGGGCCAGCCGCCGCTGGACGCGGATCAACAGGCCCAGGTGCTGGCCGACGCGGTGGACATGTTCCTGGGCTTCTACGCCCGCGGCTGAGGCGGCGGCGCGGGGTCCAGCACGCGGCGCGCCGCCTCCATCGCACTGCGGGCCAGGCGCTCCAGCCGCGGCGGCTGCTGCCGCCAGCCGTGCCAGAACAGCGCGACGTCGATGGCGGCGTCCGGCAGCACATCCACTAGTTCCCCCCGCTCCACGGCCCCCGGAATCTGCAGCTCGGGCACCATGCCGTAGCCCAGGCCGCAGCGCACCGCTGCCACGAAAGGCTCGGATGCCGGCACGTAGTGGCTGGGGCAGGCGCTGGCCTGCAGGCCGAAGGCCTGGCGCAGGACCTGGGCCTGCAGGGCATCCTTGCGGTTGAAGACCACGACCGGCGCCCGGCGCGCCGAGGAACGCGTGATGCCGCGCGGGAACCACTCCGCCGCGAACGCGGGCGACGCTACCAGCCGGTAGCGCATCGTTCCCAGCGGTTCGGCCACGCAGCCGCGCATGGCCTCCGGCTGCACGGAGATGCAGGCATGCACCAGCCCGGCCTCCAGCAGCGCATGCGTGTGCTCCTGGTCGTCCAGCATCAGTTCCAGGGCGATGCGCTCGCGCTGCAGGACGGGTGCCAGCGACGGCAGGAGCCAGGTAGCCAGCGAATCCGCATTCACGGCCAGCGCAACGGGAGAAAACGGCGCCTCCCCGCCATCGCCGGCAAGGTCGGCCAGCAGTTCACGCTCCATGGCCCGCGCGCGCTGCAGGTGCTGCAGCAGTTGCCGCCCGGCCCGCGTGGCGCGGCAGGGGCGGCCACGCACCAGCAGCGGCTGGCCGAGGCGGGCTTCCAGCGCGCGCACGCGCAGCGACACCGCCGAGGGCGTCAGGTGCAGCGCAGCGGCGGCCTGCTCGAAACTGCCGGCCTCGGCCACGGCGAGGAAGGCTTCGCACTGTCTGGAATCAAGGTTCATGGCGGCCTGGGACGGCTTGATTGAGAATTTTTCGGCCTGTCCGATGAATACACGAGTCTGGCTCAATTTCGGCAGTACGGCCGCAGAATTCCCGCATGTGGTGGACAACTTCCTTCCTGCAGGGCCTGGGTACCGGCGCGGGCCTGCAGCGCCGGCACGTGGCGCTCACGGCATGGACCTGCATCGCCGTCGATGCCGGGGCGATCGCCGCCTCCACCGCATGGTTCCTTTCGCTGGGCTTCGGTGCCCGGCTCCTGTCGCCCTGGTTCGCCCGGCCTTCGGCCTGGCGCGCGCTCGACGCCTTCGTGGCGGCCGTGACGCTCTCGCTGGCCGCCTTCCTTGCCTTCGCGCCCCTTCCCTCCGCACCATGACACGTCCCCGGATCACCCTCGCCCCCCTGCCCTCGCGCTATGCGGTGGCGCGCCTCGCACCTTCGTCGGCATTCCCGGACTGGGCGGACGGCGACGGCTTCGTCTCGATCACGCGCACCTCCGAGGAGCTGTCGGTGGTCTGCCTGCAGGAGCGGGTGCCCACCCACGTGCAGGCCGAGCGGGACTGGAAGGCGTTCCGTTTCGTCGGTCCGTTCGCCTTCGGCGCCACGGGGATCGTGCTCTCGGTGATACAGCCGCTGTCGGAGGCGGGCATCGGCGTGTTCGTGGTCTCCACCTTCGACGGCGACCACCTCCTGCTGCAGGAGCGCGATGCCACCGCCGGCCAGGCCCTCCTGCTGGCAGCGGGCCATACCGTCCTGCAGGAAACCTGAGCCCCGGGCTGCGGCGCGGCCCGGCGTGCCTTACGCTCCGGGGCCACGCCCTTCATTTGCCGGCCCCGGCCGCTTTCAGCCCATGCCTCTTTCCCCCTATCTCGACGCCACGCCCACGATGGACGAAGGCGTGTTCATCCATGCCTCCGCCCAGGTGATCGGCGACGTGCGCCTGGGGCGGGACGCGTCCGTCTGGTGCAACGCCGTGCTGCGCGGGGACGTGCACCGCATCACGGTCGGCGAGGGCTCCAACGTGCAGGACCTGAGCATGGGCCACGTGTCCCACCGCCACCCGGGCAAGCCGGACGGCTCGCCCCTGGTCATCGGCAGCCACGTGACCATCGGCCATTCGGCCATCCTGCACGGCTGCCGCATCGGCGACGAATGCCTCATCGGCATGGGCAGCATCGTGATGGACGATGCGGTCATCGGCGACCAGGTGATGCTCGGCGCCGGCAGCCTGGTGCCGCCGGGCAAGGTGCTGGAGCGCGGCTCGCTCTATATCGGCCGGCCCGCCGTGCGCCAGCGTACGCTGACGCCGCAGGAGATCGCCTACCTGCGCTACTCGGCGGAACACTACATCCGGGTCAAGAACAATTACCTGGCCACGCCGCCGAAGGGCTGAGCGCTCGACAGGCCCATGCGGATCATCTAACCTCCCTTCCGCATGACCCCGCTCCTCGAGCAACTGTCCGGCTCGGTCTCCACGGCGCGCACCCTGGAGGACCTCACGCGCCCGCTGCTGGAGATGCTGTCGGTGGTGACGGGGCTGGAATCCACCTACCTGACGTCCATCGACGAGGCGCAGGGCACCCTCCGGATCCTGCACGCGCGCAATGCCGGCACGCTGCAGATCCCCGAAGGCCTGGTCACCTCCTGGGACCAGACGCCCTGCAAGCGGGCGCTGGACGAGGGCCTGCGCTACGCCAGCGACATTTCCAGCCGCTGGGCAGACCTGGCGGTCGTGCGCGACCTGGGCCTGCGGGCCTATGCCAGCATGCCCGTTCGCACCGCGGACGGCCGGCTGTGCGGCACCCTGTGCGCCGCCAGCACGCGGGCCCGGCCCTCCACGCCCGAAACCGAGCACATCCTCACGCTCTTCGCCCACCTGATCGGCCAGCAGATCGAACGCGAGCGGCTGATCGGGGAACTGGTCTGCGCCAACGAACGGCTGGCCCGATACGCCGCGACTGACGCACTGACGGGACTGCAGAACCGCCGGGCGCTCATCGAGTCGCTCACGCGGCTGCTGTCGCAGGGCCGGCGCCGGCAGGTGGAGGTGCTGGTCGCCTTCATCGACCTGGACAGCTTCAAGTCGATCAACGACCGCCACGGGCACGAGGTGGGCGACCAGTTCCTGGTGGCCATCGCGCAGCGGCTGCGGGCGGTGCTGCGCGGGGAGGACGTGGTGGCCCGCATGGGAGGCGACGAATTCGTCGTGGCGGCCCTCGGAACACACGCTGGAGATACGGTGGCCTGCACGCAGGAGCCCTTCCGCGAGCGCGTCGCCCGGGCCACGCAGGGACGGTTCGTGCTTCCGGACGCCACGCTCGATTACGCAGGGGCCAGCGTGGGCGCCATCGCCGTGCCGCCGGAGCAGCCGCTGACGGCCGAGCAGGCCCTGGACCGGGCCGACCGGCAGATGTACGAGGTCAAGCAGGCCCGGCGGCTGGCACGGCAGGCCCCGGTACGGGCCGGTGAAGAACCGGCCCCCGGCCCCTGAGCCCCCCGCTACCACCCGATGGAGGTGCCGCAGTGCCCCCTGGCCGGCACGCCGTGCGGCCCGCCGGGATAATCGGGGCCTCCCTGCCCCACGTTCTCCATGCCCGATTCCGCCTGCCGCGTGCTGGCCGTCATCCCGCCGATGACGCAGCTCAACACGCCCTACCCCTCCACCGCCTACCTAACGGGCTTTTTGCGCTCGCGCGGCATCGCGGCCTTCCAGGAAGACCTGGCGCTGGCCCTGGTGCTGCGCCTTCTCTCGCCCGAAGGACTGAAGGCGGTGGCAGAGCGGGTGCAGGCGATTCCCCCGAAGCGGCGCAGCGCCGCCGTGCAGTCATTCGCGGCGCAGCAGGACCGGTACCTGGCCACCATCGGCCCGGCCATCGCCTTCCTGCAGGGGCGGGACAGCACGCTGGCGCACCGCATCGCCGGGCGCCACTACCTGCCCGAGGGGCCGCGCTTTTCCACGCTGGACGTGTACGTGGACGACGAGGGCGGCGATCCGCTGGGCTGGGCCTTCGGCGCCCTGGGCCTGCAGGACAAGGCCAAGCACCTGGCCACGCTCTACCTGAACGACCTGGCCGACGTGCTGCGCGACGCGGTGGACGAACGCTTCGAGTTCGTGCGCTATGCCGAATCGCTGGCGGGCAGCCAGCCCACCTTCGACCCGCTGGCCCAGGCCCTGGCCGCCGCGCCCACGCTGGTGGACGATCTGCTGGCCCAGCTCACGCACAAGGCCGTCGAACGCCACCGGCCCACGGTGGTGCTGCTGTCCGTGCCGTTTCCCGGCTCGGTCTATGCGGCCTTCCGCATCGCCCAGGCCATCAAGGCGCGGCACCCGCACATCGCCACCGTGCTGGGCGGCGGCTTCGTGAACACCGAGCTGCGCGAGCTGGCCGACCCGCGCGTGTTCGACTTCTTCGACTACGTCACGCTGGACGCCGGCGAACGCCCACTGCTGGCGCTGCTGGAGCACCTGAACGGCCGCCGCGGCCGCCAGCGCCTGGTGCGCACCTTCGTGCGCGGCGAAGAGGGCGCCGTGCAGTACGTGAACATGATGGAGGCCGACGTCGCCTTCGCCGAGGTCGGCACGCCCACCTGGGACGGCCTGCCGCTGGACCGTTATCTCTCGCTGCTGGACATGCTCAACCCCATGCACCGGCTCTGGAGCGACGGGCGCTGGAACAAGCTCACCGTGGCGCACGGCTGCTACTGGAAGAAATGCAGCTTCTGCGACGTGGGCCTGGACTACATCGGCCGCTACGAGGGCGCCAGCGCCCAGGTGCTGGCCGACCGCATCGAGGCCATCGTCGCCGAGACGGGGCAGACGGGCTTCCACTTCGTGGACGAGGCCGCCCCCCCGAAGGCGCTCAAGGCCCTGGCCACCGAGCTCATCGAGCGCAATGCGGGCATCAGCTGGTGGGGCAACGTGCGCTTCGAGAAGACCTTCACGCCCGAGCTGGCCGAACTGCTGGCCGACTCGGGCTGCATCGCCATCTCCGGCGGGCTGGAAGTCGCCTCGGACCGGCTGCTGGCGCTGATGAAGAAGGGCGTCTCGGTGGACCAGGTGGCCCGCGTGACCCGTGCCTTCAGCGATGCCGGCATCCTGGTCCATGCCTACCTGATGTACGGCTTCCCGACGCAGACCGTGCAGGACACGGTGGACGCACTGGAATACGTTCGCCAGCTGTTCGCCAACGGCTGCATCCAGAGCGGCTTCTTCCACCGCTTCGCCTGCACCGTGCATTCACCCGTGGGGCAGAACCCGGCGGAATACGGCGTCACGCTGGCACCGCTGCCGCCGGGCGGCTTCGCGAAGAACGACGTGGCCTTCATCGACCCGACGGGAGTGGACCATGATGCGCTGGGCGCGGGGTTGAAGAAGGCGATCTACAACTACATGCACGGCATCGGACTGGAAGAGGACGTGCGCACGTGGTTCCCGTTCCACGTCCCGAAAACCACCGTGAACCGGCGCCGGATCGAGCGGGCGCTGGCCGGCCAGGCCTGACTCCAGGCCCCGGCCGATGCGCGCAAGCGACAGACATGCGCGCATCGCCATGCAAGCTGCAGGTGCACTGCACTGACGCACGGCAATTGGTTGCGTTTTGTCACATACTCTCAAAACGTCACGGCTCCGCGCAAAAATGCGTGCCCGCACAGGTTTTCCACCTGGCGGAGTCTCCTGCCCCGATCAGAAAGTTCATATGCAATTCCTCCGCCGTCTCAACCTGGGAGCCCGGCTGGCCCTGGGCTTCGGCCTGCTGCTGCTGCTGCTGGCCATCGTCACCGGAATGGGCATCGCCCGCATGTCCACGCTGGACCATACGTCTCAGCAGATCACCACCGAGCTCTACACCAAGGCGAATTCCAGCCAGCGCATGAGCTACCTGGTGCTGGACATCGCCCGCGCCGCGCGCAACCTCATCATCCTGGAGGACCAGGCCCAGATGGCCAGCAACCAGGCCGTCATCGACAAGAACACCGCCGAGTTCGTCGATACGATCGCCCGGCTGCGGCAGATGGAAACATCGCCCGAGATGCGCGGCCTGATCGATACCACCGAAGCATCGAGCAAGGAATACCTGGCGTTCACGGCCGACGTGACCAAGCTGGGCCTCGCCAACCAGAATCTCGAAGGGCAGAAACTGCTTTTCGGCCCGCGCTACAAGATCCAGGGCGAACTGCTCGGCCACCTGGCCCAGCTCGTGAAGCAGTACGAAGGCGAAATGCAGCGTGCCAGCGCGCAGGCCCATGCCACCTTCGTGCAGTCCGCCACCATCGTAGGCGTGGTGGCCCTGGTCGCCGTGCTCGTGGGCGTGGCCGGCGCCATGCTGATCACGCGCTCCATCACCGGGCCGATGTCCCAGGCCGTGGGCCTGGCGCAGGCCGTGGCCGAGGGCGACCTGACCCGCACGATGGACGATACCGGTCGCGACGAGGCCGCCCTGCTGCTGCATTCGCTGCAGACCATGAACGGCAACCTCACGCGGGTGGTGCACCAGATCCGGCAGGCGAGCGACTCCATCGCCACCGGCTCCTCGCAGATCGCCAGCGGCAACGCCGACCTCTCCCAGCGCACCGAGTCGCAGGCCTCCAGCCTGCAGCAGACCGCGGCCTCCATGGAGGAAATGAGCGCCACCATCCGCCAGAACGCGGATACGGCGCGCACGGCCAGCCAGCTCGCATCCACCGCCAGCCAGGCCGCGAGCCGGGGCGGCGACGTCATGGGCCAGGTGGTCGCGACCATGCAGGACATCTCGGGCAGCTCCAACAAGATCGCCGACATCATCGGCGTGATCGACGGCATCGCCTTCCAGACCAACATCCTGGCACTGAACGCGGCCGTGGAAGCCGCCCGCGCGGGCGAACAGGGCCGCGGCTTCGCGGTCGTGGCCAGCGAAGTGCGCGCGCTCGCGGGGCGCAGCGCCGAGGCGGCCAAGGAAATCAAGAACCTCATCGGCCAGAGCGTGGAGAAGGTCGGCACGGGCACGCGCCTGGTGGACGAAGCCGGCGCCACCATGTCCGACATCGTGCAGCAGGTGCAGCGCGTGAGCGACCTGATCGCCGAGATCGACGCCGCCACCCGCGAGCAGAGCGAGGGCATCGGCCAGGTGAATTCGGCCGTGTCCCAGCTCGACCAGGCCACGCAGCAGAACGCCGCGCTGGTGGAGGAATCCGCCGCCGCAGCCAGCAGCCTGCAGCAGCAGGCCGTGCGCCTGACCGAGGCGGTGGGCGTGTTCCGCCTCTCGGGCATGGCCGAGCGCGCAGCGCCTGCGCCAGCCCCCGTCCACGCCGCTGCCGCCACGCCCCAGGCCATTGCGGCACGCCCGGCGGCACGGCCTGCGCCTGCAGCCTCTCCGGCCCTGGGTGCCCGCAAGGCACCGGCTGCGCAACTGGGAAGCACGCCCCCGCCCCCGGCCAGGCCCGCAGAGCCTGCGCCGCGCGCGGCCAAGGCGCCCGCGGGCCCGGCCGCGGCGCCCAAGGCACCGGCCCTGCCGGCAGCCGCACCCAAGCCCGCCGCGAAACCGGCCGCGCACAGCAACGCCGACGACGACTGGACCACGTTCTGAGCGCCGCAGGAGCCGGCCAGCGATGACGGGGCGCCTTCGGGCGCCCCGTCTTTTTTCCTAGTCGGGATCCCGCCGTACCGGCGGCAGGCGGCGTGGTGCCGGCGGCTCCTGCCGGTCTTCTCCGCCGAAGATGCGCCGCACGGTTTCGCCGATGCGCGCGCCCAGGGCCGTGCCCACGCCCGGCGCAACCACCGTGCCCACCGCGGCGCCGGCCAGCGCGGCGGGCGGCAGGCTGAGCGTGGGGTCCTTCACCGTGCCGCCGAATTCCAGCGGCACGCCCACGATGCCGTCCACCAGGTCCACCGCCACGTGGCCGCTCACGCGCTGGTTCTGGACCACGGCGTCGCCGGTGGCGGTGAGCACGCCGGAGGTCGCCTTCAGGTCGCTGTAGCGCACGATGGTGCCGCCGGAATCGGCCTCGGTGCGCACGATACCGGTCAGGCTGTCGAGCTGGGTCGTGCCGCCCTTGTCGCTGCCGGCGCTGCGGATGGCGGCCTCCAGGTCGAAGGTCAGCAGCTTCGCCCGGGCCACCGTGAAGGACGTGCGCGTATGGAGCGCCCGCATCGCCGCGGCCAGGTCGTCGCCCTCGGCGATCAGGTCGGTGTGCCCGCTCGCCCGGCCGGACACGATGGAGCGGCGATCGAAGGCCTCCATGACGCCCACCACGTCCACCCCCGAGAAATCGAGCGAGCCGGTCACCCGGTAGCGCTCGCCGAATTCCTGCAGCCGCAGTTCGCCGCGCTCGGTGCGCCCGCCGGCCGTCACGTCGGCGCGCCAGCGGTCCTCACCGCCTTCGCGTTCGATGGCCAGGCGCGCGGGCGGCGAGGCGCCCTCGCGCTCCAGCAGCCCGCGCACCGGCCGCCATGCGGGCCCGAAATCCACGGAGCCCCCGTAGGCCAGGTCGCGCCCCTGCCGGCCGATCCAGCGCACGCCCTGCCATTCGGCGCGCTCCAACGGCACCTCGGCGAGCGTGAAGGGCCCGAAGCCGGCCGGGCCGTCCTGCCCGGCATCGCGCACCTTGAACTGCGAGAGCGACAGTTGCGGAATGGCCGCGCCCTCCAGCCGCAACCGCGCCAGGGCGAGCCGCAGGCGCAGCAGGTCGGACCAGCGCGCATCGGCCACGATGCGGTCTGCCGAGACGGGCGCCTCCTGCTCGGTGTGCACGCCGTGCAGCACCACCCGGGGCGCAGGCAGCAGGTGCCATTCGAGACGGTCCACCACCACGGGCACGCCCAGCACATCGCCGGCACCGTCACCTGCACGCCGGGCGAGTTCCTCGTCGGACGGCATCCACCACCACAGCGCGGCCCCCGCCGCCAGCACGAGGGCGCCCGCGACGGCGAGCCCGCCCAGCATCCACCGCAGGGCGCGGCCCCAGGCCGGACGGGCGCCAGGGCGCGGGCCGCCGCCCGGTACGGCCCGGGCAGCGGGCACAGGGGCGTCGGCCGGCGCGTCGGACGAAGGGGAAGAAGAGGACGTGGGCACGCTGCGCGATCCAGAGGACAGGCCACCTTACCGCAGGCATTCCGCGGCACGGGTCGTCCCATTCCTACTCCCGCGTGGGCGGGCGTCGCCAGCGCCTACACTCGCCACGCTTCCCGGCACCACCCTTCCCCATCCACCGCGCGGGCGCGGCCACGCCCTGCCCGCCCGGAACACCAGAACGCCAGCCCCCAACGTCCAAGGAGCCCATCGCCGTGTCCACCCCCTCTTCTTCCTATTTCACCCGCTGGCGGCTGGCTTCGCCTGCCGAGGGTGCCGTGGTCGCCCCCGACGAGCGCCTGCCCTGGGGGCAGACCGCCGCCATGGGCGTGCAGCACGTGATCGCCATGTTCGGGGCCACCGTGCTCGCGCCCATCCTCATGGGCTTCGATCCCAACGTGGCCATCCTGATGAGCGGCCTGGGCACGCTGATCTTCTTCGTCGTGACGGGCGGCCGCGTGCCGAGCTACCTGGGCTCGAGCTTTGCCTTCATCGGCGTGGTGATCGCCGCCACGGGCTACACCGGCCCGGGCCCGAACGCCAACATGGCCCTGGCGCTGGGCGGGATCATCGCCTGCGGCCTGCTCTACACCGTGATAGGCGCCATCGTGCAGGCCGTGGGCACGGGCTGGATCGAGCGCTGCATGCCGCCCGTGGTGACGGGCGCGGTGGTCGCGGTGATCGGGCTCAACCTCGCGCAGGTGCCCATCAAGAACATGGCGGCCAACAATTTCGAGAGCTGGATGCAGGCCGCCACCTTCGTGTGCGTGGGCCTGGTCGCCGTGCTCACGCGCGGCATGCTGCAGCGGCTGCTGATCCTCGTGGGCCTCGTCGCCGCCAGCGTGCTGTATGCGCTGCTCACCAATGGCCTGGGGCTGGGCAAGCCGATGGACCTCTCCGGCGTGCTGGCCGCGCCCTGGCTGGGCCTGCCGCACTTCGCCGCGCCTGCCTTCAGCGCGCCGGCCATGCTGCTGATCGCGCCCGTGGCCGTCATCCTGGTGGCCGAGAACCTCGGCCACGTGAAGGCCGTCACGGCAATGACGGGCCGCAATCTCGACCGCTACATGGGCCGCGCCTTCATCGGCGACGGCATCGCCACCATGGCGAGCGGCGCGGTGGGCGGCACGGGCGTGACCACGTATGCCGAGAACATCGGCGTGATGGCCGCCACCAAGATCTACTCCACCGCCGTGTTCCTCGTGGCCGGCCTGATCGCGCTGGTGCTGGGCTTCTCGCCGAAGTTCGGCGCGCTGATCCAGGCGATCCCGCTGCCGGTGATGGGCGGCGTCTCTATCGTGGTGTTCGGCCTCATCGCCGTGGCCGGCGCCAAGATCTGGGTGGACAACCGCGTGGACTTCTCCGACAACAAGAACCTCATCGTGGCGGCGATCACGCTGATCATCGGCACGGGCGATTTCACGCTGAAGTTCGGCGATTTCGCGCTGGGCGGCATCGGCACCGCGACCTTCGGGGCGATCGGGCTCTACGCGCTGCTGAACCTGCGGCACGGCCGCTGACCGCACCCACAGCGGCGGCAGAGGACTCTGCCGGCCGCTCAGCGCTTCAGGAGCGACCAGACCAGTTCCACCCCGGCCGAGAGCAGGTCGAACCCCTCGGAGGCGGAGGATGAGGTGAACGCCTCGCGCTGGCGCTCCCGGCGCTCCCGTTCACGCTCGCGCTCCATCGCGATGAGCGCGTCGGCCAGGGCCTCGGGCCGGGCGGGCTCGGCCACCGCCTGCGCGGCGCGGGCATGGCGCTCCAGCGCCTTGTCCACGGCCCGCGGATCGAGCAGCGACAGGGCGGAACGGCAATAGGGGCAGGCATGGTCGTTGCGGATATCCACCGCGCCGCCGCAGGCCGTGCACGCGATCGTGCCCACGCGCTCGGCCAGCGCATCGATCTCCAGCGGCGAGAGGTGGCGCACGAAGCCCTTTTCCACCATGAAGGAGCCGAAGGTGCTGAACCGGCCGTGGCGGGCCGCGCAGCGGTAGGTGCGGTAGCGCCCGCCCTGGCCCAGGTCGAACCCCGGCTCCAGTGCCTTCGCGCAGCGCGGGCAATGCATGCGCCCGGCGAGCGGGCGGTGCGCGTCGCCGCGGTGCTGGTGCAGCAGCTCGAACAGCTCCAGCACCGCGCCCGGCGCGAGCCGCGTGTTTTCCCGTGGATCGAACCACAGGCCCTGGCAGGCGAAGCACAGGTCGATGTGCAGGTCCCCGCCGTCGCGCGCGGCGAAACGGTGGTTCTCGGCGGGCTGGCGGCAGGAGGGGCAGAGGCTGGGCGAGGGCATCGCGGTGCATGTTACGGCACGGCCCGGTCCGTCCGCGCACCCGGCCCGCGGCCTCGCACCGGCCGGTGCCTGCCCGCCTGCTGCCGGGCGCGCAATGTCGGCCGCGTCACGCTGCGGTGCCCCGGGGCCCGCAGCCGCCGCCCGGCCAGCGACTCGGCCGTGCCAGGACGCTAAGATTTTTGCATCCGCCTCCTCCCGGCTTTCCACGCGGCCTCGCGCCCGGCTCTTCCATGCCTTCCTTCGACACTTCCCGCATCCAATGCCCCGTCCTGCGGGACAAGCTCATGACGGCCGAGCAGGCCGCCGCCCTCATCCCGCACGGCGCGCGCGTCGGCATGAGCGGATTCACCGGCGCCGGCTATCCCAAGGTGATCCCGCCCGCGCTCGCCGCCCGCATCGAGACCCTGCACGCCGCGGGCGAGCCCTTCAGCATCGGCCTGTGGACGGGCGCCTCCACCGCGCCGGAACTCGACGGCGCGCTCGCCAAGGTGGGCGGCGTGAACATGCGCATGCCCTACCAGTCCGATCCGACCTGCCGCGCGCAGATCAACGCCGGCAAGATGCAGTACGTGGACGCCCACCTGTCCCACGTGGCGCCCTACGTGTGGTTCGGCTTCTGGGGCCGGCTCGACGTGGCCGTGATCGAGGTGGCCGGCGTGCTGCCCGACGGGCGGCTGATCCCGTCGTCCTCCGTCGGCAACAACAAGACCTGGCTCGACCAGGCCGACAGGATCATCCTGGAGGTGAACGCCTGGCAGCCCGAGGGGCTGGACGGCATGCACGACATCTACTACGGCACCGACCTGCCGCCCAACCGCGTGCCGATCCCGCTGGTCCAGCCCGGTGACCGCATCGGCGAGCCCTACCTGCGCTGCGACCCGGCCAAGGTGGTGGCCGTGGTGCCCACCCATTCGCCCGACCGCAACTCCGTCTTCAATCCGCCGGACGACACCTCGCAACGCATCGCGGGCCACATCATCGAATTCCTGCAGCACGAAGTGCGCCACGGACGGTTGCCGCCCACGCTGCTGCCGCTGCAGTCGGGCGTGGGCAACATCGCCAACGCCGTGCTGGCGGGGCTGGACGCCGGCCCCTTCCAGCACCTCACGGCCTACACCGAGGTGCTGCAGGACGGCATGCTGGACATGCTGCGCTCCGGCACGCTGGACAGCGCCTCGGCCACCGCCCTGTCGCTGAGCCCCGCGGCCACCGAGGAATTCACCCGCAACATCGGCTTCTACCGCGACCGCATCGTGCTGCGCCCGCAGGAGATCAGCAACCACCCCGAGCTGATCCGCCGGCTGGGCCTGATCTCGATGAACGGCATGATCGAGGCCGACATCTACGGCAACGTGAATTCCACGCACGTCATGGGCTCGTCGATCATGAACGGCATCGGCGGCTCGGGCGACTACGCGCGCAATGCGTACCTCTCGATCTTCATGACGCCCTCGCTCGCCAAGGGCGGCAGCATCTCGTGCATCGTGCCCATGGCGTCGCACGTGGACCACACCGAGCACGACGTGCAGATCCTCGTCACCGAGCAGGGCCTGGCCGACCTGCGCGGCCTCTCGCCCTCGCAGCGCTCGGAGGTGGTGATCGAACGCTGCGCGCACCCCGACTTCCGCCCCGCCCTGCGCGACTACGTGGCGCGGGCCCGCGCGAGCGGCTGCGGCCTGCACACGCCGCACTTGCTGGGCGAGGCGCTGTCGTGGCACGAGCGCTACCTGCGCACGGGCACCATGCGCGCCTGACGGCCCCTGTCCCGGGCAGGCCTGCAGGAAAAACCGGCGCCTCCCATAATCACCGGATCGCACCTGAAGGAGACATCGCCCATGCCGATCTGGAAGCAGCCCATCGACCTGCACAGCCTGAACCATCCGGCCACGCCGAACGCGGTGACCCACCTGGGCATCGAGTTCACCGAGATCGGCGACGACTTCCTGCGCGCCCGCGTGCCGGTGGACGAGCGCACCAGGCAGCCCTTCGGCCTGCTGCACGGCGGCGTGAGCGTGGTGCTGGCCGAAACGCTGGGCTCCGTGGGAGCGTTCTACGCCTCGCCCGAGGGCTGCCGCGCGGTGGGCCTGGACATCAACGCCAACCACCTGCGCTCCGCCACCGAGGGCTGGGTGACCGGCACCGCCCGGCCCATCCACATCGGCCGCACCACGCACGTGTGGCAGATCGACATGGCCAACGAGGCCGGCGACCTCACCTGCGTCTCGCGCCTCACCATGGCGATCCTCGCGCCGCGCTGATCAATCCGCCCTGCCTTCCCGGCAGGCGACAGACTCCGTAGCGGCCGCCCACACCCCCAGGCGGAAATCCGCATCCGTCGTGTCCACCACGCGGTGCAGCGCCATCGCGTTCTCCAGCCGTGCATGCGCCGCGTCGCCGCCGAGAGCGCATCCCTCGATCGGCCGGCGCCAGTGGCATGCCGCGACCACGCCTCCGGGCGCGAGCGAGGCGCGCACGCGCTGCGCCAGGCGGTCGATGCCGGCGGGGGCCAGGTAGTACACGAACTCGCTGAGAACGATCAGGTCGAAGGCGCCTTCGGGCCATTCGTCCGGCACCCACATGCGCCGCAGCGTCACATGGGGATGCGGCCGCAGGCGCTGGCCGGCGACCGACAGCGCCCGCGCGGCGCCGTCGGTGGCGAGCAGCCGGCCGCAGCGCGGGGCCAGGTCGGCCGTGAGCACTCCGGTGGCGCAGCCGGGCTCGAAGGCGCGGGCATAGCGCTCATGGGGCAGCGCCGCCAGCAGCATGCGGCGCTTGCGGGCTTCGTACCAGCTGCCGTCGAAGCGCCAGGGATCGTCGCTGCCGGCGTACATCGCCTCGAAATGCCGCGCCGGGACCGCGCCGCCGTCTGCGGAATGGCCGACATCCACGGGCATCGTCATGCCCCCGGAAGGAAGAAGTATTCGAGCGGCCACCGGGCGCGCTCCAGGATCGCACCGTCGAGCACGGGCGCCAGGCCCTGGCCGCGCTCGGAAAGCTGCGACCGGTGGCGGGCGAGTGCCGCCTGCTTGGCTGCCGCGGCCCCTGCCGGGGGCTGGAAGGCGCAGAGCCGGTGCCACGGCACCTTCGGGTGCTCAGGCTCCGACCAGTGCCACATCCACACGGGCGCCTCCCACAGCAGTGCGCCGGCCCCGCGCACCGCGCCGGCAGCGGCCAGGCCGCAGGCTTCGTGGTCCGGATGCCCGTCGAGGCGCCACGTGGTCACCACGGCATCGTCCGGGCGCAGCAGCGTGCCCAGCGCCTGCTGCAGGTCACCGACGCGCTCCTGCAGGGCGCCGTCCGGCAGGCCGAGCAGCAGCAGGTCGGCCGTGCCGGCGCCCAGCGCATGCAGGCCTTCCACGCGCTCCCGGCGGCGCATGGCGGCGGTGTCCGGCGCCGACCAGCCCGGCACGTCGCGGTGGCTGGCTTCGCCGTCGGTCACTCCGATGATCAGGACATCGCCACCCCGGCGGGCATGGGCGTGCATCAGCATGCCGCAGGCCAGCAGTTCGTCGTCGGGATGCGGCGCCAGCACCACGAGCCGCTGGGCAGCGCCGACCATGGCCGAGATGGGCATGCAGGCGCCGCTGCGGCGGGACAGCTGCTCCTGCCAGGCCTGGGAAGTGCAACGCGGGCGGCCGATATCGATCTGCCGTTCTGCCGCGCGGTCTGCCGTCAGATCGACCATGGCGCCTCCTCCGATGCCGCCAGGCATTCGCCCATGGCGGCATCGTCGCGTTCCGCATGGCTCTGGCGGATGAAGACCGGCAGGTCCGCCGCCCTGCGCGCAAATCCGGCATCGCGGCACCAGGGCGTGGCCCCCAGGGCCCGGCCCACCTCGTCGAGCACGCACCGCGCGCCGGCCTCCGCCGCCTGGCGCACCCGCAGGGCCGCCAGCCGTGCATCGTCGCGTGGATGCGCGTCGATCCAGCCGGCCGCCTCGCGCAATAGCGCCGCCGAGCCGGCCAGCACCCTGTCCACCCGTCCCAGGGCCGCGAGCCGGAAGGCCGTGCGCTGCGCCTCGGGAGCCTGCGCGACGGCCGCGTGCAGCACGCGCGCCAGGGCCACCGCGCCGCCATGCCAGCACGCCGCGACGCCGGCGCCACCGTGCCAGAACCCGGGCCGCCGCAAATAGTCACCCACCGCGCCCAAGGGTACGGCCGGAACGCCGTCGAACAGCACATCGACGCTGGCGCTGGCGGCCATGCCCACGGCATGCCATTGCTCTCCGGAGAACGACACGCCCCGCTGGCGCATGTCCACCGCCACGAGCTGCGGCCCCTGGCCGTCCGGATGCCAGGCAGTCAGCAATCCGTGGCTCGCATGCTGCGCGCCCGAGCACCATGCCTTGCGGCCGCACAGGAGCACCGTTCCGTCCGTGCCGGCATGCACGGTGACGCGTGCGCCGGGCGCTTCCGCCGCCCAGGTGCCCCATGCCGATGCGGGGGTGCTGCCCGCGATACCCGCCGGGGCGCCCAGTTCGCGCAGGATGGCGAGCGCGTCGGTGTGGCCTTCGTAGAGTTTCACGAGCGGGAGGTCGTGCGCGGCCACCTCGCCCAGCGCACGCCAGCGGTCCGCCGTGCCGCCCCCACCGGGCGCCGGAAGGTCCGCGCAGCCCGCATCCACCAATGCCCGCAGGCCGTCCGCCGGCCCGGTATCCGTGCCGAGGCCTGCCAGCACGGATCGCAGCGTGGGCAGCAGCGCCGCGCCGTGGCCGGGGTCGCGCATGGTCATGCAACGCCCCCCGCAGCGGCAGAAGCCATGGCCGCCGGCCCCGGCAGGCCCGCGAGGCCTGCCAGGTAGGCGCCGAAGCCGTCCGGCGCGCGCCAGCGGCGGCGCGCGCTGGTCACCACGCGCGGCAGGTCGGTCCACGCGATGGACGCGCCCGACGCCTCGAGCGCGCGCACCAGGGCCACGTCCTCGCCCGTGCACAGCTCGGGAAAGCCCCCGGCCTGCACATAGGCGCCCGACGCCACGCCGAGGTTGGCGCCATGGATGTGCCGGTGTCCCGGTGCGTCGGAATAGGCGGCCAGGTAACGCTGCTGCACGTCACCGGAATATCCGTGCCAGTCACGCACTTCGACGGTGCCGCAGACGACATCGCTCGCCAGGGCCAGCTGGCTGGCGATCCAGTCGGGGGCCACGGTGCTGTCGGCATCGGTGAAGCCCAGCCAGCGGGCACCCGCATCCAGGGCTGCGCGGGCACCTGCCGCACGGGCCGCGCCCACGTTGCGGCGCTCCAGCGCCAGCGCCGTCACGCGGTGGCGCCTCGCGATATCGGCCGAGCGGTCGGAACAGGCGTCGAGCGCGACCACGATCTCCACGCCCTCGCCACGCAGCCGGGGATGGGCCGCAGCCACGCGCAGGGCGCGAAGGCACGTGTCCAGGCATTCTTCCTCGTCGTGGACCGGAACGACGATGCCGATCATCGCGTCCACCTCGCGGCACACGGGCCGGGCACCGCTCCGTCCGTACTGCCGGGCTGCCGGCTGCCCGCCTTGTCCACGCACTCCATTGACGTCCTGCTTTCCTTTTGTTGCCAAAGGAAAGTAATGCATGGGTTCTCCCGTCAGCCGTAGGAGAACAGGCCCACCTGCGGAGCGCTGCCGGCTATCCCGCGTCGGCACCTTCGTCCTGCGCGGCAGCGCGCGCCATGCGGTCGCTGCGCCAGTACACGTCGTCGCCCCCCTCCATGCGGTTGAGCACGCGGGCGAGCACGAAGAAAAGGTCCGACAGACGGTTCAGGTACTGCCGGGGTGCGGGCCGCAGGCCTTCGGCCTCGCCCAGCGCCACCACGGCGCGCTCCGCGCGCCGGGCCACCGTGCGGCAGACATGCGCCTGCGCCGCCGCGCGCGTGCCGGCGGGCAGGATGAACTCCTGCAGGCGCGGCAGGGTGGCGTTGTAGCGCGCCAGGGCCGCATCCAACTGCGCGAGCGCACCCTCCTTGAGCAGCTCGAAACCCGGGATGGACAGCTCGCCGCCCAGGTCGAACAACTGGTGCTGCACATCGCCCAGCAGCGTGCGCACGTCCTCCGGCAGCGGCTCGCAGAGCAGCAGGCCGATGTGGGAGTTGAGCTCGTCCACGTCGCCCATGGCGTGCGGCCGGGCGCTGTGCTTGGAGACGCGGGAGTTGTCGCCCAGGCCGGTGCGCCCGTCGTCGCCCGTGCGCGTGGCAATCTGTGTCAATCGGTTGCCCATGGGTGCCTTCCGGAGGGATTGGGGAGAAGAGGCGCCATTTTCCGTTACATCCGGGGCGCGAATGTGTACTCGGGCAACAGCGGGCAAAAGCGCTGGCACGGCAAGGCATGCTGCGGTGGAATGAAGGCCTGTTCAACTTCTACGGAGCCTGACATCCATGCCAGCTACGCAGCAACGACGACCCACCCTCTCCTTCGATGCCCGCAGCGTGATGCTCTTCGCGGCCATCGCCGTGGGAAGCGCCGCGGCGCATGCACAGACCTCCCCCACCACGCCCTCGGCGGGAACACACTCCACGCCATCGCATTCCGGCGCCACCTCCATGGGCGCCCAGGGACTCTCCGCCGCGGGCAGCAACCGCGCCACCTTCGGGGGCACCTCTCCCACCACGTCCGCCAGCGCCTCGTTCGACCGTGCGGACGCCGACAAGGACGGAAAGCTGAGCGCCCAGGAGGCCGCCCGCCTGCCCGCCATCAGCCAGCATTTCAAGGAACTGGACACCAACCACGACGGTGCCCTGTCCCGCACCGAATTCGAGGCAGGCGCCAAATCCTGACGGCCCGCCTCCAGCGTCCTGCCGACGTTCTGTGATTGCGCAACTACCACGAGAACTCCAGGATTGTGATTCCCCGACCCGACCCGCATGGCAGGAGGCATGCGGGTTTCGGTGCGTATGGCTACCGGAATTGCCGGGCATGGAGCATCATCGTGTGGATACCCTCCACGCTCCGCCATTGTTCCGATGTCAGCCCGCTGCTCCGGACCGCTGCGTCGATGTGCGCCAGGAGTTGTGCCTGCTCAGGGTGTTCCGTCAGCAGGCCGACGGCATGGCGCGCGGCGGCCAGCAAGGTGCCACGGTCCTGCCAATCCTTGTTCCCCGCCGCCGCGACGCCGCGCCGTACCGCCATGGCGACTTCGTCCGCAGGGGTATCGGGGCCGATGTCCAGCAACGCGTGGGCACCTTCCATGGCGTGCATGGCGTCTCTTTCGTTGCGCGGAAGGGCCCGGTGGGTTGCCGGGCCCGCCTGGCGCAACGCACCCCGGTCGGTTCTGGGCAGCAGGTCCGTCACCTGCTGTTGAATGTCGTCCGGCAGATCACCGAATCCCTGCGCCACTACAGCGGCTCTGCGCCGCG
The DNA here is from genome assembly GCF_000687165.1 of Paracidovorax oryzae ATCC 19882. Taxonomy (GTDB): domain Bacteria; phylum Pseudomonadota; class Gammaproteobacteria; order Burkholderiales; family Burkholderiaceae_C; genus Paracidovorax; species Paracidovorax oryzae. Next base: position 5,127 of record NZ_JMKU01000021.1, on the reverse strand, counting down.
GACTGATGGGCAGCTCTGCCGCTGGCGCATAACTGCTGCTGCGTTGACTACTCCCGGACGGCATCCGGGCCGGTCCGGATGCCTGAGGCGGCTGATTCGCTCTTGTTCCGGCTGAACGGATCGGCATGCAGGCGTTTCCCATGGTGGGCTCCTCAAATAGAGGGCGACTCTACCGATACCCCCATGCGGGGACACGGTGCGGCGCGAACACAGCCAAGGGCTTGCGAAGCAGATCGGGCGCAGGCTGGCAGGACGCGATTTGGTAAACCGCCCGTACCCATTGCATTCAAGTGCTGGCCATGGAAGGCATGCCCATGGTGCAGGCAGGGTGCCTAGAATGGATCTCCCCCAGGAGACACCCGCCATGAACGCCCCCACCGCCACCGCCCACCTGCTGCCCGAGATCCGACTGCGCCCCGTGCCGCAAGCCTTCATGGACGCGCTGCAGGCCCGATTCGGCACCCAGTGCTCGCTGGCCCAGGCGGTGCGCGAGCAGCACGGGCGCGACGAAGGCTCGATGCAGGCGCCGCCGCCCTCGGCCGTGGTCTTCGCCGAGAGCACGCAGGACGTGGCCGATGCCGTGCGCCTCGCCGCGCAGCACGACGTGCCCGTGATTCCGTATGGCGCGGGCTCGTCGCTCGAAGGCCACCTGCTCGCCATCCAGGGCGGCATCAGCATCGACGTCTCGCGCATGAACCGCCTGCTGAGCGTGGACGCCGACGACCTCACCGTGACCGTGCAGCCCGGCATCACGCGCAAGCAGCTCAACGAGGCCATCAAGGACACGGGCCTGTTCTTCCCCATCGACCCGGGCGCGGACGCCAGCATCGGCGGCATGGCCGCCACGCGCGCCAGCGGCACCAACGCCGTGCGCTACGGCACGATGCGCGAGAACGTGCTCGCGCTCGAAGTGGTGACGGCATCGGGCGAGGCCATCCGCACCGGCACCCGCGCCAAGAAGAGTGCCGCCGGCTACGACCTGACGCGCCTTCTGGTGGGCAGCGAAGGCACGCTCGGCGTCATCACCGAAGTCACGCTGCGCCTCTACCCGCTGCCCGAGGCCGTGAGCGCCGCCATCTGCTCGTTCCCGAGCATCGAGGCCGCCGTGCGCACCGTCATCCAGACCATCCAGCTGGGTGTGCCGATCGCCCGCGTGGAGCTGATCGACGCGCACACGGTGCGCATGGTGAACGCCCACAGCAAGCTCGGCCTGCGCGAGGAACCGATGCTGCTCATGGAATTCCACGGCTCGCCCGCCGGCGTGCAGGAACAGGCCGAGACCGTGCAGTCCATCGCACAGGAGTGGAACGGCAACGCCTTCGAATGGGCCACTACGCCCGAGGAGCGCACGCGCCTGTGGACCGCGCGGCACAACGCCTATTTCGCCGCCGTGCAAAGCCGCCCCGGCTGCCGCGCCATCAGCACCGACACCTGCGTGCCCATCAGCCGCCTGGCCGACTGCCTGCTCGATTCCGTCGCCGAGGCCGACGCCAGCGGCATCCCCTACTTCCTCGTCGGCCACGTGGGCGACGGCAACTTCCACTTCGGCTACCTGATCGACCCGAACAGCGACGACGAGCGCATGGTGGCCGAGCGGCTCAACCACCAGCTCGTCGCCCGGGCCCTGTCCATGGGCGGCACCTGCACCGGCGAGCACGGCGTGGGCATCCACAAGATGGGTTTCCTGCTGGACGAGACCGGGCCGGGGGCCGTGGGGATGATGCGGGCGATCAAGCAGGCGCTGGATCCGAAGAATATTTTGAATCCGGGGAAGATTTTCGCGCTGTGAGGCGGTTGCCGGGCCGGCATATCGGGGGGTTGCATGGGCGCATGGGGAACCGGGCTGTATGCCGACGACACGGCGTGCGATGTTCGTGATGATTACGTGCGGCTGCTCAGGCAGGGCCATTCCTCAGAAGAGGCCACGGAAATCATCCTCGGGCGATTTCCCGGCCTGGCGGCGAACCGGCAACTGGAATGCCTGGTCGTCCTGCCCCTGGCGGATACGCAGTGGAAATACGGCAGGCTCACCCTGCCGGTCAAGGAAAGGGCACTCGCCCTGCTCTCCACGGGCGGCGACCTGTCCGTATGGGAAGCAGACGCGCCATCCGATGCTGGCGCGAGAAGGAAGGTGCTCCAGAAGCTGGCAGCCCAGCTGGGCAGCACGCTCCCACCTCCGAAGCCCGTCCAGGTCCGCCCGCCGCCCGGCGAAAAACCGAAGAAGGTGCGGATGACGGCGCCCGTGGGCACGGTATTCCTGCTGCCTGTCGGTGAGACGCTGCACCTGCCGCTGGTCCTGCTCGGATACCGCGAACTGGAAGAGAGCATCGAGCCCCTGTTCTGCATCTTTCCCACGCCCATCGATCCGGCATCGAAGTTTTCGGCCGACGCACTCGGCGGCACGCCACTCGGGCTTCCCTCCGGATCGGGACCGCAGTCCGTGTTCGGCGCCTTCCCCGGCGACGAGAGAAAGAATCCCTACAAGCACCTCCAGGCCATTGGAATGGCCCAGGACATGCCATTGCCTTCCGCTCCCGCATCGCCCACCTTCTACAGCTTCGGCGGCATGGTCAGCCGCGCGGCCGACACGTGGCGCATGCTGCCGGACTGCTGACGCCCCTTGGCAAGCGGGGCAGGCGCAGCAGCGACTTTCCAGCGTCGTGGATTTCCGCATGCGTTGCAATGCACGAACTCAATGATGCAAACAGGCCTAAAGCCCAGCTCGATCACTATCCTTTTTGTATTGCCGAAAGAATCCGTGATCCTGCACTAACCAACCGTGCAAGTACAGCCAGATGCTCATTTATGCGTTCGTCTTGGGTCAGTCCCTTATATTTAATTTTGTGATCAACCTCACCCCACACCTCCTCGAGCAAAGATCGCACCTGAATTTCACAAACAGCCAATGAGTTCTTCCTCGGTTTTACCAAATAATGAACTGATGTGTAAAAACTTGGCTTTAATTCGCACTTTAGCCCCAAAGACTTTAGAAAGTTAACACTATCGGGATCCCAGGTGTAAGCTTTCGGTTTTTCTGCAAGAATCCAATCTTTCTTTGCGGCATGATCGATTATTACATCATGAACTGATTTTATATCATGAGGATATAAGTGAATTAACCTCACCGCATATATATCAGTAATTTCTGAAAATACATTGGTTGAATCTATTTTCGAACCAGAAAGTCTTTTTTTATTTATTTTTTCTTCTATACTTTTCTCTCCCTTCAATCGCCTCTTGAAAGAATGAATTACTGGATAGACTCTCGGATCCTTGGTCAATATAGCTTCAACAGTGTTACCAAAACCCTCTATCACGGGGAATTGCGCTTTAATAGTTTCTAGAATACTGCTTACCGACTCTGGATTTTTATTCGTTGTAGCCATTTTAGTCCCCCAACCGAGAAATCACATCTTGGGCGAACTCCTTATATGCTGACTCAGTTTCTATGTATTGATTTCTATTTGGTGAAACGCTTGACCGATCTTCTGCACTTAAATTTGCATGATCGGGAACACTCCAGATAGGAACTCTATATTTCTGAGACATTCCGGGAATTGTTGAATGAGAGTACATAACAGATGTCCCACCTATTGGATTCGAAATGTCGCTCTCGACCCGTTTGCTAATAGTTTCCTTGGGAATGAAATTATTTACAGCAGCCGGAATTTGTTTCGCATAATTGTAATGTGCTTTTGCAATTTTCCATTCATTTGAAGCATCCCCCCTCTTTTTCGCATTGTAAATAGTGAAACCAAGAAAAACAACGGGAGATGTGGGCAAGTTTTTGGCGTGCCGTGCTCCGACAATTTTCTCTAGAAGCGAAAAGTCTTTGATCCAAGAACTTAAAGCTCTACCAATATTTTTTATTCCATAGACCGAAAACATATCCGGCGCACATGGAACCAAGAATGCGTCAGCAGTCGAAATAACTATCTTATTCAGTATACCTAGAGCGGGAGATGTGTCCACAATTACTATGTCATAACGTCCTGTCGCTCCATAAGATTTTATTATCCTACTAATATTTGTAATCGTTCTGATTGCTAGAGGATCACTTTGAAAGGCCTCTGACCATCGACTTGCAATCTTGTTCTCGAACATATGAACTGAAAGACGGCCAGGCAGAAGATCAAGATTCTTTGCAAGTTTTCTGGCTGGCGGTAGGTTTTCTAATTCATCTACGCCATCTTCCGTAGGCTTGAGAAGAAAATGAATTGACCTCGTAGTTGAAGTTATTTTTTTATATCTCGCCGGACTACTTTCTTTTTTTGCCTGAGGAAAATCTTCAATAAAATCATCCTCTTCTTTCCATAACTCCTCAAGCTCCTCCGGAGAGTATCCATAAAGAGTTAAATTAGATTGCGGATCTAAATCCACCAAAAGAGTCTTTTTCCCCAGATCGGCCATAGCACTAGCCAAATGATAAGCAAGCGTTGTTTTCCCCACGCCGCCCTTATTATTAAAAACAGCTATCGACTTCATACTCCCTCCTCATGAAAATTCAAATAAAATCATCATCAAGCATCTATTACAAATCCAAGGAATATCTACACGAATCGCACCAGGCTTTGACAAGCTGATTCCAAAGCACCCGAGGTCCAGCGTGAATAACGAGAAATCCACGAATTACCCAATATGAAGAGCCTGATGGCAGCAGCAGGGGTGGTTCATAGCACTTCGTTTTGATTCGTGCAGAGGCTCCTAACTTGTTATGTCAATCTGCCAACTAGGGAAGGTCTGCAAAACCCCTGAAATTCTCAGAAATGGCCTCGTAAGTCATTGATTTTAGAGCGGCTAACACCACCGATCCACGAAGCGCGCACAGATAATTGCTGCAGCCAGTTTCAACAGCGCTTCGTGGATGTCCAGCCGCCGCTCGAAGCGGATGCGCAGCTTGCCAAAGCCTGCAAACCATCCATGCGTTCTCTCCACCACCCAGCGATGCCGGCCCAGCCGCTCGCTGCTCTCCACGCCTCTTCTGGCAATTCTGCTGGCAATGCCCCGCTTCTTCAGATAGGCACGGCAACGCGCGTAGTCGTAGCCCTTGTCGGCGTGCAGCTTCGAAGGCCTGCGGCGCGGCTTGCCCTGCAGTCCCCTGATGGCTGGCAGCGCATCGATGCATTT
>NZ_JMKU01000020.1 GCF_000687165.1 Paracidovorax oryzae ATCC 19882 | reverse complement strand
TGGGTTGTCCCTGGCGCCCTTGCGCCACGCGGATGATGGAGCGCAGGTCCGACACCATCGCCTCGAAGCAGCCCGCTTCCAGCCAGCGTCGGGTTTGCTGGTAGACCGCCTCCCAAGGAGGTAGATCGTTGGGCAGCATTCGCCAAGGCGCGCCTGCGCGCACTAGCCAGCGCAGCGCGTTGAAGACTTCGCGCAGATCGTGCTCGCGCTGGGGCGCGCGCTGGTCCATCAGGCTCAAGTAGGGCGCAGCGAAGCTCCATTCTTCATCGCTGACATCCGTCGGGTAGGGTTTGCGAGGCATCCGCAGACTCTACTTTGACTTCCACTCCGAGGAGCAAAGTTCATAACACGCTCTACATCAGGCCTTTCACCGACGACGCCATGGTTCCCTCTCCGTACCGCGGTGCCCTGCTGCATCGCTTCGTCCTGTGCTCGGCCCTTGGTGCCGCTGCCGTCCATGCAGGTCCCGCCCCTGACCTGCCGCTTTCCCAGGCAGACCAGCGCCGCACGGAAGTCCGCCCCTACCCCCACGCGCTCGGCCCGGTCCGGGGCATCCGGATCCGCAGCACGCGCTACTTCGATGCCGACAACCGGCCCTGCGCCGCGCCGCCACCGAGGTCCCGCACGGTCACGCCCCGCCGCGTGCGCGCGTTCCTGCGCAAGGCCGTGCCGGTGTCGCAGATCGACGTGATGAACTATTACGGCGCCTTCGGCGAATGCACGAGCGACTGGGTGGACGTATCGTTCGCCGACGGGCGGCGCGTGCGGATGACCTTCGCGGCAGACAGCGGCGTGGCCTACCTCGCGCCATTGGTGAACGGGAAGGAAGGCGAGGTGTATTTCTACGTCTGCGAGGACTGCGGCCGCTAGCGGGAACGCGGGCGCTGGCATCGAATTTGCGGTGGCAGGCGACGCCGGGACCGGTTACGCTTCGAGTCCATGGCACCACTGCCCCCGTCCCGGCTGCCGGACGCCGGGGCACGCCTCAGAAAGTCCCGCGAATGACCGTTGCCTCCCGACCGATCCGCTTCCTCCGCCGCGGCCAGCCCGTGACGCTGGCCGATGTCCCGCCCGACCGCACGCTGCTGGAAGTGCTGCGCGAGGACCTGGGCGACTGCGGCACCAAGGAGGGCTGTGGCGAAGGCGACTGCGGCGCCTGCACCGTGGTGCTGGGCTCCGAGGAGGACGGCCGGCTGCGCCTGCGGGCGGTGAACAGTTGCATCCGCCTCGCGCACGCGATCGACGGCATGGCGCTGTGGACGGTGGAAGACCTCGCGCAGGACCCGCTCATCCAGCGCAGCGCATCGGCGAATGGAAAGGAGGCCGGCGCGCCCGCGCCGCTGCATCCCGCGCAGGAGGCCATGGTGCAGTGCCATGGATCGCAGTGCGGCTTCTGCACGCCGGGCTTCGTGATGAGCCTGTTCGGTATGTACCAGAACCACGTCTGCCAGGGCCGCGCCGTCACGCGCGAAATGGCCGTGGCGGAGCTGTCGGGCAACCTGTGCCGCTGCACCGGCTACCGCCCGATCCTGGACGCCGCCGGGCGGATGGCCGAGTTGCCGGCCCAGCCGGTGGACGAAGGCGCGGTGCTGGAGCGGCTGCGGGACCTGCAGGCCCCGGCGGCGGCACCCCGGGAAGGCGCGCCCGGCTATCTGGCGCCGGAGACTGTCGCCGGACTGCTGGCCGCGCGTGCCGCGCATCCGGACGCGCAAATCGTCGCCGGCACCACCGACGTGGGCCTGTGGATCACCAAGCAGCACCGCCGCTTCGAGCGCGTGCTGGACGTCACCCGGGCCGGAGAGCTGCGGCGCATCGGTACCGCTGACGAACACCTGTCCATCGGGGCGGCAGCCACGCTGGACGATGCCTTCGCCGCGCTGGCCGGGCACTGGCCGGTGTTGCAGCGCTTCGCGGAGCGCTTCGCCGGGCTGCCGGTGCGCAACGCGGGCACGCTGGGCGGCAACGTCGCCAACGGCTCGCCCATCGGCGATTCGATGCCGGTGCTGATCGCGCTCGGCGCCCGCATCGTGCTGGCCAGCATGCGCGGCGAGCGCAGCCTGCCGCTGGAAGACTTCTATACGGGCTACCGCCGCAACCTGCTGGCGCCGGACGAGATCGTCGCGCGCATCGACGTGCCCCTGCCTGCCCCGGGCGACCGGCTGGCCGCCTACAAGGTCTCCAAGCGCTTCGACGACGACATCTCCGCCGTCTGCCTGGCGGTGTTGCTGACGGTGCGCCATGGTGCGGTGCAGTCCGCCCGCATCGGCGCGGGCGGCGTGGCTGCGGTGCCGGCACGCGCGCGGGGCGCCGAGGCCGCGCTCGCCGGCCAGCCCTGGAGCGAAACCGCTGCCCTGCGCGCGGGCGAGGCCCTGCAGGCGGAGTTCACCCCGATTTCCGACATGCGCGCCAGCGGTGCCTACCGGCGCGCCGTGCTGGCCTCGCTGATGCGGCGCTGCTGGCTGGAGAGCCCGGAATGCCACGCAGGAGCCGGGGCACTGCCCGTGTCGCTCGAGCAACTCGTGCCGGTGGCGCAGGCCCCGGCGGAGGAACAGGCATGAACCGCCGCGACGACATCCTGCCCACCAGCCCCGCGCCCGAAGGCCCCTTGAGCCGCGATGCGGATGCGGACCCGGTGGCGGCACGCGCCGATGCGGAAGGCGCCTCCGGCCCGATGGCCGGCGAGGCCCCGCCGCCCGGCCAGGACGGCACGCCCCGCAGCGCGCGCCGCGCCGTGGGGGCCTCCCCCATCCACGAAAGCGCCCGCGCCCAGGTGGCGGGCGCGGCGCAGTACATCGACGACCTGCCCGAATGGAAGGGCACGCTGCACGCGGCCCCCATCCTCTCGCCCGTGGCACACGGCCGCCTGCGCGGCGTGGATGCCGCGGCGGCCCGCGCCCTGGCCGGCGTGCGCGACATCGTGCTCGCGGCCGACGTGCCGGGCGACCCGGTCCTCGCCGCCTTCGCGCACGACGAGCCGGTGTTCGCCCAGGACACGGTGCAGTTCGCGGGCCAGGTGGTCGGCCTCGTGCTGGCCGACACCGTGGCGCAGGCGCGCCGCGCCGCCCGGCTGGTTCGGCTGGACATCGAGGAACTGCCGCCGGTGCTGTCGGTGCACGAGGCGCTGGCGCAGGAAAGCTATGTGCTGCCCCCCGTCACCGTGCGCCGCGGCGATGTGGCCTCGGCCCTGGCGGCAGCACCCCATCGCCTGAAGGGCACGCTCGAAGTGGGCGGCCAGGAGCATTTCTACCTCGAAGGCCAGATCGCCTATGTCCTGCCGCAGGAACAGGGCCAGTGGCAGGTGCATTCGAGCACCCAGCACCCGGGCGAGGTGCAGCACTGGGTGGCGCATGCGCTGGGCATCGACAGCCACCGCGTCACCGTGTCCTGCCGCCGCATGGGCGGAGGCTTCGGCGGCAAGGAAACGCAGGCCGGGCACCTGGCCGTCTGGGCCGCCGTGGCCGCGCGCAAGGCCGGGCGCCCGGTGAAGCTGCGGCTGGACCGCGACGACGACTTCATGGTCACGGGCAAGCGCCATCCCTTCGCCTACGACTGGGACGTGGGCTTCGACGGCACCGGCCGCATCCAGGGCCTGCGCCTGCGCATGGCGGTGAACTGCGGCTTCTCCGCAGACCTTTCCGGCCCGGTGGCCGACCGCGCGGTCTTCCATTGCGACAACGCGTACTTCCTCGAGAACGTGGAGATCGCCTCCTACCGCTGCAGGACCCATCTCCAGAGTCACACGGCCTTCCGCGGCTTCGGCGGACCGCAGGGCGTGATCGCCATCGAGACCATCCTCGGCGACATCGCGCGCGCGCTCGGTCGGGATCCGCTGGACGTGCGCATGGCCAACCTCTACGGGCTGGAGGACCGCAACGTCACGCACTACCAGATGGCCGTGGAAGACAACGTCCTGCACGACCTGCTGCCCCGGCTGGAGCAGTCCTCGCAGTACCGCCAGCGGCGCGAGGCGGTGGCGGACTGGAACGCGCGCCACCCCACCCTCAAGCGCGGCCTCGCCGTCACCCCGGTGAAGTTCGGCATCAGCTTCACGGCCACGCTCTTCAACCAGGCCGGCGCGCTGGTGCACGTCTATACCGACGGCAGCGTGCAGGTGAACCACGGCGGCACCGAGATGGGCCAGGGCCTGCACACCAAGGTGGCGCAGATCGTGGCCGACGAACTGGGCGTGCCTTTGGAGCGCGTGCTGGTCACCGCGAGCGACACCAGCAAGGTGCCCAATGCCAGCGCCACCGCGGCATCGAGCGGCACCGACCTCAACGGCCGCGCGGCCCAGTTCGCCGCGCGCCACGTGCGCGACAACCTCGCGGCCTTCGTGGCGGGCCTGGACCACTGCGGCGCGGGCGCGGTGCAATTCGAGAACGGCCGGATCACCTCGCCGACGCGTTCGCACGCCTGGCGCGACGTGGTGCAGGCCGCCTACGCGAACCGCATCCAGCTCTGGAGCGACGGCTTCTACCGCACGCCCAAGATCCACTACGACAAGGCGACGCTCACCGGGCGCCCGTTCTACTACTTCGCCTACGGCGCGGCCTGCACCGAGGTGGCGATCGACACGCTCACCGGCGAGAGCCGCGTGCTCGCCGTGGACATCCTCCACGACGCAGGCCGCAGCATCAACCCTGCCATCGACATCGGCCAGATCGAGGGCGGCTTCGTGCAGGGCATGGGCTGGCTGACCACCGAGCAGCTCGTCTGGGATGGCCGGGGCCGGCTCGCGACGCACGCGCCCAGCACCTACAAGATCCCGGCCACGGGCGACATCCCGGCCCACTTCCGGGTGGACCTGTGGCACGAGGCCAACCGCGAGGACAACGTGGGCGGCAGCAAGGCCGTAGGCGAGCCGCCCTTCATGCTCGCCGTGAGCGTCTATGAAGCGCTGCGCGATGCCGTGGCCGCGGCACGCGCGGATGCACCGAAGGGCGTCTCCGCGGACGGCCCGGTGCACCTGGTGGCGCCGGCCACCGCCGAGAACGTGCTGCGCGCGCTCGGTGGCGTGGCGGACTGACCGGGCGCGATTCCTCAGGGAGCCGCCGGGCCGGCGCGCCGTGCGGAACGCAGCTGCCAGGCCCGGGCCTCCGCCTCCCGGCCGTGGATCTGCAGGTACCTGCCATAGGTCCGTTGCGCCGCGCTTTCGCCCCGCTCCGCGCGCTCGCGCACCTGCATCAGGCACAGGCCGTGCAGCGTGGCCGCCTCCTGCCGGGGGCAGGTGCGGGCGCTGTCGATCCACCACCAGCCCGTCCATGCCCCGAACACCGACAGGAAGGTGATCAGGAACTTCGCGCCGCTGCCGCACCGCAGCCACCACGCCGCCATGTCAGCGATCCAGCGCATCCAGCTCGCGCGACAGCGCATCCAGGTCCACCTGGCGCACCGGCATGAATTCGCTGAGCATGTCGGCGATGGGCGGTGGATGGGCGACATCCTGCGCGCACAGCGCCAGGTTCGACCGGATGGCCTGCCGCGTCGCCGGAGCGACGCGGTGGCCGGTGTCCCGGGCCGCCCGCAGGTAGTGCGCCAGCGAGAGATGGGCGCACTGGGTGAGCAGCGGAATCTGCGCCGCGGCCTTGTCCAGGTCGAACGCACCGCAGCGCTGGTAGGTGTAGAGCTGCAGCAGCCGCAAGTGGGCATCGGGGCTGCCCGCCGCCACGCGCTGCATGATGGATTCGACCGTGCGTGCCTCGAAGCCGGGTGTGCGGTCGCAGTAGCCGATCATGTGATCCCTCAATTCGAGGCCGGTGCGCGCACCATGCATGGCACGCAGCAACCACCCCAGGCCTTCCTGTTCCCGGCCCTCACCTTGCAGGTAGTCTCCATAACCCCATTGCGCCATGACTTCGCCGGACTCCGCCCGGTCGCGCAGTTGCATGAGACATATGCCGTGCAGGGAGTATTCGTCCTGTTTCTCGCACCGGGCACTGTCAACCCACCACCAGGCCGTGTAAGCGGCTGCCAGCAGCAGGAAAACATACAGGAACTTGATGCGGCGAATCTTCTTTTGCGAACCATGTGCCATCGTCACATCCCCATCAATTTCTGCCCCTTGCCTTGCCCACGGGCCTGCCGCCATCCCGGGGCGAAGTACGGGTAACGGCCAGGGGCTGCCCGTCAGGCCCCCAGGTCCGCCATTGGCCTGGGCGCATAAGATGCGGCAAGGGAAGCTTCGACAGCAATCCGGGAAGCTTTTCAAAAGCCCCCTGCCCGACGGCAGGCCCGCCCAGTGCGTAGTTCCATGTCGTCGTGGTGGGAGCCGTCACATACGTACCAAGAGTGAATGCCAGAATGCTTGCAACACCATCGGTCGAAGCCCCGGCATTGCAGGCATCGACGAGGATCGGCTGACCGTGCCAGAACCCGCTTCTACGGATGACGTCGGTGATCTGCGTCATGTGAATGACCCCTTGGAGCCTGTCCGAGCGCGCGTGGGCAAAGAGGTAGATGTACCCGGGAATCCCCGCTTCCCGGAGCCCTGACAAATACAAGGATTTGTCTCCCGGTTGAATCAGGATGGTCTTTTTCCTCAGAGGATCGATCGTGGCGATTTTCTTGATCATCTTCTGAGAACCATCCAGGCCCTCGAAAACCAGCTTGGGCAACCCCTTCCCCGGCCCATGCTGGATACGCCCCTCCTCGACGGGCTCTGCAGGCTCCTCCCGAAGCCAGTACGCAAGCGACATTCTTTGGATTCCTCCCTGTGGCGCACGCCGCGGCAGCGGTGCTGCCGGCTCCCTGCGGGCGCCGGACCGGGCGCCCGGCGTGCGGCACGCACTATGCCCGACGGATGCGCCGTTGCCGATGCCGCAGCCGCCCGTGTTCCGAAGAACAGAATGTTTCCACGGCCGTCATGGACAAGACGGCCACTCCGCGGTAGGGCTCGGGAGGCCCCGTTGACGCGCCCCGGTCAGGCCTGCACGTTGCCGTCTGCCGGCGTGCCCTCGTGCGGGTGCTCGGGCCGCAGCCACCGCACCTCGACGCGGTTGCGGCCCGCGCGCTTGGCCTCGTAGCAGGCCATGTCGGCCGCGTGCAGCACGGTGGGCACGTCGTAGGCGTCCCCATCCAGCGGCACGAGCCCGATGCTCACGCCCAGCGTGTACGTGCGGCCGGCATAGGCCGGCTCCCAGGCATGCACGGCCGCGCAGAGCTGGGTGGCGATCGCCAGGCCGCGCGGCAGGGCGCAGCCCGGCAGCACCACCGCGAACTCGTCACCGCCCAGCCGGGCGGCCCACCCCACGTGCCGCACCTGCGTCTCGATGAGCCGGCCCACGTGGCGCAGCACGTCGTCGCCTGCGTCGTGCCCGGCGATCGCATTCACCACCGTGAAATGGTCGAGATCGAGAAACAGCAGCACGCCCGCTTCTGGTGCAGCAGCAGGCGCCACGGCGTCCGCGCGGCCGTCGGGGTCCTTCAGCGAATCCAGAGGCAATGCACCATTCCGGACCACGGGGCGCACCACCATGGAGCGTTTCGCACGGTCCGCCAGCAGGGCGTGCAGGCGCTGCTGGAACGCTTCGCGGTTGGCGAGCTGCGTGAGGGGATCGTGCCCCGCGGGCCAGTCCTGTTGCCGCCGCGCCTCGCGCGCCGCTGTCAGGTCCTCCAGCATCCACACCGTGCCGCCCCCTTCCGCCACGGCGCCGTCGCGCACGGCCCGGCCGAGCACCCGCGCCCAGACCGCGCCGCCGTCCTTGCGGACGAAGCAGACGTCGCCGTCGAAGGCGCCGTGCGCGGCGAACTCGGCACGCACGCGCCGGCCCACTTCAGCATAGGCTGCATCGCTGGCATAGAGCAGCCGCGCGGGCTGACCCTGCAGTTCATGCGGTTCGTAGCCGAGCAGGCGGCAGGCCTCCAGCCCGACGACCACCACGTGCCCGGCGCGGGTGATGACGATGCCGGCGGGCGCATGGTCCAGCACGGCCTGGAACTGGTCCTGCAGCACGCCCGCCCGGTGCCGGGCCAGGCGGCAGTCGTCCACCAGCGCGCGGCAGACCTGCGCGAGGGCGTCCACCTCGCCTGCGCCGGACGGCCAGGGGGCGTCGTCGGCGATGCCGGCGGTACGGGCGCACCCCACGCGGCGGCACAGCCGTGCCAGAGGCTGGGCCAGCACGGCGATGGCGATGGCCGCGAGCAGCGCCGCGCAGGCCGTGGCGGCCGCGGCACGCACCAGCCCGCGCTGGCCGCCGCCAGCCAGCAGGTCCAGGTCCGAGGCGCGTGCGTCGCTCACACGCGCCACCAGCCACTGGGGCAGCGGCACGCCCGCCACGCTCACGAGCTGCCCGCCCACCACCTCCGAGAATCCGCGTCCCGCGACCGCCGCCTGTCCGCCCTGCAGCGCCCGCTCGTACACCTGCGATAGCCCCGCCTCGTTGCGCACCAGCCCGAGCACGCGAGCCGGGTCCGGGTGCGCGAGGATGGCGCCGTCGCGCGAGAAGACCACCAGCGTCGAGCCGGCCCGTGCCGGCAGCGCCATCGACGGCGGCAGCAGGCCCTGCGACTGCAGCCGCAGCGTGCCGGCGAGCGCGCCCTGCACTCCGCCGTCCTCGGCCGCGCGCAGTGGCAGGCTGAACATGATGCGCGCGTCGGCAGGACCGTTGCCGATCACGCCGGACACGAGCGGCTTGCCCTCCAGCAAGGTGCGCCGCAGCTGGTCGCGCTCGGCGGGATCCAGCTGCGCGCCGGGGTGCAGCCGCCCGTTCTGCCAGTACAGGCCGAGACTGCCGTCCTGCCGCGCGATCTGCAGGGCATCGAAGAAGCGCGCCGCGGGCAGCCCCTGTCCGAGCAGGGCGTCAAGCGCGCCCGGCGAATCGGGCAGCGGCGTGGGAATGCTCTCGGCCAGCGCGGCCAGCACGCGCTGGTTCTGCTCGATCTTGCTGGACAGCAGCAGCGCGATCGCCTCGACCTCGTCGGTCTGCCGCTCCATCAGGCGCTCCAGTGCCTCGTGCTGCGCGGAGCGCGTCACCAGCCAGGCGGCGAGCCCTCCGGCCAGCAGCACGGCAGCCACGGCGGCGGCGATCATGCGCAGCACCAGCGGGCCGGGCATGTGCCAGTGCGCCTCGCGCCCGTCATGCACCGTGGCGAAGGCACGCAGGCGCCCGCGCCCGGCCGCCGCAGGCGGAGCGGGCGGCGCGCTCATGCGCGCCCCACGCTCTGCGCGGGAATTGGCCGGGAACAGCGGGGGCGGCGGGACATGCGGAGCGGTCGGTTCGTTGCAGGGATGCACACCCGGGACAGGCCGGGCTCTTGCAAACGAATATACGCAGCGCTCCGCCGGACGGCTTTGGGTAGAACCCCGGGGGGCGGCCCCGGGAGAACCCCGATGGAAACGCCTGGCGCCGACGCTCGGCGAGCGTTCGGACCGCCTACGCCGGCACTTCGGACAGGGCCAGCTCCCCAGCGCGCCTGAGATATTCGCCCCGACATTCGGCATGGAAGTGGCGCAGGTGGAAATGCCCCGGAAGCGACAGCCCGTCGGGCTGCTCGAAATACTGCGTTTCGTCGGGGGGCATGTAGAAATCCAGGGCGCGATTGATGAGCACATTGCGCGTCCGGGTCTGGGCCGTCACCCGCGGCATGCCAAAAACGGCCAGGCACTGCGACATGACGAGCCCTGCACAGAACGCGGCGAGCCCTGCCCCCTCCCCGCTCCCCCGTCGGCCGGCAGGCCGGCGGGCCGCGCGCAGCGCCTGCCGGATGCCCTCCGGATAGAGGTGCAGGTGGCAGTAGTTGACCCACGGCGCGTGGCGGTTGATGTTGCTGTAGCCGATGAGGGCGTCACCCAACCAGAGCGAAAAAATGGCGTGGTGCTGGTCGCGCAGGTCATCGGCAGGCAGCAGGCGCAGGAACCGCTCGCGCAGCTCTACGTCCGACCCCAGCCGCGCCGCATCCACTCCCAGCATGTCGAGGCGCGCGGGCGTATAGGAAGTCCAGTAGTGCACGAAGGCGGGTGCATCCTCGGCACGGGCCTTGCGCACGCGCAGCAGGCCCGCCGGGGTGGGAAGGCTGGCATCCGTCCAGCGCGCGGGGAGGGAGAGGGACAGCGCGTCCATCGCGATGGAGGGATTCGTCATCAGAAGGCATCCAGGTATTCGTTGATGGCACGGACCACGCAGCGGACCAGCAGCCCCATGCGTTCCGGCGATTCCTCTCCCAGCGAAAAGCGCAGGAAGGGATCCGTGGTGGCCGCGATGGCCGCGGCGGCGGACACGCGGGTGGTTCCGAAGCCGAAGCTCACCCCCTGCGTGAGGGCAGCCCCCTCCACGCGGCAGCGCGACATGATGGATTCGATCAGGCCCTCCAGGCACGGGCGGTTGTTCAGGCCGGGATCTTCGAACGTCACGGCCACCACGGCACCGCCGTGGGCCCACCCCCGCTCCCGCCAGTCGTCCGGGTAGGCCACCCGCAGGCCGCTGCGTGAATGGGCAATGCCCCGCAGTGCGGCCGCCAGCTGCATGGCGTTGTGCGTGAGGCGCCCCATGCGCTGGAGCAGGTCCGGCCGGTCGAATATCGGGAAACGGGCCACCTGGCACTGGTAGAGGCCGGCGCCGAGATTGCGGCGGTGCCGGGCGAGCGCGGCGGCCTGGGCCTCCCGGCACACCACCGCGCCGGCCATCTGCAGGTCGAGCCCGAACTGGAGGTACTTGCTCCCGCTCTCGTAGTAGAGGATGCCGGGATGGTGGGGCTCGCAGAAGATGCGGAAAGGATCAAAGCCCCCGGACACCATGGTGCCGTCGATCACCAGCCAGCGGTGGCTCCAGTCGCGCCCCTGCAGCGCCCGGGCCAGCCCCTGGAAGTCGAACCGGGGCAGTTGCCCGATGTTGGCCATGGGATCGGCGAACACCACGCGGCTGTCGGTGCGCTCGACGCATTCGACCAGGGTATCGACGCCCCAGTCCGGGGCCACCTCGACCTGCACGTTCGGCAGCGCCTCCAGTTGCTCCAGCGCCTCGAAATAGAGGTAGGGCACGCGTGCGATGCGCAGGGCGCCGCGCTCCTGCCCGAACACCTCGCGCACCAGGAAGCTCTCAATCGTGGAGTACGCCGCCTGCCCGCTGGACGTCAGCAGGGCGCAAAGCCGCCCATGGTCGAAGCCCATGGCCTGCACCATCGCCAGCTCCAGATCGCGCAACGCCACCGAGCCGTAGCGGTCGTAGTTGACCGATGCAAGATGCTGCTCCGCGGGATCGAGGAACATGACCTCCGCGCTCTGGTCCGTGCTGGCGCTGCACCAGGCCAGAGCCGACCGGGCCAGCGCGAACTGCTGCAGCAGAAGGCGGTACCGGCCGGCGACCTGCCGGCCGGAGAGCCCGGGCTCGCGGCAGGCATCGATCATGAGGCGCGTGGCCTCCAGTGCCCGGGCCATGAAGGGCTGGACGGCGGCGTCCTCCTCCAGCCCCTCCTTGCGGACATAGTCGCCATGCCGCTGCAGGACGTCCTCCAGATCCGCGAGCGCCGATTCCACATGGTTGACCAGGTTGCGCCAGAGCGGCGCCAGGGTGCCGTCGACTTCGCCCTGCGCTGGCTCGGCCTCTGGTGTGGCGAAGGCACGGTCGCCCGGCACGTCCACCGGCGACGCCGCCCCCTTTCCCATGTCCAGCTCGATGCCGAGCGAAATCGAGCGCAGCCCGTTGAGCTTGCGCAGCGCGGGGTCTGAAATGTCCGTGCTCAGCACCCTGGCCAACTGGGGCACGGAGACATTTCCCCCGCTCAACACCAGGAGCACGTCCCCTTCCAGGTCGTCCATGCCGCCGTGCAGCAACGGCGACAGCCCGATCACTCCCGCGCCCTCGGCCAGCAGGCTTTCCTGGTGGAGCAGGGTGAGCATGGCGGCCTTGATCTGCGCTTCCTCCACGCAATGGAAATGGGGGTCCAGCGACTGGATCACCGGCCACAGCCAGTTGTCGGGCCCGTGTTGGATGGCCAGCCCGTCCGCCACGGTCGGCATGGCCGCGCCGAGCATCTCCGGGCCTGAGAACCGGCGCCCCTGCAGCCGTCCGAAGACCGAAGGCAGCACCGCGTGCAGCCGGGCACCCGGCCAGTACCGGGCAGCCATGGCGCCAAAGCCGCTCAGCAGCCCTCCGCCGCCGAACGGGACGATCAGATGGTCAAAGCCGGATGGGCGCTGCGCCGCGATTTCCGGCACCAGCGATCCCTGGCCGGACACTACGTCCGGGTGATCGAACGGAGAAATATAGTGGCCGCCCGACTGGCGGGCTTCCTGCAGCGCGGCGGCATAGGCATCGGCGACATCGCGGCCCGTCTGGACGACCCGCGCACCGGCGTTGCGCAGGCGCCGGATCTTGACCTCCGAGGCCGCCATCGGGACATAGATATTCGCCTGCAGCCCGAAGTGGGCAGCCACAGTGGCGATCGCCAGTCCATGGTTACCGGCGGACGCGGTCAGCACGGGAACCCCGCGAGGAATGCGCCGCAGGGCATTGAAAGCCCCACGGATCTTGAAGGATCCCGTGCGTTGCAGGCACTCCATCTTGGCCCAGACACGGCGCCGGCCGCTACCCAGCCATTGCAGCTCGGTCAGCGGAGTGCAGACGGCGAAGCCGCGGACCGCGTCGGCATCCTCCGATGCCCGGTGCTGCAGGGCCTCCAGCTCGGGATCGACGGCAAACGAAAAAAATCCACCTTTCAAATTAAACTCCCGGAGTTAATAGATATTTAAATCATATTCATATAACCCCGAAAAAATCAGATTGGACGGATTTAAAAGCTCAAATTAAAATTAATCCTCGGATTAATACAAAAATTGCAACACAATATTATTATTGCGTCGCGGCGCTCAGCCGCCCGCCACCATCTGCAACTCGCCCGGCTGGGGAAGAACCAGCACATTGCCCGTGCCGGCAATGAGTCCGTGCTCGCGCAGGTGCCGCAGCACGCGCGAGAAGGTTTCCGGCGCGATGCCGAGCTGAGCGGCGATAAGGCGCTTGCGCTGGCTGAGGGTGACGCGCAACGCGCCGCCGTCGCCGGGCTCCGCGTGGCGCAGCAGCCATTGGGCGCATCGGGCTTCCGCATCCTGCGCCAGGCGGCTCACGGCCAGTTCGGTCTGCTGCAGGTAGCCCGCGGCCATGTCGCGCACCAAGCGCTGCACCGTGTCCGGCAGCAGCGCCACTTCGTTGCGGAACGCTTCCAGGGGCACGCGGCGCAGCTGCACGCGCGAATCCGCCACCATGTCCACGGGGCAAGGCTGGCCGAGCAGGGCTGACGCGGCATCGAGCCAGAAAGGCCCGTCCACCGCACCGAGCTGGTGCCTGAGCAGCCCCTCCTCGCGCACTCCGAAGACGACGCGGCCACTGTCGAGGTGCAGCACCGAGGCAGACTGCTGGCGGCGCTGGCGCAGCACCTGGCCTGCGGCGGCCACCTCGCACGGCACGGAAGGATCGGTGGAAGGGATGGGGAACATGGAGCGCACTGTGGCGCGCCCGCGCCTGCGGCGTGTTGAGCGAGGTCAAAAGCGCCGCGCGCCCCCTGCCGCAAGGTGAATGCGAGTGCCCATCCTGCCGGCACGGTAATTGCACGTAACGAATGGCAACCTCCGGAGAGGGCGCGCCGCGGTCCGCCGTGGTGCATCCATCCGATCCTTTCTCTTTGTTTGTCTTTGTCGTTGTGGACAGGAGTCTTATGAAAAAAAACCTGATCGCGCTGGGCGCCGCGCTGCTGTGCGCCGCCGGTGCCCACGCCCAGAGCTCGGTGCAGCTCACCGGGCTGTCGGATATCTACGTGGGCTCCATGAAGATGGCCGGCGACGCGGACCGCCGCTCGGTGGTCAACAGCGGCGGGCTGACCACCTCGTGGTTCGGCTTCAAGGGCACGGAGGATCTGGGCGGTGGCCTGAAGGCCAGCTTCCAGCTGACGTCGTTCCTGCAGGCCGACACCGGCACGCAGGGCCGCTTCACCGGCGACACCTTCTTCTCGCGCGATGCCAACGTCAGCCTGTCGGGCGACTTCGGCTCCGTGCTGCTGGGCCGCTGGATGGCGCCCAACTTCCTGCCGTCGGTGGTGGGTAACCCGCTGGGCGATTCGTTCACGTTCTCGCCGCTGATCCTGCACATGAACGTGCCCCTGTTCAACGGCACGGGCTGGGCCGCGACGACACCGGCCGACACGGGCTGGAGCAACCAGATCGTGTACAGCACGCCGAAGATCGGCGGCTTCACGGCGAACATCCAGTACCAGTTCGGCGAGCAGGCGGGCAACAACAGCCGCAAGAACGTGGGCGCGAACTTCTTCTACTTCGGCGGCCCGCTCACGGTGACCGGCTTCTACGAGCGCGACCAGATCGCCAACCCCGGCCAGGGCGCCTACCTGGGCACGACCAAGAAGGACTGGATGCTGCTGGGCGCCTACGACTTCCAGGTGGTCAAGCCCTTCCTGAGCTATGGCGAGACCAAGGCGGACAACACCGACAACAAGGCCAAGACCATGCAGGTCGGCGCCTCCATCCCCACCGGCCCGTCGGGCAAGGTGCTGGTCGAATGGGTGAAGACCGAGATGACGCAGACCGACATCGACCGCAAGACTTTCACCGTCGGCTACGACTACTTCCTGTCCAAGCGCACCGATGTCTATGCGATGCTGATGAACGACCGCATCACCGCTCAGACCAAGGGCAACAGCTTCGGCGTGGGCATCCGCCACCGGTTCTGACCCGCGGTTTCTCCAGGGGAAAAGAGCGCGGGAAGCGATTCCCGCGCTCTTTTTTCATTGCATGGGGCGCCCGCTGCGCAGGCGGTCAGATCTTGCGCGAAAGGTCCCACATGGCATCGACCAGCAGGTCGATGTCGCGCGCGTCGTGCCAGAGGTGGGTCGAGACGCGGATGCCGTAGTGGTTGGACGGCGCGCCGATGACGGGGAAGTCGGCGCTGCGGATCACGAAGCCCTGCGGGTAGTCGCTCAGCATGCGCGAGACGAAGGCATTGGCCTTCTGCGCGTTCATCACGTCCGCCTTGTTGGGGAAGGGATTGAAGGACGTGAGCGCGGACAGCAGCTTCGGGTCGTCCTTGGGCGAGTACAGCGCGTCGATGCCCCAGCGCTCGGCGATCTTTTCCTTGAGGTAGGACGAGAGCGTGAGGTCGTAGGTCTCGATCTTCTTGCGCCCGATGCCGTCCCACTGCGCGCAGGCCTGGGCGAGCGCCATGAACATCGGCGTGTGCAGGCTGCCGCAACTGGTGATGGTGGCGGCGATGTCGTAGGTCTCGGTGCCGTTGGTGGTGCGGTCTTTCGCGGCGTAGGAACTCGTGTGGACCGGATACCACCTGGGCAGCGGCAGCGGGTTGGAGGCACGCATCTTGTTGCGCACGATCAGGATGCCGGTGGAGCCCGGGCCGCACTGCCACTTGTGCCCGGCGCCGGACATGAAGTCCATGCCCAGTTCCGCATAGTTGTAGGCCATCATGCCCGGCAGGTGCGCACCGTCCACGATGCTGATGAGGCCGTGCGCCTTCACCACGCCCATCAGGTCGGCGATCGGCAGCATGGTGCCGGTCTTGTAGGTGGGCGACGACCACATCATCGCGCGCACCCGCTTTCCCTGGGCCTTGAGCGCGCGGATGCGTTCGTCGAACAGGTTCACATAGGTGGCCGCGGTCTGGTTGTTGCCCACGGGCATCTCGATGCGCGAGACCTCGATGCCGTAGCGGTCCGTGGCGATCTTCAGCGGCGTGTCGCCGCCGCCGTGCTCGTGGTTGGTGGTCACGACCACGTCGCCGCGCTGCCAGTCGATGCCGAGGATGGCATGGCACATGCCCGACGAGGTGTTGGCGGAGAAGGCGAGTTCGTCCGCATCCACGCCGAAGCCCGGCGCCACCTGCTTGCGCAGGTCGAGCAGGTTGCCGTAGCCGCTGCCCGAGTCGGCGGCCTTCTTGCGGTTCTCTCCATCGAAGACGTCGAGCACCAGCTTGGGCATGGAGCCGCCGGTGCCGATGTTCATGTAGGTCTTCTCGGGCTTGAGGACGAACATGTCCTGCACGCCGGTCCAGAAGGCCTCGTCGCGCACGAGCTGCTCGCGCAGCGCCTCGGCGGCGGTCTGCGCGCCGCTGCTGCCGCAGGCGGCGACCAGGGGGCCGAGCGTGGCGGCGCCAGCGCCGTAGCCCATCATGCGCAGGAAGTCGCGGCGCTTGGCGCTCCAGCGCGCCAGGCCGGCGGCCTCGGGCTGCATGGGGACATCGCGGGCAGCGCCACCGGCCGCCACGGGGGAGGTTTCGATCATGGGAGTGCTCCTGGAATGGGGGACTGCGGGCGCGTTCAGCGGCGCCCGACGATGGCGGCGATCTCGATCTTCACGTCGCGCGGCAGCCGTGCGACTTCCACCGTGGCGCGCGCGGGCGCCGCGCTGCGGAAGTACTCTCCGTACACCTTGTTCATGGCGGCGAATTCGCCCAGGTCCTTCATGTACACGGTGGTGGACAGCACGTCCGCATACGACAGGCCCTGGGAGCGCAGCTTGGCGCCGATGAAGTCGAGCACGGCGCGGGTCTGCTCCTCGATGGTCGCGCCCTGCACCGCGTTGCCGGCGGCGTTGAGGGGCAGCACGCCCGAGAAGTACAGCGTGTTGCCGTGGGCCACCATCTGCGAGTAGGGCCCGATCGCGGGGTAGATCTGGGCGGTGGAGAGCACCTCCCGCTGGGCGGGTGCCGCGCAGCCCGCCAGCAGCACGGCCGCGAGCGCAGTGCCGCACGGCGCCAGGCCCCGGGACAGGGGATTCCGAATATCCATGACATTCCTTCCGTTCAACGACGCAGACGTGGCATGGAAATACCTTTCCATACCGCAACGCGGCCCTCCGCAATATTCGAACCGGAGCGGATCGAATATCGATGGAAAGGAGGGGCGCGAAGGAATTCTGTGCGGGCGCCGGCCGGAACGAAAGCACATTTTTCCCTTACGCAGGATTACGCAGAACGGTTTGCGCAGTACTACGCAGGTCATTGCACGGGACGTGGGCACGGCACGCATCCTGCTGTCCATCCAGGAGGCATCCCCCAGGTGCATCGCGGTTTTCCGATGCACCACCGGCGGGCGCACCGGCACATCCAGGTACGTAACAGCACCGGCACGGGGAACCGCCTCACCACGGCGGTGCGATTTATCCTTTCTCGATCACCAAGGCAATGCAAATCCCTGCTGTATTCCCGAAACCCCATGTGCCATGCATTTTCACGGTACTCATCCGTATTAACAGGTTGTCACCGTGAGATGGAATACCGGGCATCACCCCCATAGCCGCCGATGCACTTTGCCGGTATCAGGCGAAATACTTCTCCCCACTTCGCGAGACAGACCATGCAACTGCGGCTGAAACTCCTGCTGCTATCCACCCTGCCCATCCTGGTGGCCCTCGGTTCCGTGGCCGCGACAGCACGGCACCAGACGCTCCGGCTGGCGCAGCAGGAGCGCGAACTGGTGGAGACGGCCTACCTGCACAGCAAGGAGACCGAACTGCGCCATTACGTGCAGCTCGCCCAGAGCGCGCTCGCACGCATCGCCGCCGAAGAGGCCGACCCCGTGGAGCGCCAGCGGCAGGCACTGGCGCTGCTCTCGCGCATGCAGTTCGGCCGGGACGGCTACTTCTTCGTCTACGACCGCGAAGGCAACGTGCTGCTGGACGCGCGGCACATGGGCCTGTCGGGCGTGGACCTGTGCGATCCCGGCGACCCGCGCAGCGAAGCACCGGCGAACCGGATCCTGGCGACGGCGCGCCAGGGCGGCGGGATGGTGCGCTATGACTGGCAGAAACCCTCTTCGCAGCTGATGGCGCCCAAGCTCGCCTATGTCACCACCCTGCCCGGCTGGGAGTGGATCCTGGGCACGGGGCTGTACCTGGACGACGTGCAGGAGACGCTGCGCCACATCGACCGGGCCGCGCAGGAGAACATCGACGGCACGCGGCAGCGCATCTACGGCATCGCCGCGCTGTGCATCGTGCTGATCGGGCTCGCGGGCCTGGCACTCAACCTGAGCGACCACCGCGTGGCCAGCGCCAAGCTGCGCCGGCTCGCGCAGCGGGTGGTGAGCTCGCAGGAGGAGGAGCGGGTGCGGGTGGCGCGCGAGCTGCACGACGGCGTGGTGCAGGTGCTCGTGTCCTCGAAATTCCTGCTGGAGACGGCGCAGGTGCAGTGGGCCGCGCGCGCCGCCCACGCCCCGCGCGACATGCTCGACCACGGGCTGGAGCGCCTCAACGATGCCCTGCTGGAGATCCGGCGCGTGTCCCACGGCCTGCGCCCCGCACTGCTGGACGACCTGGGGCTCGCGCCCGCGCTCGCGCTGATGGCGCAGGAGGTGGAGGAGCAGGGAGCGTTCAGCGTGCGCTTCGTGCTGCGCGGGCCGGCCGGGCCCCTGCCCACCAGCCACGGCACGGCACTGTTCCGCATTGCCCAGGAGGCGCTCACCAACGCCCGCATGCACGCGGGCGCCACCCATGTGGAGGTGGCGCTGCGCTTCACGCGCTGGCGGGTGAGCCTCTCGGTGCGCGACGACGGGCGCGGCTTCGACATGCAGCGCGTGCAGCGCGACGGCCAGGGCGGCATCGGCCTGCGCAACATGCGCGAGCGCATCGAAGGCCTGGGCGGCCGCTTCGCCATCGCGTCGGGCCGCGGCGGCACGCGCATCCTGGCGGTGCTCGACCGCCGGGAGGCCACCGCCGCCGGGCCGGCTGCCGGCATCGAACCCTACCAGGTGCCCGCATGAACGCCGAGCCCGGCCGGGATCCGATCCGCGTCCTGCTGGTGGACGACCATCCGCTGGTGCGCGACGGCGTGCGCATGCGCCTGGAAGCCACGCCCCACATCCGCGTGGCCGCCGAGGCGGGCGGCGTGCAGGAGGCCCTGGAACTCGCCGCCGCCGTGGCCCCGGACATCGTGCTGACGGACATCCGCATGCCCGACGGCAGCGGCATCGAGCTGGCCGCCGCGTTCCGCGAGCGCTTTCCGCTGGTGCGCGTGATGGTGCTGTCGATGCACCAGGATGCCGAATACGTGCGCCGCGCCGTGGGCCTGGGCGTGCGCGGCTATGTGCTCAAGGATGCGCCGGCCGGCCAGCTGGTGCAGGCCATCGAGACGGTGCGGGCGGGCGGGCGGCATTTCAGCGAAGGCGTGCGCGCGCTGGTGGACGGCGGCCAGCCGGCGCTGCCGCAGGCACGGTCGCTCACCCCGCGCGAGGCAGCGGTGCTGCGGCTGCTGGCGGAGGGCCGCTCCAACAAGGACATCGCCGAGCGGATGGGCACTTCGGTGCGCACGGTGGAAACGCACCGGCTCCACCTGCGGCGCAAGCTGCGCATCGACGGGCAGGCGGCGCTGGTGAAATACGCGGTGGCCTACGCGGACCTGCCCACTTAGCGGAATCCCCACCGTGGCACGGAACATGTCACTCCGATGTCATGGGCCGGGGATAACTTCGCGACAATTGTGTATGACTGTAACGACCGCCCCCGTCCATGACAGCGCTTTACAGGCGGTGCTCGCTTCGCTGTCGCCCGCGGTGCGGGACGGCGCGGGCCCGCTCGTGCGGCTCATGCGGGGCGGCGGGCTGTACTGTGTCTTCCAGCCCCTGGCCGATCTGCGCGAGGGCAACGTCTATGCCCACGAGGCCCTGATCCGCGGCCCGGCAGGCACGCCCCTGCACACGCCCGACCGACTGCTGGAGGCCGCGCTCTCGGAAGGCGTGCTGCAGGAGTTCGAGCTGCTGTGCGTGGCCATCGCCCTGCGGCAGTGGGGCGCGTCCGGCGGCGCCGGCCGCCTGTTCGTGAACATCAGCGCGGACGCCCTGGTGAGCGGGGTGTCGCTGTGCCGCGGCATGACCCTGGCCGGCGCGGCCCGGGCCGCGGGCGTGTCGGCGGAGAACGTGGTGCTGGAGATCACCGAGCACGAGCGCGTGGGCGACATGGCCTCGCTGCGCGAGGCGCTCAAGCAGGTGCACGCCTGCGGCGCCCGCATCGCGCTCGACGATTTCGGGGATGGCCGCTCCAGCCTGCGGCTCTGGTCCGAGACGCGGCCGGACTTCGTGAAGATCGACAAGTACTTCGTGCGCGACATCAGCGCCCATCCCGGGAACCTGCAGATGCTGCAGGCCATCAAGGGCATCGCCGACGTGTTCGGCACCACCCTGATCGCCGAGGGCATCGAGACGCAGGACGACCTGCGGGCGCTGCGCGACCTCGACATTCCCTACGGCCAGGGCTACCTGCTGGGCCGGCCGGCGCCCGGGCCGCGCGGTCGGATCGAGGCGCCGGCCCTGGACGCCGTGCGCGACCGCCGCGTGGCCATCCTGCCGCACCGCGGCCAGAACGCGCGCCCTGGCATCCTGCGCAACCTGCTGGTGGTGCATGCGCCCACGGCCACGGCCGAGACCAGCAACGACACGGTGGCCGGCTTCTTCAAGGCGCATCCCGAACTGCATGCCCTGCCGGTGCTCGACGGCGCCCGGCCCGTGGCGCTGATCAACCGCCAGCAGTTCATGAACCACTACGCGACGCTCTACTTCCGCGAGGTGCACGGGCGCAAGGCCTGCGCGGCCTTCGCGAACCCGGCCCCGCGGGTGGTGGAGCTCGACTGCGACGTGGACCAGCTCGTGGGCATCCTGACATCGCAGGACCAGCGCTACCTGAGCGACGGGTTCATCGTCACCGACAACGGCCGCTACGTGGGCCTGGGCACGGGCGAGCAATTGGTGCGCAGCGTGACCGAGGCCCGCATCGAGGCGGCGCGGCACGCCAATCCCCTCACCTTCCTGCCGGGCAACATTCCCATCAGCCTGCACATGCAGCGGCTGATCGACAGCGGCACGGAGTTCGTGGCCTGCTATGCCGACCTGAACCACTTCAAGCCCTTCAACGACTACTACGGCTACTGGCGCGGCGACCAGATGATCCGCCTCGTGGCGAGGCTGGCCGTGGCGCACTGCGATGCGCAGCGGGACTTCATCGGTCACGTGGGCGGGGACGACTTCATGCTGCTGTTCCAGAGCGGCGACTGGCTGCAGCGCTGCCAGCGCATCGTGGAAGACTTCGCGCGCGAGGCGTTCCAGCTGTTCGACGACGCCGCGCGCGCCGACGGCGGCATCTGGGCGGAAGACCGGCACGGGGTGAAGCGCTTCTTTCCCTGCACGACGCTGGCGATCGGGGCGGCGCGCGTGGTGCCGGGCACCATGCGCCACGCCGAGGAAGTGGCCAATGCCGCGGCGCTGGCCAAGCACGAAGCCAAGGGCTGCGCGAGCGGGCTGGCGTGGCGCACGGCGGAACGGTCCGCTCCCCAGGCGCACGCCAGCGGGTCCATACCGCTGCGCGCCTGGCAGGGATCGGACGCCACGGCCGCAGCGTCCGCCTGAGCGGCGGGTGCGGCCCGCCAGCGGTCAGCGGGCCGGCGCGCCGCCCTCGAACCAGCGCCGCACGAGATCCCGCTCGGCATCGGTCATGCCGGTGGCATTGTTCATGGGCATGAGCTTTTGCACCACCGCCTGCTGGTAGATGGCCTGGGCATGCTGCGCCACGGATTCGGCGGAATCCAGGCGCAGGTTCTTCATCTGCACCTGCTCGCCGTGGCACATGTAGCAGCGCTGCGCCAGCACCGGCTGCAGCTGGGCGTAGCCCACGGGCGCGGCGGCGGCCGCGGACGATGGCGCCGCCGGCACGGCGGGCGCCTGCGACAGCCGCAGCCCGGCGATGGTGCCGACGATGACGGCACAGCCCACCAGCGCATAGGGCAGCGGGTGCGCGTTGCGGCCCAGCTTCCAGCCGTGGCGCATCACGAAGAACTGGCGGATGGATGCGCCCGCGAACATCATCAGGATGAGGATGAGCCAGTTCTGCGGATGGCTCCAGGTGAAGCTGTAGTGGTTGGACAGCATGCAGAACAGCACCGGCAGCGTGAAGTAGGTGTTGTGCACGCTGCGCTGCTTGCCGCGCTTGCCGTGGACCGGGTCCACCGGCTGGCCGGCCTTCATCTGCGCGATCACCTTGCGCTGGCCCGGAATGATCCAGAAGAACACGTTGGCGCTCATGCTGGTGGCGATCATCGCGCCCACCAGCAGGAAGGCGGCGCGGCCCGCGAACCAGTGGCAGGCCAGCCAGGAAGCCGCGCACACCAGCACGAAGACCAGCGCGCCGACGATGGCATCGCCGTTCTTCCTCTGGCCGAAGACGCGGCAGATGGCGTCGTAGAGCAGCCAGAACACGGCCAGGAACGCCAGAGCGACCACGACGGCGGTGGCCGGCGCCCAGTCCATGCGCGACTTGTCGATGAGGTAGGTGCTGGCGCTCCAGAGGTAGGACACGGTGAACAGCGCGAAGCCGCTGATCCAGGTGCTGTAGCTTTCCCAGAAGAACCAGTGCAGGTGCTTCGGCAGTTGCGGCGGCGCGCCCGCGAACTTCACCGGGTGGTAGAAGCCGCCGCCGTGCACGGCCCAGAGTTCGCCGCTCACGCCCTGGCGCTTCAGGTCCTCATCGACCGGCGGGGTGAGGCTGGAATCGAGGAAGACGAAATAGAACGACGACCCGACCCAGGCGATGGCGGTGATGACATGGACCCAGCGCAGCAGCAGGTTGGCCCAGTCGAGGAGATAGCTTTCCATGGTGGCTCTCAACTTCGTGCGCGGCCCGTTGCATCGGGGGCGGCCGCGCGGCAACCTGCTCACCACGGCGGGCGCTCTGAGCAGCGGGAAGGCCGCGCACCGGATGCACGCCCTCCCCCGTGGGAGCGACGGCATCGCCTTGCACCGCTGCGACCTGTGGCCCGAGTGTATGCAGGTTCCGTTCCCGGCGCGACGGGAGAGGCCCGGATGGCGTCACCCGCGCGGCAGGGGCGGCAGGGTGGCGAGCAGCTGGGCCGCCACCGATACCGCGATCACTTCCGGCTCCTTGCCCGCGATGCCCGGCAGGCCGATGGGACAGGTGACGTGCGCCAGTTCCTGCGGCCCGAACCCCCGGGCTTGCAGCCGGTGCGAGAACGTCGCCCACTTGGTGCGGCTGCCGATGAGCCCGACGAACGGCAGGTCGCCCTGCGCGCGCTGCCGCGCGAGGCAGGCGGCGACCACGTCGAGATCCTCCGCGTGGCTGAAGCTCATGACGAGCACGCGCGAGCCCGGCGCCAGTCCCGGCACGGCCGCATGCACGGGCTCGGAGTGCTCGCAATGCGCCCCGCCGGCCTCGGCATCCGGAGGGAAGACCCCGTCGCGGCTGTCGATCCAGGTGAGCTCGAAGGGCAGCGGCGCCAGCACGCGCGCCAGCGCATGGCCCACGTGCCCCGCGCCGAAGAGCGCCACCGGCGCGCGTGCGGGCGCCAGACGCCGCGCGAGCGCCTCGCGGTCCGGCGCTTGCACGCGGGTGAAGCGCAGGTGGACCACCCCGCCGCAGCACTGGCCCAGGCTCGGCCCCAGGGCGAACCTCGCCACCGGGGGCGCGGCCTGGGCCGGCGCGGCCAGGCGCGCCAGCGCCTCGCGCATGGCATCCCATTCCAGCCGGCCGCCGCCGATGGTGCCCAGCAGTGGCCCGTCGGCGAACACGGCCATCCACGCGCCGCGCTCCCGCGGCACCGATCCCTGGATAGACTCCACCTCGACCAGGCACGCCGGCCGTGCGGCCAGCCCCTGGAGCAAGGCCTGCAGGGCGGACGTCAACGCCATGGCGCGCCCCCGCGTTGGGCCCTGCATGGCCTGGCGCATGCCCGCCACTTTTTCCAGCAGCCCGCCACGGACCACCGATGAAGCCTTCCACCCCCTCTTCCCACGGCCCGACGGGTGCCGGACGCCACTGGCTGCTGGCCGGCCTGATGGCGGCCGTCGCCTCCCTCGTGGCCGCCTGCAAGTCGGGGCCGGAGACGGCCCCCGCGCCCGACGAAGCCAGCGCCCCTGCCGCCGAGGCATCCAGCGGCGTCAAGGGCCCGGAGCCGGCCACGCGCGGCTCGGCGCGCACCTCGGCCGCGGCCAATCCGCGCGCCTACCGGCAGGACGCCGCCACGCACCTCTACGGCCTGAACCAGGCGCGCATCTACAAGGGAAAGCTGCCGCCCCTGCTCTACGCCATCGGCACGCTGCAGGTGGACATCGACCGCAACGGGCAGGTCACCCGCCTGTCCTGGATGCGCGCACCGCGCCACGCGCCGGAGGTGATCGCGGAGATCGAACGCACCGTGCGCGCCGCGGCCCCCTACCCCGTGCCCGAGCGGATGGGCCGCGTGACCTACACCGACACCTGGCTCTGGCACAAGTCGGGCCGGTTCCAGCTCGACACGCTGACCGAGGGCCAGCTCTGACGCCTGCGGGCCCGGCAGTTCAGGAGCCACGGTAGGTCGAGTAGCTCCAGGGGCTGACCAGCAGCGGCACGTGGTAGTGCTGGTCGGCATGGGCCACGCCGAAATCCAGGCTCACGCGGTCGAGGAAGGTCGGCTCGGGCAGCGCCACGCCGCGCACGCGGAAGTACGCGCCCACCTCGAACGACAGCCGGTAGGTGCCGGGACGCAGGCTGGCGTTGTCGAAGAGCGGCGCATCGGTGCGGCCGTCCTGGTTGAGCACCAGTTCCTTGAGCAGCCGGGCCTGGCCGCCCGCGGTGTCGTAGAGCGAGACGGCCATGCCCGCGGCCGGGCAGCCGTGCATGGTGTCGAGAACGTGCGTACTGAGGCCCATGGAGCATCTCCTGTTATCCGGGATGCGCCAGTGTATGCAGGCTCCATGCCTGCGCCGGCATTCCGGCAGGGCCTGTAACGAACCGTGACGTGACTTGCGGGACACCCGCTCTACACTGTCCGCCCCTGCCGGCGGCGTTCCGCGCCGGCAGGCATTACAACGACAGGAAAGGGCTTCGACCGATGACTTCCCCCCGCCTCCAACGCCCCTGGCTGCTTGCTGGAAGCAGCGTGCTCGCGCTGCTGGCCATCGCGGGCTGCGCGAACCTCCCCGGCGCGGCGGCGCCTTCCGCGGACACCGCGCAGGCCCCGGAAGGCGCCCCCCAGCAGACGCCGGCCGCACGCGCGGCGGGCCGCGCCTACGACATGGACATGGATGTCTTCCATCCGGTCGTGGCGCGCAACGGCATGGTGGCCACCGAGCAGGAACTGGCCTCCAAGGTGGGCCTGGACATCCTGCGGGCCGGCGGCAACGCGGTCGATGCGGCCGTGGGCGTGGGCTTCGCGCTGGCCGTGGTGCTGCCCAACGCCGGCAACCTGGGCGGCGGCGGCTTCATGATGGTGTACGACGCGAAGAGCGGCAAGAGCGTGGCGCTGGACTTCCGCGAGATCGCGCCCCGCAAGGCGAGCCGCGACATGTACCTGGACGATAAGGGCAACGTGATCGACGGCAAGTCGCTCTACACGCACTACGCCGTGGGCGTGCCGGGCACGGTGGCGGGCCTGGAGCATGCGCTCAAGACCTGGGGCACCCAGCCGCTGTCGAAGGTGATCGCACCCGCGATCGCGCTGGCGGACAAGGGCTTTCCCGTGAGCCTCACGCTGGCCAAGACGCTGGCGCAGGAGCGCGACAACATGGGCCGCTGGCCCGCCACGCGGCAGATCTTCTGGCGCGGCGACGCACCCCTCAAGATCGGCGACCGGCTGGTGCAGAAAGACCTCGCCCAATCCCTGCGGCTCATCTCGCAGCAGGGCGCCAAGGCGTTCTACCAGGGCCCGATCGCGCGGCGCATCGCGGCCGAGATGGCACCCTATCCCGGCGCCCTGAGCCTGCAGGACCTGCGCGACTACGAGGTCGTGGAGCGCACACCCGTGCGCGGCACCTACCGAGGCTACGAAGTGGTCACGATGCCCCCGCCCTCGTCGGGCGGCGCCCACCTCGTGCAGCTGCTCAACATGCTCGAGCCGATGCCGCTCGCCCAGTGGGGCCCGGGCAGCGCCCAGACACTGCACATGATGGCCGAGAGCATGAAGCTGGCCTACGCCGACCGCTCCGAATACCTGGGCGACCCGGATTTCGTGAAGATCCCGCTCAAGGGACTGACCTCCAAGGCCTACGCCGCCTCGCTCGCGAAAACCATCGACCCGAACAAGGCACGCCCCGCCAGGGACATCAAGCCGGGACAGCCGCAGCCCTACGAGAGCGACCAGACCACGCACTTCTCGGTGGTGGACAAGGCCGGCAACGCGGTAGCGGTGACCTATACGCTCAACACCAACTTCGGCAGCGGCATCGTGGCCAAGGGCACGGGCATCCTGCTCAACAACGAGATGGACGACTTCGCCGCCAAGCCCGGCGTGGCGAATGCCTATGGCCTCGTGGGCGGCGATGCCAACGCGGTGGCCGGCGGCAAGCGGCCGCTCTCGTCCATGACGCCCACGCTGGTGCTCAAGGATGGCAAGCCGGTGCTCGTCACCGGCAGCCCCGGCGGCGCGCGCATCATCACCACGGTGCTGCAGACCGTGGTCAACGTGATCGACTTCGGCATGAACCCGGCCGAGGCCGCGGCCGCCCCGCGCATCCACCACCAGTGGACCCCCGACGAGCTGCGCATCGAGAACGGCTTCTCGCCGGACACGCTGT
This sequence comes from Paracidovorax oryzae ATCC 19882, assembly GCF_000687165.1. Taxonomy (GTDB): domain Bacteria; phylum Pseudomonadota; class Gammaproteobacteria; order Burkholderiales; family Burkholderiaceae_C; genus Paracidovorax; species Paracidovorax oryzae. The sequence continues at coordinate 97,336 of NZ_JMKU01000020.1, read as the reverse complement.
CCATCCTGAAGTCGCGCGGCCACAACCTGGCCCTGAAGCCCTCCATGGGCCGCACGCAGACCATCCAGCGCAAGGACGGCGTGCTGTTCGGCTATTCCGATCCGCGCAATCCGGACGGGCTCACGCTGGGGTACTGATCGCGGCCCGCGCCCACCCGCCGTCAGACCACGGGCCGCATCGGGTGGGCGAGGAAGAAGCGCAGCATTTCCGCGCTGGCGTCCACGCCGTCCACGTCGGTGAATGTGCCCTGCCCGTCGCCGCCGGACCACGCGTGGCCCGTTCCATGGAGTTCCCACAACTCGGCGCCGCAGCGTCCCGTGCAGTCCTCATAGACCGTCCGGGTGAACCGGCGCCCTCCCGCCGAGACACCCGCCGCCGTCCGGGGCAGCATGGCCCGCAGGGTTTCGCTCTCGTGGGCTTTCACCGCCGCATCGATCACGGCGCCGGCATTGCCGGGATGCACGGTCGTGTCGCCATCGCCGTGGAACACGATCGCCGGCACCGCCCGGGCGCGGCCCGCGCGACCGCCGGGCGCCGGGTTTCCGCTGCGCATCACGGACAGCGCCGACATGGCATCGTTCGCGGCACCTGCACGCAGGCCGGAATGCACCCCCACGGCGGCGAAGACGTCGGGGTAGCTGCAAGCCAGGATGTCCGCCATGGCCCCTCCCGCCGACAGTCCCGCCACAAACAAGCGGGACCGGTCCATCCGGTACTCCTGCGCGATCGAGAGCGCCAGCGCAGCCAGCACGGCGGGTTCGCCGCCGTCCCGGCCCTGGTGCTGTGGCTTGAACCAGTTCCAGCACCGGTGTGCGTTCTCCCATTGCGCCTGCTCCGGGTACAGCACCGCCACCCCTGCGTCGCGTGCATGGGCATGCATCTGCGTGCCGGCCGCGAAATCGCCGGCATCCTGGGTGCAGCCGTGGAGCATGACCACCATCGGGCAGGGCGGCGCGCCCTCGGCGCGCGGCGGAAGACACAGCCAGTAGGCGAGCGTTCGGCCCCGGTGCGTGAACTTGCCGCGTATCCATTGTTCGGGGTCCATGCGGTCCGGCCCGGCATCCGGCAACGGGACCTGGCGTGCGCGCCGCATGGACTCGGCGGTGATGGTGGGAAATTCAGTCATGCGGGCCCACTATGGACGGACCGCCTCCGCTGCAGTGCAGCAATTACGCCCATCCCGGCGTGCTCGCCGTCCTACGCAGCTGTCCGCCGCAGGCGGCATGGCCGCGATGGCAGTGCCCCTAGGGCCTGTTAACGCTATGCAAGGGGTCGCGAAGCTCATCACAGCCCGCCGATCAAGGCGCGCGACGCCGTGCGTGTGTCCACACGCACAAGGAGCGCAACGCCGGGGGGCGGGCTGTGATGGGCTTCCCTTCGGGTTGCTTCGCGAAGGGGCCGTTTGCGGCGTTGCCCGTGCTTGCAAGGCCCCGGCCTTGCTACGCCCAGGCGCCTTGCACCCAGCCCTTCGCGAAGCAACGCGATCCCCTTGCATAGCGTTAACAGGCCCTAGAGCACCAGCAGCGCGCGGAAGTCGTTCACGTTGGTGTGCGTCGGCCCGGTAACCACGAGGTCGCCCAGGGCGGCGAAGAACCCGTAGGCGTCATTGCGCGCGAGATGGTCGTCCACGCGCAGCCCCGCCCGGGCCGCGCGGACCAGCGTGTCCGGCCCGACGAAGGCGCCGGCGTTGTCCTCCACCCCGTCGATGCCGTCGGTGTCGGCGGCCAGCGCCCACACCCCCTCCTGTCCCTGCAGCGCACGGGCCAGCCCCAGGCAGAACTCGCCAGCGCGGCCACCGCGGAGCGCCGGGTGGCCGTTCGCGCACCGTCACCGTGGTCTCGCCGCCAGAGAGGATGGCGCAGGGCCGGGCGAACGGCTCTCCGCGCCGCGCCACCGACCGGGCGAGCGCCGCATGCACGGCCCCCACGTCGCGCGATTCGCCCTCCATCTCGTCCGAGAGGATGTGCACCGCCAGGCCCGCGGACCGCGCCGCCGCGGCCGCCGCCTCCAGCGACTGCCGCGGCGTGGCGATCAGGTGCACGTCCGGCGCCTGGCCCTCCACGGGCTTGGGCGTTTCCAGCGAGCCGGCCTCCAGCGCCGCGCGCACGGCCGGCGGCAGGGCGATGCGGTGGCGGTCGAGGATGCGCAATGCGTCCCCGCAGGTGGTGTCGTCCGGCACGGTGGGGCCGCTGGCGATCACGGCCGGGTCGTCGCCGGGCACGTCGCTGATCGCGAGCGTCACCACCCGCGCCGGGGCGCAGGCGGCGGCCAGCCGGCCACCCTTGATGCGCGAGAGGTGCTTGCGCACGCAGTTCATGTCCGCGATGCCCGCACCGCACTCCAGCAATGCCCGGTTGATGCGCTGCTTGTCTTCCAGCGCCAGGCCCTCGGCAGGCAGCGTGAGCAGCGCGGAGCCGCCGCCGGAGATCAGGCAGACCACGAGATCGTCGGCGGTGAGCCCGTGCGCCAGGTCCAGCATGCGCCGCGCCGCCGCCTCGCCCGCCGCATCGGGCACCGGATGCGCGGCTTCCACGATGTCGATGCGCGCAGGCACCCCGTCCGGCCGCGGCGGCACGTGGCCATAGCGCGTGACGACCAGCCCGGACAGCGGCGCCCGCGCCGGCCACAGCGCCTCCATCGCGTGGGCCATGGCCCCGCCGGCCTTGCCGGCGCCCAGCACCAGCGTGCGGCCCCGGGGCGGGGGCGGCAGGTACTCCGCCATGCGCCGCGACGGCAGGGCCGCCTGGACGGCCATGTCGTAGAGATGGCGCAGGAAGCGGACGGGCTCGGTGGCGGGATCGGGTGCGGGCAACGAAGCAGCAGCAGACGGCAGGTCGGGGAAGGTCATGCGCAGATTCTGGCGCAGGCATGCGGTGCGGGGGCGGCGTGGCGCGCACCACCGCGATGCGGGAATGCCCTGAGGCGGGGCCCGAATTTGGTGCACAAAAAGTGCATACAAAAATCCGGTCCGCCGCTATCATGGGCCGGATGGAACCCTCCACCACCAGCGCCATCGTCGCGAGCCTGACCAAGGCCATCGTGGAGCACCGCCTGCTGCCGGGCGCCAAGCTGGCCGAGCAGAAGCTGGCGGACCACTTCGGCGTGTCGCGCACCCTGGTGCGGCAGGCGCTCTTCCAGTTGTCGCAGAACCGGCTCGTCACGCTGGAGCCGGCGCGCGGGGCGTTCGTCGCGGCGCCATCGGCCGAGGAGGCGCGGCAGGTGTTCGCCGTGCGCCGCATGCTGGAAGCCGAGATGACGCGCGCCTTCGTGCGCGAGGTGACGCCCGCCCGGGTACGGGCCCTGCGCGAGCACGTCGCGCGCGAGAAGCAGGCGGTGGACGAGGCCGACGTGCCGGGCCGCACCGAGCTGCTCGGCGATTTCCACGTGCGCATGGCGGAGCTCATGGGCAACGAGGTGCTCGCGCAGATGCTGGGCGAGCTGATTTCCCGCTGCGCGCTCATCACCCTCATGTACCAGAGTGCCGACGAGGCCGCGCATTCGCACGAGGAGCACGGCCACATCGTGCAGGCCCTCGCCGACCGCGATGCCGACCTGGCCGTGCGCCTGATGGACGAGCACCTGCGCCACGTGGAGGCCAGCCTGGCCTTCGACCGCGCACACCCCGCCAACGAACTGTCGCGCGCGCTCTCCTGATCCCCCCTGCCGCCCCTTTTTTCCCAACGCCGCCACCGCCATGACCGCACCGCCGCTCTACGACGCCACCCTGCCCTACCCGCGCGACCTCGTGGGCTACGGGCGCAATCCGCCGCATGCGCGCTGGCCCGGGGGCGCACGCATCGCCGTGCAGTTCGTGCTGAACTACGAGGAAGGCGGCGAGAACGCCACCCTGCACGGCGACGCGGGCAGCGAGCAGTTCCTCTCGGAGATGTTCAACCCGGCCAGCTACCCCGACCGCCACATCAGCATGGAGGGCATCTACGAGTACGGCTCCCGCGCGGGTGTCTGGCGCCTGCTGCGCGAGTTCGAGCGCCGCGGGCTGCCGCTCACCGTCTTCGGCGTGGCGACGGCGCTGCAGCGCCACCCGGAGGTGACCGCCGCCTTCGCAGAACTGGGCCACGACATCGCCTGCCACGGCCTGAAGTGGATCCACTACCAGAACGTGCCCGAGGACGTGGAGCGCGCCCACATGGCCGAGGCCATGGACATCATCCGGCGCCTCACGGGCGAGCGCCCGCTGGGCTGGTACACCGGCCGCGACAGTCCCAACACCCGCCGCCTGGTGGCCGACTACGGCGGCTTCGCCTACGACAGCGACTACTACGGCGACGACCTGCCTTTCTGGATGAAAGTGCGCAAGACCGACGGCACCGATGCCACGCAGCTCATCGTGCCCTACACGCTCGATTGCAACGACATGCGCTTCGCGCTGCCGCAGGGCTACTCGCACGCCGACCCGTTCTTCCAGTACATGAAGGACACCTTCGACGCGCTCTACGCCGAAGGCGACCCGGCCGGTGACGACCGCCCCAAGATGATGAGCATCGGCATGCACTGCCGCCTGCTGGGCCGCCCGGGCCGCATCACGGCGCTGCAGCGCTTCCTCGACCATGTCCAGCGCCACGAGCACGCCTGGGTGTGCCGCCGCATCGACATCGCGCGCCACTGGGCCGCGACCCATCCCTGCCCGGAGGTGACGCCATGACCCTGACCCTCGACCAGCTCAACGCCGCGCCCGCGGACGAAGCCGCGCGCATGCTGGACGGCCTGTACGAGCATTCGCCCTGGATCGCCGAGGCCGCGCTGTCCGCGCGCCCCTTCCGCACGCTGGCACAGTTCAAGTACGCCCTGGTGCGCGTGCTGGACGCCGCACCGCGCGAGGCGCAGCTGGCCCTGATCCGTGCCCACCCCGAGTTGGCCGGCAAGGCCATGGTGTCGCGCTCGCTCACGGCCGAATCGACCGGCGAGCAGTCCCGCGCAGGGCTCACGCACTGCACGCCGGAGGAATTCGATCGCCTGCAGCAGCTCAATGCCGACTACAACGCGCGCTTCGGTTTCCCGTTCATCCTGGCCGTGCGCGGCCCGCGCGGCACCGGGCTGCCGCGCCAGGAGATCATCGAGACCTTCGCGCGGCGCCTGGACAGCCACCCGGACGCCGAATTCGCCGAGGCGCTGCGCAACATCCACCGCATCGCCGAGATCCGCCTGAACGACAAGTTCGGCGTGGAGCCCACACTCGGCAACGACGTCTGGGACTGGCAGGAGAAGCTCGCGCAGCACAGCGACCCGGGCTTTGCCGAGAAGGGCCAGCTCACCGTCACCTACCTGACCGATGCGCACCGGGCCTGCGCGCAGCGCATCAGCCACTGGATGCGGGACTGCGGTTTCGACGAGGTCGAGGTGGACGCCGTGGGCAACGTGGTCGGGCGCTACCACGCAGCCACGCCCGCCGGGCAGAAATGGCTCATGACCGGCAGCCACTACGACACCGTGCGCAACGGCGGCAAGTACGACGGGCGCTTGGGGGTGTTTGTGCCCATGGCCTGCGTGCGCGAGCTGCACCGCGCGGGCCGCCGCCTGCCCTTCGGCATCGAGGTGGTGGGTTTCGCCGAAGAGGAGGGCCAGCGCTATGCCGCCACCTTCCTCGGCTCGGGCGCGCTGATCGGTGACTTCCGCAACGAATGGCTGGACCAGCGCGACGCCGACGGAGTGACCCTGCGCGAAGCCATGCAGCATGCCGGCCTGTGCATCGACGACATCCCGAAGCTGCGGCGCGACCCGGCCGCCTACCTGGGCTTCGTGGAGGTGCATATCGAACAGGGGCCGGTGCTCAATGAACTCGGCCTGCCGCTGGGCGTGGTCACCTCCATCAACGGCAGCGCGCGCTACGTGTGCGAGATGCTGGGCGTGGCGAGCCACGCCGGCACCACGCCCATGGACCGCCGGCGCGATGCGGCCACCGCCGTGGCGGAACTGGCGCTCTACGTGGAGCGCCGCGCCGCCCAGGACGGCGACTCGGTGGGCACCATCGGGCAGTTGCAGGTGCCCGGGGGCTCCGTCAACGTGGTTCCCGGCCGCTGCACGTTCAGCCTGGACCTGCGCGCACCCACCGACGCGCAGCGCGACGCGCTCGTCGCCGACGTGCTGGCCGAACTGGAGGCAATCGCCGGCCGCCGCGGCCTGCGCCATACGGCCCGGCGCTCCATGCAGGCCAGCGCCGCGCCCAGCGCACCGGCCTGGCAGCAGCGCTGGGAAGCCGCGGTCGAGGCCGCGGGGCTGCCGGTTTTCCGGATGCCGAGCGGCGCCGGCCACGACGCGATGAAGCTGCACGAGATCCTGCCGCAGGCGATGCTGTTCGTGCGCGGCCAGAACGGCGGCATCAGCCACAACCCCCTGGAAAGCACCACGAGCGACGACATGCAGCTCGCCGTGGAGGCGTTCTCCCATCTCCTGAACCAACTCGCCCAGGAAAAGAACCCATGAGCAGCAGCACCTACGCAGACATCGACGCCTGGATCGACCGGCACTTCGACGAGGAGGTGCAGTTCCTGCAGGCCCTCGTGCGCGTGCCCACCGACACGCCGCCCGGCAACAACGCCCCGCATGCCGAACGCACCGCGGAACTGCTGCAGGGCTTCGGCTACGCGGCGGAGAAACACGCCGTGCCCGAGAGCGAGGTGCGCGCCTACGGCATGGAGTCGGTCACCAACCTGATCGTGCGCCGCCCCTATGGCGCGGGCGGCCCGACGGTCGCGCTCAATGCCCACGGCGATGTGGTGCCACCCGGCGAAGGCTGGACGCACGACCCCTACGGCGCCGAGATCGTGGAGGGGAAGATGTACGGTCGCGCGACGGCCGTGAGCAAGAGCGACTTCGCCTCGTTCACGTTTGCGGTGCGCGCGCTCGAGGCCGTGGCCCGCCCGGCGCGCGGGGCGGTGGAGCTTCATTTCACCTACGACGAGGAATTCGGCGGCGAACTCGGCCCCGGCTGGCTGCTCGCGCAGGGCCTGACGAAGCCCGACCTGATGATCGCCGCGGGCTTCAGCTACGAAGTCGTGACGGCGCACAACGGCTGCCTGCAGATGGAAGTGACCGTGCACGGCAAGATGGCCCATGCCGCCGTGCCGCACACGGGCGTCGATGCGCTGCAGGGCGCCGTGCACATCCTGAACGCGCTCTACCAGCAGAACACCGCCTACCGGCAGGTCACGTCGAAGGTCGAGGGCATCAAGCACCCCTACCTGAACGTGGGCCGCATCGAAGGCGGCACCAACACCAACGTCGTGCCCGGCAAGGTGGTCTTCAAGCTCGACCGCCGCATGATCCCGGAAGAGAACCCCGTGGAGGTGGAAGCCGCGATCCGCCGCGTGATCGACGAGGCCGCCGCCGGCTGCGAGGGCATCCGCGTGGAAGTGCGCCGCCTGCTGCTGGCCAACGCGATGACCCCGCTGGCGGGCAACCGCCCCCTGGTGGACGCGATCCAGCGCCACGCGGAAGCCGTGTTCGGCGAACGCCCGCCGGCCGTGGGTACGCCGCTCTACACCGACGTGCGGCTCTACGTGGAGCGCGGCATTCCGGGCGTGATCTACGGCGCCGGCCCGCGCACCGTGCTCGAATCGCACGCCAAGCGCGCGGACGAGCGCGTGGAGCTCGAGGACCTGCGGCGCGCCACCAAGGTGATCGCGCGGGCGCTGCACGATTTGCTCGCCGGCTGATTCCACGCCGGCACGATCCAGGGGCCCGGGCGCTCGATAAACTACGCGCCAGGAGGCGCCCTGGCTGTGGACATCATTCTGGCTACCGAGTCGATCAGGTATCCGCTGACCGGTGTCGGCCGCTACACGCAGGAGTTGGCTCGGCAATTAACCCAGCTTCCGGAAATCGGATCGCTGCGTTTCCTGCATGGCGGGCGCCTGCGCGATAGATTGCCTGGCATTGGCACAGGGACCTCGGCACTACCATGGCTGGCCGACAACCTGTCCCGCGTCGAACCCGTAGCCAATGGCCTGCGGCACCTTTCCCGCATGGCCAAGGCCCGGGCACTCCGAGGTTCGGAGCGTGCACTGTTCCATGGTTGCAACTACTACCTGCCGGTATTCGACGGGCCCTGCATAGCCACCTTCCACGACGTATCGGTCTACCACTGGGCAAGTTGCCACCGCGCTGACCGTGTGCGCTACATGCGCCGGGAACTGGCGCGGTCCCTGGAACGGGCGCAACTGATCCTCACGGTTTCAGAGTTCTCGCGCAGAGAAATCGCCGCCCAGTTCGGTTGGCCGCTGGATCGGATACGGGCGATCCCGTTGGGATGCAGCGACGTCTTCCGGCCACATGCGAGCGCCGAGTTGGAATCCCCTCTGCAAGCCCTCGGATTGCGTCAGGACGGATATTGCCTGTTCGTAGGCACCGTCGAGCCCAGGAAGAATCTCGGCACCCTGCTGGATGCCTACTCCCTGCTACCTGACAGGCTGCGCAGGCGCTGGCCGCTGGTAGTGGCCGGCCATGGCGGATGGAACAGCCATGCCGTGCACGTCCGCATGCAGCACGCCGAACGGGCCGGCTGGCTGCGGTACCTGGGCTATGTCGACGACGCGCGCCTTCCTGCCCTCGTGTCAGGCGCACGGCTTTTCGCGTTTCCTTCGCTGTACGAGGGGTTCGGATTGCCCGTGCTGGAAGCGATGGCCAGCGGCACCCCTGTGCTGTGCTCGGATACATCGGCGCTGCCCGAGGTGACCGGCAATGCCGCAGCGCTCTTCAACCCTCTCGACGCGGACGCTCTCGCGGCCCTGCTCGCCCGCGGGCTGGAGGATGTGCAGTGGCGCAGAGACGCCAGCGCGGCGGGGCGCCAGCGCGCACTCCAGTTCAGCTGGCGCCGGTGCGCAGAACTCACCGCGGACGCTTATCGCGATGCATTGCCAACCTGATCTGGCACCCTCGACGGTGGTCTGCAGTGGAGAAATCATCCATCCCGTGCCGGCCCTGAAGAGGGACATTCCATGAAGCCCGGGAGCCAGTGGGGCGACGGGATGGCGCTAGCCATGACCGTGCTGAAATGCGCCGACGGTGCCGTGGTGCTGGTGAGCGGATTGCTGGCCTACGCCATTCGCGTTGGCCAGGCGGAACTGCCGGATGCGCCGCAATATTTCTATGCACTGCTCGCCAGCGTCCTGCTGACGCTGCTGGTTTTCGTGCAGCTCGCGCTCTATCGCAGTTGGCGCCTCGCGGTGCCGACCATGATGGTCGGGCGCGTGCTCCTGGGGTGGGGCGTGGTGCTCGGCGCGCTGGCCTCGCTGAGCTTCCTGAGCAAGACCGGACCCAGTTTTTCGCGGCTGTGGTTTCTGTACTGGGCCGTTCTGGGAATCTGTGGATTGATCGGTGTCCGCCTGCTGCTGGACCGGGCGCTGCGCGGACTGCACCGTCGAGGCATCGGGACCCGGCGCATTGCCGTACTCGGGCCGCAGGAGCGTGTGGATCTGGTCGCCGAACGCATCCGGAACGGACCGTGGTCGGGACTGGAACTGATGGCGGTGCCGGCGCACTTGCATGCGATCGATCTGGCCGCACTGCCGGCTTGGCTGGAAGAACACGGCGTAGCCGAAGTGTGGCTGACGTGGCCCATGCGCGAGGAAATGCTGATACGCAACAGCGTGCGCCACCTGGGCGCCAGTTGCGTGCACGTGCGCTGGATTCCGGATATCTTCGCCTTCCGCATGATCCACCATGGCATGGCCGAACTGGCGGGTACACCCCTGCTCGAACTTTCGGTGCGCCCGCTTTCGCGCAGTTCCCGCCTGCTCAAGGCCTGGCTCGACATATCGGTCGCGACGCTGTTGCTGCTGCTGGCGGGGCCCGTGATGCTCGTGCTCGCGGCCGGGGTCAGGCTGTCCAGCCCAGGTCCCGTCATCTTCCGCCAGTTGCGGCAGGGGTGGGACGGCCGTCCGTTCGAGGTATGGAAATTCCGCAGCATGTACCTGCACGATACGGACCGCTTTCCGCAACAGACCGCGCGCGGCGACCCGCGCATCACGCCGTTGGGCGCCTTCATGCGCAGGACCAGCCTCGACGAACTGCCGCAGCTCTTCAACGTGCTGCAGGGCCGGATGTCGATGGTCGGTCCGCGCCCGCATGCCCTGGCGCACAATGCCCAGTACCAGGACCTGATCCCCAACTACCTGCAGCGCCACCGGGTCAAGCCGGGCATCACCGGCTGGGCCCAGGTGAACGGCCTGCGCGGCGAAACGGACACCCTGGAAAAGATGCGCAAGCGCGTCGAATTCGACCTGTACTACATCCAGCATTGGTCGCTGTGGCTGGACCTGAGCATCATCGCTCAGACTTGCGTGATCGTCCTGTTCGACCGCGATGCATTCTGATCCAGTCCCTTCGCATACAGCACCGACAGGGCCAGTGCGGCATGCAGCGAGAACGGGTAGAACGGCAGGTAGAAGTCGAACACGCACAATCCCAGCAGCAGCCAGAGCCAGGCCAGCGCCCAACGGCGCGTCCCGCCGCGCGACCGCAACAACGGAGACCACAGCGCATGGAGCAGGCCCGCGCCGGCCAGCAGACCGCATAGCCCGGTTTCCGACAGCGCGGCCAGCACCAGGTTGTGCGCATGCAGTTCACCGCGCAGGAAGCGGCCGCCGGTGTAATCCGGCACCAGGAACTGGAACACGCCCGGCCCCAGGCCAAGCCACGGATGGCCATACCAGGCGTCGGCGGCGCCGGCCCATAGATATGTCCGTCCCAGCGACAATGCCGTGAGCCATCCCTCCCGTGCAGCGGCACTGGTGATTTCGGCGTAGCGCAGCCACAGCACCAGGCTGCCCACCAAGGCCAGCCCCAGGAGTGCGACCGCCGCCAGGCCGCGGTGGGCACGCGTCGCACCAACACGCGGCAAGGCCCACCATGCCAGCAGGAAAGCGACCGGCAGCAGGGCATTGCGCACCTGGGTCAAGGCCAGCGCCGCTCCAGCGCCCAGCAGGGCCATCGCGAGTGCCACGCGGCCCAGTTCACCGCGGCGCCACAACTGCAGCACCAGCAGCGCCACGATCACCGCGGTCGCCGCCAGCATCGCCGGATGCTCATACATGCCCGTGATCCGGGGCAGGTACCTGAAGGTGTCCTGCGCATGGAATGCCAGCGAGATGCGCAGCGCAGGAGGCCACTGCAGGAGCACCAGCCCGCCCAGGGCCAGGTTGATCCACAGCGCGATCAGCGCGGCGAGCGTCGCCGCGCGCGGCCAGCGCGGGCAGGCCACGGCCAGATTGAGCATCGCCCACAGGGCCAGGAGGGCCGTGCCGTAGCGGACCGCGAAGCGGAACGCCAGCACCGCATGTCCGGACGCCGACGCAGATGCCGCCAGCGCAACGGCGCATGCAGTGATCGCCCCCAGGGGAATGCGCAGGGAAAGCGGTACGCCATGGTGCCACAGCGCCCACCCCGAAATGGCGAGCATGCCGGCAAGCAGCGACACCGACCCGAGCGACAGCTCACCGCCGGCATGGCGGCCCGGGATCACCACCTGCTGGAGGCAGAACAGCAGGTAGGCCGCCAGGATGGCAGCCACGGGCAGGACGCCCGATGTCGCAGGGCTTCGCCTCATCGATCCCAGGGCTTGATCGCCTGCGAGCGGTGGCGCCGGATCAGCCGCGCACGCAGCAGCAGCACGAGGAACACGGCATTGGTCCGCAGATACCGTCCCGCCAGGCGTCTAGGCTCCATGGCCAGCCGGAACAGCCACTCCATCCCCATGCGCTGCATCCACCGCGGCGCCCTGGGCAGCATTCCGGAGAGCACATCGAAGGAGCCCCCCACGCCCATGGCAAGCGCCACGCCGAGTGCGGGCCAGTACCGCTGCAGGAACAGCTCCTTGCGCGGAGAACTCATGCCGATGAACAGGTAGCGCGCACCCGAGCCGCGGATCTCCTCGACGATCCGCGGTGCATCGGCATCGCTGAAATATCCGTCCCGCGCGCCGGCGATCCACAACCCCGGACAGGTCGCAGCAAGGCGGCCCGCCGCGGCCGATACCACCTCGGGACGGGCGCCCAGCAGGAATACGCCGGCCCCGGATCGGGCGGCCTGGGCACACAGGTCCTGCATCAGGTCGATGCCCGCCCGCCGCGGTGGCGGCACGGCGCCCAGCCAGCGCAGGCCGATGCCGATGCCACTGCCGTCGATGTGGACCAGTTCGGCCTCCTCCAGCGCCTGGTGCAGCAGCGGCTGCGCGCGCGCATCGACCAGCTTGGCCACGTTCAGCCCCTCGATGCGGATACGCTCATCCCCCTCCGCGGCGGCCTGTGCGCGCTGCAACAGTTCTTCTGGCGCGAGCATGTCCAGGGGACAGCCGAAAAAGCGCAAGCGGGATGGCAGGGCGCTCAAGGAGCCGCCCCTTGGACGAGCGCACCGTAGAGCGCGAGCACGCGGGGCCTCAGGCCTTCCCAGGTGAAGCAAGTACGGACCCGCTCCACGATGGAGGGATCCACCCGGTGCTGCCGCTGTTGTCCGACGCGGGTGGCGAGCGCCGCCACGTCGCCCGGCGGATACAGCGCGCCGGTCAGGCCCGCCTCTTCCAGGATCGAGCGGTTGCCCGGAATGTCGCTGGCCACGACGGGACAGCCGAGCAGCAGCATCTCGATCAGCACTGTCGGCATGCCCTCCACGGCCGACGGCATCACGAAAACGTCCGCGCCCGCGGCCATCGCCGCGACGGAGGCATCGGCGACGAACCCGTAAAAGCGCACGCGCGCGGCCACTCCGAGCGACCGGGCGACCTCCTCCAGCCGGCCCCGGTCCGGGCCACGCCCCACCACATGCAGTACCGCCGCCTCCATCCCCGGATGCGCCAGCACGGCGACGGCATCGTGCAGGCGCTTGACGGCATCCAGCCGCCCCACGGACAGCAATGCGGGAGCGCCTTCCAGCCGGGGGGCATCGTCGGGAGACGCGACCAGTTCGGCCTCCAGTACGGCATTGGGCAGCACCACCGGGCGCCGCGGCGCCATGCCGCGCCGGCGAAGGTAATCCACCCAGTGGCCGGACAGCAGCACCACGCGGTCCGCGCCACGCAGGAGCAGACGCTCGACCACCAGGTCCCAGGCCCACTTGCGCAGGCGCTTCCCCGGCCCGGAATCGTCGTCGTAGTAGCAATGGGGCGTGTAGACCAGGCGCCGGCCACGCAGCCATGCGATCGCCGCGGCCAGGCCGGTAACCGGAACGCGCGCTCCATGCACATGCACCACATCCGCCCAGCCGACCTGGCGCCACAACCCGCCGGCACCGGTCTGCACGGCCACGTACCCATGTGCATTGCCGCCCTGCGCCTGCGGCGCGGCCACCCGCAGCGCGTTGCCGCCCCGGGATGCCAGCACGGCCAGTCCATGGATATGGCGAGCCACGCCGCCGCCGCCGGCATGCGGCGCGAAATCCTTGTACACATGCAATATCCGCATCCGGCTCATCCCCCTGTTCCTCCGGCCGGCTGCCGCCCCAGCGCTCCGCCTGGAGCCCCGGGGGCTGGCGCCTCCCCGGGCGACGCTCCGGGCACCGCGGCCCTGGCGGCGGCGGCATGGCGCAGCACGCCGCCGAGCAGCAGCCAGAATCCGCCGGCTCCCGAAACGGTCAGCCCGTTTTCCGATGAAACGAAGGTGGTCATGATGCCGCAGAGCAGCCAGAAAGCCGCCAGCACCACGGGGTCGCGCTGCAGCCGGTAGGCTACCCACAACCGGCGCAGGCACCAGCCCACGATGGACAGGAACAGCAACGCGCCGGGTATGCCGATCTGGTAGGCGATGCTGAACAGCGAGCCTTCTCCGCCACCCAGGTCGGCCAGCGATTGGCGGGCCGCCAGCGCACTCTGGCGCCCCACCCCCCCGCCCAGCAGCAGCACCTGGTGCAGCTCGGCCAGGTTGCGCTGCAGCGCCACCCAATGGCCGATCGTGGAGCCGTCGCGGAAGTTCACGGAAGCCACCACGATGCCGACGGAAGCGGCCGCCAATGCCGCGAGCACCACTCCCGCCAGGAAGAGCCGCGCGGCCGCGGACCGGACCAATCCCTTCGATGTCAGAAGGTAGCCCATCACGGCGACGATGCCGGCCAGCATCGCTCCACGGGTGCCGGACATCCACACGCCGGCCAGCAGGCAGCCGCACGCCAGCAGGGCGCGCCACGGCCAGCGGCGCTGCCACAGCGCCAACGCGGCCAGGGCCGCAGTCACCAGGAACTGGCCCTGGGCCAGCGGCGCGGCCGGCAGGCCACCCGCGCGGCGCTCCCTGGCCTCGCCGCCGAAAAAGTTCCAGGGCAGGCCGGTTTCGCTGTCGGTGCCATCGGGCTGCACGCCCTTGATATTGAAAAGATACTCCGGCAGCCGCACGCCATGGACCCAGAAGTCCGTATGGGCCACATCCCATGCCCCGAAGGCGGCACTGGCCACGCCCAGCCAGACCAGGCAACGCACGGCAAGGCGCAGGTCCTGTGGATGCGGCATGCAGACATGCCCGGCCAGCAGGAACAGCATCGGCACGAGCACGATGCCCAGGGACCCGAGCACGATGCCGGCCGGCAGGCCGTGCAGGTATCCGGCCGGCGCATGCGCGGCAGCGAGGGCGCAGAAACACAGCACTTGCACCAGCAAGGCCCGGGGCATGCGCACGGTGAGCAGGCACAGGCCTGCCAGCACCACCACCACAGCGTCGCGGGCGGGCCGCAGCAGCGCGGCCTCCGGCCACGCGCCGCCGCCGTACAGCCAGGCCACCAGCAAGTCGCCCGCGTGGATCGACACGATGAACAGCACCAGTCCCAGCCGCTTCATGGCTCGCCTCCCAGGCGCCGCGGCCATGCGGGATCGGCGGCGAAGCTGCGCTGCAGCCACAGGTGCTGCCGCTCCAGGAAAGCGGTGCGTGCCCCGGCCTCATGGCACAGGTTGCGGACAAGAACCCCCAGGGCGCCCGGGTCCGCCACCTGCGCCGATGGGCGCCCCACCGCCTGGGCACCGGCAGACCCGGGCGCGGTCCAGTCCATGCCGATCACGTAATGGCCGCGGACCGCCGCGTCCATCAGCGCGGAAGAGCAGAAGCCCGCCACCACGGCCGGCGGGCCGTCCGCCACCAGCGCCGCGTGCGGAGGCGGCCGGCACAGCGGGGCCAGCTCCGTCCCCTGGTAGGGATGCCCCCGGCGCACCTCCTCCGGATGCAGCAGGATCTGCAGCGCGAGCCCTCCCGGCCGGTCCCGGGCGAGCTGCCGGGCCAGGGCCAGGAAATCCTCCGCGAGCGGCCGTCCGTAGATCGGCGTGTGGGTCTGCGAAACCAGGCACAGGGCCGTGGGCGCCTGCGCCACGGCGGCAGGAGAGAGCATGCGCGCCGGGCCATAACCCAGCGCTTGCGTGGCGACGCCGTGCCGGGAGTACACCTCGGCGCTGCTCGGCCCCCACAGCAGATGGCGCTGCGCATGCACCGGAAAGAACTCATCGGTGGGCAGGCCATGCTGGACGCACACGCTGCGCCAGCGGGCCCCGCAGGCACGCTGCGCAGCCACGGCATACACATCGAAATCGTTGTGCAGCAGCAGCGTTCCGCACGCGCCGGCATCGAATGTCCGCTCCCAGGCGCCACGCCAGAGGCGCTGCCGAAACACGCAGCAACGCACCAGCCAGGGCGATGCCACCAGTACGCCTTCCCGCACCGGCCTCAGCCGCCATGCGCCGAGCGCGTGCCGCCAGGCCTGGGCGGAAGGTCGCGCAGGCACCTGGCCAGCGACCTGTCCGCGCAGGCGCGGATGGACAACCACCGCGCAGGTGATGCCAAGCCGAACCAGATCGGCCACGCACGGCGCCAGCGCGCCCCAACCGTTGGCGCCCGGCAGCGTGGCCAGCGCCACCCAGCCGGCCAGTGGAGCCGGGCGCTCCGGCAACCGGCCGCAAAGCCACGCATCGCGCGCGGCCGCGAGCAGGGCGCGCAGCACGGCCATCCACCCCCGGCCTGCGAGGAAATAGGCCTCGTGGCGCGTGTCGGCGGCTTCTTCGCCGTATTGGGCAAGCAAGGCCTGCCGGAATTCAGGAAACCGCATTGCCCTCCTCCCGCACCATGCGCCGATGGATCCGCCAGCGCTGCAGTTCGCCAAACAGCCCACTGCCGAACAGGCGCACGACCGCACGCTTGAGCAGGCGCCCCAAGCGGTCCTGCGCACCCCAGCGCACGCTGTCCAGGCGCGCATCCAGATGATGGATTTCCTCCGCGGACGCAGACTCCATGGGAACGGGAGCGCCCCCCGTTTGCGGGCGCCGCAACTGCACCCACAGGTTTTCCGCCAGCACCCCGCCACCCTGCCATGCGCCGCAATGGACCACATCCAGTCCGGCAGCCACGGCCAGCCGCCGCAGCAGCGGCGCGGAAAAATAGCTGAGGTGCGCAGGATGCACGTAGTTGCGCGAACGCCAGCCGCTCATCACGTCCGGCACCTCGATCCAGGCCTGCCCGCCCGGTGCAAGGATATGCCCCAGGTCTTCCAGAAAAGCCCGCGGGTCCAGCAGATGCTCCAGCACATGGAATGCGACCACGGTATCGGCTTCGCCGCCGGCCAGTGCCTCCCAGCTCGGCAGGAAACGCACTTTCGCGCCATCAAGCAGGCGATCCCGGTGCGCCAGGTCGGGCTCGCTGGCCGACAGCTGCAGATCCGGCCGCTGCGCCGCTGCCACGCCAAGGAACGCCCCGAATCCCGACCCTACCTCGAACAGGCGTGCGCCGTGGGCCAATGCAGGAGCGATGCGCGCCAGCCGCTGCCGGGCGATGGGGCGGTCGCCGCGCCAGGCAAAAAATCGCTCCTCGCTGCGCCATGGCACCTCCGCCGGGAACAGCCTGCGGTAGTCGCCCGCGTAGAACCGTGCCAGCGATTCGCCGGTGAAATCCGGAGCCAGATACGCTGCGGCGCACCCGCCGCAGCGGCGCAGCTCCTGACCGCTGCCGGCATACACTTCGGGCCAGACGGAGCGCTGTGCGCACGTCGCACCGCAGCAGCGGCAGCGGCCGTCATCCGGTGCCCACTCCGATGCCATCATGGTCTTCCCCCTGGCTGGCGGCTACGCATACACGCTCCCGTACCAGAGCGCGACCGACACCGCAAACCACAGCGTGCTGTGGGCACGGCCACCGGCCAGCTCGCGGCGCAGCCGCGGCAGGTCGAGGAAATCGCCCAGGCCCTGCGGAAGCGACGCCAAGATGTCCTGCAGGGGCATGCGGTCCACCAGGAACTGCTCGGCGTGGCCGAAACCCGTGCTTTTGCGCTGGCCGACGATACGCGCCGGCAGGTCGGCGGAAAAGGCCTCCCGCAGCAGCGCCTTGCCATGGTAGTCGCCCATGCGCCGGTGCGCAGGCGTTGCGAGCGCACGCTCCACCAGGCGGTAGTCGAGGAACGGCGCCCGCACCTCCACGCCCGCATGCATGCTGTTGCGGTCCGTCATACGCAGCACCATGGGCAGGTTGGTGGCCAGCACGTCGGCGCGCAGGCGGGCCTGCGCATCGCCCCGCCGGTCGGCCCGCAGTGCCTGCAGGCGTGGCGCCTGCGCGTGCCACAGGGCGGCAGACATGCTGGCCACGCTCGGCCGCTGCCGCCGCAGCAGCGCGCCGAGCGGCCGGGCCGGGAGATCCCAGGCCAGGCGATTGAGCAGCAGCCGCGGGTCCACCGCCCCGCCCGCCAGCAGCCGCGCCAGCGTCGGAAGCCTGAGGCCGTGCAGCGCGCTGCGCGCGGCCAGGGCCAAGTAGAGCCGCACATAGCCGCCGAACAGCTCGTCCGCGCCCTCCCCGTTGAGAACGACCTTGTAGCCCGCATCGCGGATGGTCCGGTACATGCGGAAACTCGCCAGGATGGATGGGGTGCAGAAAGGTTCCTCCTGCGCCTGCACCAGTGCCAGCAGCTCGTCCACACCGGGCACCGCGTGCGCGCGGTGCACATGGTGGCGGTCCGCGTGCCCCCATCCGGCCATCGAGGCGGCCGCCGCTTCGACTTCGTCGAAGCCGGCGTGCGCCCCGTCGCGGTAGCCATACGTGAAGGCGCCCCCGAAGCAGGTGCGGGGCGCAGCCCCGGCTTGCAGGCCGATATGCGTCAGTATGGAGCTGTCGAGCCCTCCCGACAGCAGCGTCACGCTCGGCACATCGGAGCGCAACCGCAGGCGCGTGGCGTCCTGCAGCAGGGCACGCACCGCCCCGGCATCGAGCGGCGGGACCTCACCGGGGGCGGGCCACCGGTGGTAGGAACGCCGCGTGGTGCGTCCCGCAGGCGATACGCGGAAGAGCCACCCGGGAGGCACCGCCTGGATGCCTTCGTAGAAAGTCTCACCGCAATGGTCGGACAGGCCCGCCACCAGGAAATCGAAGATCGCCCCCGGATTCGGCGCGGGGTGTCCGCCCAGCGCGGCGGCGATCGCACGGATCTCGCTGCCCAGCACCAAGTGCCCACCGTCGTGGTGCAGATAGAGCGGCTTCACGCCGAGGCGGTCGCGGCAATAGACCAGGTCGCCCGTCTCCTGCTCCAGCAGCACCACCGCCCACATGCCGTTGCAGCGCGGGAAGAACCCCTCCCCCCAGGCGCGCCAGCCGTGCAGGATCACTTCCGTGTCGCTGTCGGTACGGAACCGGTGGCCGAGCCCTTCCAGCTCCGCGCGCAGCTCCAGGAAGTTGTAGATTTCGCCGTTGAACACCACCACGTTGCCGGTGTCCGGACAGCGCATGGGCTGCGTCGCCGCGCTGCTCAGGTCGATGATCGACAGGCGGCGATGGCCGAGCACGGTCGGCGCGGGCTGCTCGGCGCACCACAGGCCCTGCGCATCCGGCCCCCGGCGCGCGAGCGCCGCGAGCGCCCGCTCCGCACGGTCCTGCAGCGCCGCGCCGGCCACGAAGCTGCGCAATGCCACTACGCCGCACATCGCAGGCTCCAGGCACACGGGGCCGCGAGTCCCCATGGGAAGGCGGTGGCGACACGGGTCATGAAGGACGACTTCCCGAGGCCCGCAGCAGGCCGTGGCAGCGCCAGGCGGCCCATGCCGCGGGCAGAAGCAGCAGCAAAGCGGCCGGCGCCACTCCGCCGGAACCGGCCCACGGCACCCCCGCCAGGAGAAGCGCCAGCAGCGCCGCCCAGCCTCCCGCATTGGGCCGCAGGCCGCACAGCCACAGGCTGGCCGCCATGATCCCCAGCACGCCCACCAGCCGGCCCCACAGCAATGGCACCGGCGCGGACGCTGCCGCCGCGGCCACCTGCAGCAGTGTGCTGGCCGCCAGGCACCACACGAACACGCGCAGCAGCGCCTGCTCGCGGCGGCGCCCGATCAGCAGGGCCGACAGCACGCTGGAAAAAAGCACGATCGCGCCCGCAACCAGCACCGGCATGACCCACGGCAGCCACTCCCGTTGCTCTGCATTGCCCCATCGCGCGGCAGCCGGCCAGAGCAGCAGCGCGGCGGGCGCCGACAGGCCAAGCACCAGGGACATCAAGCCACAGGCCCAGCGCACGCCGGTATCGGTGTGCGCCTCGGCCAGCAGCAAGCGGTTGAACTGGTTGAAGACCCCGCCCGCGCCATTGAGCAGGTAGCCCAGCAGCAGATAGGCCGGAACGAAAGCGGGTGCCGCCGAGGCCAGCAGGAACGGCGTCAGCCGGTCGTGCAGCGTGCCGGCGATGCCCAGCGCAGAAAGCCGCAGGGCGGACCCGAGCATGCGCCCTCCCCCCACCGCCGGCAGAAGCAGGCGAAGCGGCGCCCCGGACACGGCGACATTCACGGTGGCCTGCACCAGGTAGCCAAGGCTCACCGCGATGCCCGCGCCCATGCCGCCTTCCCAGCCCGGCGCACCGCGCAATGCCAGCCATGCAAGGGTCGCCGCCGGCACCGCGACCTGCTGGACACCGAAGCCGGCCAGGCGCCGCCCCTGTGCCAGCAGGGGCGCCGAGTAGCCAGCCAGTCCCAGCAGCGTGGCGGGCAGCACCGCAAGCAGATAGGCGAAGCCCTCGCCCTGCCCGCGCGATGTCCACCAGGCACCCGCCACCCAGGCCAGGTCCAGCACCAGCGTGGCCGCCAGCCGGTGGCACAGCGCCTGCCGCCAGCGCAGCGCCCAGCCCTCCGAGGCGGGATCCTCGCGCAGGAACAGCGATGCGTAGCCGAGGTCCGCAAGAAACAGAACGGTCAGGAGCCCGAGGTGCGCCAGCCCGACATCCGCATAACCCTGCGTTCCGAAGTGGCGCAGCAGCATCCACTGGAACAGCAAGGTGAAGCCCTGCCCTGCCATGTACGACACCGCGCCGGAAAGGAATCCCGCGCGCATGCGGGCGGACGCGCTCATGGGCGTGAAGGCGGCGTGAATTGCGGAACATGGCAGAGAAAGGCACGCGATGCCGGACCATAGGCGAACCACGGCTCGAACTCGATGCCGGAGCGCTCCGCGCATTCCCGCAACGCCCGGCGCTCGCCGCGCTGCCGGTCGGCCCGGAACAGGTCGTAGTCGTCGCACAGCAGTACGCTACCCTGAACCAGTCGCGTTTCGATCAGCGCGAGGGCGTCCCGTGCCGAGACATACAGATCGCAGTCCAGGTGCACGATCGCCGCCTGAGTGCTGCCGATGGCTCCGGCATTGTCAGAGAACAGTCCGGGCACCAGCACCAGGTCCGGAGCACGCAGGCCTACCGCCGCACACCGCGCCACGGCCTGGGACTGTGCTGCCAGAAAGCTGCCTGTGGCCAGGGTGTCCTCGCCTTCGTCGTTGGCCGGCATGCCCGCGAAGGTATCGAAGCCGTGGAACCGGGGCGGCCGGGAGAGAAAATCGAGCACCGTCCCCTGACGGCGGAACGGCAGTCGGACATTGCGCTCCATGCGCTCGCGCTGGTGACGGTAGCACAGCCAGGCATGGGCCAGGCTGTTGCCGCGGTACACGCCGAACTCGTAATAGTCGCCTGCAAGCTGGGTGGCATGCACGTAGGCCCAGGCCCGGTAGAGCGCGCCCAGAGCGTCGTTGCGGTGCAGGTTGGCCCCCACCCGAAGACGTCGATAGGCAAGCTTGAAGCGTTCGAGGGGCCTCAGGGACAAAGCAGGACTCCTTGGTTCGGGCAGGGCCGCATTTCGCCCGTTTCGCCATGGAGACGACAGGGAGCGCAGTTCCGCGCACCGCTACGGCTCCAGGAAACCGTCCTTGGCGAAACAGGCAGTGCGTCCAGAATAATCACATGCTTGGCCAGCGGGCTCCGTCGCGACCAGGCGCCAGCGTCCGCTGCAGCGCCTCGCGCAGGGTGCAGCGGGTCTTCCAGCCCAACAGCGCAGCCGCCTTCGCTGGATCACCGAGTTGGTGGGCCCGATCATGGGGCCGCTTGCGCCGCGGGTCCACCTCCACGCGGGGCATTCGTCCCAGCAGCGCGCCGATCTCCGACACCAGTTCGCCCACCGAATGCTCCACGCCCGAGCACAGATTGAACACGTCGAATGCCACCTCGCCGCGAGAGTCATCGAGCAATGCTGCCAGCCCCTGCGCGGCTTCGTCGGCATGCATGTAGTCCCGGCGCGGCTCCAGGTTGCCCAGCCGCAGCAGCGGCTCCGCCGACGGGTCGGCGTTGATCTGCGCAAGAACGTCGGGAATCAGGTGCGCGTTCGGATCATCGTGCGCAATGCAGTTGAACAGGCGCGCGACGCGGCCGCGGCGCCCGGCGCCCAGGCCGCACCACAGGCGCAGCTGGCCCTCGTTGCACAGCTTGGACAGCGCATAGTTGTCACGCGCCTCCGTGGGACTGCGGTCTTCCGCCAGCGCTTCGCAACCCCAGGCGTACACCGCGCCGCTGGAAGCGATCACCACCTGCCGCACATCCACCTCGCCCGCCGCATGCAGCACGCTTTCGGTTCCCACCACGTTCACCTGCAGGCAGTGCATGCGCCGGGTCTCGCAAGTAGGAATGTGGTGTACGGCGGCCAGGTGCACCAGCGCATCGGCCCGGAGGTCGCGCAGCATCGACGTGACCGCGGCGGTGTCGCGCACATCCGCCACCGCTGCGGCCTCCAGCCCCGGAGGCATGGCCATGCCACTCGACAGATCGTCCAGGCCCGCGACGATGTCACCGCGCTGCTGCAGCGCGGCCACCAGCCGCCGACCGATCATTCCGGCCGCGCCGGTCACCAGCACCCGCCTCACGCGCGCTCCCCCTCTGAAGCGCCTGCCGGCAGCCTGCGCCGCAGACGCTCCGGCAGCCAGCCGAAGAGCGGATCCCGCCGGGCTGACCAGTCACCCGGCCTCGCGCCCGTGCGGCGCAGCGCCACATAGCTCGCCAATGCCAGGGACAGGGCGAGGAGCGTGCCGGCGAACACCGCCGCAGCGACGAAGGAAGGGCGCCGCGATGGCAGCGGTGAAACCGGCAGCGCCGGCGAAGCCTTGTAGCGCAGCTGAGCGGCCCTGGAAAGCGACTGCTCCAGGTTCATCCGGATCTCGCTGCCGGCCTGCCGCTGCGCCGTGTTCTCCGCGGTATCGGCAGGGAACAGGCCGGCCAGGCACTGCTCCATCCAGCGGGCCAGTTCCTTGCCCGAGGACTGCCCATCCAGGCGCGCATCGACACGATCCAGGAAGCGCTGCTTCCACTCCAGTTGCTCCAGTTCGCGCACACCCTTGCGCAGTTGCGACCGGGTATCGGACATGGAGGATTCCAGCGCCACGATCTGGGACAGCGGCGACAGGTACCGCCCACCGCCGTCGCCCACCGACACCACCGTGTTCACTTCACTGCGGCGCAGCTCCGGATACTGCAGCAGCAGCCGATTCATGTCCTCCACCTGCTTCTGGCCCTGCTCGATGGCGAACTGCCGCCGGATCTGCTCGATCTGCAGCTGCGAGCGCTGCTCCAGCACTTCCTGCCGCAACCGGTCCAGGTATTCGCGCAGGTCGCCCCAGAGCATGACCTGGCGGATGTGCGATGCGATCACTGCGAACTGCTGTGCCGCAGCAGCTTCGTCGGGCACATTGAGCGATACCTCCAGCCCCAGCGCCCCGATTTTCTTGGGATCGATGTTGATCTGCTCCCGGATGTCGTCCCGACCCACCGTGCTGCGGTAGCCCACCCGGGTGCTCCAGTAGCGCGGCTGCTGGAACAGCCTTTGCAGCCTGGGAGCCGCGCCGTCGGGCAGGGAAGCATCGGCCAGCGAGGCCGCCACCAGTTGGCGGTCCGACAGCATGGGCTGCAGCCTGCGCCACTGGTCGAGCGACATCTGCGGGGTCTCCAGCAACGCGGTGGCACCGTAGAGCGGATACCGCAGGGCCAGCCCACCGGCCACCAGCGCAGCCAGCAGCGCGAGCGGAACCAGCAGCATGCCGAAGTCGCGGTAGAAGCGCAGCAGCTCCAGCAGCAGGTCACCCAGCGATACATCGCCGCTTCGCTCATGCACTTCGTTCATCGCTGGTATCGGGTCAGTGGCGGAGTCTCGTGACGCCAGGGATGGCATCGGCATGTCGCCAGCCTGCGAGGCACGCGGAACAGCCCACGCGGCGTCGGCGGATGTCACAGGTTGTACCATAGGCGTGCAGAGGCGTCAGGAAACTGCGGGGCGCCAGGCCCTGCGCAAGCCGAAGTACAGCACTCCGCCCAGCACCGCTTCGGTCGCGATCACCACAGCGGCCGCGCCCCGCACGCCATGGTCCGGAACGATGAGGAAATTGAGCACCAGGTTGGTGACCGCTGCCAGCGTGGCCCCCACTGCATAGCAGCGCTCACGGTCCATGGCGATGGCGGCCTGGGTCAGGACATAGTTGGGCAGCACGATCACGAAGGCCAGGAACAACCATCCCACCAGCGAACCACCCTCTGCACGGTATGCATCCCCGTACAGCAGGCCGACCAGCCACGGCCCCAGCAGCATGCCTGTCGCGGCAAGGCCCGCGCCCAACGCGACTGCCGCCAGCAACGTCCTGGCATAGAGCCGCCTCGCAGCAGCGGCATCCGGGCGGGCGAGTCGCAGACGCCGGAAAAAGAACAGCGCCAGGGGAGAGGCAAGCAGCAGGATCCCATCGAAAAGCCGGGCGGCCACCGCATACTGCCCCACGTCTTCGGGAGACACCCACCAGTGCAGCAGCACGATGTCGCTGCGGCGGTACAGGGATGTGGCCAGGTCGATCCACAGGAAACCGGCAGCGGCGCGATACACGGGCCAGCGGGGCCAGCATGGCCGATCGTGCCAATCCCCGCGCGAAAGCGCGTAGGCCAGCAGGAGGGCACCTGCCCAGGCACCGAACACCACGGACG
Organism: Paracidovorax oryzae ATCC 19882; assembly: GCF_000687165.1. Lineage (GTDB taxonomy): Bacteria > Pseudomonadota > Gammaproteobacteria > Burkholderiales > Burkholderiaceae_C > Paracidovorax > Paracidovorax oryzae. The sequence goes on along the minus strand of NZ_JMKU01000020.1, from coordinate 73,132 downwards.
GGCTGGCCCCCAGCAGCCAGACGGCGGCGGCGATCGCCAGCGCGCTGAGCACGCGCCCAGCCGCCTGCCAGAGCGCTTCGCGGAACCATTGGCCTGCGGCCTTGAGTTGCACTGCAACCAGTTGCGCCAGCGTGACTGCAGCGAAGCACAGCACGGCCCACGCGAGGGCAGGATCGGCGCCGGCCACAGACAGCAGGAGGCTGCCGCATGCCATTGCGGCGGTGGCCAGCAGCAGGTGGCCCCTCGCCATTCCGGGCAGCACGGCAGAGAAACGGGCGAGCGAAGGACTCGGGGCCACGCGTTCGCGCATCACGAGGGTGCGCAGGCCGGCATCCTGCACCAGCGCCAGCAGCGTCGCCAGGTTCAGCAGATAGGCATAGCGGCCGAACCCCGACGGCTCCATGCACCGGGCCAGCCATACCGACAGTGCCAGGGACACGGCCGCGACGAAGACAACGGACAACCACTGTGCCGACAGCGCGCCCGCACCTGCACGCCAATGCGCCGGAAGCAGCCGGCCCCATGCGCGCATCTTGTCCGGCATGCTCACCGCGCACCCGTCCAGTGCGGGGCCACGTCATCCCACCGCCCTTGCACGCGGACCCGTCCCCGCTCCAGCAGCACGACACGGTCCACCCGCTCCAGCAGGGCGAGCCGGTGGCCGATGACGACCACGGTCACATCGCCGTGCAGCCGCTCGATGGCCTCGCGCACGCGCGCTTCGTTGTCGTGGTCCAGCGCGCTGGTGGCCTCGTCGAGGATCAGCAGCGCCGGGCGCTGCAGCAGCGCGCGTGCCAGCGCGATGCGCTGCCGCTCGCCGCCGGACAGCTGCACGCCGCGCTCCCCCACCGCCGTGTCCCACCCCTGCGGCAGGGCATGCACGAACTGCGCGCAGGCCTGTTCCAGGGCGCGTCGCAATGCCTCGTCATCGGCGTCGGGCGCGGCCAGCAGCAGGTTGCTGCGCACGCTGCCATTGAACAGGAAGGTATCCTGCGACACATAGGCGACAGCACGCCGCCAGGCCCGGCGTGCACGGTCGTCCAGCGGCACGCCATCGATTTCCAGCGCTCCCTCGTCCGGGCCCAGCAATCCGCACAACACGTCCGCCAGGGTGCTCTTGCCGGCGCCGGAGGCGCCGACGATGGCAGTGGTCGTCCGCACAGGAAACGCCAGCGAGACATCGTCCAGCGCCCGGACCTCACGGCCTTCGTAGCGCACTCCGACGCCGCGCAGGGCGATCGCTGTCCGTGCGGCGGGCACCGCCTCCTGGGCACCCTCTTCCGGCTCGGCCCAGGCGCGGGCCTCGGCCAGTTGGCGCTCCACCCCGGCGAAGGCGGGCGCCGCGTGCAGCCACATCTGCTGTTGCTGGTGACCCATCGCCAGCAACGGCAGGAGTCGTGCGAACACCAGCACCAGCGTTAGCAGCTCGGGGACCGGCACCGTCCACACCCGCAGCCCCAGGTACACATAGGCCGCGAGCAGCAGCGCTCCGGCGCTGTGCAGCAACGCCTTCGACAGGCTCAACCCCGTGGCGAAACGCAGTTGCTGGTCGCGCAGCCTGCCCGCGTCGCCGGCGATCCAGGCCTGGTAGCGTGCCTCCGCCCCCAGGATCTTGGCCAGCCGCAGCCCGGCCAGGCTGTCGTGCAGGCTGGCATGCAGGCGCTGGCTGGCCACGGTGAGCTGCCGCCCCAGGGCCAGCACTCCGCGCCGGTGCCCGGCCAGCAGGGCCAGCAGCAGCGCGCCGCCCAGGCCGGAGGCAAGCGCCAGCTTCCAGTGCAGCGCGAAGGCGGCCAGCAGGTACACCGCGGCGGTGGCGAGCGACGCCAGCATGCCCATGCCGTGGCCCAGGCCGATGCCGATGCGCGCCACATCGCTGAGCATGAGGTTCGCTTGCTCTGCCGTGCGCTGCGCAACCACCCAGCGCCACTGCGCGCCGAGCAGTGCCGCGAAGCTGGCCTCGCGCAGCCGGTCCGCCACCTGCTGCTGCAGCCGCGCAGCGGTGCATTCCCGCGCATACTGGATCGCGTTGCGCAGCAGGACCAGCGCACAGAACAGTGCCAGCAGCGACAGCGGCGTTCCCGCGGGCAGGCCCAGAGATGCCGTGGCGTGGACGACGCCCCGCACGGCAATGCCCAATCCCTCCACCGAATCGCCCTGCAACACCCCCAGCAGGGGCACCAGCAGCAGCACGCCGATGCCCTCGGTGGCGCCTGTCGCCAGCATCAGCAGGAACAGCGCCAAGCGCGGGCGCGGCGGCGCCCAGGCCAGGAGCCGGGCCAGTGCCTTCCAGGCCGCCATCACGCGGCCCCGGCGCGCACCACGAAGCACCCTGTGCGAGCGAAGCGCCCGGCACCGGCGCCCCCGGTCACGTACACGCCTTCGGCGATGACCCACGCATGGGCCTGCAGATGCGACGTTTCCGAGCGCGCCACACCGAAGCACACCACGTGGGTGATCCCGAACATTCCCAGAAGACAGCGCGCCGCCAGCGCCTGGGCCAGGCAGTTAGACTGCCACGGGGTATACCGTGAGGCCAGCTTCAGCGTACGGCCGATCCGCAGTGCACGGCACCGCGCGCGTTCGCCGGCCGGCTGCAGCGGCGGCAGCTCCGCGACGCCCTCACCCAGCCACGGCGACAGGCGCCGAAAGCCCAGGCAAAGCACCGCAGCACGCGCCAGGCCCAGCAGCAGCCAGGCCGGCAGGAACAGGCTGCGCTCGAACCGCGGCAAGCGCAGCCACGCGAACAAGCGCCGAAGTGGCTGCATATCAGACATGCGGAAGACCCGATCGGAATATCCGGCGGCCGTGCGACCACCGTGGAAGTGAACCGCATTAAAGCGGATATGGGGAACGCGTACAACGCCACCGGCAGAACCTGGACACGGCCCCCCGCTCCTCACCGGAGGCATCACCTGCGTCGGCGCCTGGCCAGATGCCCTCGCACCAGACGCAGCACGCGCACGACCGGGTAGGCCCAGCCCAGATAACGCGGCAGCTCCAGAGCCGCGCGGTCATCATCGGTGGGCGCCATCAGGAAGGGAATCAACTGCAGGCGGCCGCGCCAGCTCGACTGCAGGGACCACAGGCGCAACCCGTAGCGGACCATTCCCATGCGCGCGGCCAGGTCGGCGCCGCGGTCCGACCCGAGCGAGTCGAGGTGTGGCAGCAGCGCCTCGGCGAGAGGGCGTCCCGCGCGCATGAGCGCGGCCTGGTAGTGCAGCTCGGGCGGCACCGGAACGCCTAGCGTGGCTTCGACGAGCAATACGGACATAACCAGTTGCCGTTCGATGCCCAGTTCACGGGCCAGTACCGACGTGGCAGTCCAGTCCAGGGTGGTGCTGCGCATCGCCTGAGCCATGTCCACCAGCCAGAAGGCACGGTGCCAGTTGTGTTTGGTGCCGTGGAAAGCGGCGTACGCCACCGCGGCAGCCGGAGCCAGCGTAGCGACTTCGGTGTTGCCCAGCGTCACGGTGGTGATATGCCGCTCCCACAGCGCCGCCCCCTGCAGAGGGAACTGCCGGAGCCGGTTGGCCAGGCGCAGGTGCAGTTCCAGCACCACACCCGTGCGGGAGTGCCGCAGCGGAAGTGCATGGTTGACGATGCTGTAGCGCTGCAGATCGCGCGCCGCGGCGGGATCGATCACATGGCCCAGGCGCTGGAGCACCTGCAATGCACGGGGGGAATCCACCGGTTCGATCAACAGGTCGATGTCGCTGGCCTCGCGGCGATGCGGCGCGCCGAACAGCGCCGCATAGCCCTGACCTTTCAGAATGCAGTGCCGTATACCGGCCCCGCGCAACGCGTCGACGATCTCACGCAGCGATGCCGTCTGCTGCAGCGTGCGCAAGGTCACGCTGCGCTGCCGTGCGCGCAGCACCGCGCGCAGCGGCTCGGGCAAACCGGCGTCGATCGTGTCGGCAGGGGGCAATGCGAGCGCCAGGCGGTGCCGGGCCAGCGCCTCTGCGAAAGCGCCCGCATCCACCTGGTCGCAGCCGGCGCATGCGCCGGCCTCCTGCCGCCAAAGGCGCAGCAGGCAGGCGAACGCAGGAGACCATGACGCCCGGGCGCAGTCCACGGAGTCGCTCAGCGGACCTGGCATGTGTGCCACCGGAGGATGTACGGATCGGCCATATCAGTGTCCGGAGGCAACACCGGGTCCGTAGCCCAGCCGCTGCATCACCGCCTCGTGCTGAGCGGCCAGGCGCTCGGCCTGCCGCGGCTGCAGTGCGGTGCGCCACGTCCCCACCCGGCCTTGCCGGAAGAAACGCCGCTGCTCCTGCACGCGCTCGATGAAGCCTTCGCGTTCCTCGATGCCGCTCAGCGTCTCGAAATCACTGGCCTGCACGCTGCGCGCCACGCTGTCCCTGTCCGCCGGCAGTCCCAGGAACTGCGCGAGCCGGCCGGCTTCGCCCAGGGGATCCGTCAGGAGCGCTTCATACCGCAGCAGCAACCGCGGGCCCGGCGCCTCATCCAGCCAGGAGAGCACGTGCCCCGACCACGAACCGAAGCACTGGGGCGCCTGCGATTGGAAGGATGTGACGCTGCGACCCATGGTCAGCTCGCCATCGGCCATCCGGTCGATGGCCGTATCCACGTCCACGCCCATATGGTCCGCCCAGGACAGCGCCACGTCGCGCGGGTCGCGCACGATGTAGACCGTTCCCAGGGTCGCCTCCGTCGGAAACAGCGCGGGCATGTAGCGGTCATGGACCTTGAGCACGCGCACATGCCGGGCGCCCTGCTCGCGATGCGCCTGGGCCCGCAACGCCCCCAGTTCGGAGGCCAGCATGTCTTCGCTTCCGACGTCGATGCAGGCCTCCAGCCACGCGCGCGCCGCGGCGTTGGGCACCGTATCGCCCAGCCTGTTCAGTCGGACCGGCTCGCCGCCGGCCTGCAGGCTGGCGATCAGGCAGCGTACCCAGGTGTTGCCGGACTTGGGGTACGAGGCAATCCAGAAAATGCCGGAGCGCGTCATGTCCCGAAGTGCGCTTCGATCAGGTCGGCCGTGGCATCCAGCGCATCGAAAGAGCGCGGGCGCCACAGCGTCCAGACGGGTACCACGCGGCCGATCGAGGCGGCCTGGGCGAACAGAGGGGCGCGCAGGCCCATGCGCGCCGCCACCCGTGGTCTCGACAGATGGCCGTGCAGGGACGGCACCGCGGCAGCGGGCGAAAGCCGCTGCAATTGCGGGCCGGGCCCTTCGCGCAGCATCAGCACGGCATCCAGGGGCGCTGCCAGGGGGTCGAAACCCGACTGCGGGCGCAGGTCGTACTTGTCCATCCCGTCGCGCACCTGCGGCACTCCCTCACCGGGAATCCGCAGCGCGTCCATGGCTTCGCGCCAAAGCTTGAGACGGGGAAATGCCGGCAGCACCTCGATGCGGTCCCCGGCGCCAGAAACATTCAGCACAGTGAGGTCGTCACCGAGCAGACCGTGCCCGCGCCGCGACAGCGTGGCCGCCAGCGTGGATTTGCCGGCACCGCTGTGGCCGGCAATGGCCAGCGTGCGTGCGCCGACGCGCAGGCACGCTGCATGCAGCGGGAACAGGCCGCGCTGCAGACACAGGTAGGTCAGCGCCGAACCGAGGAGGAACAAGCGCCAGCCGGCGTCCTCGGGACGCAGCCGCTGCACGCGGATGGTTCGGCCGTCCTGGACGAGAATCCGAACCAGGTCAGGAATCTGCATGAGGACCGCGCCGCTCCCGGCCACCTCCAGCCAGGGCGTTCCCGGTGCGCCGGCATCGAGCCGGCCGGGAACCTCGCCCTCCTCGATGGCCACGTCCTCCGGCGCATCCGCATCCGGCCATGCGGGAAGCTCCGGCAACGCGATGGCGCTGCCCACGTGCCATCCGCACAACCGGTAGTGGTAGCGGCTCACGCGCGGCGCCCCGCCTGCGGCCAGGCCGTCGCATGGGCGCCCGTCATCGGCGGATCTCCACCGCACCAGCCTCCTGCAGCTTGCCGAGCAGGCCGGCCACGTCGGCCTCGATCACCGCCCTGTCACCCGCATAGGCTTCGACCAATCCATCGCACAGCACCGAGAATAGGCACGGCGGCGCAATACGCGACCAGACGTCGCGACCGACCGGGTCCAGCACAACGTACGACCCGCTTCCAGCGATCATGAGGACCAGTTCTTCCCCCATCTCGGCGGCAAGGCAATCGGGCACATGGGCGATCAGGGCATCCGGTTCGACGTTCATGCACGGCATCTTTCGTTGGGAAGGCGGACATCGTCCAGGGAGCGTTGGACCGGGAATTCTATCGGCGAGGCCGTAGTGGCGGCACGTCGAGACGTCAAGTGTCCCGCGGGTCCGCGCGGCGCCGGAACACGGCCTCGTCGTCGGCCTGGTCGGGCAGCCGGCGGTTGTCCCGGCCGAACAGCGGCGTGTCCGCACGTGCCGCTGTCGGCACCCGCAATGCCAGGTCAAACCAGCGGGCAGCCGTTGCATCGCGCATGCGGAAGTTGGCGTGGCGCAGCACCAGCAGGCCGCCGGGACGCAGACAACGGGCGAAATCCTGCAGTTGCGCGTCGAAATCCTCGAATCGGATCAGGTGATCGCAGCGCGTGCCGCGGTGCATGGCGAGGTCGCCGCGGCGCAGCACGGCCAGACAGAAGATCGCGTCGTAGGCAGCCTCGGCTTCCCCCGCCGTGCTGCCGGCCACGAGGAACCGCATGCCGGGATCCGGCCGCTGCTGAAGACGCTGGCGGCATACCGCGATATGCCCGGAATGGATATCCAGCCCGGTGATCGTGGCATCCGGAAAGTAATCGCGCAGGCTCGCCACTTCCTCTCCGGTCGAGCAACCGAACGACAACAGCCGCGGCGCCGCGGTTCCGGCCATTGCCTGTTGGACGAATGCGAACAAGTGCGGGTAACGGTCGGACGAAGTGGTGCCGTAGTCCTGGAACAAAGGAGTCGGCGAGGTGAGCCGAAGCCAGGCGTAGCGGCGACCCTCGCGATCACGCATGGCCCGGTACAACAGGCGCAGGCCGATACTGTCCAGCAATCGGCGCCAGCGCAAGCGCGGCCGACTCATGCCCGCCATGCCCGCGCGCTTACGCGCTCGCCGGCGCGTGTGCAAAGCCGGGCAGCAAGAGAGCGGGGCGATGGGTTCGGCATCGGGTCGGCAGCAGCAGGGAGCCATCGTGACGCGGGGGGATGCAGTCTATGATACGAGAGGTGCGTCGCAGTTGGCGCAGCAATGACTCTCCGAGCAAAGGACACCGTAATGGACAACGAGACATCCTCCGATTCCGGCGAATTGCCCGTGCAGACGGGCCGCAAGGCCTGGACTGCCCCGGTGGTTTCCTTTCTCTCGATCGATGACACCGCAAACCAGACCTTCTCCGGCAACGACGGAACGGGTACGGGAACCGGATCCTGAGCGGCTTGCCCCTGCGCAGGCTGCGCTGATCGAAACATCCAGTGAGCGATTTCGCCGGCATCTGGCACCTGGATGGCCGCCCCGTGGGCCCGGACCTGGTCGAGCGGCTGGGAAGGGCGCTGGATGCTCGCGATATAGGCTCCCCGCACATCTGGCACGGCGGGGACATTGCTGTCGTGCATCGACAGCATTGCTTCACCGCCGAGGATGCGGTCGAAGCGATGCCATGCGTCGGTTCTTCCGGGGCGGTCTTGGCCGCAGACGTATTGCTGGCGGCGCGCGGCGATCTCGTGCGCGCGGTGGGCCTGCCGGCCGCGCCCTCCTTGCCGGACGGTCACCTGTTGCTCGCGGCACTGGAGCGCTGGGGAGCTGCTGCGCTGCCGCGCTGCCATGGCTCCTTTGCCCTGGCACTGTACCGCCCACAGCAACGGCGCCTGCTGTTGGCCCGCGACCCGGTGGGACAGCGTGCGTTGTTCGTCCATCGCGGCCCCCGGCTGATCGCGTTTTCCACCCGTTTGCGGGCCTTGCTGGAACTGCCCGGGATTCCCACGGAACTGGACGAGCAGGCGCTGGCAGATCAGCTGGTGATGGACCGCTGCCGGCCGCGGCGTACCATCTACCGCGCCATCGATCGGGTACTTCCGGGACACTTCGTGGAAATGACCCCGGAAGCAACCCATGGCGAACGCTGGTGGTCCTTGCCCGAGGCAGGCTCGCTGCAGTTGGGTAGCGATGCCGAGGTCGAGGCTGCGGCGGCCGAGGTGCTGGACCGCGCCGTGGCCGATGCATTGCGCGCACAGGGGCCGGTGGCGGCCTGTCTTACCGGCGGACTCGACAGCGGCTCGGTGGCGCTGTCGGCGGCACGGCACCTGGCGCCTGCGCGGCTGCTCGCGCTCACCCGGGTTCCGCAGGGAGCGACCGCCGTCACGAACAGTACCCATTATTACGACGAATCGCCGCGTGCCCGCCTGCTGGCTGCCAGCCATCCCGGGATCGACTGGCATATGGTCGGAGACGATGCCGGGGACTGGGGTGAATACGACATCGAGCGCTGGTGGCAGGCACACGGCCAGCCGATCCGCGCGCCCTTGAACATCGCCTGGTTCTTCCCCCTCGACAGGTTCCTGCACGCGCGCGGTGGAAAGGTTCTGCTTGGGGGGGAGATGGGCAACTCCTTCTACAGTTTCAGCGGCCTGGCCCGGCTTCCGCAGTTGCTGCGCGATCGCCAGTGGCGCACGCTGGCGAAACAGACGCGCGCGCTGGCCCGTGCTGAGGGGCTGACCGTGCGCAAAGCCGCTCAGCGCTACGTGCTGCGCCCGTTCGCGCCAGTGGCGATGCTGCGTTACTGGCACCGCCTGCCGACCGCGTTCTGGACGCAGTATGCGGCGCTGCATCCGCAATTGGCGCGCGAACTCGGCATGCACCGGAACCCGAACCAGAGCCGCTACCGACTCCGCCTGGGCGGGGGTCAGCATTCGATACGCACGCTGCGCGAATGGTTGATGGGTGATGCCGCCGCGATGGATGGATGGGGGACGCTGCGGGCCATCTCGGGTGTGGATTTCCGCATGCCGCTCGCCGATCGGCGGGTCATCGAATTCTTCGGCAGCCTGCCGCTCGACCAGTTCCTGCGCGACGGTGTCAGCCGCTCTCTTCCGCGACGCCTGCTGGCAGCTCGCGGCGCGCCACCGGAAATCCACGCCAACCGGCAGATGGGAGTGCAGCACGGCGACTGGTTCGCGCACCTGAACTCACAGCGCGACGCCCTGCAGCGGCAGCTGGACGCGCTGCACGACTCCGGGTTGGCCCGCCGCGTGCTCGACCTGCCCCGGCTGCAGGCACTGATGGACAGTTGGCCACGCGATGCGCAGGCCGCCGAGCCGAGACGCGAAGCGTATCTGCAGATGCTGGTGTACGGCTTGCAGACAGGCAGCTTTCTGGCATGGCGTGAACGCTGTGGGTGACCGCAGCCAGGCCGCGACTTCAGTCAGGAACCAGGGCGGACGCCCCTGAAGCCCTCCGCGGCCGCTGCATGGAGCGGCACCCCTTTTTATGGTGCTCTCAGGCCACACCCGAGGGATTACCCCCAGCGTGCCCAGCCATTTCCTGTCTACATTTTTTGTATGCAAGTTCAGCGCACAAGTTGACGCGTGCGCCTCTCCAGGAAATCCTCGATGCACTTTCTCTTCCGCACCCTGTTCGGCCGCGTCGTGCTGGCCCTCGTGGCCGGCATCGCCGCGGGCCTCCTGTGGCCACATTGGGCCGTGCAGCTCAAGCCCCTGGGCGACGGGTTCATCAAGCTCATCAAGATGCTGATCCCGCTGGTGGTGTTCTGCGTGGTGGTGCACGGCATCGCCGGCACGGGGGACCTCAAGCGCGTGGGCCGGGTGGGCATCAAGTCGCTGATCTACTTCGAGGTGGTCACCACCGTCGCGCTGGCCCTGGGCCTGGTGCTGGCCTTCGTGTTCGAGCCCGGCGTGGGCATGAACGTGGACCCGCGCGCGCTGGACGCCTCGGCGCTCAGTGCCTATACGGACACGGCGAACAAGCTCTCGGGCGGCGGCTTCAGCGACTTCCTGCTCAAGCTCATCCCCACCACCGCGGTGAGCGCCTTCTCCACCGGCGACGTGCTGCAGGTGCTGCTGTTCTCGATCGTCTTCGGCTGCGCCCTGGCGCTGGTCGGCGAGCGCGGCGCCCGCGTGGCCGGGCTCATCGAGGATTTCTCGGTGGTGCTGTTCCGCGCCATGGGCCTCATCATCCAGCTCGCGCCCCTGGGCGTGCTGGGCGCCATCGCCTTCACCGTGGGCAAGTACGGTGTCGGCTCGCTCAAGCAGCTCGGCATGCTGGTGGGGCTGTTCTACCTGGCCGTCGCGCTGTTCGTGGTGGTCGTGCTCGGGCTCATCATGCGCTTCTCGGGTTTCAGCCTGTTCAAGCTGCTGCGCTACCTGCGCGAGGAACTGGCCGTTGTGTTCGCCACCACCTCGTCGGACAGCGTGCTGCCGCAGATCATGGCCAAGCTCAAGCACATGGGCGTGCGCGACTCGACCGTGGGGCTGGTCATTCCCACCGGCTACTCGTTCAACCTGGACGCGTTCTCCATCTACATCACGCTCGCGGCCGTGTTCATCGCCCAGGCCACCAACACGCCCATCAGCATGACCGACCTGCTGACCATCCTCGCGATCTCGCTCGTCACCTCCAAGGGCGCGCACGGCGTGCCGGGCTCGGCCATCGTGGTGCTGGCGGCCACGCTGCACGCGATCCCGGCCATTCCCGCCATCGGCCTGGTGCTGGTGCTCTCGGTGGACTGGTTCATGGGCATCGCCCGGGCGCTGGGCAACCTGGTGGGCAACTGCGTGGCGACGGTCGCCATCGCTGCCTGGGAAGGCGACATCGACCGGGAGCGCGCCCGGGCCGTGCTGGACGGCGAGGACGTGCCCCCGGTGGCTTGAACGGCCGGGCCGCATTTTTGCAACAGTCCGGCGCATTCCGTAAACAAAAGAAACCTTCTGCGGTGTAATCGAAGCGCTTTTCTGCCCGAAGGTTTCCCATGCTCCAGACACTGCGCTCCAAGATCCTGTTCATCAGTACCGCCACGGTCGTGTGCGCGCTGGCGGTCACCGGGGCTGCCACCTACACCATCACCCGCGCGAGCACGTTCGAGACCATCGAGCAGGACCTGAACGCGATCGCCGCCGGCAACGCCATGGCGGTGGACCAGTGGGTGGCCGCCAAGGGAACGGCCGTGCAGGCGACGGCGGCGGCCATCGAGCACGGCGACCCGCAAGGCTACGTGCCGCTGATGGGCAAGGCCAACGGCTTCCCCATCACCACCGTCGGGTGGGAGGACAAGACCTTCTTCTCCACCACCAAGACGGCCCCGGGATACGACCCCACGGCCCGCCCCTGGTACAAGAGCGCCGTGCAGGCCGGCAAGCTGGCCGTCACCAAGCCCTACGGCGACTCGACCACCGGCGTGCCCTACGTGGCCTTCGTGGCGCCCATGCTGCGCGGCGGCAAGCTCGAGGGCGTGCTGAGCGGCGCGGTGCCGCTCGACGGGGTGCGCGAGGTGGTCTCGGCCATCCGCCCCACGCCCGGCAGCTTCGGTTTCGTGGTCAACAGCGACGGGCAGGTCATCGCGCATGCCGACGCCAAGCTGGCGCTCAAGCCGGTCACCGAGATTTCTTCCGTGCTGACGCCGGCCACCATGGCGTCCCTGGCCACGTCGGACAAGCCGCTCGAGGTCGAGATGGGCGGCGCCGCCAAGCTGCTCAAGGGCCGTGCCGTGCACGGCACGGACTGGACGCTGATCGTGGCGCTGGACAAGGCCGAGGCCACGGCCGGCCTGCGCAGCGTGCTGCACACCCTGGCCATCGCGATCGTGCTGCTGGCCCTGGCCGCGGCCGGCGTCGCCGCCCTGCTCACCGCCACCTCCTTCCGCCGGCTCTCGCAGGTGCGCGACGCCATGGACCGCATCGGCTCCGGCGGCGGCGACCTGACCCAGCGCCTGCCCGTGTCCGGCCGCGACGAGGTGGCCCAGATCGCCTCCTCGTTCAATGCCTTCGTCGAACAGATCGGCACGGTGCTCAAGGACGTGCGCCACGGCGTGGAATCGATGAAGACGGCCACGGACGAGATTCGCGCCGGCAACCAGGACCTCTCCAACCGCACCGAGGGCTCGGCGAGCGCGCTGCAGGAAACCTCCGCGTCGCTGTCGCAGCTCACCGGCACCCTGCAGCAGTCGGCCGAATCCGCCGCGCAGGCCACGCGCCTGGCGAACGCCGCGAGCGCCTCCGCCCTGAAGGGCGGCGAGGTGGTGGCCAGCGCCGTCCACACCATGGACGACATCTCCAGGGCCTCGTCCAAGATCGGCGAGATCATCGGCGTGATCGACTCCATCGCCTTCCAGACCAACATCCTGGCACTGAACGCGGCGGTGGAGGCCGCGCGGGCCGGCGAGCAGGGCCGCGGCTTCGCCGTCGTGGCCGGCGAGGTGCGCAGCCTGGCACAGCGCAGCGCGGAGGCCGCCAAGGAAATCAAGTCGCTGATCGACGCCTCGGGCGCCAGCGTGCTCACCGGCACCGAGCGCGTGCGCGCGGCCGGCGAGACCATGGGCGAGATCGTGGACGGCATCCAGCGCGTCACCCAGATCATCGGCGAGATCAACGGCTCCATGGCCGAGCAGAGCTCGGGCATCGCGCAGATCAACCAGGCTGTCGCCGAGATGGACCGCGCCACGCAGCAGAACGCGGCACTGGTGGAGGAATCCACCGCCGCCTCCGGCGTGCTCAACGACCAGGCGCACCACCTGTCGCGCACCGTGGCGGGCTTCACGCTCGACGAGCACTCCGCGCCGGGCTCCCACGCACTGGCCCTGCCGCGCTGAGCGCGGCCGGCCTCCCCCGACGGCACCGATGGGCATCAGCCAGAGCCAGATCGCACAGCAGGTCGTCGAGTCCATCCTGGCACAGAAGCTCGCGCCCGGCGAGCGACTCGGCGAGCAGGACCTGGCCGACCTGTTCGGCGTGAGCCGCACCATGGTGCGGGAAGCGCTGATGCAGCTGCAGGCGCGGGGTTTCGTCGAGGTGCAGGCACGGCGCGGCTGGTACGTGGTGGAGCCGTCGGTGGAGGATGCGCGCGACGCCTTCTCCGCGCGCCGCATCATCGAATCCGGCATCCTGGCCGACGCGGGCCGCCCGCTGCAGCAGACGGTGGTGCCGCGCCTGCGCGCGCACATCGACGAGGAGCGGCGCGCGATCGAAGGCGCGGATGCCGCGACGCGCGCCTTCCTGCTGGCGGACTTCCACGTCTGCCTGGCCGAGGCGCTGGGCCACCGCACGCTCAGCGACCTGCTGCGCGACCTCACGGCCCGCACCACGCTGGCCGCATCGCTCTACCAGTCGCAGCACGGCGCCAGCCAGTCCTGCGAGGAACACGCGGCCATCGTCGAGGCCCTGGAGGACGGGGACACCGCCCTGGCCCGGGAGCGGATGCTGGCGCACATCGGCCACGTGGAAGACGCGCTCGACCCGGGCCAGCCCCTGGTGCGCGACCGGCTGCGCGAATCGCTCGCCCCCCTGGCCGCCGCGGCCCGGCCCGCGGCGGACTGACAGCCCTCCTCCACCCATCTCCTGCACCCTGCACCGCCCGCTGGCAACCGGGTAAGCACCGAGCCGCATGTGCTCTTCGGGCCTTTGAATGCATCCATTTTTTGTATACAAACTCGCATGCATTCCGGGAAGCCAATACAAGGAGAAAACCCCATGCAATCCGCCACCAGCCCGGCGGGCACCGCAGGCCACGCCGCGGTCGCCCAGCCCGCCACGTCCACGACCGCGTCCGCGGCACCTGCCTCGCCCCACGCCGGCAACGCGCTCATCAAGCCCGGCTATGACCCGCGGCTGACCAACGAGGACCTCGCCCCGCTCAGGAAACAGACCTGGGGCCAGTACAACATCTTCGCGTTCTGGATGTCCGACGTGCACAGCGTGGGCGGCTACGTCACCGCCGGCAGCCTGTTCGCGCTGGGCCTGTCCAGCTGGCACGTGCTGGCGGCGCTGCTGATCGGCATCGTCATCGTGCAGTTCTTCTGCAACCTGGTGGCCAAGCCCAGCCAGGTGACGGGCGTGCCCTACCCCGTGATCTGCCGCGCCTCGTTCGGCGTGCTGGGCGCCAACATCCCGGCCATCATCCGCGGGCTGATCGCGGTGGCCTGGTACGGCATCCAGACCTACCTCGCCTCCAGCGCCTTCATGATCCTGGCGCTGCATTTCTACCCCTCGCTCGACGCCTATGCCGACGTCACGCGGCATGGCTTCGCGGGCCTGTCCACGCTGGGCTGGGTGTCGTTCATGGTCATGTGGGTGCTGCAGGCGCTGGTGTTCTGGCACGGCATGGAGGCCATCCGCCGCTTCATCGACTGGGCCGGCCCGGGCGTCTACGTGGTGATGGCCATCCTCTGCGGCTGGCTGGTCTGGAAGGCCGGCTGGAAGAACATCGACCTGAACCTGGGCGGCGTGCGCTTCCAGGGCTGGGACGCGGTGCCGGTGATGCTCTCGGCCATCGCGCTGGTGGTGAGCTACTTCAGCGGGCCGATGCTCAACTTCGGCGATTTCTCGCGCTATGGCAAGAGCTTCGACGCAGTGAAGAAGGGCAACTTCTGGGGCCTGCCGGTCAACTTCGTCTTCTTCTCGCTGCTCACCGTGGTCACCACCGCCGCCACGCTGCCCGTCTTCGGCGAGCTCATCACCGACCCGGTCCACACCGTGGGCCGCATCGACTCCACCACCGCCGTGGTGCTGGGCGCGCTCACCTTCATGATCGCCACCGTGGGCATCAACATCGTGGCCAATTTCGTGTCGCCCGCGTTCGACTTCTCCAACGTGGCGCCGCAGCACATCAGCTGGCGCACGGGCGGCATGATCGCCGCCGTGGGCTCGATCTTCATCACGCCCTGGAACCTCTACAACAACCCGCAGGTCATCCACTACACGCTGGACATCCTGGGCTCGTTCATCGGCCCGCTGTTCGGCATCCTGATCGCCGACTACTACTTCGTGCGCCGCCAGCAGGTGGTGGTCGATGACCTCTACACCATGGACACGCAGGGCCGCTACTGGTACCAGGGCGGCTACAACCCCCGCGCCGTGATGACCATGGTGCCGGCCGCGCTGGTGCCCATCCTGTGCGTGGTCGTGCCCGGCTGGCGCGGCGCCGCCAGCTATGCCTGGTTCATCGGCATGGGCCTGGGCCTGGTCATCTACCTGGCATTGAACCGGAAACAGAACTGAAACCCGAGAAAGCACCTGCAGCACCCATGCGCATCAAGATCATCAATCCCAACACCACCTGGAGCATGACCGAGAAGATCGGGGCCTGCGCGCGCGCCGTGGCACGGCCGGGCACCGAGATCATCGCCGTCAGCCCCGCCATGGGCCCCGCGTCCATCGAGAGCCATTACGACGAGGCACTGGCCGTGCCCGGCCTGCTGCAGGAGATCGCCCGCGGCGAGGAGGACGGCGTGGATGGCTACGTGATCGCCTGCTTCGGCGATCCCGGCCTGAAGGCCGCGCGCGAACTGGCCCGCGGCCCGGTGGTGGCCATCGCCGAGGCCGCCATGCACCTGGCGAGCATGGTGGGCACGCGCTTCTCGGTGGTGACCACACTGGGCCGCACCATGGGGCAGGCCTGGCACCTGGCCGAGATCTACGGCATGGAGCGCTTCTGCGCCAACGTGCGCGCCTGCGAGCTGCCGGTGCTGGAGCTGGAAGTGCCCGGCTCCGACGCCCGCGAACGCATCACGCAAGAGTGCCGGCGCGCGCTGGCCGAGGACGGCTGCGACGCCATCGTGCTGGGCTGCGCCGGCATGGCCGACCTGTGCGAGCACATCGGCGGCGTGCTGGGCGTGCCGGTGATCGACGGCGTGGCTGCCGCCACGACGCTGGTCGAATCGCTGGTGGCGCTGCGACTGTCCACCAGCAAGCACGGCGAGCTGGCCCGGCCGCTGCCCAAGGCCATGGCCGGGGCGCTCGCAGGCTTCGCGCTGGGCGAGGCTCCCGCGGCCGCGGCACCGCCCCCCGTGCCGGCACTGCGGCGCGCCTGACCGCGGCGGCGCCGCTTGCCGCGACAATCCCGCCATGCCCCGCGCCGCCCCCACTTCCGCTCCCGCCGCCCCACCCGCGCCCCACCGCACAGCCATTGCCGCGCCCGCACCGGCACGCAAGGCGCGGGCGCCCCGCCCCCCCGCACCGGCGCAGCGCGCGGACGCACCCGCAGCACCCGCCACGCCGGAAGCCGCGCAGGTCTCCATCGAAGGCATTGCGCGCGACCTGGCGACCGCCATCGTCGAGAAGCGCCTGCCGCCCGGCACCTGGCTGCGCGAGGAAGCGCTGGGGCGCATCTATTCCGTGAGCCGCACCAAGGTGCGCGCCGCGCTGGTCATGCTGGCCAAGGACCGGCTGATCGAGACCATTCCCGACAAGGGCTCGTTCGTGAGCCGGCCCAGCGTGCAGGAGGCACGCGAGGTCTTCGCCGTGCGCCGCATCCTGGAGAGCGAGGTCGTGCGGCTGTTCGTGGCCCGGGCGAAGCGGGCCGACTACCAGCTGCTGGAGCAGCACATCCGCTTCGAGCGCACGGCGCTCAAGGCCGGCCCCGCCACCGGCAGCGTGCAGGAGAAGCTGCTGGGCGACTTCCACGTCGCGCTCGCCGAGGCCGCGGGCAACCGCACGCTCGCCCAGCTGGTGCAGGAGATGGTGGCGCGCAGCTCCCTCATCGCCATGCTCTACCACTCGTCCAACGACGCGCACTGCTCCTCCGGGGAGCATGCCGAGTTCCTGCGCGTGTGCCGCAGCGGAGATGCCGAAGCGGCCGTCGCCTGCATGGTGGACCACCTCGACCGCATCGAGGCCAGCCTGGAGCTGGACAGCGAGCGCGCCGACCGGCAGCTGGACCTGGTGAAGGCCCTGCTGGCCTGACAGCGCCCGCGCGGGTTTTCCATCGTGGCGGCAGGCACCGGAATTGCATACATTTTTTCCATACAGCCGTGTATGCAGTCCAGCCGCCGAGGATCCCCGCCATGCCTTCCCACCCCACAGAAATCCATCCCGTGGACCAGCGCCTGCCCGCCGGCCAGCTCGCCGCTCTGGGCCTGCAGCACGTGTTGGTCATGTACGCCGGCGCGGTCGCCGTGCCGCTCATCATCGGCCGGGCGCTCAACCTCACGCCCGACCTCGTGGCCAAGCTCATCTCGGCCGACCTGTTCTGCTGCGGCCTGGTCACGCTGATCCAGGCGCTGGGCGCCACCCGCTGGTTCGGCGTGCAGCTGCCGGTGATGATGGGCGTGACCTTCGCGGCGGTGGCGCCCATGGTGTCCATGGCGCAGGCCACCGCCGGGCCTGCGGGCGCGGGGCTGATCTTCGGGTCGGTGATCGGCGCGGGCGTGGTCTCCATCCTGATCGCCCCGCTCATCAGCCGCATGCTGCGCTTCTTCCCGCCGGTGGTGACGGGCACCATCATCGCGGTCATCGGCATCAGCCTGATGCGCGTGGGCATCAACTGGATCTTCGGCAACCCGGTGGGCCCCACCGCGCCCACCGTGGTCAACCCCGACCACGTCAAATGGCTGGCCGAGGCCCAGGCAGCGGCCGGCGCGCCGGGCTCCTCGCTGCCGCCCGTTCCCAAGGGCTTCGCCGTGGTGCCCACGGTGCCCAACCCGCGCTACGGCGATCTCACGGGCGTGGGCATCTCGGCGCTGGTGCTGCTGTCCATCCTGCTCATCGCCAAGTTCGCGCGCGGCTTCGTCGCCAACATCTCGGTGCTGCTGGGCATCTGCATCGGCGGCGTGGCGGCCACCGCCATGGGCCTGATGGGCTTCGAGAAGGTGGCCAGGGCGCAGTGGTTCGACCTGGTCCTGCCCTTCGAGATCGCGGCGCCCATTTTCGACCCGGTGCTGATCCTCACCATGACGCTGGTCATGGTGGTCGTGATGATCGAATCCACCGGCATGTTCCTCGCGCTCGGCGAGATGACCGGCAGGAAGGTGGACCAGGCGGCGCTGACGCGCGGCCTGCGCACCGACGGGCTGGGCACGCTGATCGGGGGCCTGTTCAACACGTTCCCCTACACCAGCTTCTCGCAGAACGTGGGCCTGGTGGCCGTGACCGGCGTCAAGAGCCGCTTCGTCTGCGTCGCCGGCGGCCTGATCCTCATCCTGCTGGGCCTGGTGCCCAAGATGGCGGCGCTGGTCGAATCGCTGCCCACCGTGGTGCTGGGCGGCGCGGGCCTGGTGATGTTCGGCATGGTGGCGGCGACCGGCATCCGCATCCTGGGCGCGGTGGATTTCAAGGCCAACCGCTTCAACGCCATGATCGTGGCGGTTTCCATCGGCGTGGGCATGGTGCCGCTGGTGGCGCCCAACTTCCGCCAGTGGATGCCGCATGCCATCCACCCGCTGATCGAATCCGGTATCCTGCTGGCCTCGATCACCGCCGTGCTCCTGAACGTCTTCTTCAATGGCACCAGCCGCGACACCTCCGCGGCCGTGGATGCCGCCCGGCAGGCCGAAGCGCACTGAGCCCGGCCTGCCCCGGCACAGCCCCGCTCCGCATCCGGCGCGGGCATTCGTTCCCCATGCACATATGGCATGGGTCCAGGCCACGCTGGCGCGGGCCCGGCGGTTAAGCTCGATAGGCATTGCCCCTGCGCCTTTTTTTCCGGAAGTCCCCGTATGACCAAGCCACTCTCCGCCGCGGAAGCGGCACTGCGCGAAGCAGCGCTCGAATACCACCGCAACCCCAGCCGCGGCAAGATCGCCGTCACGCCGACCAAGCCCCTGTCGAACCAGCGCGACCTCTCCCTGGCGTACTCGCCCGGCGTGGCCTATCCGTGCCTGGACATCCAGGCCGACCCGTCGCTCGCTTTCGACTACACCTCCCGCGGCAACCTGGTGGGCGTGATCACCAACGGCACGGCCGTGCTGGGCCTGGGCGACATCGGCCCGCTGGCCGGCAAGCCGGTGATGGAAGGCAAGGGCTGCCTCTTCAAGAAGTTCGCGGGCGTCGATGTGTTCGACATCGAGCTGGCCGAGCGCGACCCGGACAAGATCATCGAGATCGTCGCGGCGCTGGAGCCCACGCTGGGCGGCATCAACCTGGAAGACATCAAGGCGCCCGAGTGCTTCTACATCGAGCGTGAGCTTTCCAAGCGCATGAACATCCCGGTGTTCCATGACGACCAACACGGCACGGCCATCATCTCCAGCGCTGCCCTGCTGAACGGCCTGGAACTGGTGGGCAAGGACATCGGCGCCGTGAAGGTGGCCGTGTCGGGCGCAGGCGCCGCCGCCATCGCGTGCCTGGACGTCATGGTCGGCCTGGGCGTGAAGCGCGAGCACATCTTCGTGTGCGACTCCAAGGGCGTGATCTACGAAGGCCGCGGCCCGCTGGACGAATCCAAGGCCCGCTATGCGCAGAAGACCGAGGCCCGCACCCTGGCCGACGTGGTCAACGGCGCCGACGTGTTCCTGGGCTGCTCCACCGCCGGCACGCTCACGGCCGACATGGTCAAGACCATGGCGGACAAGCCCATCATCCTGGCGCTGGCCAACCCCGAGCCGGAGATCCGGCCCGAACTGGCCAAGGCCGTGCGCCCGGACTGCATCATCGCCACGGGCCGTTCGGACTATCCGAACCAGGTCAACAACGTGCTGTGCTTCCCCTACATCTTCCGCGGCGCGCTCGATTGCGGCGCCACGAAGATCACGCAGGAGATGAAGCTCGCCTGCGTGCGCGAGATCGCCGACCTCGCCAAGGCCGAGATGAGCGACGAGGTGGCCGCCGCCTACGCGGGCCAGGAACTCTCCTTCGGCCCGGACTACCTCATCCCCACGCCGTTCGACGTGCGCCTGATCCTGCGCATCGCGCCCGCCGTGGCACGCGCGGCCGAGGCCTCGGGCGTGGCCACCCGCCCGATCCAGGACTACGACGCCTACCGCGACAGCCTCACGCGCTTCGTCTACCAGACCAGCATGTTCATGCGCCCGGTCTTCGCCGCCGCCAAGGCCAGCCTGCAGCGCGTGGCCTATGCCGAGGGCGAGGACGAGCGCGTGCTGCGTGCCGCGCAGGTCGCGGTCGATGACGGCCTGGCCAGGCCCATCCTGATCGGCCGCCCCGCCGTGATCGAGATGCGGATCAAGAAGGCCGGCCTGCGCATCCAGCTCGGCAAGGACGTGGAGGTCTGCAACCCCGAGGACGATCCGCGCTTCCGCCAGTACTGGGAGGCCTACCACCGCCTGATGGGCCGCGACGGCATCACGCCCGAGGCCGCCAAGGCCGCCGTGCGCCGCTCCAACACGCTCATCGGCGCGCTGATGGTGCGACTGGGCGACGCGGACGCGCTGCTGTGCGGCCTGTTCGGCCGCTTCGACCACCACCTGGAGCACGTGCGCACGGTGATCGGCCTGAAGGACGGTGCCGCCGGCCTCGCGACGGTGAACGCCCTCACGCTGGACCAGCACACGCTGTTCATCGCCGACACCTACATCCACGAGGATCCGAGCGCCGAGCAGCTCGCGCACATCGCGCAGATGGCGGCCGAGGAAGTGCAGCGCTTCGGCCTGCCGCCCAAGGTGGCCTTCCTCTCCCACTCCAACTACGGCTCGTCCACGCGCCCCTCGGCCCGCAAGATGCGCGCGGCGCGCGACCTGTTCGCGAAGGCCGCGCCCCACATCGAGAGCGATGGCGAGCTGCACGGCGACGCGGCCCTGTCGGAGAAGATCCGCCAGACCGCGCTGGAGGACAGCACCCTTACCGGTTCGGCCAACGTGCTGATCTGCCCGAACCTCGACGCGGCGAACATCCTGTTCAACGTGCTCAAGACCACGGGCAGCCACGGCACCACCATCGGCCCGATCCTGCTCGGCGCCGCCGCTTCGGCCCATGTGCTCACGCCCTCCTCCACCGTGCGCCGCGTGGTCAACATGACGGCACTGGCCGCCGCCAACGCCGCGGCCTCCAAAGCCCAGCGCTGAAGCGCCCTGCACGCCGCCCGCTGCCCGCCACCCGGGCGCGGGCCGGCCATCGGTACGCGGCTTGCATGCGGCCTGCACCATGCCCGATCCCGTACCCCCTTTTCCTCCCCGTTCCCCTGCCGCAGCCCCGCTGACGCCGGAGCGCATCGCCCGCCACCTCCTGCGGGCCGATGCCGTGGCGCGCCGCGCGATGGAGGCCGGCCGCCATCCCTTCGGCGCGCTGCTGGTCGCGCCGGACGGCGACACCGTGCTCGCCGAGCAGGGCAACATCGACACCGTGAACCACGCCGAATCCACGCTCGCGCGCGAGGCCGCGGCGCGCTGGCCCGCCGGCATCCTGCGCGGCTGCACCCTCGTCACCACCTTCGAGCCCTGCGCCATGTGCGCGGGCACCATCTACTGGGCCGGCATCGGGCGCGTGCTCTACGGGGCCGAGGAAACCGCGCTGCGCGCCCTCACGGGCGACCACCCCGAGAACCCCACGCTGGACCTGCCCTGCCGCGAGGTGTTCGCGCGCGGCCAGCGCCCGGTGCAGGTGACCGGCCCCATCCCCGAACTGCGCGACGCACTCGTCGCCACGCACCGCGGCTTCTGGGAACGCCGCTGAGCCCCTGGCAGGTGTGAAAACCGCACCATGCTGGTGCAATCCATGCATACCGGGCCCGGCAGCCAGTGGCGGACAGGCATCGATCTTGCTGATACTCCCGGTATCGATCGACACGAATGGAGACCCCATGACCAAGCGTTCCTTCCTGCAGTCCGCCCTGCTGCTCGCCGCATCGGGCCTGCTGGTGCCCGCCGCGCAGGCCCAGTCCGGCGCGCCCACCCCCATCAAGTTCCAGCTCGACTGGCGCTTCGAGGGGCCTGCGGCCTTCTTCCTGCTGCCGACGGCCAAGGGCTACTTCAAGGAAGCGGGCCTGAACGTGTCGGTGGACGCCGGCAACGGCTCGGGCGGCGCGGTGCAGCGCGTGGCCTCGGGCTCGTACGACATCGGCTTCGCCGACCTGGCCGCGGTGATGGAATTCCACGGCAACAACCCCGACGCGCAGAACAAGCCCGTGGCCGTGATGATGGTCTACAACAACACGCCCGCATCGGTCATGGCGCTGAAGAAAAGCGGCATCACCAGGCCCGCCGACCTGAACGGCAAAAAGCTGGGCGCGCCGGTGTTCGACGCCGGGCGCCGCGCCTTCCCGATCTTCGCCAAGGCCAACCAGATCGCCGGCGTGCAATGGACCGCCATGGACCCGCCCCTGCGCGAGACCATGCTGGTGCGCGGCGACGTGGACGCGATCACCGGCTTCACCTTCACCTCCCTGCTGAACCTGGAGGCGCGCGGCGCCAAGGCGTCGGACGTGGTCGTGCTGCCCTATGCCGACTACGGCGTGAAGCTGTATGGCAACGCCATCATCGCGAGCCCGAAGATCCTCAAGGAGAACCCCGGGGCGGTGAAGGCCTTCCTGAAGGCCTTCGCCCGCGGAGCGAAGGAGGTGATCGCCAACCCCGGCGCCGCCATCGCCTACGTGAAGGAGCGCGACGGCATCGTGAACACCGCGCTCGAGACGCGGCGGCTGCAGCTGGCCATCGACACGGTGATCAACAGCCCGGATGCGCGCGCCGAGGGCTTCGGCCAGGTGAAGCCCCAGCGGCTCGCGCTGATGGCTTCGCAGGTTTCGGACGCCTACAACACCAAGACGCGCGTCGATCCCGCCACCGTGTGGAATGGCAGCTTCCTGCCGGCGGCCGCCGAGCTGAACATCCTGCCGAAGAAGTAGGCCTTCCTGCCCGGCCCGGCACCCTTGCCGTGCCACGCGCCCGCGTGGCAGGAGGGTGTTCGCCGCCGCCGTCCCCCACCGGACTGCGGCACACCTCCCCCCTTCCAGGACTTTTTTCCATGCAGGCCACAGAAACCTATTTCGTGGATTTCCGCGACGTCTGGCTCGCCTACAACGAAGAGCTGCTGCGCGCCAACCACTTCGCGGTGGAAGCCATCGACCTGCAGGTGCGGCGCGGCGAATTCATCGCGATCGTCGGGCCGTCGGGCTGCGGCAAGTCCACCTTCATGAAGCTGGCCACCGGCCTGCGCATGCCCTCCATGGGCAAGATCCGCATCGCCGGCGAGCCGGTGACCGGGCCGCTGAAGATCTCGGGCATGGCCTTCCAGGCGCCTTCGCTGCTGCCCTGGCGCACCACGGTCGCCAACGTGCTGCTGCCGCTGGAGATCGTCGAGCCGCACCGCTCGCAGTTCAAGGCCCGCCGCAAGGAGTACGAGGCACGCGCCCGCGCCCTGCTACAAAAAGTGGGCCTGGCGGGCTACGAGGACAAGTACCCCTGGCAGCTCTCGGGCGGCATGCAGCAGCGCGCCAGCATCTGCCGCGCGCTCATCCACGAGCCGCAGATGCTGCTGCTCGACGAGCCCTTCGGCGCGCTCGACGCGTTCACGCGCGAGGAGCTCTGGTGCATCCTGCGCGACCTGCAGGCCGAGCAGCAGTTCAACGTCATCCTCGTCACGCACGACCTGCGCGAGAGCGTGTTCCTCGCGGACACGGTCTATGTGATGAGCAAGAGCCCGGGCCGCTTCGTCGTGCGCCGCGACATCGAGCTGCCTCGGCCGCGCGACCTGGAACTGACCTACACCAAGGAATTCACCGACATCGTGCTGGAGCTGCGCGGCCACATCGGGGCGTTGCGCAAGGCCGGCGGGGAGATCACGCAATGAACGCACAGCACCGCAAGCGCGTCGAGCGCTGGTCGCCCTGGGTCCTGCTCTTCGCGGTGATCGTGCTCTGGCAGGTCGTCTGCTCGGGCCTGGGCGTCTCGGAATTCATCTTCCCCAGCCCGCTGGCCATCTGGAACCAGCTGGTGGAGTTCAAGTGGATCATCGCGGGCCACGCATGGCGCACCTTCTGGGTCACCATGGCGGGCTTCGGCATCGCCATCGTGGTGGGCGTGCTGCTGGGCTTCGTGATCGGCTCCTCGCGCCTGGCCTATGCCGCCATCTACCCGCTCATGACCGCCTTCAACGCGCTGCCCAAGGCCGCGTTCGTGCCCATCCTGGTGGTGTGGTTCGGCATCGGCGCGGGGCCGGCCATCCTCACCGCCTTCCTGATCAGCTTCTTCCCCATCATGGTCAACATCGCCACGGGCCTGGCCACGCTGGAGCCCGAGCTGGAGGACGTGCTGCGCGTGCTGGGCGCGCGCCGCTGGGACGTGCTCACCAAGGTCGGCCTGCCGCGCTCGCTGCCCTACTTCTACGGCTCGCTGAAAGTGGCCATCACGCTCGCCTTCGTGGGCACCACGGTGAGCGAGATGACCGCCGCCAACGAGGGCATCGGCTACCTGCTGATCTCCGCCGGCTCGTCCATGCAGATGGGCCTGGCCTTCGCGGGCCTGATGGTGGTGGGTGCGATGGCGATGGTGATGTACGAGCTTTTCAGCGTGCTGGAGAAGCACACCACGGGCTGGGCGCGGCGGGGATCGCAGGGCGAGTGAGGGCCCGCGGGCCCGGGCCTGGCGCCATGCGCCGCCCTACAATTTCCGCATGCCCACCTACCGCGAAGCCACCGAAGCCGACCTCCACGCGATCTGCGCGCTCGGCGAGGAAGTGAATGCGGTCCACCACGCGGCCTTCCCCGGCATCTTCGCAGGCCCGGGCGACCCGGACCGGGACGCAGCGCACTGGCGCAGCAGCATCGGCCGGGAAGACGCCACGACCTTCGTCGCCGAGTCCCGGGACGGGCTGGTCGGCTTCGTCACCGTCAGCATCACCCAGGCCTAGGGAACGGACATGCCCCGCCGCACCCAACCCCACCTGCTGCGCGCCAGCTTTCGCCCCGATGCCGAAATCGACGAGAGCACCTACCCCTACAGCATCCCGGCCGTCGCGCAGATGGACCAGATCGACTTCCATCCCAGCGTCACCTTCTTCGTCGGAGAGAACGGCGCGGGCAAATCGACCGTGCTGGAAGCGCTGGCCCTCGGCATGGGATTCGGGCAGGAAGGCGGCACGCGGTCCGTGCGGCTGCAGACGACGCTGCAGCGACCATCCGTCTCGCCGCTGCACGGCGACCTGCGGCTGGCCCGCATCGCGCCCATTCCGAAAGACGGCTACTTCCTGCGGGCCGAGAGCTTCTTCAACGTGGCGACCTACATGGACGACATGCCCGGCCACAACGGCTACGGCCACCGGAAGCTGCACGCCCAGTCGCACGGCGAATCGTTCATGAGCGTGCTGACGCAGAAGCTGCGCGGCAACGGCCTCTACTTCCTCGACGAGCCCGAAGCCGCCCTGTCGCCCAGCCGCCAGCTGGCGGCGCTGTGCGCCATCCACCAGCTGGTCGAGGACCATTCGCAACTCGTCATCGCCACGCACTCGCCGATCCTGCTGTCGTACCCGCACGCGAAGATCATCCTGTTCGACGGCACGGGCGTGAGCGAAGTGGCCTTCGAGGACACCGAGCATTTCGAGGTCACGCGGGACTTCCTCAACCACTACCCGCGGCGCCTGGAGCAATTGCTGGCGGACCCTCCGGACGGGTAGGCACCTGTACCGGTGCAGGCGCAGGCCGCCGGGCCGGCACGTCGATGCGGTTGTCGATGTGGGACGCCTCGGCCGCCTTCAGGCTGGCCCACTGCACCACCAGATCGATGCCGCGCGTCTGCTGGACCATGTGGCGCTCATAGGAGCGCAGCGAATAGGGCTGCACCGCGGCCGGATCCGTCCACTGGGATTCGATCCGGGCGGCCAGCGCCTGCGCCGCGTCCGGCGGACCGCCCGGGTGCTGGGCGCAGAGCTGCAGGGCCGAGCGGTAGGCATCGTCCCGCTGGCGCATGGCGGGCGTCACCGTGGAGCGCGCCGCGAAGCTGTGGATCGGCGCCGCATGCTGCCGGACGGCCTGCAGCAGCGCATCCAGCCGGGGCCGCTCGATGCCGGCATCGACCCAGGCGGCGGCCTGCGGCTCCATCGCCTCGAGGAAGGCCTCCACGTTCTGGTATTCGGTTTCGACGAACGAGAGTGGATGCAGGCGCCCTGCTTCATAGACGGCCTCCCGGCGGCGCGACAGGCCGGAGAAGACATTCTCCGCAGCCGCGCCGGCCTGGAGCGCCGCGACCGAGAGGTCCACGCCGCCGGACGCGGCGGTGGCCGACGCGAGCGACGTTCCGAAGCCGGCGGACACCCTGGCCGCCACCCCGGCCTTGGTCTGGTGCCCTTCGATCGAGCGCTCGACACGCATGTGGCCCGTCGCGTCGGCATAGTGCTTCGTGACGTTGCGCTGGGCCTCGACGAATCCGCCGACGCTGCCGCTGAGCTTGGCGCCCCAGCGGCCGGCAGACGCCGCGGCATCCACGCCCAGCGCATGGCGCCGCCGGCCGTCGCCGGCCCGGCCGATGCGGTTCACCGTGAGCTCGGGAAACGCCTGCAGCAGGCGCTGCAGCAGCGGCGGCCCGTCGCCCGGGTCCGCGCCGCCGTGGCATCCGTCGAGCAGCGCATCCACCAGGGCAGAGAACTCGGCCCGCAGTTCCGGGACGGGCCGGCCGACGCGCGGCAGGCGCAGCGAAATGCCGCTCACGTCGGCGCGCTCGCTGCCGTAGAGCACGGTGTCCACGTTGACGCCTGCCTTGGCGATGCCAATGTCCGGCCCCACGAAGGCACCGACGCCCACCTGCCGGGCCGCCTGGCGCTGGGTGCCGAGCACGATCTCCATGTCGTAGGGCGGCATCGCGATCTCGAAGATCGCCTGCCGGCCGCGCTGCACCCTGCCGTCGATCCGTCCACGCAGGAAGAAGGCGCTCGCGATGGCGCTGACCGACGACGTGATCTGCCGCAGCCCCACGCCCACGAGGCCCCCGCTGCTGAGCCGCAGGCGGCTCGATCCTTCGAGGCGCGCGATGATTTCCTTGAGCGCCGTGCGCACGGTTTCGCGATCGACCACCGGCAGGCGGGTGCCGCGCCCCACCACCTCCTCGCGCGCCTGCGCCAGCGCCGCGGAGACGGCGCGCAAGTCATCCGGCCCGTCCCCGGCCACCTGCGTGGCGGCGCCCGCCACCGCGCGGGCCTCGTCGAGCCACTGCCCCATGGTCCGTGCGTCGAAGCGCAGGGTGGCCAATGCCTGCAGCGCGGGCGCACCGGCCAGCCGGTGGGCGAGGCCCGCACGCCCGTCCGCATCCAGGCCCGGCGACAGCATGGCGGCCAGGCGCCCGGCGATGTCGCGCTGGGCTGCGGCGTCGAAGCCCTCCCGTTCGAGCGGCCCCGGTGCCGGGGTCTGCAGGCAGTGCGCCAGGACTGCGGCCCGCAGCAGCGCCTCGGGCACCTGCCCCGGACCCGGCGTGCGCATGCCCAAAGCCGCCTCGGCCAGGTGCGCCTGCAGGCTCCCGGCAGCCTCGCGCAGTGCGGCTTCGCGGGCGCGGCGATGGCGCGCGATGGCCGGCCCCCGTTCCACGCCCTGCGTGCCATGCCGCAGGGCCGTGAAAGGTGTCTTGCCGACCAGGGGGTTGCGCGGCAGCCTGCCCCGCTGCGGCGCAGCGCGCTCGATCCAGCGCCCCGTTTTTTCGAGGCGTGCATCGATCGCGGCAAAGTCCGATCCGGGCCCGGTCTCGAACAGGTCGTTGCGCACGGCCGCCAGCGCCCACCGGTGGGGCGCGGCAGCCTGCACGTCGCCGGCCATCCTGGCGGCAGCACAGGCAATCGCCCGGCCCGGCACGCTATCCCGTGCCCCGGCCCGGGCCAGCAGCGCGGCGGGGTCCGCGCCCTCGGCCAATCCCCCGGCCGGCCCCGCGGCGGTTTCGGGCAAGGTCTCCGGGGAGGTGTCCGCCAGGGCGGCCGCCGCCTTCAGCAACAGCGCGAAATCCTGGCGCTGCGCGGTCTCCACCGGAACGGCGACCACGGCCTGCAGCACGTCCTGCCCCATGGGCGTGGCGGCCAGCGCGGCAGCCACCCGCCATGCCGCCTGCCTGGCCGCGGCGGCGCGGGCCACCCCGTCCGCTTCCGCACCGGCGGACGCATGCCGCGGCGTGGAGAGGTCCGGTCCATCGGCCTCCAGGGAGGGCCAGGCCATCCCGTATTCCGAGCCATCCTCGCTGCCCTCCAGGGATTCCGCGGGCGTGCCATACACCGATCCGGCATCACTTTCCAAAGCGCCGGCCTGCCGCTGCCGCCAGGCCGTCGCCACCTCGCGGGCCGGGTCCATCCCCTGCAGCACGGCGAGTGCTTCCAGGGCCCTGGCGGCATCCCCTCCGGTGGCCGCGGCGATCGCCTGGGCCAGCAGCACGCGCGGCGCCCCGGGCAGGCCCGGAATCGGCGCCATGCGCGACACATCCACGTGCGACAGGGCGTCGGCGAGGTCCGCCACCACGCCGAAGCGGCTGTCCGTGCGGCTGAACAGCGAACGGACGCACCTTGACATGTCGGGCTGCGCCTGCTCCATCGCATCGAGCAGGACATGGGACGCCGCCGCACCGCGCGGCGCACCTGCCGTACCGCCATGGGCGGCATGGGCGGCATGGGCGGCATTTGCCGCAGCGGCCGGCACCGCGCCGCGCGGGGGGCGGGCGGAATCCGCCCGCGGCGGGCGCAGCGGCCGCCTGGCCGGAGCATCCAGCGGCCGCACGGCGGTGCTGGCCAGTGACGGCATGCGCTGCGTCTGGCCCGCCGGCGTATCGAAGGTGACTCGGGAGATACCGAAGCAGCGGGTAAGTTTGCCGAGCAGGGACATGTGCCCCATCCTGTCGGCTCGCCCCCGCCACGCCCACCGGAGGCGCGAAGCAATCCGCGGAAACCCGACTCCGCAGTGCGCACGGGGGCGGCAGGCATTGCCGGCGCACGCGGGGCCGGGGCGCCGGACTACGCGGAGGCCCTTGCACCATCCCTACAGTGGCGGGATCTCCATCGGCTCTTCAGGAAAGGCAATCCCATGGTCCCAGGACGTCTCGCAGGCCGCAAGGCCCTCGTCACCGGCAGCACACAGGGCATTGGCGCAGCAATCGCGCTGCGGCTCGCGCAGGACGGTGCCGACGTCGTTCTCAACGGCCGCAATCCCGACGGCGCGCCCGGCGGGCTCATCGAATGCATCGCCGCGCTCGGGCGCCGCGCGGTGTACGTGGCCGCGGACCTGAGCCGCGGCGCCGCTGAAGCGGGCCGGCTGGTGGACGAGGCCGCGCAGGCGCTCGGCGGGCTGGACATCCTGGTGAACAACGCGGGCGTGGAGCGCCGCGCCGACTTCTGGGACGTGACCGAGGAAGACTACGACCTCGTGATGGACACCAACGTGAAGGGCCTGTTCTTCGCCACGCAGGCCTTCGTGCGGCACCTGCGCACGCGCAAGGACGGGGGCGCCATCGTCAACATCAGCTCGGTGCACGAGGAGATCGCCTTCCCGCATTTCGCCTCGTACTGCGCGAGCAAGGGCGCGCTGCGCATGCTGGCGCGCAACCTCGCGAGCGAGCTCGCCCCGCTGGGCATCCGCATCAACAACGTCGCGCCGGGCGCCATCGCCACCCCGATCAATGCGCAACTGATGGACAACCCCGAGCAGATGCGCGCGCTCAATGCGCAGATCCCCCTGGGCCGCATGGGCCAGCCCGAGGACGTGGCCGGGCTGGTGGCCTTCCTGGCGGGAGACGAGGCCCGCTACATCACGGGCGGCACCCACTTCGTGGACGGCGGCTTGACGTACCACTACGCCGAGCAATAGCACCGGGCCAGGGCACCGGGCAAGGGGACGGGGGCGGCCCGGCACAATGGCGCACCGCCGTCCAGCCCCGCCGTCCAATGCCCCGCTTCGCCGCCAACCTGTCCATGCTCTATCCGGAGATGGAGTTCACCGACCGCTTCGCCGCCGCGGCCCGGGATGGCTTCCGCGGGGTCGAGTACCTGTTCCCCTATGCCCATCCGGCCGACCGGCTGGCCACCCTGCTGCACCGCCATGGGCTGCAGCAGGTGCTGTTCAACGCCCCGCCGGGCGATTGGGAGGCCGGCGAACGCGGCCTGGCCTGCCTGCCGGGCCGGGAGGCGGAGTTCCGCGACGGCATCGCGCAGGCCATCGCCTATGCCCGGGCCCTGGCCTGCCCGCGCATCCACGTGATGGCCGGCATCGCGCCAGAAGGCACGGACCCCGCGGCCCTGCACGCCACCTACGCCGCCAACCTGCGCGGCGCGGCGGCCCTGGCGGCTCCGCACGGCATCACGCTGATGATCGAGCCCATCAACGGCCGCGACATGCCCGGCTATTTCCTGCAGCGGCAGGACGCGGCGCACGCCTGGGTCGAAGCGTTCGGCAGCCCGCACGTGCAGGTGCAGATGGACCTCTACCACTGCCAGGTGGCCGAAGGCGACGTGGCCACGAAGCTGCGCCGCTACCTGCCCACGGGCCGCGTGGGCCACCTGCAGGTCGCCGGCGTGCCGGAACGCCACGAACCCGACGTGGGCGAACTGCACTACCCCTATCTTTTCCGGCTTGTCGATGCGCTGGGATATGCCGGCTGGATCGGCTGCGAATACCGCCCTGCGCGCGGCGCGGAAGCGGGTGGCACCCGCGCGGGGCTGGAGTGGATGGCGCCCTGGCGCGCGGCGCGGCCGGAGTGATGGCGGCCATGGCGCCACGGCCAGGCGCAAACGTTTGCGCGCGCCGTGGTCAGCGGGCCTGCATCTGGCGGCAGATGTTCTGGCCCGTGGCCGTCAGGCGCAGCGCACCCGCGTTCCACTCCATCCAGGCGCATTGAACGAGTTCGTCGATCACGTCCTCGCCGATCTGGCCCGCCTGGTTGCTGCGCAGCAACCGGTCAATGCGGGGCAATGCCTCACGCAGTTCGCCCATCCGGGCGGTGGAAGTGGTGACGATAGCCATGCAACGTACCTTCGGTTGGAAAATCAAGGCACAGGCTAGCACGGCAGCATGCAGGCGTGATGGCCCATTGCCAGCAAGCAACACATGGCCATTGCCGCGCACGGGCCGGCGCGCATGCGCTACACTGTGCCCCGCCCTGGCGACATGCCTGCCTTGCCGGGGCCCACGGCGCACGCATCGTCCCGCATGCCCCGCCGCACAGGGCCCGCACCACGGCCCGCCTTCCTTCCGGCAAGCTCCTTCCTTTTTTCACGACGCGCTCCGTTCCGGACTCCCGGCCCGCGTCGCCCCTGGCGGCTTCCGCCACCTGCTTCCACGCCGCCGGCCTCCCATCCGGCCGCGCCCGGCCTCCACCGGCGTCCTGTGTTTCCCCGCGTGCGCGCGCCGCACGCCCGCTTTTTATCGTTCCGACATGCACACACCAGTCGCCCTGGCAGTGGGCCGCTACCTCGTCACGCCGCTCACCCGGCGCATCGACTCGGGCCGCTACACCGCCTCCGTCTCCGTCCGCCGCGGCATGCACGACCGCGTCTTCCGCTTCCTGCCGCAGTTCGACAGCGATGCCCTGGCCTCGCTCTATGCCATCGACCAGGGCCGGCACATCGCCCTGCACGGCGCGGCCTGACGCACGGCCCCGCGTCCATCCATCCCTTTCTTTCCCACCATCCGAAGGAGTTCCGTGTCCAAAGAAGACCTGATCGAAATGCAAGGCAAAGTGGAGGAAGTCCTCCCCGACTCCCGCTTCCGCGTGACCCTGGACAACGGGCACCAGCTCATCGCCTATGCGGGCGGCAAGATGCGCAAGCACCGCATCCGCGTGCTCGCCGGCGACCGCGTGTCGCTGGAACTGTCCCCCTATGACCTCAACAAGGGCCGCCTGACCTTCCGGCACATCGAAGGCCGCGGAGGCCCGCGCCCTCCCCAGCGGGGCGCGCGCTGACCTCCACTGCCGTCAGTAGCGGTTGGAGAAGTTCGCGCTGATGCGCTGCTTCAGGTACTCGCCCGCCGTGATCGGCGGATGCGTGCCGGCCGGGCCCGCGATCACCGCATCCTCGTTGGCCTGGCAGAAGAACGCCAGGCTGTAGCGCGCTCCCTGGTACTCGTGCGGCAACGGATTGCGCACCCGGTGGAAGTTGCTGGGCAGCACGTCGTCGCTCCAGCGCGTGAGCATGTCGCCGATGTTGCAGGTGACCACCCCTTCCGCGGGCTCCACGGGCGTCCAGCGGCGGCCCTCCATCTCCTTGCCGGGCAGCACCTGCAGTCCACCCTGCCCCGGGCGCTGGAACAGCAGCGTCAGGCAGTCGAAATCGGTGTGCGCGCCCGCGCGCCAGAGCCCCAGCTCGTCCTTCAGCGCCGGATCCACCGCGAAGTAATGCAGCATGCGCAGCGTGCTCTGGTAGGCGGGCACGGCCGGATCGTGCGCGCGGGTGAAGAACGCGTCGTCGAACCCCAGCTTCCACGCGAAGCACGAAAGCAGGCGCATGCCCACCTCCCAGCACTGGCGCTCGAAGGCCAGCGTCGCCGCGCGGAAGCCCGGCAGTTCCTCCTCCGTCGGCCAGAGGCCCTCCATGCGCGGGCGCGTGACCTGGTAGGACTCCTTCTGGTCCGGCGTGCGGGTGGAGGGGCGGATCTGCGCCTTGTGCTCCCAGCCCGCGTTGCGCGCGAGCGGCCACTGCGCCTTGGTCTCGCGCGGCAGCGCGAAGAAGGCCTCGGCCCGCGCGAAGGCCGCGCGGATGTCCTCGATGGGAATGCCGTGGTGGGACACCTGGAAGAAGCCGATATCGACGGACGCGCTCCAGAGCTGTTCGGCGATCTCTTCCTTGCGGCGGTCGAAATCCGAGATGTCGATGCAGCGCACCTCGCGCTCGCGCGTTTCCTCGCCCAGGCCGCCCATGCGGGCCTCGCGGGAGAGCTCCTCCCGGACGCCGGAGTGGTCGGTCGCCGTGCCGGGGATGGTGGCAGAAGTCATGGTGGTTTCCTTGTCGTTGCAGCATGCAAGGGCCATGGAGGCACGCACATGGTCACCATCCATGGCGCACGCGGCGCAGGCCCTTGAAGTGGGAAAGGCGCCGGCACCGTGCCGGGCACGGTGCCGGTTCCGGCTTCAAGAGCAATGACCCGCCGGCCGCCCTCCCTGCAAACGGGGTGGCGGCCCTGCTGAACGCTTCTACTCTCGCCAGGGCCGGATGCAATCCGCGGGCCAGGCAAAACCGCCGTCCCCGCCCTGCCGCGGTGACCGCGCGCACCAGAACGAGGAATACGGGAATGCCGTGCACTGCCGGCGCGCCCATGGCGCACCAACGCAGCACCAACGCCGCCTGCCCCGGCTTTCGCGCATGCCGTGCCGGCGGCGTCACGATGGGCACGCTTCATGCATTGACGCCGGCGAGTAGAAGCGTTCAGCACGGTGGGGCCCGCCCCGCCGTCGCCCGGAAATTGCTCGATCCGCACCGGTGCGCGCCCGGCGGTGCGCCGTGCCCTTGCGCGCGGCGCACGCCGAGCGGCGCACCGGCCATCCCGCAATGACCACCGAGGCACGGCCATGCAACGACGCCAGTTTCTCTCACGCTCCCTCGCCACCACCGCCGCGCTGGGCGCGCCATTCGCGCCCTTCGTCCATGCGCAGGGCACGCTCGTTCCGCTGAAGTTCACGCTCGACTTCCGCGTCACCAGCCAGACGTCGCCCTTCTTCCTCGCGCTTGCCAAGGGCTACTACAAGGAAGAGGGACTGGACGTGAGCATCGACGTGGGCTCGGGCTCCGTCGCGTCCATCACGCGCGTAGCCAGCGGCGCCTACGACCTGGGCCTGGGCGACCTCAGCTCCCTGGTCGAGTTCCAGGCCCAGAACCCCGGCACGCCGGTGCAGGCCATCTACCAGTACTACCAGCGCGCGCCCTTCGTCATCATCGGCCGCAAGGACCGCGGCATCACCACCGACTTCCTCTCGCTCAAGGGCAAGCGCGTGGCCGCGGCGGCGGTCGAATCCACGCGCCGCTGCTGGCCCATGGTGGCGCGCGCGCTCAAGACCGGCCCCGATCTCTTCGAGTGGGTGACGACCGACTTCAGCGCCCGCGACAACGTGATGGTGCGCGGCGATGTCGATGCCGCCACCTATTTCCATGACTCCGCCGTGTCGCTGTTCGCGCGCATGCCGCCCCGGGATCTCGCCGTGCTCGAGTACGGCAAGGCCGGGCTGCACCTGTACGGCAACGCCCTGCTGGCGGGCCGGCTGCTGCAGGAAAAGCCCGAGGTGGCGCGCGGCTTCCTGCGCGCCAGCCAGCGGGCGCTGCGCGAAACCCTCGCCAACCCCGATGCGGCACTGGCCGCCATCAAGGCGCGCGAGCCCATCCTCAACATGGATGTGGAGCGCGAGCGCTGGTCCATCACCCGGCAGTACCTGGCGCCGCCCGACCTGCCGGCCCAGGCCCTGGGCAGCGTGCAGCCCGGCGTGCTCGGGCGCCAGATCGACGAGGTGGCCACCGTGTTCCAGCTGGCCGCGAAGCCCGCGCCCGAGCGGGTATTCAACCCCGGCTTCCTGCCCGCGGGCCCGAAAGGCGCCGCATGAGCGCCATGGCCCTGCCCGGGGAAGTGCCGCTGGACGAACGCGACGGCCGCTACCTGCGGCAGGCCATCGCCCTGGCGGACCAGGCCCGCGCGCGCGGCAACCGGCCGTTCGGCGCGGTGATCGTCGGCGACGACGGCACGGTGCTCGCGCAAGCCTGGAACGCCAACGGAGAAACCGGCGACTGCACGGCGCACGCGGAAACCTCCGCCATCCGCGTGGCGAGCCCGCAGCATGCGCGCGAGGTCCTGGCCCGCGCCACGCTGTACTCGTCGGGCGAGCCCTGCGTGATGTGCGCGGGCGCCATTTTCTGGGCCAACATCGGCCGCGTGGTGTACGGCATCGACGCGGTGCGCCTGCGCGGCTTCCGCGGCGAGCGGCAGGACCAGCGCGATGCCGAGCTCTCCTGCCGCGACGTCTTCGATGCCTCGCCGCACCCGATCGAATGCATCGGCCCGGCGCTGGTCGCCGAAGCCTCCGCATCGCACGAGGGCGCCTGGAAGGCCTGAGCCCGGCGCGCGCCGTCCGGCCCCGGGACGCTGCGGGCCGCGGCTATCATGCGGCGCTCGCTCCAACCCACGCAACGACCCGCAAGGCAACCACGACCGATGACCTGGCACGCCCGCCTGCAACTGGACTACCGGCGGGAAGGCCCGCGCACCGTGGCCCGCTTCCTCCACGACGGACCGCTGCGCATCCTGCAGAGCCTCTACCCCGAGGGCGACGGCATCTGCCACAACGTGCTCGTGCATCCACCGGGCGGGCTGGTGGGCGGGGACACGCTGGACATCTCGGCCACTGTCGCGCCGGGAGCCCACGGCCTCGTGACCACGCCGGGCGCCACGCGCTTCTACCGCTCCACCGGCGCTCCCGCGCTGCAGCGCACGCAGGCCACGCTGGCCGCCGGAGCGCGCCTCGAGTGGCTGCCGCTGGAGGCGCTCTGCTACAGCGCCTGCCAGGCCGAGAACCGGCTCACCCTCTCGCTCGCGCCGGGAGCCGAATGCATCGCCTGGGACGTGACGGCGCTGGGCCTGCCGCACTCGGGCCAGCCCTTCGCCGAAGGACGCTTCACGCAGCACATCGAGGTGCCCGGCATCTGGCTGGAGCGCGGCAACATCGACGCCGCCGACGCGCTGCTGATGGACGGCCGCCTCGGGCTGGCCGGGCACCGCTGCCTGGCGTCGGTGTTTTTCGTGGCCGGCGAGGCGCTGCCGCGGGAGCGCCGGGAGGCGGCCCTGGACGCGGCCCGCGCCGTGATCGATGCCCATGCGCTGCGGGAGACCGCGGGCGCGACCAGCCCGCACCCGCAGGTGGTGGTGGTGCGCGTGCTGGCGCCCGTGGTGGAGCCGGCCATGGAACTGCTGCGGCAGGCCTGGGGCGCCTGGCGCGGGCAGCTCTGGGGCCTGCCGGCCCGGCTGCCCCGCATCTGGGCGATGTAGGCCTCCCCGCTGGCGGAGCTCAGCGCGTGCGTTTGCGCGCAGGCCGGGGGGCCGCGGCGGGCACCGGGGTCACCGCCTGCGCCGTGCGCCCCAGCTGGCTCGCCAGCATGGCGGCCACGGTGCGCGCCACGGCCTTCGGGTCCAGCGCCTCGTCGAACAGCATCTCCACGGCGGCATAGATCATCTCCACCACGACGCGGCTGGCCAGGCGCAGCTCGCCGCGGTCCGTATCGGGCAGCACCTGCGCGAGCAACTGCGTCTGCGCCTGCGTCACCTCGGCGTGGGAGGCGAGCCGCACCTGCTGCAGCGCGGGCACGGCGCGCATGGCGCGCATGATCCACACCCCGGCGGGGGTGCTGCGCGTGACCTCGTAGGTGTCCAGCAGCAGCCCTTCCAGCGCGCTCGCCAGGGCCTGCTCGCCGTGCGAGAACACTTCCGCGCCGATCCAGCGCCCCACGCATTCGTTCTGGCGCTGCATCAGGCGCTGGCCCAGTTCGGACAGCAGCGCGTACTTGTTGGGGAAGTAGCGGTAGAGGGCCGGGGGCGTCAGCCCCGCCCGCTCGCACACCAGGTTGGTGGACAGCCGCTCGATGCCCACCTCGTCGAGGGTCTGCGCGGCGGCTTCGAGGATGCGCTCGAACGTGTCGGCCGCGCGCTGCTGCGCGGGCTGCACTTTGGTGGCCAGGTCGGGCTGGGGCCGGCGGGGCCGGGAGGCGGCGGTTTTGGTCATGTCGGTTCGGGATTCTCCCAGGGTATCGCGGATGGCATTCCGGGCCCGCTGACTATACGATAGCAATCACTATGTTTTTGGATGGCCCCATGACCTGCATCAAGCAAGAGATCCGCCCCCTCGCCCTGCTGTCGGCCCTGGGCGCCGGATCGCTCGCGCTGCTGACCCTGGGGCTGCAGCCGATCCTGCTCGGGGAACTGCTGGAGGCCGGGCGCCTCGGCCTCGAGGGCCTGGGTGCGGTGGCCATGGCGGAGATCGTCGCCCTGGCGCTGGGCGTGCTGCTCGGCGACCAGGTGCTGCCCCTGCGGCTCCTCCCCCTGGCAACAGCCGGCGCCGCGCTGGCGGCCGCGGCGCTGGACTGGGGCACGCTGCACGCCAGCGGCGTCCCGGGCTTCGCCCTGGTGCGCGGGGCCGCGGGCCTGGCCGAGGGCATCCTGGTCTGGGGCACCACGGCGGTGATCGTGCGCAGCGCCCAGCCCGACCGGATCGCGGGCGCCTTCTTCGTCACCCAGACGGTGGCCCAGGCGCTCGTCGGCCTGCTGCTGGCGAACGTGGTCATCCCGGCCCACGGCTGGCAGGGCGCATTCACACTGCTGGCCGCGCTGCTGGTCCTGCCGGCGCTGCTGGCACCCGCGCTGCCCCGTTCGCTGCAGCCCCTGCCGGTGGCGGACAACGGCGGCTTCGCCTGGACGCCCGCCCGCGCGGTCCCCCTGCTCGCGGCCTTCCTGCAGCTGTCCACCCTGGGCGCGCTCTGGGCCTATGTGGAGCCTCTGGGCAGGGATGCGGGCCTCTCGGCCACGGCCGTGCAGACCCTGGTCGCCGCCTGCCTGGGCATCCAGGTCGTCGGCGGCAGCTGCGGATCGGCCCTCGTGCGCACCGTGGGCGCACCGGCCGTGCTGCTGCCCGCCTCCCTGCTGCTGGGTGCCGTGGCCCTGTCGGTGCCGGCCACGGCCGGCGGCGGCGCCACGGCCTTCGTCCTGCTCTGCGGCCTGTTCGCCTTCCTGTGGCTGTTCATCACGCCGTTCCAGATGCGCCTGGCCTTCGATGCGGACCCCAGCGGCCGCGTGGCCTCGCTGGTGCCCGCCGCCCAGCTGTTCGGCATCGCGTGCGGCCCGCTGGTCGCATCGTTCTTCGTCGAGGGCGAGCAGGCGCAGGCCGTTCCCCTGGTCAGCGCCGCCTTCGGCGCGGCGGCGGTGCTCGTGCTCGCGCTGGGATCCGTCGCCCGCCGCCGCGCGCTGGCCGGCTGACGAAAGTCCCGGTGCGCAGGCACTGCACTGCCCGCCCTGCGGCGCGCCGCTGACAGCGCCACGGCACCGCGCGCTGCCTGGTCTATCGCCACTCTTGGTGACGCGGCATTTCGGCCGGCGCGGGCCGCTGCAGCGGTCTTCGCCCACGCCACGCCTGCGCCCCAGGGACCGGGCGCCCGGCCGCGCATGTCCTTCGCCTCCTCCGTGCTGCCTGTATTCCCGGGTTCCGCCATGGCTGGTCAGGGTTTCCACGGATGCCACACCGCTGTCACAAAAATAGTCATCGCTATAAACTAGTCATCACTATCAAATAACATGGAGCCTTCCATGACCCCACGCACGCGCTTCCTCCTCGCCGCCGGCCTGCTGTCGGCAATCCTCTCGCCGGCCCGGGCGGCCCCCGACGACGCCAAGGGGCTGTGGATGACCGCGGAGAAGGACGCGGTGCTGGAGTTCAAGCCCTGCGCCGACGCGCCCTCCGCGCTCTGCGGGCAGGTCGTCTGGGACAAGGACGCCGGCCAGCCCCGCGACACCTGCGGCGTGCAGATCGCCCGCCTGGAGCGCTACGACAACGACGCCTGGCGCGACGGCTGGGTGTATGACCCGCGCGACAGCCGCAAATACAAGGGCGCGCTGCGCGTGAAGTCGGGCGAGCTGCAGGTGCGCGCGTTCGTGGGCACCGAACTGCTCGGGCAGACCGAGCGGCTGCAGCGCGTCGACGGGATCCCCGCGGCGCCGGCCTGCCGGCACTGACACGGCCCGCCCATGCCTTCTCCTGTCCACGCCCTGCCCCGCCCCGCTCCAGAAAGGCCCTCCATGCGCTCCACCCTGCTTCCCCTCGCCGCCCTCGGTGCCTTCGGCGCCCTGTACGGCGGCGCCGCTGCCGCCGCCCAGGCCGACGAGACCGCCAGCTATGCCGTCGAGACCGAGGTGAAGCTCGTCAGCGACCAGCGCACGCGCGGCATCTCGGATTCGGTCATGCGCCCCGGCGCGCAGCTGAGCGTGCAGGTCGCCCATGAAAGCGGCCTGGTCGCGCAGGCGCAGTTCTC
This sequence comes from Paracidovorax oryzae ATCC 19882, assembly GCF_000687165.1. Classification (GTDB taxonomy): domain Bacteria; phylum Pseudomonadota; class Gammaproteobacteria; order Burkholderiales; family Burkholderiaceae_C; genus Paracidovorax; species Paracidovorax oryzae. The sequence goes on along the minus strand of NZ_JMKU01000020.1, from coordinate 34,350 downwards.
CACCGTCAGCAGCAAGGCCTACACGGGCAGCGACGGCTACAACCTGCTGCTGGGCGCCGGATGGCGCTTCGGCGATCCGGACGGCTGGCATTTCGGCGCCGGGCTGGCCACGGAGTTCTTCCCCGGCGCGCGCTTCAGCGCGCCGCATGCGATCGACCCCGACGCCGGGGCGCCCACGGACTTCCGCACGACCCGCTACGACACCTCGTACGCGGTGCTGGAGATCGGCTGGGGCGCACTCGAAGGGCGCATCCTGAACGTGATCTCCAAGACCTACCGCGGCGCCGACACGGGCGGCGTCTGCGGCCAGATCCTGTCGGTGTCGGCCGATCCGGCACGGGCGCTGGAGTGCTATGCACGCGGCGAGCAGAACTCGCGCGGCAGCTGGCTGTTCGACCTGGACTACCGCATCGCGCTGGATGCGCAGACCACGCTGAAACTGCACGCGGGCACGCAGAAGATCCGCCACTTCAAGGAGGTGGACTTCTCCGATTACTCCGTGGGCATCCTGCACCGCCGCTGGGGCTTCGACTGGAGTGCCGAATACGTCATGCCGCGCACCCGCGTGCGCGAGATGTTCCAGGTGATGGACGGCGACCGGCTGCGCGCGACCGACGGCAACCGCCTCGTGCTCGCCGTTTCGCGCAAGTTCTGAGGATGGCCATGCCCCCCGCGCAACGACTGGTCCTGGCCATCGATCTCGGCACCTCGGGCTGCAAGTGCGCCCTCGTGTCGCTGGACGGCACCGTGCACGCCTGGTCCTTCCGCCCCGTGGCCCTGCACGTGCAGGGCATGCAGGCCGAGCAGGACCCGGAGCACTGGTGGCGGGCCCTGCTCGATGCCGCTGCCGAACTGCTGCAGGCCGATGCGGCGCGGCGCCGGCAGGTGGTGGCCGTCTGCTGCTCCACCCAGACCGAGGTCACCGTGTGCGTGGACCGCGCCGGCAGGCCCCTGGGACGTGCGATCAGCTGGCTCGATGCCCGCGGGGCCGCCGCCATCGCCCGGCGCACCCGGGGCCGCTTCGCCAACATCGCGGGCTACGCGCCGCTGAAGCTGTGGCGCTGGCTGCGCCTGACGGGCGGGGCGCCCTCCAGCACCGGCCGCGACATCGCCGGCCACATCGCCTACGTGCGCGACGAGCGCCCCGACCTCTACGAGCGCACCGACAAATTCCTCAACGCGCTGGACTACCTCAACATGCGCCTGTGCGGCCGCGTGTGCGCCACGCAGGACTCCATCCTCACGGCCTGGGTGACCGACAACCGCGATCCCCACCGCGTCCGCTACGACGCCGGCCTGCTGAAGCAGCTGGGCATCGAGGCATGCCAGTTGCCCGAGATCGTGCAGTCCACCGATGTGCTGGGCCCGCTGCGGCCCGAGATCGCGCAGGCCCTGGGCCTGGACCCGCGCACCATGGTGGTGGCCGGCGCGGTGGACAACTCCGCCGTCGCCGTGGGCGCGGCCGTGGACGACTACGCCACGCACCTCTACCTGGGCACCTCGTCCTGGCTCGGCGCGCACGTGCCGGCGATGAAGACCGACGTATTCCGCAAGATCGCCGCCGTGCCCTGCGCGGTGGGCGGCCGCTACCTGGCCATGGCACTGCAATCCACCGCCGGGGCGAACCTCTCGTTCCTGCGCGACCGCATCCTCTACCACCCCGACGAACTCGCCAGCGACGAGGAGCACCCCGAGGTGTACGAAGTGCTCAACCGCATCGCCGCCCGGGTGCCGCCCGGCGCGCGCGGCCTGATCTACACGCCCTGGCTCTTCGGCGAGCGCACGCCGGTGGACGACCCGCGGCTGCGCGCGGGGCTCGTCAACCTCTCGCTGGAGCACTCGCGCGAAGACATCTTCCGCGCCTTCCTGGAGGGCGTGGCGCTGAACACGCGCTGGATGATGGAGCCCTTCGCCAGGCTGCTCGGCCGCGATCCCGGCACCGTCACCGCCGTGGGCGGCGGCGCGCAGAGCGAGGTCTGGTGCCAGATCATGGCGGACGTCACGGGCCAGCCGATACGGCAGCCGGACAACCCCATCCAGGCCAACGCGATCGGCGCGGCCTTCATCGCCGGCGTGGGCATCGGCGAGCTGGAATTCGCCGGGCTGCACCGGCTGCGCCGTACGCGCCGCGTGTACGAGCCGGCCGCCGCGCTGCAGCGCCTGTATGCGGACAAGTTCGAAGCCTTCAAGGAGGTGCGCACCCGCCTGGCGCCCCTCTACCGCCGGCTGAATGCGCCGGCCGCCAGCGCCGGCGCTCCCGCGGCTGCGGCCCCCGCCTCCCCCACGCCCGTTCCGGAATCGCCATGAAGCACCTTGCCCAGAAACAGCACGTCGTGGAGCTCTGCCTCACCCTGTCGCGCCTCGGCTACTTCGCCGGCACGGGCGGCAACATCATGCTGCGCCTCGATGCCGGGCACGTGGCCGTCACGCCCTCGGCCATCGACTACCACGCGATGCGGCCCGCCGACGTCTGCGTGCTGCGCCTGTCGGACCTGCAGCAGGTCGATGGCGACCGTGCCCCATCGGTCGAGGCAGGCCTGCATGCCGGCCTGCTGCGTGCGCGGCCCGACGCCGGCTGCAGCATCCACACGCACCAGCCGATCGCCAGCGCCCTGGCCCTGCTGGGCCGCGCCGTGCCCGTGCCGCCGCGCTGGCAAGCCACGCTGGGCCCCTTCCTGCCCATGGTGGGCTACGCCCCTTCCGGCACCGGCTGGCTCGCGTCCAAATTCGCGCGGACGGTGCGGCCCGGCACGCATGCCTACCTGATGCGCAACCACGGCATCCTGTGCTGCGGCCGGGACAGCCAGGCCGCCCTGCAGGCGGTGGACGATCTGGAAGCCCTGGCGCGCGCTCTGCTGGCCGACCGGATCGCCGAACGCGCCGCCAAGGCCACCGCCCTCGCCGACACCGGCGGCAGCGATGCGCTGTGGCGCGTCCACGATGCGCTCCAGCAGAGCGCCGGGCCCCATCCGACCCTCCCGCCCCTGCAGCCCGCCCCTTCCCGGGAAGGCCTGCCGGCGTAGTGAGCACCGGCCAGCTCCCTCTCCCAGCCCCTTCCCTTCGCCGCCCACGCCATGAGACACCCCGCCCCCCTTCCCTCCGCGTCCGCCCCTGCCGCCGCCGGCCCCGCCACGGTGCCTTCCGCCATCTCCGCCTGGCCCGGCACCGCCGCGCTCTACGAGCGCTTCGCCGAGCTGATCCGCCAGCCCATGCGCCCCGTGCGGCGCGACGCCATGCCCAAGGTGCTGCGCTGGTTCGACGAGAAATGCGCGGGATCGAAGCGCCTGGCTGAACAGGCCAGGGCCGTCATCCCCGGCGGCATCCAGCACAACCTGGCCTTCAACCACCCGTTCCCCCTGGCCATCGCGCAGGCCGAAGGCGCCTACCTGACCGACGTGGACGGCAACCGCTACATCGATTTCCTGCAGGCCGGCGGCCCCACGCTGCTGGGCAGCAACCACCCGGCAGTGCGCCAGAAAATGCACGAGCTGCTGGACGGGTGCGGGCCGGTCACCGGCCTGCTGCACGAATACGAGGTCCAGCTCGCCGAGCTGGTGTGCCGCCACATGCCCGGCGTGGAGATGCTGCGCCTGCTGGGCTCCGGCACCGAGGCCGTGATGGGCGCGGTGCGGCTGGCACGCACCTTCACCCGCAAGCACCGGATCATCAAGATCGGCGGCGCCTACCATGGCTGGAGCGACCAGCTCGTCTATGGCATGCGCCTGCCCAACACCGGCCGCATGGAGGCCACCGGCATCCCGCGCGGCGCCACCGGCCCCACGCAGGAATGCCCGCCGAACGACCTCGACGCCCTGCGGCGCAAGCTGCAGCTCAACCGCCTGCGCGGCGGCACGGCGGCGGTCCTGCTCGAACCCCTGGGCCCCGAGAGCGGCACGCGGCCCGTCTTCGCGGACTACAACCGGCAGGTGCGCGCGCTGTGCGACGAGTTCGGCGCGCTGCTGATCTTCGACGAGGTGGTCACGGGCTTCCGCGTGGGCATGGGCGGCGCCCAGGCCTACTTCGGCGTCGTGCCGGACATCACCGTGCTCGGCAAGTGCCTCACCGGGGGCTACCCCATGGCCGGCGCCATCGGCGGGCGGCGCGACATCATGATGTCGCTGGTGGGCGGCATTGGCACCACCTCGCGCCGGGCCTTCGTGGGCGGCACGCTCTCGGCCAACCCCCTGTCGTGCGCCGCGGGCTACCACGCCCTCGTCGAGGCCGAGCGCACCCAGGCCGCCGTGGTCGCGGGCCGGGCGGGGGACCGCCTGCGCGCCGGGCTGGAAGAGATCATCCGCCGCCGCGGCCTGCCCTACGTGGCCTACAACATGGGCTCCATCGTCCACCTGCAGACCTCGGGCGTGCTGCTGCTGGACACGGGCAGCCTGTGGAAGCTCATCCGGGTGCGCAACGAGGCCAAGGAACGCAAGCACATGATGGAGGAGATCGGCGCGGCCTACACCGCCCACGGCCTGGTCACGCTGGCGGGCAGCCGCATCTACACCAGCCTGGCCGATACGGACGGCGTCATCGACGACGCCCTCAACCGCTTCGACGACGTGTTCGCGCTCGTGTGAGGGAGGCCGCCATGGATGCAACCCTCGAGCAGCTCTGGCACACGCTGCGCGACCGCCTGCAAGCCCGGCAGTTGCTGGGCGGCCGCCGGCCGGCGCTGTCGCTGCGCATTCCCGGCACCGGCGACATGTGGTTCGGCCGCGCGGCAGATGTCGCGCCGCGCCGCCTGCCTCTGCCCGGCCTGGATGAACCGGACGCCCTGGGGCCGGCCGATGCGCGCGCGCCGCTGCATGCGGGCGTGTACGCGCTGCGCCCCGATGTCTGCGCCGTGGCCTCCGGTGGCGGGCCGTTCGGGCTCTGCCTGGAAAGCTTCGGCGGCGCCATGCCCGGCGTGTTCGACGAACAGGTGCGCCACCTCGGCCACATGGCGCCGCCCCTGCCCGCGGCGGCCGGCGAGCGGCTGCCATCCGCCCTCGGCCGGGGCGGCAACGTGCTGCTGGTGCAGGGCGAACCGCTGGCGCTGGGCATGACCGGCGCGCGGCTGGCACTCAATGCCGAGCTGTTCGAGAAATGCGCCAAGGCCTACGTGCTCGCCGCGGCCAGCGGCGGCGTGGTACGCCCCCTGCCCTGGATCGTGCGGCACGTGGCGAACCGCCGGCTCATGAAGGACGAGCAACGGGCCCGGCAGCGCGTGCGGCACGGCCTGCTGCCCGAGGAAAGCAAGGGCTACTGAATATGCTGCTGCCTCCCGCACGCGATAACGCACCCCCGGATGCCCCCGAGGACGTCGTGCGCGCACTCTTCGATGCCCAGGCCGCCACGGCCCTGGCCCTGCGCACCTCCGATGCCGCCCGGCGCCGCGGCATGCTGCGCCGCCTGCACCATGCCGTGCAGGTGCGCCGCGAACGCTGGTACGCCGCCTTCCGCGCCGACCTCGGCAAGCCCGCGGCGGAGGTGGAGCTGACCGAACTGCTGCCGGTGCTCGGCGAAGCCGGCCACGCCATCCGCCACCTGCAACGCTGGATGCGGCCGCGCCGCGTCGGCCCCACGCTCGCCACCATCGGCACCCGGGCGCACGTGCAGTGCCAGCCGCGCGGACGCTGCCTCATCATCGGCCCGTGGAATTACCCGCTGAACACGGTGCTGGGCCCGCTGGTATCTGCCGTGGCGGCCGGCAACACGGCCATCGTCAAGCCCTCGGAATTCACGCCGCACGTGAATGCCCTCGTCGCCGAGGTCATCGCGGACGTGTTCGAGCCCACCGAGGTGGCGGTGGTCGAGGGCGGCGTGGCCACCGCCACGCGGCTGCTGGCCCTGCCCTTCGACCACATCTTCTTCACCGGTTCGCCCGCCGTGGGCCAGGCGGTGATGGCCGCGGCGTCACGCCACCTCGCCTCCGTCACCCTGGAGCTGGGCGGCAAGTCGCCCGCGATCGTGGATGCGAGCGCCGACCTGCCCGCCGCCGCGCGCATGCTGGCCTGGGGCAAGCTCGCCAACGCCGGCCAGACCTGCGTCGCGCCCGACCACGTGCTCGTGCACCGCAGCGTGGCGGCCCGCTTCGCCGAATGCTGGCGCGAGGCGGTCGCGCGGCACTACGGGCGCGGCGCGGACGCGGTGGCCGCCAGCCCCGACCTCGGGCGCATGGTGAGCACGCGGCATGCCGCACGCGTGGCGGAGCTGGTGGACGATGCACTCGCGCGCGGCGCCGTGGCGCTGGACGGCGGCACGCACGACGCGGCCGCGCGCTACGTCGCGCCCACCCTGCTGGCCGATGTGCCGGAAGACGCCCGCATCGAGGCCGAGGAGATCTTCGGGCCGGTCATGCCGCTGCGCACCTTCGACACGCTGGACGAGGCCATCGCGCGCACCAACGCCGCGCCCAAGCCCCTGGCGCTCTACATCTTCAGCCGCGACCGCGAAGCCATCGCCCGGGTGGCTGCGCGCACCAGCTCCGGCAGCCTGGGCGTGAACCTGTGCGTGCAGCAATACGCCCATGCAAACCTGCCCTTCGGCGGCGTGAACCGCTCCGGGCTGGGCAGCGCCCACGGCTGGCACGGCTTCCGCGCCTTCTCGCACGAGCGCGCCTGCCTGGCCGATGGCCCGCTCAACGGGCTGCGGCTGCTGTTCCCCCCCTACACGCGCGCCCGGCTGGCGCTGGCGCGCCTGCTGGTCGGCCTCGTGGGCCGGCACTGAACGCCCGCAGGCCTCCGCCGCTCAGAACGCGCCGGGGTAGGCGCCGCCGTCGGCCAGCACGTTCTGCCCGGTCAGGTAGGCTGCCTGCACGCTGCAGAGGAAAGCGCAGATCGCGCCGAACTCCTCCGGCGTGCCGTAGCGGCCCGCCGGAATGGCCGCCTGCTGGGCCCTGCGCACATCGTCCTCGCTCTTGCCCGACTTCTTCACCGCCGCCTGGATGGTGGCCGCCAGCCGGTCGGTGTCGAACTTGCCGGGCAGCAGGTTGTTGATGGTCACGCCCTTGGCGGCGATGCTGCTGCGCGCCGCGCCCGCCACGAAGCCCGTGAGGCCGCTGCGCGCGCCGTTGGACAGGCCCAGGATGTCGATCGGCGCCTTCACCGCGCTCGACGTGATGTTCACGATGCGGCCGAAGCCGCGCGCCGCCATGCCGTCCACCGTCGCCTTGATCAGCTCGATCGGCGTCAGCATGTTGGCATCCACCGCGCGGATCCAGGCTTCGCGGTCCCACTCGCGGAAATCGCCGGGCGGCGGGCCGCCCGCGTTCGTCACCACGATGTCGAAATCGCGCCCCGGCCCGCCGGGTGCGGCGAACGCCGCCTCGCGCCCCTCCGGCGTCGTGATGTCGGCGGCCACGGCCACCACCTGCGGCGGCGGCCCCTTGTGCCCCGCGGCCGCCGTGATCTCCGCGCCCGCGGAAGCCAGCCGCGCGGCCGCCAGGCGCAGGTCCTCGGGGTTGCGCGCATTGATGACAACGTTCACGCCCTCGCGCACCAGCGCCTCGGCGCAGCCATAGCCCAGCCCCTTGCTCGCGCCGCACACCAGTGCCCATTTGCCCGTGATACCCAGATCCATAGTGCGTGTCCTTTCGTTCCGCGCCGTGCCGCGCGATGCGGCAACGCAGTGGTTGTCAGTGGCGCGCCCGGCGCCGGAACCGCGATGGTACGGAAGCCCGGCATCCGCGTGGGATGCCGGGGAATAGCCTCCCACGTTCGGGGCAAGGCGTCCGAATCCTAGCGGCGCTACCGTTCCAATGGCCGCGGAGCAGGCCATGCCAGCAGACGCCGCGGAACCGGCTTTGCCGGGCCGCGGGCGTCGTCCCCCCGGGGGCTGAAGGCCGCGGCTCCGGGCCTGCCTGCGCAGGCCTGGACGTGCCTGAAGAGCTGCCGACTCCGGCGGCTGCACGGAGGCGCCGAAGGCGGCTCAGGGGGGATCAATTTCTCATTCGCGTGAACACGAAGATGCCCGCCATCACCAGCACGGTGCCGGCCGCCACCCAGAGCGTGAACGGCTCGCCCAGCAGCCACACGCCCATCAGGATCGTGGACAGCGGCCCGATCATGCCGGCCTGCGCCGCCGCGCCCGCGCCGATGCGCTCGATCGCCATCATCACCAGCAGCACCGGCACGGCCGTGCACAGCACCGCATTGCACACCGACAACCACAGCACCTCGGGCGCCACCACCGCCGCCGAGAGCGGGCGCAGTGCCGCGAACTGCGCGATGCAGCACACGCACGCCACCGTGGTGGCCAGGCCCACCAGCCGCAGCGACCCGATGCGCCGCACCATCTCGCCGCTGTACACCAGATAGACCGCATAGCTAGCGGCCGAGAGGAAGACCAGCAGCACGCCCCAGGCCACGTCCTTGCCCTGCAGGCTCGCTTCGTGGCCGAACACCAGCACCACTCCGCAGTAGCTGATCGCCATGCCCAGCACCTGCCCGCGGCGGATGCCGCGCCCGTACAGCAGCCAGCCCAGCACCACCACCAGCGTGGGGTTGAGGTACAGGATGAGCCGCTCCAGGCTCGCCGTGATGTAGGCCAGCCCGGCGAAATCGAGAAAGCTCGCGAGGTAGTACCCCGTGACGCCCAGGCCCACGATGCCCGCCCAGTCGCGACGCGACAGCGCAGGCTTGCCCCGGCTCGCCCACCACGCCATCACCGCGAAGATCGGCAGCGCGAACAGCATGCGGTACATCAGCAGCGTGACCGCATCCACCCCGTACCGGTAGGCGAGCTTGACGATGATGGCCTTGCCGCTGAAGGCGATGGCGCCCACGAGGGCGAGGACGAGGCCGGTGGCGGCTTTTGCGGGAGGAGGAGAGGCAGCGGTATCGGAAGGCACGGGACGGGCGCGCGGGCGCGAAGGCGGGGAAAACCGCAGTGTGGCATGTGCCGTGAAATGCGGCCCGCGGCTTTGCGCAAGGCTGGCAGCGTGGGACGCGATGGGCGGGGAAAACGGTACTGGCACGGGTTGCACAGGGCAGTCAAGCGGTGACGGCATGCGTTTCGGCGGTTGGAATTGTTACGTCTCGCCACTTATCTCTACCGTGCCAGGAAGGGTTTTGCGCCGGTTCTCTTCGCATAATCCGCGCCGATCATCGTGCCGCGCAGTGCAGTGCGAGATGAAGAGGGAGGAAAGATGGTCGATCTGATGAAAGCGCCGCAAGAGGCGCTGCAAGCCGTTCTCGGGCGGAGCAACAAGCCCAAATATGCGACGCCGCTGTTCCAGTTGCGCGACATACCGTCCGTGATGCGTTCGCGGCTGGGGTGGCCGGTGGCTGCGGCGTTGATGGAGCGGTGGTTCAATGGGGCGGCTTACCAGATGACGCCTGAGGTCAAAGGCAGCGTGGAAGGGCAACGCCTAAGCCAACTGCCGGCATCGCAGCTTGATGAGACCACCATTTCGATGGGGTGGGCTCTGGGATTCGCAAGGGTACAGGCGGCCATGGATAGGCTGCGCACGAATTGGGCAAGTCCAGCAGGGATTGCACAATTGAGAGACCAGGTGGAACGGCAAAACAAAGGCCGGCAACAGCAATGCTGGCGATTTGGCGATCTAAATCTTCCCGCCAAAATCCTTGACAAAACCTGTCAGGTTAATTACTTGGTCTTTGGCCGTATGAGTGACCCCATGGACGATTTCTATGGGGCCATGGGTGAGGCGCAGTTAAAGGTGGCTGTCACAGGAATCGTTACTCCACTGGACAGCGGCAAAGCCATGGTCGAGATCGACGAATTAGGATTCTACTTACGGGATTCTTATGATTTCAACGATGGAAAATCTTTTATCTCCCAGCCCCTTGGTTGTTGGGGATTCAATGGAATGGAATGCGGCATCCTCACCCACCTGACTGTGCCGATTGAGGATGCAGTAGCGGACGAGTCACCCGAATCGGTGCAAAGCCATAAATATCTCGTACAAAACCAGGACTTCCGTCGTTGGAGAGAGAAAAACAATAGGGGTGGTGATTTCATGATTGTTTCTGATGTGCATCGGATAAAATTACCTTTTCCTCAAAAATTTTTATGGTAAATAAAATTCAAAAAAAATGGCTCATTCTCCGGAATTCATTCCTTATATTATTCATAGCCACAATTGCTGTTGGCCTATGGCAGGGCACCCGCCCCCACCTGTTCCATACCTCTGTCAGCCCCTATAAGACCTATCGGATCGAGTACTACGAAGCCTCTTTCCTACAAGGACTATTGCATCGCGATTTCAAGATGCCCGCATTCGTGAGGCTATACCGCATCCAGCCGAATGCCTTGATCGGCGAAAGCAAGGTGGTCGATCTCTGGATGAATGGAGAGCTGTACTGGTACACGGAAGACCCCATGAACAAGGTCCGCGTGGGCCGCGACGTCGTTTTCGAGAATGTTCCGCCGGAATGCGCCGGCTGCCCACCGCTGCCCGACTCAGCAGTGATGCCCTGAACTATCCAGGGGAGGTCTTGCCCGTCACATTCACTCTCCAAGGCAACGCACGCCATGGATATGAAACGGGCCTCACCCTCTGGAACCAGCACTTCCGCTCCCATGACCACCACCCGTCGATTCAAGGTAACTGCCCTGCTCCTCGGCATTGCAGTGCTTGGGACCATCATCTGCAGTCTCACCACTCCTGAATACCAAAGAAGCCACTACAGCCCCGGAAGCGTCTACCGGCTCGATTACTACGAAGCCTCATGGCTCCAAAAGCTGGTTCATCGGGATATGCGCTACCCCCACGTCATCCGACTCTACCGTGTCGATCCAAAGACACTGCTTGGAGAGAGCGGCGTAGTAGATCTATGGATCAATGGGCAGATTTATTGGTATCTGTATCCTCCTATGAACAAGGTCCGGGTGGGCCGCGATGTAGTCTTCGAGAACATCCCGCCGGAATGCACGGATTGCCCGCCTTTACCGGATTCTGCCGTCATGCCCTGAGCACGGTGGGAAGGCAGTATGGGCAATTGCCGTTGCCGGTCTACAAAATTCCCCTCGTAGCCCATGCAAACTACACAAATGAAATGTGCATCATGGGCATTGAAAACGCTCCTGGCGCTCGCTCTAATAGGAGTGGCTTGCTATGCAGTAACGCCGAAGCACAAAGGACAGTCGATCAGCCCGCGCCGCGTTTATCGGCTTGATTTCTACGATGCATCGCCATTGCAGCGGCTCATGCATCACGAAATGAAGTTCCCGTCCTTCGTGCGCATCTACCGCATTCAACCAGAAACCCTGCTTGGAGAAAGCGAAGTAGTGGATCTCTGGATCAACGGGCAGATCTATTGGTATCTGAATCCCCCCATGAACAAGGTCCGCATAGGCCGCGACGTCGTCTTCGAGAACATCCCTCCCGAATGCACCGGCTGCCCGCCCCTGCCCGACTCCGCCGTCATGCCCTGACGACCCTCCCGCCCAAGAAAAAACGGCACCCGAAGGTGCCGTCTTTCCCAATCGTGGAAGAGGATGTGCCCTGCGCGGGTCAGTCCTCGACGAAGGCTTCCTCGCGCTTCTTGCTCACGGCGGGCAGCAGCACGATGATGAGCAGCAGCACGGCGGCGGCGAGCAGGCCGGCGGAGATGGGGCGCGTGACGAACACGCTCCAGTCGCCGCGGGACAGCAGCAGCGCGCGGCGCAGGTTCTCTTCCATCATCGGGCCCAGGATGAAGCCCAGCAGCAGGGGCGCCGGCTCGGTGCCCAGCTTGTGGAAGATATAGCCGATGAAGCCGAAGATGCCGACCAGCCACACGTCGAACGTGTTGTTGTTCGTGCCGTACACGCCCACCGCGCAGAACAGCACGATGGAGGGGAACAGCCAGCGGTAGGGCACGGTGAGCAGCTTGATCCACATGCCGATCAGCGGCAGGTTCAGGATGATCAGCATCGCGTTGCCGATCCACATCGAGGCGATCAGGCCCCAGAACAGCTCGGGGTTGCTGGTCATCACCTGCGGGCCGGGCTGGATGTTGTGGATGGTCATGGCACCCACCATCAGCGCCATCACGGCGTTGGGCGGGATGCCCAGCGTCAGCAGCGGGATGAAGGAGGTCTGCGCGCCGGCGTTGTTGGCCGACTCGGGAGCCGCCACGCCGCGGATGTTGCCCTTGCCGAAGGGCACTTCGCCCGGCTTCAGCTTGGTCTTCTTCTCGATGGTGTAGGCCGCGAAGGCCGCCAGCAGCGCGCCGCCGCCGGGCAGGATGCCCAGGGCCGCGCCGAGCGACGTGCCGCGCAGCACGGCGGGGATCATGCGCTTGAAGTCTTCCTTGGTGGGGAACAGGCCCTGCACCTTGGCCGTGAACACCTCGCGGTCGTCCTCGGGCTTGGAGAGGTTGGCGATGATTTCACCGTAGCCGAACACGCCCATGGCGATCACGACGAAGTTGATGCCGTCGGTCAGTTCAGGAATGTCGAAGCTGTAGCGGGCCACGCCCGAGTTCACGTCGGTACCCACCAGGCCGAGCAGCAGGCCCAGCACGATCATGGCCACGGCCTTGAGCAGCGAGCCCGAGGCCAGCACCACGGCGCCGATCAGGCCCAGCACCATCAGCGAGAAGTATTCGGCCGGGCCGAACTTGAAGGCGACTTCGGTCAGCGGCGGCGCGAAGGCGGCCAGGATCAGCGTGCCCACGCAGCCCGCGAAGAACGAGCCCAGGCCGGCGGCGGCGAGCGCCGGGCCCGCGCGGCCCTTGCGTGCCATCTGGTAGCCGTCGATCACGGTCACCACCGAGGATGACTCGCCCGGCAGGTTCACGAGAATCGCGGTGGTCGAGCCCCCGTACTGCGCGCCGTAGTAGATGCCGGCCAGCATGATGAGCGCGGCCACGGGCGGCAGCGCGTAGGTGGCGGGCAGCAGCATGGCGATGGTGGCCACGGGCCCGATGCCGGGCAGCACGCCGATCAGCGTCCCCAAAATACAGCCGATCAGGCAGTAGATGAGGTTCTGGAAGGTGAAGGCGACGCCGAAGCCGGTCGCCAGGTTGTCAAACAATTCCATGGTCTTCGATGCTCCCGCTCAACCCGAAATGAAACTGGGCCACACGGGGAACTGCAGTTTCAGCGCCCACACGAAAGCCACGTAGCTGCCCACCGCGAGGATGGTGGCGAGGATGAACACTTCCTTGGCGTTGAAGGTGTCGCCGGCCAGGCTCGCGATGAACACGAGCGCGTAGATGGCGACGATCAGGCCCATGGCCGGCACGCCGAAGCTCGGCAGGCCGGCGAGCAGCACGCCGAAAGCGAAGTTGGAAGCGAGGATGAAGAACAGCGGCTTCCAGGCCCACTTGCCGATCTTGTCGCCATCGGCGCTCTCCACCACGGTGGCATAGAAGGTGATGGCCGCCCCCAGGATGGCGAGCAGGATGCCCAGGATCAGGGGGAAATAGCCCGGACCCATGCGCGCGCCGCTGCCGACGCTGTAACTGGTGGCACCGACCGCGAAAGCGACCCCCACACCCATGAACATGAGGCCTGAGAAGAAATCTTTCTGGCTCTTTATTTTCACGAAACGACTCCTTACACGAAGTTGACGGGCGATTGTGCAATCACCCCCCCGGCCGCACCGATGTGGATACCACCTATCCGGTACCTAGGGAAAACCGCAACGCGCCCAGCGAGAACGCCGTCCCGGAGACCGGGACGGATTTCGGGATTTTCGCAGTACGGAACGGGGTCTCAGGCGGTCGCAGGCGGCGCGGCGCGGTCACGTGACTCGAGCGGGGGCGTGGCGGCGATGACTTCTTCCAGCGTGGTCACGCCCTCGGCCACGCGCAGCGCGCCGGCCAGCCGCAGCGGGCGCATGCCGTCCTGCAGCGCCTGCCGCCGCAGCGCGTCGATGGAGGGCGACTGGGTGATGCGCTCCTTCAGCGCCTCGCTCACGGTGAGCAGTTCGTAGAGCCCCATGCGGCCGTGGAAGCCCGTCATGCGGCAGTCCACGCAGCCCACCGGCCGGTAGGGGTGGTAGCCGCCGGTGATCTTCCAGGGCCGCACCACCTCGGCCAGGCGCTCGATGCCGGCCGCCTCGTCGCGCTGGCGGCACTGTTTGCAGAGCGTGCGCACCAGCCGCTGCGCGAGCACGCCCAGCAGCGTGGCATTGATGAGGTAGGGCGGCACGCCCAGCTCCATCAGCCGGCTGATGGCCGACGGGGCATCGTTGGTGTGCAGGGTGGAGAACACCAGGTGGCCCGTGAGCGCGGCCTGCACGGCCATGTCCGCCGTCTCCAGGTCGCGGATCTCGCCCACCATCAGGATGTCCGGGTCCTGCCGCATGAGCGCGCGCAGGCCTTCCGCGAAGCTGAAATCGAGCTGCGGCTGCACCTGCGTCTGGTTGAAGCTCGGCTCGATCATCTCGATCGGGTCCTCCACCGTGCTCACGTTCACCTCCTCGGTGGCCAGGCGCTTGAGCGTGGAGTAGAGCGTCGTGGTCTTGCCCGAGCCCGTGGGCCCGGTCACCAGGATGATGCCGTGCGGCCGCTGCACCAGCGCCTCCCAGCGCTGCGCGTCGTGCGGCGAAAAGCCGAGCGCGTCCAGGTCCTTGACGGTGTTGTCCGGGTCGAAGATCCGCATCACCATCTTCTCGCCGAAGGCCGTGGGCAGGGTCGAGAGGCGCATTTCCACCTCGTCGCCGCGCGGGTTGCGGGTCTTGATGCGGCCGTCCTGCGGGCGGCGCTTCTCCACCACGTCCATGCGGCCCAGCAGCTTCACGCGCGACACCATGGCGTTCAGCACGCCCATGGGCATCTGGTAGACCGGATGCAGCACCCCGTCGATGCGGAAGCGGATCACGCCCTGCTCGCGCCGCGGCTCCAGGTGGATGTCGCTCGCGCGCTGGTCGAAGGCGTACTGCCAGAGCCAGTCCACCACCTTGACCACGCCCTGGTCGTTCGCGTCCAGCTGCTTGTTGCTGCGGCCCAGCTCCACCAGCTGCTCGAAGCTGCTTCCCGCGCTCGCGCCGCCGGCCTTCTGCGCCGCCTTCACCGACTTGGCCAGCGCGAAGAACTCCGCCGTGTAGCGGTGGATGTCCTGCGGGTTGGCGACCACGCGGCGCACGGCGCGGCGCGACTGGCGCTCCACCTCGGCCACCCAGTCGTCCACGAACGGCTCGGCCGTGGCCACCACGATCTCGCGCGGCGTGACCTGCACCGGCAGCACCCGGTGCCGCTCCGCGTAGCTCGCGCTCATCATGTCGGCCACGCGGCCCACGTCCACCTTGAGCGGATCGATGCGC
This sequence comes from Paracidovorax oryzae ATCC 19882, assembly GCF_000687165.1. GTDB lineage: Bacteria > Pseudomonadota > Gammaproteobacteria > Burkholderiales > Burkholderiaceae_C > Paracidovorax > Paracidovorax oryzae. Next base: position 19,151 of record NZ_JMKU01000020.1, on the reverse strand, counting down.
AGGTAGGCCAGGCCGCTGCGGCCGGCCAGGTATTCGGTCAGGCTCTCCAGGTCCAGCGGCCTGCCGTCGCTCGCGCGCGCCATCGCCACGCTGGCCAGCCGCACCAGCGGATGCTGCCGGCTCTCGGCCTGCGAGCAGCGCGCGATGGTGCGCGCGGCCTCCTCCTGCGAGATCACGCCGTCGGCGCGCAGCCACTCGACGATGCGGCGCCAGTCGAGGGGGCCCGCGAAGCCGGCCGGCGCCGCGGGCCCGGCGGCGTCATGGGGCGGAGGCAGGCTGCGGCTCATCGCGCGTCACTCCACGGGCTTGAACACGCGCGGCCACTTGGCCGCGGGCAGGTCCCACCGCGCCTGCACCGCATCGGCGCGGGCCAGCAGGTCGGCGCGGCGCGGCCGCGACGGCGTGCGCTGGGCCAGCACCACCGTGTTGCCCTCGCGCGTGGGCTTGAAGGCCCACAGCGCATCGGCGCCGAAGGCCTCGGCCATGCGCCCGAGGCTGCGCTCGTAGCTGGAGGAGCGGCCGAAGAGGTTCACGGTCATCGCGCCGTCTTCGGTGAGCAGCGCGCGGCAGTCGGCATAGAACTCGGCGCTGTCGAGCACCGGCGCCGCGGCCTCGTGGTCGTACAGGTCCACGGCCAGCGCATCGACCGTGCCGTGCCACTCGGGCTTGCGGATCTCCTGCGCCGCATCGGCCAGCACCACGCGCAGCTTCGGCCCGTCGGGCGGCAGCTTGAACCACGCGCGGCACACGGCCAGCACCTGCGGGTTGAGCTCGATCGCCGTGCAGCACATGCGCAGCTTCTTGTGGCAGAACTTGGTGATCGCACCCGCGCCCAGGCCCAGCTGCATCGCATGGCGCTTGCCCACGCTGGCGGGCTCCACGAACAGCAGCCACGCCATCATGCGCTGCACGTACTCCAGTTCGATATCGAAGGGATCGTCGATGCGCATGGAACCCTGGATCCAGGGCGTGCCCAGGTGCAGGTGGCGCACGTCGCCGTCATCGGAAACGCTGACTTCGGGCAGCTCGGCGGCTGCGGCTTTCTTGCGGGTGGTCATTCAATCCATCAATCCAAAGGGGGCCAGCGCCTCGGCCCAGGCGGCACGCTTGCGCTCGAAGCTCCAGGACGCGTTCGCGGGGCTGGTGGAGGGCAGGCGCAGCGAGGGCACCGGCCCTTCCTGCAGCCCGGCCGGCAGGCCCAAGGCGGCGCGCACCGCGCGTGCGTGCTTGAAGCTTTCCCCGCCATTGTGGGCGATGGCCGAAAGGGCCGGGCAGCGCGGCCGCAGCGCCGCGAAATCGTTCACCGCCGCGTTGCGGATGCTGGTGTCCAGGCTGCCCTCGCGCTCGCAGGCCGCATACACGTCCCACAGCCCCAGCCCGCGGTCCAGCAGCCAGGCGCAGCGCTCGGCGTAGCGGTCGCGGCCGGGCAGCGGGTGCCGCGGCCACAGCGCCTGCAGGATGGGCCAGAAATGGTTCTGCGGATGCCCGTAGTACTGCCCCGCGCGCAGCGACGCCACGCCAGGGAAGCTGCCCAGCACCAGCACCACCGTGCGCTCCGAGACGACCGGCGCCAGCCCCACCAGGCGTGCGGGCGCGGCGGGCTGCGGGTCGGCGGGGGGGCTATCGGGCGAAAGGGACGACTGGGGCGAACGGGGCATGCGTGCCTATGGTAGCTATTCGGTGGCCGTGCGGCGGGCCTGCGCAGGCGCCGGCAGCAGCTCCGCCAGCCGCGGCAGCGCCGCCAGGGAATTCGCGTGCGCGGCCCGGGCCAGCGCCTCCACCGGCATGCCGCGCAGGTCCGCCACCATCTGCGCGATGCGCGGCAGCTCGCCCGGCGTGTTGCGCGCCGGGGCGGCGCCTGCCGCCCGCTCCGCGGCCGTCACGTAGAGCCAGTGGGGCGGGATGTCCGGCGCATCGGTCTCCAGCACGATGGATTCCAGCGGCAGCTCGGCCGCCAGCCGGCGCAGCTGCAGCGCGCGGTCGAAGGTCACCGCCCCGCCGAAGCCGAGCCTGAACCCCAGGTCGATGAAGGCGTGCGCCTGCTGCAGGCTGCCGTTGAACGCATGGGCGATGCCGCCCTCGGCACCCAAGTCGCGCAGGCCCTTGAGCACCTTGTCCACCGACCGCCGGGTGTGCAGGATCACGGGCAGCCGGCTGCGCCGCGCGAGCCGCAACTGCTCGCGGAAGAAATGCTCCTGCCGCGCCGGGTCCAGGTCCTTCACGAAGAAATCCAGCCCGATCTCGCCCACGGCCACGAGGCGCGGATCCGCCGCATGCTGCTCCAGTGCCCGCGCCAGCACGCCGAGATCGCCATCCTCCGCCCGGCCCGTGAAAAGCGGGTGGATGCCCAGCGCATAGCTGTCGCCGTGGCGGTGCGCCAGCGTGCGTACGGCCTCCAGGTTGCCCCGCTCCACCGCGGGCAGCACGCAATGCGCGACACCGGCCCGCGCCGCGTCCGCGCGCACCCTGTCCAGGTACTCCCGGCCCGCATGGGCTTCGAACTCGTCGAGGTGGCAGTGGGTATCGATCCAGGTCTCCATCCCCCCGAGCATGCCAGCACCATGGGCGGTGCGCACGTCGGCCGGCTCCGGCGTCCCGCGCAAGCCGCCAGGCCGCCTGGCCCCCGCCCTGAAACACGCGGACACATGCGCGGCGGCCGGTTCCGTGCTACCGTCGCCGGGAACCGCCTGCCCGGCGCACGACGCCGCGCGCGGGCCCCCTGACCCGAGGTGACCGCATGCCCAGGCCCGCCCGCTACAGCAGCTCCCGCCGCGCGCCGGCCGCGGCCTCCCCGCCATATCCTTTCCCGGACGGGTCCGCGGCCCCGCCGCCGGCCGGTCCTGCGGCCGCGGCTTCCGGCGGCGCCGGGCCTGCAGGCGCTGCCGCCCCATCCCGTGCCCGTCCCTCGCGGCGCTGGCTCGGCGGCGCGCTGGCGGCCGTGCTGGCGACCGTGTTGTTGGCCGGCTTCGGCTGGCTGGCCTGGCGCATGCCGCCGCCGTCGCCGCGCATCACCCAGCAGGACATCGACGCGGCCGTGCTGCACACCCTCTCCACCCAGCCCCTGCCGTCGGCCGCCGCGCGCGCCGCCGAGGCCGTGGCCCCGTCGGTGGTGCGCGTCACCGGCTTCGCCCACATCAGGAAAGGCAAGGGCAAGGGCCAGGAGGAAGAGCGCGGCGTGGGCACCGGCATCGTGATCGTGGACAAGGGCGTGATCCTCACCAACCTGCACGTGGTGCGGGGCGCGTCGCGCATCCAGGTCACCTTCGCCGATGGCTCCGAAAGCGACGCTTCCCTCACCGGCGCCCAGCCCGCCAACGACCTCGCCGTGCTGCAGGCGCACCGCGTGCCGGACGACCTGCAGGCCGCGCCGCTGCGCTCCACGCAGGGCCTCAAGCCCGGCGACGGCGTGGTCGCCATCGGCTTTCCCTTCGGCATCGGCCCCTCGGTCTCGGCCGGCGTGATCTCGGGCCTGCAGCGCGAATTCGATTCGCCCCAGGGCAAGCAGGAGATGCGCAACCTCATCCAGTTCGACGCCGCCGCCAACCCCGGCAATTCCGGCGGCCCGCTCGTCACGCTCGACGGCGAGGTCGTGGGCATCGTCACCGCCATCCTCAACCCCACGCCCGCGCGCACCTTCATCGGCATCGGCTTCGCCGTGCCCATCGAGAACGCCGCCGAGGCCGCGGGCTCGCCGCCGTTCTGACCTTTCGCCAGGAGCCTCCATGGACATCACCCCGCCCCCGACGGCCGCCGCAACCGCCACGCTGATGGAGCAGATCCTCTACGAGGTCAAGCGCGTGGTGGTCGGCCAGGACCGCTTCCTGGAGCGCGTGATGGTCGCCATGCTCGCGCAGGGCCACCTGCTGGTCGAAGGCGTGCCGGGCCTGGCCAAGACCCTCACCGTGAAGACGCTCGCGGGCACCGTGCGCGGCACGTTCAAGCGCATCCAGTTCACGCCCGACCTCGTGCCCGCGGACCTCGTCGGCACGCGCATGTACCACCAGCGCACGGGCGAGTTCGCCACCACCCTCGGGCCGGTGTTTACCCACCTGCTGCTGGCCGACGAGATCAACCGCGCGCCCGCCAAGGTGCAGAGCGCGCTGCTGGAAGTGATGCAGGAGCGGCAGGTCACCATCGCGGGCGAGACGCACGTGCTGCCGCAGCCCTTCCTCGTCATGGCCACGCAGAACCCGATCGAGACCGAGGGCACCTACCAGCTCCCGGAGGCCCAGGTGGACCGCTTCATGATGAAGGTGCTCATCGGCTACCCCACCGAGGAGGAAGAGTTCGTCATCGCCCAGCGCGCCCTCGCCGAGCCCGTGCAGGTGGCCGCCGTGGCCACCACGGAGCAGCTCGCCGCGCTGCAGGCCGAATGCCGGCGCGTGTATGTCGATCCGTCCCTGCTGCAGTACGCCGTGCGCCTCGTGGCCGCCACGCGCGCGCCCGCGCAGTACGGCCTGCCCGAACTCGAACCGCGCATCGCCTGCGGCGCCAGCCCGCGCGCCACCATCCACCTGGCCGAGGGCGCCCGCGCCCTGGCCATGCTGCGCGGCCGCGGCTACGTGCTGCCCGAGGACATGGCCGACCTCGCGCCCGACGTGCTGCGCCACCGCATCACGCTCTCGTACGAGGCGCTGTCGGACGGGCTCGATGCCGATGCCCTCATCGCCCAGCTCATGGCGCGGCTGCCCGCGCCGGCCCGCCCGCTGGCGCACGATGCCCAGAACGAGGTGCTCCATGCCGCCGCGCAACGGGCCTGACGCCGCGGCAGCGCGCACGGCGCCGCAGCCCGCCGCCGGCCTGGCCACGGGCGCCGCGGACCGCCTGCTGCGCCGGCTCGAATGGACGGTACTGCGCCGCCTCGACGGCCTGTTGCAGGGCGATTACCGCACCCTGCTGCGCGGCACCGGGGTGGACCTGGCGGACCTGCGCGAATACCAGGCGCACGACGACGTGCGGCACATCGACTGGAACGTCACCGCGCGGCTCGGCACGCCCCATGTGCGCGTTTTCTCCGAAGACCGCGAGATGGCCGCCTGGTTTTTGCTCGACCTCAGCCCCTCGGTGGATTTCGGGCCGCCGGGGCAGACCAAGCGCGACCGGCTCGCCGGCTTCGTCGCCGTGCTCGCGCGGCTGCTCACGCGCCACGGCAACCGCGTGGGCGCGATGCTCTTCGGCCACGGTTCCCCAGCCTCTGCCACCGCCACCGTGCTGCCGCCGCGCACCGGCCGCACCCACGTGCTGCGCCTCATCGACGCGCTGGCGCCCGCGGGCCCGCCCGGGTCTGCGCTGCCCGGCACCACCGAGCTGCACCGGCTGCTGGAATCGGCCGCGCCCGTGCTGCGGCGGCGCTCGGCGGTGTTCGTCGTGTCCGACTTCCTCTCGGCTCCCGGCTGGGAGAAGCCCCTCGCGCACCTCGCGCAGCGCCACGACGTGGTCGCCGTGCGGCTGCTCGACCCGCTGGAGATGGCGCTGCCCGACGTGGGCGTGCTGCACCTGCGCGATCCCGAAACCGGCGAGCAACTCACGGTGGACACGCGCGACCGCGCCTTCCGCCAGCGCTTCGCCCGCCTCGCCGCCGAGCGCGAAGCCACACTGCGCTCGGCCCTGGCGCGCGCGGGCGCGGACACGCTCGAACTCGCCACCGACGACGACCTGCTCGACGCGCTGGTGCGCTTCATGGAACTGCGCGGCCAGCCCGTGCGGGCCCGCCGGCGGGTGCGCGCCTGAGCGCCGCACGCGCCGGCCGAACGAACGACAAGGAAGGAGCCACCCATGGTCTTTCTCTGGCCCGACCTTCTCTGGCTGCTGCTCGCACTGCCCGTGCTGGTGGTGCTCTACCTCTGGCTGCTGCGCCGCCGCAGGTCCGCCGTGCTGCACTATCCGGCCCTGGCCCTGGCGCGCGAAGCCCAGGGTGCGCGCACCCGCTGGCGGCGCCATGTGCCGCCGCTGCTCTTTCTGCTCGGGCTCGCGGCGCTGCTGGTCGCGGCCGCGCGCCCGCTGGCGGTGCTCACCCTGCCCTCGCAGCAGCAGACCATCATGCTGGCCATGGACGTCTCGGGCAGCATGCGCGCCGCCGACGTGCACCCCGACCGCCTCACCGCCGCCCAGGACGCCGCCAAGGCCTTCATCGCCGAGCTGCCGCGCCACGTGCGCGTGGGCATCGTGGCCTTCGCGGGCAGCGCCCAGCTCGCCCAGCTGCCCACGCAGAACCACGAAGACCTCTTCAAGGCCATCGACAGCTTCCAATTGCAGCGCGGCACGGCCACGGGCAACGGCATCCTGCTGTCGCTCGCCACCCTGTTCCCCGACACCGGCATCGATGTCTCTGCCCTCGGCGGCCGGCAGGCCATGCTGCGCCCGCAATCCATGGACGAGATCGGCCGCCCGCCGCACCGCGGCAGCGCCGGCAAGGGCGCGGACCGGCCCGCACCCGTCGCACCCGGCTCCTACACCTCGGCCGCCATCATCATGCTCACCGACGGCCAGCGCACCACCGGCGTCGATCCGATGGAAGCCGCGCAATGGGCCGCCGACCGCGGCGTGCGCGTCTATACCGTGGGCGTGGGCACCGTGGCCGGCGAGACCATCGGCTTCGAGGGCTGGTCGATGCGCGTGCGCCTGGACGAAGACACGCTCAAGGCCGTGGCGCAGCGCACCAACGCCGAATACTTCCACGCAGCCACCGCCGCCGACCTGAAGAAGGTGTACGAAACCCTCAGCTCCCGCCTCACCGTGGAGAAGAAGGAAACCGAAATCTCCGCCCTGCTCGCGCTCGCGGGCGCGGCCCTGCTGGTGCTGGCGGGCCTGCTGTCGCTGTGGTGGTTCGGGCGGGTGCTGTAGCACGCCGTCCTCCCGGTCTCAGGCGGGGTTGTCGATCTCGATGAACCGGTGTTCGATGCCCAGCGCCGCCGCCACGTGCGCGGCCGCCGCGGGCGCGCCGTAGCGCTCGGTCGCATGGTGGCCCGCCGCGAGGAAGGCCACGCCCGTCTCCCGCGCCAGGTGCGCCTGCGGCTCGGAGATCTCGCCCGTGATGAAGGCGTCGGCCCCCGCCGCGATCGCGCCCTCGAAGAATCCCTGCGCGCCGCCCGTGCACCAGGCCACGCGGCGGATCGGCCGCCCCGGCCCGGCGTCCCCGGGCGCGACCAGCGTCACCGGCCGGCCCAGCGCCGCCTCCACCCGCGCCGCGAGCGTGGCCGCATCCGCGATGTCGGCCGGCGCGCAGAAGCCCAGGTCCTGCTCGCCGAAGCGCACATCGGCCGGCGCGAAACCCAGCACGCGGCCCAGCTGGGCGTTGTTGCCCAGCTCCGGATGCGCGTCCAGCGGCAGGTGGTAGGCGAAAAGGTTGATGTCGTGGGCCAGCAGCCGCTGCAGGCGCTGCTTCATCCAGCCCGTCACCCGCCCGTCCTGGCCGCGCCAGAACAGGCCGTGGTGCACGAACACCGCATCCGCCCCGTCCGCGATGGCCGCGTCGATCAGCGCGCGGCTCGCCGTCACGCCGCTCACGATGCGGCGGATGCGCTCGCAGCCCTCCACCTGCAGGCCGTTCGGGCCGTAGTCCTTGAAGCGGGCCGGCTGCAGCAGATCGTCGAAGGCCACGAGCAGCGACTGCCGGGAAACCCCGGGTGCCAGGTCATCCGTGGGAGAAGGTACAACTGAGTCCGTCATGCACGGCATTGTGGCAGGGCGCGCACCAGGGAGGGGTGCCGCCCATGACCCGCCGGCACGACCAGAACGAACAACCGGAACGACCGGCATGGGCCCGCGCGGCCCCGCGGCACGCACCGCCGCCGGCATACGAGAAGGAGGGATCCCATGTGACGACCGCCACCGCACCACGCCGCGGGCGCTGAACGCCGCCCGTCCGGGCCCGCCCTATTTCTCCGATCACGAAAGCCACCCCATGCCCCACGCATCCCGCCACCTGTCCGTGAACCGCGTCCGGCTCTACCAGGCCGCCCAGACCGCGTCCCACACAACCTTTCCCGTCAAGGGCCAGGGCACCGTCTCCGTGCTGCCGGCCGACGTGCCCGAGGCGCTGGACATCGTCCTGCACCAGGACATGCCCTTCACCCCCGCCGGCAACGCCTGCGGCCTCACCATCGGCCGCTCCGGCATCGTCCTGTGGGCCGTGCGCCACGGCAAGAGGCACCCCATCGCGCACGCCGAAGCCCCCGGGCTGCGCCTGGACCCGCCGGGCACCCACCAGCCCTACTGGCTGAGCCTGGACAGCAACAACCGCCGCATCCGCTACGGCAAGGGCGAAATGCTGCGCACCCTGATGCTCTACGAGTTCACCTGGCCGGACAAGAACGACCCGGACGGCATGGACGCCCTGTGCCGGCAGCTGCGCCACGTCAGCGTGCGCGGCGCCACCGGCGTGCAGCTCGCCACGCTCCAGATCCCCGTGAACCTCGATCCGCCGCCCCACCTCATCGCCCCGGCGGAGGTGACCATGGAAAGCATCGCCGCCAACCGCGCCAGCGTCGCGGGCGACCTGCCCCTGGCCTGCCAGCGCCTCTACGACAACGTCGCCGGGCCGGGCATGAACCTCTCGCCGCCGGACTTCCCCGAATTCGCCCAGGCCATCCAGTACTCCATCGCCACGCCCGGCGCGCTCTGCCACACCAAGCTCCAGGAAAAGGACCCGAGCTTCGGCTACCTGCGCGTCACGCTGGACTCCAATCAGGGCGACTCCCCCGGCCAGCCCTACGTCCTGGAAATCTGGCCCGCGGGCAACGGCTCGCCCATCCACGACCATGGCCAGGCCTGCGCCGTCATCAAGGTGCTGCACGGGCAGATCCAGATCTCGTGGTTCAGCGCGCTCAGCCCCCACATCGAGCAGCCCTGGGGCAGCACCATCGCGCACGCGGGCGAGGTGACCTTCCTCACGCCCGACTACTACCAGATCCACCAGCTCAAGAACCCGTCGCCCCGCGAAGGCGGCCAGTTCTGCGCGACCATCCAGTGCTACCGCTACGCGGACGACAACATCGTCCACTACGAGTACTTCGACTACATCGACGAGAAGAAGCAGACCATCGAGCACTTCCTGCCCGACTCGGACTGGGAATACCTGGAGTTCAAGCAGCTGGTCCAGGAGGAATGGAAGGCGGCCATGTCCGGACAGCGGCCCGCCACCGCCTGAACGCGGCGCGGGCATCCGCCGCAGGATGCCCGCCGCGTCAAGAAAGGCCCGTTCAGGCCCGCACAGGCGCCGGCTGCCAGCCGCGCGAGGCCAGCGGCACGAAGCCCAGCACGAAGCCCAGCAGCCCCATGGCCGCCACGTAGTGCGCGGGCGCCATCGGGTCGCGCTGCATCCACACCGTCAGCAGCACCGGCGTGATGCCGCCGAACACCGCATAGGCCATGTTGTAGGAGAAAGAAAGCCCCGAGAACCGCACTTCCGGCGGGAAGGCGCGCACGCCCACGATCGGCAGCAGCGCGATCGACCCCACGAAAAAGCCCACCAGCGCATAGTTGCGCACCAGCGTCTCCGGCGTGCCCGGCAGGCCCAGGTAGAACAGGTACGAGGTCAGGAACAGGCCGCCCCAGCCCACCAGCATCACCGCCCGGGTGCCGAAGCGGTCGGTGGCCCAGCCCATCACCACGCAGCCGATGGTCAGCGTGAGCGTGGCCACGGCGTTGGCCTCCAGCGCCAGCGTGGCGGGCAGGTGGAACACCTTCTGCAGGTACGACGGCGTGATCAGCACCACCACCACCACCGCGGTGGACAGCACCCAGGTCATCAGCGCCACCAGCAGCATCGCGCCCTTGTGGTCGCGGAAAATGGTCTTGAGCGGCAGCTCGCGGGCCACGGCGCGGCGCGCGGCCAGCTCCTGGAACACCGGCGTCTCGTGCAGGAAGCGGCGCAGGTACACCGACACCAGGCCGAACACGCCGCCCAGGATGAACGGAATGCGCCAGGCGAAGCCCTGCACCTCGGCGGGCGTGTACGTGCGGTTGATGGCGATCGCCACCAGCGAGCCCAGCAGGATGCCGCCCGTGATGCCGGCCGTCAGCGTGCCCACGCCCAGGCCGTAGCGGTTCTTCGGCACGTGCTCGGCCACGAACACCCAGGCCCCGGGCATCTCGCCGCCGATGGCCGCGCCCTGCAGCACGCGCATCGCCAGCAGCAGCAGCGGCGCCGCCACGCCGATGCTCGCGTAGGTGGGCAGCAGGCCGATCACCAGCGTGGGCACGGCCATCAGGAAGATCGACAGGCTGAACATGCGCTTGCGGCCCAGCTTGTCGCCGAAGTGGGCGATCACGATGCCGCCGATGGGCCGGGCCAGGTAGCCCGCCGCGAAGATGCCGAAGGTCTGCAGCTGGCGCAGCCAGTCGGGCATGTCGGCCGGGAAGAACAGGCCGCTCACCACCGTGGCGAAGAACACGTAGATCACGAAATCGTAGAACTCGAGCGTGCCGCCCAGCGCGGAAAGGCCCAGGGTCTTGTAGTCGCCGCGCGTGAGCGGTCGATGGGGCTGCGCGGCGTCGGCGCTCGCGGCAGCGGAAGAGAAGGAAGTCATGGCGTGGTCCGGAAATGCACGGGTGCGGCCCGGGCACGGCCACGCATGCGGCGGCGCCAGGGCTTTCTCTTGCGGCCGCCGGACCGGAGCGGAGCGTGGCGGGTGGCGCGGGCTGCAAGGCCGGCCGCGGGGGTGGAGTGCGGGCGGCCGGCCGCGGGGCCGGGGCTGTAAGAAAAAAGAAAGGAAAAGGCCGCGGGTAGCGGCCATGCCCCGATTTTAGGGTTTTCCCTTCGGTGCCCGCGCACGCGCCCGAATGCCCCCCTCATCGCGCAGGGCGCAGTCGGCATGCCCTCCCACGGCCCACGGCCGCGCAAAGTGGCGACAATGTGGGCCTTTGCCGCCCCACCTGTCACCATGAAGCGCTTCTGGCTGCTGTTCTCCCAGGCCGTGACCGTGTTCGTCGCCGCCTACTTCGTCGTCGCCACCCTGCAACCGGACTGGATCCGGCGCGGCGCCACGCGCAGCGGCGCCGGCATCTCGCTCATCGAGGCCCCGCCCGCCCCCTCCTCCCAGCCCGTGGCGGGCAGCTTCAGCGCGGCGGTGCGCAAGGCGGCCCCGGCCGTCGTCAGCATCAACACCAGCAAGGCCGTGCGCAACCCGCGCAGCAACGACCCCTGGTTCCAGTTCTTCTTCGGCGACCAGGGCGCACAGCAGACGCAGACCGGCCTGGGCAGCGGCGTGATCGTGAGCCCCGACGGCTACATCCTCACCAACAACCACGTCGTGGAAGGCGCGGACGAGATCGAGGTCACCCTGGCCGACAGCCGCCGTACCCGCGCCACCGTGATCGGCACCGACCCGGACACAGACCTCGCCATCCTGAAGGTGGACCTCGACAAACTGCCCGCCATGGTGCTGGGCAACTCCGACCAGCTCTCCGTGGGCGACCAGGTGCTCGCCATCGGCAACCCCTTCGGCGTCGGCCAGACCGTCACCAGCGGCATCGTCAGCGCCCTGGGCCGCAGCCAGCTCGGCATCAACACCTTCGAGAACTTCATCCAGACCGACGCCGCCATCAACCCCGGCAACTCCGGCGGCGCGCTGGTGGACATCAACGGCAACCTGATGGGCATCAACACCGCCATCTACTCCCGCTCCGGCGGCAGCATGGGCATCGGCTTCGCCATCCCCGTCTCCACCGCCAAGCTCGTGCTCGACGGCATCGTCAAGGACGGCCAGGTCACCCGCGGCTGGATCGGCGTGGAACCCAACGAACTCTCGCCCGAACTCGCCGCCACCTTCGGCGTGCGCGCCACCGAAGGCGTCATCATCACCGGCGTCCTGCAGGACGGCCCCGCCGCCCGCGCCGGCATCCGCCCCGGCGACGTGATCGTGCGCGTGGGCGACAAGCCCACGGAGAACGTCTCGGCCCTGCTCAGCGCCGTCGCGGCCCTGAAGCCGGGCGAGCCGGCGGCGTTCCAGCTGCAGCGGGGGGATGCGCAGCTGGAGTTGAATGTGGTGCCGGGGACCAGGCCGCAGCAGAGGGGGCAGCGGCGGTGAGACCAAGCCTCTGTTGAATTAGGAGAGCGCGCAGCTTTCACGAGCAGAAAGAGTCCGCTGTACTTAAAAGCTCTGCAGCGATTGCTGACAGTGGCTGCTGCGAGCGCACTCTCTCTTACTGGCACCTTCCTTGCCATTGATTCTGGGCGTCGCTGAGCATGCGAATGACCGTTGTACGAGGTACCACTGCCATACGATTTGTTGTGTCTGCTCATCCAGGACCTGAATTACAGTTATTACCCCACTGCATTCGGCAGCGCCCTCGCAGGCGAAGCATCGAACCATGATGCGCGCAACTGCGGACGTAAATGCCTAATCGCCGCTCATGATGAAACTGATGGTGGACTGAGACCTACGACGATATGGTCGCTGAGGCGACCTCATTCCAAGTAAGATCGACCACCGCAGCATCTTCCGAAGATGAACCAAGGAGCTTGGCACATGGCGACTGGCGGCGAAGGGGTAGGCCAGGGAATTCGACTCCTTGAGGTCATCAAAGATTTGCCGCTGTGGCTGCTGACGGCATTTGCTCTTGCGTTGGGCCTGTTCTTGTTGGTGCCGCAACTCAGCGCTGATCTCGAGAAGGCACATCGCCCATGGGTGATACTCGCCGCGATCCTCTTTGCTTTACTGGCCCTTTCAAAGTGGATCAGTGTGCTCGTGCAATGGCTGCGCGCACGCAGAGTTGCAGCGGAGACGCGACGGACATTTCGTCTGACCGCGGTTGCCCATCAATGCATCTGGTCGAGCAGCAAGCAAGCCGACGATTCGTTCGTCACGCAGATATCTGCCGACCTGACGGTAAAGAATCGCAGCCAGTCGCCGCTGGGACTGACCAAGGCACGCGTCGTGGTGCCATTGCTTGGTGAACGCTGGCTGCGCGGCGAAATGCTTCAAGAATTAATACTCGTGCGCGCCGTGCAAGGCAACGTGTACGGCACCGCACGAGGATCAGACCACAGAATTCCCGCTGGTATGACGCTGCCGACCCGGGTTACGATTATGCTGCGCGGCAAGCCGGCGCAGCGACCCGAAGAGAAAATCAAACTCGTTTTGGCAATCACAGACGAAGATGAAAACGAGCAGCGAATTCGAATTGCCTTTAAGGGATTTAGCCCTCCGCCCCCAAAGCCCGCTCTGCCCCTCGAGGCACTGTTCACAATCGTCGACCCAATTGAGAAGGAGGTGGCATCTGTGCTACAGGCCGAGTTGGCGCGCTACGACAAATGTGGCCGCTCTGCCGGCGGTTTGGGTAGTGTGCATTTGGTCTATCGCGGCCGTGCAATGACAGGGGTGGGTAACGATTCCTGGGAAGCAAATTCACCGCACAACCAAAGCATTGCAGGAGATCCAGAGGTCGCGGCACTGCAGTCCGACAATCTCGAGGCACTGCTTGCGTTCAATACACGGCTATCCTCACCAGACGAACATGGACGCCTCGTTGCCGCTCTTGTCGACCGTCTGGGCGAAGGCAAAGGCTACCTGCGGGTGTCCTATTTCATCATCTACGCGCTCTGGCGACTGGGGCATTTGTCCGAAGCCCTCGGCACCGCGAAGAAGGCCTTGCCTCAGGGGGAAATCAAGGCGTTCGGCATGAGCAACGTGCTGATGCTGCTGAATGGCTTACTCCGCTATCGTCATCCTGATTTCACAGCAGAGATGCTTGATCAAGTCGAAGGTTTTGTCTACGGTCTGAGCGAGCACACGTTCCTGATCCAGGAAAAGATAGCGGCGATACGCACTGCAAGGCTGCGGAGCGGCACACCCAACTAAGGCGCAGAATTAGGCACAGTGCCTAGCGGAGAATCTGCCCGCACGCCCAAAGTCTTCCATGCCGCGATACATTGCGCCAGTTCATCACCAAAATGTGCCAGCTTAAAGTGCTGCGTCACAGCGTGCAGGGTGTGACCAAGCACCGATATCGCATCTGAAAGCGTGGCGGGCAGGTCGGACACATCCGGACCGAATTTGAGGCCGATGATGTCAGCCTGATCGTCCATGCGGATATGCCGGTTGAACGCGTCGATAGATGTGTGCGCTGCATCGCCGGACGCCGATCGATACACCCCGTTGTAGAGCGCCGTGAAGCCTGTTTTTGGGCCAGCGTCGCGATTGCGACAGGATCGTTCTTCAAATGCTTCGCCTTGAGATGCTCCGCTTGCGCATCTTTGAGGACGGCCTTGACGGCATCCATCTCTTGGCCGGCCATTTGTGCGACGGCTTGCGGATCATTGAGCCAAGCCTGTCGCAGTTTTTGATGATGCCAAAAGTGACGGTCAATCAGCAAATCGCAGACGGCCTCATCGTTAACGACGGCGGCCAGAATAATCGCGGTTTCGGCCGCGCCACGAACCACGGTGCGTGTGTCCGCGAGCAGGCCGCGCTCGGCGAGGAGAACGGCGGCTTGAAACGATGTAAGTACGCGGCCGTAAAGGGCGGCCGCAACCAACTGCTGAGGGCTGAATTGATCGGCCTTCACATAGGGCAGAACGCGCATGCCCAGGATGTTGAACGCCGTGGCAGCGTCAAACCACGGCACAAAGTCCGAGCGGATATCGGTTACCTAACTCGAGAGGCCGGAGGACAGGAAGCCTTCGTTCTGTGACATGTTTACTTGTGGTTGGCGGCCTTACCACTTCGGAAAGCGAGCCATGAGTATGGGGCGATACTTCTAGTGTTCGCAGTTGACGATGACGTGTTCCCGTTAGTCAATTCTGCAAACAAAGACTCCCACTAAGGTCAGTTCAAATTGCAAGCAATTTTTCGACTATGAGACGAAGTTCGCTTGCGACCTCATACCCTGGAGGTATCAAGAATTTGTCTAGCTTTCTATCATCTTGTTGATGCTTCTTGGCAATATTTTTCAAAGCCTTGTGAAGCGATTTTCCAAGAATATTCTTTGGTGAAATTTGACCTTCGGCCTTCCAGAGATTCTCGGTATGAGGCCCACCCCCATCCTCGTTAAGCATGCGGTTGATCAGCCTCCTCTTCTCTCTAAAAATCCGCTCTCCATCTGAACATAAATGGACCGCCTCTTTCACCCAAAGGGACGCGTCTTCCTCTGAGATTTCATAAAGAACAGACAAATATGAAGGCGCACAAAAGTAGGCCTCCGCGTCGGAATCTTTAGTAACCCATGTCTCCACCCTATCTGCACTGTATTTTTGGCGCCATCTTTCGCTCTCCTCTTCAGTCATAAAGTCTCGATCGCGATGAACTAGAACTTTGACATTGAAAGCTTCTTCACCCAACAAGCCCTTAAGCAATGCATTTTTTGGCAAATTATCGACACCAAAGCATCGGCAAACATTAATTTGCCGATGCAATTGAGGCCACTGCCTCAGAATACTCCGGATGGCTAGATCATTTTCGTCTTCGACAAAAAAAATAATTTTTCTATCTAATCCACCCCATCCTAGTAGCGAGCGGATTTTTCCACTTTCTTCCTCAACAACCTGACCGTTATTAACCCATAGCAACCCCACTGCCGGAGAGGCCGCCCTGGCAATATGCGGACTATGTGTGGTCAATAATATTTGCACCTCGAATTCATTAGCAGCCAACTCAAGCGCCTCGATCAACCTCTCCTGTTTATCGGGATGCAAGTGAGCATCCGGCTCATCAATAAGAATAAGCTTTGGCTGGAATAGCACCAAATAAGCGAATATCTGGATCACCTGCAGCACCCCCGTTGCGGCGGTCTCCAGCGGGCGCTTTACGCCGGACAGCAAATCATCATCAAACGATGCTTGTATATGCACATCTTCCCGCTCATCGAAACTCACTTCGACCTGCACATTGGGATGTACTATCTGAATTAAACGATTCAGATGCTCCATGCGCCCCATTGCCGCTTGATTATCATTCTCTGCAGCTTGGCGGCTCGCAATATTAAAAATTACGTTTCGCAGGACGCCCCCTGCATCACCACCCGCAGCCTGCCTTCGCAGTAAAGGTTTTACCAAAATGGTTTCTTTTTCAGAAAGACCAGCCAGCCCCGGAATGTAAGTTGAAATCAATTCTTCGCGCTGTTTAAAAGGAGTAACAGTGCCACCTCCTTCAATACGAACAGAAATTCCACCGCGATTTCGAGCTGCCCAGATCTTGATCGTTGCTGTAGAAGTCTGATCCGTCTCTGTCTCGACATGATTGAATATTACCGAAGTGGGCGGAGTGGATCGCTCCGTTAAGAGAACTCCTCGGTGCGCAGTCGTCAAAGGCTCGCTGGACGGAGAATAATCAAGTCTCTCAAACGAAACGACTTCCGACTGTTCTTTGGGTGGTATGTAACTCGCAGCACGGGTCGCCCAATGGATAGCCTGCAATACCGATGATTTTCCTGAGCCGTTTGGCCCGACTAGGATTGTCACATCGGAAAGCGGTAGATGTAGGTTTTTAATAGCTTTGAAATTGGAAATTTCTACGGCTCTCAGCTTGCGCCAGCGAATTTTCTTCGATCGAGACTCAATTTGCGGACTGATCTGTTCGAACGAAATATTAGTAACTGTCGCAGGGGCGGGAAGGGGAGCCTCATTAAGAGGCAATTCAGCCCGTTTAATAAAAGTTCTCTTTTTTCGGACTTCCACCTGGATCGTGCGAGCTTTTCCTGTTGCATCCGCCTGCCGTATCTCACTAGTGGACTTCTTGGCCAATGTTATTTTTTTGCGATCACCAGCCGAAGGAGCACCAGAATTCACGAGCAATTCGTATGTCCTTGGCTTTGGCAGAGTATCCGCGATAGGCTTTTTATCTTCATCCATAGCACGAAATACTAACACCGCGTATAAAATTCTGGCTACAGCCGACGCAACTCCGTTGAAGGATTTTTTTCAAACTAGGCACCTAGAGCGTGCTATGAACGTCCCGTCGCATCCATCACCCGCGCGGCGGCGGGCAACATGAGCACAGCGAAGACCAGAAAATGCAGTTAGCTGAGCACTTCTGGCAGCCCCTCATTGTCCCGCGAGAGCCTGCGGAACCTTGCCAGTCAGCCAGAGCTTCTCTCCACCACCCAGCGCCGCGGCAACGGCACGAAGCCTTTCCTCACGTCGGGCAGCTTCACGATCTGTAGATCGATGCCGTTATGCCGCCTCACCCGTGTAATCTGGGTCCGCCCCACGCCAGTTGCATCGAGTGGCCCGTGGCTTGCTGCACTGCTTCGCACAACTTGTGCACCTGCGCGCGCTCCTGCTCGTCGGCTGGCGTGACATGCACTGCCAGCAGGTGGCCCAGCGTGTCCATGTGCACCTTGCTGCCGCGCTTGCGTTTGTAGCCGTCATAGCCTGCGAGTGGGCCGCTCTCGCAACTCGATTGCACCGTGCGCCCATTCATTACCACGGCGCGCTGGCCCTTGTGCCCTTGTGCTGCGCGGATGATGGAGCGCAGGTCCAACACCATCGCCTCAAAGCAGCCTGCGTCCAGCCAGCGACGACTCTGCTGGTAGACCGCTGCCCAGGGCGGTAGATCGTTGGGTAGCATCCGTCAGGGCGCTCCCGCGCGCACTATTCAACGCGAGGCGTTGAAGACTTCGCATAAATCGTGCTCAGGCTAGGGCCCGTGCTGGTCCATCAGAGTCAGATAGGGGACAGCGAAGCTCCACTCTTCATCGCTGACGTCTGTCGGGTGGGGCTTGAGGGGCATCTGCAAACTCTACCCTTGGCGCTGCGCTCAGGGAGCAAAGTTCATAACCAATGGAATGGACGCCCCTCCTATACCGCAGCACAGTGATCGCTCTGCCACAAAGGTGGCTCAGCCCTCATTCATCAGCAGGAGTCCACCATGCAAGCGACGACCATCGGGATTGATCTGGCCAAGAACATCTTTCAGGTCCACGGGGTGGATGCCCGTGGCAAGAAGCTCTTCAACAAGGCTTTGAAGCGCGAGCAGATGGCGGCCTTCTTCGTCAACCTGCCGCCGGCGCTGGTGGGCATGGAGGCCTGCGGCAGTTCGCACCACTGGGCGCGCAAGCTCCAGAGCATGGGCCACACCGTGCGGCTGATGGCACCGCAGTTCGTCAAACCCTACGTGAAAGGCAACAAGCACGATGCCGCGGATGCCGAAGCCATCTGCGAGGCCGTGACCCGACCCACCATGCGCTTCGTGCCGATCAAGAACATCGAGCAGCAGGCGGTGCTCTCCATGCACCGGGTGCGCCAGGGATTCGTGCGCATACGTACCGCGCACGCCAACCAGATTCGAGGGCTGCTCTCGGAGTTCGGGCTGATCGTGCCCCAGGGCGTGGCTCACATCGTCGAGCGGGTACCGGCTTTGATCGAGGATGCCACCAACGAGTTGCCCGGCGGCTTCCGGATCCTGATGGACCGTCTACTCGAGCACTTCAAGGCGCTGCAGGCGCAGATCCAGCAGCTCGAAGCCCAGATCCTCGCTTGGCACCGCAGCAACGCAGCGAGCAAACGGCTCGAGCAGATCCCCGGCATCGGGCCCATCACCGCCAGCGCGCTGATCGCCTCGCTCGGCGATGCCAGGAGCTTCAAGGATGGCCGGCAGGTCGCCGCCTGGCTCGGTCTGGTGCCCAAGCAACATTCCAGCGGTGGCAAGCAGAACCTGCTGGGCATCAGCAAGCGCGGCGATACCTACCTGCGGACGCTGCTGATCCAGGGCGCTCGATCAGTGGTCTACCACGCGGACCAGCCCAATCGACAAACGGCAAGTGCGACATGCCAGTGGGTCTGCGGAGTTGCTCAGAGGCGCAACAAAAACATCGCTGCTGTGGCACTGGCAAACAAGAATGCGCGGATCTGCTGGGCCCTGCTGGCGGGTGACAAGGACTACCAAGAACGCAGCACAACAATCAGCGCCTGAAGAACTGTACGTAGCGATCGACAACACAACAGTCCATCCGACCGAGAGAAGAAACCACCGATTGCACAGGCAATCACGCAGTGATGGCAAGACAGGTTAGACCGGGGCCAGGACAGTCCGATTAGAGCGTAGCACCTCGAGTGCGCTTAGAGCGGCTAACACTACCGTCTGAGACCAGTTCAGAGCCGTTATGCTTGGCGTCCTCATGGCAAGAAGACCGGTCAGCAAAGAACTGTGGCGACAGCTGCAACCCCTCATCCCGGCCTTCGTGCCATCGGCCAAGGGCGGAGCGCGCAAGCG
>NZ_JMKU01000019.1 GCF_000687165.1 Paracidovorax oryzae ATCC 19882 | reverse complement strand
ACGCGCATGAACGGCGAGATCATTCCCGCGCCCGTGCCCGGCCGGCGCATGTTCGCCCTCAGGGAGCCCGTGGGCGTGGTGGCCGCCATCACCCCGTGGAACTTCCCCGCCGCGATGATCGCGCGCAAGATCGCCCCGGCCCTGGCCGCCGGCTGCACCGTGGTCTGCAAGCCCGCGGAGGACACGCCCCTCACCTCGCTCGCGCTGGTGGCGCTGGCCGAGGAAGCAGGCATTCCCCCGGGCGTGCTCAACATCGTCACCGCCTCGCGCGCCCACACGCCCGAGGTGGTCGATGCCTGGCTCGATGACCCGCGCGTGCGCAAGATCACCTTCACCGGTTCCACGCCTGTTGGCAAGCACCTGGCGCGGCGCAGCGCCGACACGCTCAAGAAGCTCTCGCTGGAGCTGGGCGGCAACGCGCCCTTCATCGTGTTCGAGGATGCCGACGTGGACGCGGCCGTGGACGGCTTCATGGCCGCGAAGTTCAGGAACGGCGGGCAGACCTGCGTGAGCCCGAACCGGGTGTATGTGCACGCGGCCGTGCACGAGGCCTTCGCGGGCAAGCTCGCGGCGCGGGTGGCGGCGCTCCAGGTGGGGCCGGCCACGGACCCTGCCTCGCAGATCGGCCCGATGATCAACGAGCGCGCGGTCGAGAAGATCGAGCGCCACGTGCAGGACGCGGTGGCCCGGGGCGCGAAGGTGCTCGCGGGCGGCCGGCGGCTGGCGGAGCTGGGCCAGCACTACTATGCGCCCACGGTGCTCACGGGCGCGGATGCCACCATGGCCTGCGCGTGCGAGGAGACCTTCGGGCCGGTGGCGCCGCTGACCGTGTTCCACGACGAGGCCGAGGTGATCGCCGCGGCCAACGACACGCCCTTCGGGCTGGCGGCGTACTTCTACAGCCGCGACGTGCGGCGGATCTGGCGGGTGGCGGGCCTGCTGGAGACGGGCATCGTGGGCATCAACGAAGGCGCGCTGGCGGCCGAGGCCGCGCCGTTCGGCGGCGTGAAGGAGTCCGGCTACGGCCGCGAGGGCTCCACCCACGGCCTGGACGACTACCTGCACACCAAGTACCTCTGCCAGGGGCAGCTGGACTGAAGGAAGGGGCGGCGCGGCCCCGTGCGTTCAGGGCGCCAGGGCCGGCAGCGGATGCGCCCGGCGGGCATCCAGCTGCGCCAGGTCGCTGCCCTGCAGGCGGAACACGGCGAGCGCATCGCGCAGCACCGCCACCTGCGCAGCCATGGCCGAGGTGGCGGCGCTGGCTTCTTCCACCATGGCGGCGTTCTGCTGGGTCATCTCGTCCATCTGGGTCACGGCGCGGTTCACTTCCTCGATGCCGGCAGTCTGCTGCGCATTGGCCGAGGCGATGCCCTCCATCAGGCCCGAGATGCGCTGCACCGAGTCCACCACGTCGCCCATGGTGCGGCCCGCTTGCTCGACGAGCTCGGAGCCGCTGCGCACCTCGGCCACCGATTCGCTGATGAGGGCCTTGATCTCGCGGGCCGCCGAGGCGGAACGCTGCGCCAGGTTGCGCACCTCGCCCGCCACCACGGCGAAGCCGCGGCCCTGCTCGCCCGCGCGGGCGGCTTCGACGGCCGCGTTCAGCGCCAGGATGTTGGTCTGGAACGCGATGCCGTCGATCACGCCGATGATCTCGCTGATCTTGCCCGAACTGGCGTTGATGGCCCGCATGCTTTCCACCACCTTGCCCACGGCCTCGCCGCCCTGGGAGGCCGTCTGCGCCGTGGCCGCCACGTACTGCGCGGCCTGCCGGGCGTTGTCGGCGTTCTGCCGCACCGTGGCGGTGAGTTCTTCCATGCTGGAGGCCGTCTGCTGCAGCGAGGACGCCTGCTGTTCCGTGCGGCGGGACAGGTCGGCATTGCCCTGGGCGATCTCCGCGGCGGCGTGGTCGATCGTGCCCGTGGCCTGCTGGATGCGCTGCAGGATGTGTCCGAGCCGGTCGCGCATGAAGCCGATGGCATGCATCAGGCTGCGGTCGTCGCCGCGCCGCAGGGCGATGTGGGCCTGCAGGTCGCCTTCGGCCATGCGCAGCGCGGCCCGGGCCGCCGCGGCGGGCTCGCCGCCCACCGAGCGCTCGATGTCGCGCACGACGAAGCCGGTGATCACCGAAATGCAGATGCCGAGCAGGGCGAGCACGCCCAGGGCGCGGTAGAGCGTGCTGCGGAAGGTCTGCTCGATGTCGTCCACGTAGTCGCCCGCCACCAGGTCCCAGTTCCAGGGCTTGAAGCGCACCGCATAGCCGATCTTGGGGCTGGGGGCATCGCTGCCGGGCCGTGGCCACCAGTACTCGAGGAAGCCGCGGCCCTGCGCCGAACTGCCGGCGGCCGCGATATCGACATACAGCGGCGTGCCCTTGGCATCCTTGAAAGACAGCATGTTCCTGCCGTCGAGTTCGGGCTTGATCGGATGCATCACCATGGCGGAGTCGGCTCCCACGATCGTCACGTACCCGTCCTTGCCGTAACGCTGCGCCGCCACACGTTCCCGGGCCGCGCGGCGGGCCTCCTCCTGCGTCATTTTTCCGGACCGGGCCTGCTTGTCGTAGTCGCCGACGACGGACAGCGCCATGTCGGTGATGTCGGCCAGTGCGGTGCGCCGCGCTTCGTACTGGAGCGCGCGTGTCTGCCAGGCATTCACGAAAGTGAGGGCGAACAGGCCCAGCAGGGCCAGGACGAGGGGAAGCCAGAGCTTCTGCCGCAGAGTGAGTTGTTTCATGGGGTAACGCGATTGCAGTGCGGCGCATTGTCGAAGCCGCCCCCAGCCCGATCCAACGCAAAATCTCGCGCGGCTTCCATCGAAAAAATCGATGAAGACAACTGAATTTTCAATACGGTGAAAGCTGCCCGGCGGCCATCGGGGCTTTCCCCAGGGCTGCCGCACCGCTGCGGGGCATTCAGGCCGCCGGCTTCCTCCGGCGCGCCACCATGGTGCGTGCCGCATAGGCCTGGACCGAACCGAGCACCGTTTCGGCGAGGTCCGAGGAGGGATCCTCGCGAAAGCAGGCGTGGATGGGCAGGGGCGTGAGCACGCAATCGCTGGGCAGGACGCGCAGCGGCATGCGCCCCGACAGGTTCCGGGTGACCGCGCGCGGCAGCAATGCGATGCCGAATTCGCCTTCCACGAGTTGCAGCATGGCGGAAATGGACGAGACGGCATGCACCCTCGGTACGGGCACCGCGGCCTCCTGGAAGAGCTTCAGGAGCGTGTGGTGGGGCTGGGAGCCGCGCAGGAAGGTCAGGAGGTCGTGCTGCGCGAGCCGCGCGAGGTCATAGTGGCGCTCGGTGTGCAGCGCCTTGTGGCCCACGAACACCATCTCCATCGGCGCCATGGAGAGGTTGCGCACGCCGTTGTCCGCCACGGGTATCCCCGTGAAGACGAGATCCTGTGCACCGCGACGCACCTGGTCCGCCAGCACCGCGGAGGTGTCCACGGTGAGCTCCAGCTCGAACCCCGGCCGGCTCTTGCGCATCTCCTTCAGCCAGCCGGTCAGCCAGCTGTGCACCACCGATTCGATGGCGCCGATGCGCAGTACCGTCGGTGCATTCCGGCTGCTGCCCAGCTCGTCCTTCACGCGCCGCTGCAAAGCCAGCAACTGCACGGCCAGCCGCTGGAAACGCTGGCCCGCGGCCGTGAGGCGGAACTGGCGCTCGCGCCGGTCCAGCAGCACCACGCCCAGTTCGGCCTCGAGCGAGGCGATGCGGCTCGACAGCGCGGATTGGGTGATGTGCAGCTTTTCAGCAGCCCGCGTGATGCTCTTGAGCGAAACAGCCCAGTGGAAGGCCTCGACGAAGCGCAGATTCATGGGCGGCATTGTGGCCGCTCGCATCCCGGCAGTACGCCCGCACCGGGCCGCTTCTCAGCCGCGTGCCGCCACGCGGCAAGCCGCGTACATGTCCTGCGCCGGCTGGTAGGCTTCGGTCCGCACGTCCATGAGTCCGAGCACCGAGTGGAAGTAGTTGTCGTGCGTGATGCGGCGGCTGCGCAGGTCCTTTTGCAGGCAGGCGGTCGCGATGCCGCTGCGCTGCTGCATGGCGGGCGACAGCCAGGTGATCCATGGCACGTGCTTTTGCACGTCGGGCGCGATGGAGTAGGGCATGCCGTGCAGGTAGATGCCGCCCTCGCCCAGGGATTCGCCATGGTCGGCCACGTACACCATGGCGGTTTCGGCGCTGGCCGAGCGTGCCTCCAGCCAGCCGATGGTGCTGTTCAGGAAGTGGTCCGTGGAGACGATGCTGTTGTCGTAGGCATTCACCACCTGCTCGCGCGAGCATTCCTGCAGCGCGGAGGTCTTGCACTCGGGCAGGAACTTCTTCTGCGAGGGCAGCGAGCGCCTGGCGTAGGCCGGCCCGTGGCTGCCCATCTGGTGCATCACCACCACCACGCCGCGCGCGCGCTGCTCGGCGGGCAGGGCGGCGATGCGCGCGTCCAGCCCCTGCAGCATGACGTCGTCCAGGCATTCCTTGCCGTCCGCGCACCACGTCGGATCGGTCGGCGTGGCAGAGGTGCTGACCGTGGGCACGCGGTCGCACACGCCCTTGCAGCCGGACTGGTTGTCCACCCACAGCACGGCCAGGCCGGCATGCTGCAGCACGTCCATCAGGGTTTCGTAGTCCGCGCTCCGCTTTTCGTAGGCTTCCTTGCCCAGGTGCGCGTACATGCAGGGCACGGACGCCGCCGTGCTGGTGCCGCAGGACCAGGCATCGGTGGCGCTCGCGATGTCCTTGCGGGCCGACAGTTCGGGCGTCGTGTCGCGTGCATAGCCGTTGAGGCCGAAATTGCCGCTGCGGCCGGTTTCACCCAGCACCAGCACCAGCAGAGGGGGCTTGGCCTGCCCCGCATAGCTCGCGCCCAGCCGGGCGTCGCGGCCCAGCGGCTGCAGCGGGCCTCGGCTGCGGCGCAGCGGCTTGGCCGCCAGGCTGCCGACGGCATAGACACTGTTGAGCGGATTGATCAGGTAGCGCATGCGCGTGTGGTTGCGCATGGTGGACGAGAAATCCTGGAAGACCGCCAGAATGCAGGCCGCCGCGACGGCCAGCGCACCCAGCATGAAGGCCGCCTGGTGCACCGCCCGGCGGCGCCATCCCAGGGGGCGCACCCGGATCCGGGCCAGCCACACCAGCGGCGGCCCGGCCATGGCGAGCATCGACAGCGGCAGCTTCCAGGTAACCAGGTCGGCGGCCTCGTGCGCATCCGTCTGGACCACGTTGGTGATCATGCCGGGATCGATCACGATGCCATAGGTGCCCATGAAATAGGCGCCTGCCGCGGCCGCCAGCACGGCCAGCGAGAGCACGGGCTTGAGCGCCTTGCCCCAGGCAAGGACCGAGAGCACGGCCGCCGTGGCGAACGACACCGCCACCATGAAGGCCAGGAAAAACACCCCGCCGCGCAGGGTGTGGGCGCCCGGCAGGCGCACCACCTCGCTCCAGAGCGGAAGGTTGCAGACCGTGCCGATCCAGAGGCAGGCGATCAGCAGCACGGCCATGGGATGCAGGCCTTCGGCGGATGCGCGGGCCGGAGTGCGGCTGGAGACGGCGGAAGGGAAGCGGAGCGGGAGCACGGACGACAGGAGCATGGGCGGCAGTGTGGAAACTGCGGCTTAAGACAGCATTAATGGGCCCGCGGACCGCCTGGCTTCGCTCCCGTGGCGCTGCACCAGGGGCATCCGCTGCCGGACGCCCCGATGCGGGGCCTGCAGGCCCTGCGGGTCGTGTGCTGTCATTCATCCCTCCCTGCATGTCGTCTTGCGGACCGGGCGGCCGCTGTCATCAAGGCGACATTATTCCGCTATCCGAAAAGATGGCGGGCGGGATTTTCCCGAATGGGCGTGCAGGCTCCGTGAGGGAAGGGAAGGGCGGGCCTCAGCCCAGCCGGTCGGCGTGGTGGGCGATGTGGTCGCCGATCACCGACTGGACGAAGTAGTAGCCGTGGTCGTAATCCGCGTGCCGGCGCAGGGTGAGCGGCTGCCTGACCAGCGCGCATGCGGCTTCGAACACGTGGGGGTGCAGTTGCTCGGCGAGGAAGGCATCCGCCATGCCCTGGTCCACCAGGATGCCGTCCGGGTAGGGCACGGCGGGCTGGCGCTGCATGAGCACGGTGGCGTCGTGCGCCTGCCACGTCTTGCAGGACGCCCCGAAGTAGCGGCGGAAGGCCTTGTCGCCCCAGGCGCACTGGGAGGCCGCGCAGATCGGCGCTATGGCCGACAGGGAGCGGAACACGCCGCGGTGGCGCAGGGCCAGCGTGATCGCGCCGTGGCCGCCCATGGAGTGGCCCATGAGGCCCAGGCGCGCCGTGTCGATCGGCAGCACCCGCTCCAGCAGAGGAATCAGCTCCTCGATGAGGTAGCTTTCCATGCGCCAGTGGCGCTGCCACGGCTCCTCGGTGGCGTCGAGGTAGAAGCCGGCCCCGATGCCGAAGTCCCATTCGGTGTTGGCGCCCTCGAAGGCCTCGGCCTGCGGGCCGCGCGGGCTGGTATCGGGCGAGATGAGGGCGATGCCCCGCTCGGCGGCGAAGCGCTGGGCGCCCGCCTTGATCATGAAGGTTTCCTCGGTGCAGGTCAGCCCCGCGAGGTACATCAGCGTGGGCACCTTGCGCCCGGGTTCGCGCAGCGCCGCGGGCGGGAGGTACACCCCGAACTTCATCGGGAGACCGATTTCCACGGAGGAATGCCGGTAGAAACGCTGGGAGCCGCCGAAGCAGGCGTGCTCGCCCAGCAGCTCCAGGCCGGGCACCTGGGCGGCGCGGGGCCTGCGCGCGGCCGCTTCCAGGGCGGCCTTCACGTCGTCGGGAGGTTCAATGGGTTGGTAGGTCATGGCTGTGGATCGGAGTCGCATGCCGGGCGGCACCGGCCCGGCAGGCGCTATTGGATCAGTAAACGACGACGCCGCGGATCGACTCGCCGCGTTTCATCAGGTCGAAGCCCTTGTTGATGTCCTCCAGGGGCATCGTGTGGGTGATGAGGCTGTCGATGTCGATCTTGCCGTCCATGTACCAGTCCACGATCTTCGGCACGTCGGTGCGGCCGCGCGCGCCGCCGAAGGCCGAACCCTTCCACTGCCGGCCCGTGACGAGCTGGAACGGGCGGGTGCTGATCTCGGCGCCGGCCTCGGCCACGCCGATGATGATGCTCTGGCCCCAGCCCTTGTGCGTGCACTCCAGCGCCTGGCGCATCACCTTGGTGTTGCCGATGCACTCGAAGGAGTAATCGGCGCCGCCGTCGGTCAATTGCACGATGGCATCCACCACGTTCTCCACCTCGTTCGGGTTGATGAAGTGGGTCATGCCGAACTGGCGGGCCATCTCCTGGCGGGCGGGGTTGATGTCCACGCCGATGATCTTGTCGGCGCCCACCATCTTCGCGCCCTGGATCACGTTCAGGCCGATGCCGCCCAGGCCGAATACCACCACGTTCGCGCCAGCCTCCACCTTGGCCGTGAACAGCACCGCGCCGATGCCGGTGGTCACGCCGCAACCGATGTAACAGACCTTGTCGAAGGGGGCGTCCTCGCGGATCTTGGCCAGCGAGATCTCCGGCGCCACCGTGTAGTTGCTGAAGGTGCTGGTGCCCATGTAGTGGAAGATCGGCTGGCCGTCGATGCTGAAGCGGCTGGTGGCGTCGGGCATCAGGCCCTTGCCCTGCGTGCCGCGGATCAGCTGGCACAGGTTGGTCTTGCGCGAGAGGCAGAACTTGCACTGGCGGCACTCGGGCGTGTAGAGCGGGATCACGTGGTCGCCCTTCTTGAGCGAGGTGACGCCCGGGCCCACATCGACCACCACGCCCGCGCCTTCGTGCCCCAGGATGGCCGGGAAGATGCCTTCCGGATCGGCGCCCGAGAGCGTGTAGTAATCTGTGTGGCAGATGCCCGTGGCCTTGATCTCCACCAGCACCTCGCCGAACTTCGGGCCTTCGAGGTCGACGGTTTCGATGGTCAGGGGTTCGCCGGATTTCCAGGCAACGGCTGCTTTGGTTTTCATGGGGTGCTTTCGGAAGGGAAGGAGAGGAGGGCGGGCGGCCTGCCCCGGGTGCGGCACGTTGATCAGGGACAATCAGCGCATGTCCCGGCCGGCCGGGCCGCGCGAGCGAAAAAAACAATCCCGCTTTATAGAGCAAGCCGGGCAGGCCTGGCCAGCGCAGGCCTGCCGATGTCCGGTGACCGGCCCGCTTTGTCCGATCACCGCCCCTTCCCCCACCGCATGCACCCAGCCCAGCCCCTGTCCGTCCACATCGTCGTCTATCCGGGCTTCAAGGCGCTGGAGGCCGTGGGGCCGCTCTCGGTGTTCGACTATGCGAACGTGCACCTCGCGCGGCGCGGCCGGCCACCCGGCTATGCCGTGTCCATCGCCGCCCGCGCGCGGGGCCCCGTGCGATCCGACACGCTGATGTCTCTGGATGCCACCGAGGTGCTGTGCACCGGCGGCGATGCGGCGAGCGGGGCGATGCCGGACACGGCCCTGCTGGTCGGCGCCCGCCACATCGAGGCAGCCCTGGCCGACGCCCCGGAGATCGTGGCGTGGGCGCGCACCGCGGCACCGCGCGTGCGCCGCATGGTGGCCCTGTGCTCCGGCAGCTTCTTCCTCGCCGCCGCGGGCCTGCTCGACGGGCGCCGCGCCGCGACCCACTGGAGCGTGGCCGCCCGGCTCCAGGAGTTGCATCCTGCCGTGGCGGTCGATCCCGATGCGATCTACGTACGCGACGGCCACCTCTGGACTTCCGCGGGCGTCACCGCGGGCATCGACCTCGCGCTCGCGCTGGTCGAGGAGGACTACGGCCATGCGCTCGCGCTGGAGGTGGCGCGCGACATGGTCATGTACCTCAAGCGGCCCGGCGGGCAGTCGCAGTTCAGCGTGCAGCTCGCGAGCCAGGCGACCACCCACCGCGGCATGCAGGACGTGCAGGCCTGGGCGCTGGAGCACCTGTCCGAACCCCTCACCCTGCAGGTACTGGCCGGGCGCGCCTCGATGAGCGAGCGCCACTTCCGCCGCGTGTTCGCGCAGGAGACGGGGCGCAGTCCCTCGGCCTTCGTCGAATCGGCCCGGCTGGAGGCCGCGCGCCGGCTGCTCGAATCCGACGCCGCCCTGCCGCTCAAGACCGTGGCCGCGCGCGTCGGGCTGGGCTCGGAGCAGGCGCTGCGGCACCTGTTCCTGCGACACCTGGGCATACCGCCCCAGGCCTACCGCGAGCGCTTCGGCGACTGAATTCCCACCATGCCATTGACCACATCGACTGCATTCCCCGATACCGAGATCCGCACCGCCCGCTGCCTGCTGCGCCCCTTCCGTGAGAGCGACCTGCCCGGCATCTTCGAGGGCCTGAGCGATCCGCGCGTGATCGAACACTACGGCGTGCGCTATGCGAGCCTGGAGGCCACCCGCGAGCAACTCCGCTGGTACGGCCGCATCCAGCAGGAAGCCACCGGGCAATGGTGGTGCGTCTGCCTGGCCGGGGCCCCGGAGTGCCTCATCGGCGCCTGCGGCTTCAACGACATCGACCGGGAACACCGCCGGGCCGAGATCGGCTACTGGCTGCTGCCGGCGCACTGGGGCCAGGGCCTCGCCCGCGAGTCCGTCGCCGCGGCCATCCGCCATGCCTTCGACCGGCTGGGCATCCACCGGATCGGGGCCGACGTGGACATGGAGAACCATGCCAGCGCGGCGCTGCTGGCAAGGCTGGGGTTCACGCGCGAGGGGGTGCGACGGGGGTATGAGATGAAGGAGGGGCGGCCGATCGATCTTCAGCTGTTTTCGGTGTTGGCAACGGATGGAGAGAACAGGTCGTAGAGAGCCAAGCCGTACATAGGGTAAATTTCCCTCGGAGAAGACTAACGAGAGGGAATATGACCGAACGCAAGAGCATCGTTTCTGCTGTTAGGCGCGTGCAAGCTTTGTTCGGTGGTGGACGTCCAAAGCAGGGAGAGCCGAACGATCTCACCCACATCACCTACCTGTTTCTGCCCGTCATCGCCCTGGCTACTGCTGCCGCGGCATGGGTTGGCTGGAGTGCCGATGCAGTTGGCCCGGTGCTGCTATGGGTGTTTGCGTCGTTCGTCGCTGGAGGCACGATGGGCTTCCTGTTCGGCATACCGAAGTCTGGCTCCACATGGAAAAATGGCGGGAGGAATGGAACGTCTGCTGGAGAGTCGGGAAAGGATATATCGGTATTGCCGGGGGCGTCAGGACGCGCCCGGCCAAACACAAATCTTGAGGAAGTCTCAGATTGGCTGACGAAAATTATCGTCGGCTTGACCCTTGTCAATCTGAAGGACATCAGTGCAGAGGTGGGAGGTATTGGCCAAAAGGCTGCTTACGCCATACGGGCCAATCCTGGTGAGTCTGATGCGTCCGTTGCCACGGCGCTGGTGGTCGGTTTTTCATTGATTGGATTTCTTTGCGTCTATCTGTATATGCGATTGTTTTTGCAAGGGGCGATGGTTCGCTCGGATGAGCAGATGAGCCGCTATATGGAGGCCGTAGAGTTGGCAGGGCGTGTGGGTGAACGGGAGAGTCAGGTGTCGGACGAGCTGGCACCGATACCTTCGATCCCTTCCGAAGCAAGCGTCAAGGCAGCGCAGGCGGTTGCCGACGCAGCTCCATCTGATCCTGAAGTTATCCTCAACCCGCTACGTCAGCTTGCTAATGAATATGAGTCCTTGCGTCGTCATGCGGACTATTCGCCCGAGAGGACTCGTCAGATGACGGAGATTGTTCGCCGCATGCGCCCG
Source organism: Paracidovorax oryzae ATCC 19882 (assembly GCF_000687165.1). GTDB lineage: Bacteria > Pseudomonadota > Gammaproteobacteria > Burkholderiales > Burkholderiaceae_C > Paracidovorax > Paracidovorax oryzae. The sequence continues at coordinate 117,791 of NZ_JMKU01000019.1, read as the reverse complement.
CATGCCATTGCAGCCGCACCTTATATCGCAGAGCTGATGCGCAGCACCTCCACCGGCGAGCATCTGGCTGCTACTGTCATCCTGCAAATGAAATACATGCCAGAACACATGCACTGGCTAGCTCGCCGGATTGTGGAAGAGCGTGATTTTATTGGGTACCAAGCCGCAAGTGCATTACTCGCGCGTGTGCGAGTGGCGGGTGTTCCCGAATGCAAGGCGATTCAGCAGGCGGTGCAGGCCGCAAAAAATGATCGTGATCGTCTTGGGCTTTCTGAAGCATCTCTTGATGAATTGATAGGTCAGATCTTGAGAGATCGATGAAGGAAACGCGGTTGAAGTATGGGTCGGATCTTCGCGATTTTCTTAAAAATTATCATGATGCTTTTGGGCGGCCTCGTGTTTGCGGTGATGGCATATTTTGAAATGTTCCATGTGTTTGCCGCATGGTATGGCCCCCACTACATCAGGAGCGACAACGATATCGGCGACCTCATCCTGGTCTCGCTGGGAGTATGTAGCCTTGCTTTCATTTTGGGAGGGTGGTTCGCCAACAGGCTCTACCAGCGCCTCCGACACCGTAGCGGTAATTCAGAGCAGATCCGATAACGCAGAGCAATAAAAAAACCGCCGCGGAGGCCATCCTCCTGCGGCGGTTTGTCCTCTTGCCAGCGCAGCCACCATGTGACCGCGCCTTGGCAACCCGATCAGCGCTGCGCGATCGGCTTCACCGTGCGCGGCTCGGCGCCCACGAACAGCTGGCGCGGACGGCCGATCTTGTACTCGGGGTCGCCGATCATCTCGTTCAGCTGGGCGATCCAGCCGACGGTGCGGGCCAGGGCGAAGATGCCGGTGAACAGGTTCACCGGGATGCCGATGGCGCGCTGCACGATGCCGGAGTAGAAGTCCACGTTCGGGTAGAGCTTGCGCTGCACGAAGTAGTCGTCTTCCAGGGCGATCTTTTCCAGTTCCTTGGCCAGGGCGAACAGCGGGTCCTTTTCCAGGCCCAGTTCGGCCAGCACCTCGTTGCAGGTTTCCTGCATGAGCTTGGCGCGCGGGTCGTAGTTCTTGTACACGCGGTGGCCGAAGCCCATGAGCTTGACGCCGGAGTTCTTGTCCTTGACCTGCTTGATGAACTCGCCGATCTTCTCCACGCCGCCCTGGGCCTGGATGTCGTGCAGCATGTTCAGGGCCGCTTCGTTGGCGCCGCCGTGGGCGGGGCCCCAGAGGCAGGCCACGCCGGCCGCGATGGCGGCGAACGGGTTGGTGCCCGACGAGCCGCACAGGCGCACGGTGGACGTGGAGGCGTTCTGCTCGTGGTCGGCGTGCAGGATGAAGATGCGGTCCAGCGCGCGCTCGAGCACCGGGTTGACCTTGTACTCCTCGCAGGGCGTGCCGAACATCATGCGCAGGAAGTTGCCGGCATAGCTCAGGTCGTTCTGCGGGTACATGTACGGCTGGCCCACGCCGTACTTGTAGGCCATGGCGACCAGCGTGGGCATCTTGGCGATCAGGCGGATGGCCGAGATCTCGCGGTGCTGCGGATTGTTGATGTCCGTGCTGTCGTGGTAGAAGGCCGACAGGGCGCCCACCAGGCCCGTGAGCACGGCCATCGGGTGCGCGTCGCGGCGGAAGCCGCGCAGGAAGAACTGCATCTGCTCGTTGACCATCGTGTGCTTGGTCACGCTGTCGCTGAACTCCTGCTTCTGGGTGGCGTTCGGCAGTTCGCCCTTGAGCAACAGGTAGCAGGTCTCGAGGTAGTCGCAGTTGGTCGCCAGCTGCTCGATGGGGTAGCCGCGGTAGAGCAGTTCACCCTTGTCGCCGTCGATGTAGGTGATCGACGACTGGCACGCGGCCGTGGACAGGAAGCCCGGGTCGTACGTGAACATGCCCGTCTGGGCGTAGAGCTTGCGGATGTCCACCACGTCCGGACCCACGCTGCCGTGGTACACGGGCAATTCCACGCTCGGGCTGCCATTGCTGAACGAGAGCGTTGCTTTGTTGTCTGCCAGTTTCATTGAGTTTCCTTCGTAGTTAGCCCGCAAGCGGTGGAGTTGCCGGCGCGCGGCGGCGCAGCAGTTCGAGCACCTCCCTAACGTCTCCGGTATCGAGCTCGCCGGAGGGTTCCTTGCGCCGCAGCAGCAGGTCCAGCAGGTCGTTGTCGGAGAGGTCCATCAGGGTGGCGATGCCCTGCGCCTGGCGATGCGTCAGGCGGGAGCCATGGGTCGCGAAGAACTGCTCGATGAAGAGGTCGTTCTCGACCAGGCCCCGGCGGCTGCGCCACCGGAGCTTGGCGACTTCGCGGTCGTCGAGCAGGTCTTCTGGCATGTGCAAAGTCAGACGGCGCGGCGCACCATCAGTTCCTTGATCTTGCCGATGGCCTTCGTGGGGTTGAGGCCCTTGGGGCACACGTCCACGCAGTTCATGATGGTGTGGCAGCGGAAGAGGCGGTAGGGGTCTTCCAGGTTGTCCAGGCGCGCACCCGTGGCTTCGTCGCGGCTGTCGGCGATGAAGCGGTAGGCTTGCAGCAGGCCGGCGGGGCCCACGAACTTGTCGGGGTTCCACCAGAAGCTGGGGCAGCTGGTCGAGCAGCTCGCGCACAGGATGCACTCGTACAGGCCGTTGAGCTCGTCGCGCTCCTCGGGGGATTGCAGGCGCTCCTTCTCGGGCGTGATGCCTTCCGTGATGAGGTAGGGCTTGATCGAGTGGTACTGCTTGAAGAACTGCGTCATGTCCACGATCAGGTCGCGGATCACGGGCAGGCCCGGCAGCGGCTTGAGCACGATCGTGCCCTTGAGCGTGTTCATGTTGGTGAGGCACGCCAGGCCGTTCTTGCCGTTGATGTTCATCGCGTCGGAGCCGCAGACGCCTTCGCGGCAGGAGCGGCGGAACGAGATGGACGGGTCCTGCGCCTTCAGCTTGACCAGGGCGTCGAGCAGCATGCGCTCATGGCCGTCGAGCTCGATCTCGACGGTCTGCATGTAGGGCTTGGCGTCCTTGTCCGGATCGTAGCGGTAGATTTGAAAGGTGCGCTTCATGGTGGTGTCTCGTGGGTTCTCGGGGGCGTATCAGAACGTGCGGACCTTGGGCGGCACGCTGTCCACGGTCAGGGGCTTGAGGTTCACGGGCTTGTAGGTGAGGCTGTTGCTGCCGCTGTGCCACAGCGTGTGCTTCATCCACTCCTTGTCGTTGCGGCCCAGCGGGAAGTCGGGGTGGTCGGCGGGGTGCTCGTAGTCGTACACCGTGTGCGCGCCGCGGCATTCCTTGCGTGCTGCGGCCGAGACCATCGTCGCCTGGGCGACCTCGATGAGGTTGTCCACTTCCAGTGCTTCCATGCGGGCCGTGTTCCACACCTTGGACTTGTCCTTCAGCGTGATCGCGCCCACGCGCTCGCGGATGGCGTTCACCTTCACCACGCCTTCGTCCATGCTTTCCTGCGTGCGGAACACGCCGGCGTGCTGCTGCATCGATGCGCGGATGTCGTTGGCGATGTCCTGGGCATAGATGCCCTGGCTGGATTCCTGCAGCTGGTTCAGGCGCGCCAGCGTGCGGTCGGCGCCGTCGGCCGGCAGGGGCTTGTGCTCGCCGCTGTTCTTGACCATCTCGACGATGTGGCGGCCGGCGGACTTGCCGAACACCAGCAGGTCGAGCAGCGAGTTCGTGCCCAGGCGGTTCGCGCCGTGCACCGACACGCAGGAGCATTCACCCACGGCGTACAGGCCGTTCACGACCTGGTTGTGGACCTCGCCGTTCTGGATCACGACCTGGCCGTTGATGTTGGTCGGGATGCCGCCCATCTGGTAGTGGATGGTGGGAACGACCGGGATCGGTTCCTTCGTGATGTCCACGTTGGCGAAGTTGACGCCGATCTCGTACACCGAGGGCAGGCGCTTGTGGATGGTCTCGGCGCCCAGGTGGTCGAGCTTGAGCAGCACGTAGTCCTTGTTGGGACCGCAGCCGCGGCCTTCCTTGATCTCCTGGTCCATCGAGCGGGAGACGAAGTCGCGCGGCGCCAGGTCCTTCAGCGTGGGCGCATAGCGCTCCATGAAGCGCTCGCCGTTGCTGTTGAGCAGGATGGCGCCTTCGCCGCGGCAGCCCTCGGTCAGCAGCACGCCCGCGCCGGCCACGCCGGTGGGGTGGAACTGCCAGAACTCCATGTCCTGCAGCGGGATGCCGGCACGTGCCGCCATGCCCAGGCCGTCGCCGGTGTTGATGAAGGCGTTGGTCGATGCCGCGAAGATGCGGCCCGCGCCGCCGGTGGCCAGCAGCACGGCCTTGGCCTGGAGCTGGTAGAGCTCGCCGGTTTCCAGTTCGAGGGCCGTCACGCCGACCACGTCGCCGGAGGCGTCGCGGATCAGGTCCAGGGCCATCCACTCGACGAAGAAGTTCGTCTTGGCCTTCACGTTCTGCTGGTAGAGCGTGTGCAGCATGGCGTGGCCGGTGCGGTCGGCCGCGGCGCAGGCGCGCTGCACGGGCTTCTCGCCATAGTTGGCCGTGTGGCCGCCGAAGGGGCGCTGGTAGATGGTGCCGTCCGGGTTGCGGTCGAAGGGCATGCCGAAGTGTTCCAGCTCATACACCACCTTGGGGGCCTCGCGGCACATGAACTCGATGGCGTCCTGGTCGCCCAGCCAGTCGGAGCCCTTGATGGTGTCGTAGAAGTGGTAGTGCCAGTTGTCCTCGCTCATGTTGCCGAGCGATGCCGACACGCCGCCCTGCGCCGCCACGGTGTGCGAGCGGGTGGGGAAGACCTTGGAGAGCGAGGCCACGTTCAGGCCCGCGCGGGAGAGTTCCAGCGCGGCACGCATGCCGGAGCCGCCCGCGCCGACGATGACGACGTCGAACTTGCGCGTGGTGATGTTCGCTTTGGTGTAGCTCATTGTTGTGTGCTCTTTCAGTCGCGGGGGAATCGGATCAGAGGCGCCAGAGGATCTGGATGCCCCAGCCGGCACAGCCGACGAGCCAGAAGATCGTGACCGCTTGCAGCGCCAGGCGCAGGCCGACGGGCTTGACGTAGTCCATCCACACATCGCGCATGCCCACCCAGGCATGCCATGCCAGGCCGACGATGACGGAGAAGGTGAGGACCTTCATCCACTGCGCGCCGAAGATGCCGGCCCAGCGGTCGTAGCCGATGGGGCCCTTGGTGAGCACCAGCTGCGCCAGCACGACGAGGGTGAAGACGGCCATCAGGGCCGCGGTGACGCGCTGGCTGAGCCAGTCGCGCGTGCCGTAGTGGGCACCGACGACGGTGCGCTTGGAACCATAGTTCACGGACATGGGGAAATCCTTGGGAATCGTGGAAAGGGGGAGGGCGGTGCGCCGGCCGGGGGCTCAGTACAGGCCGAAGAGCTTGGCGCCGAGGATCACCGTCAGGCCGAGGCTGATCGCCAGCGTGACCTTGGCCGACATGCTGCCGAAATGCTTGTTCACGGCGTCGTGGCTCACGTCCATCCACAGGTGGCGCAGGCCGGCGGTGAAGTGGTGCAGGTAGGCCCAGATCAGCGCCAGCACCACGAGCTTGATGAACCAGCCGGGCACGAAGCCCAGGCCCGCGGTGAACGCCGAGGTGAACTTGCCGAACGAGATCTCCGAGGACACCGAGGTGTCGAACATCCACAGCACGAACGGCAGCAGCAGCAGCATGATCACACCGCTGATGCGGTGCAGGATCGACACCCATCCCGCGGCCGGCAGGCGGTAAGTGGGCAGGTCCGTGAGGGCGTTGATGTTGCGGAATTCAGGCCGCTTTTTGGCGATCTCGGTCATGGCGGTGCTTTCGTGGATGTAACTGCTTTGTAATTTCGCGCAGGCGAAACGCCCAAAATTCTATTGCAATGCAACAAGGCGGAGTTTGTGGGTACTACGATTTCCATCCCGCGGCTGTACGCACGGGCAGGACTGCCGGTTCACTGCAGCGCATTGTGGTAGTGGTGCGTGTCGGTCCGGTAGAGCCCTCGGCGTAACTCCATCGGAACATCGTTGTAGGTATAGGCGGTGCGCTCCACGCTCAGCAGCGGGGTGCCGGCGGGAACGCCCAGCAGCCCGGCCTGCGCCGCATCGGGCAGCACCGCGCGGATCTTCTCGTCGGCGCGCACCATGCGCACGCCGAAATCGAGCTCGAACATCGCATAGGTGGGGCCGGGGTAGCCGGCGAGCCGTTCGGCCGTGAGGCCCTTGAAGGTCTGGCCGGGGAGCCAGATGTCCTCCAGGATGGTGGGCACGCCCGCGAACGAGAGGATGCGCCGCGCCATGACCACGGCGTCGCCGCTGCGCAGTGCCAGGGCGCGCGCCACGTCGGCGCTGGCGCGCGTGCGCCGGCATTCCACGATGCGGCGCTGGGCCGGGCCTTCGTCGTCCGGGTCTCCCGCGTCGGGTTGCAGCTTCAGGAAACGGTATTGCACGTGGCGCTCGGCATGGGTGGCGACGAAGGTACCCTTGCCCTGGCGGCGCATCACGAGGTTTTCGGCCGCGAGTTCGTCGATCGCCTTGCGCACCGTGCCCTGGCTCACGCGGAAGCGGGCCGCCAGTTCCATCTCGCTGGGGATGGCCTCGCCGGGCTTCCATTCGCCCTGCTGCAGGCTCTGCAGGATGAGCCCCTTGATCTGCTGGTAGAGCGGGCTGAAGGCCGGCGTCGGCACGCCCGTGCCGCCGGCCGTCGGGGCGGGGCTGTCGGGGGTGGCTGCCGGTGGGGTGGACATGCGGTTCGTGGGGGCTCGGGCGCCGTGTGCGGCGGTCCGCATCATATCTTATATAAGACATAAGACAAATTGACCCTTGTCGGAAATCGGCGGTACACTCGGGAGCTGTTCTGCAGGACCCTGGCTGCTTGGATCGACTGGCGCTGGTGCCCCTGCACCGACACCCGTTCCATCCCATCATCTGGAGTTCCCCTCATGAGCAAGAAGCCCGTCCGCGTCGCCGTCACCGGTGCAGCCGGTCAAATTGGTTACGCACTGCTGTTCCGCATCGCCTCCGGCGAAATGCTCGGCAAGGACCAGCCCGTCATCCTGCAACTGCTGGAGATCCCCGACGAGAAGGCCCAGAAGTCGCTCAAGGGCGTGATGATGGAACTCGAGGACTGCGCGTTCCCGCTGCTGGCCGGCATGGAAGCCCACAGCGACCCGATGACCGCCTTCAAGGACACCGACTACGCCCTGCTGGTGGGTGCCCGCCCGCGCGGCCCCGGCATGGAGCGCGCCGACCTGCTGGCCGCCAACGCCCAGATCTTCACGGCCCAGGGCAAGGCCCTGAACGCCGTCGCCTCGCGCAACGTGAAGGTGCTCGTGGTGGGCAACCCCGCCAACACCAACGCCTACATCGCGATGAAGTCGGCCCCCGACCTGCCGGCCAAGAACTTCACCGCCATGCTGCGCCTGGACCACAACCGCGCCGCCAGCCAGATCGCCGCCAAGACGGGCGGCAAGGTCGGCGAGATCGAGAAGCTGACGGTGTGGGGCAACCACTCGCCCACGATGTACGCCGACTACCGCTTCGCCACCATCGGCGGCAAGAGCGTCAAGGACGCGATCAACGACCAGGTCTGGAATGCCGACGTCTTCCTGCCCACGGTGGGCAAGCGCGGCGCCGCCATCATCGAGGCGCGCGGCCTGTCCTCCGCCGCCTCGGCCGCCAACGCCGCGATCGACCACATGCGCGACTGGGCCCTGGGCTCCAACGGCAAGTGGGTGACCATGGGCGTGCCTTCCAAGGGTGAGTACGGCATTCCCGAAGGCATCGTCTTCGGCTTCCCCGTGACCACCGAAAACGGCGAATACAAGATCGTCGAAGGCCTGGAGATCGACGCATTCAGCCAGGAGCGCATCAACAAGACGCTGGCCGAGCTGCAAGGCGAACAGGACGGCGTGAAGCACCTGCTGTAAGGCGGGCCTGCCTGGCGGCTGCCGTACCCGAGATGACCATGAACGACTGGAACCCCGCGCTCTATCGCCGCTTCGAGGACGAGCGCACCCGTCCGGCCCGTGAACTGCTCGCCCGGGTGCCGCTGGCCGCTGCCTCCCATGTGGTGGACCTGGGCTGCGGCCCGGGCAACTCCACCGAACTGCTGGCCGCGCGCTTCCCCGGGGCGCGCGTGACCGGCATCGATACCTCCGCCGCCATGCTGCAGAGCGCCCGCGAGCGCCTGCCCGCGGCGGAATTCCTGGAGGCCGATATCGCCGCCTGGGCGCCGCAGCCGGGCGAAGCGCCCGACCTGCTCTATGCCAACGCCTCCCTGCAATGGGTGGGCGGGCACGAATCCCTCATTCCCCGGCTGTTCGCCGCGCTCGCGCCGGGCGGCGTCCTGGCCATCCAGATGCCGGACAACCGGCAGGAGCCCTCGCACCGCACCATGCGCGAGGTGGCCGCCCAGGCGCCCTGGCGCGACGCCATCGGCGACGTGGCGGCGTTGCGCACGCGCATCCTGGGCATCGCCGACTATTACGACCTGCTGGCACCCATCGCCCAGGGCGTGGATGTCTGGCATACCGTCTACCAGCATCCCATGGCCTCGGCGGCCGCCATCGTCGAATGGGTGAGCGGCACCGGGCTCAAGCCCTTCGTCGATCCGCTGCCCGAAGCGCAGCGGGCCGGCTTCCTGGCCGCGTACGAGCGCGGCATCGACGCCGCCTATCCCGTGCGGGCGGACGGGCAGCGCCTGCTCGCCTTCCCGCGCATGTTCATCGTGGCGCGGCGCTCCGCATGAACTCCGCGGTGGCTGCCCCCTCCAGGCTCCATCCCGCCGAGGTGCTGCTCGGCGCGCAGGCCGCGGCCGCGCGGCTGCCGGTGTGCGACCACTACAGCGGCGTCGAGGTGCGGATGCGCAAGAGCCTGCAATTGCAGGCCGAGATGGCGGCCGAGTTCGGCCGCTGCGTGTTCGACGTGACGCTCGACTGCGAGGACGGCGCTCCTGCCGGCCAGGAGCGCGCCCATGCCGAATTGGTCGCCGCGCTGGCATGCGGCGCGCAGTCCGGGGCCCGGGTGGCGGCCCGGGTGCACACGGTCGATCATCCCGCCTTCGCGCACGACGTCGCCACCATCGCAGGGGAGGCCGGGCACCGGCTGTCCCACCTCATGGTGCCGAAGGTCGAGTCCGTGGACGACGTGCTGCGCGCCGAGCGGGCCGTGAATGCCGCGGGCGCCACCGCGCTGCCGCTGCACGTGCTCATCGAATCACCCGCGGCCGTGCACCGCGCCTTCGAGATCGCCGCCCATCCGCGCGTGGAGTCGATCAGCTTCGGCCTCATGGACTTCGTGTCCGCGCACGGCGGGGCGATCCCCGCGCGCGCCATGGGCGCGCAGGGCCAGTTCGAGCACCCGCTCGTGGTGCGCGCCAAGCTCGAGATCGCGGCCGCCTGCCATGCGCACGGCAAGGTGCCCTCGCACTGCGTGGTGACCGAGTTCAGCGACGCCGCGGCCCTGCGCGCCGCCGCCGGCCGTGCCGCGCGCGAGCTCGGCTACACCCGCATGTGGAGCATCCACCCGGCCCAGATCCGTCCCATCCTGGAGGCCTTCGCACCCGCCCGGGACGAGATCGTCCAGGCCGCCTCCATCCTTTCCGCCGCCGAGCACGCCGCATGGGCTCCCATCAGCGTGGACGGCGTTCTGCACGACCGCGCCAGCTACCGCTATTTCTGGCAGGTGCTGGAGCGTGCACACCAGACCGGCCGCGCGCTGCCCCCAGGGGCGCGAGGCTGGTTCGATTCCACCGCGGCAGCGGTCGCCTGACGCACCGGCTGCCCTCCACGCCCCCCGTTCCCACGACCCCACTCCCTTGCTGGAGCTTCCATGAAACAACTCGTCGCTTCCGCCCTGATGCTGCTGAGCCCCGTCCTGGTGATGGCGCAGGATGCCGCCCCGGCTCCGGCCAAGCCCGCTCCCAAGGCCGCTGCGAAGGCCGCGCCTGCCAAGGATTCCAAGGAGGCCAAGAAGCCTGCCGCCAAGTCCACCCAGAGCGCGAAGGCCGCCCCTGCCAAGGATGCCAGGAAGCCCGTGCACGTGGCCAAGGCGCATCCGCAGAGCAGCCGCGCCCAGCTCAAGAGCGCCACCAACCAGGTGGCCTCGGGCCTGATTGCCGCCGAGGCGGCCCTCAGCCCTGCGGAGCTCGAGATCGCCCAGCGCGTGCATACCGGCCACATCCCCTGCGAACTGGGTGCCTCGGTCAACATCGAGGCCGATCCCAAGTCGCCCGGGTACTTCGAGGTCGCCGGCAGGAACTTCCACTACCGCATGACGCCCGTGGCCACGAGCACCGGCGCGGTGCGCCTGGAAGACCAGAAGGCCGGCGCGGTCTGGATCCAGATCTCCAACAAGTCCATGCTCATGAACCAGAAGCTGGGCCAGCGCCTGGCCGACGAATGCATGAGCCCGCAGCAGGTCGCCGTCAGCGAGACCATCCGCAAGAACCCGCAGCCGAGCCTGCTGGATGCGCCCGCTCCGGCACCGGCCGCCGCTGCCGCTCCGGCGGCTGCGCCCGCGGCCGAAGCGCCCGCCAAGTAAGCGCTGCGGCGTCCTGGCCTGCGATGGACGGGCGCCGCTCGCGGCGCCCGCAGGACTGGCTTTGCCCCGAAAAATCCAACGATCGAACCCACCGGAGAACACCATGTTGAAAGCCTACCGTGACCATGTGGCCGAGCGCGCCGCCCTGGGCATCCCGCCCCTGCCGCTCGACGCGAAGCAGGTCGCCGATCTGATCGAGCTGATCAAGAATCCGCCCGCCGGCGAGGATGCCTTCCTGCTGGACCTGCTGACGCACCGCGTGCCCCCGGGCGTGGACGATGCCGCCAAGGTCAAGGCCAGCTTCCTGGCCGCCGTGGCGCACGGCGACCTGAAGGTGGGCCTGATCTCCAAGGCCAAGGCCACGGAGCTGCTGGGCACCATGGTGGGCGGCTACAACGTCCATCCCCTGATCGAGCTGCTGGACGACGCCGAAGTGGCGGGCGTGGCGGCCGAAGCGCTGAAGAAGACGCTGCTGATGTTCGACTTCTTCAACGACGTGGCCGAGAAGGCCAAGGCCGGCAACGCCAAGGCGAAGGAAGTCATGCAGTCGTGGGCCGACGCCGAGTGGTTCACGAGCCGCCCCGAAGTCGAGAAGAAGATCACCGTCACCGTCTTCAAGGTGCCCGGCGAGACCAACACCGATGACCTCTCCCCGGCGCCCGATGCGTGGAGCCGCCCGGACATCCCGCTGCACTACCTCGCCATGCTGAAGAACACGCGCCCCGACGCGGCCTTCAAGCCCGAGGAAGACGGCAAGCGCGGCCCGATGCAGTTCATCGAGGACCTGAAGAAGAAGGGCCACATCGTGGCCTACGTGGGCGACGTGGTGGGCACGGGCTCCTCGCGCAAGTCGGCTACCAACAGCGTGATCTGGGCCACGGGCGCCGACATCCCGTTCGTTCCGAACAAGCGCTTCGGCGGCGTGACGCTGGGCGGCAAGATCGCGCCCATCTTCTTCAACACGCAGGAAGATTCGGGCTCGCTGCCGATCGAGGTCGATGTCTCCAAGCTGGAGATGGGCGACGTGATCGACGTGCTGCCCTATGAAGGCAAGCTGCTGAAGAACGGCGAGACCGTGGCCGAATTCCAGCTCAAGAGCGACGTGCTGCTCGACGAAGTGCGCGCCGGCGGCCGCATCAACCTGATCATCGGCCGCTCGCTGACCACCAAGGCGCGCGAGTTCCTGGGCCTGCCTGCATCCACCGCGTTCCGCCTGCCCCAGGCACCTGCCGAATCCAAGGCCGGCTTCACGCTGGCCCAGAAGATGGTCGGCCGTGCCGTCGGCCTGCCGGAAGGCCAGGGCGTGCGCCCGGGCACCTACTGCGAGCCCAAGATGACCACCGTGGGCAGCCAGGACACCACCGGCCCCATGACCCGCGACGAGCTGAAGGACCTGGCCTGCCTGGGCTTCTCGGCCGACATGGTGATGCAGTCGTTCTGCCACACGGCCGCCTACCCGAAGCCTGTGGACGTGAAGACGCACCGCGAGCTGCCGGCCTTCATCAGCAACCGCGGCGGCGTGGCCCTGCGCCCCGGCGACGGCGTGATCCACAGCTGGCTGAACCGCCTGCTGCTGCCCGACACCGTGGGCACCGGCGGTGATTCGCACACCCGCTTCCCGATCGGCATCTCCTTCCCTGCCGGCTCCGGCCTCGTGGCCTTCGGCGCCGCCACCGGCGTGATGCCGCTCGACATGCCTGAATCCGTGCTGGTGCGCTTCAAGGGCGAACTGCAGCCCGGCGTGACACTGCGCGACCTGGTGCATGCCATTCCGCTGTACGCGATCAAGCAGGGCCTGCTGACGGTGGCCAAGGCCGGCAAGAAGAACATCTTCTCGGGCAAGATCCTGGAAATCGAAGGCCTGCCGGACCTGAAGGTGGAGCAAGCCTTCGAGCTGTCCGACGCCTCCGCCGAGCGTTCCGCCGCCGGCTGCACCATCAAGCTCAACCCCGAGCCGATCAAGGAATACCTCACCAGCAACGTCGTGCTGATGAAGAACATGATCGCCGACGGCTATGCCGATGCCCGCACCCTCAAGCGCCGCATCGAGAAGGTCGAAGCCTGGCTGGCCAAGCCCGAGCTGCTGGAAGCCGACAAGGACGCCGAGTACGCCGCCGTGATCGAGATCGACCTGGCCGACATCACCGAGCCGATCGTCTGCTGCCCCAACGATCCGGACGACGCCAAGTTCCTGTCCGAAGTGGCCGGCACGAAGATCGACGAGGCCTTCATCGGCTCGTGCATGACCAATATCGGCCACTTCCGCGCAGCCGCCAAGCTGCTGGGCGGCCAGCGCGACATCCCCGTCAAGCTGTGGGTCGCCCCGCCGACCAAGATGGACCAGAACGAGCTGATCAAGGAAGGCCACTACGCCGCCTTCGGCACGGCCGGCGCGCGCACCGAAATGCCGGGCTGCTCGCTGTGCATGGGCAACCAGGCGCAGGTGCGCGAGGGCGCGACGGTGATCTCCACCTCCACCCGTAACTTCCCGAACCGCCTGGGCAAGAACACCAACGTGTTCCTGGGCTCGGCCGAGCTGGCCGCCATCGCCTCGCGCATCGGCAAGCTGCCCACCAAGGAGGAATACCTCCAGGAAATGGGCGTGATCGATGCCGACAAGGCGAGCGTCTATCGCTACATGAACTTCGACCAGATCGAGGAATACGCGGACGCCGCCAAGTCCGTGGCGGCCTGACGGCCGGGCGGCCGGGCGGCCGGGCGGGCCACGGGGCCCGCTCGCTTCCGATGCCGCACTGAAGTGCCGCACCACTGCAAAGGCCCCGGGGAGCGATCCCCGGGGCCTTTTCCTTAGGCGGGGCTGAAGCGGCCGGCCCGCCATGGAACATTTACAGTCCAGGCGGCGTCCGACGCCCAAGAACCACGACAACGCGCACCGCCATGTTCAAGTCCTTCTTTCTCTCCCGCCGGTGGTGGGCCTGGTCGATCGCCGGCTCCGTCTTCATCCTGCTCGCCACCTGGTACCGGGTCGAGCTCGACGTGCAGATCAACGACTGGTTCGGCAGCTTCTACGACCTGATCCAGAAATCGCTGGGCCACCCCGGGAGCATCACGGCGGGGCAGTTCTGGGGGCAGCTCTCCACCTTCTCGCGCATCGCCATGGTTTACGTCACTACGGCGGTGGTGGTGGACTTCTTCTGCAAGCACTACATCTTCCGCTGGCGCCAGGCGATGAACGAGCACTACATGGCCGCCTGGCCGCGGCTGCGCCACATCGAGGGCGCGGCGCAGCGGGTGCAGGAAGACACCATGCGCTTCGCCACCACCATGGAAGGCCTGGGCCTGACGTTCCTGCGCAGCCTGATGACGCTGGCGGCCTTCGTGCCCGTGCTCTGGGTGCTGTCGGACAAGCTGACCGGGCTGCCGGTGATCGGCGCCGTGCCGCATTCGCTGGTCTGGGTGGCGCTGTTCTGGTCCGTGGGCGGCACCTTGCTGCTGGCCGTGGTGGGCGTGCGCCTGCCGGGGCTGGAGTTCCACAACCAGCGCGTGGAAGCCGCCTACCGCAAGGAACTGGTGCTGGGCGAGGACGACCATGCGCGCGCCGCTCCGCCCACCGCCGCCGCGCTGTTCGCCGACGTGCGCCGCAATTACTTCAGGCTGTTCTTCAACTACCTGTACTTCGACGTGGTGAAGTGGTCGTACCTGCAGGTGAGCGTGCTGGTGCCGCTGGTGGCCCTGGGGCCCACGCTGATCGCCGGTGTCATCACGCTGGGCGTGATGCAGCAGATATCGCGGGCGTTCGACCGGGTGCTGGAATCCTTCCAGTTCCTGGTGCAGAACTGGAGCACGGTGGTGGAGCAGATCTCCATCCACAAGCGGCTGCGCGCGTTCGAGCGGCAGATGCTGGCGGATACGGCGCCGCTGCCGGAGGTGGTGCCGGTGTCCGTCGCCCCCTGACCGGGCCCCCGGTCAGTCCCCGGCCGCCAGGCGCGCCAGCGCCTGGCGCGTGGCATCGTCCGCCGGAAAGAACGACTCCACGGCGAGTTCCTGCAGCGTTACGTCCACCGGCGTGCCGAACACGGTGATCGTGGTGATGAAGGACAGGATGCCGGCGGTGGTGCGCAGGCGCAGCGGCAGGGCGATGCCCGCAGCCGGCCCGGACCATGCCGATGGATCGCCGTCCGATGGCGACGGCTGCACCGGATAGCCGGCGAGTTCGTTCCGCAACGCCTGCAGGTGTGCATCGCCGTGCGCCGCGATCTGCTGGTCCAGGCGGTGCAGCAGGTGCGCCTTCCAGTCCGCGGCATTGGCCAGGCGCGGCCCCAGGCCCTCGGGGTGCAGCGACAGCCGCAGCACGTTCACGGGTGGTGCGAGCAGGTGGCTGGCCACTCCCTGCAGCAGCAGCGGCACGACAGCATTGGCGGCGACCATGTTCCAGTGCCGGTCCACGGCGAGTGCCGGGTAGGGCTCATGGCCGCGCAGCACCAGATCGACGGCTTCGCGCGCGGCGCGCATGTCGGGGTGGTCGAGCCCGCGCGCCGCGTACATGGGCGCGAAGCCGGCGGCAACCAGCAGGGCGTTGCGTTCTCGCAGGGGGACGGACAGGCGTTCGGCCAGCCGCAGCACCATGTCGCGGCTGGGTGCGGCGCGGCCCGTTTCCACGCAGCTCAGGTGGCGGGTGGACACCTCCGCCTCCAGTGCCAGGTCCTGCTGGCTCAGCCGGCGCTGCCGGCGCCAGTGGCGCAGGTGGTCCCCGAAGGGCGACTGCATGCCGGGGACCGGGGCGGGACGTGCGGGCCGGTGGGAGCCGGCTTCAGGGGCGGAGATCATGGTAGGCATCGTATCGGCGCGGCGCATGCGGTCCATGACCTGCCAGGTCATGGACCCGCGGAGGAGCCGCACGGACCATGCGGTCTCCTCTTCACCACGCAAGGAGCCTTCCATGTCTCTCTCCCTCTTCGCCTCGCCCCGCTTCCTTCCCCGCGTCCTCTGGGTGGACGCAGCCGGGTGCGCGGCAACCGGTGCGGTGCAGTGCGCCGCTGCCGCACCGCTCGGCGCCGCCACCGGCCTGCCTTCCGCGCTGCTGACCGCCACCGGATGGTTCCTCCTGGCCTACGCAGCGGTGGCCGCGGTCATCGCGACCCGGCGCACCATGCCGTGCGCGCTGATCCTCCTGCTGGCCATCGGCAACCTGGGATGGACCGTGGGCTGCATAGCCCTGGCCTTCGCCGGTCCGTGGGATCTGCCGGGCCACGGTGTCGCCTGGCTCATGGCCCAGGGCGCCTTCGCGCTGGTGCTGGCCGAACTGCAGTGGATGGGGCTGCGCCACCAGGGCCCGGCCGGCTTCGGGGCAGGGCAGCCGCGCACGGCGTGATCCTGCCTGTGCGCCGTCAGGGCTGCGCCTGTGCAGTCTCCGCGGTGGAGGCCGGGTCGAGGATGCGCGCGAGCATCGCGCCTTCGGCCGGGCCTTCCAGCGGAATGCGCACGCGCAGCGGGCTGCCCGCGGCCACGTGCAGCGGCTCGCCGCTCGCGGCCGCCTGCATGCGTTCCAGGCAGACCGTGCGGTTGCCCGCGGGGTGGATGATTTCCAGCCGGTCGCCGACCGCGAAGCGGTTCTTGGTCTCCACCTCGGCCCAGCCGTCGCCGCAGGCCACCACCTCGCCCACGAACAGGCTGCGCACGGGCCGTGAGCTGCCGGTGTCGTAGTTCTGCAGCTCCTGCGCCGGACGGCGCTGCAGGAAGCCGGCTGTGTAGCCCCGGTGGGCCAGTCCGTCGAGTTCGGACAGCATCGCCGGGTCGAAGGGCCGGCCGGCCACCGCGTCGTCGATGGCGCGGCGGTACACCTGGGCGGTGCGCGCCACGTAATAGCGGCTCTTCGTGCGGCCTTCGATCTTGAGGGAGTCCACGCCGATGGCCACGAGCCTGCGCACGTGTTCCACCGCGCGCAGGTCGCGGCTGTTGAGGATGTAGGTGCCGTGCTCGTCTTCCATCACCGGCAGCAGCTCGCCCGGGCGTTCCTTCTCTTCGAGCAGGTAGGCGCGGTCGGCCAGCGGATGGCGGGGCGCGCCGCCGCAGGCCGCGAAGGCGCCGTCGGCCCGCGCCTGCTCCGCCTGCGGATCGAAGCCACCTTCCAGCGGCAGCGGACGGACCTCGCCGCTGTCGGTGGCGTCCGTGCCCGGCGATGCGGCATAGCTCCAGCGGCAGGCATTGGTGCAGGTGCCCTGGTTGGCATCGCGCCGGTTGAAGTAATCCGAAAGCAGGCAGCGGCCGGAGTAGGCGATGCACAGTGCGCCGTGCACGAACACTTCCAGTTCGATGTCCGGGCACTGCTGCCGGATGCCCTCGATCTCGTCCAGGCTCAGCTCGCGCGAAAGGATGATGCGCGCCAGGCCCATGCGCTGCCAGAACTTCACGGCCACCGCGTTCACCGTATTGGCCTGCACCGAGAGGTGGACGGGCATGTCGGGCCAGCGCTCGCGCACCAGCATGATGAGGCCCGGGTCGGCCATGATGAGCGCGTCGGGCGCCAGGGCGATCACCGGTTCGATGTCGCGCAGGTAGGTGCGTACCTTGTCGTCGTGCGGCAGCAGGTTGCTGGTCACGAAGAACTTGCGGCCGCGCGCATGCGCCTCGCGGATGCCCTGGCCGATCTGCTCGAGCCGGAACTCGTTGTTGCGCGCCCGCAGGGAGTAGCGTGGCTGGCCCGCATAGACGGCGTCGGCGCCGAAATCGTAGGCCGTGCGCATCCTGTCGAGGGAGCCGGCGGGCAGCAGCAGTTCGGGCGGGCGGAGCGTCATGGGGCGGATGTCGAGGTGGGGCGCGGCGAAGCGCGCGATTGTGGCGCCCGGCCGCGATGCGCTCCTTGACCTGGCTCAGGCTTATGTCCTCAGCCGCCGGCCCCGCGCCATCCGGCAAGGTGGTCCAGCAGCGCGCGGGCATGCCGGGGCAGGGCGCCCGGGGCCCCTCCGTCGTTCGAACGCACGCACAGCACCAGTTCCCGCGCGGCCCAGGCATCGGACAGTGCCACGCGCCGGATGCCGGTGGACCGGGCCAGGCGCACCGCCGCCGCGCGCGGCACGATGGCCACGAGGCCCGCGTCCAGCCCCACGAGGCGGCACACCGCATCGACGTGCTGCAGGCGTGCGCGGTAGCGCAGCCTTTGGCCCTGGCGCCGCGCCTGGCGGGCAAGATGGGCCTGCAGCGCGCTGTCGTCCGGCAGGCCGGCGAAGTCCTCCTGCACCGCCTCCGCCAGCGCGATGCGGCCGCGGCCGGCCAGGGGGTGGCCGCGGGGCACCACGAGATCCAGCGGGTCGGCCACGAAAGGCAGGGCCGCGAGGCCCTGCAGGTCGGCGGAGCGCGAGGCGATGCCGATGTCGCACAGGCCGTCGCGCACGCCGTCGGCCACGCCATCGCTGGAGCGTTCCTGCGCATCCACTGCGATGCGCGGATGCGCCGCCAGGAAGGCCGCCAGCGGCGCGGGCAGGTGCTCGCTCATGGCGGAGGTGTTGCAGAGCAGCCGCACATGGCCGGCCAGGCCGCTGCCGTGCGCGCCGAGTTCGCCGCGCAACTGCTCCACCTGCTGCAGCACGATGCGCGCGTGGTGCGCCAGCGTCTGTCCGGCCGGGGTGGCGCGCACCCCGCGCCGGCCGCGCACCAGCAGCGGCGCGCCGAGCGCCTGTTCCATCGCGAGCAGGCGCTCGCTGGCCGAAGCCAGCGCCAGGTGCGCCCGCTCGGCGCCCGCCGTGATCGTGCCGGCCTCGTGCACGTGGAGGAAAAGCCGCAGGTCCGTCAGGTCGAAGCGCATGCGGCACGCTACCACAGGTGGGACTTCAGGCTCCGGAAAATCCGGAGGCTGGGCACGGAACATCCGCATGGTGTCCTGCGGCGGCCGCTCCCAGAATCGCTGCAGGTGCCTGGAGCGTTGCCGGGTCCGGTGGTTACGGCCAGCGCCGCGCCAACGGGCCATGGCGCGCGGGTGGCCGGTGACTACAGGAGCAAGCATGGCGGAAGCAGGATGGATGCAGGCGTGGGCGCCGGATGCGCTGGCGGTGGCGCTGGTGTTCGTGCTGGCGGGCCTGGTGAAGGGCGTGGTCGGGCTCGGGCTGCCCACCGTGTCCATGGCGCTGCTCGCGCTCTGGATGCCGCCCGCGCAGGCCGCGGCGCTGCTGGTGGTGCCTTCGCTCGCGACCAATATCTGGCAGATGGGGCCCTGGCGCGAGGCGCCCGCGCTGCTGCGCCGGCATGCGGGGCTGCAGGCCGGCATCTGCGCCGGCACCTGGCTGGGTGCATGGTGGCTGGGCCCGCCGCAGGGGGCGGGAGCGCGCATGGCGCTGGGGGCCGCACTCATTGCCTATGCGGGCTGGTCGCTGTCGGGCGCGCGGCTGCCGGCCGTTTCCGGCAGGCATTCCCAGGCGCTGGGGTTCGCCGTGGGGGCTGTTACGGGCGCCGTCACCGCGGCGACGGGCGTGTTCGTGGTGCCGGCCGTTCCCTACCTGCAGGCGCTGGGCCTGCAGCGCGACGCGCTGGTGCGGGCGATGGGTTTGTGTTTCACGGTGTCCACGCTCGCGCTGGGCGCGGGCCTGGCGTCGCAGGCCCGGTTGCCGGCTGCCACGCTGGCCGGTTCGGTGCTTCTGCTCGCGCCGGCCCTGGCCGGCATGGCGCTGGGCGGTCGCCTGCGCAGGCACCTGTCGCCGGAGGTCTTCCGCCGCTGCTTGATGGCGGGGCTGCTGGTACTCGGCCTGGGGATGCTGTTCGGCTAGCCGGCCAGGTCACGTCACACGCGTTGCTTGCCGAGCTTGCGGGTGAGCGTGCGGCGGTGCATGCCGAGGCGGCGTGCGGCCTCGGAGATGTTGAAGTCCGTCTCGGCCAGCACCTCGTGGATGCGCTCCCACTCCAGGGTCTTGATGGAGCTGGACCGGTTGGTGAGCTCCACCTCGGTATTGCCTTCGGAAAGACCGAAGGCGGTCTCGATGTCGTCGGTGTTGGAGGGCTTGGCGAGGTAATGGCAGGCGCCGAGCTTCACCGCTTCCACCGCCGTGGCGATGCTCGCGAAGCCGGTCAGCACCACGATGCGCATGCCGGGGTTGCGGGCATGCAGCTTCTGCACGCAGGCCAGGCCCGAGGCCTCGCCCTTGAGCTTGAGGTCCACGACCGCGTAGCCGGGCTCATGCAGGGGCAGCAGGTCTTCCACGCCGGCCAGGCTGTCGGCATGCAGCACGCGGTAGCCGCGGCGCTCGAAGGAGCGCGCCAGGGTCCTGGCGAGGGCTTCGTCGTCCTCCACGATCAGCAGCAGGCGTTCATCGTCCATGGTGTGTGTGTCCGGTGGATGGCAGCGCGACCGCCGACAGCGGCAACCGGATGCTGACCTCGGCGCCGCGCTCCGGCAGGTTGCGGGCCGTGACGCTGCCGCCGAGGGTGCGCGCCACGTTCATGGCGAGGAACAGGCCCAGCCCGCCCCCCGCGCGCCCCTTGCTCGACTGGTAGGGCTTGCCGAGCCGCGCCAGGATGGCCGGATCGAACCCGGGGCCGGCATCGGCCACGGTGATGCGCAGCAGGTCGGCATCGCGTTCGACGGCCATGCCCACCCAGCCGGGCGAGGCGTCCCGCGCATTGTCCAACACATTGAAAACCATCTGCTGCAGCATGGTGTCCGACACCATGGGCGTGTCGGCGCCAAAGCGGTTGTCGTAGTCGAACGCTGCGATGGCACGCGTGGCCCGCCAGTCCCGCGCGAGCGCATCGACGAAGGTGCGCACCGTGGTCTGCGCGGAGGCTTCGCCGCGCGCCTCGCCGGCCGACAGCAGGATGCCGCTCACGATGCTCTTGCAGCGCTGCACCTGGACCTGCATTTCCGCGATCTCGTCCTGCAGCATGCGGTCGGTGGCGAGCCGGTCGTCGTGCCGCCAGTCGCCCAGGATGACGGCCATGGTGGACAGCGGCGTGCCGAGTTCGTGGGCCGCGCCCGAGGCCAGCAGGCCCATGCGCACGATGTGCTCCTCTTCCAGGGCCCGCTGGCGCGCAGCCGAGAGGCGCGCATCGCGCTGGCGCAGGTTGCGCTCGATGCGGGTGATGAAGATGACCACCAGGATCGCGTTGAGCAGGAAGCACACCAGCAGGCCCAGCAGGTAGGGGCTGGACAGGCCCCGGTGCAGGTCCGCGGGCAGGGGCAGCGGCAGGTTGAAGCGCGACAGCGCCGCGAAGCAGCCTGTGGTGATCGCCACGATCGACCAGATGTAGCCGCCGCGCAGCAGCACCGCGCCCACGGCGATCTGCAGCAGGTAGAGGAAGACGAACGGATTGCCGGTGCCGCCGCTCAGGTAGAGCTGCACCGTGAGCACGGCCACGTCGATCAGCAGCGCGAGGAACAGCTCCACGTTCCGCACGCCGTGCCCGGTGCGCCAGCGCACCAGGCTGACGAGGTTGAACAGCACCAGGCAGCCCACGACCATGAGCATCTCGCGCACCGGCAGCGACAGCCCGAGGCTGTAGTAGGCGACCTCGATGGTGAACACCTGCCCGATGGCGGCCACCCAGCGCAGCTGGATCAGCTGGTGCAGGTTCTTGAGCCCCGCGGCGGCGTTCGCGTAGCGGGCATTGCGCACTGAGGGCGCGGCGGGCCCGGCCGGAGGCGGCTTGGTGCCGGGCACCGCGGAGGGCGTGGCGCCCGGGCCGGGATCAGAGTGTGGAGCGGTCGGAGGGGTGGAGGGCACGGTCGGCTGCGCGCGGACGAAACTCGTAGCGTGCCACATACCAGCCCGCGCCGACAACCATCAGCGCCAGCCCGTACCACGTGATCGCGTACACGAGGTGGCTGTTGGGGAAGCGGATCACGGTCATGCCGGCACGGGGCCAGGGGCCGGCGCTGGCGGCCGCGCCCTCCGCGATCACCTGCGGCGGCCGCTGCGCGGGCAGGCCGGCGTCGATGAAGAACGGCGCGGCGCGCGGCAACTGCCGGTCGGCGGCGATGGCCGCGACATCGCGCGAGTACCAGCGCTGCGCGACGGGGTCGTTGGCGCGCAGCAGGCTGCCGCCCGGCTCGCTCATGCGCAGCAGGCCCTGCACGGAGACCTGCGCGCCGCCCGCGTCCGCGGCGGCCAGCGCTTCGCCGCCCGGCAGCCAGCGCGCGCGCTGCTCCTGCGGCACGAAGCCGCGGTTGACCAGCACCTGCGTGCCATCGGCCTGCTGCAGCGGCGTCATCACCCAGAAGCCCGAGCCGAGGTCGGTGGTGGCCTGCGCGAGCACGGTCCGGTCGGAGAGCCAGCGGCCCGTGGCGGCGACGGGCAGGTATTCATGGCCGGCGGCGTCCACCTGCGGCCATTGCGCGGGCGGCGGCACGGGCACGGGCGCGGCATGCACGCGCTGGTCCACGCGCTCGATCAGCGCCAGCTTCCAGGCCCGGCGCTGCACCTGCCAGGTGCCCAGGGCCAGGAAGCCCAAAAACAAGGCGATGCCCACCAGGATGAGCATCGCCTTCAGGAGGGGGGAGCGCCGGCGCGGGCCGGCCTCCGTGTTGCCTTGCGCCACCGCGTCGTCAGGGCGCGTTGTTCACCGGCGGGGGCAGGGGCGCCGTGGATGCGGGCATGTTGTGCTCCGGCATCATGTTCGTGTTCATGTGGAACATCACCCACAGCGTGCCGGCGATGGCGATGGCCACGAACACCACGGTGAAGATGGTGGACAGCATGGTCCAGCCGCCTTCCACCTTGCCGTTCATGTGCAGGAAGCAGACCATGTGGACCAGGATCTGCACCACGGCGAAGGCGCCGAGCACCAGCACGGCCGTGCTGCGGTCTGAGATCACCTTGGCCATGACGAGCCAGAACGGGATGGCCGTGAGGATGATCGACAGCACGAAGCCGACCATGTAGCCCGAGAAGGTGCTGTGCGGGCCGTCGTCGTGGTGGTGGTCGTCATGCCCGGCGTGGGCATGTGCGTGTGCGTGCGAATTCTGTGCGCTCATTTTTACAGCACCCCCATCAGGTACACAAAGGTGAAGACGCCGATCCAGACCACGTCCAGGAAGTGCCAGAACATCGACAGGCACATCAGGCGGCGCTTGTTCTCGTGGATCAGGCCATGCTTGCTGATCTGGATCATCAGCACCACCAGCCAGATCAGGCCGAAGGTGACGTGCAGCCCGTGGGTGCCCACCAGCGTGAAGAAGGCCGACAGGAAGGCGCTGCGCTGCGGGCCCGCGCCTTCATGGATCAGGTGGTGGAACTCATAGAGTTCCAGGCCCAGGAAGCACAGGCCGAACAGGCCCGTGACCGCCAGCCAGCCGAGCGTGCCGCCCACGTTGCCCTTCTGCTTCTGCAGCATGGCGAAGCCGAAGGTGATGGACGACAGCAGCAGGAAGGCCGTGTTGATGGCCACCAGCGAGAGGTCGAACAGCTGCGCGCCGGTCGGGCCGGCGGCGTAGCTGCGGCCCAGCACGCCATAGGTGGCGAACAGCGCGGCGAAGATGAGGCAGTCGCTCATCAGGTAGAGCCAGAAGCCCAGCGCGGTGCCGTTCTCTGGATGGGGCTCCTCCGCGAGGTGGTAGTCGCGGGAAGCCAGGGCGCCTGCGGCGCCGGCTTGGTAACGGATATCAGACATGGGAGCGGGCGAGTTGGAGTGTGCGGGCTTCTTCGGTCGTGTTGACTTCATCGGCAGGGATGTAGAAGTCGCGCTTGTAGTTGAACGTGTGGATGATCGCGGCCAGCACGATGCCGGCGAACGACACGCCCGCGAGCAGCCACATGTGCCAGATCAGGGCGAAGCCGAGCACCAGCGAGAACGCGGAGATCACGGCGCCCGCACCGGTGTTGGCCGGCATGTGGATCGGCTGGAAGCCGGACAGGGGGCGCGTGTAGCCATGTTTCTTCATGTCCCACCAGGCATCGATCTCGTGCACGCGGGGCGTGAAGGCGAAGTTGTACTGGGGCGGGGGCGAGGAGGTGGCCCATTCCAGCGTGCGGGCGTCCCACGGGTCGCCCGTGAAGTCGCGCAGCTGGTCGCGCTTGAGGTAGCTCACCACGAGCTGCATCAGGAAGCAGCCGATGCCCAGGGCGATGAGGCCCGCGCCGGCGGCGGCGATCACGAACCAGATCTGCAGGGACGGATCCTCGAAGTGGTTGACGCGGCGCGTCACGCCCATCAGGCCCAGGATGTACAGGGGCGCGAACGCCACCCAGAAGCCCACCACCCACAGCCAGAAGGAGCGCAGGCCCCAGGTGCGGTCGAGCTTGTAGCCGAAGGCCTTGGGGAACCAGTAGTTGATGCCGGCGAACAGGCCGAACAGCACGCCGCCGATGATCACGTTGTGGAAGTGGGCGATCAGGAACAGGCTGTTGTGCAGCACGAAGTCGGCCGGGGGCACGGCCAGCAGCACGCCGGTCATGCCGCCGATGGCGAAGGTGGCCATGAACGCCACGGTCCACATCATGGGCAGCTCGAAGCGGATGCGGCCCTTGTACATGGTGAACAGCCAGTTGAAGATCTTCGCGCCCGTGGGGATCGAGATGATCATCGTCGTGATGCCGAAGAACGTGTTCACGCTGGCGCCGGAGCCCATCGTGAAGAAGTGGTGCAGCCAGACCAGGTACGACAGGATGGTGATCACCACCGTGGCATAGACCATGGAGGTGTAGCCGAACAGGCGCTTGCGGCAGAACGTGGCGACCACTTCGGAGAAGATGCCGAAGGCGGGCAGCACCAGGATGTACACCTCGGGGTGGCCCCAGATCCAGATCAGGTTCACGTACAGCATCGGGTTGCCGCCGAAGTCGTTCGTGAAGAAGTTCGTGCCGACGTAGCGGTCCAGCGACATCAGCACCAGGGCGGCCGTCAGCACCGGGAAGGAGGCCACGATCAGGGCGTTGGTGCACAGGGACGTCCAGGTGAAGATGGGCATCTTCATCAGGTTCATGCCGGGTGCGCGCATCTTGATGATCGTGACGATCAGGTTGATGCCCGAGAGCGTGGTGCCCACCCCCGCGACCTGCAGCGCCCATATGTAGTAGTCGAGCCCGGTCCCCGGGTTCTGCGCCCCCAGGTTGGAGAGGGCCAGCCAGCCGGAGGTGGAGAACTCGCCCAGGAACAGCGAGATCATCACCAGGATGGCACCGGCGGTGGTCATCCAGAAGCTGAAGTTGTTCAGGAACGGGAAGGCCACGTCGCGCGCGCCGATCTGCAGCGGCACGACGTAGTTCATCAGGCCGGTGACCAGCGGCATCGCCACGAAGAAGATCATGATCACGCCGTGGGCAGTGAAGATCTGGTCGTAGTGGTGCGGCGGCAGGTAGCCCATGTTGTCGCCGAAGGCGATGGCCTGCTGCAGGCGCATCATCACCGCGTCGGCGAAGCCGCGCAGCAGCATCACGATGCCCAGGATCATGTACATGATCCCGATCTTCTTGTGGTCGATGCTGCAGATCCAGTCGCGCCACAGCGGGCCCCACAGGCGGAAGCGCGTGACCGCGGCGAAGACGGCGAGGCCGCCCAGCATCACGGCGATGAAGGTCCACAGCACGATGGGTTCGTGCGCCATCGGCACGGAGTCCCAGGTGAGCCGTCCCAGGGCCCAGTGGGACGCGGTAATTTGTTCGGAGGACATATCGGGTTTCTTCTGGTGGGGGCCGGCGCCGCTCGCGCGTCAACGGCCCTGCAGGATCATTGCGGGGTGGTGGCGGTCGCGGTCTCGCGCGGCGTTTCCAGGGAGGCGATCACGCGCGCGGAGTTCTCGGCCGTGCACACGTCCTGGGGCAGGTTCAGGCCGGCGGCCTTGAGGTAGGCCTCGCCGCCGTTGGCATCGATGGCCATCATGTGGTGCATGCACATCTTGCCGTCCTCGACGCAGCGGTTGAGCACCTTCTCGTAGAGCCCGGCTTCCACGGAGGCGAAGCGCTCCACGGGGTTGCGCTCGCTGGGCTTGGCGAGGGCAAGGTAGGTCTTGCTGTCCAGCGCCTTGCCGGAACCCTTGGCATCGGCGACCCACTTGTCGAAGTCGCCGTCGCTCAGGCCGTGGAACTTGAACGTCATGCCCGAGAAGCCCGGGCCGCTGTAGTGCGATGAGAAGCCGTGGTACACGCCCGCCTTGTTGATGATGGCGTTCAGCTCGGTCTGCATGCCGGGCATGGTGTAGATCATGCCGGCCAGGTCGGGCACGTAGAACGCGTTCATCGTGGACGTGGACGTCAGCTTGAAGACGATGGGGCGATCGACGGGTGCAGCGACCTCGTTCACCGTGGCGATGCCCTGCTCGGGATAGAAGAAGGCCCACTTCCAGTCCATGGCCACCACCTGGATCTCCAGCGGCTTGACGCTGGCGGGCAGCGCGCGGGCCGCGTCGATGCGGTCGAGGGGACGGTACGGGTCCAGCTTGTGGGTGCTGATCCAGGTCAGCGCCCCCAGGGCGATGATGATCATCAGCGGCACGGTCCAGATCACCAGCTCCAGCGTGGTGGAGTGGTGCCAGTCGGGATCGTACTCGGCCTCGGTGTTCGACTGGCGGTACTTCCAGGCGAAGAGGAAGGTGAGCAGGATCACCGGGACGATGATGATCAGCATCAGCAGCGTGGCGGTGACGACCAGCTGGCCTTGCTGCGCGGCGACGTCACCCGCTGGATTGAGGACGACGGCCTTGCTGCAGCCGGCGAGGCCTGCAGCCAGGGCGGCCGCGCCGAGCCATGCGGGCCCGCGGAGTTTCATGGTTTTCAGCATGCTTTTGGGGGGCGTAACGAAAAGCGCGTTTAGGGCAAACGCGGATTACAGGACGGGCCAAATGTAATACTTTGGAAGGCTCTGTCGATTGGACATTTTGTCCAAGGTCAAAGTACGGCCCGCCATCACGGGCTGGCGCGGGTTGCAGACCGACGAGCGCAAAACCATGGTCCGTGTAAGGGTTTGTCCGACCCACCCTCAGGGAAAAGTCGCCTTGTAGGGGCCACGGCAGGGGTGTAGAACGGAAGCCGTGTTCAGCATGAATCGAGGAGCGTTCATATGAGTGGGCTTGCTGCTTCCCCTTACCCCGCCGGGAATTTCCATCACGAGGAATCCCTGTCCCATGCGGACACCCATGAAGAAGCCACTCCCAGCGAGATCGCGGTCGGCGTGATCATCGGGCGTTCTTCCGAGTATTTCGACTTCTTCGTCTTCGGGATCGCCTGCGTGCTGGTGTTCCCGTCGTTCGTCTTTCCCTTCATGACGCGCCTGGACGGCACGCTGATGGCCTTCGCGATCTTCGCGCTGGCCTTCGTCGCGCGCCCGGTCGGCACGGCCATCTCGATGGCGGTGCAGCGGCGCTGGGGACGCGGCACCAAGCTCACGATCGCCCTGTTCCTCCTGGGCGCCTCCACGGCGGGCATGGCCTTCCTGCCGAGCTACAACAGCGTGGGCCACATCGCCATCATCGCCCTGGTCGTTCTGCGCCTGGGCCAGGGCCTGGCGCTGGGCGGCACCTGGGACGGGCTGCCGTCCCTGCTGGCCATGTCCGCCCCGCAGGAGCGGCGCGGCTGGTACGCCATGATCGGGCAGCTGGGCGCGCCGGTCGGCTTCGCGCTCGCAGCCAGCCTGTTCGCCTATCTCTACAGTAACCTGTCGGTTCAGGAGTTCCTCGACTGGGGCTGGCGCTTCCCCTTCTTCGTCGCCTTCGCGATCAACGTGGTGGCGCTCTTCGCCCGCCTGCGCCTGATCGTGGGCCAGTCCTATACCGAGATGCTGCAGCAGCGCGAGCTGGCGCCCGTGGGCGTGCTCGAGCTCATGCGCAGCGAGGGCCGCAACGTGTTCCTGGGCGCCTTCGCCGCACTGGCCAGCTTCGCGCTGTTCCATGTGGTCACGGTGTTCCCGCTGTCCTGGATCTCGATGTATTCCGAGCAGTCGATCACCCACGTGCTGGGCGTGCAGATCGCAGGCGCCTTCTGCGCGGCCATCGCCATCGCGATCTCCGGCCGGCTGGCCGACCGGGTGGGGCGCCGCAACACCCTGGGTGCCATGGCCTGCCTGATCGGTGTGTTCAGCCTGGTCACGCCGTGGCTGCTCAGCAGCGGCACGGTGGGCAACAACATCTTCATCCTGGTGGGCTTCGTGCTGCTGGGCCTGTCGTACGGTCAGGCCTCCGGCACAGTGACGGCCAATTTCTCGCCGCGCTTCCGCTACACGGGGGCCGCGCTGTCGGCCGACCTCGCGTGGCTGGTCGGTGCCGCGTTCGCCCCGCTGGTCGCCCTGGGCCTGTCGGCCAAGTTCGGGCTGATCGCGGTCAGCGTGTACCTGCTGTCCGGCGTGGTCTGCACGCTGCTGGCGCTGCGGATCAACCGCCTGATCGAGCGCCGCGAATGAACCTTTGAGGGATCGGTGCGCCCCGGGGCGTGCCGCCGCACGGGGAGAAGCGCAGAAAGGAAAAGCCCGCGGCATGCGGGCTTTGTCCTTTGTGGGCGGTGCAGCCGGCCGGCCTTCGGGGGCCGGACGCTGCGGGGCGCGCGTTACTGCAGGATCTGCGTCAGGTCCAGGGCCGACGTCAGGTCGCCCATGGGCTGGCCGCCGTTCTTCACCAGGGCCGCGTCGCGCTGCGCCAGGCCCGGCAGGGTGTCCAGGCCCCAGCGGCGCGTGATGAAGCGCAGGATGGATGCCGTGTCGTACTGGGTGTGGTCCACCACGCCGTGTTTGGCCCAGGGCGAGATGATCAGCGCCGGGATCCGCGTGCCGGGGCCCCAGAGGTCGCCCTTGGGCACGGCCTTGTGGTCCCAGAAGCCGCCGTTCTCGTCATACGCCACGACGATCAGCATGTTCTTCCATTGCGGGCTGGCCTGCAGCTGGGCGATCACGCTGGCGATGTGCGCATCGCCGTCGGCCACGCTGGCATAGCCCGGGTGCTGGTTGAGGTTGCCCTGCGGCTTGTAGAAGCTCACGGCCGGCAGCTTGCCGGCGGCGGCGTCCTGCAGGAACTGCGCGTCGAAATCCTTCAGGTGCTGCGCGCGGTAGGCCGCGGTGGCGGATTGGGTCGGATCGAACTTCGCGTAGTAGTTGAACGGCTGGTGGTGGAACTGGTAGTTGGGCGAAGGCCGGCCGAAGGCGCGGTCCGTGGTGGCCGATGCCAGCGTGGCGTTGTAGCCGCCTGCATACCAGGCCCAGCCCACGTTCTTCCTGTCGAGCAGGTCGGCGATGGTGGTGGCCGTCTGCGGGGGCAGCGTGGTGGCCTTGCCCGGGTCCGCGGTCAGGTTGCTCGCGCCGCTGGCCGGGGCGTTGGAGCTGGGCTGGTAGGCCGGCTGCATCGTGTTGATCGCGTAGAACTTGCCGTCGCCGGCGTAGTTCTTCGGGGCGATGTTGCTGCTGTTCACGAAGACGGGCGGGCCGGAGATGGCGGATGCGGGCGAGTTGGCCGCCACGGTGAGGCGCGGCAGGAAGTTGCCGGAGGCGTCCTGGTCCACGGCCGAGATCGAGCCCTTGGCGACCGAGGTGTCGGCATTGGGGTATTCCGGCGCGCAGGCGCACACCAGGTACTGGTGGTTCAGGAAGGAGCCTCCGAAGGCACCCATGAAGAAGTTGTCGGCCAGCACGTATTTCTGGGCCAGCTTCCACAGCTGCATGTTGCTGCCGTCGTAGTAGCCCATGGTGAGGCCGCCGGAGTCGGCCCAGGCGGCGAACTTGTCGTTGCGGCCGCCGTTGATCTGCATCTGGTTCTCGAAGAAGCGGTGGTACAGGTCGCGGGTGATCACGTTCGGCCCGACCTGCACGCCGGTGGTCTGGAAGCCGGACGCGGCGTCGATCTGGAAGGGGCGGTTGTCCTGGCTTGCGGTGCTGCCTTCCGGCACGGTGACCGACTGGCCCGAAGCGGTGACGCCGCCCCAGACCTTGGGCAGCTTGGCCAGCACGGTACCTGCTGCGTCGCGGTCCACCTGCGGCAGGTAGCTGCCGGAGGCAGACGGGTTCACGCCGGGGATGCCGTCGGCGCCGGGGTAGAGGCCGTAGAGGTTGTCGAAGCCGCGGTTTTCCGCGTAGATGACCACGACGTTCTGGATGCGTTGCTGCAGCAGGCTGTCGGTGGAGGTGCCGTCGCTGCCGCCGCAGGCGGACAGCAGGGCGGCCGCGGCGGCGGCCAGGGGGAGGAGGCGAAGGGTGGGTTTCATGGTGGTGCGCTGTTGTGAATGGTTTTATGCGGGGCGCATTGTGGTGGCGCGGCTGTGTCCGGCGCATGACAGATGGCCGTCATGAAGCTGACATGGCCGGGGCGCATGCTGGCGCGCCGCGTTTTTTGCGGCTTCCCTCTCGCCCCATGACTTCTCCTGCACGCGTGTTTCCGGCCTCCCGGCGTTTTCTTCGATGGAGCGGCCCGGCCTGCCTGCTGGGCGCTGCAGGTGTGCTGGCCGGCGTGGGGGTGTGGATGGGGGGCGCCGCCGCATCGGGCGTGGCGCCGGGGGCGGCAAGGCCTGCGGCGTCGGCCGGTGCCGCGCCGCCCGATGCGAACCGGATGCAGATGGCGGCGCAGCCGGACTTCGCTCGCATGCAGGCCGTGGGGCAGGCCATGTTCTTCGACAAGGGGCTGTCGGCGTCGGGCCGGGTGTCCTGCGCGAGCTGCCATGATCCGGCGCATGCCTTCGGGCCGCCCAATGGCCTCGCGGTGCAGCCCGGCGGCGCCGACGGCGCGGTCCTGGGCGTGCGGGCGGCGCCGTCCCTGCGCTACCAGCAGAACGTGCCGCCTTTCACCATGCACCGTTTCGACGACGATTTCGACGAAAGCGTGGACCAGGGCGCGTCGGGCGGCCACACCTGGGACGGCCGCGCGAGCACGCTGCACGAGCAGGCGGCCATCCCGCTGCTGGCGCCCCACGAGATGGCCAATGCCGGCGCCGCGGCGGTGGTGGCGCGGCTGCGGCGGGCACCCTATGCGGCGCAGTTCCGGGAGACCTTCGGTGCCGACGCGCTGGACGACGATGTCCGGGGCTTCCAGTGGGCCACGCTGGCGCTGGAGATGTTCCAGCAGGATCCTGCCCGCTTCTACCCTTACAGCAGCCGGTACGACGACTACCTGCGCGGCAAGGCGGCGCTGTCGGCGCGCGAGATGCGCGGGCTCGCGCTGTTCAACGACGTGAAGAAGGGCAACTGCGCGTCCTGCCACCTGAGCGAGGTCAGTCCCAACAACGGGGCATTCCCCGCCTTCTCGGATTTCGGGCACATCGCGATCGGCGTGCCGCGCAACCGCACGCTGCCGGCCAACCGGGACCCGTCATTCCATGACCTGGGCACCTGCGCGGCCTTGCCGGCCAGGACGGACTCGAAGGAGCGCGCGGCGCTCTGCGGCGCGTTCCGCACGCCGAGCCTGCGCAACGTGGCGGTGCGGCAGGCCTTCTTCCACAACGGGGTCGTCCACAGCCTGGAAGAGGCGGTGCGCTTCTACGCCACGCGCGACACCGACCCGCAGCGCTGGTATCCCTATCCGGCACGCGCGCGGGGCGCGCATCCGCGCTACGACGACCTGCCCGCCGAATATGCCGGCAACGTCAACCGGGAAGCGCCGTTCGACCGCGGGCCCGGCGAGGCGCCCCGGCTGACCGAGGCCGAGATCGGGGACGTGGTGGCGTTCCTGCGCACGCTGACCGACCAGGATGCGGTGCCGGCCATGGAGGCGGTGGCACGGGGCGGACGCCGTTCCGCCGTGGCCCGGGTGGGGGGGCGGGGCGCCGCGGCAGCGCACTGAACCGGACCGCGGCCCTGCGCCACCGTCCCGCAGCCCCTCAGCTCCATAGCCCGCAGCGGCCCGCCCGGCGAGGGCGGCGCCCGCGGGTCAGTCCTTGGGCCGGAAGCCGATGACCAGCGAGGAGGGCACGCGGCCGTCCACGTCGCGCGGCAGGGTGTCGGTCTTCTCGAGCGCGCGCACCACGGCGTCGTCCCAGGACTTGTTGCCGCTGGACTTGGTGACGCGGATGCCCACGATGGTGCCATCGGGCGAGGCCCGCACTTCCACCTCGGTGCGCAGGTTGTCGGAGATGGCGTCCGGATAGACGATGTTCGGGCGCACCTTGGCCGCGACCTTGCCGCCATAGCTGCCCGACGGGCCGGAACTGCGCTGGGCATTTCCGGTGGCGGTCTCGCCGCCGGTGGCTCCTGCCAGGCCCTGCATGCGCCGGATGTTGTCCTGGCGAATCGCTTCCAGGCGCTTGGCGTCCGCGGCGTCGGCCTTGCGCTTCTCCTCGGCCTTGCGCTTGTCTTCCGCCTGTTTCTTCTGCAGCTGCTCCTGCCGTTCCTTCTCGGCCTGCTGCTTTTCCAGCTTCTCCTGCTGCTCGCGGCGATCCTTCTCGCGCTGTTCTTTCTCGCGCTGTTGCTGCTGGTCCTTCTCGCGCTGCGCCTTTTCCTTCTGCTGGCGCTCCTTCTTTTCCTGCTCGGCCTGCTCCTTGCGCTCGCGTTCGCGCCGGTCCTGTTCGGCCTGCAGCTGGCGTTCCTTCTTTTCCTGCTCGAGGCGCTTCTTCTCGCGCTCGATGGCGATGTCGGCATCGCGCGGATCGGGCGCGGCCTTCGGCGGCGGTGGAGGTGGCGGGGCCGGCGCGGGCGGTGGCGGGGCAGGGGGCGTGGGCTGCTGCACCGGCTGGGGCGGTGGTGGCGGGGCGACCGCGGCCGGTGCGGCCTGCTGTGGCAGGGCGGACCAGATCTCGGCCTCGATGGCGGGTTGGTCGGCGCTGGTCTTCCAGTTCACGCCCCAGGTCAGGGCGCCGATGAGCGCGGCATGGACCAGGACGGCGAGCGCGATGGCGCGCAGGCGTCCCGGCGGACGCGTGGGGGCGAACTGGTCTCGGTCGTTGTGGGCGTGCATCGCGTTCGGGAACGGCTCCGGGGATCGGCGGCGGGAGAGGTGCCGGGCGTCAGCCGCCCGACTTGACGGTGAGGCCCACGCGCTGCACGCCCGCGCGCTGCAGCGCGTCCATGGCCTTGACCACGGAGTCGTAGGTCACGTTGCGGTCGGCGGTGACCAGCACGGGCGTGCCTTCTTCCTGCGTGGCCTGCCAGGCCCTGGCGGCGGCACCGAGTTCCTTGAGCGTCACGGGGCGCTCGAGGTCGCCCGTCTTGAGCTGCAGGCTGCCGTCCTTCTGGACGATGACCTGGCCGAAGGCCTTGGGCGCCTTGGCGCCCTTGCCGACGGTGGGCACGTCGATCCGGCTGGGGGTGAGCATGGGCGCGGTCACCATGAAGATGATGAGCAGCACCAGCATCACGTCGATGAAGGGGACCATGTTGATCTCGTTCATCGAGCGGCGGCGGCTGCCGCCGCGCGAGGCCATGGTGGGCATGGGAGGCTCCTTCGCGTGCGTGGCGGGTCAGTGGCCCGAGGCGGAGGCCGGGGCCGCGCCCAGGTTGCGCTGCAGGATGTTCGAGAATTCCTCGATGAAGGTTTCCTGGTGGATGGCCACGCGGTCGATGTCGCGCGCGAAGCGGTTGTAGGCCACCACGGCGGGAATGGCGGCGAACAGGCCGATGGCCGTGGCCACCAGGGCCTCGGCGATGCCGGGTGCCACCGTGGCGAGGGTGACCTGCTCCATGCCCGCGAAGCCGGTGAAGGCGTGCATGATGCCCCACACGGTGCCGAACAGGCCGACGTAGGGGCTCACCGAGGCGACCGAGCCGAGGAAGGACAGGCTCGACTCCACCACGTCCATTTCGCGCTGGAAGCTCGCGCGCATGGCGCGGCGCGCGCCGTCGAGCAGGGTGCCGGGGTCGGTGATGCGGCGCTCGCGCAGCTTGTGGAATTCACGCATGCCGCTGGCGAAGATCCGCTCCATGGGGCCGGCGTTCTTGGCATTCTGCGCGGCGCTGGCGTAGAGGTCGTTCAGGCTGGTGCCCGACCAGAACTCGCGCTCGAACTCGTCGTTGAGCGACCGGACGCGCTTGAGCGCGAACAGCTTGCGGAAGATGGCGGCCCAGCTGGCGATGGACACGCCGATCAGCAGCGCCATGACGAGTTGCACCACCCAGCTGGCATTGAGCACCAGGTGCAGGATGGACATGTCTTGCGAATTCATGATGGTGAGAGTTGTTCCAGAAGGTGGCCGGGAATCCGGGCGGGGCGCAGCGTCGCGGCGTCGACCCACCCGATGCGAACGGTGCCCTCGCACAGGGGCGAAGGCTCCGATTCTGTCATGTGCTCCGATTTCAGGAGCGCTCGCTGGCGTATTGTCAGGGATGCCCTTCCACTTTCCTCGAGCGCGGCCGTAACAATCAGTTCATCGTCCAGCCGGGCGGGGCGCAAATAGCGCACGCGCGCGTCGGTTACGACAAACATGCCTCCCGCGAGTTCCCGCAGCCGCTGCTGCTCCACGCCCAGCGAGCGCAGCCATTCGGTGCGGGCGCGCTCGAAGAAGCGCAGGTAGTTGGCGTAGAAGACGATGCCGCCGGCATCCGTGTCTTCCCAGTAGATGCGCACGGGCCATTCGAAGCTCATGGGGCAGTGCCTCGCGCCGCGCGTCAGGCCAGCAGCCGGGACAGCCGCGCCACGGCTTCCTGCAGCTGCGCCATGGAGTTGGCCGTGGAAAAGCGCACGAAGGTTTCCGGCGCATGGCTGCCGAAGTCGCGCCCCGGCGTGAGGGCCAGGTGGGCGCGGCGCATCACCTCGTGGGCGAAGTCCCAGCTGCCCTCCACGCCCAGGCGCCGGGCGGCGGCGGTGCAGTCGGCCCAGGCGTAGAAGGCGCCGTCCGGCCGCACGGGCACGGACAGGCCCAGGGATTCGAGCGCGGGAATGAAGTAGTCGCGGCGGGCCTTGAACTCGGCCCGGCGGCGCTCGTACTCGGCGATGCTGTCCGGCTCGAAGCAGGCCAGCGCGGCATGCTGCGCCACGGTGCTCGGGCAGATGAAGAGGTTCTGCGCCAGCCGCTCCACGACCGGGACCATGGCCTCGGGCACGACCATCCAGCCCAGGCGCCAGCCCGTCATGTTGAAGTACTTGCTGAAGCTGTTGATGCTGACGATGTCCTCGCCGATCGCGAGTGCGGTGTGCCCGAAGGCCTCCTCGTAGGAGAGGCCGAGGTAGATCTCGTCGATGAGGGTGAAGCCGTCGCGCGCCTGCACGGCGGCGTGGATGCGGCGCAGTTCATCGGGCGCGATCGAGGTGCCCGTGGGGTTGGAGGGCGAGGCCAGCAGCACGCCGCGCGTCTTCGGGCCCCAGTGCGCGGCGACCTTGTCGGCGCTGAGCTGGAAGCGCTCCGCGGCGGTGGAGGGCACGAGCACCGCGCGGCCGTCCGCCGCGCTCACGAAATGGCGGTTGCACGGGTAGCTCGGGTCCGGCATGAGCACCTCGTCGCCCTGCTCGATGAGCGCCAGGCAGGCGAGCTGCAGGGCACCGGAGGCGCCTGCCGTGACCACGATGCGGCGCGCCGGCACCGCCAC
Source organism: Paracidovorax oryzae ATCC 19882 (assembly GCF_000687165.1). Lineage (GTDB taxonomy): Bacteria > Pseudomonadota > Gammaproteobacteria > Burkholderiales > Burkholderiaceae_C > Paracidovorax > Paracidovorax oryzae. The sequence continues at coordinate 83,000 of NZ_JMKU01000019.1, read as the reverse complement.
GCCGAAGCGCTCGGCGTACCAGCCGCTGATGCGTTCGCGCAGCGCGTCCAGGCCGAGGGCGTTGGTGTACTGCGTGGCGCCGCTGCGCAGGGCGCGGTCGGCGGCCTCGCGCACCAGCGGCGGGGCGGTGAAGTCGGGCTCGCCGATGTTCAGGAAGATCATCGGCTCCGGGCCGCCGGCCACCTCGCGGGCCAGGGCCTGCGCGGCCTTGGCGATCTCCATCACGTAAAAGGGTTCGATGCGCTCGGCGCGCCGGGAGAACTTCATGGGAGGGATGTCCGAAGGGGGGCTGGGGCGCCGCGCCGCTCCCGCAGGGAGCCGGGCGGCAGCCGGGGCGGGCGAAAGAGGTGGGCGCGCGGCCCGGGCTCAGTCCGTGTGGTCCGCAGCGGATCCGGGCGTGCGGTCGGCGGCGACCTCGGCCGCCCGCAGCGTGGGCGCGAGGCCGTTGAGCACCCCGTTCACGTACTTGTGGCCGTCGGTGCCGCCGAATTCCTTGGCCAGCTCGACGCATTCGTTGATGACCACGCGCCACGGCACGTCCAGGCAGTGCTGGAACTCGTACACGCCGATCCACATGGTCGCGTGCTCGATGGGGGAGATCTCTTCCAGCGTGCGGTCGAGCTTCGGCGTGATGAGCGCGTCCAGCGCGTCAGCGTTCTCGATGCAGCCGTGCAGCAGGGCGTCGTAGTGCGCCGCATCGGCCTTGTGGAAGCCGGAGAGGTCGCGCGTGAACACGTCGATCGCCGTGGCCTCGTTGCGGCCCACGATGTGCTGGTAGAGGGCCTGCAGCGCGAAGGCGCGCGAGCGGCTGCGGGACGACTTGGACGCGGCCTTGCGCGCACCCGTGGAGGTGGTGCCGGTGCGTGCCTGCCGCGGCGGGCGTTTCGCGCCGCCGGGTGCCGGGGTGGAGGCGGAATCGTCGCTCAAGACAGCTCCTCCAGCAGGTTCGCCATTTCCACGGCCACGCGCGCCGCGTCGCGGCCCTTCTCGGTCTGGCGGGCGACGGCCTGCTCCAGGTTCTCGGTGGTCAGGATGGCGTTGGCGATCGGGGTCTGGGTATCGAGCGACACGCGTGTCACGCCGGCACCGGATTCGTTGGCCACCAGCTCGAAGTGGTAGGTCTCGCCGCGGATGATGCAGCCCAGCGCGATGAGCGCGTCGTATTCGTCCTGCTCGGCCAGGGCCTGCAGCGCCAGGGGCACTTCGAGGGCGCCGGGCACGCGCACGTGGCGGATGTTCTTTTCCTGCACGCCCAGGGCGAGCAGCTCTTCGCGGCACGCGGCCGCCAGGGCCTCGGTGATGCCCTCGTTGAAGCGGGCCTGCACGATGCCGATCTGCAGTTTCCTGCCGTCGAGCCTGTCCGCGGTTCCTTTGTCTGCGCCAAACATAATTTTGCCTATTCCTTGGGGATGTATCCGGTGATCTCGAGGCCGTAGCCGGTCATGCTGGGCAGGCGGCGCTGCTGGCCCATGAGCTGCATGCGCGTGACGCCGCATTCGCGCAGGATCTGCGCGCCCACGCCGTAGGTGCGCAGGTCCATGCGGCCGCGCTCCGGCGCATGCGATGCGCGGGCCGTGCCGTCGAACTGGGCCAGCAGCTGCTCGGCGCTCTCGCCGCAGTTCAGCAGCACGGCGACGCCGCTGCCGTGCTGTGCGATGTGGCGCAGGCTGGCGTCCAGGTCCCAGGAGTGCATGTCGCGGCCGACCTCCAGCGCGTCCAGCACGGACAGGGGCTCGTGCACGCGCACGGGGACGCTGTCGTGCTCGCCCCAGGTGCCGCGCACCAGCGCGATGTGGACGGACTGGCTGGGGCCGTCGCGGAAGGCATGGGCGATGAATTCGCCGGCCGCCGTCTGCAGCGGGCGGGTGCCCACCTTCTGCACCAGCGTTTCGTTGCGGCTGCGGTATTCGATGAGGTCGGCGATGGTGCCGATCTTCAGGCCGTGTTCGGCGGCGAAAAGCTGCAGGTCGGGCAGGCGGGCCATGGTGCCGTCGTCCTTCATGACCTCGCAGATCACGGCGGACGGGCTGCAGCCGGCCATGGCGGCCAGGTCGCAGCCGGCCTCGGTGTGGCCGGCGCGCATGAGCACGCCGCCATCGACCGCCTGCAGCGGGAAGATGTGGCCGGGCTGCACCAGGTCGGAGGCCTTGGCATCCCGTGCCACGGCGGCCTGCACGGTGCGGGCGCGGTCGGCGGCGGAGATGCCGGTGGTCACGCCCTCGGCGGCCTCGATGGAGGCCGTGAAGGCCGTGCCCATCTTGGTGCCGTTGCGCGCCACCATGGGCGGCAGGCGCAGCAGCTCGCAGCGCTCGCGGGTGAGGGTGAGGCAGATGAGGCCGCGGCCGAAACGCGCCATGAAGTTGATCGCTTCGGGGGTGACGTGGTCGGCTGCCAGGACCAGGTCGCCTTCGTTCTCGCGGTCTTCCTCGTCCACGAGGATGACGATGCGCCCGGCGCGCATCTCCGCCACGATGTCTTCGACGGGCGAGATGGACGCGGGGGGGAGGGGGGTGTTCATGGGGGCGGGCTTTCGGTGGTCCGCGGCGGCCGGACCGCGCCGCCGGGAAAGGGGAGATTTTAGTGCAGGCGGCCTGCCCCCGCGGCGGAGTCCCGGCGCGCGCGTTCCGGGCCTGCCAGCGCGCCCTGGCACAGCACGGCCGCCAGCAGCGCCAGGCAGGCGAGCTTGGCGGCGCAGAAGACGGCGGCGGCAGTGCCCCATGGCGCCCCGGCCACGTGCAGCAGCGTGTAGTTCTCCGCCAGGTCCGTGGCCGCCAGGAGGCCCATGAACCAGTGGGCGTGGCGCGGCAGCCATGCGAGCCGGCGCCCGCGCGGCACCGCGCGCGCCACGAGGCGGCGCAGGGCCCAGGCCATCGGGTAGGGCAGCCACAGGGTGTAGGCGAGCACGAAGGCGCAGTCCCAGGCCAGCGTCTCGCGCAGGGCGGCGGGGCTGCATGGCGCGCCCGCGGCCGCCTGCCAGGCCGCCGCGAGCTGGGTCAGTGAGGGCAGAGCGCGCATCCAGCCCGGGGCGCCGTCCAGCACGCAGGCGCCGCGTCCGGCCTGGGTGGTGGCCGCGAGCAGCAGCGCGACCACCACCGGAAGCACCCATCCCAGGGTGCGCCAGGGCTGGGTGCGCGGGATGTGTTCCGCGGGCACCGCGGCCGCGATGGGCAGGGCGCTGGCGTCGATGGTGTCGTCGGGTTCGCGTTCGCGCGCGTCCAGCCCGGCCCAGGCCCAGTACGGGCAGTCGTAGGCCTGGTCGTGCATGGGCGTGTGCGGGTCGCCGGGCTGCAGCTGGCTGCGGTCCAGCCGCAGCCCCTGCGCGAAGGCCTCCTCGGCCATCCAGCGCAGGGTGGTGCGCGACAGGCCGTCCCGGGCATAGGAGCCGCCCACGTCGCTGTGCACGCCGCGGAACCAGCGCTGCGCGAAGCTGCGGTGCACGCGCTCGCGGTCGGAGAAATACGGATCGTCGTAGCGCCGGGGCGTGTAGGGGATGCGCGACTCGTGCAGGGACATCGCATGCCGGACATGGGCGAAGCGCTTGCAGGCGAGGCCGGCCGAGTTGGTGATCTTCAACCCGCCCAGCAGGCCGATGCCGATGGATTCGACGGTGTCCCAGACGCCCACGAAATGCACCAGGGGCAGGCGGCCCAGGGAAAAGTTCTCGACCACGTCGCGCGCGAAGTCCTCGCGATCGCGCGAGCCCGAGGGGTTGCGGCGCAGCGGCGGCGCGAAATAGGTGCGCACCAGGCTTTCCAGCAGCGGCAGGCCTTCGGGGTGGACGAGCCCGTACATGTTGACCATGCCGGCCACGGCGCGCGCGGTGAACGCTCCCCGCGAGAAGCCCAGCAGGTAGATGCGGTCCCCCGGCCGGTAGTTGCGGGCGAGGAATTCGTAGGCGCCCGCGATGTTGTGGAAAACACCGCTGCCGAGCGCCAGGCCCGAGAGCCGGTCGCCGGCCTGCCGCAGCCGGGCGGCGACGTTGGCCGGCGGGAACAGGTTGGCGGTGCCGACGCCCGGGTCGTAGTACACGAGCTGTTCGGGGCCGCCGTCCGGCGCTGCGGGGCCCTTGTCCAGCATGCGCAGCAGCTTCACGACGTTGGTGTCCTGCTCGTTGCCCAGGATGTTGCCCGTGCCGTCGAAGAGCAGCACGAGGTTGCGCCCGGGCGCGGCGGCCCAGCGGGCATCGGCCTCGGCGCATTCGCGCAGGATGTCGGCGCGCGTGGGCGCGCCAGCGCCGCGGGCGCCTGGCCGGCGCGCCGCCTCGGTGGTGTCGTTCATGGTCCTCTCTCCCTCTTTTATCCCCGCAGGGTGGGACCATTCTGGCGAAGGTGGGCACCGCCCCGCAAGGGGGGCAGGGCCGCGTGTCAGCCGGTGGGCAGGCTCAGACCGCGGAGGTCTCGAGGTGCACGTCGCTGGTGGGATAGGCCACGCAGGGCAGGATGCAGCCCTCGGCCTTTTCCTCGCGCGAGAGGCCCGGCCACTCGATGGCGTAGCGCACGGTGCCCTCGGAGAGCATGCCGATGCAGGTGCGGCAGGTACCGTTGCGGCAGGAGCTCGGCCAGTCGATGCCGCCCTGTTCCATGGATTGCAGCAGGGTCTGCTCGGGCCAGGCATCGCATTGCGTGCCGTCGGTGCCGACGCGGGCGATGAAGAACGGTGGCGTGGGGGCGGGAGACGTCATGGGAGGAACCGCCGGATGGGCGGTGCAGGGTGGAATCGGCGACGGATCGCGGCGCCATGGATGTGTGCAGCGAGGGTTTCCCACTGCACAATTTTTGGGCAATGGGAATGAATGCCTTATGGATCAACCACTTGCAAACGCCATACAGCGCTGCTCCCGTGTTATCCACATTGTTGTCCCATGCGGTGCGGGATAACCGGGTGCCGGCCGGAGCTGCATTGCACAAAATTTGGGCAGCGAGTGGGTTTTCCAGGAAAATCAATCACTTGCGACGGCCGTACAGCGCCGTTCCCGGGTTATCCACATGATTGTCCAGTGCGGGCAGGGATAACCGCGGAACGTTCAGGCCTCGACCTTCACGCCCTTCCAGAACGCGAAGCGGCCGCGGATCTGCTCGGCCTCGGGGTGCGGGTCGGGGTAGGTCCAGGCGGCATCCGGATTCAGTTCGCCGTTCACCAGCAGCGAACGGTAGGCGGCCTGGCCTTTCCAGGGGCAGGTCGTGCGGTGGTTGCTGAAGGTGAAGTACTCTGCCTTGAGCGCGCTTTCGGGGAAGTAATGGTTGCCCTCGACGAGGACCGTGTCGTCGCTTTCGGCGACGACCACGCCGTTCCAGGTGGCTTTCATGGGGTATGGATCTCGGTGGAAGTGGGTGGCGCTCCACCATACCCGAGTTCGTGCGCCGCCGGGGCGCCCGGAGCCCTTCTCAGAGCGACCCGGGGACGGTATCTGCCGGCCCGCGGACGGGAAGCTCGATGCGGAAGACGGCACCGCCTTCCACGTTGCGTGCGTGGATGCGGCCGTCCAGCGCTTCGACGATCTTGCGGCAGATGGCCAGGCCCAGGCCCGTGCCGCCGGAGCGGTTGCGCGTGCGGCTCGACTGGGCGAAGGCGTCGAAGATGCGGTCCAGCTCGGTGGGCGGTATGCCGGGGCCCTGGTCCTGCACTTCGATGCAGATGGTGTCGGTGTCGCCGGCATCCATGCCGGCGCGCAGCTGGATGCAGGAGCCGTCCGGAGAGAACTTGATGGCGTTGGCCAGCACGTTGCGCACGACCTGCTGGAAACGCCGCGGATCCGCCCGGGCCACCAGGGGATGCAGCGGGAGGTCGATGCGCAGGTCCTGCCCGCGCGACGCGACCAGGGGGCCCAGTTCGCGCGCCACCGTGCGGATGTGGCCGCGCAGGTCGGTGCGTTCCAGGTGGATGGTGCCGATGTCGCTCTCGATCTTGGCCACGTCGAGCAGGTCGTTCACCAGCGCCAGCATGCGCTGGCCGGCGGCGAGGATGTCGGTGAACATCGCGCCCAGGCGCTCGTTCTGGCTGCGCGCCGATCCCAGCTCCGCGAAGCCGATGATGGCCTGCAGCGGCGTGCGCAGCTCGTGGCTCATGTTGGCCACGAACTGGGAGCGCGTGCGCGCCGCCTCCTCGGCGGCGTCGTGCGCCTCGCGGGTGGCGCGCTCGGCCTCGCGGAATTCGCTGATGTCCACCAGGATGCTGAGCACGCCCGTGACGTCGCCGTGGTCCCCGTGCACGGCGGCCTTGAGCACGCGCGTGGCGCGCCGGGCGCCGTCGCCGTAGGGCAGGTCGCGCTCCAGCGTGGTGCCGCCGCCGGCCGAGAGCGCGGCATTGTCCGCTTCCTCGCCCGGGTAAAGGGGGCGGCGTTCCCCCACGATGCGCTCCCGCGTGCAGCCCATCGCCTGCTCCCAGGCGCGGTTCACGAGTACCACGCGGTGGCCCAGGTCGGTCAGCATCATCGGCTGGGGGCTGGTCTCCAGCAGCAGGTTCTGGAAGGCCAGCTGCGCGCGCAGGCGCTGGTCGGCCCGCTCGCGCTCGGTCACGTCCACGGCGCTGCCGGCGAAGGCGAGCACCTGGCCGCCTGCGGCGCGCAGCGGCACCGCGGCCACGTCGAGCACGCGTTCGTCGCCATGGGGCGAGCGCACGCGCAACTGGCGCGTGCGCAGCGCGGCCTGGGAACGGGGGTCCAGCATCGCCGCCACCCGTTCCTGGCCTTCCGGGTCCACCAGGTCCTGCAGCCGGCGACCGATCGCCGAGGCGGGCGGCTCCCCCCAGAGAGCGCTCCAGCGGGCGTTCACATAGGTCAGCACGCCCTTGCTGTCGGTGCGGAAGATCAGCTCCTGCACGCTGCGCAGCAGCAGCGCGAGGTCGCGCTCGCTGCGCGCGATGCGGTCCTGCGCGGCATCCACCGCGGCCCGTGCCGCCTCGCGTGCGCGGAGGCTGCGCCAGGCAATCCAGGTGAGCGCCAGCGCCAGTGCCACCAGTCCCAGTTCCATGGCCAGGAACGGGTAGGATTCGCGCAGCCAGCGCATGAAGGCCTCGTGCTCGGGCTCTTCCACGATGACCACCAGCGGCTTGCTGCGGGACGCGCGGTAGGCCACGATGCGCTCCGGTCCCTGCACGCCCGGGCCCATGTAGCTGCCGTGCTCGCCCAGCGGCAGCAGGCGCGTGAATACCGGCAGCGAGGCGATGTCCCGGGCGCCCGGATCGGGCAGGGGCACCGACGAAGCGAGCAGGTGCCCGTCGTCCGTGGCGATCACCGCGTCGTAGCTGAGCGATTCGAGCGCCAGGTACTGGAAGTTGGAGAGCGCGTCCGGGTTGACCAGCGCCACCAGCATCATCGGCGTCCCCTCGTGGTCGCGGAATCCGTGCAGCAGCGGCACGAAGGCCAGGCCCGGCGGGGCGGGGGGCGGGGACACCCCGCGCTGCAGGCTCTCCAGCCCGCGCCCGGGCAGCCGGGGGCCGATGTACTGGCCGCCCGCTTCCTGCCAGGGCCCCAGGCGCTTGCGGTCGATGTCCATGCCGCTGGCGGCGGAGTCGGTGCTCGCCAGCACCCGTCCACGCTCGTCCACCATGGAAACGCTGCGGATGAAGGGCAGGGCGGTGAGCGCCTGCCGCATGGACTCGCCGGCGCCGGCGTAGGCGTGGCGCCCGGCGCCGCCATGGGTTTCGGTGGCCTGCGCATGTGCCAGGGTCGCCAGTACCATCTCGGCCGAATCGAAGGTGCGCGTCGTCTGGTCCTCCAGCACCCGGGCGAGCAGGCGGGCCTGGCCCTCGCTGGTGGTCATCGCGCTGCGCAGGTCGCCGATGCTCACCACGAGCGCGCTGGCCACGGCCCCCACTGCCGCGGCGAGGCCGGCGATGAGCACTGGGGTGCCGGCGGGCCATGGGGACAGGCGCCGCGCGAGCGCACCGAGTGCCCGCGGCAGGAACGGCAGGCGCATCAGGGCACCGCCATCCCGTCCAGGCCATGGCGCCTGGTCGCTTCGCGCAGCCGGCCGTCGCGCTTGATGCGCGTGACGAAGGCATCCACCGTGGACAGCCACTCTGCGTCGCCCGGGCGCACCGCGTAGCCCGCCGGAACGGTGAAGGAGGGGCGCGGCGGGGCGACGATCTGCACCCAGTCTGCCCGCATGGCGAGCTGGCGGGCATAGACGCTGGTGGTCATGAAGGCATCCACCCGGCCCGAGAGCAGCTCGCGCTCGCGGGTGTCGGGCAGCCGCACCGGGACGACGCGTGCATGCTTGAGTTGCTGCTCCGCCTGGAACTGGATGGCGGCTCCGCTCTGCACCGCGACCGCGATGCCCGGGCGGTCGAGGTCGGACCACTGGCGCACCACGGAGCTGCCCTTGGTGGTGACTGCGAGCACGCTGCTTCGCAGGTAGGGCTGGCTGAACTGCAGTTGCTGGAGCCGGGGCAGCAGGATGCCCAGCGCGAACATGGCGATGTCGCAGCGGTCGTCCACCAGGTCGCCCACGATGCTGTCCATGGACGAATCGACGTAATCCACCTGCACGCCCAGTTCCCGAGCGAAGTGCCGCGAGAGGTCGATGTCCATGCCGCTGAGCGCGCGTGTTCTCGGATCGCGGTAGGTCACTCCCTGGTAGCTCGGCCAGATGCAGACCCGTACCGTGCCGCGCGCCTGCACCCTTTCGGCGACCGGGCCGGCGAGCAGGGCCGGGGACGCCGCTGCCAGGGCCACGGCCGGCAGCAGGGCCGCGGCGCGGCGCCGCAGCAGCCGTTCCAGGCCACGCAGGTGGCGCTGCATCAGCCGCCCGCCGGACACGCCCTGGCGGCGTCGACGCGCCGCATCGTATCGACGACGCGCGCAGGGCTGAAAGGCTTGGCGATGAACTCGCTGGCGCCTGCTTCCAGGCCTGCCGCCCGGTCGTGCAGGCCGTCGAGCGCGCTCAGCATGATCACGCGGGTGTGCGAGAGGCCCGGGTCGGCCCGGATGCGCCGGCAGACCTCCATCCCGTCGAACGCGCCGGGCATCATCACGTCCAGCAGGACGAGGTCGGGCCGTTCGGCCCGCGCCACCGCGAGGGCGGCCTCGCCGCTGGCCGCCTCGTGCAGCGCCACGTCCTGGTTCTCCAGCGTCATGCGCAGGAGGCGGCGGATTTCCGCATGGTCGTCGACGATGAGTACGGTCTTCATGGGGGCGCGCAGTCCCGTTGCAAAGGGTGAATCATATTTATTAGATTTTCCCTTTGCAAGTCCAGTGCCTTGCACGCGACACATACTGGATACATCCTGGGTCCCGCATAAAGGCACAATGCCGCCTATGCCGAATTCCGACGACGCTCAGAACGACCACTACACCACCCTCGAAACCGCCAAATTGCTAGGCATGGCCGTGCGTTCCATCCAGCTCATGGTGGACAGGGGCGAACTGGAAGCCTGGAAGACGCCCGGGGGCCACCGCCGCATTTCGCGCGACTCGGTGGAACGCTGGCTGCGTTCCCGGGAAGTGGGCCGAGGCAGCACCCCGGGCGGCACGGCCACGGTGCGCAGCACTTCCGCGGGCCGCCCCAAGGTGCTGCTGATCGAGGATTCCGTGCATTACCAGAACCTGATCCGGCTGCTGCTGGACCAGCAGTTCCCGGAGGTGTCCCTGCACATTGCCAGCGACGGCATCGCCGGCCTGGCCATGTGCGGCAAGCTGGAGCCGGACGTGCTGATCGTGGACATCCTGCTGCCGGGCCTGGACGGCGCGGCGCTCATCACCAGCCTGCGGTCGCATGTGCAGTTCGCCCGCGTGCAGCTCATCGTGGTGACCTCGCTCTCCGAGGCGGAGCGCGAGCCCTATGCCTTCGCCCTGCAGGGCCTGCCGGTGATCCACAAGCCCGCCATGGTGGCGCAGCTGCCGGACGCGCTGCGCACCAGCCTCGCAGCCCGGGGCTGAAGGCGGGAAGAAAGGCAGCCCGGCCATGGACCAACCTGTCGTGCTGCTGGTGGAGGACGATCCCTCCGTCGCGCGTTTCGTGTCGATGGCGCTGGAGATCCTGCCGGTGGCGGTGGAGGTGTGCCCCTGCGTCGAATCCGCGCTGGCATGGCTGCAGGGCCACCGTGCCGCGCTGATCATCACCGACCTGATGCTGCCCGGGGAATCCGGCATGGGCCTGTTGCGCCGCCTGCAGGCCGAGCCCGCCCTGGCGGCGGGGGCACGCATCGTGGTGCTCAGCGCGGGCCTGGACCACGCCGTCCGGCAGGAACTGGCAGCGAGCGGCGCATGGCGTGCGCTGGACAAACCCGTGGCGGTGGCGGCGCTCGAACAGTGCGTGCGGGAAGCGCTGGCGGATCCACTGGCACCGCCCGGCCCTGCCGTGCCCACGCCCTCCGCATCGCCGGTACCCGGAGTGCGGGAGAGTGGCACGCCCGATGCGGAGGCCGCGGCCATCCAGGAGTATTTCGGCGGCGACGCCTTCCTGTTCCGCGCGTACCGCGACGCCTGCCTGTCGCAGTTCGGCCGCGATGCCGCCGAAGGCGACCGTGCGCTGCAGTCGTCGGACCTGGCGGCGCTGCGCAGGCTCTGCCACAGCCTGGCGAGCGTGTTGCGCACCCTCGGCCGGACCGATGACGGGGCCCTGGCGCGCGAAGTGGAACTGGCCGCCCGGGACGGCCGTGCGGAAGCTGCGCAGGCCTCCTGGAAAGCCCTGCGCGTCCGCCTGGGCGACTGAAGGGGTGGATCGGGGCGCGGGCCGGCCGCGTGCCACATCACACTAGCCACGGTTCCGTCTTGGGGAATGTGCAGTAATTCCGAGTAGAAGATGTGACGCAGGTCACGGATTGATAAAAACAAATTCCCGAGTTTGCGGGATGTTTGTATCATTTTGTTCATCCTGCGGTCTTGCACTGGCGGGAGGCCACTTCCAAAGGAAACCCAACGATGACTGTCTTTTCCCGTTACGGCATTGCCCGGCAGCTGTATGCCGTGTCGATGCTGCTGATCTGCGCGCTCGCCGCGGCGGCCTGGCTGGCCTGGTCGCAACTGGGCAACGTGGGGCGGCTGGCCGAAGCGACGGGCGAAACGCGCGTTCCGCAGCTCACCCGCATTGCGAGCACGGAGCTGGGCATCACCCAGATTTCGCTGCAGATCCGGCACGCCATGCTGGTGCGCTCGCCGGAGGCCCTGAAGGAAACGCTGGCCGACATCGACACCAAGTACAAGCGCATCGCGGACAACGACGCCGCCTTCCTGGCAGAAGTGAAGGACCCGCGGGCGCGCGAGGACTTCACCAATGTCTGGCAGAAGCTGGAGCAGGAGTTCAGGCCGATCGCGGACCGCAATCTCCGCCTGGTGGTGGAAGGCCGCAAGGACGAGGCGTTCGAGGTGCTGGTGGGCGAGACGATTCCCACGCGCAACCGCCTGCTGGCCTGGCTGGCCAAGGAGCGCCAGCGCCAGACGGACCTGCTGCACTCGGAACTGTCGGACATCCAGAAGGAGGCCTTCAAGACACGCAGCCAACTGTCGCTGCTGGTGGTGGCGATCGCCGCGGGCCTGCTGGCGTTTTCCTGGTACATCGCCAACCTGCTGCAGCGCCGCGTGGAGCAGTCGCGCGGGGTGGCCGAGCGGGTGCGCGACGGCGACCTGACGGTGCCGGTGGTGGACACGGCCCGCGACGAGTTCAGCCCGCTGCTGGGCGCCCTGGGCGATATGCAGCAGGCGCTGACACGGGTGGTGTCCACGGTGCGGGAGGGATCCGACAGCGTGGCGACGGCATCTGCCGAAATCGCGCAGGGCAACAACGACTTGTCCGCGCGCACGGAACAGCAGGCCAGTGCGCTGGAGGAAACCGCCGCGTCCATGGACGAGCTCGGCGCCACCGTGCGGCAGAACGCGGACAACGCGCAGCAGGCGAGCCAGTTCGCGCAGGCCGCCTCCGACGTCGCAACCCGGGGCGGCGAGGTGGTGTCGCAGGTGGTGGACACCATGCGCGGCATCGACCGCAGCAGCAGCAAGATCGCAGAGATCATCGGCGTGATCGACGGCATCGCGTTCCAGACCAACATCCTGGCGCTGAACGCGGCGGTGGAGGCGGCGCGTGCGGGTGAGCAGGGCCGCGGCTTCGCGGTGGTCGCGGGCGAGGTGCGCAGCCTCGCGCAGCGCAGCGCCGGCGCCGCCCGGGAGATCAAGGAACTGATCACGGCCAGCGTGGCCCAGGTGCAGAGCGGCACCGCCCTGGTGGATCGGGCGGGAACGACCATGGCCGAAGTGGTGGACTCCATCCGCCGGGTGACGGACGTGGTGTCGGAGATCAGCGTCGCGAGCCGCGAGCAGAGCGCGGGCGTGAGCCAGGTGGGAGAGGCCGTCACCCAGATGGACCAGGCCACGCAGCAGAACGCGGCGCTGGTGGAGCAGAGCGCCGCGGCGGCGAACGCGCTGCGCTCGCAGGCCGAACAACTGGTGGAGGCCGTGGCGGTGTTCCGGGTGGGCGGGCTGGCGGATGGTGCGGCGGCGCGCCTGCAGAGACTGCCGCAGGGAGGCTTCGCCCGGCTGGGCGCCTGAGGCCGGGCGGCCGGCGGGCTACTTCGCCGGGGCCGTGCCCGCGGAGCCCGCGGGGTTCGCGGCCAGGTGGGCCCGCAGGATGCGCCGGATCTCCAGGATGGCGGCGGGCTGCTCCTGCACGCTGTGGCCGGAGGCAATGATGCGCTCGGACACGGCGCCTTCCAGGTGTGCGCTGGCATAGGGCACGACGCCATCGGTCGATGCCGACAGCGGGCCGTCTGCCGACTCCCGGCCCATGATGGAGTGGTAGGGCACGCGCGGCGACACCGGCAGGCGCGCGGCGGCCTGGACGAAGGCATCGGTGTCGCTCAGGTTGTCGATGCTGTTGGGCAGGCGCACCACGCTGCTGCCGCCTTCCGGCGCCTCGGTGCGCGAGAGCCGCCGGGTGACGTCCGCGAACCGCTCCATGGTCGCCAGGGGCAGGGTGACGAGGTTGGAGAGCCAGCGCGTGATCCGGTGCCGCGCCACCGGCGTGCCGCGGTGGGGTGCGGCGATGAAGATGGCCCGGCCGACCTGGGGTAGCGCCTGGAAGCGCAGGAGCGGGTCCAGTTCGGGCTGCAGTGCCTGCCGGTCTTCCAGGGACAGGGGGTGCTCCGCGAGCAGGGTGTCCCACAGGGCGTCGCCGGAGTCCGATACCAGCAGCCGCGCGAGCACGCCGCCCATGCTGTGGCCCACCAGCACCATGCCGCGCGACGCGGGGGCCGTGCCCGCCGGATCGAAATGGGCGAGGGTGCGCTCCAGCGCCTCCTCGATCGCCTGGCGGTTCACCCAGAGCGGCAGGTTGGTGGGGTAGTACACCTGCCACACCTGGTAGTTCTGGCGCAGCGTCTCGTCGCCCAGCACCTCGTTGGCGACGTTGATCCACGCCTCCGGGCTGCTCGCGAGGCCGTGCAGCATGACAATGGTGCGCCGCGAGGGATCGTAGGGCTGCATGAGGTGGATGCGCGGTGCCGACAGGCCGTCTTCCATGCCCAGCAGGCTGCGCATGGCCTGCACCGCGAACCCCGAGCGCGCGAGCCACAGACCGTAGCCCGCCGTGAAATTGCCGGCCAGCGGCACCTGGCGCCCCGCGAGCACGACCTGCGCCGTGTGGTAGGGATCGTAGAGCTCCACCTGCACGTCGTGCGTTTCCAGCACCTCGCCGAGCGTGTTTCCTTCGAAGCGCAGCAAGGCGGTGGCGGCGGGGTAGGGCATCTCGCGGAAGGGCTGCCCCGCTTCCGATGCCACCTGCAGCGCGCTGCGGCGCGGGACGCGGGGCAGGGACGCATCGCCCGCCGGCTGCATGGCCGTGACCAGCTCGGCGCCGAAACCGTCGCGGCGGTAGGTGTTGCGCAGGCCCGAGAACCGCAGCGTGGACGCAGCGATCAGCTCGCTGGGTTCGGGGGCCCCGCTGGGCAGGCGCAGGTCGGAGGTGTCGCTGCGCACGCGCCAGCTGCCCCACTGCAGGCGCCGGCCGGGCGCCAGGTCGCCGCCCTCCGCCGCCACGGTGCGGCGGTAGCGCGAGAACATGCCCGCCAGGGCTTGCTGGGTGGCGAAGTTGTAGTAGTCGCGCACCTGTGTCTGCCGGTCTTCGAAGGCGCGCGCTTCCGGGCCGCGCGGCGTGAAGAACAGGTAGGCCCAGGCGTGGCGGGCGGTTTCCAGCCAGGCGTCCAACTGCTGGTCCTCGTTGGCAGGGGCGGGGGCGCTGGCACCGGGGCCGGCGGCCCTGCGATCGCCGCTGGCCCGCAAGGCGGCGAGCAGCCAGAGCTCCGCCAGGGTGGACAGGCGCTGCTCCTCATCGACACCGGTCGAGGCCGCGAGCATCTGCCGGCAGGCGGGCATGTCCTGGTCGCAGGCATCGCCGTCGGTGCCCAGCACGCGCAGCACCTCCTCGGAGGCCTCGCTCAGCCGCCCGGTGGTGAGCACGTCGCCGCGGCGCTGCGCGAGGTAGTCGCGCGGCGATACGGCCGAGACGGTGACGCCCGCGCATCCTGCCAGCAGCACGGCGAGGCAGAGCAGCGTGGTCCAGAAAGCCAGTCGCCGCACCGCGGGCGAGCCGTCGGCCGGGCCCGCGGCACGGCGGTGAAAGTGGGGGGCATTCTGCAGGCAGGAAGTCACTTGCGGGACACGGGCGGAGCTGAGGGGAGGGGCTTTGCAGCCCGGCCGTGCGCATGCTACACGCGGCGCAAGCCCCCGGGACGGCTGGGGGCGCACCGCTGCAGTAACCTCGGCGGGATATGAGGCTTTATCCGAGTCACCGCCTGCGGGCGGCCGTGCGCGTGGCGCTGAGCCACTATGTGGCCAACGGGGTTTCCGTGGCGCTGGGCCTGCTGCTCATCTCCGCGGCCGTGCATCTCTGGCTGGGGGCCGCGGCGGCGGCGGCCGCGTCGGTGGGCGTGATCGTCTGCTCGCCGCCGGACCTGCCCGGGCCGCGCCGCGGCAAGCTCTGGCAGATGCTGCCCGCGCCGCTGCTGGGCATTCCTCTGTTCTTCGCGGTGCAGTGGCTGCACCGCGATCCGCTGCACCTGGGCCTGCTGCTGGTGCCCGGCACCTTCCTGGCCTTCCTCGCCATGGCCTGGGGCCGGCGCGGCATCCCGATCGCCGTGGCGGTGATGTTCTCCATGATCTTTTCGATGGCCGCTGCCCCGCGCGTGCCGCCGGGCGGAGACCCGCTGCCCGCCGCGCTGGCGATCACCGCCCATTTCGCCCTGGGCGCGGGGCTGTACGTGCTTTACGCGGTGGTGGCGAACCGGCTGCTCAACGCGCGCTACCGGGTGCAGCTCGTGGCCGACACGCTGTATTCGCTGGCGGCGCTCATGCGCGTGCAGGCGCGGCTGTTCGACAGCGCGCCGGCCGGCACCACCACGTCCGCGCAGGGCGCGGAGGACGAGGCCGCGGCGCATGGCGGCGCGGCGGAGGCGCCCCATGCCCTGACCCGCCTGCTGCTGCGCCGGCAGGCAGCCCTGGCGGAGCAACTGCAGGGCGCGCGCAACATCGTGCTGGAGTCGCCCTCCACGCCGTCCCGCCAGCGGCTGGCCGCCATGCTGGTGCAGGTGCTGGAGACGCGGGACCACCTGCTGGCTTGCGAGCTGGACGTGGAGGCCCTCAAGGCGCACCCGGGCCATGTGCCGGTGCTGCATGCGCTGCGCGGCGTGCTGCTCGATGCGGCAGCGGAATTCGCCCGGCTCGCGGACGCCCTGCTGCGCGGCAGCCGGCCCGCGCCCTTCGCCGATGCCCGGCCCGCGCTGGCGGAACTGCGCTGGAGCGATCCGCTGCCGCCCGCCGCGGTATCGGGCCCGTCGCCGTACGCGTTGGCCCGCGGGCTGGCGGACCGGGTGGGGCACATCAACGACGAGGCGCTGCGGATGAATGCGCTCGCGCGCGGCGAGGCCCCGCCGGACCTGGCGGTGGTCCGCGCCAGCTGGCAGATGTTCGTCAGCCCCACGGCCTGGTCGTGGGCGCCGCTGGCCACGCTCTGGCGCTGGGACGCGCCGCCGCTGCGCCATGCGGTGCGTGCCGCGC
Organism: Paracidovorax oryzae ATCC 19882; assembly: GCF_000687165.1. Taxonomy (GTDB): domain Bacteria; phylum Pseudomonadota; class Gammaproteobacteria; order Burkholderiales; family Burkholderiaceae_C; genus Paracidovorax; species Paracidovorax oryzae. Next base: position 67,018 of record NZ_JMKU01000019.1, on the reverse strand, counting down.
TGGCCATCGCCGCGGGCTTCCTGGTGGCGCAGGCGCTGCCCTGGGGCACGCATGCGTACTGGATCCTGCTCACCATCGTGGTCGTGCTGCGCGGCAGCCTCGCGCAGACGCTGGAGCGCCGAAACAGCCGCGTGGCGGGCACGCTGCTGGGCTGCGTGCTGGCGGCGGCCCTGCTGGCGGCGCACCTGTCGTCGTGGCAGCTGGTGCTGTGCCTGACGGTGGCGCAGGCCGTGGCCCATGCCTTCGCGGTGCGGCGCTACCTGGTCACCGCGGTGGCGGCCACGGTGCTGGGCCTGGTGCAGTCGCACATGCTGCACGGCGGGGCCGTGAGCCCGGCCTTCGACCTGCTGGAGCGCCTGGCCGACACGCTGATCGGCACCGGCATCGCCTGGGCGTTCTCCTATGTGCTGCCCTCGTGGGAGCGCTCGCAGATTCCCGCGCTGGTGCAGCGCACGCTGGTGGCACAGGCGCGGCACGCGCGCGAGGCGCTGGCGCTGGGCCAGCTGCACGCGGTGGACAATGCGCCGGAGCTGGCCTGGCGGCTGGCGCGGCGCGAGGCCTACGACAGCCTGTCTGCCCTCGTGCAGGCCACCGAGCGGGCCATGGCCGAGCCCCGGGCCGTGCAGCCGCCCGTGGTGGCGCTGGAGCACCTGCAGGCGCGCTGCTACCAGTTGCTGGCACAGCTCACCGCGATCAAGACCATGCTGCTGCTGCGGCGCGGGCGCCTGGATGCCGGGGCGCTGCAGGTCTCGCTCGCGCAGACGGCCGAGGCGATCTCCCGCCGGCTGGAAGGGCGGGAGGACGCCGCTGCCACCGCGGCGGATGCCCCGTGGCCGCCACTGCCCGGCGACGCGCAGGCCTGGCCCGATCCGCACGATGGCGACCTCGGCCCCTGGCTGGTGCGCCGCCTGGCGCTGGCCACCGAACGGGCCGGGCAGGTGCGCGCCGCGGCGCGCGAGGCCGGGACGGCCGGCTGAGCCTGGCGGCGGACGGCGAGCGGTCCGCCCGCAGCGGACATCACCATTCCGCGAGGCTGCCGTCCCGGTGGCGCCATACGGGGTTGCGCCAGCGGTGGCCCTGACGGGCGCGCTCGCGCACGTAGTCTTCGTTGACCTCGATGCCCAGGCCCGGACCGCCCGGGATGGCGACCATGCCGTCCTGGTAGGCGAAGACCTGCGGGTTGGACACGTAGTCCATCAGGTCGTTGTCCTGGTTGTAGTGGATGCCCAGGCTCTGCTCCTGGATGAAGGCGTTGTAGCAGACCGCATCGAGCTGCAGGTTGGCCGCCAGCGCGATCGGGCCCAGCGGGCAGTGCAGGGCCAGGGCCACGTCGTAGGCCTCGGCCATCGAGGCGATCTTGCGCGTCTCGGTGATGCCGCCGGCATGGGACGGGTCGGGCTGGACGATGTCCGCGTAGCCCTCCTGCAGCACGCGCTTGAAGTCCCAGCGCGAGTACAGCCGCTCGCCGAGGGCGATGGGCGTGGACGAGATGCGCGCGATCTCTTTCAGCGCCTCGTCGTGCTCGCTGAGCACGGGCTCCTCGATGAACATCAGCCGGTAGGGCTCCAGTTCCTTGACGAGGATCTTGGCCATGGGCCGGTGGACGCGGCCGTGGAAATCCACGCCGATGCCCACGTGCGGGCCCACGGCCTCGCGCACGGCGGCCACGTTCTGCAGGCAGCGCTCCACCTTGTCGAAGGTGTCCACGAACTGCATTTCTTCCGTCCCGTTCATCTTCACCGCGGTGAAGCCACGGCCCACGGCGTCGCGGGCCTGGCGCGCGGTCTCGGCCGGCCGGTCGCCGCCGATCCAGCTGTAGACGCGGATCTTGTCGCGCACGTTGCCGCCCAGCAGCTCGGACACCGGCACGCCCAGGGCCTTGCCCTTGATGTCCCACAGCGCCTGGTCGATGCCGGCCAGCGCGCTCATGTGGATGCCGCCGCCGCGGTAGAAGCCGCCGCGGTAGAGCACCGTCCAGTGGTCCTCGATGTTGCGAGGATCCTTGCCGACGAGGTAGTCGGCGAGTTCCTCCACGGCGGCGGCCACGGTCTGGGCACGGCCTTCGAGGACGGGTTCGCCCCAGCCGTCGATGCCTTCGTCGGTTTCGATCTTCAGGAAGCACCAGCGCGGCGGCACCAGGAACGTGGTCAATCGGGTGATCTTCATGGCAGGGGAAATCTCAGGAAACGGTGGCTGCGGTGGGCGAGGAACGGGTGGCTGCCGCGGCGGCCGGCGCGGAGCCCTGCCCGCACGTGCGGGCCATGCCATAGGCGTCGTGCCAGGCCTGGATGAAGGCGACGGCCTTGCGGGCCACGTCGGCCGCGCTGTTGCCGGGGCGGTAGAGGGCCGAGCCCAGGCCGAAGCCGCTGGCGCCTGCCGCCGCATAGGGCGCGATGCTTTCCGGCGCGATGCCGCCGACGGGGGCCAGCGCCACGCTGGGCGGGATCACCGCGCGCCAGGCCTTGAGCACGGCGGGAGGAAGCGCTTCCGCGGGGAAGAGCTTGAGCAGGTTGGCGCCGGCGGCCAGCGCGGCATAGGCCTCGGTCAGCGTCGCCACCCCGGGGGCGCAGGCCAGGCCGGCCGCGCGCGCGGCGCGGATCACGGCCGGGTCGCTGTGCGGCATGACGATGATCTGCCCGCCGGCCTCGGCCACGTCGGCGCAGTCGTGCGTGGAAAGCACCGTGCCCGCGCCCACCACGCAGTCGGTGGGCAGGGCATCGCGCAGCGCGCGGATGCTGGCCAGGGGCTCGGGGGAGTTGAGCGGCACCTCGATGATGCGGAAGCCCGCGTCGTACAGGGCGTGGCCGATCGGCACGGCCTCATGGGGCTGGATGCCGCGCAGGATGGCGATGAGCCCGCAGCGCTGCAGGGCGTGGAACAGGGTGTGGTCGATGGTGGTCATGCTGCAAGGCTCTCCGCGGATGAGGGTTGGGGCGCTCCCCCGGCCGGCAGGCCGGCGGCCCGGGCGATCTGCCAGAGCCCGGTGGGCGTGGCCTGGGCGGCGATGGCGGGCTCGGCGAAGCCCTGCAGCCGCAGGGCCAGCGCGTAGCGGCGGCACAGGTCCGGCTCGCCGCAGAGCAGCGGCTGGACGGGGGCTGCGGTGCCGCCCGGCGGATGCACGCGGGCGAGGGCGGCGACCTCGTGGCCGATGAGCAGGCCCGAGAGGTAGTCGGCCTGGGCGCTGGCGGGCAGCACGCCCGTGAGCCCCAGGGTGCGGGTGCTGAAGATGTGCGAGAGCAGGCCCAGGCCGGCGTCGCTGCCGCCCGCCACCCGCAGGCCGCGCACGAAGGCATCCTCATCCGGCAAGGCGCCGTCCTGCGCGCCCGCCGGGGCCATGGTCCGTCCCAGGATGGTGTGGCCGCGCAGTGCGGCGAACACCTCGCCCGTCATGAAGGTGTGGAAGCCTGAAATGCCGCCGCGCTGCGCCACCACCCACTTGCTGTGGGAGCCGGGCAGGCCCACCAGCCAGGGGCCGGCGTCTTCGGCGGGCCGCAGTGCCAGTACGCCCAGTACCTGGGTCTCTTCGCCGCGCATCACGTTGGGCAGCTCGCCGGGCTGCAGCAGGCCGGGCACGATGTGCAGCGGCTGGCCGCCGGGGCGGTCCACCTGGGTCAGCCCGTGCGCCAGCGCGTCGAGCGAGGAGGGCGTGTGCAGGTAGCGCGCCTCGCGCCAGCCCTGGGCGCTGCCCACCATGCCGCAGGCCAGCAGCGGAAGGTGCGGCGCGGCAGCCAGCCAGTCGCCGCAGGCGTCCTGCAGGGCGCGCTCGAAGGCGGCATCCGTGCCGGCGCCTTCATCCTCGGGCGCAGGCGGCAGGTGCATGATGCCCCAGGGCCGGTGGCGCAGCTCCAGCACGCGGCCCCCGTCGCCCAGGCGGTAGGCGCGCAGCGAACTGGTGCCCCAGTCGAGCGCGACGAGGCGGGTGGCGGAAAGATCGGCGGCGTGGTCGTTCATGGCGGCAGCCGGCTCAGCGGGCCCAGCGCAGCACCAGCGGGTCGAGCCGGCGTGCGATGTCGATCAGGCCCCGGCGCACCTCGGGGTGCATGGGCGGGAAGGGGTGGCGGCCGGCTTCGCAGGCGATCACGCCGCCTTCCTTCATCAGCGCCTTGGCGGTGAGGATGCCGCCCTGGCGGTTCTCGTGGTTGATGAGCGGCAGCCAGCGCTGGTAGAGCGCGAAGGCCTGGTCCATGTCGCCCGCGCGGTGGGCCTCGATGATGGGGCGGATGCCGTCCGGGAAGGCGCCACCCGTCATCGCACCGGTGGCGCCCGCGTCCAGGTCGGCCAGCAGGGTGATGGCTTCTTCGCCGTCCCAGGGGCCCTCGATGGCGTCGCCGCCCAGGCGGATCAGCTCGCGCAGCTTGCTGGCGGCGCCGGGCGTCTCGATCTTGAAATAGGCCAGGTGCTCGATCTCCTGCGCCATGCGGGCGAGGAAGGGGGCGGACAGCACCGTGCCGCTGGCCGGGGCGTCCTGCACCATGATGGGAATGTCGATCGCGTCGGACACCCGGGCATAGAACGCGTGGATCTGCGCCTCGGGCACGCGGAAGGTGGCACCGTGGTAGGGCGGCATCACCATCACCATGGCGGCGCCCATGTCCTGCGCGGCGCGGCTGCGCTCGGCGCACACCCGGGTGCCGTAGTGGGTGGTGGTGACGATCACCGGCACCCGGCCCGCGACGTGCTCCAGCGACGTGCGCGTGAGGACTTCGCGCTCGGCGTCCGACAGCGAGAACTGCTCGGAGAAATTGGCCAGGATGCACAGGCCATCGACGCCGGCATCGATCATGAAATCCAGGCAGCGCTTCTGGCTCTCCAGATCGAGGCTGCCGTCCTCGTGGAACGTGGTCGGCACGACCGGGAAGATGCCGCGGTAGCGTGGATTTTGGGCAGAGTGTTTTGTAGGCATAAGGTCACGAAGTCATGTTGAAGTCAGGCCTGCTCGGCGCCTCGCTTGGAGCACAGCCCCGGCAACTGGCGCGGCCAAAGGCCAGGGCCGCCGCGCAAGGGCCGCCCCGCCGCGCCGGCTGCGTCCCCCTGCCCGCAACGCGCAGCGTTGCGAGAGCGGGGGGAAGGCGCATAGCGCCGCAGGGGGGTGTTCATCTCAACTTGCAGCAATGCGAGAGCGGGGGGAAGGCGCGCAGCGCCTCAGGGGGGTGTTCATGGTCAATGCGAGTGGCGGGGGACGGCCGCACCGCGGCACCCCACCAGGAAATCGAAATCGCAGCCCTCGTCGGCCTGCAGCACGTGATCGACGTAGAGGCGCTGGTACCCGCCGCGGCCGCCGTGGTCCGTGGCGGCCAGTTCGGCCAGGCGCGCGGCCAGTTCCTCGTCGCTGATGTCCAGGTGCAGGCGGCCCTGCTCGCAGTCCAGCTCGATGAAGTCGCCGTCGCGCACGGCGGCCAGGGGCCCGCCGGCCGCGGCCTCGGGCGCCACGTGCAGCACCACGGTGCCGTAGGCGGTACCGCTCATGCGCGCGTCGGAGATGCGGACCATGTCCTTCACGCCCTGCCGCAGCAGCTTCGGCGGCAGGCCCATGTTGCCCACCTCGGCCATGCCGGGGTAGCCCTTGGGGCCGCAGTTCTTCATGACCATCACGCAGCTCGCGTCGATGTCCAGGTTCTCATCGACGATGCGCTCCTTGTAGTGCTCCAGGTTCTCGAACACCACGGCGCGACCCCGGTGCCGGAGCAGTTCGGGTGTGGCGGCCGAAGGCTTGAGCACCGCGCCGCGCGGCGCCAGGTTGCCGCGCAGGATGCAGATGCCGCCGTCCGCGATCAGCGGCTTGTCCAGCGGGCGGATCACCTCGTCGTTGTAGAGGGGAGCTTCGCGCACGTTGTCCCAGAGGCTCTTGCCGTTGACTGTGAGCGCGTCGGGGTGGGGCAGCAGTCCGTTCTCGCCCAGGCGGCGCAGCACGGCGGGCAGGCCGCCCGCGTAGTAGAACTCTTCCATCAGGAAGCGGCCCGAGGGCTGCAGGTCCACCAGGGTGGGCGTGCCGCGGCCGATGCGGGTCCAGTCCTCCAGGTCGAGCTGCACGCCGATGCGGCCGGCGATCGCCTTCAGGTGGATGACGGCATTGGTCGATCCGCCGATGGCGGCGTTGGTGCGGATGGCGTTCTCGAAGGCTTCGCGCGTCAGGATCTTCGAGAGCGTGAGCCCTTCGTGCGCCATCTCGACGATGCGCCGGCCGGACATGTGCGCCAGCACGTAGCGGCGCGCGTCCACCGCCGGAATCGCCGCGTTGTGCGGCAGCGAGGTGCCCAGCGATTCGGCCATGCAGGCCATGGTGCTGGCCGTGCCCATGGTGTTGCAGGTGCCGGCCGAGCGCGACATGCCGCCTTCGGCCGCGAGGAACTGGTGCAGCTCGATCTCGCCCGCCTTCAGGGATTCGTGCAGCTGCCACACGGCCGTGCCCGAGCCGATGTCCTTGCCGGCCAGCTTGCCGTTGAGCATGGGCCCGCCCGTGACCACGATGGCCGGCACGTCGCAGCTGGCCGCGCCCATCAGCAGCGCGGGCGTGGTCTTGTCGCAGCCGGTGAGCAGCACAACGGCATCGATGGGGTTGCCGCGGATGGCTTCCTCCACGTCCATGCTGGCCAGGTTGCGCGTGAGCATGGCGGTGGGGCGCAGGTTGGATTCGCCGTTGGAGAACACCGGGAATTCGACCGGGAAGCCGCCGGCTTCGTAGATGCCGCGCTTGACGTGTTCGGCGATCTTGCGGAAGTGCGCGTTGCAGGGCGTGAGTTCGGACCAGGTGTTGCAGATGCCGATGATGGGGCGGCCGTCGAACTCATGGTCGGGGATGCCCTGGTTCTTCATCCAGCTGCGGTACATGAAGCCGTTCTTGTCGGCCGTGCCGAACCATTCGGTGGAGCGGAGTTTGCGCGGAGGAGTGGTCATCGTGGGAGCTCGGGAGGGATGCTGGAAACGGAAAGCGAAAAGGGGCGGTGGCGGGTTCAGCGGCGCCGGCCGGAGCGGCGCGTGAGCAGGCGCTGCAGCAGGCAGAAGACGAACAGCAGCACACCGACGGCGATGCGCGTCCACCACGAACTGAGCGTGCCGTCGAAGGAAATGAGCGTCTGGATGATTCCGAGCATCAGCACGCCGAAGAGCGTGCCGGCCACGTAGCCCACGCCGCCGGTGAGCAGCGTGCCGCCGATGACGACGGCGGCGATGGCGTCCAGCTCCATGCCCACGGCATGCAGGCCGTAGCCCGAGAGCATGTAGAAAGTGAAGACCACGCCGGCCAGGGCCGAGCAGAAGCCCGACAGGGTATAGACGCCCACCAGCGTGGAGCGCACCGGCAGGCCCATCAGCAGGGCCGAGTGCTCGCTGCCGCCCACGGCATAGACCGCGCGGCCGAACGGCGTGCAGTGCGCGATGAAGATGCCGGCCAGCACTACGGCGATGGCGATCAGCGCGCCCAGCGAGATGGAGGCGGTCTCGGTCAGCTGCAGGCGCCATTGCGCGAGTTCGGAATAGCCTTCGTGCGTGATGCTGATCGAGTCGATGCTGATGAGGTAGCACAGGCCCCGCGCGAGGAACATGCCGGCGAGCGTGACGATGAAGGGCTGCAGCCGGAAGCGCTCGATCAGGAAGCCCATGAACGCGCCGAAGCACGTGCCCATCAGCAGCACCACGGGCACGGCCGCTGCCGGGCTCCAGCCGTGGCGCTCCACCAGCGACGCGAACACCATGGTGGTCAGCGCGACCACGGCGCCCACCGACAGGTCGATGCCGCCCGAGAGGATGACGAAGGTCATGCCCACCGCGACGATGATGAGGAAGGCGTTGTCGATCAGCAGGTTGAGGAACACCTGGGCCGAGAAGAAGCCCGTGTAGCGCACCGAACCCAGCGTGGCCATGGCCACGAAGAGGGCGATGGTGGCGGCCAGGGGCAGGTACCGGGCGTTCAGGCGCGGGCCGCGCGCGCCGGGGGGCGTGGCCGTGGCCGGGGTCATGACGGCGCTCATGGCAGGGCCCTCCCGGCGGCGGGGCGGCGCGCGAGCAGGCCCGCCTGGGCGCGGAACTCGGGCGACTGCAGCAGCATGACGACGAACACCACCACCGCCTTCACCACGAGGTTCACCTCGGGCGGCACGCCCAGCGAATAGATGGCGTAGGTCAGCGTCTGGATGATGAGCGCGCCGATCACGCTGCCGCCTAAGCTGAAGCGCCCGCCCGTGAGCGCCGTGCCGCCGAGCGTGACGGCCAGGATGGCGTCCAGCTCCATCAGCTGGCCGGCGTTGTTGCCGTCCGCGCTCTTCACGTTGGAGCTGATGAGCAGGCCCGCGATGCCCGCGCACACCCCGCAGAACACGTAGGCCGCCAGGATGAGCCGCCCCGCCTGCACGCCGGCCACGCGCGCCGCCGTCGGGTTGACGCCCACGGCCTGGATGAAGAGCCCCAGCGCCGTGCGCGTGATGGCGAGGTAGAGCACCGCGAACACCGCCGCTGCCACGAAGAGCGAGAACGGCAGCCCGGCCAGGTAGCCCCCGCCCATGAAGAAGTAGGGCGTGTAGTAGATGGTGATGATCTGCCCGTCGGTGATGAGCTGGGCGATGCCCCGGCCCGCCACCATCAGGATCAGCGTGGCGATGATGGGCTGCATGCCCACCCGGGCCACCAGCACGCCGTTCCACACCCCGCACAGCAGCGCCACGCCCAGGGCACCCAGGATGGCGACCGGCAGCGGAAAGCGGCTCTCGGTGGCCGATACCGAACCACCGATCAGCCAGGCCGCCACGGCCGCGGCGATGGCCACCGTGGCGCCCACCGAGATGTCGATGCCGCGCGTGGCGATCACCATGGTCATGCCCAGCGACACCAGCACCAGGGGCGCGGCGCGGTTGAGGATGTCGATCAGGCTGCCGTAGAAGTGGCCGTCGCGCCATTCGATGTGCAGGAAGCCCGGGTTGAAGGCCGCGTTGATCGCCAGCAGGAGCAGCAGCGTGATCACCGGCCAGGCCAGGCGGTGGCGCAGCAGTGCGGCGGGGGCGAAGGGGGAAGGGCGCTGCTCAGGCATGCTCGTGATCTGCGATGAGTGCATAGATGGCGTCCTCGCTGCTGCCGGCGGGCAGTTCGCCCACCTTGTGGCGGTCGCGCAGCACCACGATGCGGTGGGCCACGCGCACCACCTCGCTCATTTCCGAGGAGATGAAGAGCACGGCCATGCCGGCCTGCGCGAGGCGCAGGATCTGGTCCATGATTTCCTGCTTGGCGGCCACGTCGATGCCGCGCGTGGGCTCGTCGAGGATCAGCAGGCGCGGCTCGGTCGCCAGCCAGCGCGCCAGGATGGCCTTCTGCTGGTTGCCGCCCGACAGCAGGCCGATGGGTGTTTCCACGCTGGCGGTCTTGATGCCCAGCAACTGCACGTAGCGTTCCGCCAGGGCGGTTTGCTCGGCGCGCGGCAGGAACCTGCCCACGCCCATGCGCGCCTGCAGCGCCAGGGCGATGTTCTCGCGCACCGAGAGCTCGGCCACGATGCCGTCGGTCTTGCGCTCTTCGGGGCACAGTGCCAGGCCCTGCCGGATGGCGTCCATGGGGTTGGAGAAGGCCACCGCGCGGCCGTCGATGCGCAGCATCCCGCGGTCGGGCTGCTCCAGCCCGAACAGCAGGCGCGCCAGTTCGGTGCGGCCCGCGCCCAGCAGGCCGGCCAGCCCGACCACTTCGCCGGGGCGGATCTGCAGGTCCAGCGGCTGCAGCTGCCCGGCCTGGCCCAGCCCCTCGGCCTGCAGCAGCGCGGGCGCCTGCGTGCCAGTGTTCTGCGGTGCCTGCGCGCGGGCGGCCTGCGCGGCCAGTTCGCGGCCCAGCATGGCGGCGATCAGCGCCTGCGGGCCCAGGTCCTTCGCCAGCCATTCGCCCACCCACGTGCCGTTGCGCAGCACGGTGATGCGGTCCGACACGGCATAGACCTGGTTCAGGAAGTGCGTCACGAAGACGATGGACAGGCCCTCGGCGCGCAGGCGGCGCAGCACCTCGAAGAGCTTCCTCACCTCGTCGTCGTCCAGGCTGGACGTGGGTTCGTCCAGGATCAGCACGCGTGCGTCGATGGACAGCGCCCTCGCGATCGCCACCAGCTGCTGCACCGCGACGGGGTAATCCGACAGCTGGCACGCCACGTCGATGTCCAGGCCGATGCGGGCGACCAGCTCGGCCGCGCGCCGGTGCATCCGTGCCCAGTCGATGCGCCAGCCCTGCGCCAGCCCGTGGCGCGGGTAGCGGCCCGCGAAGATGTTCTCGGCCACCGAGAGGTTGGGGCAGAGGTTGACCTCCTGGTACACCGTGCTGATGCCCAGGCGCTGGGCGGCCAGCGGCGAGTCGGGCCACGCCGGCCGGCCGGCCAGGCGCATCTCGCCGCCGCTGGCCTTGAGCACGCCCGTGAGCACCTTGATGAGGGTGGACTTGCCCGCGCCGTTCTGCCCCATCAGGGCATGGATCTCGCCGGGATAGAGGCGCAGCTGCACGTCCTGCAGCACCGGCACGCCGGAGAACTGCTTGCGGATGCCCGCCAGCTCCAGCACGGGCGCGGTGCCTGGTGCGGGAGTGATCGCGGGGGCTGGCGTGGGCGTGGTCATGGTGTCTGTGTTGCGGGGGACGGGCAGGGCGCTGGGCCGGGTCAGGGGGGTCAGGCCTTGTTCTTGTGATAGACATCGACCAGCACGGCGGCCAGCAGCACCACGCCCTTGATGACCTGCTGGTAGTCGATGCCGATGCCCAGGATGGACATGCCGTTGTTCATCACGCCCATGATGAAAGCGCCGATCACCGCTCCCATGACCTTGCCCACGCCGCCCGAGGCCGAGGCCCCGCCGATGAAGCAGGCCGCGATCACGTCCAGCTCGAAGCCCAGGCCCGCCTTGGGCGTGGCGGTGTTCAGCCGGGCCGCGAACACCAGGCCCGCGAGCGCCGCCAGCACGCCCATGTTCACGAAGGCGTAGAACGACAGGCGCTCGGTCTTGATGCCCGAGAGCTTGGCGGCCTTCTCGTTGCCGCCCATGGCGTAGATGCGGCGGCCGATGGTGGTGCGGCTGGCGACGAAGTCGAACAGCACGATCAGCAGCGCCATCACGATCAGCACGTTGGGCAGGCCCTTGTACGAGGCCAGCAGGTAGCTGAGGTACACGAGCAGCGCGGTGAACACCGCGTTGCGGGCGATGAAGAAGGCGGCGGGCTCCACCTGCACGCCGTGGCGCACGCGGTTGGCCCGGGCGCGGATGCCCGCCACCACCAGGGCGGCGGCCACGGCCGTGCCCAGCAGCAGCGAGGTCACTTTCAGACCCTGCATGCTGAACAGGTCGGGAATGAAGCCGGAACTCAGGCGCTGGAAGGATTCCGGGAAAGGCCCCACGGATTGCCCTGCCAGCAGCGCCAGCGCCAGGCCCTTGAAGACCAGCATGCCGGCCAGGGTGACGATGAAGGACGGGATGCGCGAGAAGGCGACGAACCAGCCCTGCAGTCCGCCGATGAGTCCGCCGCACACCAGGCAGACCAGCGTGGCGGGAACGAAATGCCACTGGTACTGCACCATGAGCACGGCCGCCAGCGCACCGATGAAGCCGCTGACCGATCCCACCGACAGGTCGATGTGGCCGGCCACGATCACCAGCAGCATGCCCAGCGCCATGATGACGATGTAGCTGTTCTGCAGCAGCAGGTTGGTGAGGTTGAGCGGCTCCATCAGGGTGCCGTCGGTCATGTACTGGAAGAAGCCCATGATGGCGACCAGCGTGATGAGCATGCCGTACTCGCGCAGGTGGTGGCGGGCGTGCTCCAGGGGCGAGCGGCCGGTGCGCGCGGGCTGGGCGGCGGAGGCGGCAGCGGGCGCAGCCGCGGTGGCGGAGGATTTGGGCGTGGAGGTCATGGAAGACATGTCAGTGGGCTTTCACGATGGCGCTCATGATCTTTTCCTGCGATGCCTGGGCCGTGGGCATCTCGGCGACGAAGCGGCCTTCGTTCATCACGTAGAGGCGGTCGGTGATGCCCAGCAGCTCTGGCATCTCCGAAGAGATCACGATCACGCACTTGCCTTCGGCGGCCAGCTGCGCGATGAGGGTGTAGATCTCGTACTTGGCACCCACGTCGATGCCGCGCGTGGGCTCGTCGAGGATGAGGACTTCGGGGCGGGTGAAGAGCCATTTGCCCAGCACCACCTTCTGCTGGTTGCCGCCCGAGAGGTTGAGCGTCTTCTGGTCCACGCCGGAGGAGCGGATGCGCAGCTGCTCGCGGAAGCCCTGGGCCACCGCGTGCTCGCGGCCGCTGTCGATCACGCCGGCCGAGGAGACGCCCTCCAGGTGGGCCAGCGAGATGTTGAACCGGATGTCCTCGTTCAGCACCAGGCCGTTGCCCTTGCGGTCTTCGGTGACGTAGGCCAGGCCGTGGCGCACGGCCTTCTCCACGGTGCCGACGTCGATGGGCTGCCCGTCCAGCAGCACTTCGCCGCTGATGCGCCGGCCCCAGGAGCGGCCGAAGAGGCTCATGGCCAGCTCGGTGCGGCCGGAACCCATCAAGCCGGCGATGCCGACTATTTCTCCGCGCCGCACCTGCAGGTCGATGCCCTTGAGGAAGGGCGCGTCGGGCCGCTGCGGGTGGTAGGCCTGCCAGCCGCGCACCTCGAAGGCCACCGGGCCGATGTCGGGCGTGCGCGGCGGATAGCGGTCCGCCATCTCGCGGCCGACCATGGCCTGGATCACGCGGTCCTCGCTGACGGGCGCTGCGCGGCAGTCCATGGTTTCCACCGTGCTGCCGTCGCGCAGCACCGTGACGGAGTCGGCCACGCGCGAAATCTCGTTGAGCTTGTGCGAGATCAGGATGCAGGTGATGCCCTGGCTTTTCAGTTCCAGCAGCAGGTCCAGCAGGGCCTGGCTGTCGTTCTCGTTCAGGCTGGCGGTGGGCTCGTCCAGGATCAGCAGGCGCACCTGGCGCGACAGCGCCTTGGCGATCTCCACCAGTTGCTGCTTGCCCACGCCCAGCTGGCCCACCAGGGCCTCGGGCGATTCCTGCAGGCCCACCTTGCGCAGCAGCGCCTGCGTCCTGTCGTGCGCCTCCATCCAGTCGATGACGCCGCGGCGGGCGGTCTCGTTGCCCAGGAAGATGTTCTCGGCGATGGAGAGCAGGGGCACCAGGGCCAGTTCCTGGTGGATGATGATGATGCCCAGGTGCTCGCTATCGCGGATGCCCGCGAAGCGGCGCTCCTCGCCGTCGAAGACGATCTCGCCGCTGTAGCTGCCGTGCGGATACACGCCGGACAGCACTTTCATCAGCGTGGACTTGCCCGCGCCGTTCTCACCCACGATGGCGTGGATCTCTCCGGCCTGCACGCGCAGGTCCACCCGGTCCAGGGCCACCACCCCGGGGAAGGTCTTGCGGATGTTCCGCATCTCTAGAAGCATGGTCTCGGCGTCCGTTGGCATCGCTGGCGTGCCCCCGCACCCGGTCTGCAAGACCCCGGGGCGCGGCACGTGGCACGGGAAGCGCGGCCCGCAGCGGGCCGCGCGCGGCGGATCACTTGATCTGCGATTCCTTGTAGTAGCCGCTGTCCACCAGCACCTTCTTCCAGTTCGACTGGTCCACCAGCACCGGCTTGAGCAGGTAGGAGGGCACGACCTTCACGCCGTTGTTGTAGGTCTTGGTGTCGTTGATCTCGGGCTGCTTGCCCGACAGCACCGCGTCCACCATGTCGGCCGCCACCTTGGCGAGCTCACGCGTGTCCTTGAACACGGTGGAGGTCTGCTCGCCCTTCAGGATGGACTTGACCGAAGGCACCTCGGCGTCCTGGCCGGTCACGATCGGGCAGGGCTGCTGGGCGGTGCAGTAGCCCACGCCCTTGAGCGACGAGAGGATGCCGATGGAGATGCCGTCGTACGGCGAGAGCACGGCGTCCACCTTCTCCTTGCCGTAGTAGGCCGAGAGCAGGTTGTCCATGCGGGCCTGGGCCGTGGCGCCGTCCCAGCGCAGGGTGCCGACCTTGTTCATCCCGGTCTGCTTGCTGCGCACCACCAGCTTGCCGCTGTCGATGTAGGGCTGCAGCACGCTCATCGCGCCGTCGTAGAAGAAGAAGGCGTTGTTGTCGTCGGGCGAGCCGCCGAAGAGCTCGATATTGAAGGGGCCCTTGCCCTGCTTCAGGCCCAGCTTGTCCACGATGGACTGCGCCTGCAGCACGCCGACCTGGAAGTTGTCGAAGGTGGCGTAGTAATCGACGTTCTTCGAGCCCTTGATGAGGCGGTCGTAGGCGATGACCTTCACGCCCTTGTCCGCCGCGCTCTGCAGCACGCGCGAGAGCGTGGTGCCGTCGATGGAGGCTATAACGAGCACCTTCGCGCCCTTGGTCACCATGTTCTCGATCTGGGCGAGCTGGTTGGGGATGTCGTCTTCCGCGTACTGCAGATCGGTCTTGTAGCCGCGCTCCTTGAGCACCTTGGCCATGTTGTCGCCGTCCGCGATCCAGCGGGCCGAGGACTTGGTGGGCATGGAAATGCCGATGCTGCCCTTGTCCGCGGCATGCGCCAGCGGCAGGGAGCCGAGGGCGGCGAGTGCGAGGGCGGCGGCGGTGGTTTTCAGAAAAGTGCGCTTCACGGGAGTCTCCTGGTTGTTATCGGTGTGCGAGAGGGGTTGGGATTCAGTACTTGCGCTTGGGGAATTCCTGGGCGGCGGTTTCCATGGGGAAGATGCCTTCCTCGGTCACGATGCGCTTGGGCACCGTCTTGCCGGCCTTGATGTCCTTGACCGCGGCCATCAGCTGCGGGCCCAGCAGGGGGCTGCATTCCACGGTCACGTTGAGCTTGCCGGCCATCATGGCCTCGAAGGCGCCCTTCACGGCATCGATGGAGATGATGGTGATGTCCTTGCCGGGCTTCATGCCGGCTTCCTCGATGGCCTGGATCGCGCCGATGGCCATGTCGTCGTTGTGCGCGTAGAGCACGTTGATCTTCTTGCCCTCGGCCTTCAGGAAGGCTTCCATCACTTCCTTGCCCTTGGCGCGGGTGAAGTCGCCGGTCTGCGAGCGGATGATCTTGAATTTCGGGTCGGCCTTGACGACTTCCTCGAAGCCCTTCTTGCGGTCGATGGCCGGGGCCGAGCCCACGGTTCCCTGCAGCTCGACGATGTTCACGTCGCCCTTGCTGTCCTTCATCTTCTCGACCAGCCAGCGGCCGGCCTTGCGGCCTTCTTCCACGAAGTCCGAGCCCATGAAGGTGACGTAGAGGGACGTGTCCTTGGTGTTGACGGCGCGGTCGGTGAGCACCACCGGGATCTTCGCGGCCTTGGCCTCGCGCAGCACCGGCTCCCAGCCCGACTCCACGACGGGCGAGAACGCGATCACGTCCACGCGCTGGGCGATGAAGGAGCGGATGGCCTTGATCTGGTTTTCCTGCTTCTGCTGCGCGTCGGAGAACTTCAGCTCGATCCCGGCGTCCTTGGCCGCCGACTTGATCGATTCGGTGTTCGCGGTGCGCCACTCGCTCTCCGCGCCGACCTGGCTGAAGCCCAGCACGATGGGCTTTTGCGCCCAGGCGGCCGCGGGCAGCAGGGCGGCCACGGGTGCGCAGGCCAGGGCCGCGGCCAGCGTGCGTCGGGTCAGTTTCGTCATCGTTGTCTCCTGTCTTTATGGTGATGTGATGAGGGAAGGGGGAAAGGAGGAAGGGGAAGGGCGTGCCTCTCAGCCCAGCATGTAGCCGGTGCGGACCGTGGTGAAGAACTCCGCGGCGTGGCGGCCCCGGTCGCGCGGGCCGTGGCCCGGCTCCCGGCGATCGCCCTGGAAATCCGCGCCGGCGGTCGGCAGGTTCACCATGGTCATGGCCGCCCGGGCGTGCCGCTTGAAGTGCATGGCGTGCTTCAGCGAGGTGGTGCAGATGCCCGCGCACAGGCCGCGCGGCGTGTCGTTGGCGAGCTCCAGGGCGTGTTCGTAGTCGTCCGCGCGCAGCACGCAGGCCACCGGGCCGAAGACCTCCTCGCGGGAGATCCGGTGCTCGGGGCGCGCGGTGAAAAGCGCCGGGCTCAGGTAGTGGCCGGGCGTGGGGCGCTCGATGCGCTCGCCGCCGAAGACGTGCTCCGCGCCTTCCTGGCGTGCGGCCGCGATGTGCTCGATGTTCTGCGCGAGCTGGCGTTCGTCCACCACGGGCCCCATCCCCGTGCCGCGTTCCAGCGCATGGCCCACGGGCAGCGCCGCCAGGCGCTGGCGCAGCCGGGCCACGAAGTCGTCGTGCACGCGGGCCTCGACCACGATGCGGCTGGAGGCCATGCAATGCTGTCCGGCGGAGCCGTAGGCGCCCTGCAGCGCGCAATCCGCGGCCTGGTCCAGGTCGGCGTCGGCCAGTACCACCAGCGGGTTCTTGCCGCCCAGGTCCAGCTGCACCCTGGCGCCGCGCGCCGCGACCGAGCGCAGGATGCGCGCGCCGATCGGTCCCGAGCCGGTGAAGCTCAAGGCATCGACCAGGGGATGGTCCACCAGGGTCTGGCCCACTTCGCGGCCGCTGCCCATGACGAGGTTGAATGCGCCCGCCGGCAGGCCGCTGCGGGCGATGATCTCGGCCAGCGCCCAGCCGCAGGCCGGCACCCGTTCGGCCGGCTTGAACACCACCGTATTGCCGAAGGCCAGGGCCGGCGCGATCTTCCACGCGGGAATGGCGAAGGGAAAGTTCCAGGCTGCGATCACGCCGACCACGCCCACGGGTTCGCGCGTCACCTCCACCTGCACGCCCTGGTGCATCGACGCCATCAGCTCGCCGGGGATGCGCAGCGCCTCGCCCGCGAAGAACTTGAAGATGTGGCCGCTGCGTACCACTTCCGCCACCGCCTCGGGCAGGGGCTTGCCCTCTTCGCGGGCCAGCAGCGTGCCCAGCTCTTCCTTGCGGGCCAGCAGTTCGTTGCCGACGAGGTCCAGCACGTCCGCGCGCCGCTGGGGGGCGCTGCGGCTCCAGTGGCGCAGGGCATCCGCAGCGGCACGCACGGCCTGGCCGGCCTGGTTCCGGTCGGCGCGGGCGTACTCGGCCACCACCTCCCGGGTGTCGGACGGATTGACGCTCACCCCGGTGGTGGTGCCGATCTCCCAGCGCCCATTGATCAGGTGCCGGGGCGTCTGCTGCATGTCGCCAAGCTTCATGAACCCTCTTTGCTACGGTTGCGCTGCAGTCTATGGAGGTTTTTTATATCAATCCAATAGTTTTTTGGGCAAAATACATATCAATCCCGGCATTCAGGAAAACCCCATGAGCACCTACAACCACTGGTTCATCCGCGCGCGTCTCAAGACCCGGCAGTTGCTGCTGCTGGTGGCCCTGGCCGAGGAGGGCAACATCCACCGCGCGGCCCAGGTGCTCAGCATGACGCAGCCGGCCGCCTCCAAGCTGCTCAAGGACCTGGAAGACGTGCTGGAGGTGCCGCTGTTCGAGCGCCTGCCCCGCGGCATGCGGCCCACCTGGTATGGCGAGACCATGATCCGGCATGCGCGCATGGCGCTGGCGAGCCTCAACCAGGCCCATGACGAGATCGGCGCGCTGAAGACGGGGCACTACGGCCAGGTGGGTATCGGCGCCATCACCTCGCCGGGCCTGAGCCTGCTGCCGGCGGCGGTGGCCCTGGTCAAGCAGCAGCACCCGAGCCTGCGCATCACGCTGGACATCGAGACCAGCCCGGTGCTGCTGGAGCGGCTGGAGCAGGGGCGGCTGGACATCATGGTGGGGCGCGTGCTCCCCGGGCCGGAAACCGGCCACCTGCGCTACGAGCCGCTGACGGACGAGCCGATCTGCGCCATCAGCCGCCCCGGCCACCCGCTCTCGGGCATGAGCGGCCTGACGCTGCGGGACGTGCTCTCGGCCAACTGGATCGTGCCGCCCGCCGGCAGCGTGCTGCGGCACCGGTTCGACCTGATGTTCCAGCAGGACGGCCTCGCCCCGCCCACGGACATCGTGGAGACCTCCGCGCTGCTGTTCATCACCCGCATGCTGCAGCAGAGCGAGATGATCGCCGTGGTGGGCGCGGACGTCGCCCACTACTACGCGGCCCACGGCATCGTCGCCGTGCTGCCGATCGCCATGCCCTGCCACATGGACGCCTTCGGCATCGTCACCCGCACCGACCGCCTGCTCTCGCCCGCCGCCAAGGTGATGATGAAGGCGCTCAAGCAGGCCAGCTTCGTGCAGTACGGCCGCAAGCTGGAGGTGGACGAGTAGGCCGCAGCCCCCGATGAGGGCCTACGCGAATGTGCGCTTTGCCACGGCCTCTGCACAGGCACGGCCCCGCCAGCAACCGCCGCGCAAGGGCCGCCCCGCCGCGCCGGCGGTGTCCCCCTTCCCGCCGGGTGCAGCCCGGCGAGAGAAGGGGGAAGGCGCGCAAGCGCCTCAGGGGGTTGCCTCTATCAGACCCAGCCGGCGTCCACCTTGAACTCCTGCGCCGTGCACATCGCGGCGTCGTCGGAGCCCAGGAACAGCACCATGCGCGCGATGTCGCGCGGCTGCAGCTTGCCGGGCAGGCACTGGTTGCGCGCGAGCTCCTTCTCCCCTTCGGCGTCGAGCCAGAGCCGGATCTGGCGCTCGGTCATCACCCAGCCGGGGGACACGGTGTTGATGCGGATGCGGTCCTGGCCCAGCGTGCGCGCCAGGCCCCGGGTGAGCCCGTTCACCGACGACTTGGCGATCGCATAGCAGGGGTAGCCCGATCCCTTGCCCTGCCAGCCGGTGGAGCCCAGGTTGACGATGGAGCCGCCGCCGAGCCGGCGCATGCCCGGCACCACCGACTGGATCGCGAAGAAGGCCGGGCGCTCGTTGATCGCCATGCGCTCGTCGTAGTACTCGGGGGTGACGGACTCCAGCGTGTGGCGGTCGTCGCTGGCCACGTTGTTGACCAGCACGGAAACATCGCCCAGCTCCGCCGCGGCGTCGCGCAGGGCAGCGCGCAGGGCATCGATGTCGCGCACGTCGCACTCGCGCCACCAGGGGCGCGGCAGGCCCGCGGCCTCCATGTCGCTGGCCAGTTGCCCGCTGGCCTCGCGCGCCACGTCCACGAACGCCACGCGCGCACCCTGCTCGGCGAAAGCCGTCACGATGGCGGCGCCGATACCGCTGCCACCACCCGTCACGAACACCACGCGTCCGCGCAGGCTGGGAAACACCGACAGGGCGCCGGACGGCGAGGCGGCGGTGCCGGAAGAAGAAACAGGTGCAACTTGAGACATATAAATTTCGGTATCGATTGATAGAAAAAATAATGGTTACGTGCATCAATTTGCGTTGATAAGATGCGCCGCGTCAAGAGGCCCGCGACAGACGGGCGCTGAAACAACGTCTGGAGATGCGCATGCACCCCCCCGAAATGCCTTCCGACAACCCACCGGCCGTGCCCTGGCCCACCCCCGCGATCGGCGCGGTGCGCTGCGTGCGGCCCATGGCCTCCCAACTGGGCGAGGGCTTGCTGTGGTCCGGGCGCGAACAGGCGCTGTACTGGGTGGACATCCTCGCCCGCGAACTGCACCGCTGCGATCCCGCAGGCGGCGCGCACCGCTGCTGGACCTTCGAGGAAGAGGTCTCCGCGCTGGCCGAGCGCGCCGGGGCACCCGGCCTCGTCGTCACCCTGCGCCGCGGTTTCGCGCTGTTCGACCCGGCCACGGACGCCGCGCCGCGCTACCTGCACCAGCCCGAACCGGATCGCGCCGGCAACCGCTTCAACGACGGCAAGTGCGATGCCCAGGGGCGCTTCTGGGCCGGATCGATGGATTTCGCCTGCGAGGCGCCCACCGGTGCGCTCTACCGCTTCGATCCCGATGGCCGCTGCACGCGGCACGACGACGGCTTCGCGGTGACCAACGGCCCCGCCTGGTCGCATGCCGGCGCTGCAGGCGGTGCGCCGGCCATGTTCTTCAACGCCACCGCCGAAGCCTGCACCTACCGCTACGACTTCGACCCCGGCACGGGCGCGCTGTCGAACAGGACGCTGTGGAAGCAATGGGCCGGCGAGGACGGGCTGCCCGACGGCATGACCACCGACGCGCTGGGGCGGCTGTGGATCGCGCACTGGGGCGGCGCGTGCGTGACCTGCCACGATCCCGTGAGCGCCGCCGAACTGTGCCGCGTTTCGCTGCCGGTGAGCCAGGTCACCACCTGCGCCTTCGGCGGCCCCGACCTGCGAACGCTCTTCATCATCTCGGCCCGCACGGGCCTGTCGGATGCCCGGCTGGTGGCGGAGCCCCTGGCCGGATCGCTCTTCGCCGTCTCCGTGGACGGCCCCGGCCTGCCGGCCCACCGCTTCGGCGGCTGACCTCCTGGAGACGCCCATGAACGACACCCTTCACCCCGTCACCTGGCTGCACCATGCCGGCCAGCACCTGGGCCTCGTGCCTTCGCTGGGCGGCAGCGTCGCGGCCTGGCAGATCGACGGACCGGACGGGCGCCGCGCCGACCTGTGGCGCTCGTGGGACGGCCGCACGGCCGACCTCTACCGCATGGCCTCGTTCGCCATGGTGCCCTGGTCCAACCGCATCAGCTGCGGCGGGTTCTTCCATGCGGGGCGCTTCCATCCGATGCAGCCCAACCGCGCGGGCGAGCCGTACCCCATCCACGGCGACGGCTGGCTGCAGCCCTGGAGCCTGCGCCAGCCGGCGCCGGACACCCTGGAGATGGCCCTGCACTCGGACCGCTTCCAGGGCAATCCCTACCACTACGAATGCGTGCAGACCTTCCGACTGGTGCCGGGCGGGCTGGACCAGAGCGTGCTGGTGCGCCACCTCGGCCCCGAGCCGCTGCCTTACGGGCTGGGCCTGCATCCCTGGTTCCCGCGCACGCCGGACACGCGCATCTCCGCCCCCGTGCAGGGCGTGTGGCTCTGCGGCAGCGATCCGCTGCCCACGCGCCACACCGAGTGGTTCCCCGAGGGCTGGAACCTCAATGGCGGCATATCGGCCCACGGCAACCTGATCGACAACGCCTACACCGGCTGGGGCGGCACGGCGCGCATCGCCTGGCCCGAGCGCGGCCTGCAGCTCACGGCGCGCATGCCGGACTTCGAGCGGGACGGCGGCGCCGGGCGCCACTTCTGCCTGGTGTACCGGCCGCCCGAAGGGCCGGCCTTCTGCTTCGAGCCCATCACCCAGCCCATCGATGCCTTCAACCAGCCGGGGCAGCCGGGCCTGCGCGTGCTGGAGCGGGGGCAGGAATTCACGCTGCGCGTCGAGTGGCGCTACGGCCTGCTGGGCGACGCGGCGCCCGGCGGCGTCCCGCCGTCCGGCCGCGTGGCAGCGTCCGGGCCGGCGCCTGCGGCCGGGACTTCCGCGCCGGCCAGCGCGCCGGGGGCCGCACCAGGCCGCACCGGCGATCCGCGCGCGGTGCGGAAAGAGTCCAGGCTCGCCTCGCTGGCCGTTTCGTAGCGGCTGCTGCCGCCGGCGCCGGACCCTTCCGCGCCGTCCGCCCCTTCCGCACCGTGCGGCGCAGGGGCCGGCTGCTCCCAGGTCCTCGCGGGCTGCAGGCGCTGGCCCGGCTCGCGCCGCGGCACGGGCTCGTAGAGGATCCACTGGCCCACGGTGCGCATCGCTTCCGCACCGCGGTTGTTCTGGTGCTTGAGGAAGAAATCCAGGCCGCGCTCTTCCTGCAGCTTGCCCTTCTCGCGCAGCAGCAGCAGCGTCGGCTCCCACATGGCCTCGTTCTGCAGGAAGGCGTCGAAGGCCGCATCCTCGGCCCGCGCACCGTCCTCGTCGCCGGCCGCACGGGCCAGCGCGGCCAGCGCGCGGTGGGTGTCCAGCAGCGGTGCGGCGGGCGCGCGCATGGCCTTGTCCGCGAACATGGCGGCGAAGCCGTTGCCCTGCGCGAATGTCCGCGTCTGCTCCATGAAATGCGACAGCTGGATGTCCGCCAGCAGGTGGTGCAGCGGCTCTTCCACGTCGCTGCCCAGCTTGCCGGTGCCGTAGTGCGCCCAGCCGTCCCATTCCGCGCGCACGTGGCGCTCGAATTCCGCGAAGCGCGAGTAGTCCGTGGCGCGGTCGCTGCGCACGGGGTCGATCTCGTCGCCGAAGAGAAACAGCGTGCAGAAGTTCGTCGTGGCATGGTTCGCCACCTCCACGGCGTAGCCCGCGTCGAGCCCGCCCAGCCCGGCACTGGCGCGCTGGGCGGTGCCGGCGCCGTTGCTGCGCAGTGCCTCCGCGATCTGCACGCTGGCGGTGGCGCGGGCCGAGACCTCCACCCGGGAGGAGGCGGTCGCATCGCGATAGACCGTGGTCATGTAGCCGGCGACGGTGGTGGCGGTGCGGCCATTGTCCTGGCGCATCTTCGCGCCCAGGCTGGCGGCCACCCCCGCACGCCGGCCCCGGCCCGCGACCTCGCCCACGCGCAGGCCCGCGCTGGCGGATACATTGGTCTCGGTGCCGGTGCTGGAGCGCCGGGCATCGTCGATCAGGCCCGCGCTCAGTTCCGGATGGTGGCCCAGCAGCTCGCGCAGCCAGTCGTGGCGTGCCGGCGCGCCATCGGGTCCCGGCTCCGCCAGGCGCAGCAGGTGTTCGTAGGCATCCAGGAATTCCACGTTCAGTTCCGGCTCGCGGCCCTTGCCCAGGCGCGGCAGGCGCAGCTGGATGCCGTTTTCCAGGCCGCGCTCGCCGCGCCAGCGCCAGTCCGCCGCGAGGGTGCCGCCGAGCGTCGCCTGGTCGGTGCCGAGGTTGGTTGCATAGCCGGTGTTCGCGCCCGCGCCCACCTGCACCTGGCCCGTGCGCTGCTCGCCGATCTGCAGGTACATCCCGGTGCGGCCCATGTAGAACTCCATCACGGCGTCGCGGTTGCGCTGCGCGCCGGCGATCAGCCGCACGCCCAGGCCGAACACGGAGGACCCCAGCGCCACGGCCGCGGACAGCGGCCCTGCGTTCAGGCCCCAGGCCTGCTGGCCGATCAGGCGCAGGCGATCGCGCCATTCGAGCTGGCCGATCATGTCCCGCGTCAGGTCCAGCAGGGCCTGCGCATGCGTGGCCTGCCCGGGTGCGCCGTCGCGCAGCAGGCGGGCAGCCTCCTGCGCGCTGGCGCGGAACTGCGCGCCCTGCTGCAGCGCATAGCCGTGCCAGGACACGGGCGTGCCGCCGGGCGGCGGCGGTGGCGGTGGCGAGGAAGGCCCGCCCGCATCCCCGGGCAGGCCCTCGGCCAGCAGCGCCAGCGCTTCGGCGGCGGTGTGCGGGCGGCGTTCGAGCCGCTGCCAGGCGGTCTCCAGCAGGGGCACGCTGCCTTGCGACAGCTCCGACGGCGGCACGCCCTGGCCGAGCGCCGTGCGCTCGAAGTGCGCGCGCAATTCCGTGGCGCGCGCCGCTATGCGCTCTCGCGCGGCGGCGTCGATCACCAGGGTGGTGCGGTCCGTGCCCTCCGGTGCCCATTGCACGGTTTCCGCCAGGGCCTGCCAGGCGCATTCCGCGGGGCCGGGCAGCCGGCCCGGCGCACGGTCCGCACGCAGGCCGCCCAGCATCTCGGAGAGCTGGCCGGCGGCCTTTTCCAGGGCTGCGTCCGCCCGGCGCCGCGGCGTGGGCAGCGCCGTGGCGGAACCCACCTCCAGCGCCTGCGGCAGGGAGCGCAGCGCATTGGGCTGCCCGCCGAAGGCGCGCGGCTGCGCGCCGTGCCGTGCCAGGTCGTGCAATGCGTCCGCCAGCCGCTGCAGGTGGCCGTTCGCCCGGTCGTAGGCCGAGCCGGGTGCGTTGCTTTCATAGCCATTGCGCAGCGCGTGGTAGGCCGCGCGCTCGTCCACCGTGCAGGTGGACAGTGCCTTGGCGGGCTCTTCGGCATGCAGGGCCCGGCGGGCGGCGCGGCGGGCGTGGCCCAGCCACGTGCGCAGCCCGGCGTCGTCCGGCGCGGCGGCGCGCAGCAGTGCATCGGCGCGCAATGCCTGGCGTGCGGCTGCCAGGCGCTCCGGGTGCGCGGCCGGGCTGCCTTCCGGACGCAGCAGGTGCGACAACACCTGCAGCCCCCGGGGTACGCGCGCCAGGTGGTCCACCGTGCGCTGCGCCGCAGGCGGCAGGACGGCCGCGCCGCGCCGGGCGGCCTCCGCGCCGGGTGCGGGCGCCAGGTCTTCCCAGCGGAGCCGGCGCAGCGCGCCGAGGGCCTGCAGGGCCTCGGCCGGATCGCCGCCGGCCGCCACGGCCAGGGCCTTCAGCCCCACGGCCACCACGCCGGCAGCGGGAATCGCCCGGTCGCCGAACGGCGCCGTGTCCAGCCCCTCCGACCAGTCCCGCAGTGCGGCCTGCAATGCCGCGCAGGCGGCGGCCTCCGCGGGTGTGCCCGGGGTGCGCAGGCCGGGCAGCGTATCGATCTGCCGGCCGGCCATTTCCTTCTCGCACGCCTTCAGCGCGGCCGCCGCCGCTTCGCTGGCCGCCCGGGCGGCATCCCGGGCCGCCTCCAGCGTGGCGCGCCGCTCCCGCAGGCCGCCCAGCAGGGAGCGCAGGTCGCAGGCTTCGTCATCCGCGTCGAACAGATCGCGCGCCATCGCCACGGCGGAGCGCTCCAGCCGCTCCAGTTCGGCCTGCACATCCTGCCTGCGCTGCTCCAGGCCGTGCCGGATGCCGGTGCGTATCGTGTGCAGCGACCGCAGCTCCTGCAGATGCTGCCGCAGCGCGGCGACGTCCTCGCCGGTGCCTGCGTCGCTGCGGTCGGCCTCGGTGCGTGCGGCCAGCAGCGTATCCAGCCGGCCACGCACGGGCGCCGCCACGGCCGCTTCGGCCTGGGCGATGCGCTGCTCCAGCGCGCTGGCTTCTTCCGCCAGCCGGGCGATGCTGGCGTCCAGGGCCTGCTGCTGCGCGGCGATGGCCGCCTGCCGCTGGCGCAGCGGCACCGGCCGGTCCGCGGCGTGCGCGATGCGCCGGCCGGCGCGCTGGGCATCGGATTCCAGCCGCTCGATGTGCAGTTGCACCAGGTGCTCCAGCGCGGTGGCCTTGCGGGCCGCCACCTCGGCCTCGTGCAGCCGCTGCGATGCCGCGAAGGCACGGGCCTGCGCCGCGCCCACGCTGCGCCACGTGCCCCGGTCGGCCGGGGCGTCCCGCTCGATGGGGCGTGCGCCGGCGGCGGCCGTATCCCGGAAGCGCGTGAGTTCGTCCAGCCCCACGGGTTTGCCGGCCCGCAGCCCGAGCGCGGTTCCTGCCGTGCCCAGGAACTTCCGCAAGGCCTTGGTCGCCTTGCGCGGGACCGTGGCGCCCGGGGAAGCGGGCTGCGCAGCCGTGGTGCCGGATGTATCGGCATCGGCCGCCGCGGGCAATGGTTCCGCCAGGTACTTGCGCACCCGGCCGGCCAGGCCGAACTGGGGCGCGAGCGCTTCCCTGCGCGCTGCCGCGCCGTCGAGCTGGTGCAGTTTGTGGTGGGCCTGCTTGCCGGGCGCGGGGGCGCCGGCATGTGCCGCATTGCGGGCATTGCCGGGGACAAGCAGGGTGGTGGTGTGGGGGCGCAGGGAAAATTTCGGCATGGCGTCCGTCGGTCACAAGGGGCGTCGTGCGCGATCCCGGCGCAAGGCCCGGGAAGGGAGTGGCTGGACGCCGCGCGCCCGGGGGGGCATGCACCGTTGGCTGGCCACGACACCCGCGATGATGGAGCCGGTGCCGGTGCGCCCTCCGGTGTCCGGCCGAAGCGCCTTCCGGCGGCGCGAAGCAGGGACTTGGACGCAGGCGCGAGCGCGAGCATGGCCGGCGTGCTAAGTTCCGTCCCGACACGGACCAACCGGTAACAAAAAAAGACGCACCATGACGAGCCAACTGCAGGAGAAAATCCGCGCGCTGCCAGGCAACCGGCTGGCGGGCATGCGCCGCGGCATCGAGAAGGAGGGCCTGCGCGTGCTGGCCGAGGGCGGGCTGGCGCTCACGCCGCATCCGGCGGCGCTGGGTGCCGCGCTCACGCATCCGCACATCACGACCGACTACAGCGAGTCGCAGATCGAACTCATCACCGGTGCGCGTAGCTCGGTGCAGGAGTGCCTCGACGAGCTGACCGAGATCCACCGGTTCGTGCTGCGTACCCTGGCGCAGTCCGGCGAGATGCTGTGGGTATCCAGCATGCCCTGCGGATTGCCGACGGACGAAACCATTCCCCTGGCGCGCTTCGGCGCCTCCAACGTGGGCCGCGCCAAGAGCATCTACCGCATGGGCCTGGGGCACCGCTACGGCCGCCGCATGCAGACCATCTCGGGCATCCACTACAACTGGTCCATGCCCGGCATCGCGAGCGACGAGTATTTCGGGCTGATCCGCAACTTCCGCCGCCAGGCCTTCCTGCTGCTCTACCTGTTCGGCGCATCGCCCGCGCTGTGCGACTGCTTCGTGCAGGGCCGCCAGCACGGCCTGCAGCGCCTGGGGCCCGGTTCCCTGTACCTGCCGCACGCCACCTCGCTGCGCATGGGCCGCCTGGGCTACCAGAGCGATGCCCAGGCCACGCTGGCCGTGAGCTACAACGGGCTGGACGGCTATGCCGACTCCCTGCACGAAGCCCTGACGCGGCCCTATCCCGCCTACGAGGCGCTGGGCGTGCGCAACCCCGGCGGCGACTACAACCAGCTGGGCACCAGCCTGCTGCAGATCGAGAACGAGTTCTACGGCACCATCCGCCCCAAGCGCACCGTGCGCCCCGGCGAGCGCCCGCTGCACGCGCTGCGCGACCGCGGCGTGGAGTACGTGGAGGTGAGGCTCATGGACCTCGATCCCTTCGCGCCGGTGGGCATCGAGGCGCCGACCATGCGGCTGCTGGACATGTTCCTGCTGCACTGCCTGCTGTCGGACAGCCCGCCCGACACCCCCGCCGAGATCGCCGCCCTCAAGCGCAACCAGCACCTCACGGCCGAGCGCGGCCGCGAGCCCGGGCTGTGCCTGGAGCGCGGGGGCCGCAGCGTGCCGCTGGTGGAGTGGGGCGCCGAGATCCTGGCCGAATGTGCACCCATCGCCGCCGCGCTGGACGCGGCCCAGGGCACGGATGCGCACGCGCAGGCCCTGGAGGCGGCAAGGAACCTGCTGCGCGAGCCAGGCGCCACGCCGTCCGCCCGCGTGCTCGCACGCATGGCCGGCGGCCACGGGCAGAGCTTCCTGGGCTTCACGCTCGAGCAGTCCCGTGCGTCCCGCGACACCCTGCTGCAGCAGCCCTGGGCGGACGAGCAGCAGGCGCGCTACGAGCGCATGGCCGCCGTGTCGCTGGCCGAGCAGAAGGCCATCGAGGCGGCAGACACGCTGGACTTCGAGACCTGGCGCAAGCGCTACATGGCCATCGGCGCCGCGGCGTCGTCGGCGGGCGCGCCGCTCGCGCAGACCGTATAGGTCCCCCTGATACAGGCCCCTTGGCGGGCCTTTTTTTTCAGCGGCCGGCCGCCTGCGCCGCGCCGCGGATGCCCGCCAGCGTGCCCGTGGGGGTGATCGCCTCTGCATCCAGCAGGCAGTGCAGCACGCTGGGCAGGCCGCTCGCGCGGGCGCGCGCCAGCGCGGGCGCGAAATCCTCGGTGCGTTCCACCCGTTCCCCGTGGCCGCCGAAGGCCTGCGCATAGGCGCGGAAGTCGGGGTTGCGCAGTTGCGTGGCGCTCACCCGGCCGGGGTATTCGCGCTCCTGGTGCATGCGGATCGTGCCGTACATGCCGTTGTCCAGCAGCACCACGATCACCGGCAGGCCGTACTGCACGGCAGTGGCGAACTCCTGCCCGTGCATGAGGAAGTCGCCGTCGCCCGAGAACACCACCACCTCGCGCTGCGGCCACAGCCGCTTGGCCCCCACGCCGGCCGGCAGCCCGTAGCCCATGGAGCCGCTGGTGGGCGCGAGCTGGCTGGCAAAGGCCGTGAAGGGCCAGAACCGGTGCACCCAGGTGGCGAAATTGCCCGCGCCGTTGCAGAAGATGGTGTCCGGCGGCAGCACCTCGCGCAGGTGGCGCATCACCTCGCCCATCTGCAGCGGGCCCGGAATGCGGATCGGCGCGGGATCGCTCCAGGCCAAATAGTCGGCACGCGCCTCGGCGGCATGCGCGGCCCATCGCACATCGCCTTCCGGCCGCACCGCGGACAGGGCGGCGGTGAAGGCCTGCGGCGTGGCATGGATGGCCTGCGCAGGGCGGTACAGCCGGCCCAGTTCGTCGGCATCCGCATGCACGTGGACCAGCGGCTGCGCCGGCACGGGAATGTCCAGCAGCGTGTAGCCCTGCGAGGGCACTTCGGAGAGCCGCCCGCCCACCAGCAGCACCAGGTCGCTGTCGCGGATGCGCCCCAGCAGCTTCGGATTGGCGCCCAGGCCCAGGTCGCCGCCGTAGCAGCGGTGGCTGGCGGGAAACAGCATTTGCCGGCGGAACGAGCAATACACCGGCAGGCTCCACGCCTCGGCGAAGGCCGTGAAATCGCGCACGGCGGCTTCCGACCAGCGGCTGCCGCCCAGGATGGCCACCGGCCGCCCGGCCGAGGCCAGCCGCCGCGCCAGTTCGCGCAGCACGTCCGGGCCGGGATGCGTCTCGGCCACCGCATGGGGCAGGGCATCGGCGGCCTGCACCGCATCGGTCAGCATGTCTTCCGGCAGGGCCACCACCACCGGCCCGGGCCGGCCCGAGGTGGCGACATGGAACGCGCGCGACAGCAGCTCCGGCAGGCGGCGTGCGTCGTCCACCTGCACCACCCACTTGGCCATGGTGCCGAACACGGCGCCATAGTCCAGCTCCTGGAAGGCCTCGCGGCCCAGCGCCTCGCGCGCCACCTGGCCCACGAACACGATCAGCGGCGTCGAGTCCTGGTGCGCGATGTGGATGCCGGCCGAGGCGTTCGTGGCCCCGGGCCCGCGCGTGACGAAGCAGATGCCCGGCCGGCCCGTGAGCTTGCCCTGCGCCTCGGCCATCATGGCCGCACCGCCTTCCTGGCGGCAGACGGTGACGGCGATGTCGGCATCGTGCAGCGCGTCCAGCACCGCCAGGTAGCTTTCGCCAGGCACGCAGAAGAGCTGGCGCACGCCGTGCAGGATGAGCTGGTCCACGAGGATCTGGCCGCCGGTGCGGAGCGTGGCGGCGGCCGGAGCGGAAGAAGAAGAGGGCAGAGAGGTCATGGATGGGAAGGAGGGGAATGCGCCACTATCGCCCAGTGCGCGTGCGCTGACCAGGGGATGCGTTCCGTTCGGTGGAACAGCCGGGCCCGACGCGCCGGCGTACTGGCTGCCGTCCGCTGTCTCAGCAGTGGCCCCGTATCATCGTGCGATGCCCACCGCCGCCCAGATCCTCGCCTTCCTGCTCGCCGCCGTCCTCATCACCGCCACGCCGGGGCCGGACAACCTCATGGTGCTGGGCATGGGCATGTCCCGGGGCCGGGCGCAGGGCGTGGCCTTCGGCCTCGGTTGCGCCGCGGGCTGCCTGAGCCACACGCTGCTCGCCGTGCTCGGCGTGAGCGCGATGATCGCGGCGTCCCCCGCCGCATTCACCGTGCTCAAGTGGGTGGGCGGTGCCTACCTCGTCTGGCTCGGCGTGCAGGCCCTGCGGCATGCCGGCAGCGGCGGCAGCCTGCGCACCGACGTGGCCGCTCAGGCCGCCCAGCCGCTGCGCACCCTGTTCGCCAGGGGCATGCTGGCGAACGCGGTCAATCCGAAGGTCGTGCTGTTCTTCCTCTCGTTCCTGCCGCAGTTCGTGGTGCCGTCGCAGGGGGCGGTGGGGCTGCAGCTGGGCGTGCTGGGCCTCGTGTTCACGCTGCAGGCGGCGGTGCTCTTCGGCCTGCTGGGCTGCTTCGCCGGCACGATCGGCGGCTGGCTGCAGCGCCGGCCGCGCGCCGGCCTGTGGCTGGACCGCATCGCAGGCACCGTCTTCATCGCGCTGGGCCTGCGCATGGTGGCCTCGCGCTGAGCGCGGGCACGCCGCTCAGGCGCGCGGCAGCGTGATGGTGACGGAGGTGCCCTGGCCGGGGCGGCTTTCCATGCGCACCTGCCCGCGATTGGATTCCACCAGCGATTTCACGATGCCCAGGCCCAGGCCGACCCCGTCCTTGCGGGCGCGGGCCGTCTCGCCCTGCCAGCCCGGCTCGAACGCGTGGGCGACTTCTTCCGGGGCCATGCCCATGCCGTTGTCCGCCACCGTGAGTTCGACCGATCGCGCGGCGTGCGGCGAACTGCAGGTGCCGGACAGGCGTACCGTGCTGCCCTCGGGCGAATATTTCAGCGAATTGCCGATCAGGTTGCCCAGCACCCGCACCATCTGGCCGTAATCCACGCGCACCAGCGTGTCGGGCACGGGCCCCAGCAGGAGCGCGATGCCGCATTTCTCGGCGATGGGCGCCATCATCTCGACCGCGTCATTGGCCAGCGTCGCCAGCGGCAGGGCCTGCACGGTCGATACCGAATCGGACGGCCGGAGCAGGCCTTCCACCAGCGAGGCCATCATGCCCACGGCCGACAGCATGCGCTGCACCACCTCGTCCGGCGGCGCCTCCGCGCTGCGCTGGATGCGCGTGGCGCTGAGCTGCAGCACCTGCAGCGGCGTGCGCAGGTCGTGCGCGACCACCGCCAGCACCCGTTCGCGCGCCAGCGCCTGGGCGCGCGCCGTGGCGGCGGCCTCCTGCGCGGCAGCCAGGGCGGTGCGCAGGTCCAGCTCGCGCGCCGCGGAAACGGCCAACTGGCGGATGGTTTCCAGTTCGTCGTCCGTCCAGGCGCGCGGGTGTATGTCGATCACGCAGAAGCTGCCGATGTTCTGCCCGTGCGCCTTCAGGGGCACGCCCACGTAGGCGCGCACGCCCAGGCTTTCCACCGTGGGCACGGTGCGCCATTGCGGCTCGGCGTGCGTGTCGCGGATGACCAGCGCGTCGTCCCGGTCCAGCGTGAAGTGGCAGAACGTCAGGCCCTCCATTTCGCGGGCACGGGCCAGCGCCTCGGGAAAGCCGGACTGGCTCTTGTAGAAATCGCGCCGCCCATCGACGACGGAAATGAAGCACGCCGCGGCGCCCACCAGGCGGGCCGCGGTCGCCGTCAGGCTGTCGAAGCCCGGTTCCGCGGGGGAGTCGAGCAGGCCCGTGGCCACCACGGCCTCCAGTCGCTGCGGCGCGTGGCGGGCCGCCAGGGCAGGGGCAGCGGAATGCACACCCTCCAGGGAAGCGTCGGCCGGCTCGGGGGGAGAGGTCGCAATGGCGTGCATGGGCCGAGAATAACTCGGCAGCAATACCGTAGGGCGCCCGGGGCCGCGAAATAACTGTCGCGCCGGCTGCTGGCGCGGGCTTTCAGTCAGCGGGAGTCAAGGCCTGCCTGCCGGAGGGAGCGTCAGCGCCGCCTGCGCGTCTTCGCACCACCAGTGCGCGGCGGCAAAGAAGCCTTCCCAGACGCAGCCGTTGCAGCCGCGGCCGCAGCAGGTGGTGGGCGGCTCGGGCGGTGGCCGCAGCGCCACGCCGCGGGCCAGCGCCAGCGCCTGCAGTCCGGCGAAGGCCCGTGCCGCGTCGTCTGCGGTGCGCAGGGGCGCGAGGCCTGCCGGAAGCGCCTGCGGGCCGTGCGGCGTGGTCACCGGGAGGCGCCGCGCCAGCGCTGCCAGCCCCAGCGCCCCATGAAGGCCAGCCCGAGCACGAGTGCGAACCAGCCGACCACGTGGATCTGCCCCATGAGATCGC
Organism: Paracidovorax oryzae ATCC 19882; assembly: GCF_000687165.1. Lineage (GTDB taxonomy): Bacteria > Pseudomonadota > Gammaproteobacteria > Burkholderiales > Burkholderiaceae_C > Paracidovorax > Paracidovorax oryzae. The sequence goes on along the minus strand of NZ_JMKU01000019.1, from coordinate 35,517 downwards.
GCACGCTCAGCGAACGCGCGTAATAGGGCGCCAGCAGGATCACGATGCCGATGAGCGCGCAGGTCACACCCTTGAACAGCATTTCGGACGCCTGCCGCCGGGTGGTCTCGGAAGCAGGCGGCGGCGTGGGAGAGGCGCGGGTCATGGGCGGGTCTGGGACAATCGGTGGAACAACGGGTGGCGGGGCAGTGCGCCGCATGCGCGATTATCGGTGCGGCTGCGCCGGCGCCCCGTCCATCCCCCTTCTTCCAACGCACCACCTGAGTCCCTCCCATGGCCATCCAATGGTTTCCCGGCCACATGCATTCCACGCGCAAGGCGATCGGCGAGCGCATCAAGGACATCGACGTCGTCATCGAACTGCTGGACGCGCGCCTGCCCGGCTCCAGCGCCAACCCGCTGCTGGCCGAACTCACGGGCCACCGGCCCACGCTCAAGGTGCTGAACAAGCAGGACGTGGCCGATGCCGCCCGCACGCCGGCCTGGCTCGACTGGTACAACGCCCGCCCCGACACCCGCGCCATCGGGCTGGATGCCTCCGACACCGCACCGGCCCGCCGCCTGATCGACGCCTGCCGGCAGCTCGCCCCTCAGCGCGGCGGCATGGCCAAGCCCATGCGCGTGCTGATCTGCGGCATTCCCAACGTGGGCAAGTCCACCCTGATCAACACGCTCACCGGCAAGACCCAGGCCAAGACCGGCGACGAGGCCGGCATCACCAAGCTCGAGCAGCGCATCGTGCTGGACGATGATTTCTACCTGTGGGACACCCCGGGCATGCTCTGGCCGCGCATCACCATTCCCGAGAGCGGCTACAAGCTCGCCGCGAGCGGCGCGGTGGGCCGCAATGCCTACGACGAGGAAGAGGTGGCGCTGGAACTGCTGGCCTACCTGCAGCGCCACTACGCGCCCCTGCTGGATGCGCGCTACCGCCTCGGGCTGGATGCGGCAGCGATCGCGGCGCTGCACGACGACGAACTGCTCACGCTGATCGCGCGCAAGCGTGGGGCGGTGATGTCGGGCGGGCGCGTGAACCTGCAGAAGGCGGCAGAACTGGTGATGACGGATTTCCGCAGTGCCATCCTCGGGCGCATCACGCTGGAGACACCGCCCGAATTCGAGGCCTGGAGCGCCGCGGCGCAGGTGCAGGAAGCCGCCCGGGCCGCCAAAAAGGCCGAGCGCGAATCGCGCCGCAAGGGAGGGCGGCCCGCCGGCGGAGCCGAACGCGGGGAAGACGCCTGACCCAAGGCGCAGGCGTGCGCCAACGAAAAAAGGGCTGCCATGTCCCGCATTGCAGCCCCAATGCCGGTGAACCGGCTCGCAATGAAAAAAACGGAAAAACCGGGATGCAGCCCTCCTCAGAACGAGTGGCCCATGCCGAAGTACATCGCGCGCTGCGATGCACCGGCGCCCGGGCCGTTGACGGTGACGTCGGCCGCGTAGTTGGCGGTGGAGCTGTTGTTCACGCCGCCCAGCGATGCGTACAGGAAGGTGCGCTTGGACAGGTAGTAGTCCGCGCCCACCATCAGCAGCGTGGCGTTGCCGTTGCCCCGGTTGGCGCTGACGCGGTAGCCCGCGCCGATCAGGGTCAGCGCAGGCGTCACGTCGTAGCGCACGCCCAGCCAGCCGTGCTTGAGCTTGCTGGGTGCGCCGGCCGCGGCGTCGGGGGCGGAGATGGCCTCGTAGGCGGCGAACAGCTTGGCCGCGCCGATGCGGTAGGTACCGCCCAGGATCGCGTCCTTGGAATAGGTGTAGGCATCGCTGTAGTTGCCGCTGGCATCGCGCCGGCTGTTGAGCATGGCGCGCACTTCGAGGTCGTTCGCGGCATAGGTCAGCGACAGGCCTTCGTTGCGCAATTGCTTGTTCGAGCCCGGCTGCTCGCCCATGCCCAACTGCACGTTGGCGGTGAAGCCGCCGAAGTTGGGGGTGGTGTATTCGATGACGTTGTTCACGCCCGGCCAGTTGCGGCCGCGCACCAGCGTCGCGCTGCTCATGAACTGCTGGCCCGTGGGATCGATGTTCCACACGTCGTTGCTGTTGAAGAGGTTCTTGCCGAACATCAGCGTACCCCAGCTGGCACTGCTCAGGCCCACCAGCGAGCGGCGGTTGAAGAACGCCGAGCCGGTCGTGCCCTTGGTGGCGCTGAAGCCGCCTTCCAGGTTGAAGACCGCGCTCAGTCCGCCGCCCAGGTCTTCCTTGCCGCGGAAGCCGATCATGCTCGTGCCCCACTGGTTGTCGGCAGCGCGCGTGAGCGAGTTCGTCTGGCCGGTGACGGGATCGGCGATCTTGTTGATGTATTCCACGCCCGCGACCACGCGGCCATAGAGCGTGACGTTGGACTGCGCGTGCGCCGCGCCGGGCAGCGTGCCGGCGGCGGCCAGCAGCGCGGCCGCGGCCGCCAGGGTTGTCTTGGAATGCGTATTCACAGCGTTTATCTCCGTTGTAGTAACTTTGCTGATCGAAAAAGAAACCGGGCTGCGCCCGGCAGTCACCCCACCCGTGGCGCGCATCCGCGCCGGCCGATCCGGGCGCGGGGCATCGCGCCGGAAGCCTTGGAGCCACCGCCCTCGCGGGCAGCACCTCGCGGCGCGGCCTTGTAAGCCCCGCCTTCAAGTTCATATATGAACTTTTTGTTCATTGAGGAACAATGTAAAAACTTGCAGCCTGCAGCGCCAATGAGGGGATACCCTGCTGCCGTGGCGACGGAGCCACGGCAAATTGCCGGCACGCCACCGTGCGATTGCCCGGAGAATCCGCACCAGCGCGCCGCCGGCCCCTTCCGGAGCAGGCCTTCCCATCCCATTTCCCGCCATGACAGAAGAAACCGATCGCTACCGTGCTCCCGCCCTGGACAAGGGGCTGGACATCCTCGAGCTGCTGGCCGGCCAGCCCCATGGACTCACCCGCGCCGAGATCGTCAAGGCCATGGGCCGCAGTCCGGGCGAGATCTACCGGATGCTCGAGAGGCTGGTCGCGCGCGACTACGTCACCCGCTCACCGCAGGGCGACCGCTATGCGCTGAGCCTCAAGCTCTTCGTGCTGGGGCACAGCCATCCGCCCATGGAGCGCATGGTGTCGCAGGCCCTGCCGGTGATGGAGGGCTTCGCCACGGCGGCGCAGCAGTCCTGCCACCTGGGCGTCTATAACCGGGGGGATATCACGGTGGTGGCCCAGGTCAACGGACCGGGCAACTGGGGCCTGTCGATCCGGCTGGGAGTGCGGGTGAGCCTGATCGACACGGGCTCGGGCCACGTGATGCTGGCCTTCCAGACCGAGCAGCGCCGCGCCGAGATGCTGGCCGAGCACCAGGCCACGCAGGGAGCGGGGGGTGAAGCGCCCATGCAGCCGGCGGAACTGCACACCATCCTGGAGCATGTGCGCACGCAGGGCTGGTGGCAGGGCGACAGCCAGCAGGCCTTCGGCGTGATCGATATCTCGATGCCCGTGCGCGGGCCGCAGGGCCAGGCGCTGGCGGTGCTGACCTGCCCCTTCATCCGCCGCCTGGACCGGCCGCTGGAAGCCGACCTGCAGGCCGCGCGCGAGCAATTGGCGCAGGCGGCGGAGTCCCTGTCGATCCGCTGAAGGCTCCGGCCCGCCGTAGCCTGTCCGGCGGCTTTCAGGGTGCACGAAAGTGGGGGGCGATCGTGTGGGGCGATCAGTCGCCGCCGCTGTCCCCCGTGCCGCGTTCGGTGACGATCCTGCCTTCCTTCACGTAGCGGTCGAACTCATGGCGGGGCAGGGCGGCGACGCCCGCCGCGTTTTCATCCTTTTCCTTCCAGCTCAGCGTGACACTGTCGTCCGCATGGGTGAGTTCCACCGGGCCTTCGGGAATGGCGATGGGCATGCCGTCGCCCTCCCGGTAGGTCACTTCGCCGTGGATGGTCGCGTGTTCTGCGTGCATGGGTCGGTCCTCCTCGCAATGCATGGGTGGGTGGGCCGGCCGCGCGGCGTGCGGGGCCTTCTGAAATGCCATTACACCGGTACGCCCGGGGGAGGCCGTGTCGGACCACGCCGCCAGTGCGCGCCCGCGCTCATCCGTGGCGGGCCGCCTGCCGGGCCAGCCGGGCGTCGTGCCACATCGCGGCGCAGTTCGCGCCCGCCACCGCCAGGCCGGCGGCGCAGGTGGCGCCCCAGCCGCCGTGCTGCCATGCCGCCGAACCCAGCGCGGAGCCCAGGGCGGCGCCGGCGAAGTAGGTCGTCATGTACACGGCGTTGAGCCGCGAGCGGGCCTGCGGCGCCAGGGCGTAGATCACGTTCTGGTTGCTGATGTGCACGCCCTGCAGCGCCAGGTCGATCGCCAGCACCCCCACCAGGAACCACGGCAGGCTGGCGCCGCCCAGCCACAGCGCCCCCCAGCTGGCCGCCAGCAGCAGCACGGAGGCCCGGGTGGTCCACTGCTCGCGGCCGCGGTCGGCCATGCGGCCCGCCCAGTTGGCCATGAGCGCGCCGGCCACGCCCGCCAGCCCCACCAAGCCGATCTGCGCGTCTCCCAGCCGGTGCGCCGGTCCGGCCAGCATCAGCGCCATCGTGGAAAACAGCACGCTCACCGATCCGAAGGACAGCCCGCCCAGCAGGGCCCGGCTGCGCAGCCGCGGGTGCTGGCGCGCCAGGGTGGCCAGCGAGCGCAGCACCTGCCCGTAGCTGGGCGGGTTCGGCGTGCGCAGTGCCGGCAGGGCGAACCACAGTGCCACGGCCACGGCCAGGATCGCGATCCCGCCCACGCGGTACACCAGGCTCCATCCGCCCACGCCCGACAGCAGCCCCGCCACGCTGCGTGCCGCCAGGATGCCCACCAGCAGGCCGCTCATCACCAGCCCCACCGCGCGGCCGCTGCGCCCCGGCGCGGCCAGCGCCGCGGCCATCGGCACCAGCACCTGCGCCGCCACCGAGAACAGCCCCGTCATCAGCGTGCCGGCGGCCAACGCGCCGAAACTGCCCGCGAAGCCGCTCAGGAACAGCCCGCAGGCGGCCAGCGCCATCAGCGCCACCACCAGGCGCCGCCTCTCCAGCTTGTCGCCCAGCGGCACCAGCAGCAGCAGGCCGGCCGCATACGACACCTGGGCGATCGTCACGGTGAACGCGGCACGGGATTCGCTCACGCCCAGCTGCACCGCGATCGAATGCAGCAGGGGCTGGTTGAAGTAGTTGGCGCCGGCGCAGAGGCCGCAGGCCGTGGCCATGAGCAGCAGTACCGGGGTGGACAGCCCTGCAGGGGCCTGGGCGTGCGGGGCGGTGCCCGCGTGGGTGGCTGGGGAACTGGATGGCATGGGACGTGAATCGGTCAGCAGGAAAAGGCGAAGGCATGGGGCACCGCGGCACCGTGGCCCGCGGGCATGGGGTGGATTCGCTTCACGCCGCCGGCAGCACTGCCGTGGCGTCGATTTCGAACAGCATGCCATCAAGCGCGAGGCGCGGCACGGGAATCAGCGTACACGCCGGCAGGGCGGCGCCGGCCCAGCGGGCGAGCAGGGCCGCGCCGAAGGAGCGCAGCCGTTCTTCGGAATGGTCCACCACCAGCACCGTGAGGCGGGCGACGTCGCGCGGCGCGGCGCCCGCCGCGGCCAGCGCGGTGCAGAGGTTGTCCAGTGCCTGGCGCACCTGGGCATCGAAACCCTCGGCCAGCCGGCCTTCCGCATCCTCACCGCCCTGGCCGGCGACGTGGATGGTGCGGGCCGGCCCCTGCACGATGGCCAGGTGGGAATAGCCGTTCGGCGCAGGATCGTAGAGCCCGGGCGGATTGGCGAAGGACAGCACGGGATGGGCAGCGGGGGAGGCATTCGGGGCGGGTGCGCAAGGAGTCATGGGAAAGCCTTGAGGTTCAGGAAAGGGCGCCTGCCGGTGAGGCCGGCGACCGCATACCCTGCAGTATCGAACCTCAACTAAACTTGAGGTCAACCGCTTTTTTCCACCCTGCCGATCGCTCGCTACCGCTTCATGCCGCACACCTCCCGCAGCACCCCTTCTTCCGCCCCTGCGGTCCTGGCCACGCCTCCGGCCGCCCCCCTCATCGACGACACCCCTCCCCGGCGGGCAGGCCGTGCCGACATGCCCGAACTCACCGTGGGCGAAGTCGCAGACCGCAGCGGGCTGGCCGTGTCGGCGCTGCATTTCTACGAATCCAAGGGCCTGATCGCCAGCGTCCGCAGTGCCGGCAACCAGCGCCGCTATCCACGCTCCGTGCTGCGGCGCGTCGCCGTCATCAAGATCGCGCAGCGCATGGGGCTGCCGCTGGCGACCATCGCGGACGCCCTGCAGGCCCTGCCCGAGGGCCGCACGCCCACCGTGGCCGACTGGCGCCGGCTGTCGGCGACCTGGCGTGCGGAACTGGACGAGCGCATCGCCACGCTCACGCGCCTGCGCGACCAGCTCGACGGCTGCATCGGCTGCGGGTGCCTGTCCCTGCGCGCCTGCCCGTTGCGCAATCCGGACGACACCCTGGGGGCTTCGGGCGCAGGGCCGCATTTTTCCCCTGATCCGGCCGCACGCCGGCGGGCGCGCTGAGGGCCAAGGGTCGCGGTGGCTCGAAGAGCCGGGCGTGCGGGAGGGGAGGGAAGGCGTCAGGACGCCGGGGGCGGCCCGCCGCCGGTGGAGCCTGTCTCGCTGCCGTGGTCCGGCGTCGACGTAGGGGATCGCGCGCCGGCCGCGGCGCGGCGTTCCCCGGCTGCCGCCGCATCGCTCTCCGCGGGGGCTCGGCGCCCGTGCAGCAGCCGCTGCGCCAGCGGCTCCGCAGCCAGCACCAGCAGCGCCATCAGCGTGCTCAGCAGCGCAGTGGCCTCGCGGCCCAGGCCCGCGGCCACGCCGATCGCCGCGGTGAGCCAGATGCCGGCGGCAGTGGTGAGCCCCCGGATCTGGTGCGCGCCGTCGCTCTTGAGGATGGTGCCCGCGCCCAGGAAGCCCACGCCCGCGATGATGCCCTGCAGCACGCGGCTGTTGTCCGCGGGCGCGATGCCTTCCTGCTCGGCCACCAGCACGAACAGCGCCGCGCCCATCGACACCAGCATGTGCGTGCGCACCCCGGCGGCCTTGCCGCGGTGCTCGCGCTCCCAGCCCAGCAGCCCGCCCAGCAGCCCGGCCATGCCCAGGCGCACCACGATGCGCGTGGCCTGCTCGAGGTCGGGCAGGTCGGAGAATTCGCCCGCCGTCGTGGCCAGGATCACTTCCCACCAATCCGTCATGCGGCGCCCCCGCACCGGCATGCGCCGGAAGGTGCCTGGAGTCTGCGGCCGTCCGGGCGGCGGGGTGCGGTGCTGTGCATGGCGGAAGTCAAGTCTTCGGAAGTGGCCCCGACTGTGCGCCGTGGGCAACCGGCATTCCGGCAGCACCCGTCGCGACAGAGGGTAGGACGGCACCTACCGGGCGCGGCAGGGCCTGCCTGCCAGGTCCTGCATGCGCGCTCCCAGATGGATTCCGGTGTCAGCCTTCCGGGGCCGCCGCGTCGCCGCAGCGGACCCAGTCGAGGCACAGCACGCGCGCCTGCCAGTCGTGCAGGTCGGGCGCCGCCGCCGGCACCTCCGCTGGGGCCGGCGCAGCCGGCGGGCCGGGCAGCGGCACGCCCTGCAGGCCGCTGTCCACGACCAGCATGTCGCCCGTTGCGGGATGCGGCAGTGCCAGCCGCCAGGCGTGCAGCCAGAGCCGCTGCAGGCCCAGCTGCTGCGCCCACCAGCGGTTCAGCGGGCCCTTGCCGTGGGTGGCGTCGCCCAGGATCGGGTGGGCGATGTGCTTGAGGTGCCGGCGGATCTGGTGGCGGCGGCCGGTTTCCGGCAGGGCTTCCACCAGCGAGGCCCGCGTGGTGGCGAAGCGCGCGTCGCTGGCCTCGGGCAGCTCCAGCCGCGCAAGGCAGCGCAGCGCCGTGCGGGCCGGCTGTACGGCGGCATCGGGCGGCGCATCGTCCGGGCGCAGGGCATGGTCCACCATCACCCGGTCCGGCGCATGGCCGCGCACCAGGGCCAGGTAGCGCTTGTCCACCCGGTGGTGCTCGAAGGCCTGCGACAGCGCGCGGGCCGCCTCCGCGTGCAGCCCCATCACCAGCACCCCGCAGGTGCCCTTGTCGAGCCGGTGTACCGGGTACACGCGGCGGCCCAGCTGGTCGCGCAGCGCCTGCATCACGAAGCGGGTCTCGCCCGCGTCCAGTCCCGTGCGGTGCACCAGCCAGCCGGCGGGCTTGTAGACGGCGACGAGGTCGTCGTCCAGGCGGAGGATGGACAGGGGCGGATGGCGGGGGGCAGTCTGAAGCGGCATCGGGCGCGCAGCATACCCCGGCGCGCGCACCGCGGCCCGGCCGTTCAGCGCAGCACGCGGCAGTTGCCGAACTCGCAGCGGATCGCGAGCGCATCGCCGCTGTCGCAGGCCACGGTATAGGTCTCGAAGCCCGGCCCCTTGGCGGCCAGCGCCGCGACGGGCTGGGCGCTGCAGGCCTGCGCGCGTGCCAGCTGCTGGGCGCTGAAGCTGTCCACCCCCAGCGCGATGGCGGGCAGCGCGGGCCCGGTCACCGTGCCGGGAGCGGGCTCGGCGGGCGGCAGGGGCAGTGGCGCAGCGGGATAGGGCCCGGCCGCATGGCCGTGCGCCTGCATGCAGCTGTCCACCGCGCGGCGCCGTCGCTCCAGCGGCTGCAGGCCCTGGGTGGCCCCGAGCGCGCCGCCCGCCACGGCCCAGTCGCGCACCGCATCGTGGCTGCCGCCCGCGGACCAGGCGAGCGACGCCAGCACCAGCGCGCCGGTCAGCATGCCATCCAGCGTCTCGATCACCACGCCGATCTGCTGCGCATAGCGCTGGCATTCGGCCAGGTCGGCCGCATGGCGCTGCACCTCGGCCGGATCCGTGCCGGACGGCGCGGGCACGGCGCTGGCGCATCCCGCGAGCGCCAGGGCGGCCGCCAGCAGGCCGGTGCAGGCCAGGCGTGCAGGGGCCTTGCGGCCGGGGCGGAAGGGGCGGGTTGCGGGCATGTGGGGCTCCTCGGGCGGAGTGGGGTGACGGGCAGCGGGGCGGTACCGGATGCATGGCCCGCCGACTGCACCATTGTTCCGCGCCGCGCGCGAGCGCGCCAGCCCCGATGTCGCGGACAATCGCGCCCCTATGACCACGACGACTTCTGCCCCCGCCGCCACGCGCACCCTGCTGCCCCAGACACTGCTCATGGCCCCGTCGCCCGGCGACCCATCCCCCCTGGTGCTCTACCACGGCCGCTGTGCCGACGGTTTCGGTGCCGCGCTGGCCGCCTGGCGCTATTACGGAGGCGAGGTCGAATGCGTGGGCCTGTCCCACGGCCAGGCGAAGTCGGTGGAGGACCTGCCGCCGCTGGAAGGCCGGTACGTGTACATCCTGGATTTCTCGTTCCCGCCCGAACTGCTGCGCGCCATCGACGAACGCGCCGCCCGCCTCGTGATGCTGGACCACCACAAGAGCGCCGCCGAACAGCTCACCGGCTTCGCCTGCCGCTGCGGCGTGGTGCACTTCGACATGGACAAGTCGGGCGCGCGCCTCGCCTGGGATTTCTTCCATGCGGAGGCGCCGCTGCCCGACCTGGTGCGCTACATCGAAGACCGCGACCTCTGGAACTGGAAGTACCCCGAGACGGCCGGCTACGTCGCCGCGCTGGACATGGAACCCTTCGACTTCGCGCGCTGGGACGCCATCGCCCACTTCACGCCGGAGCAGACGCAGGCCTTCGTCGCGCGCGGCGAGGCCATGGACGAGAAATTCCGCCACCTCGCCGCCGACGTGGCCGGTGGCGCGCAGCCGCTGGTGTTCGATGGGGAACAGGGCCTGATGGTCAATGCCCCGGGCGCATTCCACAGCCTGATCGGCGAGATGCTCTCCCAGCAGTCCGGCACCTTCGCGCTGATGTGGGTGGTGGGCAAGGACGGACAGGTCAAGGTCGGCCTGCGCTCGCAGCGCGGCTACGACTGCTCGGTGCTCGCCACCCGCATGGGCGGCGGCGGCCATGCGCAGGCCTGCGGATTCCGCATGGGGCGGGATCGGTTGCCGGAGTTGCTGACGGGCGTGTTCCAGTCCGGTGCGCCAGCACAGGGCTGAGACGCGGCACCGCCACGGCTGCGTGGCCGGACCTGGGCGCGTCTTTCACGCCAGCCGCAGGTCCTTCGGTTTCGCTCCCGGGAACACCCGGGCCAGCGCGTTCCCGTTCAGCCCGTACATGCGCCCGAAGATCCCGCCCAGCACGCCGCGGTAGTCGTTGAGCACCGGATAGTCGCGGTTCTGGAACAGCGTGGTCGCGGTGAGCGCCTGCTGCTCGCCCGCGATGCGTCCGCCGGCGATGCCGCCGCCCAGCACCCACATCACGCTGCCGTGGCCGTGGTCCGTGCCGCGGTTGCCGTTCTCGCGGAAGGTGCGGCCGAACTCGCTCACCACGACCACCGTGGTGCGGCCCCAGGCCGGGCCCATCTCGTCGGCGAAGGCGGCCAGGCCCCGGCCCAGCTCCTCGAAGCGGTTGGCCAGCGCGCCCGTGGCGTTGCCCTGGCCCACGTGCGTATCCCAGCCGCCCACGTCCACGAAGCCCAGGTTGTAGCGCGACTGCATGAGGCGCGCCATGCGCCGCGCCGTGCCCTCGAAGCCCTTGGTGCTGAGCGCGTTGCGGCTGGCGGCATCCATCTCGCCCTGCATGGTGCGCGCCACCTCGTCGCGCGTCTGGAAACCCTCGGCCACGGGCGCGGCCAGCGGCGTGCCCTGGTACATGGAGGCGATCAGCCCTGCCTGCCGTTCGTCGATGCCGGGCTTGGACAAGCCGGCCGCGGCCAGGGCCGTGTTGGGCACGTCGTAGCCGCCGCGCAGCACCAGCGGCAGCGTGTCGGTGAAGGCCATGGGCGAGAGATGGTCGTGCCAGCGCGGCTGCGCTCCGAGCTCCGTCGCCAGCCGGTTCAGGAAGCCCGAGCGGTAGTCGCGCCGCGCGCCCACGGGCTGGCCCAGCTCGATGCTGTCCTGCGTGTCGAAGTGGCTGCGCGTGAGATCGTCGGTGCCCGAGAACGGCACGAAGGCGACCTGCTTTTTCGCGTAGAGCGACTGCAGCGAACCGGCCAGCGCCGGGTGCAGGCCCCAATCGGCGGTGAGCTGCAGGGCGCCGCCCTCGGCGCCGGGACGGGCGATGGCAATGTTCGGGCGGCTCTCGTAGTAGAAGTCGCTGGAGGTGGGCACCAGCAGGCTCGCGCAGTCATAGCCGCCGCGCAGGAAGACGAGCAGGAAGCGCGCGTCCGTGGCGCCCTGCGGCGTGGCCGCCAGGCTGGCCTGCAGCACGCCCGGTGCGGCCAGCGCGGCGAGCGCCTGCAGGCAGCGCCGGCGCGTGGGTGCGATCCCGGCAAGGCCCGGCACGGCATCGGCCGCATCGCGGGGCAGGGAAGAATCTCGGGGGGAAGCGGGTTGCGTCATGGCAGGCCTTTCCTGGGTCATCGGGCCGCTGTGGGCGGTTGCATTCGCAACGCCCGGGGCGGCCGTCAGGCGTACATGAATTCGGGGGCGGACAGCAAGAAAGTGTTCCATTCCGTGGGCGAGCCGGCACGCGCCAGCGCCACGCGCGTGGCCGGTGCCAGCTGCGGCTCCATGGCCCGGAAGGCGGCGTTCTGCGCGATCGCGGGGGGCTGCACCTTCGGCGGCGGTGCCCCTTCCGGGCGGTAGAGCGCGCCGGTGCCGGCCCCGCCCAGCGCCCGCGCGATCTCGAAGCGCACGGCCATCTGGCCGGAACTGGTCCAGGCAGCGGCGTCCAGCGGATAGCCGTCCGGCGTGACGCGGCCGTAGAGCGGCTCGGCCAGGCGCTGCAGCCACGAGAGCGCCGGATCGGGGTTGGCCAGCACGCGGTCGGAGTAGCCCAGGCGCAGGCCGGCCATCACGTACTGCACGGGGTCGCGCAGCCGGGTGCCGAGCGAGGACTGGAACGCCTCGCTCATGAACAGCGTCTGCAGCACCGCGCCGATGTGGCCGTCGGTCTGCTGGAAGCGCTCGGCCATCGCCTGCAGCAGCGCGGGCGGCGGTGTGTCGCCCACCAGGTAGGCGGCCATCTTGCGGGTCACGAAGCGCGCGGTGGCCGGTGCGCGGGCGAGCCGGTCCAGCGCCTCGTCCAGCTCGGCCATGCCCTGGCCCTGCAGCGGCTGGCCGAGCAGCTCCTTCGGATCCCAGTCATGGCGCTGCGGATGGAACTCGTACAGGCCGCGGCGCACGTACTGGCGCGCCCATTCGGGCTTGAGCTTCGGCGGCGGCTCGTCCAGCGGGCGCAGCGACACGCCATGGCCGGTGAGCACGCGTGCCATCTCCTGCACGTCGTGCTGGCTGTAGCCGCCGTCCACGCCCAGCGTGTGCAGCTCCATCAGCTCGCGTGCATAGTTCTCGTTGATGCGGCGCGCGGCGTTCTGCGCGTTGTCCAGGTAGCGCAGCATGGCCGGATGCCGCACCGTGGCGCCCAGCAGGTCGCGGAAGCGCCCCAGTGCATGCGGGCGGATGGCGCGGTCTTCGTAGTCGCCCACCATGGCGCGGATGTCCGCCTTGCCGGCAAACACGTTGAAATGGTTCATCCAGAACCAGGTCATCTTCTCCTGCAGCTGCGCCGGGGAGTACACGGCCCGCAGCACGAAGCGCCGCTCGGCCTCGCGCTGCAGCGCCCGCATGTCGCGCTGGTAGGTGTCCTGGGCGGCCTTGCGGGCGTCTTCGGTGGATTCGTTCTTGATCGCCTGCTGGCGGGCCTGCATGTCGATGGCCAGTGTTTCCATCGGCGTGCGGGTGATGGCCATGGCGTCGATCTGCGCCTGCGCCTCGGGCGGCAGCGGGGCGTTCGGCGCCGGGCGCAGCAGTGCCGCCACCGTGGCCGCGGGGCCGACGCGCTGCAGGCCCTCCAGCGCCGCGGCATTGGCGCCCCAGGTGAGCCGGTCCAGCAGGCGCGCGCCCTCCGCGGGGGAGCGGGGCGCATCGCGGTCGCTTTCGGCGGCGAAGGCACCGGGCGGCGCGGCCAGCGTGAGCCCGGCGGCACCGCACAGCCCCACGGCGGCGGTGGCGAGCCATTGGCGGCGCCCGATGGTGGGGAGCCCGGGTTCCGGATCTTCGGGGCCGCGCAGGGACGCGGCACGGGCAGCAGCGGCGTTCACGAAGGACAGCATGGTGTTGGAGGAAGAGTGGCTGTGGCGCGCATGGTGCGCCGCCGCGCAGGGGCCCGCAAGGGGGCTGGCGAGGTTTTACCCGGCGGACACAGATGTATCGCCGCGTGCCCTGCATCTCATCAGGAGAAAAGCGTGAAATCCATTTTCTGCAATGGATTGTTTGCTATTTTTTAGATAGCAAGCGGCCGGCGGCCGCGCCGGCGCCGTCAGCGCTCGGGTCCGACCGGTCCGGTGCCCAGGATCAGGTCCTTGAGCCGCTGCGTGGCGCGCGCGTCGTCGATGCGGCCCTGCAGGTGCTGCATGACGATGTCGTTGATGTGCTGCTGCACCGAGCGCGGGGACAGCGCCGAGAAAGAGGCGAGCACGGTGCGCCGCATGTTGGCGCTGCGCAGGTCCCGGATGGCCTGGCGGCCGCACGCGTCCGCGCCGGTGTCGGGCACGTCCACGCGCGCGGGCGCCGCGCCGCTGGCGATGCCCATCTCGCGCTGGAAGTCCGGGTCCATCGCCATGCGCATGAAGGCCCGCTGCGCGGCCGGGTCCACCTGCGCGCCGCGCACGAAGCCGATCTGGTCGCCGATATAGAGCACCATGCCCTGCGTGTCCGGGAAGCGCGGGCACAGGTAGTCCTGCCCGGCCTCCATCCCGCGCTGGCGCAGTTCGCCGTTGAGCCAGCTGCCCTGCATCTGCAGCAGCGCCTTGCCCTGTTCGACCAGGCCGCTGGCGCTGCTCCAGTCGCGGGAGGCCGCGTTCGCGCGCAGGTAGGGCCGCAGTTGCGCCATGCGCGCGAAGATGCGCATCACCACGGCCTCGTCGTAGGCGCGCCGGTCGTGCTCCAGGAAGAACCGGCGGTAGAACTCCGCGCCGCCCGCGCCGGCCGCCACGGACTCGAACCAGAACGAGTATTCCCACGCATCGGCGCCGATCCCCACCGGCACGATGCCCGCTTCCTGCGCGCGGGCGAGCAGCGCCAGCAGTTCGTCCCAGGTATCGGGCACGGTACCGCCCAGGCGGTCGAGCAGCGGCTTGTTGAACCACAGCAGGTTGGTGGAATGCACGAACAGCGGCGCGGCGATCCAGTGGCCGCGAAAGCGCGCCCATTCCTGCAGTGCGTGCGGCACGACCTCTTCCCAGTCCTGCTCGCGCGCGATGGCGTCCAGAGGCAGCAGCAGGCCCTTGGCAGCCAGCGGCGGCGCACCTTCGCCTGCCGTCATCACCGCGGCGGGGCGCGGCAGGCGGTGCTGGAAACGCTGGGTGAACACCGACAGCGCGCTGTTGCCGTTGCCGCAGACCGGCTCCTCGATCGTCCAGTGCAGGCCGTGCCGCGCCAGATGCCGCGCCAGCACTTCGCTGCGCTGGTGCTCGCCGGGCGAGGCCCAGCAGTGCCAGATATGGAGTGCCGATGGCTCGGCTGCCCGCGGTGCGGGCCGGCCCGGTTCACGTGCCTTGATGGGCGGTGCGCCCGTGGCCGCGGCGGTCCAGGCCGCCAGCAGCAACCCGGCCATCCACCCGGTGGCCCGGGCCGTCCTGCGGCGGGAGCGGGAAAAGGCGGCTGAGCCGCGGGCCGTGGCGGAGTGCATGGACAAAAGCGCGTCGGGGTTGGAAGGGTGGCGCGGATTCTAGTGCCCGGTCCACCGGTCCATGCCCCGGGGCGCCGGCGCTGGCCGTGTCCCGCGCCCGGTCAGGACATCGCCAGCCGGTGCGTGGACGCCGCGCTGCCGGCGAGACCCGGCACCCGGAAGACCGACACCGATTGGTCCAGGCGCCGGGCCTGGTCGCGCAGGCTGGCCGCCGCCGCCGCGCCTTCCTCCACCAGCGCTGCATTCTGCTGCGTGGCCTGGTCCATCTGCGCCACGGCCTGGCCCACCTGCTGAACGCCGTCGCTCTGCTCGGCGCTTGCCACGCTGATCTCGCCCACGATCTCGCTCACGCGGCGGATCTCCGTCACGATCTCGGACATGGTGGTACCCGCCTGGGAGACCAGGCTGGCCCCCCGGTCCACTTTCTCCACGCTGCCCAGGATCAGCGCCCGGATCTCCTTGGCCGCCTGCGCGCTGCGCTGCGCCAGCGTGCGGACCTCGGCGGCGACCACGGCGAATCCGCGCCCTTGCTCGCCCGCGCGCGCCGCCTCCACGGCCGCGTTCAGCGCCAGGATGTTGGTCTGGAAGGCGATGCTGTCGATCACTCCGGTGATGTCCGTGATCTGGCGGGAACTGGCGCTGATCTCCTGCATGGTGTCCACCACCTGCTCGACGATCTGGCCGCCGCGGTTCGCCACGTCGGTGGCGCCGGTCGCCAGCTGGCTCGCGGCGCGGGCGTTGTCCGCGTTGTGGCGGACCGTCGCGCTCAGCTCCTCCATCGCCGATGCCGTCTCCTGCAGGGCGCTGGCCTGCAGCTCCGTGCGCCGGCTCAGGTCCGCGTTGCCGGAGGCGATCTCGCCGGATCCCGTGGTGATCGAATCCGAGGCGAGCCGCACGTCGGTCACGATGTGCGCCAGCGTCGAATGCATGCTCGCCAGCGAGGCCAGCACGCTCCCGGGCACGACCGCGCCCTGGCGCTGCATGGGGGAAAGGTCGCCGCTGGCCACCTGCTCGGCGATCTGCCGCAGCTCCGCGGGCTCTCCGCCCAGTGCGCCGGTCAGCCGGCGCGTGATGACGAGGCCCGCCACGGTGGCGATGACGAATGCCAGCACGGTGGCGGCGATCATCGCGGCCCGTTCCGTCCCGAGCCGCTCCTCGGCGTCGTCGGCCAGTTCGTGGGCCTTGCTCCGGGACAGCTGTGCGTACTCGGAGGTGACCGCCGCGAACTGGTCGAGCAGCGGCCGGCATTCGCGGTTCAGCTTGGTGATGGCGGCTTCGCGCTCGCCGCGCGCCGCCAGGTCGATGATCCCGAGCGCGATGGGCGCATAGCTCTGCTCGATCCGGTCCATCTGCGCTACCAGCGCGCGCGCCTTGTCGGAGGTGTCCGTGGCCTGCGCCATCAGCTGCTTGAGTTCCGCCATCGATTTCTGGACCTGGGCATGGGCCTGCTCGCCGCGCGACTTCTCGGTCTGCACGTCGGCGGGCGTGGTCGCCAGGACGATGTTGCGCGCGGCGATGGCGCGCTCGTCGATGGCGGTGCGCAACTGGGCCGTGATCGCAGTGCGCGCCCCGATGCCGTGCACATAGCCCTGGAAGCGCGTGGTCGCATCGCCCAGCGCCGTGAGGCCGAACAGCGACATGAAGAGGATCAGCACCCCCATCGTGCCGAAAGCCACCGTCAGCTGCGTGCGCACTTTTGCATCTTTGTTCATAAGGTTCTCCCGAAAAAATGATTCCATCAGAAAACGATGGTCCCGCATTTCAGTAGAAGCCCCGAATTCCGCAAAAGATCGCGACGGCGAATTGGCAAAAATACCACACCCACAAAGTGGTTATTGAGAATCAGTGGCGTTGGGCCGGCTCGGCGCCCGCCTGGGGCGATGCCTCCTCGAAGCGGTCCACCCGCCGCAGCGGCTTGAACATCCAGGCCCAGGCCCCCACCACCCCGAGAGTGCACAGCCCGCCCACCACGGCGGCGGGCACGGTGCCCAGCCAGGCCGCGCTGGTGCCGGCGCGGAATTCCCCCAGCTCGTTGGAGGAGCCGATGAACAGCATGTTCACCGCGCTCACCCGGCCGCGCATGGCGTCAGGCGTGGAGAACTGCACCAGCGAGCCGCGGATGTACACGCTCACCATGTCCGCCGCGCCCGCGACCACCAGCGCCGCGAACGACAGCCAGAACACGGTCGAGAACGCGAACACCAGGTTGGCCACGCCGAAGATGACCACCGCGATGAACATCGTCGCGCCCACCCGGCGGTTGAACGGCCGCAGGCTCAGGTAGAAGCCCATGCCCACCTCGCCCATGGCCATGGCGCTGCGCAGTGCGCCCAGGCCTTCCGGTCCCACGTGCAGCACCTCGTGCGCGTAGATGGGCAGCAGCGCGATCACGCCGCCCAGCAGCACGGCGAACAGGTCCAGCGAGATCGTGCCCAGGATGATGGGCCGCGACCGGATGAAGCGGATACCTTCGCCGAAGCGCTCGCGCATCGTGCCCAGCACCGGCCCTGGCGGGGCCGCATGCGCCACCGGCACCCGCAGCATCAGCGCGGCCCCCACGGCGAACGCCACCAGGCACACGGCATAGGTCAGCTCGCCGCCGCCGGCCGCGTACAGCAGGCCGCCCAGGAACGGGCCGGCGATGGCCGCCGTGCGCATCAGCATGGAATTGGCAGCGATGGCCGAGGCCAGCCGCTCCCGCGGCACCACCTGCGGCAGCAGGCTCTGCAGCGCAGGGGCCGAGAACGCGCGCGAGGCGCCGAACAGCACCAGCACCGCATAGATACCCGCCACCCCCGCCGCGCCATGCCCGGCGAGCCACCACAGCGCGGCGCTGCATACGGCCCCCACGGCCCAGCTGGCGCACAGGATGCGCTTGCGCTGCACGCGATCGATCAGGTCGCCCGCGGGCAGCAGCAGCGCCAGCATGGGCAGGAACTGCGCCAGCCCCACGCAGGCCAGCGCCATGGGTTCGCGGGTCAGGTCGTACACCTGCCAGGCCACCACCACCGCCTGCACCTGCGTGGCGAACATGGCGGCCACCCGCGCCACGATGAACGCGAGAAAACCGGGATGCTGGTAGATGCTGGAGGCGCGTGGCGCCAGGGCGGAAGGGGCCGGGGAGGGCGGGGAGGGCGGGGGCGACGGAGGAACAGGCACGCCCCGCATGCTACCCCTTCGCGCCCGCCGCCGTCCGGAATCCGCCGCCGGGCCTCGCCGTGTTCTGCCTGGATACACTCCCCGCCGCGGCCGCGTTGCCGCACCGATCCCGCCACAGGCTCCGCACCATGCACTCCCTCCCGATCGCTGCCGTCCTCCCGGGCTCCCGTGGCCTCGCCGCGGCACTGCTGCTCCTCGCCGCCTGCATGCTGCCGCCAGCGGCACACGCGAAGGAAGAGGCCTGGGGCCGGCGCGTGGTCGCCACCCAGGAAATGCCGCCCGATGCGCTGGCCCGGCTGGCACGGTTCCAGGAAAAGAAAGGCGTGGTCGCCGCTGCGGGATTGCCGCCCGGCGGCATGCCGTTTGCCGACACGCAGTCCTATACCGGGCAGGAGATCGACCTGCCCGCCAGCGGCAACCCCTACACCGTGGTGCTGCGCATCTCGGGCGTCGCGCTGGCCGACGGCGAGGCCGGGTCGCGCTGGATGGCGGGCTGGTCCATCGACAACGGCGCACGCCTGAACGTTGTCCCGGAGATCGTGGCCAAGGGCCTGCGCGCGGGCCAGCCGGTGGAAATGGCCGGCGCCGCGCCGCCCGTGAGCTTCAAGACCGACCGCAAGCTCGCACCCGTGGCGGAATTCGCCGCGGCCCGCAATCTGCGCATCGACCGGGTGCGCATCGAGGTCTGGTCCGGCATGCGGCCCTCTTCGCTGCTGGAAACCTTCATGGCCTGGATCCCGCTGTTCTTCGGCCTCACGTTCCTGGCGCTGTTCCTCTGGTGGCGCAGGCGGTGATGCGCTCCCGCCGGCCCGCGGATCACAGGTCCAGTGGCTGGCCCGGCTTCCACGCGTCGGCGCGCCGCGTTGCCTCCGCCGCATCCTGCGTGCCCAGGGTGCCTGCCAGCCGCATCTGGGCGGCCCGCGCGCCCAGGGCGCTGTGGCCCGCCGGCAGCAGCACGTCGTCCCGGCCCGATGCCGCATGGGCGCGGGCCGCGAGTTCCATCAGCATGCAGGCGGTGATCGGCCGCTGCACCACGGTGTCGCCGCCGCGTGCATACAGCGTGCCCAGGCTGTAGAGCCCGGCGGCATCGCCCTGGCGCGCTGCGCGCAGGTACCAGTTCTCCGCGGCCGACAGCTGGCGCGGCTCGCCGTCCCCGCCGCGCTCGTACATCGCCCCCAGCCGCACCGCCGCGAGCGCGGAGCCACTGTCCGCCGCCTGCACCAGCCAGCGCACCGCCTCCGGGCGGTCTTTCGGAATGCCGTGCGCCTCGGACAGCATGGTGCCCAGCAGCACCATGGCCCGGGCGTTGCCCCCTTGCGCCATGGCACGTACCGCGGGCAGCTCTGCCGCGCCCTGGCCGCGCAGCCAGGCTCCGTGGATCGCGTCGATGCGCGCGTCCGTGTCCTGCGCCTGCCCCGCCTGCGCGATGTGCGCGGCGCGGGCATCCGCCTCCAGCCGCGCCGCCCGTTCGGCGGCCCGCGCCCGGTCGTGGACCGACTTCCAGGCGAGCAGGCCGGCGAGCACGGCCACGCCGCCGGCCAGCACCAGCCAGGTCCAGGGCCAGTCGCGCGCGCCGCGGGATGGGCGCGACGGCATGCCGGCCGCACGGGGCACGCCGGAACCGACCGAAGGGGCGGCTGCCGCAGCGGCCGGTGACGAAGCGCGTGAAGGTGCGGATGACGGTGCGGGCGTGGCGGCCACTGCGCGAGGGCCTGCAACACCCGCCGCTGACCCGGGCGTGGATCCGGGAGCGAGGGCCGCCGCGGGGGGCATGGCCTCCTGCGCGCCATCGATCGGCACCAGCGACCATTCCTCTATCGCCGGCAGTGTTCCGGTGCGCTCCGCGGGCGTGCGGCGGTGGTCTGCGGGCGAGGAGGGGCCTGGTGCCATGTGTGCGTCCTTTGCGGGTGGCGTTGCCGCGGCGGTGCTGCTGCAGCGGCCGTGCGCGGTGGAATGGCCGCGATTGTCTCTCCTGCGGAGCCGCCTGCGCGGTCATCGCCCGGGTTGCCGTGGGCCAGCCGCCCGGCGTCAAGTCCGGTGGGTGCCCAGCCGCCGGGCCGCCAGCGCCGCCGGAATCTCCGCCTCCGCCCAGGTGCCGGGTGCCAGTCCGTCGAGCGCGAAGGGGCCGATCGCCGCGCGCACCAGCCGCAGCGTGGGATGCCCCACCGCCGCCGTCATGCGCCGCACCTGCCGGTTGCGGCCTTCGCGGATCACCAGCTCGATCCAGGTGTCCGGAATGTGCTGCCGCACGCGGATCGGCGGCTCGCGTTCGCCCACGGGCGGCGGCGCATCCAGGCGCCGGGCGCGCGCCGGCAGCGTCGGGCCGTCGTTCAGCTGCACCCCGCGCTCCAGCGCCTGCAGGGCCGCCGCATCCGGCACGCCCTCCACCTGCACCCAGTAGGTCTTCTCCATCTTGAAGCGCGGGTCGGCGATGCGCGCCTGCAGCCCGCCGTCGTCGGTCAGCAGCAGCAGCCCCTCGCTGTCCGCATCCAGCCGGCCGGCCACGTACACGCCCGGCAGGTCGATGAAATCCTTCAGCCCGCGCCAGCGGCCCTCGGGCGTGAACTGGCTCAGCACGCCGTAGGGCTTGTGGAAGCGCAGCAGGCGCGGCGGCCCGGCCCGTTCCGCCGGTTCGCGCCTTGCCCCCGGCCGCGGGCTGCCGGGCCCGGGCCGGCCGCCGCCAGGCCGCATCGGCGGCGGGGTGCCATGTCCTCGGCGCGTCATGCCGGCAGGAACAACGCTGGATCCACCATGGTCCGGTTGAGCATCACGCCCCAGTGGAGGTGCGGCCCGGTCACGCGGCCCGTGGCGCCCACCTTGCAGAACGTCTGCCCGGTGGCGAGCGTGTCACCCACCTGCACGTCGATCGCACTCAGGTGGCAGTACATCGTCAGCAGGCCGCCGCCATGGTCGAGCCAGACAGTGCCGCCGTTGAAGAAATAGTCCCCCGTGTCGATCACCTTGCCCGGCAGCGGCGCCACCACCGGCGTGCCGGTGGCCGCCGCGATGTCCATGCCGCTGTGCGGATTGCGCGCCTGCCCGTTGAACACGCGCCGCAACCCGAACGAACTGGACCGCCGCCCGGGTACCGGCTGGTGCATCGCCAGGTCCGCGGCGCGCGGCAGCGGCGTGGAGAAGGTGGCCATCACCTGCTGCTGGTGCGTCCGTTCGCGCTCATAGCGCGCGTTGTCCTCGGCGGACAGGTCCACCGTGCGCGGCGCCACCGTCAGCCGCTGCTCCTTGTAGCGCTTGGGCTCCACGCGGTAGGTGATGTCACGCGGGGCCTCGCCGCCGGACTGCACCCGCACCGACGCCGTGCCCGTGGGCGCCGACAGCGCGATGCCCACGATGGCCGTCCACTCGATGGCATCGCCTAGCACCAGCAGCGGCACCTCGCCCGCATGCGCCTGGGGCCGCTGCGCCGCCGGGCCCAGCGACAGGCGCGCCACGCCGCCCGGCACCTGCAGCGCCCGGGGCCAGACGCCTTCCGTCGCACGGCCCGCGACCGGTCCGGCCTGCACCGCACCCGCCCGCACGGCGGCTGCCAGCGCGGCGCCGGCAACCAGCGCCGCGCGGCGCGAGGGCATCCATGGACCGGCGATAGCGCCGGAAGGCCCGGCGGTGTCCGGGGAGGGCAGGGAAGGGCAGGCGAAGCGGAATGATGGCGAAGGCATGGTCTGCAGGAGGTCAGTCGATGGCGCGCGCGGCGCCCGTCCGGGTAGGCCCGCCAGTGTAGGCGGCAGGAGGCGCCGGACTACAGGGCAGGCCCGCGGCGGCTTCGACAATCCCCTGCCATGCAGACATCCGGCCGCACGCTGCACACAGCGCTGATCACCTTCATCGCGACCGCCGCTGCGGCGCTCCTGGCGCTCAATTTCACCGCGGGCGAACCGCAGGTCCGCCAGCAGCTGCCGCGCCTCTACGGCACCTCCAGCCCCCAGTTCGAGCGGGCCATGGGCAACCTGCTGGGGCCCTCCATCGTGGACGGCAACGACGTGATGGACCTGCAGAACGGCGACCGCATCTTCCCGCCCATGCTCGCCGCCATCCGTGCCGCACGCCGCTCCATCACCTTCGAGACCTACATCTACTGGTCCGGCGACATCGGCAAGCAGTTCGCCGACGCCCTGAGCGAGCGCGCCCGCGCGGGCGTCAAGGTGCACGTGCTGCTCGACTGGGTGGGCAGCGCCAAGATGGAGGACAGCTACCTCGACGAGATGCGCGCCGCCGGCGTGGAGATCGAGAAATTCCACAAGCCCCACTGGTACAACCTCGCGCGGCTCAACAACCGCACGCACCGCAAGCTGCTCGTGGCGGACGGCGTGGTGGGTTTCACCGGCGGCGTGGGCATCGCGCCCCAGTGGACCGGCAATGGGCTGGACCCGGACCACTGGCGCGACTCCCACTACCTCGTGCGCGGCCCGGCCGTGGCGCACCTGCAGGCCACCTTCCTCGACAACTGGCTCAAGGTCACCGGCCGCGTGCTGCACGGCGATGCCTACTTCCCGAAGCTCGCGCCCGCCGGCACGCAGCGCGCGCAGATGTTCTCCAGCTCGCCATCGAGCGGCAGCGAGAGCATGCAGCTCATGTACCACATGGCCGTCACCGCGGCCGAGCGCAGCATCGACCTTTCCGCGGCGTATTTCGTGCCCGACGAACTCACCCGCACCCTGCTGCTGGATGCACTGCGCCGCGGCGTGCGCGTGCGCATCGTCACCCCGGGCGAGCACACCGATACCGAAACCGTCAAGGCCGCCTCGCGCGGTACCTGGGGCCCGCTGCTGGAGGCGGGCGCGGAGATCTACACCTACGGCCCCACCATGTACCACTGCAAGGTCATGATCGTGGACCAGCGCCTCGTATCGGTCGGCTCCACCAACTTCGACAACCGCTCCTTCCGCCTCAACGACGAGGCCAACCTCAACGTCTATGACGAGGCCTTCGCCCGCCGCCAGACCGAAGTCTTCGAGCAGGACATCCGCCAGTCCCGCCGGGTCACGCACCAGGAATGGCTGAACCGGCCCCTGCGGGAGCGGATCGCCGAGCGCTTCAGCGGCCTGCTCGGGTCGCAACTCTGAATCAGCCAGGAATCTCCGGCTCCACCAGCTGCGCCAGCAACTGCAGCGACTCCTGCCACCCCAGATAGCAGGCCTCGACGGGAATCATGGCGGGAATGCCTTCCTGCACCACCTGTAACTCCGTACCCACGGACACGGCGCGGAACTCGACCGTGGTGCGCATCTCGCCAGGCAGTCCCGTCGCATCGAAGCGGTCGGTGTGCACGATGCGCTCGCCCGGCACCAGCTCCAGGTACTCGCCGCCGAATGCATGCACCTGCCCGTTGCCCCAGTGCGTGAACTGCATGCGGTAGCGTCCGCCCACGCGGGCATCCATCTCCAGCACCCGGCCGGTGAAGCCGTGCGGCGGCAGCCATTTCACCATCGCGTCCGGCTCCAGGAAGGCGCGGTAGATCCGCTCGGCCGGCGCGCGCAGCACACGGTGCAGGGTCACGGTGCCGGTACCGGCAGGGCTATCGGGGGTGGAAGCAGGCATGCGTCTCTCCTTGCGCAGGGGGAAAGCCGCCAACTTAGCTGCCCGCCGATGCTCCTTCAAGCGGGGCTTCCCGGGGATGGGGGGCTCGCGCCGCGGGCGGGGCCGAGGCGATGAACCCGGCCACATCGTCCAGCACCGGCGCCACCCAGCGCAGCGGCCACGCGAAAGCGCCCACCAGCGTCGTGTGGCTGGCGCGCGGATAGAGCTGAAGCACCACGGGCACGCCGGCCGACTGCAGCGCCTGCGCCAGCTGCAGCGTGCTGCGCTGGGGGCTCACCAGCCGGTCCTTCTCCGGCGCGCCCAGGAAGGCCCGCGGCACCTGCGCGGGCACGGCCGGGTGGGCGAACTCGATGGGCTGCGCACGTGCCGGGTAGTTGGGGTGGAAGAACACCGGCTGCGCCTCCGGGTTGTCCGTGGGAAAGAAGTCGTACGGCCCCGCCAGCCCGATCCAGCCGGCCAGCTCGCGCGGCGCATGCCCCGTGGCCGCCAGCCAGCGCGGGTCCAGCGCCACCATCGCCGCGTTGTACCCGCCCGCGCTGTGCCCCATCGCGAACACCCGGCGCGGATCGCCGCCGAGCTGCGCTGCATGCTCCAGCCCATAGGCCACCGCCAGCGCGCTGTCGGCGATGAAATCCGGATACCGCACCTCCGGGTACAGCCGGTAGTCCGCCACCAGCGCAAGCACCCCGCGCGACGCCAGTGCCTGGCCCAGGAACAGGTAGTCGCCCCGTTCCCCGCTGTTCCAGGTGCCGCCGTAGAAGAACACCACGACTGGCCAGCCGCCGGCCGGGGCGGCCACCGAGGGGCGGTACACATCCAGCCGCTGGCGGGGAAGGGGGCCGTAGGCCACGCCGGTGTCCACCGCGGCGGCGCTGCGCGGCGTGAGTGCGTTCAAGGTGCCTACGCCAGAGCAGGCACTCAGACCAGCGGCCAGGGCCAGGAGGCCGGCCAGGCGGGCGGCGCGTTTCCAACATGTTGCAGAGGGTGTGAATACAGGAGCCACGTGAGTTTTCCATGCAAGGACTTCACTGTTATGTACGGTTTTTGATGGATTTTGGATCTTTGAGAGAAAAAATTTGTTTCATCCCCTTGACGAAGGTTGTTGGAATGGCGCTATTTGTTTAAAAATTTTGCATTTGATGTTAATTTATAAATTAAATTTATCGAGTGAATTTATTTTCATCTTGCTTCTGCGTGTGATGAACGGGGTAAAAGGTGGGGAATAATATTTGCGGAAGACGTGCAGTTCTCTTGCACACTCACTGCAAATGAAATTCATCAACGAAATAAATGAACCCATAGTCGTGGCGGTTGCCAGGGATAGATATTTGTCTCCCATTCACCCATTTGCCGACGGAGTGCATCTGCCTTCCGTTCCCGCTCCTCGATATGGACAGGATATTACCTATGGCTGTCGAGCGTCGGCGCCGCAGCGGCAGAGTGTGGGGGACACGGTGGATGTGCTGAAACCCAAGATGGAAAAATTGCTGGGAATTTTTGCCAGGGCAGATACGACCGGGGTGGCGCGAACGCTATTCTCCGAGTTTCTTAGAGAAAATCGGAAGGGCGTTGAGTATTTTGAAGATCCACGTTTGACTGGGTTGGTCTCCAGTCATGCCAACATGGAGTATTTTTGCAGTGCAGCGCTGTCCGCTCCCAATTCCCCCCATAAAACTCCTGGCAGGATTCGTATTCATCAGGCACTCAAGAATGCTGACTGGAACATCAGGAACTTGCAGGTGCCGATGGACTTGGGGGTACCTGCATTCAATGCCGGCAGCCAATTTTTCGCAACCCAGGACTATGGCAACGGCCTCGGTCTGATGATCAACGGCGTCCAGCATGTCTATGTGATAGCCACTGCCTACGGGTATGATCGTGAGAGAAGTCGGTACCAAATTACACTAAAGTTTGTCTTGTACGACGTTTTTGGCCTGGATGATGATGACTTGAGAGAGTATGGCGCTCAATCCGATGGTGGTTTTTCTTTCGCTCAAAGTGTCGGTATCACGGCGTGGTGGCAACTCCAGCACCAATTCGCCTGCCCTCCGTTGGTCACCCGGGTGGTATTGACCAGAAGCTACGAAGTGCCTGCAGTATGAAAGAAATGATGCAACGACATTCTTGCGACCGGTGGGGCGCACTTGGTTTGGCTTCCATCATGCTTGGCTTGGCGATCGTGCCGTTTTTCTATCTCGGTATCGGTGCGTGGCAGGAGTTGTCGATCATCGCGAGTGCCACTGTTTTCCTGGCCGCCTTGGTTTGCCTTGGTTTCATTTGCCTGCGACTGCTGCCCCGTCGAAATCCCACCTGGGCCGGAGCGACCCGTCTGTGGTGGCTCGAGGCAGCCGCGTGGGTCATATTGTTTTATCTGGGAGCCATGCTGACAGGAATGCGCCTGCAGACCGGGTTTGCGCGGTTGGGAAGCTTCGCTCTGGTGTGGCTGGTGGCTAGCACAGCGATGTTTCCGCTGGTGGCTTGTTTCTTCCGTGGGTCGGTTTTGATGCAGCGTGCCTCCGCTTGGCGTTTTTCCGCGCTCGCAACCGCAGTCTGGCTGCTCCTGGCCTCCAATATCGCCACGGCATTCATTTTCATGCCACAGAAGTTCGTCTGACAAAGCCATCGGCCGGGGCGCGCGGCCTCGCCTCGGGAACACAGGGAGGGAAGGGTAGCTGCCCGAGCCGCTTCGTCAGGATGAAGCCGTGGGCACCACCCGCACCCCATAAGCCGCGTCGCCCTTCGCCCACTCCACCAGCCGGTCGATGTTGGGATGCTTGCCGGGATGCGCCTGCGCATCCGCTGTGTGCTCCGCATACCACTCCAGTCCCAGCGTGGCGGCTGCAGGCGTGATGCGGCCGCCGTACAACTGGCCCAGCGCGTGGTACACGGCCAGCGAGCCGGCCTGGCCGGGCTTGTTCTCCAGCGTGGCGACAGTCCCGCCGTCGGGCCCCAGCAGATGCAGGGCGGAAAGGTGGGCCACGGAGGGGAGTTGCTTCAGGCGCTCGGAGAAATTCATGCTGAGAAAAATGGAGGAAGAAAAACGACCGCCGGATCGTACCTCCGCCCTGAAAGATGCGTGCCCGACCTCAGCGCAACGCCAACCCCGCCGTCCTGATGGCCTGCGCATAACGCGGCTGCTCCGCCCGCAGGCTCTGCGCGAGGTCGCCGGGCGATCCGCCGGCCACCTGGAAGCCCTGGGATTCCAGTTGCGCGCGCACGTCCGCCGCCTGCAGCACGGTAGCGATGTCGCGGTTGATCTTCTCCACGATGGCGGGCGGGGTGCCGGCCGGCGCGAAGTAGCCCTGCCAGCTTTCCACCGAGAACCCGGGCGGCCCGCCGGCTTCGGCCACGGTGGGCACCGCGGGCAGGGCCGGGGACCGGTAGCTGGTGGTCACGGCCAGGGGCCTCAGCTTGCCGGCGCGCACGTGGTCGGTCACGGCGGCCAGGGTGATCAGGGTCGCGTCCGTGTGGCCGGCCAGCACGTCCACCGTGGCCGGGCCGCCGCCGGGGTAGGGGATGTAGTTCACCCGGGCGCCGGTTTGCTGCGACAGGATTTCGTGCGCCACGTGGGCGATGCCGCCGTTGCCCGGCAGCCCGAGGCTGATGCTTTCGGGCCTGGCCCGGGCCCGCGCCACGTAGTCGGCCAGGCTGGTGATGCCGGTGCCCGGATGCACCACCAGGATCTGCGGATTCACCACCGCCTTGATGATGGGCGTGAAGCTCTTGTCCGTGTCGTAGGGCAGCCCCCGGAACAGGATGCCGTTGAGCGTGAGCCCTTCGCCCTGCTGCAGCAGCGTGTAGCCGTCCGGTGCTGCCTTGGCCACCCGGGCCGCGCCGATGGTGCCGCTGGCACCGGCCACGTTCTCCACGATCACGCTCTGGCCCCAGAGTGCGCCGAGCCGGTCGGCCAGCGTTCGTGTGAGCTTGTCCGCGCTGCCGCCGGGCGCCACCGGAACGATGATGCGCACGGGCTTCGATGGGAACCCGGCTGCCGCGTCCGATGCCGCGTGCGAACGGGAGGCGTGCAGGGCGGTGGCGGCCAGGGCGGCCAGCGCGAGGGCTGCCGTGGCAGCGGTGAACACGGTTTTGCGGGAGGGGAGCATGTGCGGACCTGGGGACGAATGGCAAGGGAAACGAAACGGCCCGGACGGGCCGGGAGCCTGCGTTCAGCCTAGGCCTGCATCCCCCGCGGGGGAACGAAGATTCGCGACTATGGATATGACGCCAGCGTGCCTGCCCGGCGGGCCGTGCGGGCCGCATATCGATAGCCGGTTTCCTTCGTTGGCGAACGGTGCACCGGGTGCCTAACGTATGGGTCGCTCTTGCCAAAGGCCCCCCATGACCCAGACATCCCTCTCCCTCGACTTCTCCGGCAGCGACATCGCCAGCCGCCGCGCTGCCGCCGTGGCGGCCTTCATCGCCACCGCGCGCCGCCTGGTGCCCGACCCCGAAGCCGCCACGCCCGACCAGCTGCGCGCCGTGGCCGCGGCCCTGGAGCAGCTCGGCCTGCAGCGCGAACTGTTCCCCGCCGCGCATTTCCCGGTGTCGGAGGACAACCCCGCCCAGGTGTACCGCCTCAGCGAAGAGCCGGGCGGGCGCCATGCGCTCTACATCTCGGCCGGCCTGCCGGGCAAGGCCCAGCCGCCGCATGACCACACCACCTGGGCCATCATCGCCGGCATCTCGGGCAACGAACGCAACGTGTTCTACGAACGCAGCACCACGGCCGATCCGGCGCGCGACGCGCTCGCGGCCGGGAAGACCGTGGACGTGGTCCCGGGCATCTCGGTGCAGCTCTCGCCCACCGACGTGCACACCATCGAACTCGTGGGCGACGAGCCCGGCCTGCACCTGCACTTCTACGGCCGCGCGCTGGACCGCATGCCCGGCCGCGTGGTGTTCGAGACGCGCGAGGGCGGCACCTACCGCACTTTCGGCCCCCCGAAGTCCATACGCCATGCGCTCATCACGCCGCAGGCGCTCAAGGCCGCGCTGCACGACGGCGAAGAGATCGCCGTGCTCGACGTGCGAGAGACCGGCGTGTTCGCGCACCGCCACATCCTGTTCGCGGCCTCCGCGCCGGCGTGGCGGCTGGAGCTGCTGATCGACCGGCTGGTGCCGCGCCGCGGCACGCGCACCGTGCTGGTGGACGGCGACGGGACGCTGGCCCACGAGGCCGCCGCCAAGCTGGTGCGCCTGGGCTGGCGCAACGTCTCCGTGCTGGCGGGCGGCACCGATGGCTGGGCCGCCGCGGGCTACGAGGTCTTCAGCGGCACCAACGTGCCCGGCAAGGCCTTCGGCGAAGTCATCGAGCATGAGAAACACACGCCCTGGATCGATGCGGGCGAGCTGCACGAGCGCATCGCGCGCGGCGACGACATCGTGGTGGTGGACAGCCGCACGCCCGAGGAATTCGCGGCCTTCAGCCTGCCCTTTGCGCACAGCGTGCCGGGCGCGGAACTGGTCTATCGCATCGGCGAGCTGGCGCCCGACCCCGGGACCTTCGTGGTGGTGAACTGTGCGGGCCGCACGCGCAGCATCGTCGGTGCGCAGACGCTGATCGACGCCGGCATCCCCAACCGCGTGGCCTCGCTGCGCAACGGCACGATGGACTGGCTGCTCACCGGCCGCACGCTCGCCCACGGCCGCAGCACGCCGCTGCCCGAGCCCTCGCCGGCGACTCTGGCGGCCGCCCGCGAGCGCGCGGCCGCCGTGGCGCAGCGCGCCGGAGTGCAGCGCATCGATGCCACCGGCCTGGCACGCCTGGAGGCCCAGGCCCACGAGCGCACGCCCTACCGCTTCGACGTGCGCACGCGCGAGGAATACGAGGCCGGCCACCTGGAGGGCTGGCGCTGGGCCCCCGGCGGCCAGCTGGTGCAGGCCACCGATGAATACGCCGGCACGCGCGGTGCCCGCATCGTGCTTGCCGACTGGGACGGCGTGCGTGCGCTCACCACCGGGGCCTGGCTCGCGCAGCTGGGCGGCCACGAGGTATTCGTGTTCGCCCCGCCGCCCCTGGCCACGCTGGAAACCGGCCCCGAGCCGGTGCGCGTGCTCGCGTCGCACACCCCCGGGCCGCTGGTCTCGCCGCAGCAGGCCCGGGCGCTGCTGGAGCAGGGCCATGCCGCCGTCTTCGACGTGGACCGGCGCACCGCCTTCGAGCGCCAGCACATCGCCGGCGCGCGCTTCGCCGTGCCCGACCGCCTCGCGGCCTTCGTGGCCGACCTGCCCGCCGGCCAGGCCGTGCTGCTCACCTCGCCCGACGGCCTGCTGCCCCGCACCGTGGCGCCCGAGCTGGCCGCCCGCACCGGGCGCGACGTGCGCGCCATCGCCGGCGGCACCGCGGCCTGGGCCGCGGCCGGCCTGCCGGTGGAAACGGGCGATGCCGGCGTGCTCACCGGCGATGACGACCACTGGTACAGCCCGTACGCGCACCGCGACCTGTCATTGCGGGACGCGGGCTTCCGCGAGTATCTGGACTGGGAACTGGGCCTGGTGGCGCAGCTGGAGCGGGAAGGGCAGACGGGCATCCGCCTGGTGGCTGCGGCCGCATAGCCCGCGCCCGCGGGGGCGCGGCCCGCCACCGGGCGGTCACCGCGTGGTCACCGCCGCATCATGGCCCGGTCTGCTGCAGGAACCACCGCCTCGCCTGTGCCACCGCCTCCGGGTGGCGCTGCTTGCGCGGGCACACGAGGTAATAGCCTGCATCGGTGCGGAGCTTCTCCGCGCAGGCCTGCACCAGCCGGCCCGCGGCCAGGTCCTGTGCCACGAAATGCTCCTGCACCAGGGCCAGGCCCTGGCCCATCAGCGCCGCATCGATCGCCAGCGTCGTCTGGTTGAAACGGATCGCCTGCGCCGTGTCCGCGGGCAGGACGCCGGCGGGTGCGCACCGATCGAAAAATTCCTCCCAGGACGACTGCCCGTCGTGCAGCAGCGTGGTGCGGCCCGCGCCCGCCCACCGTGCCTGCGCCTGCGGGTTTCCCACGGCCACGAGGCACTCCTCGAACAGCAGGTCGGCCTGCAGTCCGGGGCCGAAGGGCGGCCGGCCGTACCGCACGGCCAGGTCGATCGCCTCCGTCTGGAAGTGCGAAATCCGCTCGGTCGCCAGCACGCGCAGCTCCGTCGCCGGATGGGCCTGCGTATAGGCCCCCAGCCGGGGCATGAGCCACTTGGTGGCGAAGGTCGGCGTCACGCTTACCGTCAGGTGCCCGGGCTCGGGCCGCAGGCCCCGCGTGGCCTCAGCGATCAGGTCGAACGCGCGGCGCACGCCGACCACGTAGCGCTGCCCGTTGGCCGTCAGCGCCAGCGTGCGGGGATGCCGCTCGAACAGCTTCATGCCCAGCTCCGCCTCCAGCGCGCGGATCTGCTGCGCCACCGCGCCCTGCGTCACGCCCAGCTCCTGCCCGGCCAGCCGGAAGTTCAGATGGCGGCTCGCGACCTCGAAGGCACGCAGGGCATTGAGCGAGGGCATGCGGCCCAGGGGAGTGGTCATGGGTGTAGATTTTCTACTGAATCGGAACAGCTGGGCTGCCGCAATCTCCCGACCTGAAAGCACCGCACGATTCCACAATCGGTGGGCGCCCACTGGCGTGCGCAAGGATGGCCATGATGACGAAGGAGATGATGATGGCAGTAGAAAAAAAAGTGGCACTGGTCACCGCGGGCGGATCCGGCATCGGGGCGGCTGCGGCACGCCGGCTGGCGGCGGACGGCTTCCACATCGGCATCCTCTCGTCGTCCGGCAAGGGCGAGGCGTTGGCCGAGGAACTCGGCGGCGTGGGCGTGACCGGATCGAACCAGTCGCTGGAAGACCTCGGCATCCTGGTGGAGCGCGCGGAGCAGCGGTGGGGCCGCATCGACGTGCTGGTCAACAGCGCCGGCCATGGCCCCCGGGCCCCGCTGCTGGAACTCTCCGACGAGCACTGGCTGCAGGGCATGGACACCTACCTGCTGAACGTGGTGCGGCCCACGCGGCTCGTGGTGCCGCGCATGCAGCGGCAGGGCCGGGGCGGAGCGATCATCAACATCTCATCGGCCTGGGCGCTGGAGCCCAGCGCGCTGTTCCCGGCCTCGTCCGTCATGCGCGCGGGCCTCGCCGCGTTCACACGCATCTTCGTGGACAGCTTTTCGCGCGACAACATCCGCATGAACAACGTCCTGCCGGGCTGGATCGACAGCCTGCCCGAGTGGGAAGAGCGCCGCGCGTCGGTCCCGCTGGGGCGGTACGGCCGGGTGGGGGAGGTGGCGGCGACGGTGGCGTTCCTGGCGTCGGAGGGGGCGGGCTACATCACGGGGCAGAGTCTGCGGGTGGATGGAGGGGTGGTGCGGGCGGGGTGAGGTTTGGTGGAGGGCGGTTGGTCGGTAGCCAACTAATTTAGGCAGCGGTAGTCGGCTTAAGGCTGGTTGCTGACTTCGAGATTTCAGCGCCGAGTGACCGCCGATCGCGAAACCAGCCATTCACGTTTGCCAAGCGCGTCGGTCCGCTGTACACCCAGAACCGGTCAACCATCGACATCTCGTCGCCAAATTTCGCGACTGGCTGCTTGTGCAGCCGATGAGTTGGCGCTCTGCGCCCGTTGCGGTCTTAGGCTGGTCTCGATTCGGCGCTGCCAAGCTGCCCTTCAACGTTGAAGCTGAACCTCGACGGCTTTAACCTTAGCCGTGGTGATCGTGTCCATAGTCTTGTATTGACGCCTTCGTCTCAGGTTCAGCTACGAGCCGAGCAATTCATTGATCCCGGGGCGCTCCAGAAATCGGCCCATGTCGTCCGGGCCGCGGAACGGGGCCAGATCCACAGGCCCGAAGAAGGGGTCTTTCACGCGTAGGCAGGCATACAGCGGATGCTGGTTGTTGGCGCCTATGGACTGAAAGACCTTGCCTGCAGAGGCTGTCACTTGCACTTTGGCGTCGGGTGTCGCCAGCGAAGCGATCGGCACAGGCACCTCTGACTTTGCCGACAATTCCACCTTGGCCGCCTTGTCTTCTGAGATCAAGACGGTGGTCCTAGCTGCCGTGTGCACGGCCTCGACAATCAGCCAGTCCTTCTTCCAGCGCTTGTGTTTATACAGGCCCAGCACCGCCGCCGTCACTTCCGGCCGGTTGCTCAGGCGGTGCACGTGCAGCCCGCTGGCGAGGAATAGGAATGCCCCGTTGCCGGTGAACTGGACGGACATGCGCAATTCGCTTACCGCCGTCGCCGATGCACCGGCGCTTGTACGCAGCTGCACCCCGTTGCGCGAGGTGAACTGCACGTCGGACGCGCTGTCCGCAACGTCCACCTTGCATATGATGTGGAAGTCGCTGAGCCGGGCTTCACGCCGGAATCGGCCCTCTTCAAATACACCCACATCCCCCACTTCGATCGGGTCGCCGGGCAACCAAGTGGCAAAGAACCCGAAGTTCTCATACATCTCGGTTTGGTAGGTTTTTACAGGGCTGCCCATAGGGCCTCCTTCAGATCAAAGGTAGTGAAACTCAACCGCGCTGCGCACGCACGTCGAGCAGGTGAACCAGGCGTACATCTGGCCTTCTCAATAGCTGCGCCGAGACGTTGCGTGCGGCCATAAAATCCAGCAGCTTGTCCTGCCGCTCGTCTCGCTCTTCTACCGTGACAGCCGAATCGGCTTCCACCACGCCGGTAGCCTCGAATACCGCGGCATCACCGGCGTCGATCGCCTGACGCAGAACGCCCAGGTTTCGATCTGGCCAGGTTGGCTCATGACTGGCCCGGTATCCCACTAAGGCATGACTCGCCGTGCCTACGGTCAAGACTACGATCAGCGGATTGAGGGCAGCCGCTTCCAGCAGCGCCGCAAACATGCAAGCCATATCCAGGCAGGTCGCAGCGCTGCTCTGGTAAATCAGCGCCGGTGTCCGGATCTTCTGCATCCCCGACGGCGTTCCATCCCGTGCCTCTATTTCGTACACGAAACGGTGACGTTTGAACTGATCGTAAAGCGCCCGGCAGACCCGGAAGTCACGGTCACGGCCGGTAGCCTTCAAGAAGGCATCGCGGTCAACCTTGCGTGCACGGTTCACCTCGTCCTGAACAAGCCCGTCCGATGTCAGGACATGCTGAATCAGGCCTGAGCCGTCGGTCATCTGCCATAGATGCTGCTCTTTGGCGGTCCACTGCGTGGTGCCAACTTGGCGGGCGGCTACGGCCGCCGAGCCTTTGTCACGCGCCATTTCCACTGGCTGCACCATGCCGCCCTTGAAACTATCAATTTGCTGCTGAACCGCCACCAGCAGGTCGGCCTCGTTCTTCCAGGAGATGGCTCCATGTAGGGTGGGCTCGGTGGCCTTTGCATTCGGGTCATATTGCATGCGCAATGACGGAATGCAATGCGCATGGGCCATTGCCAATGCGAGGTGCGCCTGCACCGAATTACGCCCCAACAGGAACACGCACAAGGCTGAAGACCACATGCGTTCCAGTACCCGGACGTTGTCCATGGCGGGTTGTTTGCGGCCCAGGTCAATCCGCTTCACGCTGTAGCCAGCACGGTTGAGCAACTCTTCCACTTCCCCAGCCGCATGTCGCATAGCCGGCTGGTCATCAAGCAACAGCGCAGCCTCGCTGCCGCGCCGCAGGCCGTGCAGTGGCGGCCGAGCATCCTGGGCGTCCCGCATGAAGCGACGGATGGCCTCCACATGCAGCTTGTTATCCTGTTCAGGCGCTGCTCCATCAAAGGGTACGGCATCACTTGGAAACCGAGTGATGTGACGTTCCAGCACTACGCGATCCACGAATAACAGCCTAGGGACGCGGGCTCGCCTCGCCAAGTCGAGCTCCTCGGCAATGTAAGGCGAGAAACCCGCAGCTTCTGCTTGACTGGCGCGGCGTGGAATGACCGAAATGAAGCCCGCCGTCTCGAACATGTAGCGTTCGAGCTTGGGCACACACCACACATTGCTCTTTTGGTCGGCACGCAGCGCAACCTCATCCCTCACCAATTGATCAAGGAAGTAGGTGTTGATGGCGACGTCTCGATAGCTGTGGCTGAAGTAGTAGTGCATTAACAGGCGCTGGCTCCGCGACCGTATTGTGATCGGTTCGCGGGCCACCGCCGGTGGCTCGGTGCTGTGGCTGTAGTGCAAGAAGCGGATTCGTTGCCGCACCTGATCCAACAGACGTGGTGCCTGCAGCGGCGGAAGCGCTACCGTCGGGACCGGCCTGGCTGGCCGCGGAGAAGCCCCCGACGGTGTGATGGACGAAAGCGTCAGCCCAAATCCAATGGCGATGGCATATCCCATGGTCGGGGCACGCGGCGCGCCTTGACCTCCACCGAACTGCTGGTTTTCCCGGGCGGAGCGCCAGGGTTGATGATCGCGCCTGAAGTTGCGACAACTAAAATGACTGCCCACTTGGAGGAGACTTTGATGCCGACTAGGAAGCGCTTGTTCGTCAGCTTTGACTTCGACAACGACGAGATCCTCAAGACATTTCTGATCGGGCAGTCGAAGCACGCTGACACGCCGTTCGACGTGGCGGATGCGTCGATCAAGGAGCACCTGACGGGCGACTGGCAGGACAAGGTTAGGGGAAGGATCAGTCGGGCCGACGTGGTCTGCGTGCTGTGCGGCACCAGGACTCACACCGCCAACGGTGTCTCGATCGAGTATGCGATTGCTAAGCAGCTAGGCAAGCCGCTATTCCTGCTAAAAGGATACAGGGATGTGGACTGCACACGCCCAAAGAGTGCAGAGAACGAGAAGATGTACAACTGGACTTGGGAGAACCTTAAGACCTTGATCCATGGTGGACGGTGATGCCTCAGGTCGATCTTGATGTTCTGTGGAACGAAATTCCGGGGCGGTCTCAAACCTGAAGTGCAACACCTCGATTGAGAGGGAGTTTCTGTTTCAGTGAATGGTAGCGTCCTGCCGCTGCGCAATGGCCTGCATGAACTGCTGGAACGCTTGATAGGGAGAGCGCCATCCCAAGGTCTCGCGAGGGCGGTTGTTCATGAGGTCAGCAATCGAATCGAGCGCAGCCTGATCGTGAACGCCCAGGTCGGTACCCTTGGGCAGGAACTGGCGCAGCAACCCGTTGGTGTTCTCGCAGCTGCCGCGCTGCCATGGGCTGTGCGGATCGCAGAAGTACACGCGCACGCCCGTGGCTTGGGCGAGTTCGC
>NZ_JMKU01000018.1:3820-150015 GCF_000687165.1 Paracidovorax oryzae ATCC 19882 | reverse complement strand
AGGCGCTGGGCGTAGGCCGTGCGCTGGATGACCCGGCCCGCGCCGTCGTAGGCGAAGCGCACCACGTCGCCCGCGCCGTTGACCGTGGCGGTGACGCGGTTGTCCGCGTCGTAGATGCGGTGTTCGGTCTGGTCCTGCGCCGCGTTGGGGCGCTTGAGGCCGTTGAGCTGGGCTTCCGTGGCGTTGAGCGGCAGGCCGTCCGGGGCCTGGATGATCGTTGCGTAGCGCGTCTGGCGGACCACGCGGCCGGCCGCGTCGTAGGCGGTCTCGGTGAGGTTGCCGGCGGCATCCAGCGCGAAGCGCTGGCGGCCTTCGGCGTCGTAGGCGTAGCGCGTGGTGTGGCCTTGCGCATCGGTGGCGCTGGTGACGTGGCCCAGCGCGTCGTAGGTGTAGCGTTTGGCGAGGTTCAGGCCCGCGTGCGTGGCGGTGGACGGGTCCACCACTTCCAGCACCCGGCGGCCCAGGGTGTCGTATTCGTAGCGGGTGACCGTGCCGTTGGGGTCGGTGACGCTCACCTGGCGGCCTGCGCTGTCGTAGGCGAATGTGGTGACGAGGTTCAGGCCCGTGGGGTCCACCGCCTGGCGGATGAGCTGGCCCTTGGCGTCGTAGCCGAACTGGGTGACCACGCCCTGCGGATCCGTCACGCTCAGCTGGTTGCCCAGCGCGTCGTAGGTGTAGCGGGTGACCAGGTTCAGGCCCAGCGGGTCCACGATGCGGGTGAGCACCCGGCCGGCCGCGTCGTAGGCCAGCGAGGTCATCACGCCGTTGGCGTCCGTCGCCTGGATCAGCCGCCCGGCCACGTCGTAGAGGCCCGTCGTGCGCGTGAGCGGCGTCTGCACCGCCGTCTGGTGGCCGTCGGCGTCGTATTCGTAGCGGGTGGTGCTCTCTTCCGGGCGGCCCGCCGCCTCGGTGCGCGACACGAGATTGCCGAACGCGTCGTACCCTGACAAAGTCACGATGCCGGACGGGGCATCGGCCACGGCGGGTGACACCTCGCGCACCAGCCGGCCCGCCAGATCGTAGGCATAGGTCCAGGTCGCGCCCACCTCGTTGGTGAACCCGATCCGGTTCCCCAGCGCGTCGTACGCATGGCTCTGCTGCCCGCCGAGCGCGTCCGTCTTCCCGACGAGCCGGCCTGCACCGTCATAGGTATAGCGGGTATGGCGGTCCTGCGTGGACGCCACGCCGCCCTGGACCGCGGATTCGATGACATGCCGGAGCTGGCCCGTGCCGTCATATTCCCGGGCGACGACATAACCGGCCGCATCCACCGTGCGCACGGTGCGGCCCGCACCATCCAGCGTCTGCACGGTGATCCGGTCCTGCACGCTGCCCTGCACCATGCCCTGGACACGTGCCAGCGTGACATCCGCAGCCTGCAGTCCGGCCAGGCTGATGGTTCCGGCATATGCCCGGCTCGAAATGCTGTTGTTGCCGTAGGAGGTCTGCGTCACTGCGCCCAACGCATCCACCTGCAGCACCTGCCGGTCCGATGCGTCATAGGCCCAGGTGGTCGTGCGGTCCGCTGGCTGCCGGCTGAGGGCGGCCTCGATACGGGTGCGGTCATAAAGGGAGTCCGCCGCGCCTGCGCGCGGTGAGACCACGGCCGTCGCGAAGGCAGTGCGCTGCTTCAGGTTGCCGTTGCGGTCATAGACACTGCCCACGACGGCGCCATCCGGGCCGACCATGTAGGTCTGGCGACCTGCCGCGTCATATACGTAGTCGGTAGCGAGGTCGCCAAGGGTGGCCACCACTTCCTGCGGCGGCCGGCCCGCGACCACCGCGGCGGCAAAGCGCACTTTCCTGACGACGTTGCCATCGCCGTCGTAGCGCAGCTGGGTCACGGTGCCCGTGCCGTCGCTCTGCCAGACGAGTCGCTGCGCGGCGTCATAGGTGCTCTTCTCGACCACGTTGGCCGCAGAGCCCTCCTGGTCGGCCAGCTGGAAAACGAAGGATTCGTCGTACCAGGGCACCGTGATGTTGATGGGCCTGGCGTAGCGCACCTGCTCCACGACATTGCCTGCACCGTCGTAGCGGAACTTGGTGGCCGCGCCCGTGCCATCCACTTTGACGATCAAGCGCCCCAGTTGGTCATACGCCATCCGCGTGCGCACGTCGTGCGCGTCGTCGGCCACGGGCGTGGGAAAGGTTCCCGGCGTCCATCCGCCGGCACCGCCGACGGCGATGCGGTTGGCGAAGCTGCGCTGCTCCATCACCCTGCCGTTGTTGTCCCGCAGGAAGGTGGTCACCTCGCCGAGCCCGTTCACCACGGACTGGAGGTAGTTGTTCGCATCGTACGAACGGTACTCGATCCTGTCGGTACCGGCAGGCACGAGGCTCCCACGCACCTGAGACTCCCAGGTGCCTGTCCCCGTGATGGCGCCGCCGGCCGCGTACCGCTGCAACAGCGTGGTGTCGGTGATGGGGTTGCGGTATTCGACCAGCTTGCCGATGCGGCCCAGCGCGTCGTAGGCCGTCTGCCTGACGGCGCCCGAGCCATCGATCGCCAGCGTCTGCCGGTTTTCATCGTCATAGAGGTAGTAGCTGGTGTTGCCGTTGGCATCCACGCTGCTGGTGAGGTTGTCCAGCAGGTCGTAGGTGTAGGAGCGCGTCAGGTTCAGCCCGTCGGGATCCGTCTGTTCGCGGATGCGGCGGCCTGCGTTGTCGTAGGTATAGCGCGTGCGCGTTCCTTCAGGCCGGATCACCTCCAGGGTGTGGCCCTGGGCGTCGTAGGCATAGCGCGTGGAAAGCGCCAGGCCCGCAGGATCCACGACCTGCTCGACGAGCTGCCCCTTGGCGTCGTAGCGCAGCGTGGTCACGGTGCCGCCGGGCTGCGTGATGCGGATCTGCCGCCCCAGGGGATCGTAGGCGTATTGGGTGGCCAGCGACAGGCCGCCCGCATCCACCGTGCGGGTCAGAACCCGGTTGGCCGCGTCGTAGGCGATGGTGGTGCGCGTGCCGTTCGCATCGACGGTCTCCACCAGCCGGCCCGCCCGGTCGTAGCTCTTGCCCGTGGTGACCGTGTCCGTGGTGTAGCTGTCGAAATGCCACACGTCCTGCGAGGAGCCGGTCTGGCGCCCGTCCGCGTCGTAGGTGTAGCGCGTGACGTTGGCGCGGACGTCCGAGACCTCGACCATGTCGCCGTGCCGGTTGTAGGTCTGCTTCACGAGCAGGCCTTCGTCCGTGCTGATGGTGACCGTGCGGTTCTTCGCGTCGTAGGCGTAGGTGGTGGTGTTGCCCTCCGCATTCAACTGCGAAACCACCCGGTTGAACGCGTCGTACTTCGTGGTGAGCGTCGCCCACAGCGCGTCCGTGCTGGTCACCTCGCGGCCGAGCTTGTCGAAGGTGCGCGTGCGGGTGCGGCCCAGCGCGTCGGTCGCGCTGACCTGGTTGCCGAACGCGTCGTATTTGTAGGTGGTCACGGCGGCCAGGCCAGCCGCATCACGCGTCTGGCCTGTCACCAGCCCCCGCCGGTCATAACGCGTCAGCGACGTGGTAACGGTGGCGCCCGTACCCGTCGGCTCGGTGCGCTGGGTTTCCTCCCGGAATGCGTTGTAGACGTAGTTCCTCGAAAAACCCGCCGCATCCGTCGCACTCGCCACCGTGCCTGCGGCGGTGTAGGCCGTGCGCGTGACCTGGTCAAGCGCCGGATCGGCCGCTGCCTGCAGCAGCGACAGCAGCTTGCCGTTCACCAGCCCGCCGGCCAGGGAGCCGGTCAGTTCGCCCGGGTTGATGCGTTTGCCATAGCGGATCTGGGCGACCGCCTGGCCGAGGGCGTCGTAGCGGGTCTCCGCCAGCTCGCCCATTGCGTTGACCGTGTGCGTGAGCTGCCCCGACGCGTTGTAGAAGAACAGCGTGCGAAAGCCGTTCGCATCGACCGTCGCGGTCCTGCGGCCAGCGAGGTCGTAGGTATGGGTTTTCGCGTAAGTGCTCCATACCGCCTCGACCTGCGCCGGCGTCTGGGCCGCAGCCAGTTGCCGGGCGCCTTCGGCGGAAAGTTCCGCCACGAGCCGGCCCTGGCTGTCGTACCGGGCGAGCCGGGTGCGCGCCTGGTCGGTACCCGCGGCCACCGTGCTGCGGACGCGGTTCCCCGCGGCGTCGTAGGCATGCTCGGTGCGCGTGCCCTGGTAGTCGGTTTCCGCCGAGAGGCGGCCGAGCGCGTCGTATTCGTACAGACGGACCTGGTCCTGCGCCGAGGCAGCGGGCCGAATCTGCGCCAGGGACGATGCCGTGGTCACTGCCGACACCACGGCGGCCTTCAGCGCCGTGGCATAGCGTGTCTGCTTTGCCAGGTTGCCATTGGCGTCGTATTCGGACGCCGTGAGGTAACCGGCGCCGTCGACCTGGCCGACCAGTTGGGATTTTTCGTCGTAGATCCTGCGCTCGACGATGTCCTGGCTGTTCGTTGCCGGCTTGAGATCCTGCAGCGCACCCGCGGCACGCTTGGACGCGTCGGTCAGCTTCGCGAACCGCGTGGTGGACGCCTGCCTGCCGGCCGCGTCGTAGGCACTGAGCACCAGGTAGCCCTCGGCATCGAGCGTGCCGGTGCGCAGGCCGTCCGCATCGTAGAAATACCGCGTGACACGGTCCGACGACGCGTCGGCGGCCGGGCTCGCCGCGCTGGCCGCCGGGGCATTGCCGAGCGCCGCGGTCGCTATCGTCTGCGCATATTGCCGCGTGGCGATCAGCCGGGAGGCGCCGTCATAGAAATTCTCCGCGACACTGCCGTCGGCCCCCACGGTTTTCCAGGCGCGGCCGGCCGCGTCGTAGATCGTCCAGTCGCTGCGGTCCGCCGGTGCGGCGGAAGGCCTCAGCGCGGCGACGGCCACATCCGCCGGGCTGCCGTCCGCAGCGGTGAGCAGGCGGACATCCACCGGCGTGGCGTAGGCGATGACCCGGGTGA
The DNA here is from genome assembly GCF_000687165.1 of Paracidovorax oryzae ATCC 19882. GTDB lineage: Bacteria > Pseudomonadota > Gammaproteobacteria > Burkholderiales > Burkholderiaceae_C > Paracidovorax > Paracidovorax oryzae. Next base: position 145,112 of record NZ_JMKU01000018.1, on the reverse strand, counting down.
CCTGCCCGGAACCGTTGTACACGTATTCACGCAGCGAACCGGACGCTCCCACCTCCGCGGATTTCCTGCCGGCCTCGTCGTAGAGGGTCCACGACGTGGCACCCGACGCGTCCTGGCTCGCCCGCAGGCGGCCCAGGGCGTCGTAGAAGAAGTGGGTGGTTCCCAGATCCGCAGAGGCGGCATCGGAGCGCTGGCTGCTGACCAGGCGCCCCGCGCGATCGTACATCCGCGTTTCCCGCAGGCCATTGGCCGCCTGGGCGACGATCCGGGCATCCTCGTCGTCATAGACCATCGTGGCCAGCTGGCCCAGGCCGTCGGTGGTGGAAACCAGCCGCCCCAACCCATCGTAGGCATAGGCGGTGGCCGCTCCCTTGGCATCGATGCTCTGGAGCAGCCGGCCGGCCGGGTCGTACACGTAGCGGGTGACGGAGCTTCCTGCCGACACCCCATTGCCGGAGGTATCGGTGGAGGCGTAAGTGGTGGCCGTCTGCGTCTGCCCCCGGTAGTCGAGCGTGTAATCGGTACGTCGCACCTGCTGCAGGTTCTGCTTCGCCGTCCAGGACGCCACGGTGGCGGAGTTCGGGACCGCGTCCCGGGCCAGCGATGCCACGGGATAGGCCGCCGCATGGTGCTGCAGCACCGCCACCGCCTCGCCGTACGCGTTGCGGCGGTACTCGGTCACCCTGCCTTCGGCACTGATCACGAACCGCAGGCTGGTCCCGTTGGCATCGTCGTACACATAGCGGGTGGTGAGCGCGCCCGAAGGCTGCCCGGCTCCATCGCCATCGGGATCCGGCTGCGCATAGACCGTCTCCGTCAGCAGCTGGTTCTGCGCGTTGAACGTCCGGGTGACGGTATTGCCCAGCGCGTCACGTTGCAACACCTGGTTGCCCTGGGCGTCGTACGCCATGAACACGGAGCGCCCGTCCACGTCGGTGGTGCGCACGAGATCGCCGTTGCCGTTGTATTCGAAGCGCTGGACCAGGCGGGAACCGCCCGGCCCGGGCGTCGCGATGCTGAGCAGTTGTCCCTTGGTGTCATACGCATAGGCGCTGACCTGGCCCCGGGGATCGGTGACCTGCGTGGTGCTCGCCGCGGCGTCATAGCTGAACCGGTAGGCCTGGCCCAGGGCATCGCGCAGCACCGAAACCTTGTAGTCCGAGCCCGATTGCACATACTCGATGGACAGCTGGGTGCCGTCGCTCTGGCGGATGGAGGCGACCCGGCGGCTGTCGCCGTCGTAGGTATAGGTGGTGCGATAGACCTTGCCATCCGCCGTCGATCCGTCCGCAGGCGTCAGGTCCACGCTCACGGACGAAAGGCGCTTGAGCGCATCGTAGGCATAGCTGGTGCGCGTGACTGCCGCGCCCTGACTGTCCACGACCCTGACGCGCATCAGCAGGCCGCCGGCGTAGTCGTACTGCACGGATTCGCCGCTGGCATCGGCCACCTTCGCGATGTTGCCGTCGGCATCGTAGGTGTACGTCGTCGTGTTGCCGCTGGCGTCCACGGTCTTCTCGAGCCGCCCCGTCGCGGCGCCATAGTATTCGCGGCGCTGGGTCTGCCCATCCGTCCACACGAAACCCGAGTCGGTGGACTCGATGCGGTCATACGCACCGGCGCCGTCCGTGCTGACGTAGCGGCTCGAGGCAGCATCCCAGGTGAACACGGAGGTGGCACCGTCCCGGCCCGCGAGGGTGATGGTGCTCCCCGCCTGCCCTGCCTGGCCGGTGAGCACGAGCTGGCGCCGGTAGAAACCGGTTCCCCAGTTGTCTCCGTTGTCGTCGTTGAGCAGGCCCTGGCTGTTGTAGGTGCGCACGGCCTGGTAGCCACCGCCGTGCGCGACCAGTTGATCGTCGGTATCCGAAATCACCAGGTTGCCCGTGGCGACATTGACGAATACCTGCTCGTTGCCGCGCCCCTGGGACGCATTGCCCTGCGCTGCCCGTTGCCCCAGAGTGGCCAGGGAACTGTTGCTAAACCCCAGACCGTTGCCGCTGACGATGCCGACCATGCTCTAACCCCTCTTTGGATGTGCCTGCGGAAAGCGCCTCGAATGCGCGCTCCTTCTGGCCAATACATCCAAAGGAATCCGGATTTGTTGAGCGAAAACCCGACTTCACCCAGGGGTTATTACCCAGGGCCTCACGGTGGCACGCCTTCGATGCCATCGAAGCAGTACCGCAAAAACGCCTCGCCCCCCGCCCCCAGCGTCCGCTCGCGGTGCGTCACCACCGCCAGCGTGCGGGTCGCGCGGGGCAGCGCGGTCGGCAGTTCCACCAGGTCGCCCCGGGCCAGGGCCGAGGCGACGCTGTGGCGGGGCAGCAGCGCCAGCGCGTCCCCCGCAGCCACCAGGGCCTTGACCGCTTCGGGCGTGCCCAGTTCGAAGTCGATCCGCACCTGGCCCAGTTGTGCCAGCAGCCAGCGGTCGGCGGCCTCGCGGGTGCCGGAGCCGCGCTCGCGCAGGGCCCAGCGGGCACCGCGCAGGGCGGCCCGGGTGGCCGACGGCTTGTGCGCGAGAGGGTGGCCCGGCGCCGCCACGATCACCATCTCGTCGGCCATCCACTCGCGCACCACCAGGTCGGCATGCGTCTGCGGCCCCTCGATGAAGCCGATATCGGCGTCGAAGGCCGCCACGGCGGCCAGCACGCCGGTGGTGTTCGCGATCTGCAGCTGCACCGCGCTGTGGGGGTGCGACACCTTCCAGCGGGCCAGCAGGGGCGGCAGGATGTGCTCGCCGATGGTCATGCTGGCGGCCACCCGCAGGGGGGCGGCATGCCGGCCCTGGAAGAGGTGCTCCAGTTCGCCGGCGGCCTCCACCAGGGATGCGGCCCGGGGCAGGAAGGCGCGGCCGTGCTCGTTGAGCACCAGGCGGCGCCCCACGCGGTCGAACAACGCCGCGCCCAGCAGCGACTCCAGTTCCACCAGCGCGCTGCTGGCGGCCGATTGCGACCGGGCGATGCGCTCCGCGGCGGCCCGCGTGGAGCCGTCGTGCGCGGTCGCCAGGAACACTTCCAGGTGCCGCAGCGTCAGGCGCAGCCGGTCAGGGGATTGACCTGATTTTTGGTTCATGATGAACTGAATTATCTGTTTTTCACCTTATGCGAAAAACATATGCTCATACGTCATGAAGACATATGGCACGCCCTCCACATCCGGTTTTTTCCCGCGCTGGCGGTGGTCCGGGCTCGGCCCTGCGGCGGCCCAGGCTGCCGCGCTGTGGCCCGGCCTGCTCGTCTGCGCGGTCATCGCGCTCGCGGCCACGTTCATCGCGGAGCACCAGGGCGGCCCGCAATTGCTCTACGCCCTGCTCATCGGGCTGGCCTGCAATTTCCTGGCAGGGGTGCCGCGCGTGGCGGCGGGGGTGGCGGCCTGCGCCCGCACGGGGCTGCGCTGCGGCGTCGCACTGCTCGGCGCCCGCATCACGGTGGGAGAGGTGGCCAGCCTGGGAGCGGCCACGGGCATCGGCATTGCCTGCTCGGTGGTGGCGACCATTCTTTTCGGGGTGTTCCTGGCCGCCGTCATGCAGCGCCCGCGCGAAGAGGGCGTGATCTCCGGCTGCTCCGTCGGCATCTGCGGCGCCTCCGCCGCGCTCGCGGTGGCAGCCGCCCTGCCCCCCACGAAAGAGAACGAGCGCTTCACCCTGCTCGCCGTGGTGGGCGTCACGCTGCTGTCCACCATCGCCATGGTGGTGTATCCGCTGCTGCTCAACGCCGTGCATGCCCCGCCCCGGGTGGCCGGCATCTTCCTGGGCGGCACCATCCACGACATCGCCCAGGTGGTGGCCGCCGGGCTGATCCTCGGTCCCCAGGCGGGCGAGACCGCCACCATCGTGAAGCTCTTCCGCGTCGCGATGCTGGTGCCCATCGTGGCCGTCATCGCCCTGCTCTACCGCGGCCGATCGGGCGCGCCGGTGGGTTCGCGCATCCCGGCCGTTCCGCCGTTCCTGCTGTGGTTCCTGTTCTTCGTGGCCCTCACGTCCCTGGGCGTGGTCGGGCCCGCCACGGCAGCGGTGGCCAACGAGACCTCGCGCTGGCTGCTGGTCGCAGCGATCGGCGCCGCGGGCATCAAGACGCACTTCTCCGACCTGCTGCAGCTCGGCTGGCGGCCCGTCGTGCTGCTGCTCGGCGAGACGGTATTCATCGCGCTGGCCGTCTTCGTGTGGTCGATGGCGTGAGGCGCGGTTCTGGTCGCTAGCGCAGGTAGTCGCCTTCGGCTTCGGGCTGGTGCTGTATGCCCGCCACGGTGGCCTCGCAGGCCTCGCCGCGCGGCGTGGACCACCGCGCGGTCTGCCCGACGCGCAGGCCCAGCAGGCTGCTGCCCACCGGCGACAGCACCGAGACGAAACCCGCCGCGAGGTCGGCATCCCGCGGGTAGCAGATCGTCAGCACCTGGCGGTTGCCGGTCGCGGTATCCACGAGTTCCACCCGCGAGTACATCGTTACCACGTCCGCGGCCACGGCGCGGGAGCTGGTGACGTCCGCGTTCTCCAGCAGGTCCGCCAGGGACGGGGGCGCGGGCTGCTGGCCCGCGAGGCGCGACAGGCGCGCGAAATCGAGATCGGTGAGCACGCGCTCGCCGTGAACCTGAACCGCTGCATGCATGGGAAGGCACTCCATCGTGGGGTGCGGCGACCCACTGCTATCCGTTGCAGAAGGACGGCCGCGTTGGCGCAAGGCAGGAGCCCGGCGGCGGAGGATTGCGCAAGAAGAACGGTGAAGGGGGAGAAGGGAGCGGGCCGCCGGGCTCAGGAATGTGCAGGCAGGAGCGGGCGGCGCATCCGCTTGGCGGCCGCTCGCGCGCCGGCCGCTGCGTGCAGCAGTGCGGCCAGGGTGGCGAAGGCGCAAGCCAGGGAGGTCATGGGCGCCAGTGTAGGCACGATCCGGTCCGCTGGCGCCCAAGCCCCCATGCGCCGTGCCAGTATCCAGGGGTTCGCCGGCGCAGCATGCAGCACCGGCCGGTTCAGCGTGCGGCGCGCGGGTGGGAGAGGAAGAAGCGAAGCATCTCCGCGCTCGCATCCACGCCCGACGGGTCCGTGTAGCTGCCGCTGGCGCTGCCGCCCGACCAGGCATGGCCGGCGCCGTGCAGCTGCCAGTATTCGAGCGTGTCGCGGCCGGCCGCGTCCGTGTAGACGGTGCGCGTGTGCCGCGCGCCGCGGCCGGACTGGCCCCGGGTCACGCGCGGGGCGGCCTCTGCACCGGAAGCCGCGCCCTCCCCCGAACCGCTGCGCAGAGCAGCCACCAGCGACTCCGCGTTGCGGACATGGACGGTGCTGTCTGCATCGCCGTGGAACACGATGGTGGGAAGCGCCGTGCTGCGCGCCCCTGCAGTGGTCCCCGGCGCAGGCCCCGGGCCGCTGCGCATCGCCGACAGCGCGGAGGCGACATCCGCCGCGCAGCCGTATGGCAGACCGGAATGCACGCCCACGGCAGCGAACACGTCCGGGTAGCAATGCCCGACCACGTCCGCCATCGCGCCGCCTGCGGACAGGCCCGCGACGTACACCCGCTGCGGATCCACCCGGTGCGCGGTGGCGATCGAGCGCGCGAGGGCGGCGATCACCGCCGGCTCCCCGCGCCCGCGCTGCTGGTGCTGCGGTTTGAACCAGTTCCAGCATTTCTGGGCATTGGCGCGCTGCGCCTGCTCCGGGTAGAGGACCACCACGCCGAGCTCCCGCGCGAGCGCGTTCATGCGCGTGCCTGCCGCGAAATCCTCCGCATGCTGGGTGCAGCCGTGCAGCATGACCACCATCGGCCGCGGTGCGCCGTCGCCCGGAGCTTCTGGCGGAAGGTAGAGGCGGTAGGCCAGCGTGCGGTTCTGGTGGCTGAAACTGCCGGCCTGCCAGCGCTCGCCACTGCCCTCGCGAGGCGCCGTGCCCGCGGGCCGGGGCGCCACGTGGGCCTCGCCTGCCCCGTTCGGCTCCGGTACCTCACGCACCAGCCCGTCGAGCACCGTCGGATCCACTGCCGGGCCCGGGGCGCCGCGGAACGCGGCAGGCGCCCCTGCTGCAGCCGCGGAAGCCGCCGCCTGTGCCTGTGCGGCCACCCCGCGCAACGCACGCTGGATGGCCTCGGTGGCTTCGCCGAGCCGGCCGCCGCGCGTGGAACGCGTGGCATCGGCCATCAGTTGCTGGAAGAGTGGGTTCACAGGGTGCTTTCGTGGGGGGTCAATGGATGCGTCCGGCCAGCGCGGTCTTCACGGCGCTGCTGGCCTGCAGCGCACCGAGCACGGTGAGGGAATCGATGGTGGCCAGCGCCAGTTCCGGCGTGACGTCGGGGTCGATCGTGGCAAGGCCGAGCACGCGGATCTGCAGCCGCTGGCCCGCAGCGCGTGCGGCCTCCAGATCCGCTGCCGAGAAGCGCTGCAGGCCCAGCACCAGCATCTTGCGCGCCACCACCTGCCGCAGCGCGTCGGCGTGCACCGCGAGCTGGTTGCGGATCGCCGTGCGGATGAAGTCCGTGCGGTTGCCGTAGAAGCTCTCGGCCACCAGCAGGTCGATGTGGCCGAGGTCAACGTATCCGAGGTTGATGGTGATCTTTTCTGAATCACCGGCCTTGGGCGGGCGCTGGGCGGTTGGGAGCGAAGTCATTCGCCATCCTAATACCATCCATATGGATGGTCAATGGATGTTTTCTTGGTACCCGTCCTGCACGGTGAACAGCACCGCGGTGATCGCGGCCCCTTCCATCGTGTTGACAGGCCCCAGGGCACGGCACTGCACGGCCGAAACAGGATCGGCGAGGCCCGGGCGCAGGTCCGACAATCCAGCGTTCCCGCCACCGGCGAACATCCGCACGTTTTCAGGAGACCCCCATGGAAATCGAATTCAAGTTCCTGATCCCCGCGCACCGCCTGGAAGGCGTGGAGGCAGCGCTGCAGCAAGGCCCCTTCACCGCATGCCGCATGGAAGCGCATTACTTCGACACGCCCGAGGGCGACCTCGCCCGCCACGGCATCGCATGGCGCGTGCGCAACGAAGGCGGGGCCTGGGTACAGACCGTGAAGACCCTGGGCGACGGGCCGCTGGCGCGCGGGGAGCACAACGCGCCCGTGCCGCGGCCCGCCGATCCGGCCGGCATTCCCCGCCCCGACCCCGCACTGCACGCCGGCTCCGCCGCCGGCCGGCAGCTCGCCAAGGTGCTGGCGGGCGCCCGGGCTGCGCCCGTTGCCACTTACGGCACCGAATTCGAGCGCGTGGCGCGCGACATCCCCCTGCCCGGCGGCGGCGCGATGGAAGTGGCGCTGGATGCCGGCCGCGTGGTGGCCCGCCGCGGCAGTGCGGACGAGGTGTCCGAGCCCCTCTGCGAGCTGGAACTGGAGCTGAAGCAGGGCGCCGTGCCCGCCCTCGTGGCGGCCGCCACCCAATGGGCCCGCACGCACGGACTGGTGCTGAGCACCCTCTCCAAGGCCGAGCGGGGCGAGCGCCTGCGGGCCGGCCAGACCGCCGGGCCTGCAGTCAAGGCTGGCGCGATGCGCGTGCCGAAGGGGCACCTCCCCGCTGGGCACGATCTGCAGCGGATCGTGGTTGCCCACTGCCTGGAGCAGATCCTCGCCAACGCGAGCGTGATCGCGCACGGCCACGGCGGCGAGAAGCACGTCCACCAACTGCGCGTGGGCCTGCGGCGCCTGCGCACCGCCCTGCGCGAGTTCGACCGCGTGGCACCCGGCCGCTTCGATCCCGCGTGGCAGGAGCCCCTGCGCTCCGCCTTCCGCCGCCTGGGCGCCCTGCGGGACGGCGGGCACGTGCTGGAGCAGATCGGCGAGGCGCTCCGCCAGGCCGGGGCGCCCGCCGTGGACACCCGCGGCACGCCCACCGAATCGCCGCAGCACATCGTGGCCGATGCCGCGTTCCAGTCCACCCTGATCGCGCTGATGGGGTTCGCCGCCACGCCAGGCCAGCCGCTGCAGGCGCGCAGCAGCGAGGAACGCGGGCTGGACGCGGACGCCACCCGGCGCGCGCTGCGCAAGGCCCTGCGCAAGCTGCACCGCGGCATCGCCGAAGATGCGGCCTCGTTCGCCAGCCTGCCGGCCGAACGCCGCCACGGCGTGCGCAAGCGCATCAAGCGCCTGCGCTACCTGGCAGAATTCCTCGCGCCCGCGCTCAAGGGCGGCGGCAAGAATTTCCTGCGCCACCTGGAGCCCGCGCAGGACGCCCTGGGCCGCCTCAACGACGAGCAGGTGGCGCAAGCGCAATACCGACAGCTTGCAGCCAAGCATCCCAAGGCCTGGTTCGCCGTCGGCTGGCTGGCGGCGCGGCGCGAGCCGCTGCTGGCGGAGTGCGAGCGCGCGCTGCGGCGGCTGAAGGAGGGGCCTGAGGTGCGCAAGGGCGGCTTCCGGTAGGCAGGCCGCCGCTCCTTCTCGCTGCGCCCCTCAGGCGGCAGCGCCCGCGGGCAAGGAGGCTCCCGCACGCTCACCATCCACCACCGTGAAGGCGGCAGGCCCCGCGCGATGCGCCATGGCGCCCATGATGCGGGTGGCCATTTCCAGCGCCAGCGGCTCCGGGGCCTGCCCGGCGAGCGTCGCCATGCCGAGGCGGTAGTCGATGAGTGGGCGGAAAGGCCGGCAGACCACGCCCATGTCCCGGCATAGGTGCGCGAACAGCCCGTTGACGATGGAAACGCCCAGCCCCTGGGCAACGAACCGGCAGGCCATCTCGACGGAATGCACTTCGGCGCGTATCTGCGGCAGCATCCGTCCCTGGCGGAAGGCCTGGTCGATCTGCTGGCGCAGCGAGCGCTGGCGCCCGAGCAGCACCAGGTCCACATCCACCAGGTCGGCGCTGCCCACCGTCTCCAGGTCCTGCAGCGGATGCCCCGCGGGCATGACGCAGACCGCCTCCGTGACCAGTTCGCTCACCATGGCCAGCCCCGTGTTCAGCGGCGGCGACCGCACCAGCGCCAGGTCCACCTCGCGCCCCAGCAGGGCGACCTCGCCGCTCTCGTAGGTGCCGGCCAGCACCTCCAGCGCCACCCCGGGGTGGTCGTACAGGAAGGACTCGGCCACGCCGGACATCACGGTCTGCGCCACCGTGCCGGGCACCTGCACCCGCAGCAGCGCGCGCCGGCGCCCTCCCAGCCTCAGCTGGTTCACGTGCCGGTGCAGGGAGGCGGCCCCCGACAGCATGTTCTGCACGTCGGGCAGCAGCACTTCCGCCTCGTGGGTGGGGTGCAGCCGACCCTTGCGGCGCAGGAACAGCGGCACGCCCAGGTCGTCCTCGAACTGGCTGAGCAGGCGGCTGACGGCCGGCTGCGACGTGCCCAGGCGCTGCGCCGCCTCGATGGTCGAACCGGTGTTCATGAAAGCGATGAACGCCTCGAGCTGTTTGAAATTCATAGGTCGTCCTGCAACGCAGCCAGGCGGATCGATCAGGGTTAACACGCACTCTGCGAAGAACCGCATAGCCAGATACCGGCTGCGCATAACGTTGCCTGCTGCGCGCCATCCCGGGATTATTCGCTTCGTCCGGGCCCAGCCCATCCGACGAATCCCCGACGGACCCCACCCACCCGCAACGCCGGCCCCGCACCGGCAAGGAGAGCAAGATGCGCGCCATACACACCCCAGACCACCGCGGCGCGCCATGACCGCGTTCATCATCCGCAGGCTGTGCCAGAGCCTCGTGGTGCTGGTGCTCACCTCGCTGATCGTCTTCGCCGGCGTCTATGCGATCGGCGATCCGATCGAGATCCTGGTTCCCGCCGATGCCTCGCAGGCCGAGATCGACCAGGCCGTCCAGTCGCTGGGCCTGGATCTCCCTCTGCACCAGCAGTACCTCAAGTTCGTGGGCAAGGCGCTGCAGGGCGACCTGGGCAACTCCTTCGTCTTCAACCAGCCGGCGATCCAGCTGATCCTGCAGCGCCTGCCGGCCACGCTGGAGCTCGCCTTCGTGGCACTGGTGCTGGCCCTGGCCGTGGGCCTTCCGCTGGGCCTGGTGGCCGGCCTGAAGCCCGACTCGGCGCTGGACCGCGGCATCATGGCCGGCTCCATCCTGGGCTTCAGCCTGCCGAATTTCTGGCAGGGGATCATGCTGGTGCTGGTCTTCTCGGTCACGCTGGGCTGGCTGCCCTCCACCGGGCGCGGCCCCACGGGCGAGATCCTGGGCGTGCACACCAGCCTGGCATCGTGGGACGGCATCCGCCACCTGATCCTGCCGGCCCTCAACCTCGCGCTCTTCAAGACTGCGCTCATCGTGCGCCTGACCCGCAGCGGCGTGCGCGAGACCATGCCGCTGGACTACGTGAAGTTCGCGCGGGCCAAGGGACTGCGCGAATCGCGCGTGATCTACGTGCACGTGCTCAAGAACATCATGATCCCGATCGTCACGGTCGTGGGCATGGAGTTCGGCTCGCTGATCGCGTTCGCCACGGTCACCGAGACCATCTTCGCCTGGCCCGGCGTGGGCAAGCTCATCATCGACAGCATCATGAAGCTGGACCGGCCGGTGGTCGTGGCCTACCTGCTGATCGTCGTCGCCATGTTCATCCTGCTGAACCTGCTGGTGGACATCCTCTACTCCGTCCTCGATCCCCGTGTGCGCGTGGGAGCTTCCGAATGACCTCCCCTGCCCTCAAGAAGTGGCTGCCGGGCCGCGACACCACGCTCGGCCAGGCGGTGCACGGCGTGCTGGACAGCCGCCCCGCCACCGTGGCCGCGGCCGTGTTCCTGCTGCTGGTCCTCGCGGCCCTGCTCGCGCCGTGGATCGCGCCGCAGAACCCGTACGACCTGTCCGCCATCACCATCCTCGACGGCCGACTGCCGCCCGGCAGCCGCGGCGTCTATGGCGACATCTACTGGGCCGGCACCGACGCCCAGGGCCGCGACATGCTGTCGGCCATGATGTACGGCCTGCGCACCAGCCTCGGCGTGGGCGTGCTCAGCGGCCTCTTCGCCATGGCCGTGGGTACCGTGCTGGGCCTGGCGGCCGCCTATTTCGGTGGCCGCACCGATGCACTGGTCATGCGGCTGGTGGACCTGATGCTCGGCTTCCCCACCATCCTGGTGGCGCTGATGATGCTGGCGATCCTCGGCCAGGGGGTGGACAAGGTGGTCCTTGCGCTCGTGGTGGTGCAGTGGGCCTACTTCGCCCGGGCGGTGCGCGCCACCGCCGTGGTCGAACGCCGCAAGGAATACATGGAAGCCGCGCTGTGCCTGGGCCTGAGCCACCGGCGCGCGCTGTTCTCGCAGCTGCTGCCGAACTGCATTCCGCCCATCATCGTCATCGCGATGATCCAGACCGCCAATGCCATCGCCGCCGAAGCCACGCTGAGCTTCCTGGGCATCGGGCTGCCGGTCACCGAGCCCTCGCTGGGCCTGCTGATCGCCAACGGCTACCAGCAGATGCTCGCGGGCCTGTACTGGATCAGCGTATTCCCCGGCGTGCTGCTGCTGGCCGTCGTCTTCACCATGAACATCGTGGGCGACCGGGTGCGCGAAGCCCTCAATCCGCGCCTGCAGAAGTGAGAATCCCATGCCCCCCACCCACACCCCCACGCTTTCCGTGCGCAACCTGCGCACCTGGTTCCACACGCGCGCCGGGCTCGTGCGCGCCGTGGACGACGTGAGCTTCGACGTGCACCCCGGGGAGATTCTCGGCCTGGTCGGCGAATCGGGCTCGGGCAAATCCATCACGGGCTTTTCCATCCTGGGCCTGATCGATCCCCCGGGCCGCATCGATGGCGGCCAGATCCTGTTCAAGGGAACCGACCTGGCGACGCTGTCGAAGGAGGAGCTGCGGCAGCTGCGCGGCAACCGCATCGCGATGGTCTTCCAGGATCCGATGATGACCCTCAACCCGGTCTTCCGCATCGAGAGCCAGATGGTCGAGACCGTGCTGGGCCATGAGCGCTGCAGCCGCAAGGCGGCCTGGGACCGGGCCCGCGACACGCTGGCTGCGGTGGGCATCCCCTCGCCCGCCGAGCGCATGAAGGCCTACCCGCACCAGCTGTCCGGCGGCATGCGGCAGCGCGTGGCGATCGCCATCGCCATGCTGCACAAGCCCGACCTGATCATCGCCGACGAGCCCACCACGGCCCTGGACGTGACCATCCAGGCCCAGATCCTCGCGGAGATGCAGAAGCTGTGCGCCGAGACCGGTACCGCCATGGTCTGGGTCAGCCACGACCTGGCGGTGGTGGCCGGGCTGGCCGACCGCGTCTGCGTGATGTACGCCGGGCGCATCGTCGAGTCCGGCGCCACCGGGGACATCCTGGACCATCCGCGCCACCCCTACACCATCGGCCTGATCGGCTCGGTGCCGAGCAATGCCCGCGCCGGCCGGCGGCTCTACCAGATCCCCGGCATGGCGCCCTCGCCCTTCGCGTTGCCGCCAGGCTGCGCCTTCAATCCGCGCTGCGGGCACGCCTCGGAGCGCTGCCGCGCGGAGCAACCGCCACTGGAAGCGGCCGGCAGCCGCAGCCACCGCTGCTTCCATCCCCAGAAAGGAGCCCCCCTGTGAACACGCCGATCCTGATGCAGGCCGAACAGGTATCGCGCCTGTTCGTCAAGCGGCCCGACTACGCCGAGCGCCTGGCCGGCCTGCTTGGCGCCCGTGTCGCCACGCAGACCGTGCATGCGGTGGACCGCGTCGACCTGTCCATCCACCAGGGCGAGGTCGTGGGCCTGGTCGGGGAATCCGGCTGCGGCAAGTCCACCCTGGGCCGGGTGCTGGCCGGCATCCTGCCACCCACGTCCGGCGCGGTCCGCACGCCGGCCGGCGATCTCTCGCAACTGGCCGGCCGCGAGGCACGCGCTCAGCGCCTGGCCACCCAGATGATCTTCCAGGACCCGATGTCCTCGCTCAATCCACGCAAGCGGGTGCGCGACATCATCGGCGAGGCGCCCCTGGCCCACGGCCTCGTGGATCGCCGCGACGGCGACGATTACGTGGTCGATGTCATGAAGCGGGTCGGGCTCAATCCGGACTTCCGCCATCGCTTCCCGCACCAGTTCTCGGGCGGACAGCGCCAGCGGGTGGGCATCGGCCGCGCACTGGCCGTGCGTCCCCGCTTCCTGATCTGCGATGAATCGATCGCGGCGCTGGATGTCTCGATCCAGGCCCAGATACTGAACCTGTTCATGGACCTGCGCGAGGACCTGGGGCTGACCTACCTGTTCATCAGCCACGACCTGGGCGTGGTGCAGCGCATCAGCGACCGCACCGTGATCATGTACCTGGGCCGCATCGTCGAATCGGGCCCCACCGCCGAAGTCTTCCGGGCACCCCGCCATCCCTATACCCAGGCCCTGCTGGCCGAGGTGCCGCGGCTGTCCCATCGCAAGCGGAGCTTCCATGCCATCACGGGTGAAATTCCGTCGCCGCTGGCACCGCCCCCGGGCTGCCACTTCCATCCGCGCTGCCCTCACGCCATGCCGCGCTGCCGCACCGAACAGCCGCTGCTGCGGGCGACGGGCGACGGCCTCCAGGCCGCCTGCCACCTGCTCGAACCCGCGACACCGAACGCAACTGCCTGAGCCCGCCGACCATGCGACCCCTCTTCCTCCTGACACGCCGCACGCTGGCCGCCGCCCTGGCACTGGCCCTGCTGCCGGTGCCCGCCGCCTTCGCGCGGCCGCTGCTGACCATCGGACATTCGAGCGAACCCTCGTCCATGGACCCGCTGTTCTCCCGCACCGGCAACAACCAGGCCGCGGCCGAGAACATCTTCGAGCGCCTCGTCTCCAGCGACGAAAACATGCAGTCGCGCCCCGGCCTGGCGGTCTCCTGGCGCGTGCTGGAACCCACGCTCTGGGAAATCCGGCTGCGGCCCGGCGTGCAATTCCACGACGGCACGTCCTTCACCGCAGATGACGTGGTCTTCTCGCTGGAACGCGCTCCCCGGGTGCCCAACAGCCCGGCGCCCTTCACCGGTGCCGTGCGCTCCATCGCCAGCATCCAGGCCGTGGACGCGCTCACGCTGCGCATCCGCACCAAGGCCCCCACGCCCGACCTGATGGAGCAGATCGGACTGGTCTACATCGTCTCGCGACATGCGGCCCAGGGAAAGCGCTCGGAGGATTTCAACTCCGGCGCGGCCACGGTGGGCACCGGTCCCTACCGCTTCAAACGCTGGCAGCCCGGCGACAGCCTGGAACTCGAGCGCAATGCGCACTACTGGGGCCGGCGTCCGGATTTCGACCGCGTGCTGATCCGCTACATCTCCAACGATGCGGCACGCATCTCGGCCCTGCTTTCAGGTTCCGTGGACCTGATCGACAGCGTACCTCCCACCGACGCGAAGAGCCTCCGGAGCCGGCCCGGGGTCAGCCTCTTCAGCTCGCCGTCGGCGCGCCTGATCTACCTGGCGCTGGATTCCGCACGCGATGCCAGCCCCTACGTCACCGACGCGCACGGCCGCCCGATGGACACCAATCCGCTCAAGGACGTGCGCGTGCGCCGCGCCATCTCGAAGATGTTCATGCGCGAGCCGATCACCGCGCGCCTGCTCAGCGGTGCCGGCATGCCTGCCGGCCAGATGGTGCCCGAGGGCCTGGGCGGTTACACGCCCGCGCTGCCGGCGCCCGCCTACGACCTGCCCGGTGCACGGGCCTTGCTGGCCGAGGCGGGCTATCCGCAGGGGTTCGGGCTCACCATCCATTCATCCAACGACCGGTTCGCCAGCGACAGCGACCTCGCCCAGGCCCTGGCCCAGATGATGGCGCGCGGCGGACTGCGCATCAATGGCGTGGTCACCCAACCCTACAACGTGTATGCGGGGGCCAGCGCCAAGCAGCAATACAGCGCCTTCGTCTTTTCCTACGGCAACACCACCGGCGACTCGGCCAACGGGCTTTTGAACGTGCTGGCGAGCTACGACAAGGCCGCGGGCACCGGCGCCTTCAACCGATCGCGCTATTCCAACCCTGCCCTGGACCGCCTGCTGGCCCAGGCCGCCGTCGAATTCGATCCGAACCGGCGGGACGCGCTGTTGCGCCAGGCCGCCGAGGCCGGCTTCAACGACGTGGGCATCGTGCCGCTGTATTTCCCCGTGGTCTTCTGGGCCGCGCGCGGCGGCATCTCCATCCGCGCCAACAAGGCCGAGCGCACCTCCATGCCCTACATCCAGGAAACCCCATGAACCAGCCCGACACCACGGCGGCCTCCGTGCGCCCCGCCGACATTCTGCAGGACCGGATGGTGCCCATGCGCGATGGCGTCCGCCTGGCCACGGACGTCCACCTGCCCGCCGGGTACCGTCCCGGCATCGATGCGCCGCTGCCCGTCATCCTGGAGCGCACGCCCTATGACAAGTCGGGCATCTCCCGCGCGGAGAAGATCGGCGACCGCACCGGCGTTCCCCGCCCCGAAGTGGCCCGCTACTTCGCCGACCAGGGATTCGCCGTGGTCTACCAGGACTGCCGCGGCCGCTATGCCTCCGAAGGCCACTTCACCAAGTACCTCGCCGAAGGCCCGGACGGCTTCGACACGCTCGCCTGGATCCTGGCGCAGCCCTGGTGCAACGGCAGGGTCGGGACCATGGGCCTGTCCTACGCCGCCCACACGCAGATGGCGCTCGCCTGTATGAACCCGCCTGGCCTGGCCTGCATGGTGCTGGATTCGGGCGGGTTCTCCGACGGCTACCAGTGCGGCATCCGGCAGTCCGGGGCCTTCGAGCTCAAGCAGGCCACATGGGCCTTCAAGCAGGCCAAGCTCAGCCCGGCCGCGCAGCAGGACCCCGTCGTTCGTGCCGCGCTGGAGGCCCAGGACATCCGCCAGTGGTTCGCCCGCATGCCCTGGCGGCCTGGGCACTCGCCGCTGTCCGCCGTGCCCGAGTACGAGGACTACCTGTTCGAGCAATGGCGCGCAGACACCTTCGACGCCTCCTGGCGCCGCCTGGGCATCTACGCGAAGGGCTACTACCACGCCATCCCGGACATCCCCGTGGTGCTCATGTCCAGCTGGTACGACGCCTACGTGCGCACCACGCTGGAAAACCACGCGGGCCTCGCCACCGGCCGCCGGTCACCGGTGCACCTGATCCTCGGCCCCTGGCTGCACGGGGACCGCAACACCACGCACAGCGGCGACGCGGAATTCGGCCCGCGCGCCGCCCTGGACGGCAACGTCGCCACCGACTGGCTGGCGTTCCGCCTGCAATGGTTTCAGCACTGGCTGCAGGACCGGCCGCAGGAGGGCCGCCAGGACCCGGCAGCGCGGCTCTTTCTGATGGGCGGCGGCAGCGGACGGCGCGATGCCCACGGCCGCATCGACCATGGCGGCGCCTGGGTGCGCGCGGACGCCTGGCCGGTGCCGCAGGCGCATGCCACCGCCTACTACCTGCATGCCGACGGCCGCCTCGACCAGGAGCCTCCCACCACGGACGGCGCATGCATCCGCTACCAGTCGGACCCGCGCCGGCCCGTGCCCACCATCGGAGGATCGCTGACTTCCGGCCAGCCCGTATTCTCGGGCGGCGGCTTCGACCAGCGCGAGGATCCTCGCTTCTTCGGCGTACAGGAGCCGGGCCTGCCACTGGCCTCGCGCGATGACGTGGTGGCGTTCCAGACCCCGCCGCTGGAACAGGACATCGCCGTCATCGGCCCGGTGACCGTGCGGCTGTTCATCTCGTCCGACTGCCCCGACACCGACTTCACCGCGAAGCTGATCGACGTGCACCCGGCCAATGCCGACTACCCCGAAGGCTATGCCCTGAATCTCACGGACGGCATCTTCCGCTGCCGCTTCCACGCGTCCTGGGAACGGCCCAGCCCGCTCGAGCCGCACAAGGTGTATGCGATCACCATCGAGCCGTTCGCCACCGGCAACCTCTTCCTGAAGGGGCACCGCATCCGGCTCGACATCTCCAGCAGCAACTTTCCCAAGTACGACGTCAACCCCAACAGCGGTGAATCCGCTGCCGAAGCCCGCGAAAAGCGCGTGGCCCTCAACACCCTCCACCTGTCGCCGTCCCACCCTTCCAGCGTGACGCTGCACATGGCGGATCCGCAGGCCCTCGAACCGCTGCCCGCGCCCACCCCGCCGAGCGGCTGAGCACCGCCCACCCCTTTCTGCGACTTGTCCGCCCGCGCCCGCAGCGCGGGTGGCGGGGCCGCCTGCGCCCGTCTTCCACCCCAGTTTTTCCACCCCCACAGGAGCGACACCTCATGAAACGAACCTCGGCATACCTGGCGGCCCTGGCCGCCTGCGCAGCGCTTCCACTCACGGCAGGAGCGCAATCGGCGGTGACGATCTACGGCAGGATCGACACCAGCATCGACAGCGTCAAGACCGGCCCGACCTCAACGACCCAGATGACCAGCAACGCGTCGCGCCTGGGCTTCCGCGGTTCGGAAGACCTCGGCGACGGGCTGAAGGCGCTCTTCGGCCTGGAACTGGGTGTTTCCTCGGATACGGGAGGTCTCTCCTCCCCCGCCTTCCGCAACTCCTACGTGGGCCTGGGCGGCTCCTTCGGCACGGTCGCGCTGGGTCGCCTCGACTCCGCGGCTCCCACCCGGACGCCGCTCTACGCGCTGGTTACGCGGCACACCGAGTTCGTCATCCACGACGCAGGGGCCACCGCCGTCGGCACATCGATCCTCAACGCCCGCACGCGCGAATCGAACGCCATCGGCTACGCCAGTCCGGTCGTCAACAACTTCGTCTTCCGCGCAGGCTATTACCTCAATGGCGACGGCCTCGCGGAAACCGCCAGCGGCCCCGTGCGCTTCGAAAGCGACTACCGGCAGGCCGACGTATCGCTCAGCTACGGCGAGGGCAGCGGCCCGCTGGGCCTGGGCCTGGGCTACGGGCAGAACCGCAAGCGCGGCGGAGCGGCCGTGAACGACGTCAAGGACAAATGGATGGCGGTCGCTTCCTACGATTTCGGCGCCGTCCGCGCATGGGTGCTGTTCAACCGGGACAACACCCAGGGCGGCCCCACGTCCCGCAACAAGACCGATGTCCGCTACGTCGGCGCCTCCTGGGACGTGGGCAGCGGAAAGATCGTCGGCAACTACATGACCAAGGACGTGCAGACGGACCGCAATGCGCAGCTGCGCCGGCTCCAGGTGGGCTACCTGCACAACCTGAGCAAGCGCACCAGCCTGTATGCCTTCCTCGACCGGACCGACCCGAACAACCGCGCCCCCAACGACGTGGTCCGTGCCCTGGGCATCGGCATCCAGCACAACTTCTGACACCGGTGCGTCGGGCAGGACAGCATGGCACACCCTTTCATCCACACGGCAGCGATCCTGGCGATGGCCGCGCCCCCGGCGATGCCGGCCTCCGCGGCCGGCGCAGTGCCGAACGACATCGTCGTCGCGGGCGTCGGCCAGTTCAGGGATCCGCACTCCACGGCCAGCCAGATCCAGGCGGGAGTGCGGATCTGCCTCGACGAAGTGAATGCCCGCGGCGGCGTGCTCGGAGCGCGGCTGCGGCTCGTCCTGAAAGACCGGGGACCCGACGGCCCCGACGCGGTCCGCCGGACCCGCGAAGCCATCGAGGAATACCGACCCACGGCGCTGGTGGGCATCAGCGGCACGGCTCCGCTGGAAGCCCTGGTCCGGGCGGACGTGCTCGGCAAGGCCGGCATCCCCCTGGTGGGAGCGCGTACCGGGGCGGCTTCGCTCCACCAGTCCGTCAACCCGTGGATCTTCAACACGCGCGCCAGCTACGCCCGCGAAATGAAGCGCATCTGCGACCATCTCGCCACGGTGGGCAGGCGGTCCGTCGCCGTCTTCCATGAGCGCAGCGCCTTCGGAGCCGAAGGCTTGGCCCGGGCCCGGGAGGAAATCCAGGCCCACGGGCTGCGCCTCGCCGGCTCGGCGGACTATGCGTACGGCACCACCGACGTGCAGGAAGCGGTCTCCGTGCTCTCCCGGGCCGCTCCCGATGCGGTCATCGCCGTGGCCACCAGCGACGCCACCGCGGAGTTCTACCGGCGCATGCGGCAGGCCGGAAGCCCGGCCTTCGTCATCGCGCTGTCCGTGACCGACGCGGAGGCCGTCGTGCGGCGCATCGGTGCCTCGCAGTCCCATGGCCTGGGTATCGCCCAGGTCGTGCCGGACCCGGCCCGCAGGACCTCGCGCCTGGTGCGCGACCTGCAGGATGGACTGCGCCAGCGCGGCGAGGGGCCGACGCCGCTGAACGCGGACATGGTCGAAGGCTGCATCGCCGCCCGGGTGCTCGTGGAAGGCCTGGCCCGCGCCGGCCCGGATCCCACGCCTGCACGGCTGCGCCGTGCGCTGGAAAACCTCGGGGAAACCGACCTCGGGGGCTTCGCCATCACGTTCTCTCCCGCCAGCCACTCCGGCTCCAGCTACGTGGACATCGCCGTTGTGGGCCAGGACGGAAAACTGCGGCGCTAGACCGGCGCCAGAGGATCGACACATGTTTGCACGCTTCAATATCGGCAGCCGCCTGCGGCTGGGTTTCGCGACCGTCATCGCCCTGTCCTGCCTCATCGTCGGTGTCTCGCTGTGGAACCTCAAGACCCTGAGCGACGCCTCGGCCGCCATGATGCAGAAACCCCTCATGAAGGAGCGCCTCTGCAGCGACTGGTACCGCGCCATCGACTCCGGCATCATGCGCACGACGGCCATCGCGCGCAGCAGCGATCCCGCGCTGGCCGCCTTCCTCGCCACCGACGGTCCCAGGCGCTCGGGAGACCTGCAGGAAAAAATCCGCTCCCTGCTGGAAACGCCGGAGGAACGTGCGCTCTTCGAGAAGATCGATCTCCAGCGCGCGCGCTACCTGCAGTCGCGGGACCGCGTGAACGCACTGAAGGTCCAGGGCCGTGCCGACGAAGCCCTGCGCCTGCTGCAGGAAGAATACCTGCCCGTTTCGCGGACCTTCCAGGCGCTGATGCAGGAACTGGTGACGGTCCAGCGCGCGCAGATCGACGCGATACAGGCAGGCATCGAAAGCACCACGCGGCGCAGCATGCGGCTGCTGCTGGGGCTGGAAGCAGCCGCCATCGTGTTCGCGGCCCTCGTGGCCGGACTGCTCACCCGCTCCATCGTCCGGCCCCTGACACAGGCCGTCGGCGTGGCCGAGCGCGTGGCCAGGGGCGACCTCACCGGCACGATCGAGCCGACATCCCGGGACGAGGTCGGCCGACTCGTGTCCTCGCTGGGCCAGATGAACGCCAACCTGCGCCGGTTGATCGCCGGCATCCAGTCGAGCGCCCGCGGCATCTCCCAGGCGTCCTCCGAAATCGCCTCCGGCAATTCGGACCTGTCGGTCCGCACGGAGCGGCAGGCGGCCTCGGTGGAGGAGACGGCCGCAGCCGCCGAACAGATCTCAGCCACCATCCAGCGCAATGCCGACAGCGCCCGCGAGGCCACCCGCGCGGCGGCTTCCGCGAGCGGTATCGCGGCCCGCAGCGGGCAGGCCGTGGCCCGCGTCATCGAAACCATGGAGGCGATCAACGGTGCCTCGCAGCGCATCGCCCGCATCATCGGCGTCATCGACGGCATCGCCTTCCAGACGAACATCCTGGCACTCAACGCTGCCGTCGAAGCGGCCCGCGCGGGTGAACAGGGCCGGGGCTTCGCCGTCGTCGCGGCAGAGGTGCGCAATCTCGCCCAGCGCTCGGCCAGCGCCTCGCGTGAGATCAGGGCCCTCATCACGGACTCCGTGGACAAAGTCGCACTGGGCACGGCACTGGTACAGGAGGCCGGCGGCACCATCGGCCAGGTCGTAGGCAGCGTCGAGACCGTAGCGCGCCTCATCGCCGACATCGGCGCATCCACCGAGCAACAGGCCACGGGCATGCTCCAGGTGAGCGCCTCCATCCAGTCGATCGACGGCGTGACGCAGAAGAATGCAGCCCTGGTCGAGGAAGCCGCCGCTGCCGCATCGGCCATGAAGGACGACGCGGTGGCGCTGGCGGGCATGGCCGGCGTCTTCCGGCTGGACACCGGTGCAGGCCTCGCAGTCCATGGATACGTATCAGGACCGCAGATCGCGCTGGCGACTGCAAGGCAGGCCACCGCCATGTGAGAATGAAACGATGAGCATGACCATCTCATCCTTCCCTTCCGATGCGGACGGCACCCCCGTCGCGACGTACACCTGGGCCGGCGTGTCCGGCGAACCCACGGGCGTGGTGCAGATCGCCCACGGGCTCGCCGAACACGGCGAGCGCTACGACCGTTTCGCCAGGGCGCTGAATGCGGCCGGGTTCCTGGTCCACGCAGTGGACCACCGCGGCCACGGGCGCACCGCCGGCGGGCGCATGGGCGATTTCGGCAAGGCCGGTTTTGGCGGCCTGATCGCCGACGTGGCCCAGTTCGGCGCCCTGCTGCGGGCCCGGCACGGGCAGCTTCCACTCTTTCTCTTCGCGCACTCGATGGGCTCCTTCGCCGCGCAGGCAGCCCTCCTCGACCACTCGGCAACGTGGTCCGGCGTGGTCCTGTCCGGATCGACCGCGCTGGACCTGTTCGCCGCCGACCTGGCGAATCCGCCGCCGGGCGCTCCTGCTGGCCTCGCAGCGCTGAATGCGGGCTTCGCGCACCGCACAGGCTACGAATGGCTGTCGCGCGACGCCGCCGAGGTGGATGCCTATGTCGCCAACCCCTGGTGCGGATGGGACGTCCCCCCCGACGTGTTCCCGGCCTTGATGGCGCCCGCCCCACGCCTCGCCGATCCCGCCCGGCTGGCGCGCATCCGCGGCGACCTGCCCATCCTCATCGCGTCCGGCGACGCGGATCCGCTCGCTGGCGGCGGCGAGCGGCTGGAGATCCTGGGCCAGCGCTACCGCGACGCGGGCATCGCCGACGTGACCGTGAAGCTCTACCCGGCCGGCCGCCATGAAATCCTGAACGAAACCAACCGCGACGAGGTCACCGCCGATATCGTGGCCTGGCTGCGCGCGCACGCGGCCTGACGCATCGCCCGCCGGTCAGAAGACGCCGTACCGGTAGGCGAAGTACAGCGCGGCCAGCACGCCGACCACGGAAAGGAAAGTCATCAGCCTGGACATCCGGGCTCCTGGGAAAAAGGGACCTGCATATTCAGGTCGGGTTGATGCTGTGCTGCGCCAGGTAGATCTCCACCAGCATGAGCGTGTAGGTGGCCACCAGCCCCAGCATGGCCAGCACGAAAAGGCCGGCCACCGGCCGGTCGAAAGCGATGCCCAGTTCGTTGCCCACGAAGAGCGACACGATCAGGAAGCACACCAGGATCGCGCAGGCCGCAGCCACCGTGATGGCGGCATTCACCACCTTGGCGCGGCGATTCAGCGCCTGCAGCTCCTGCTGCAGGGCCGGGCTCGCCTCGGTGGGTGCATGCTCCTGGTCGTCCCGGCGCTTGATGGTGCGGTCATTGATGCGGGCCAGGCGGTTGGTGAGCACGGTCAGCGTGCTGCCGATGGCGGCCAGCATGAAGGCAGGCCCCACGGCGAGCTGGATCACGTGCGAGGTGTCGGCGTGGATGGTGAGCATGGGTGGGCGCCATTGTCCACCGGAGCCGTCCCATGGCGTGTCATCCGCCGCCTCCTGCAGCGCCCGGCAATTTATCCTTTCTTTATCCTCGGATGAGTGACGCTCGTGGACGCGCTGCGCAGCCTCCAGCAGGCAGCGGGCCAGCCCGTGGCGCTGATCATCGACGAGGCCCAACACGCCACACCAGCGAAGCGGGCGAAGCCGCGAGGCTGAAAACCCAGGTTGCATTGGGCGCAACCCGGCTCACGCCCCGGACGGCCCCGTGCCCACGGCGAACCAGCCCCCTGCCTCGCGCCGCTCCAGCCCCGCCGCCGCGAAACGCCACAGGTGCAGCCATCCGTTGCCCAGCAACTGCTGCAGCACCGCATGCCGGGCGATGACCGCATCGATGGCCTCTGCGGGCGCGTCGATGACCACCGTCAGCCGCAGCGGCTCGTGCACCCAGCGCTGGCCGTCGTGCAGCGACTGGCGCGACAGGCCGATGCGCAGGTCACCGCCGTTGCCCTCGAACACGCCGATGTGCCCGCCCACCACGTTGTGCAGCAGCTTGTTGCCGCTGCCCAGGCGCTCCGGGTCGCAGGTGGAGGCGTGGTACTGCCAGTTGATCCAGTGCGTGACGAGCATGGGCGCCGTCATCAGCAGTTCCAGCAGGCTGCCGTCGGCGTCCTGGACCGGGTCGTAGTCGTGCAGGAAGGCACGTCCGCCCAGCTCCGCCCCCCAGGTGCGCGAGCGCGGCGCGATGACGAAGGCCGCATTGCCGGCCAGGCCCCATTCGGGCCGGGTCTGGGCGCCGTCGTTGGCGCGGCGGCGCAGCGCGGACAGCAGGTCGCCGGCAGCAGCATGCGGGTCCAGGCCCAGCGAGGGGGCGCGCTCGCGGCGCACGCGATCGCCTGCCGTGGTGAACACGGGCTGCCAGCGCTCCCAGCGCGCACGCGCCTCGGGCGGCAGCAGGTCGAGGTCGAAGCCCTCGATCTCGTCGGTCGTCGTGTTGTGCAGCGCGGCGACGAAGCACGTGGACTCGGGCAGTGCGATGCCGAGCGCCGGCAGCGCGCCACGCACCTCGGCATCGTTCAGCAGCAGCGCCAGGGCGCGCGCGTTGACTTCGCCGGTCTGGCCGCAGCAGGCGCCGCAGTCCAGCGCGGCGGCCTGGGCGTTGTTGGCTGACTGGCTGCCATGGCCCACCAGCATCACCAGCGGCGCGGCGCCACGGGCCAGGCCCAGGGCCTTGAGCACGCGGGCGGCGAGCGCGGCGCGCTCCTGCAGCGGCAGGCCGCTCAGCATGGGCCGGCAGACGGGGCGATAGCGCGCCGGCAGGCCCTCCTGGTCGCCGCTGTCGCGCACATGTTCGCGCGGCCACAGCCAGCCGCCCAGCTTGCCGAGGTAGCCGGCTCCCAGCGCCTCGACAAAGGAAAAAGCCGCACCGGGCCAGCGCGTGGTGGACTCCCACTGCGCCGCCCAGGCCAGGCGGCGGTGGCGTGCGGTGACGGCGGCCCGGGCGTCGGGCAGCTGGTCGGTCACCTCCATCGCGGGCGGCAGCAGGCCCGGCAGCTGGGGCCGGCGTGCCGTGGTGCCCAGCGGCGTGTACGCCGCCGGCACCCCGAAAAATCCCGCGAAGCCCAGCGTCTGCAGCGTCGGCGCGGTGGCCTCCAGCGCGCGGCGCAGCGGCTCGCTGCGCACGTCGATGCAGAACACGGCCTGCGCCTCCGGCTCGGCAGGCCGGAAGCCGGGCGCCCGGGCCAGCCGCCCGGCCAGTTCGCGCTGGTAGCCCAGCTCCAGCGCGATCTGCCACACCTCATCGACGACCAGCGCCTGCCCGGCCTGCCGCAGCCGCTCGGGAGCGCGGCGCCACTCGGCCTGGAGCGCGGCGAAGGCCTGGCGGGCGGCGGCATCGTCCTTGCACTCCAGCAGCACGGCGCCCCATGCCAGGCGGATGGCCAGCAGGTCGCGCAGGTGCTCGCGCTCCGGCGCGCCCTCGGGCGCCTGCCAGGCCAGGTACGCGCACCACGAGGCCCAGCCGTTGACGGTGAGCAGCACGGCCTCCAGGTAGTCGGCCCAGGCGCCGTCGGGCAGCTGCAGGTGGTGCATCGCCCAGGCCTCGGCGTCCTCGCGCGTCGCCGGCAAGGCCTGCAAGCCGCGGTGCAGGCCGGGCAGCCCCATCAGCGTGCCGATGCCGTGGTCATGCGTCAGCGTGTCGCGCCAGAAGGCGTAGAGGCCCGGCCCGCGCTCGGGCTGCCAGTCGGCCTGGGTCCGGTCGAAGAAAGCGGCGCAGGTCTGGCTGACCTGGTGCGTAATGGCCTGGCGCCAGGTCAGGCGCGCATCGCGGGCGGGGTCGTTGTCCAGCACGTCGATCAGCAGCGGCAGGGGTTGCAGCCCGTCGGAGCGGTCCAGCGCGGCGATGCAATCATCTGCGCTCAGACCCAGAGCATCCGGCAGCTGCTGCAACGCCAGGGCCAGATCCTCCGGAGAGATACGGCCACCGTACCAGGCCTCGCGCTGGCGCTCGCGCGGCGGGAACACCTGGATGCCGCCCAGCAGCGCCATGCGCGCGGCGACGCGGCGCAGCGGCTGGCCCGTGCGCTGCCAGTGCGGGTTGACGGCGATGGCGCGGTCCAGCGGCCAGGCGGGGGCGATCGCGCTGCAGGCCTGGGCGCAGGCAGCCTGGATGCGGGTGGGCGCCGCAGCCCGGGCCAGGGCGTCGTGTTCGAGGGTGTCGGTGTGCATGGTCTTTTTCTTTCTCTGTCAGATCGCGGCGGGGCGGGAAGCAGGCGGTGTGGCCGGCGTGGGCGTCCAGCGGCGCGGCCACAGGCGCAGGCTCCAGCGGGTGTAGAACTCGTCGAGATAGAAGCCGGCGTAGCTCCAGCGGCGCGCCGTGAGCAGTGCCTGCGGGCGCATCTGCAGCGCGACGAGCACGGCGTAGAGCACGGCCATGCCGGCCAGGGCCAGGAAGCCCAGCACGTCGTGCGGCGCGTCGTGCAGGCCCAGCGGCAGCGCGTGGGCGGCGCGGGCCACGGCCGTCAGCACCGCCGTGGCGGCCAGGCCCGCGGCCAATTGCCGCAGCCCCGGTGCCCACAGCAGCGGCGCCCAGGCCAGCGCCATCACGCCCGTCCACCACAGCGGCCAGCCGCCGCCCACCGCCGCCACGACCGCCCCGGCCAGCAGCGGCGCCGCCAGCAGGCTGGCGCGGGCCGGCAGCTGCGGCGGCCGCAGCGCACGCGCCCGGGTCTGCCGCACCACGTCGGACGCGGCCAGGAAGGCATGCGCCTTGTAGATGGAATGGCCCAGCAGGTGCAGCGCCGCGAGGGTGTAGAGGCCCAGGCCGCATTCGACCAGCATGAAGCCCATTTGCGCGACGGTGCTCCAGGCCAGCCGCACCTTGATGCTGATGCGGGTGAGCATCACCAGGCCGGCGCCCAGCGCCGTCGCCAGCCCCAGCGCAACGAGGAGGGCGCGCGCCGGCATGGCGTGTTCCAGCAGCGGCGCGCAGCGGATCAGCACCACGCCCCCCAGGTTCACGACCCCGGCATGCAGCAGCGCCGACACGGGCGTGGGTGCCTCCATCACCTGGATCAGCCAGCCGTGCACCGGCATCAGCGCGGTGCGCAACACGACGGCGGCCACCAGCAGCACGGCAGCCACCTGCAGCGGCACGGACAGGCCCGCGGCCTGCACATGGGCCGCCAGGTCACCCAGCGAGCCGCTGCCCACCGCATGCCAGCTCAGCGCCGCGGCAGCGACCAGCAGCCCGTCGGCCGCGCGGTCGGCCACGCGCTTCTTGTGCGCGGCCAGCAGCGCGAACGGGCGGTCCGCATAGAAGCACAGCAGCCGCTCCAGCGCCAGGCCGATGCCGGCCCAGGCTGCTATCAGCACGGCCCAGTGGTCGGCCAGCAGCAGCACCTGCACGCCACCCAGTACCGCGGCCAGCGCGGCGGCGTAGCGGGCCTGGCGCGGCTCGCCCTCCAGGTAGCGGGCCGAGAACACGCCCACCACCCCGCCCAGCGCCTGCACCAGCACCGCGACGGCGGTGCCCGGCAGCGTCTGGCGCAGCCAGGGGGCGGGCGGTGCAGAGGCTCCGGAGATCAAGCCGGCCATTGCGGCCACCGCACCCACCAGGCCCAGTGCAGACGCCGCGTGCAGCGCAACCCAGGCAGGTCGCACCGCACCCCGGTGAAGCGACAGCCCGGCCGCGGTGCACAGCATCAGCGCCGCGGGCAGCAGCGCGGCGGTGGAGAGGAAAAAGTCGAGGTCTTGCATGGGTCGCCATGGTGGCCACCCGCACATGTTCTGTAAAATTCATTAAAAGAAACAGATTGATCTTTTAAAGAGAACAATGCGCCTCGAGCAGCTCAACTTTCACCACCTTTTCTACTTCTGGCGGGTGGCCAAGCTGGGCCACCTGACACGGGCGGCCGAGGAGGTCCATGCCTCGCAGTCGGCGCTCTCTGCCCAGATCCGCCAACTGGAGGAACGGCTGGGCGAGCCGCTGTTCACGCGCGAGAACCGGCGGATGGTGCTGACCGAGGCGGGGCAGGTCGTGCTGTCGTATGCCGAGGACATCTTCGGCCTGGGCCAGGAACTGCTGGGGCGGCTGCAGGGCCGCAGCCAGGGGATGACCCGGCTGCGCGTGGGCGCGGTCGCCACCATGTCGCGCAACTACCAGGAGAACCTGCTGCGCCCGCTGCTGGCCGACCCCGACGTGGTGCTGACCCTCGAATCGGGCCTGCTGGACGACCTGCTGCAGCGGCTGCTCGAGCACCAGCTGGACGTCGTGCTGGCCAACCAGAGCGTGCCGGCCGACCCGGGCCGGCCCCTGCACTGCCGCTTCCTGGCCAGCCAGGCCATCTCGATCGTGGGCCCGGCCCACCGCTGGCCGGCCGGGGGCCTGCGCGTGCCGCATGACCTGCACGGCATGGACATCGCCCTGCCCGGCCCCCGCCATGCCGTGCGCGGGCCTTTCGACGCACTGTGCGCTTCGGCCGGCGTGGCACCGCGCCTGCGCGCCGAAGTGGACGACATGGCCCTGCTGCGCCTGATCGCCCGCGACAGCGGCTGGCTGTCGCTGCTGTCCGAGGTGGTGGTGCAGGACGAACTGAAAAGCGGGCTGCTGGTGATCGCCGGCCAGTCGAGCGAACTGACCGAGAGCTTCTACGCCATCACGGTGCCGCGGCGGCACCGGGTGGAGGCGCTGGAGAAGTTGCTGGGCGTGTGAGCCGCCCGGCGTGCTCCGTCCTCCTTCCCCAAGCGGGATAATTCCTGCGATGCACCTCCTGCGTACGCTCACCCTCCTGCCAAGGCTTGCGCTGGCGTGGTTCGCGTTGTCGCTGGGCGTGGCGGCAGCTTCTCCATTCATCCATCCGCAGATGGTGGAGATGGTCTGCAGCGACGGCGCCACCGTCAAACTGGTTCTCACCACAGACGAAGGCACGCAGGAACTGGATGCCACCGCCATGCACTGCGCACTCTGCCTGCCCACGGGTGCGCCTCCTCCCCATCCGGTGGTCCCGGCGGTCTCCATGCCGCTGCCGCTGGCGCATGCCTTCCAGTCGATTCCCGCTGCACGTATCGCAGCGGCCACCGCCGCCCCTCTGCCAGGGCGCGGTCCACCCGTGCATCCCTGAACTGAACCTCCTGGAGCCTTGACGCAAACCTGCGTCTCCACGCTCTTCACTCATTCAGCGGCCACGGTCTTCCTGCCCTCTCATGCGAGCAAGGCGGGGCTGTGTGCCATCGCACGGATTTTTATGCCCGCTTCTGACATCGGCACCGGCGCAGCGCGCGCCTGGTCCACGCTTCCTCTTGCCTATTGCGCCCTGACCTGGGCCTCCATCACCTTGCTGTTGCAACCGGCACCTGCGTGTGCCCAGGTGCCGGATGCGACGCTTCCGGAGGTGAGCGTGCGCGGCGACCAAGCGACCCCGACCGGCCGGCTCAACCTCGATGCCCCCGCGGAAACGGGCAGCCGCCTCGGACTCACCGCCCGGCAGACTCCAGCCACCGTCACGGTGGTGGACCGCGCCGCCATCGATGCCCGAGGGGCGCAGGACACGCAGGAAATCCTGCGCGCCATACCCGGCGTGACCGCGCACAACGCGCCGGGCAGCATCGGCGTGAGCTACCGTGGATTCAGTGGTGCTTCACTCAGCCAGCTCTTCAACGGCATCAACGTCCAGTACACGATCGCAGCGCGGCCGGTAGACAGCTGGATCTACGACCGTGTGGAAGCCATCGGCGGCGCATCGGGCTTCCTGTACGGCGCCGGCGCCGTGGGCGGAACGATCAACTACATCACCAAGGTGGCCGAGCGCACCGACTTCACCGAAGCCCAGCTGCGCCTCGGCAGCCATGGCCTCAAGGAAGCTTCGTTCGGCATCAACCGCCGCATTGCCGGTGATGGCGTCCAGGCCGGCAGCCACTACATGCGTTTCGATGCCAACCACCGCGATACCGACAGCTGGACCGACGGGACGGGATCGCGTTCCACGCAGGTCGCCGCGTCGCTGCTGTCGGACCTGGGCGGCGGCCTCTCTCATGTGCTGGCCTACGAATACCAGGATGAGCACGTGGACCGGCCCTACTGGGGCACGCCGGTCCTCAACCCCGCCGCCGGCCGGCTGCGCGTGGATCCGGGCATCCGTTTCAAGAACTACAACGCGGCCGATGGCATCTACGCCCAGCGCGTCCAGTGGCTGCGGTCCGTCGCCGACTGGCGCCTGGACGACGCCCTGCAGTTCAGGAACACCTTCTACGTCTACGACGCGCTGCGGGACTACCGCAACGTGGAGAGCTATCGCTACAACCCCGGCAACACCGGCGTCATCCGCTCCGGAACGCTGCTGCAGCGCCACGACCAGGGCGTGGTCGGCGACCGTTTCGAGGCGATCTACAAGGGGCAATGGGCCGGCAGGAAGAGCGACTGGGTCGGCGGCATCGACGTCAGCCGCAACCGCCAGACCCGCTTTCCCAACAGCATCGCAGGGACGGTCAGCACGGTCGATCCCTACCGATTCACGACCGAGAACTTCTTCTCCATCGCAGGGACTTCCCCCGCGTTCAATCCGGACCGTGACAACCAGGTCACCACGGTCGCGGCCTACCTGGAGAACCGGACGGTCCTGGTGCCCACGGTCAGCCTGGTGACGGCACTGCGGCACGAGCGCATCGACCTCGACCTGACCAATCGCCGCGCAGTGACGGCGTCGGCCCCTGCGCGCTTCAGCCGAAGCTACCAGCCGACGACCGGGCGCATCGGCCTGGTATGGGACTTCGCCCCCGACGCCAACCTCTATGCCCAGTACGCGACAGCGGCCGACCCACCCTCCGGCGTCCTGTCGACGGCATCCTTCGCCGACGTGGCGAACAACAGCAGCCTCACCACGGGACGCCAGTTCGAGGTCGGCAGCAAGATGGACTTCTGGGACGGAAAGGGCTCCGCCACACTGGCGGTATACCGCATCACGCGCAACAACATCGCCTCGCAAGACCCCGCCAATTCCGCGCTGACGGTGCTGGTGGGCGAGCAGTCCTCCAGGGGAGTGGAACTGGCCGTCGGCCTGCAGGTGACGCCACGCTGGTCGGTGCAGGGCAATGTCACCTCCGTGGATGCCAGGTACGACCGCTACACGCAGGGCGGCGTCTCCCTCGCCGGCAAGACCCCCACCAACACGCCGTCCCAGGTGGCGAACCTCTGGAACACCTACCGCTTCTCCCCGCAGTGGTCAGGGATCGTGGGCGTGCGCCACGTGGGCCGGGTCTATGCCGACGCGGCCAACACCCTGGCTTGGCCCCGCTACACGCTGATCGACCTGGGCCTGAGCTACCGAGTCACCAAGACTGTGTCCGTCGTGGGCCGCATCCGCAACGCGACGGACAGGATCTACGCGGCCAATGCCGGCACCACCCAGGTCTACCTGGGTGCGCCACGCACGGCGGACATTACGTTGCGCGCCGCATTCTGACCCGGAAGCACCATGCACGGCATCAAACGCTGGGTGTTCCTGGCCCATCGCTGGCTTGGCATCGTGGTGTGCGCGTTCTTCGCCATGTGGTTCGTTTCCGGCGTCGTGATGATGTACGTGGGCTATCCCAAGCTCACATCCTCGGAACGGCTCGCACACCTTCCCGTGCTGGAGGCCCCGGCGCGATACCTGGGCCCACGGGAAGCGCTGGACCGCGCGGGGGTTTCCGGCCCGCTGCAGGACCTGCGCCTGCTGGCGTCGCGTGGCGGCCAGCCGGTATACCTTGCGGTCCCTTTGGACGGCGCCGCTCCTGCGGGCAAGCGCCGTCCGCCGGGCGCGGGAACGGTCGCCATCGATGCCTTCACGGGCGCGGTGCTGCGGGAAGCGGGCCGGGCCGAGGCCCTGGCGAGTGCAGCGGCCTACGCCGGCGTGCCGTCGGTGCCCATGGAATATGAAGGATCCATCGATGAGGACGCAATGACGCATTCCCGTGGACTGGATGCCCACAGGCCTTTGCACCTGGTGCAACTGCACGACCTGCAGGGCACGCGGCTCTACATCTCGGGCAGGACGGGCGAAGTGGTGCGCGATGCGACCCGTACCGAACGCAGCTGGAACTACGCGGGCGCCTGGATCCATTGGCTCTATGCCTTCCGGGGCAATGCGTTCGACAGGTGGTGGGCCGACATCGTGAACGGGCTGTCCATCGCAGGTATCGCCGTGGCCCTCACCGGCATGGTTATCGGAGTCCTGCGGTGGCGGTTCACGCGGAGATACAGGAGCGGGTCGCGTTCGCCGTACCAGGGTGCGCTGATGCGCTGGCACCATGTCGCGGGCCTGCTCTTCGGCGTGATCACGCTCACATGGGTGTTCAGCGGCCTGATGTCCATGAATCCCTGGAAGGTGCTCGATAGCGCGGCGCCGCCCCTGCGCACCCAGGCCATGGACGGCGGGCCGTTGCAGGTGGCGGCCACGGCGGCATCTCCCGGCGCACTGCTGGCGACCGCCGGGCCCTCGATCCGCGAATTGCGCTGGACCCGCACTACCGGACAAGACCTGGTGCTTGCCAGCAGCCCCGCTGGAAGACCTGTCGTGCTCGATGCGGCCACGGCGGCAGTCCGTGTACTCGACCGGTCTGAAACCCTTGCTGCCGCTGGCTTGCTCGTGCCGGCACCGGTCAAGGCAGTGGAGACGCTGGACGCATACGACCTCTACTATTACCAGCGATCACCTCACACCATGACGGGCGGCGGCGACAAGCCCTTGCCGGTGGTGCGCATCCTTTTCGACGATCCCCACCAGACCTGGGTGCACCTGGATCCGGTCACCGGGGCGGTGATCAGCCGAAGCGACCGCACGCGCCGGACGGGGCGTTGGCTGTTCGCCATGTTGCACAGCTGGGACTGGCTCCCCCTGCTGGATCGCCGCCCCCTGTGGGACATGCTGATGGTGCTGTTCAGCGCGGGAGGGGCCGCGCTCAGCCTGACGGGTGTCGCCATCGGATGGAAGCGGCTGGGCCGGAAGCTGGGTCGGCCCGCGGCCCGGCGGTGATCATGGCGCGCCGTAGCCTCACGGTACGGCGAAACGAGCGTTGGCCCACCCGGCCCGCCCGGATGGCCGGCCGCGGGCCTCGCGGGAGCCCAGCGCGTGGCGCGTTCTCCCTCACTCCACCGTCACGCTCTTCGCCAGATTCCGCGGCTTGTCCACGTCCGTCCCGCGCGCACAGGCCGTGTGGTAGGCCAGCAGCTGCAGCGGCACCACGTGCAGGATCGGGCTGAGCGCGCCGTAGTTCTCCGGCATGCGGATCACGTGCATGCCTTCGGAGGTATCGATGTTGGTCTTGGCGTCGGCCAGCACGTAGAGCACGCCGCCGCGGGCGCGCACTTCCTGCAGGTTGCTCTTGAGCTTTTCCAGCAGTTCGTCGTTGGGCGCAACGGTCACCACGGGCATGCTGCTCGTCACCAGGGCCAGGGGGCCGTGCTTGAGCTCGCCGGCCGGATAGGCCTCGGCGTGGATGTAGCTGATCTCCTTGAGCTTGAGCGCGCCTTCCAGGGCGATGGGGTAGTGCACGCCGCGGCCCAGGAACAGGGCGTTCTCCATCTTCGCGAAGTCCTCGGCCCAGCTGATGATCTGCGGCTCGAGCGCGAGCACGCCCTGCAGCGCCACGGGCAGGTGGCGCATGGCCTGCAGGTGGCGGGCTTCCTGCTCTTCGTTCAGGCGGCCGCGCGCCTGCGCCAGCGCCAGCGTGAGCAGGAACAGCCCCGCGAGCTGGGTGGTGAAGGCCTTGGTGGAGGCCACGCCGATTTCCACGCCCGCGCGGGTGATGTAGGCCAGCTTGCATTCGCGCACCATGGCACTGGTGGAGACGTTGCAGATGGTCAGCGTGTGCTGCATGCCCAGGCCCTGCGCATGGCGCAGCGCGGCCAGGGTGTCGGCGGTCTCGCCGGACTGGCTGATCGTCACCACCAGCGCGCGCGGGTTGGGCACGCTGGTGCGGTAGCGGTATTCGCTCGCCACCTCCACCTGCGTGGGAATGCCGGCGATGGATTCGAGCCAGTACTTGGCCGTGCAGCCGCTGTAGTAGCTGGTGCCGCAGGCCAGGATCAGGACGGAATCCACTTCCTTGAACACGCGCCAGGCGGCGGTGCCGTCGGCACCGTCGAACAGCTCGGGCGCCACGCCGCGCACGCCTTCCAGCGTGTCGCCGATGGCGCGCGGCTGCTCGAAGATTTCCTTTTGCATGTAGTGGCGGTACGGGCCCAGTTCGGCCGCGCCGCTGTGGGCCAGCACGGTGCGCACGGGGCGGCTCGCGGTGTCCAGGGGCTGGCCGTCCTTGCCGGCGATCCAGTAGCGGCCCAGCTGCAGATCGACGAGGTCGCCCTCTTCCAGATACACGATCTGGTCGGTGACGCCGGCCAGGGCCATGGCATCGCTCGCCAGGAAGTGCTCGCCCTCCCCCACGCCCAGGATCAGCGGGGAGCCGGCGCGCGCGCCCACCACGCGGTGGGGCTCGTCCTTGTGGATCACGGCGATGGCGTAGGCGCCATGCAGTTCGGCCACGGCGGCGCGCACGGCCTGGAACAGGTCGCCGCTGTAGTGGCTGTCCACGAGGTGGGCGATCACCTCGGTATCCGTCTGGCTGGTGAACACGTAGCCGCGGGCCTGCAGAGATGCGCGCAGCGCCTCGTGGTTCTCGATGATGCCGTTGTGCACCAGCGCCACGCGGCCCAGGCGCAGCGGCTCGTCCGGACCGGAGCCGTGGCTGAAATGCGGATGCGCGTTGTGCACCGCCGGCGCGCCGTGCGTGGCCCAGCGCGTGTGGGCGATGCCGGTGGCGCCTTCCACATGCTCGGTGCGCACCTGCTCCAGCAGCTCCGCCACGCGCGCCGTGCTGCGGGCGCGCCGCAGGCCGCCCGTGCGGGTGGCGTCCAGGCTCGCGTCGTGGATGGCGACGCCGCACGAGTCATAGCCCCGGTACTCCAGGCGCTGCAGGCCCTGGACGAGGATGGGAACGATGTTGCGCGTGGAAACCGCGCCGACGATACCGCACATGGCCTGAACTCCTGAGGAACGAAAGGCGAAACGATGGACAGACGCCCCAGCCTGCAGGCCGGAACTGCCGCGATATTAGGCAGGGCACAAAGAAATTTCTCGTCATTTTTAGCTATACGAATGAACGAAAATTTCCCACCAAATGCAATTCTGAATTTTCTTTCATAAAATCAGAATCCATGGAAGAAAAATTCCCCGACGACACCGACCTGCAGTTGCTCGACGCCCTGCAGCGCGATGCCTCGCTGAGCAACCAGGCATTGGCGGCGATGGTGCATGTGTCCCCTCCCACCTGCCTGCGCCGCGTGAAGCGGCTGCACGAGGCCGGGCTGATCGAGCGCGAGGTGGCCCTGGTGCAGCCGGACGTACTGGCCCGCCACCTGGGGCACGGCCTCACGGCCATCGTGGAGGTGGTGCTGGACCGGCAGGACGCAGAGCGCATGGAAGCCTTCGAAGCCCGCGCCACCGCAGACGCGGCCGTGCAGCAGTGCTACCGGGTCTCGCCCGGGCCGGATTTCATCCTGGTGGTGCATGCGCCCGACATGCCGGGCTACCTGGCGCTCGCGCAGCGGCTCTTCACCAGCGACGGCAACGTGCGCAACGTGAAGGCCTTCTTCAGCATCAAGCGCAGCAAGTTCGAGCCGCGCCTGCCCTGCCGCAAGGACGGCGCCGAAGGCACGCCTGCGTCCATGCAGCGCAGGCCGGGCTGATGCCATGCAGGAGCCTGCAATGATCTCCCCCGCCCCGCTGCCTCGCCGCCTCGCGATCGGGCTGATCGCCTTGATCAGTTGCACCTTCGCCGCCAACCACGTGGCGGCACGCCTGGCCTTCGACCATGGCACCGGGCTGCTGCTGGCGGTGCTGTGCCGCAGCGGCGCCACCGCGCTGGTGCTGACCGCGCTCGTGGCGTGGCGGCGCCCCGCGCTCTCGATGCCGCCCGGCATGCTGCGCTGGCAGCTGCTGCTGGGCGCGCTGGTGGCCACGCAGAGCCTGTGCCTGTACTCCGCCGTCGCGCGCATCCCCGTGGCGCTGGCCCTGCTGGTATCGAACGTGTGCCCCGTGCTGCTCGCGCTGCTCACCTGGGGCCTGGGCGGGCCGCGCCCCACGCGCCGCGCGGCGGTGGTCATGGCCGTGGCCCTGGGCGGGCTGCTGCTGGCGCTCGATGTGCCCGCGCGCATGGCGGAACTGGGCCGGGACGACGGCGGCGCATGGATCGCCGGCATCGCCTTCGCGTTCACGGCCGCCTGCGTGTTCGCGCTCGCGCTGTGGATCACCGACCACCGCCTCAAAGCAATGCCCGGCATGTGGCGCAGCCTGATGACCGTGGGCAGCGTGTTCGCGCTGATGGTGGCGGCCGGTGCCAGCGGCCTGGTGCCGGGCGGCATGCGCTGGCCTGAAGCAACTCCGGGCTGGTGGGGCCTCGCGGCGCTGGTCGTACTCTACGGCACGGCCTTCACGGCCATGTTCGTCAGCCTGCCCCGCCTGGACATGGCGCGCAACGCCCCCGTGATGAACGCCGAGCCCGTGGCCACGCTGCTGCTCGGGTGGTGGATCCTGGACCAGACGCTGCAGCCCCTGCAATTGGCCGGCGGCGCCGTGGTCCTGGCCGCGATCGTGGCGCTCGGGCGCAAGGGCTGAACCGCGGCGCTTCAGGCCCCGGCCGCGGGCAACACGATGCGCACGCGGCATCCCTGCCCCTCGGCGGAACCGCCCGGCGGTGCAGGCACGGCATCGATGCCGATCTCGCCGCCCATGCGCTCCACGAAGCGCTTCGCCCGTGCCAGCCCGAGGCCCAGGCCCGGGAACTGGCTCACCGGATGCAGCCGCTGGAATACGCCGAACAGCTGCTGTGCGCGCGCCGGCACGAAGCCGACACCGTTGTCGCGCACGCCGATTTCCACACGGCCGTCCGGCAGCGGCCGCGCCTGCAGCACGATGCAGGGCTGCGCCACGGGCCGCGAGAACTTGAGCGCGTTGTCCAGCACCGCCAGCAGCACCTCGTGCAGCAGCGCCGCATCGGCCCGCACCGCCATGCCGCCACAGTCCGGCCACTGCCACTGCACGGTGGCCGGCCATGGGGAAGAACCACCGGGCCCCGCAGCCTCCCGGGGCGCCGCCGCTGCCAGGGCCGCCTCGGCCGCGGCGCGCAGGGCCTCGCCGACCACGACGGCCTGCGGCTGCACGGGGGCAAGCCCCGCCCGCCCCAGCTGGATCAGGCCGTCGATCATCTCGCCCAGTTGCTGGCCGGAGCGGGCCATGGTGTCCAGGAACTGCAGCGCCTCCGGATCGGCATTGCTTTCTTCCACCAGTTCGCGCACCAGCCGCCCGTAGGCCAGTATGTGGCGCAACGGCGCACGCAGGTCGTGCGACACCGCACGCAGGAAGGCCTCCTGCTCCTGCCGCAGCGCCTGCAGCTCGGCCAGCAGCCGATCGCGCTCTGCGCCGGGGTCGGTGGAACCGGCTTCGCCCATAGCGGCGCCGTCCGTCAACCCGGGGCCCGCGGGCCCTTCACGGGCCGCTTCCATTGCTCGATGCTCACCTGCCGTCCGCGCGAGACGCTGAGCACGCCCGGCGGCGTGCTCCTGGTGATGGTCGAGCCGCCGCCCACGGTGCCGCCCGCCCCGATGGTCACGGGGGCCACCAGCACGCAATTGCTGCCGATGTGCGCATCGGCCTCGATTACCGTGCGGTGCTTGTTCGCGCCGTCGTAGTTGGCGGTGATGCTGCCGGCGCCATAGTTCACGCGCTCGCCCACCGTGGCGTCGCCCAGGTAGGCGAGATGGTTGGCCTTGGCGCCGTCGGCCAGGCTCGAATTCTTCACTTCCACGAAGTTGCCGATGTGCACTTCGCGCCCCAGCTGCGCGCCGGGCCGCAGCCGCGCGAACGGCCCGACCAGCGCGCCCTCGCCCACCTGCACGCCCGCGGGCTGCTCGCCGTCGATGTGGGTATAGGGATGGATCACCGCGCCCGCGGCGATGCGCGCATTGGCGATGCAGCAGTGCGCGCCGATGCGCACGCCCTCGCCCAGTTCCACGCGGCCGGAAAAGATGCAGTTCACATCGATTTCCACGTCCTGCCCGCAGGCCAGTTCACCGCGCGCCCCGGTGCGCGGGTCGTCGCGCAGGTCGAAGCGTGCAGGATCCGCCAGGCGCACGCCCTGCTCCATCAGCACACGCGCCTGGGCCAGTTGGTGGGCGCGCTCCAGTTCGGCCAGCTGCAGCGGGCTGTTCACGCCGGCCACCTGCAGCGCGTCGGCGATGCGATGCGCCACCACGGGCACGCCGTCGGCCACGGCCATGGCCACGATGTCGGTCAGGTAGTACTCGCCCTGGGCGTTGTCGTTGGTCAGCCGCGCCAGCCAGCCGGCCAGCAGCCCCGCGGGCACGGCCATGATGCCGCTGTACACCTCGTCGATGGCGCGCTGCGCCTCGGTGGCGTCCTTGTGCTCGACGATGCCGCGCACCGCGCCGTCATCGCCACGCACGATGCGCCCGTAGCCCGACGGGTCCGGCAGGGTCACGGTGAGCAGGGCCAGTTGCCCGCTCCCGCCTGCCGCCACCAGTGCGCGCAGGGTGTCCGCGCGGGTGAGCGGCACGTCGCCGGACAGCACGACCACCGTCCCGTCGCCCTGCAGCGCCGGCACCGCCTGCTGCACGGCGTGGCCGGTGCCCAGCTGCGGCTCCTGCCGCACGCAGCGCACATCCAGCCCGTCCGCCGCGCGGGCGATGAAAGGCTCCACCTCGGCCGCGCCATGGCCCGTCACGACGACGGCGCGCCGCGCCTGCAGGCCGCGCGCCTGGTCGAGCACGTGCCCCAGCAGGGGGCGCCCCGCGAGGCGCTGCAGGACCTTGGGAATGCGGCTTTTCATGCGCGTGCCTTTGCCCGCGGCCATGATGATGACGTCCAGTGCACTCATGGAATATGGATGGAGATGGGATGGGGATGGCCGATTATCCGCCCCGCCGCCCACAGCCCCGCGGCGGCCCGCCAGCCGCCCGCGGGCGGTCACAGCAGGGGCACGGGCCGGGGAATGGCGTCGTAGTATTCCGCGATGCGCGCCAGCGCCCGCGGATTGAGCAGCCGCAGGCGGCCGCCCGAGATTTCGTGCATGCCCATGTCGGCAAGGCGCCGCAGCGTCTTGTTGGTGTGCACCAGCGACAGCCCCAGCGCATCGGCGATGTGCTGCTGGTTGATCGGGAAATCCACCGCCCCGCCCTCCGCCAGGCCCAGGCGGTCCAGGCGGCGGTACAGGTGCACCAGCAGCACCGCCACCCGCTCGATCGCGGAGCGCCGGCCGGCCGTGAGCAGGTTGTCGTCCACCATGCCCTCGCCCCGCGCCGCCAGCCACGTGACCCCGTAGGCCAGGCGCGCATGCTCGCGGAACATCGTCCACAGGCCATCGGCATCGAAGGCGCAGAAAGCGCAGTCCGTCACGGCTTCCACGCCATGCAGGGCGGCATCGGAGAACTCCTGCTGCAGCCCGACCAGGTCACCGGGAAGCAGGAAGTTCAGGATCTGCCGGCGCCCGTCCGAAAGAGTCTTGTAACGAAACGCCCACCCGCTATAGAGCGTATAGAGCCGGCCGCCGGACTGGTGCTCCCGGATCAGGGTGCCGCCCGCCTTGACCAGTTCGACACCGCAGCGGTACGACTGGATGAAGGACAGCTCCTCGCCCGTCGCCGGGGTGAAAGCCTGGGTGCGCTGGCGCAGCCGGCAGGCGCCGCAATGGCGCGGGACCTCCGGTAAAGGCCCAGCGGAAACGACATCGGTACTCATACTGCCAGCGCCTGCGGAGGAAATGGAAAAGGGTGCGGAACAAGAACGCGGCGGCGATTCTAGGCAATCAGCGTGCCTGCAGGCTATGTCTTTTGACATTGCGGCCTAGCGGCGTGTTCTCTAGAGTGGAAAGTCCATGACGCTTTTCCCTCCTCCGCTGACGGCACCGCTCCAGGAAGTGCTCTATGTCAGCACGCTGGCCCCCGGCCAGCCCGTAGGCATCGTGGCCACCATTGCCGCAAAGGCCCGGTTGTCCAACGTCCGGGACGGCATCACCGGCCTGCTGGTGTTCGACGGCCAGCGTTTCTGCCAGCAGCTGGAAGGCCCCCCGGCCATCCTGGCCGTCCTGCTGGAGCGCATCCGCGCCGATGCGCGCCATACCGCGATGGAAGTGCTGCACCAGGCCCCCCTGATGAAGCGCCGGTTCCAGCGGTTCAGCCTCGCCTTCAGCACGCTGGAAGACGAGGATGCGCTGCCCCGCATGGAGTCGCTGGCGGGCAACGAGGCCATGGCGGCCTTCGAGGCGCTGGCCATCGACCTGGAACTGTGAGCGCCGACGGGCGCCCGGGCCCGGCAGGGTCGCCGGGCCTGCCTCCGCAGGCCGTGCTCAGGCGCAGCAGGCCGGGGTACGGGCGGACACCACGCCCTGGCCGGACGCTTCGCTTTTCACTATGCGCGAGATGTCGAAGCGGTACTGCACCACGTCCTTGCCCAGCGGCTCGATGACGGCATGCTGGCCGGCGGCGATCCAGAGCGTCTGGCCGGCATGCAGGACGATGTCGCCCGCGGCCGGGTCGGACTCGCCCGGCAGGCCGTCGTCGATGGTCACCCAGGCACGGCCCGATGCGATGCGCAGCGCCATCGGCACGCGCGGCCGCAGGCTGTGGGCCTGGCCCGAGGCCAGTCGATAGACATCCAGGCCCGAAGAACGGTCACGGACGGCGGATTGTTGAAAATTCAGAACATGTGAAGCAGACATTGCTTTCTCCTGGTAAACCCTGATCTTTTCCCTATTCTTCCTCTCAACCCCTGGGGTCGTCCAATGAAATGCGACGCGGGAAACCATGCGTCTTTCGCATCAATGCACAAACACGACCGTTTCAATGCGTGAGGCGCATCAATGGCGACCCCGCAGCGCCACGGCGGAGGGGATCTGCGCGCTGCCATGCCCCTCCGGCCGGCGCCCGATGGCCGCATTCCCCACGGCCCGGCCCAGCGCCATCAGGGCGCGACCCAGGTCTGCCTGGGCACGGAGCATGTCACCCAGGGCCCGGGCCACGGCGTTCCAGGCAGATGCCACCGGCACGCCCTGCGAGCCCTCCTCCGTCCACAGAAACGACACGCCGCCCGTCCGGGCCGAAGCCGGCCAGGGTTCCAGCACGGCGTGCTGCCCTGCGGCGATCCGGAGCGTGTCGCCCCTGCTCAGGAAAACGTCCTCTTCGCTGGCCGCGCGGCCCGATACCGTCAGCCAGACGCCGCCCTGCACGATTTCCAGCGTCCCGTTGCGCCGCGGCCGCAACCCCGTGGCCTGGCCGCAGGCCAGGCTCCACGCTCCCGCCGGAGCGCACCATTGTTGCGAATCTGGAAAGTTGGATACATCCATGGCCCGTTCTCCATTGCCTTCAAGCTGTTGCCTGGCAAGGAGTTTCTTTTGCAGCGGCCACTCCGGTCCAATGAAAACGCGGCCATAATTTCATGCAACCGGCTCATCAATCCAAGCCGACGCCCCTGCATTCAGAGCACCATGACCATTCCCGCCCCTGTCGCACACCTGCGCACGCGGCCCGTGGCAGTCGGCCACTGGCGCGCCTTCCTCGCCGTGGCCCGCCACCTGAATTTCCGCGCCGCCGCCGAAGAGCTGTCCCTCACGCAATCGGCGGTGAGCCGCCAGATCCAGGCGCTGGAAGACGAAGTGGGCGTGCCGCTCTTCCTGCGGCACACGCGCGCGGTGGAACTCACCAGCGCGGGGGCGCAGCTGCAGCGCGCCGTGGCGCCTGCGCTGGAGCGGCTCGATGCCAGCGTGCGGCTCGTGCGGCAGACGGCCGGGCGCAAGAGCGTGGCGATCACGACCTGGGCCAGCTTCGCATCCATGTGGCTGATTCCTCGCATGGAGGAATTCCAGCGCGACAACCCCGACATCGACATCCGCATCGATGCGAGCGACGTGTCCGTGGACCTGGAAACCGCGGACGTCGATCTGGCCTTGCGCTACGCCGTGCCGGGCTCGCAGCTGCAGGGCGCGCAGCGGCTGTTCGGGGAGCAGCTCGCCGTGGTGGCCAGCCCGTGGCTGCTCAAGAGCGGCCCGCCCATCCGCAAGCCCGCGGACGTCGCCCAGTTCACGCTGATCGAAGCCGGCGACGCCCACCGCACGGCGTACCTGGAATGGCTGACGTGGCGGCGCTGGTTCGAGCAGAACGGCCAGTCCAAGCTGCAGCCCAAGCGCTGGCTCTACTTCAACTACGCCCACCAGATCGTGCAGGCCGCGCTCACCGGCCAGGGCCTCGCGCTCGCGCGGATGCCGCTCATCGCGGACAGCCTCGCGTCCGGTGACCTCGTCGAGGTGCTGCCCGGCTACCGGCTCGATTCGCCGCTGGTGTACTGGATGCTGGTGGGGCCGCGCAGCGGGCAGCGCCCCGAGATCAAGGCGTTCTGCTCCTGGCTGCTGCGCGAGGCGCAGCTCACCCGCGAAGCCGTGGGCGAAGTCCCCGATCCGGACCTGAACGACGACCTGGGCTGAATCGCCACCGCCCCCAGGGCCGGGGCTGGCGGCGTCAACCCAGCGTGACGCGGGCGAACTTGCGCTTGCCCACCTGCACCACGTACGTGCCGGCCTCCAGCTTCAGGCCGCGGTCGCTCACCACGCCGCCTTCCACGCGCACGCCGCCACCGTCGATCAGGCGGTTGGCCTCGCTCGTGGACGGCGCGAGGTTGGCCTGCTTGAGCAATGCGCCGATGCCCAGCGGCGCGCCGGAGAGCGACACCTCGGGAATCTCGTCGGGCACGCCGCCCTTGCTGCGGTTCATGAAGTCCGCTTCGGCCGCGTCGGCGGCGGCGGCGCTGTGGAAGCGTGCGGTGATCTCCTTGGCGAGCGCCACCTTGGCGTCCTTGGGATTGCGGCCGCCTTCCACCTCGGCCTTGAGCGCGGCGATCTCGGCCAGGCTCTTGAACGACAGCAGGGTGTACCAGTCCCACATCAGCGTGTCGGAGATCGACAGCACCTTGGCGAACATGGTGTTGGCGTCTTCGGTGATGCCGA
This sequence comes from Paracidovorax oryzae ATCC 19882, assembly GCF_000687165.1. Lineage (GTDB taxonomy): Bacteria > Pseudomonadota > Gammaproteobacteria > Burkholderiales > Burkholderiaceae_C > Paracidovorax > Paracidovorax oryzae. Next base: position 103,193 of record NZ_JMKU01000018.1, on the reverse strand, counting down.
TGTAGTTGTTCTTGGACTTGGACATCTTGTCCACGCCGTCCAGGCCCACCAGCAGCGGCATCGTCAGGATGCACTGCGGCTCCTGCCCGTACTCCTGCTGCAGGTGGCGGCCCATCAGCAGGTTGAACTTCTGGTCGGTGCCGCCCAGCTCCAGGTCGCTCTTCAAGGCGACCGAGTCGTAGCCCTGCAGCAGCGGGTAGAGGAACTCGTGCAGGCTGATCGAGCTGCCGTCCGTGAATCGCTGGTGGAAATCGTTGCGCTCCATCATGCGGGCCACGGTGTACTTGGCGGCCAGCTGGATCATGCCCGCGGCGCCCAGTGGCGCGCACCATTCGCTGTTGTAGCGGATCTCGGTGCGCGCCGGGTCCAGCACCTTGGCGGCCTGGGTGTAGTAGGTCTCGGCGTTGATCTTGATCTGCTCGGGCGTGAGCGGCGGGCGCGTGGTGTTGCGGCCCGAGGGGTCGCCGATCAGCGTGGTGAAGTCTCCGATCAGGAAGATCACCTGGTGGCCCAGGTCCTGCAGCTGGCGCATCTTGTTGAGCACCACCGTGTGGCCGATGTGGATGTCCGGCGCGGTGGGGTCCAGTCCCAGCTTGATGCGCAGCGGGACACCCGTCGCCTCCGAGCGCGCGAGCTTGCGCGTCCATTCCTCACGGGGCAGCAGTTCGTCGGTCCCGCGCAACGACACCTCCAGCGCCCGTCCTACACCATCGGTGACCGGGAATGTTGTAACAGCGGATTGATTCATAAGGGTTTTATCGGGTTCGGCGGGTAGGTCGGTGGCTATACTTCCTGCCACCTTTGCAGCGGCGAATTCTAGTGCGCCCGCCGTTTCGCCTTACGGCCCGGTGCCTGCCGCTGCAACCACGGACATTCCTCGCATGCCGCCCTCATGGGCCCGCATGCGCTTCACCCTGGGGAACAGACTCTTGAACAACGGCTTGACCTCCGCCGGCCTTGCATTGCTGGATCGGCTCTCGCGCTTTGCCCAGACCCATCCCAAACGCATCACCGCCGCGGTCGCGGCCGTCCTGCTCACCGGCGGAGGTGGCGCCTTCGCCGTGGCGTCGTTCGCACCCGATCCGGGCGACCTGCCCCGCACCACCGTCGAGTATCCGGTCGAGTCCCTCGCGGGCGACCGCCCGCTGTCCGCGCTGGTGGACATTCCCAGCTACTCCCTCTACCGCACCGACCAGACCCGCAGCAGCGACACGGCCGAGGCCATCCTGCAGCGCCTGGGCGTGGCCGACCCCGAGGCCGCAGCCTTCCTGCGCAGCGACGGCCAGGTGCGCCAGACTCTGCTGGGCCGCGGCGGCCGCTCGGTCTCCGCAGAAACCACCGAGGACCACCGGCTCGTGAAACTCACGGCGCGCTGGGTGCAGGACGACAGCGGCAACTTCCGCCGCCTCGTGGTCGAGCGCCAGGGCAGCACGTTCGCCTCGCGCATCGAGACGGCGCCCCTCACCGTGGGCAACCGCCTGGCCGGCGGCATCATCCGCAGTTCGCTCTTCGCGGCCACCGATGCTGCCAACATCCCGGACGGCGTGGCCATCCAGCTGGCGGAAGTCTTCTCCAGCAACATCGACTTCCACCGGGCGCTGCGCAAGGAAGACCGCTTCTCGGTGGTGTACGAGACGCTCGAGGCCGACGGCGAACCGCTGCGCAGCGGCCGCGTGCTCAGCGCCGAGTTCCACAATAACGGCAAGACCTACGACGCCGTCTGGTTCCAGGAGCCGGGGGCATCCAAGGGCTCGTACTACACGCTGGAAGGCGAGAGCATGCGCCGCGCCTACCTCGCCTCGCCGGTGGAGTTCTCGCGCGTGACCAGCGGCTTCAAGATGCGCTTCCATCCCATCCTGCAGAAGTGGCGCGCCCACCTCGGCACGGATTTCGCCGCGCCCACCGGCACGGCCGTGCGCACCGTCGGGGACGGCACGGTGGACTTCGCCGGCGTGCAGAACGGCTATGGCAACGTCATCTACATCAAGCACAACAACCAGCACGTGACGGTGTATGCGCACCTGAGCCGCATCGACGTGCGCAAGGGCCAGGCCGTGGAGCAGGGCCAGACCATCGGTGCCGTCGGCGCGACGGGCTGGGCGACCGGGCCCCACCTCCACTTCGAATCGCGCGTGAACGGCCAGCACCAGGATCCGATGGTGCTCGCGCAGCAAAGCGCGGCGGCCCAGCCGGTATCGGCCGCCTCTCGCGCCGCGTTCAACCGCCTGGCCTCGAACATGCGCGTGCAACTGGCCTCGGCTGCGCAGGTGCAGCAGGCCGGCGCGCAATAAGGGGGTACATCCCCCTGAGCGGCTGCGCCGCTTCCCCCTTCTCTCGGCTTCGCCGGGAAGGGGGACGACGCCGACGGCCCGGCAAAGCCGGTTCCGTGGCGCCTGCTGGTCTCAGGCCGCGCCGGCGTGAAAGCCGCGTCAGGTTTTAGAAGCCGCGGCATGTTTTATGCTGTTTTCTCCTTCCATCCCGGCCGGCCCCATGACATCTCCCACGACGACTGAACGCTATATCGGGCTCATGTCGGGCACTTCGCTCGATGGGGTGGATGGGGCGCTGGTCGAATTCGAGGAGGGAACGCCGCTGCGGGTCGCGGGTTTTGCGTCCGCGCCGCTGCCCGATGCGCTCAAGGCCGAGTTGCTGGCGCTCAACACCAGCGGGGCGGACGAGCTGCACCGTGCTGCGCTGGCGGCCAATGCGCTGACGGCCATCTATGCCGAGGTGGTCCAGCGGCTGCTCCAGGCCGCACGACTCGATCCGGCCGATGTGCAGGCCATCGGCGCACACGGCCAGACCGTGCGGCACCGCCCGGGCTTCTTCGACGGCACCGGCTACACCCTGCAGCTCAACAGCCCGGCCCTGCTGGCCGAGCGCACCGGTATCGCCGTGGTAGCCGACTTCCGCAGCCGCGACGTGGCCGCGGGCGGCCAGGGCGCGCCGCTGGTGCCGGCCTTCCACCAGGCCGTGTTCGGCCGGCCGGGCACCACGGTGTGCGTGCTGAACATCGGCGGCATCGCCAACCTCAGCGTCCTCGGCGCGCAGGGCGGGGTCCTGGGTTTCGACTGCGGACCGGGCAACGCGCTGATGGACCACTGGTGCGGCCTCCACACCGGCCAGCCCTACGATGCCGACGGCGCCTGGGGCGCACAGGGCAGCGTACAGCCCGCATTGCTGGAACGCCTGCTGTCGGAACCGTACCTGCACCAGCCGCCGCCCAAGAGCACGGGGCGCGACCTGTTCAACGCGGCCTGGCTGCAGGCCCATCTCCAGGAACTGCCCGCGCTGCCGCCCCGGGATGTGCAGGCCACGCTGACCGAACTGACGGCCCGCGCCTGCGCGATGGCCATGGAAAGCCACGGCCAGGGCGGAAGGCAGCTCGCCGTGTGCGGCGGCGGCGCCCGCAACGGCCTGCTGATGCGCCGGCTGGCCGCCCTGCTGCCCGGGGTCGAAGTCCAGACGACGGACGCCTTCGGCCTGCCGCCGCAGCAGGTCGAAGCCGCCGCGTTCGCCTGGCTGGCCCACCGCGCCCTGCGCCACCTGCCTGGCAACCTGCCCCAGGTGACGGGGGCCGCCGGCCCGCGCGTGCTCGGAGCCCTCTACCCCGCCTGAGGCCCGGCCAGGCTACTGCCTTCAACCCTGCCCCGACACCTCGGGCCCCTCGCGGGGCGGTGTGCGCGCCTCCCGCGGCAGCTGCCAGAACACGGCCGCCGAAACGATGGTGATGAAGCCCACCGTCAGGAAAGTGGACTGGAAGGCGTGCAGCACCGCGCCGGGCACCTCGGCGCCGCCGTATGCCTGGCTCCATTCCGAAAGAACGGCCCCCGCCACCGCCACGCCCAGGCTCATCGCCAGCATCTGCACCATCGACAGCAAGCCATTGCCACTGCTCGCGCTGGCGCCGTCCAGGTCCTTGAGGGTGATGGTGTTCATCGCCGAGAACTGCAGCGAGTTGACGGCACCGAAGGCCGCCAGCTGCAGCACCTGCCACGCCAGCGGCCAGCCGGGCTCGCGCAGCGCAAAACTGGCCATCAGCACCCCCAGCAGCGCGGTATTGGCGACCAGGGTGTTCCGGTAGCCGCACCGGCGGATCAAGGGCGTCGCCACCCGCTTGATGGCCATGCCCGCGAGGGCCGCGGGCAGCATCATCATGCCGGCATGCATGGGCGAGTATCCCAGCAGCAGTTGCAACGACACCGGAATCAGGAAGGGCATGGCACCGCTGCCGAGCCGGCAGAACAGGTTGCCCAGCAGCCCGACCGACAACGTCCGTACACGGAACAGGTGCGGCGAATAGAGCGGCCGCTCGTGCCGCGCGGCATGCAGCCAGTACACGACCAGCGCCACCAGGCCGCCCACGCCCAGCGCCGCCGCCCCGCCGCGCCCGACCACGCCTGCGGCCTCGATGGACAGCGAGATGGACACCATGCCGAAGGCCAGCAGCACATAGCCCGCCATGTCGAAGGGATCGGGCCGCTCCGCCCGCAGCACGGGCATGAACCGGGCTGCCGCCAGCAGGCCGATCAAGCCCACCGGCAGGTTGATGAGGAACACCCAATGCCACGACGCGCTCTGCACCAGCCAGCCGCCCAGCGTAGGCCCCAGCAGCGGCCCGATGAGCCCGGGAATGGCGACGAAGCTCATCGCCTCGAGGAATTCACCCCGGGGGAATGTGCGCAGCACCGCCAGGCGCCCCACGGGCAGCAGCAGCGCGCCGCCCAGCCCCTGCAGCACGCGCGACGCCACCAGTTCCCCCAGGTGGCGCGATGCCGCACAGGCCAGCGAGCCGAGCGAGAAGACGGCAATGGCGAACAGGAACACCGTACGGGTGCCGAACCGGTCCGCGAGCCAGCCCGATGCCGGGATCAGCATGGCCATGGTCAGCGAATACGCGACGATCACCGACTGCATCCGCAATGGGCTCTCGCCCAGGCTCGCCGCCATCGCCGGCAGGGCCGTGTTGACGATGGTCGCGTCGAGCGTCTGCATGAAGAAACCCACTGCCACGATCCACAGCAGGATGCGGCGGTCTGGCGAGGGGCCTGGCGGCAGGGGCGGTTCGGATGCGGCGCTGGGGGACATGGGGGCAGGCGTCTGGCGGGAGAGAACAGGCAGGAACAAAAAAGCCGCCCTGGGGCGGCTTGCTGTCACCGGGATGGGGTCAGACCGAGAAGCTCGATCCGCATCCGCAGGTGGTGGTGGCGTTCGGGTTCTTGATCACGAACTGGGCGCCCTGCAGGTCTTCCTTGTAGTCGATCTCGGCGCCCACGAGGTACTGGTAGCTCATGGCATCGATCAGCAGCGAGACCCCATTCTTCGTCATCGTGGTGTCGTCCTCGTTCGTGATCTCGTCGAACGTGAAGCCGTACTGGAAGCCCGAGCAGCCGCCACCCTGCACGAATACGCGCAGCTTCAGGTCGGGGTTGCCCTCTTCGGCGATCAGGTCGGCCACCTTGGCGGCTGCACTGTCGGTGAAGACGATGGGGGCGGGCATTTCGGTCTGGATGTTCTCGGCTACTGCGCTCATGGGGGTGTCTCCGGCTGAGGGGAGGAATGGTCTCCGATGGTACTGCAATGGCGTTTTCGCGACGTTCAGCCCACTTTTGACGCCAATTTGAGTGTGGGCTTTTCCTCGATGAGCACCGTGGTCGGGCTCATCTGCCCGGAGATGGTGGCCCCCTGGTGCATTTCCAGCGCCTTGTAGTGCACGTTGCCGGTGATGCGCGCCTTGGGCTGCAGCTCGAGCAGCTCGGCCGCATGCACCGGCCCGACCACCGTGCCGTTGATGATCACGTGGGCGGCATGGACGGCCCCTTCCACGCGGGCCGATTCCGACACCACCAGGATGGTGGCGTGCTCGCCATCCTGCGCGCGCACGTCGCCGGCCACCTCGCCGTCGATGCGCAGGCCCTCGGCGAACACGACCTCGCCGTTGATGCGGGTTCCGTGCGCGATGAGGCTCTTGATGGGGGGCTGCTTCTTGCGGGAAAACATGGTGAAACCTCCTTGGCGGGACGGCCGCGCGCCGGCGGTTACTGCATCGAGAACTGGTGGGCGGCCCGGACCGCACTGCCCTCCAGGACCCGCGCGGTCACGGTTTTTACCACGGCGCCGGATGGAATTTCCGACACCCCCTCCACGCGGCGGTAATGCTCGAACTGCAGCGCCTGGGAACCACCGGGCAGCGGCTGCGTCCAGGGCCTGCCGTCCCGCATCCCCTCCACCAGCAGTTCCAGGCGCCCCTTGAAGGGGGGCGCATTGCGCACCGGCTGGATCACCAGCACCTGCCAGCGCAGCTGGCCCGCGCCCATGGCCTCGGCCTGCAGGCCCCGGATGCTCACGCCATCGGCCCTGCCTGCGGGAATGAGCTTCTCGAAGAACCCGAGGTCGTCGCGCAGCGTGCGGTTGTCGGCTTCCAGCTGCCGCATGCGCGCCATCACGCGCTCCAGCGCCGCGCGCTCTGCGGTGAGCAGGGAACCCTCGGCACTGGTGGCCTCGTCGCGCGCACGCGTCTCCTCCCGCAGCCGCGACACTTCCTCGCGCAGCCGCACCAGTTCGTCCCTGGAGCGGGAATCCAGGCCGGCGATGCTCTTGCCGAACTCGAAGGCCCACAGGGCGATGGCCGCGCACAGGCCGAAGAACACGGCCAGCAGGATCCAGCGCAGGGGCCAGGGCATGGCGTTGCGGATCGCCACGCGCGGAGCGCTCACAGTCAGCCTGCGCCGCAGCAGCTTGAGTCGCATGCGTCAACCCTCCTTCAAAAAGCGTTCGCCCAAAGCAAAAAACCGCCAATGATGGCGGTTTTTCGTGGCCGGAAGCGCTCCACCGGAGAACCTCGCGGCCAGGTGCAGCGCACCGAAGATCAGCGCTTCGAGAACTGCTTGGCGCGGCGTGCGGAATGCAGACCGACCTTCTTGCGCTCGACCTCACGGGCATCGCGGGTCACGAAGCCAGCCTGGCTCAGTGCGGACTTCAGCGTTGCATCGTAGTCGATCAGGGCGCGGGTGATGCCGTGGCGGGTGGCGCCGGCCTGGCCGGACTCACCGCCGCCGTGCACGTTGACCTGGATGTCGAAGGTCTCGACATGGTTGGTCAGCACGAGCGGCTGCTTGGCGATCATGATGGAGGTTTCGCGGCCGAAGTACTGCTGAATGTCTTTGCCATTCACAGTGATCTTGCCGGAACCCTTCTTCAGAAACACGCGGGCGACGCTGGACTTGCGACGGCCGGTGCCATTGTTCCATTCACCAATCATGTCGGCTCCTTAGATTTCCAGCGCCTTGGGCTGCTGAGCGGTGTGCGGATGTTCCGCGCCGCCGTAGACCTTGAGCTTCTTGATCATGGCGTAGCCCAGGGGGCCCTTGGGCAGCATGCCCTTGACGGCCTTCTCGAGTGCGCGGCCGGGGTGCTTGGCCTGCAGGTCGCGGAAGTTCGTCGCCGTGATGCCACCGGGATAGCCGGAGTGGCGGTAGTACACCTTGTCCAGGGACTTGGTGCCGGTGACCTTGAGCTTGGAGGCGTTGATGATGACGATGAAATCGCCGGTATCGACGTGAGGCGTGTAAATGGCCTTGTGTTTGCCGCGCAGACGGAGAGCAACTTCGCTGGCTACTCGTCCGAGGACCTTGTCGGTCGCGTCAATCACAAACCACTCGTGCACGACCTCAGCGGGCTTTGCGCTGAAAGTGGACATGAGTTTCTCTTCACAAAAAGAGGGTTTGGCGGTCCTTTTCCACGGTCGGTGCTTCTCTGTACGGAAGCCTCTTAGGTGGTGTCTTGCGCTCCGCCGCGGGACCTGGGAATTCGCTGCGAAGCCCGCCATTATACGAAATACCCGGGCAGCACCGCAAATCCCCCTCTGGGCCCGGTGCGGCATCGCAGGCGGCCCGGGGCACCGCGCGGCTCACTGGGGCTGCATCAGCCGGCGGCGCTCCTCCGCCTCCAGGCGGCGGCGGTTCTCCACGCACAGCGGGTGGTTCGCCACCGCGGGACGCTGGCATTCCTGGTGGATGCACATCGGCCGCGCCAGGAAGCCTGCGTCCGCGCACGCCTCGTCCGGGCCGATCACGCGCGGCGCGGGCTTCGGAGGCGCCGCGGGCACCGCCGCCAGGGACGCCGCGGGCGCGGCGGGGGCGGCCACCACGGCGGCCTCCGCCGCCTTGCGGGCGGGCGGCCGGTTGCGCGCGGAAGACGCGGCAGCCATTGGCGCGCCGGGAACCGAGGCCACCGCCGACCGGGGTCCGGCCTGGGCCGCCGCATACGGCGCGGGCTCCGGCGATGCCGGGGCGGAGGACGCCGCCGGGGCCGCAGCGACCGCCGCGGGCGGAGGCTCCACCGTTTCCGTGATGATTTCCTCTTCGGGCGTCCTCGGCACGGTGGTCGAAGCCGCCACGGTGGCCACGGCCGCCGGCTTGCCGTCGGCCGAACGAGCGGCCCACCACGCACCGCCGGCCGCCGACGCACCCAGCGCCACCAGGGCGACTGCCGCCAGGGCCCACATGCGTGGCTTCCGGCCCGCCGCAGGCGCAGCCACGGCCGCGCCTGCCGGCCCGGGCATCGCCGCGCCGCCCGGCCCGTGTGCGCCCGCGGGCCCGAACCAGGAGTCACCGGCATCGGCAGTGCTGTCGAGGAAGACCGTGTCGCCCCCCGCGGCGGCCGCGGTCGGCGCACGGGGCAAGCGCTCCGGCCCGGCAGCCGGGTCTGGACTGCGGCGCAGCACCGTGGTGACGGCGGCTGGCTCGGGAACGAGCACGGGCGCGGCCATGGGTTCGGGCACCGGCAGGCCCGACATCGGTGCCGGCACGGAGGTGATGTCGATCATCGGCACGGCCACCCCTGCTGCACGGCGATCGGCCGGCTCGACCCAGATGTCGCCGAGTTCGGCGCGGAAGTCGAATTGCTCCATGCCTTCCGGGGGAGCCGCCATCTCGAGGGTGCGCAGGAAATCATCGATGCTCTGCGGCCGGTCCTGCGGCTGCAGCGCGAGCGCCTGCGAGACCGCGGCGACGAACGGCGGCGAATACTCGACGCCGAACTGGCGCTTCACGGTCTTCGCGACACGGGAGAACGGCACCATCCGGTCGCGGATCGCGCGCAGGGTCGCAGGCAGCGGCGTGTCGTTGCACAGGCAGCCGTGCACGACGGCTCCCACGGAATACAGGTCGCTCCAGGGCCCCTGGCGCAGGTCGTTGCCCTCGTCGTTGTACTGCTCGATCGGCGCGTAGTTGACCTTGAGCACCGCCGTAAGCCGGTGGGAATGGTCGGTGATGGCATGCCGGGCCGCGCCGAGGTCCAGCAGCACCGGCAGCCCCGAGTCCTGCAGGAAGATGTTGTCGGGCGAGATGTCGCGGTGCAGGGTCTGGCCCTCGTGGAGCACCCGCAGCGCCCCCAGCACGGACCAGAGCACCTTGCGCAGCCAGGCCTCGGGCGGCGGCGTGCGCATGTGGGCGCGCGCCTGCTTGAGCGTCATTCCCTCGTACAGCGGCATCACCATGTAGGCAGTCTGGTTGGCCTCCCAGAAGCGGAAGACCTTCACCAGCGAGGGATGGTCGAACTGCGCGAGCAGCCGGGCCTCGGCCACGAAGGAGGCGAGCCCCGCCTGGAACGACTGTTCGTGCGAGGAGGAACGCACCCAGAGCGACTGCCCCTGCGCACGGGCGGCCAGCGCCGTGGGCATGTACTCCTTGATGGCCACGAACCGGAGCAGCGAATGGTCGAACGCCTTGTAGACCATGCCGAAGCCCCCGACGCCGAGCAGCGAGACCACCTCGAATTCTCCAAGGCGGGATCCCGCGGGCAAGGCGTCCACGTGGTGGGCTTCGCTCTGGGGTTCGGTGACGAGGGTGGGAGCGGACATAGGGAAAAAGCAAAAATCCAGGGGGCCGGCACGGCTCGGCGGTGTCTGCCGGAGCGGCCGATGGCCGCCATCATGCAGCAACCGGACCGCGGACGGGCAACAAAGCGCTTGCACGGGCCCTGAAACTGCCTCGCCGCCAGGGCCCGCCCCTCGGCGGACACAGGCGGGGCTGGTTACCATCGGGGCCTATGTTCAGCTATCGCCACGCCTTCCATGCAGGCAACCATGCCGACGTGCTCAAGCACACGGTTTTGATCGCCACCCTGCAACACCTCACCCAGAAGGACGCCGCGCTCGCCGTGCTGGATACCCATGCCGGCGCGGGCCTCTTCCGGCTGGACGGCGATTACGCGGCCACGAGCGGCGAGGCGGCCGACGGCATTCTCCGCCTCCTGCCCGCGGCGCTGCCCCAGGGCACCGAACTCGCCCCGGCGCTGCAGGCCTACGTGGACATGGTGCAGGAGTTCAATACCGGCGCGGCGGCGAAAGTCTATCCGGGCTCGCCCTTCATCGCCCACCGGCTGCTGCGCCCGCAGGACCGGCTGAAGCTGTTCGAGCTGCATCCCACGGACATGCGCTCCCTCGCGGGCAACGTCGCGCAGCTCGACGCCGGGCGACAGGTGGCGGTGCTGCACGAAGACGGCTTCGAGGGCATCCGCAAGTTCCTGCCCCCGCCTTCCCGGCGGGGTTTCGTGCTCTGCGATCCCAGCTATGAAATCAAGAGCGACTATGGCAAGGTGGTGGACATGCTGGCCGAAGCGCTCAAGCGCTTCGCCACGGGCACCTATGCCATCTGGTACCCCATCATTCCACGGCCCGAGGCCCACGACCTGCCGCGGCGGATGAAGACGCTCGCCACCCGCGCCGGCAAGCCCTGGCTGCATGCCACCCTGACGGTGAAATCCAGCAAGATGACCTCGGAAGCGGACGGAACGCAGCGGCGCCCCGGCCTGCCGGCGAGCGGCATGTTCGTCGTGAACCCGCCCTACACGCTCAAGGCGGCGCTGCAGCCCGCCCTGCCCCAGATGGCGCAACTGCTGGCCCAGGACGCGCAGCACGCCGCCCACAGCCTCGAATCGGGCGGCTGAGGCCGGTCACGGCGCGACCGAATCGTCCCGAGAGCCGGGACAGGGTGCATCCGGGTCCGCGGGCGCCAGGCTGATCGCCACCGGCTTGATGCCCAGGCCCAACAGGCCCAGGGATTGCGCGGCCGCCCGGCTCAGGTCCACGATGCGGCCGGGCGAGTGGGGCCCCCGGTCGTTGATGCGCACCTGCACCGAGCGCCCCGTGACAAGGCTGCGCACGCAGACGCGCGTGCCGAAGGGCAGCGTGCGGTGCGCCGCCGTGAAATCGTTCATGTCGAACCGCTCGCCGCTGGCGGTGCGGCGGCTGTGGAAACGGGCGCCGTACCACGAGGCCATGCCCTCCTCGCCGAAGCCGGCCAGTTCGCCGTTCAGGTCGAGCCCCGTTCCCGAAGAGCGCTCGTCCTCCGGCACCTGCGGTTCACGGGGCCGGTCGGCTGGCACGCGCTCCGGGGCAACGACGTCCGGGGCAGGCGCGGGCGCCGGAGCCGGGCTCCGGGAAGGGCGCTTCGCCGGCCTGGCAGGCCGCTCCGCCGTGCCCTTGTCTTGCGCGGCAGGAGCCGGAGCGGGCACGGGCGCGGCAGGCGCGGAGGAGTCGCCCGGAGCGGGCGCGACCGCACAGGCGGCCACCAGGGCGCACAGCCCGAATACGGCCAGCCGGCTTCCGGGGCGGCACCAGTCAGCGCTGGCAGCGCGATGCAAAAACCTCTTCAAAACGCTTCAAGTCCTTCTGTTCGCCATCGGTGAGATCGGTACGCGCCCGCTTCGCCGCCAGGATGCGGCGCGACTCGGCGCACTGCTCGGCCCGCCGGGTGGTTTCCGCGCGGGACGCCAGTTCGGCCGCTTCGGCCTGCCGGAGTTCCTCGCGGCGCTGCTGGCGGACCTCACGCTGCTCGCGGTAGAACCGCGCGGATGCCTCCTGCTCCTCTTCCCTGCAGTCTCTTTCGTATTCTCGGCGCAGGCCGTGCAGCACATCGGACTGCAGGCCGCGCGCAGGCCCCGAGCGGACCGCGTCCTGGAGCGTACGGCACTGCGCACTCATGTACTTCCGGTACTCGTTCGCCTCCGGGAAGGTGCGCAGCGGCGGCGGGGACGGCGGCTCGTACCGCGATGGCCCGGGGGCCACGGCGGGCTCCAGCGGACCGGCCGCGGCGGCGGTGGTCACCGTACCCGCCGGGCAGGGCCGCGACAGGGAGAAGACATTGCCCATGCTGTCGCGGCAGCTGTAGCGCAACTGGGCCGAGGCAGAAAGGGGCAGCAGGGCCCACAGCAGGGCTGCCATCAGGGGGGAAGCGAGAGCGGGCGTCATGTCGGGGTCGCGCGGGGAGGCGCCATATTACCCAACACGGCCGAGCCCGCGACCGCCCCCTTTCGGGGGGATCAAAGGCCCAGCCGCCGGCAGATCTCCAGCGTCGCGGCGCTCTGGTTCATGGTGTAGAAGTGCAGCGAGGGCACCCCGCTCGCGCGCAGGCGCTCGCACAGCGAGGTCACCACGTCGAGCCCGAAGGCGCGGATGCTGGCCGAGTCATCGCCGAAGCCCTGCAGCCGCAGCCGGATCCAGCGCGGGATTTCCGCGCCGCACGCATCGGAAAAGCGCATGAGCTGGGTCGAACCCATGATGGGCATGATGCCCGGCACCACCGGCACGTCGAGCCCCAGGGCGCGCACGTCGTCCACGAAGCGCCAGTAGGCGTCGGCATTGAAGAAGTACTGCGTGATGGCCGAATGCGCCCCGGCGCGCACCTTGGTGGCGAAGGCCTGCAGGTCGGCCTCGGGGGAGCGGGCCTGCGGGTGGACTTCCGGATAGGCAGCCACCTCGATGTGGAAATCATCGCCCGCCTCGGCGCGGATGAAGGCCACGAGGTCGCTGGCGTAATGGAACTCCCCGCCGGCGCCGTAGCCGCTGGGCAGGTCACCGCGCAGCGCCACCAGCCGGGACACGCCCATGGCCTTGAGCTGCGCGAGTTGCGCGCGCACGCCCTCGCGGGTGGCTCCGATGCACGAGAAATGCGAGGCCGCCTGCACGCCTTCGGACAGGATCTCGCGCACGGTGCCGAAGGTGCCTTCCTGGGTGGATCCTCCCGCGCCGTAGGTGACGGAGCAGAACTCGGGACGGCGGGCATAGAGTTGCTGGCGCACGGCGCGCAGCTTGTCCGCGCCCTCGGGCGTCTTGGGAGGGAAGAACTCGAAGCTGACCGGAAGGGCCGCCTTGTGCGTGGAAAGGCTCATGCCTTCCTCCTTGCGTGGATGAAGAATTCGCGGTTGCCGTCACCGCCGTCGATCGGGCTGTCGTGCCAGCCGGCCACGTCCAGGCCCAGCGCGGCGCAGCAGTCGCGCAGGCGCTGCTCCACCTGGGCATACAGGGCCGGGTCGCGCACGATGCCGCCCTTGCCCACCTGCCCCGGCTGCAGCTCGAACTGCGGCTTGACCAGCATCAGCAACTCGCCGCCCGCCTTCAGCAGCGGCACCACCGCCGGCAGGATCAGCGTGAGCGAGATGAAGGACACATCGCCGGTGACGAGGTCGAATTCAGGCGTGATGTCCACGTCCTCGCGCCCCGCAAGGCGGCGCAGCTCGGTGGGCAGCGCACCCTCGGCACGCGCGCGCGCCCTGGCTTCGCGCTCGGCCTTGAAGGCCTCCACCTCGTGCTCCTTGGCATCGTCGCTGTCGTCGTACCCGTCGTCCACCTGGCCGCCGTTGCGCATCCAGGCATAAGGCGCCTCGGGCTGGGTTTCGTTGTCTTCCGGATCGCGCTCCACGCGCTCGGACAGGGCTTCCTCGCACGCATCCCGCAGCGACTCGGCGGTCACGGAACGGGCATTCAGCCCCTCCACGCCCACCACGCGCGGGTCGTCCCGCAACCGCTCGTGCAACTGGCCATGGCCCACGTCCACGCCGATCACCTGCGCCGCACCATGCTGCAGCAGGCAGTCGGTGAAGCCGCCCGTGCTCTGCCCCACATCGAGGCAGCGCAGCCCGGCCACCTGCAGGCCGGTGGTGCGCAGCGCACCCTCCAGCTTCAGGCCGCCACGCGACAGATACCGCGCCTCCGCGCCATCCAGCAACTCGACCTCGGCGATCGCCGGAATGTCGTCACCGTTCTTCGCGACCTTCGTCCACGGCAGGCTCGCCGCCAGCCGCCACTGCACGCCGGCCGCGATCAACCGCTGGGCCTGCGACCGCGTGGCCGCATGGCCGTGCTCCACCAAAAACACATCCGCGCGCATCAGCGCCTTCCTCTCCAACAGGGCGGGCCGCACACGCGGCCCGCCACATTCAATCCATTACAGGCAGCTGAGAGAACCGTGCCAGCGACATCGCCGCACGGCACGTCATACCGCCCGGGATATCCGCGACAAAATTCGCCGGACGAACGCTACTTGCCGCGCTCAACCGGCAGTCCGTCACGGACAGCCCGAACAGTCCTCGGCACCTGCCATTCGCCAGGGCACTCGCCCGCCCCCAGGCCAGCAGACGCCGTGGAACCGGCTCCGCCGGGCCACTGGCGTCGTCCCCCGTCCCGCCACGCGCAGCGGGGCGAGAGAAGGGGGAAGGCGCGCAGCGCCTCAGGGGGATGTCAATACCGATACGTATCGGCCTTGTACGGGCCTTCCTTCTTCACGCCGATGTAGGCAGCCTGCGCGTCGGTCAGCTCGGTGAGCTGGGCGCCGACCTTCTTCAGGTGCAGGCGCGCGACCTTCTCGTCCAGCACCTTGGGCAGCACGTACACCTTGCCCGCCTGGTAGGCGTCGGGCTTGGTGAACAGTTCGATCTGCGCGATGGTCTGGTTGGCGAAGGAGGACGACATCACGAAGCTGGGGTGGCCCGTGGCGCAGCCCAGGTTCACCAGGCGGCCCTTGGCCAGCAGGGTGATGCGCTTGCCATCCGGGAAGATCACGTGGTCCACCTGGGGCTTCACTTCCTCCCACTGGTACTTCTCGATCGAGGCGACGTCGATTTCATTGTCGAAGTGGCCGATGTTGCAGACGATGGACTCGTTCTTCATGGCCACCATGTGCTCGTGGCGGATCACGTCCTTGTTGCCGGTGGTGGTCACGAAAATGTCGGCCTTGTCGGCGGCGTATTCCATGGTCACGACCTTGTAGCCTTCCATCGCGGCCTGCAGGGCGTTGATCGGATCGATCTCGGTCACCCACACCTGGGCGCGCAGGGCGGCCAGGGCCTGGGCGCAGCCCTTGCCCACGTCGCCGTAGCCGGCCACCAGGGCCACCTTGCCGGCGATCATCACGTCGGTGGCGCGCTTGATGCCGTCCACCAGCGATTCGCGGCAGCCGTAGAGGTTGTCGAACTTCGACTTGGTGACCGAGTCGTTCACGTTGATCGCGCGGAACAGCAGCGTGCCCTTGGCGGACATCTCGTTCAGGCGGTGCACGCCGGTCGTCGTTTCCTCCGTCACGCCGATGATCTCGGCCGACTTGCGGGTGTACCAGGTCGGGTCTTCCGCCAGCTTCTTGCGGATGGCCGCGAACAGGATACGCTCTTCCTCGCTGGCGCCGTTGCCGGCGACCAGCGATGCGTCCTTCTCGGCGCGCTGGCCCAGGTGCATCAGCAGCGTGGCGTCGCCGCCGTCGTCCAGGATCATGTTCGGGCCTTCGCCCGGGGTGCCCTTGGCGCCGAAGTCGAAGATGCGGTGGGTGTAGTCCCAGTAGTCTTCCAGCGATTCGCCCTTGATGGCGAACACCGGCGTGCCGCCCGCGGCGATGGCGGCAGCGGCGTGGTCCTGCGTGGAGAAGATGTTGCAGGAGGCCCAGCGCACGTCGGCGCCCAGGGCCTTCAGCGTCTCGATCAGCACGGCCGTCTGGATGGTCATGTGCAGCGAGCCGGTGATGCGTGCGCCCTTCAGGGGCTGCGCCGCCGCGAATTCCTCGCGGATGGCCATCAGGCCGGGCATCTCGGTCTCGGCGATCTTGATTTCCTTGCGGCCCCAGTCGGCCAGGGAAATGTCGGCGATGGCCAGGTCGGCCTGGGGCTTGAGAACTGCGCTCATGGTTTTTCTCCGGTGAAGAAGGTGGAACCACGCAATGCAGGGGGAATGGATCACTCACCGCACAAAAGCGTGGGCGAGCGTCGTTGCAAAATGATGATCCGAGCCTCGCGTCCCTGCAGTACCCGGGCACCGGGATGAAGGACGCTGCAACGCTCCTCGGAAGACCGTGATTATAAGGAGATCGGGCCCGAGCGGCTCGCCGCTCGCCCATCGCCAACGATATGCCCCGGAAAGGGCCGACAAAGGAACCAGCGCCCATGTCCACACCGCACAGGAGCAACCTGTTCGATCTGCTGCGCATCGCCGCGGCGAGCGCCGTGATCTTCAGCCATCACTTCCACATCACGCGCACGGCCCCCCCGTCCTGGCTGCACTCCAACATGGTGGGAGGGGTGGCGGTGATGACCTTCTTCACGATCAGCGGCTACCTGGTCACCCAGAGCTGGCTGCGGCAACCGCAGGTCGCGCCGTTTCTCTTCAAGCGATTCCTGCGGATCTGGCCCGGGGTGCTGGTCGCGGTGCTCAGCAACGTGTTCCTCTTCGGTGTCGCCTTCACCTCGCTGCCTGTTGCGGATTTCCTCGTCCATCCCGAAACGCTCGGCTATTTCCGCAACCTGCTGCTGATCAAGGACTACCCCAACCTGCCCGGCGTCTTTGAAAACAATCCGCTCAAGCATCTGATGAACGGCCCCTTGTGGACCATCCCGATGGAAAGCCTGTGCTACCTCGTGCTGGCAGGCGCGGGGTTGCTGGGTGTATTCAGGTCGCGTGCGATCGCATGCGTTGCGGGCCTGGCCTACATCGCCTTCTTTCTCACGGCCCGCAACGCGGACCTGACCGGCGAGATGCGGCACTGGTTCGAATATCCGGCCTATTTCACCTACGGCGCGCTCATCGCCGTTTTCCGCCAGGAATTCCATGCCTGCGCCGGGCGGCTCCTCCTCGTGCTTGGGCCCCTGGCCGCGCTGCTCTTCTTCGGCCTGCACCTGGAGCATTCGGCCGGCCTGCTGCTGCTGCCGCCGCTGCTGATTTTCCTGGGCTCGTTGAACGTACCCTCCCTGGCTTTCCTGCAGCGCGGCGGCGATCCGTCATATGGCATCTATCTTTACGGATGCCCGGTGCAGCAATCGGTGTATGCCGTCTTCCCGGACATGCCTTTCATTCCCAGCCTGCTGCTGTCGATCGCCCTGGCGGTCGTGGCCGGATACGCTTCATGGCATTGGGTGGAATCGCCCGCCCTGCGCTTCAAGCGATTTTCTCCACGGATGGGAGCACGGCTCCCGGATCCCGCCTGAAGGGGCCGGCGGCGCGGCGGCAGCCCGGCATGGCGGGCGCGACCCGGCCCAGGGCCACCGCTAGAATATCGCCACTTCCCCCGGCTGCTTTCCCCTTGCGGCGGTGCATTGGCGCACAGCCGCAGCGCCCGTACTTCGACCCTACGCCGCGCCGCGCCTTCACCAGAAACACTGTGTCCTACGCTTCCGAAACTCGGCGCCGCCGCACGTTCGCCATCATTTCCCACCCTGACGCGGGCAAGACCACGCTCACGGAAAAGCTGCTGCTTTTCTCGGGCGCGATCCAGATCGCGGGTGCCGTGAAAGGCCGCAAGGCGAGCCGCCACGCCACGTCGGACTGGATGGAAATCGAGAAGCAGCGCGGCATCTCGGTGGCCTCGTCGGTCATGCAGATGGCCTACCGCGACCATGTGGTGAACCTGCTGGACACGCCTGGCCACAAGGACTTCTCGGAAGACACCTACCGCGTGCTCACCGCCGTGGATTCCGCGCTCATGGTGATCGACGCGGCGAACGGCGTGGAATCGCAGACACGGCGGCTGATCGAGGTCTGCCGGCAGCGCGACACGCCCATCATCACCTTCGTCAACAAGATGGACCGCGAGGTGCGCGAGCCCCTGGACATCCTCGACGAGGTCGAACGCGAACTCGGCATGCCATGCGTCCCCATGACCTGGCCGGTGGGACAGGGCAAGAGCTTCGGCGGCATCATCAACCTGCGCACGCAGGCCATGACGGTGTTCGAGTCCGGCAGCGAGCGCCGGCCGCAGGATTTCGAGACCATTCCGCTCAGCGACGCGGACACCCTGCGCGCGCGCTTCGGCTCCACTTTCGACGAGGCGATCGAAAGCATGGAGCTGGCCGTGGGCGCGTCCCCGGCCTGGGACCACGAGGCCTTCCTCGCCGGCAAGCAGACGCCCGTGTTCTTCGGCTCCGGCGTGAACAATTTCGGCGTGATGGAAGTGCTCGATGCCCTCGTGGACCTCGCGCCCGCCCCGCGTCCGCGCACCAGCAACCTCGTGGTCAACAGGCAACCCGTCGAGAAAACGGTGATGCCCGAGGAGCAGAGCTTTTCCGGCGTGGTGTTCAAGGTGCAGGCCAACATGGACGCCAACCACCGCGACCGCATCGCCTTCGTGCGCGTGGCGTCCGGCAGGTACACCCCGGGCATGAAGCTCAAGGTGCAGCGCACCGCCAAGGAATTGCGCCCGACCAGCGTGGTGACCTTCATGAGCCAGCGGCGCGAGGCCGTGGAAGAGGCCTATGCAGGCGACATCATCGGCTTCACGACGCACGGCGGCGTGCAGCTGGGCGACACCATCACCGATGGCGCCAGCCTGCAGTTCACCGGCCTGCCCTTCTTCGCGCCCGAGATGTTCATGACGGTGGTGCTGAAGAACCCGCTGCGCACCAAGCAGCTGCAGCAGGGCCTGGCCCAGCTGGGCGAGGAAGGTGCCATCCAGGTCTTCAAGCCCGATGCCGGGGGCAACATGCTGCTGGGCGCCGTCGGCCAGTTGCAGTTCGAGGTGGTGCAGCACCGCCTCAAGACCGAGTACGACTGCGACGTGCGCCTGGAAAACTGCCAGTACACGGGCGCGCGCTGGATCACTGCGGACACGCCGGCGGAATTGCGGGCCTTCACGGACGCCTACCCGATGCGCATGGCCCACGATGCGGCCGACACGCTGGCCTACCTGTGCACCAGTCCCTACGACGTCCGGCTGGCACAGGAACGGTTCCCGAAGATCCATTTCCATCCGCTGCGTGAACACGCGGGACTTGCACTGCAGACCAATGCCTAACACATACACCATGCCGCTCGCCAGGGGCGCGACCGACGGCTCGACGTCCGACCGGCGCTCGAACTCAGACTGGAGCGCGTTCGTGGTCTGCCTGGCCATATTGACGTCCGTGTATGTCCTGTGGCTGCTGGTGTTCTGGCCCGGGGTCCTGGGGGAAGACAGCCTGGGAGTCTTGCTGGAAGTCCAGGATCCGGTCACGAACCGGTCCGGCAAACCCGTCTTCTGGTACTACTTCGTCAAGATCTTCTATGAGCCCGCCCACAGGGTGGAAGTGCCGATCGCGGTGCTCATGATGATCTGCGCGGTGGTCTTCTCGCGCATTCTCGCGTGGTCCTGGACGCAGGGCTTCCGGAAGACGACGATCTTCCTGCTCTTGTTCATCGCGCTGGCCCCGCACACCGTCTATTTCATCGAAACGCTGTACCCGGACGGCATCTACTCCGTCGCCGTGGCAGGACTGATCTTTGAAATATGGCTGAGCGCCCGGCGCCGCGGCCTGAGCCGCGCTTCCGTGGCGATGATCGCGCTGACCCTGCCGTTCGCTGCATTCGCCAGGCCGAACGGCATCATCTTCCTGCTGCCGGTGGCCCTGCTGGCCTTGATGGTGGACAAGGCCGGCCGCCGCTGGCTCGGCGCCATACTGATCGTGTGGTGCGGATTGCTGGTGGCAGCATCGCAGGCGCACAAGAGCAAAGGCCATGGCGTGCTCTACCCGCTGGCCATCTACGAGACCGTCAACTTCCTGCAGCCCCGCCCGATGAACCTCTGGACTGCGCAGCCGAGGGTCATGCCGGAAACGGTCGAACTGCTGAAGAAGTACAACTCCCTGGACGTCTATCTGAGCCACTACGACCCGGACTACTGGGATCCGCTCCAATTCTTTCCCAAAGGCCCCAGGGTCTCGAGCCTGACGAAAGCGGACAGCAAAGCGGTCGTGAAGCAGTTCTTCAAATACAACCTGTGGCACAACATGCCGAAGTTCCTGGGCAGCCGGGTGAACATCTTCTTCGTTTCCGCCTTCGCCATGGGCGGCTTCCCGGGGCCGAAATATGCAGAAGTCATCCTGCGCCAGTTGAACACCCAATCGACCTACCGGCTCTTCCAGTGGACCGGCGCAGAGAAGATCGCAGACAGGATCTTCGAGTTCAGCTTCGAATATCGCTGGCTCCTCTGGACGCCCTTCCTGGGCATTTTCCTGGTGTTCTGCGCATTCCTCAAAGGGGCGAGGCAGCGGGATGCCGCCCTGCTCCTGGCAGCGACCCCCATGGTCGTGCAACTGGGGGCCATTTTCATCTTCTCCATTGCGGGCGAATACCGGTACCTGCTCCCGTTCTTCATGATCGCCATGCCGCTCCTGCCCATATTGCTGGCCCACCGCGGCAGGGGCCGCGCAGCGCATTGAAGCGCCCGAACGACCGCCTCGTGCGGGCTTCTTCCTTCCACTCCACCTTTCTATGTCGCTGTTACTGACCTCCCTGACGCTTCTGTGCGTCCTCGGCATCTCCGTCGGACAACTTCTGTTCAAGAAGGCCGCTATGCTGCTGCCGCCGCAACCCGCGATCACGGATTGGCTGTTCAACGGCTGGCTCATCGTGGCCCTGGCGCTGTACGGCCTCACGACGCTGCTCTGGATCTGGGTGCTGCGCAGCGCGCCTTTGCATCTGGCCTATCCCTTCATGGGCCTTGCCTTCCTCATCGTTCCGACCATGGGCTGGCTTTTCCTGGGCGAGCCGCTGCACCTGCAGACCTTCATCGGCGGCGCGCTGATTCTCGTGGGCATCGCCGTGGCCGGGAGGGCCGGGGCATGATGCCGACCCGCAGCACGATGTCCATCGCAGTGGCGATTCCCTGCTACAAGGTCACCCAGCATGTGCTGGGGGTGATCAGCGCGATACCGGCATCCGTGGAGCGCATCTATGCAGTGGACGATGCATGTCCTGACGGCAGCGGCGCATTCATCGAGGCGAACTGCACCGACCCCCGCGTACGGGTGCTCTTCAATCCGGAGAACCGCGGCGTCGGCGGAGCGGTCGTGACGGCCTACCACCAGGCGATCGCCGACGGCATGGACATCGTGGTGAAGATCGACGGCGATGGGCAGATGGATCCTGCACTGTTGCCGCACTTCGTGCGCCCGATCCTGGCGGGCCGTGCCGACTACACCAAGGGCAACCGCTTCTTCCGGCCGGAATCGGTGCGCGGCATGCCTCCGGTGCGACTCTTCGGCAACGCCGTGCTGTCGTTCATGACCAAGCTGAGCTGCGGGTACTGGACCCTCATGGACCCGACCAACGGGTACACCGCCGTGCACACCAGCGTGCTCCGCGAATTGCCGCTCGACAAGCTCGAGCGGCGCTACTTCTTCGAGACGGACATGCTGTTCCGCCTCAACACCCTGCGTGCCGTCGTGCGCGACGTGCCGATGGACTCCGTGTATGCAGACGAGGAATCCAACCTGAAGATCGGCAAGGTGCTGCCGGAATTCCTGAAGAAGCACGCCTCCCGCTTCCTGCGCCGCTATGGCTACAGCTATTTCGTGCGCGACTTCAACGCGGGATCGATCTACAGCATCTTCGGCCTGCTGCTGCTGGCCTGGGGCAGCATCTTCGGCGCGCGGCAATGGATCCACAGTGCCATGGGAGACCAGCCGGCCACCAGCGGCACCGTCATGCTGGCCGCGCTTCCCGTCATGGTGGGCATCCAGTTCCTGGTGGCCTTCCTGCACCACGACGTGAGCAGCGTGCCGACGGAACCACTGAGCCCACAACTGTCCGACGAGTTCGATCCGGGCATGGCCCGCCGCCCGGAGGCTCCGTGATACGCGTGTCTTCCGTGGGCCCGGCGCCCGCGGAGGGTGCCCTGCAGATGTCCTCCTTCGACGTGCCCGCCCCTGCTGCTGCAGACCTTCTGCCCCTGTCCCTCTGGCAGCCCCCCGGCGACCTGCTCGGCGTCTTCACCGACATCGACGACACACTGACCACCGACGGCGCCATCACCGCCGACGCGCTGGATGCGCTGCAGGCACTGCGGGATGCCGGGCTCGCGGTCATTCCGGTCACCGGTCGCCCTGCAGGCTGGAGCGAGCCCTTCGCCCTTTCCTGGCCGGTCCATGCGATCGTGGCAGAGAACGGAGCGGTGGCGATGGTGCCGGCAGGCGATCCGGGTGCGCCGGTGCTGCGCAAGCTCTACCAGCAGGATGCGGCCACGCGCGCTGTGCAATACGCGCGCATGCAGCAGGTGCTGGAGCGGATCGAGGGCGAAGTGCCCGGCGCCCATCGCGCCACGGACTCCGCGGGGCGGGAGTGCGACATCGCCATCGACCATAGCGAATTCACCCACCTGCCCCAGGCCGCCATCGACGCCGTCGTGCAGCGCATGCGCGCCGAAGGCATGCATGCCACGGTGAGCAGCATCCACATCAACGGCTGGTACGGCGACCACGACAAGCTCGCGGGCGCACGCTGGATCGTGCGTGAGCTCTTCGGCCGCCCGCTGGACGAGGAAATCGCCCGCTGGGTATACGTGGGCGACTCCACCAACGACCAGAAGATGTTCGAGGCCTTCCCGCACAGCGTGGGCGTGGCCAACATCGCCCGGTTCGTGCCCCAGCTGGCGCACCGGCCGCGGTACGTCACGCGTGCGGAGCGCGGCGCCGGCTTCGCCGAAGTGGCGCGAGCGATCCTGCAACCCGGCCGCTCGCCCGCCTGAGCACTTGCCGACCGGCCCGGACCGGGGTCGCGGCGGATCATGCAGGCTTGGCCAGCCCCAGCCGCTCGATGATGGCCTTCTCCCGCGAGTAGGTATCCTGCGCGAACTGGCGGTACGCCGCCGTGTCCATGTAGATGGGCACCATGTCGTAGCGTGCCAGCGCGCTGCGGTAGTTCTCCTGGTCCATGGCAACCTTGAAGGCATCGTGCAGCCGGCGGACCACGTCCGCGGGTGTTCCCTTCGGAGCGCCGATGCCGAAGGGGGAGTTCTGCACGATGTCGATGCCCAGTTCCTTCAGCGTGGGCGCATCCGGGAACTTGGCCAGCCGCTCCGCACCCCAGGTGTTCAGCACCCGCAGCTTGCCGGCCTCCACCTGCGGCGCGAAGCCCGTGGAGTCCGCCGCGGCCATGAGCTGCCCGCCCAGGATGCCCTGCATGAGGTCCGCGCTGCCCTTGTAGGGCACGTGCAGCAGTTGCAGGCCCAGTTGCTGTGCCACCCGCTCCATGGTCAGGTGCGGGCTCGTCAGCGCACCGGTGGAGCCGTAGCTGAGCTTGCCGGGATTCGCCTTGGCATAGGCCACGAAATCCGCCCAGGTCTTGAAGGGGGAATCGGCCGGTACGACCACGCCGAACGCATAGCCCGTCACGTTGATCACATAGCTGATGTCCTTGACGGGGTCCCAGTTGATCTTGGTGGTGTAGGGCATGCGGAAGACCCCGAGCGGGATCTGCGCGACCGTGTAGCCATCGGCCGGCGAGGACTGCAGCATCTGGGCGGGCAGCGTGCCCCCCGCACCGGGCTTGTTGTCGATGATGACCGGCTGGCCCAGCACCTTGGACGCGTTCTCCGCAAGCACACGCATCGTGATGTCGGTGGGGCCGCCCGCGGGGAAGGCGACGACCAGCTTGACGGGGCGTGCGGGAAAGCCCTGGGCCCGTGCCGACAGGGCGGGCGCGAGGGCGGCTGCGGCACCCCACTGGATCCAACGACGTCGCTGCATGTACGGAAACTCCTCAAGAAAAACGGAAAGAAAGATGGATCAGGACATTGCAGCGCGCCCCGCCCGCCGCGCCAACACCGCAAACCCTGACGCACTGTCACCCGCGCGTCATGCGGCGGCCTGCCCTCGATGCCCCGGAGCACGCCCAGGCCGGGTCAAAGGTCGCGTTCCGGCCGATATGCCGGCACGGGGGCCACGTCCAGCGGCAAAGCGTCGCATCCCTGCCCGGCCGCGATCCACCGCCGCGCCAGCCGGGCCATCCAGCGCAGCGCCCAGGCACGGCGCCAGCCGGTGACGGCGGCCGGGTCCGCCACCATGCCGCAGACATAGCGGCCGGGGCTGCCCGGAATATCGGCCGGGATCCAGCGCAATGCCGCGCAAGGCCCGCTGCGGCGGCGTGAAACCACCATGCCCAGCGGGCACGGCTCCGCGAGGCAGCACAACCCGCAGCCATTGCAGGGCGCGCCGAAGGCCGGCTGGGGTGGAGCGTCGCGGTGCCAGAACACCACCTGACCGGTGGCTGCGACGCCATCGGCAGCCCCGCCGACAGGAGGGGCGGGGGCATCGGAGGACGATGGATCTCGGGGCGTCATGGCCGGGGGCCGGGGGTCGTGGGCAGGAACGGGATGGGGATCGGCAGGAGGCACTCCAGGAGCACCATCATCCCGTGGCCGGCGTCAGCGGGCAAGCAGGGCAGTTCGCCGCGCCCGGGCCCGGGCGATCACCCCCGCAGGCCCCACCAAAGCAAAAAGGCGCCCGGAGGGCGCCTTGGGCCGCGGGCAGGAATACCTCCCCGCACGCTGTGCGCAGCGCGGCCTTCGCCGCGCACGCATCAATGCTGAAGGATCTTGTTGAGGAAGTCCTTCGTGCGGGGCTGCCGCGCGTCGGGATTGCCGAAGAAATCCTCCTTCGTGCAGTCCTCCAGGATCTTGCCGCCCACGTCCATGAAGATCACGCGGTGGCCGACCTTGCGCGCGAAGCCCATTTCATGGGTCACGCACATCATGGTCATGCCTTCGTTGGCCAGGCTCACCATCACGTCCAGCACCTCGCCGACCATTTCCGGGTCGAGGGCCGAGGTGGGCTCGTCGAAGAGCATCACGATGGGGTCCATCGACAGCGCGCGCGCGATCGCCACGCGCTGCTGCTGGCCGCCGGACAGCTGGCCCGGGAACTTGTCCTTGTGCGCCGACAGGCCCACGCGGTCCAGCATCTTGAGGCCTCGCTGCTTCGCCTCGTCGGCGCGGCGGCCGAGCACCTTGATCTGCGCGATCGTGAGGTTCTCCGTCACCGACAGGTGCGGGAACAACTCGAAGTGCTGGAACACCATGCCGACCTGGCTGCGCAGCTTGGGCAGGTTGGTCTTCGGGTCGTGGATGGCCACGCCGTTGACGTAGATCTCGCCCTTCTGGATGGGCTCCAGTGCGTTGATGGTCTTGATCAGCGTGGATTTGCCCGAGCCCGACGGGCCGCACACGACCACCACCTCGCCCTTGCGGATGGTAGTGGAGCAGTCGTTCAGCACCTGGAAGCTGCCGTACCACTTGGAAACGTTCTTGAGTTCAATCATTTGCTTTATTCCTCACTCACTTGCCGCATGGGGTCAGCGGATGATGGCGATCTTGCGGTGCAGGCGCTTCACCGCCGACGAGAGCGCGAAGCACATGATGAAGTACACGACCGCGGCCAGCAGGTAGGCCTCGATCGGGCGACCGTAGTTCTTGCCCGCGGTCTCGAAGCCCTTGAGCATGTCATAGGCGCCGATGGCATACACGAGCGACGTATCCTGGAACAGGATGATGGTCTGGGTCAGCAGCACCGGCAGCATGTTGCGGAACGCCTGCGGCAGGATCACGAGCTTCATGTTCTGCCCGTAGGTCATGCCCAGCGCCTGACCCGCGAACACCTGGCCGCGGGGGATGGACTGGATGCCGGCCCGCATGATCTCGCTGAAGTACGCGGCCTCGAAGGCGATGAACGTGATCACGGCCGACATCTCGGCCCCGATGGGCCGGCCCACGAGGAACGGCACCAGCAGGAAGAACCACAGGATCACCATCACCAGCGGGATGCTGCGCATGCCGTTGACGTAGATGGTGGCCGGCACGTCGAGCCATTTCTTGCCCGACAGCCGCATCAGCGCCAGCAGCGTCCCGAACAGCACGCCGCCGATCGTGGCCACCACGGTCAGCACGATGCTGAAATAGAAGCCCTTGAGGACGAACTTGCTGATGATGTCCCAGCTGTAGAAGGAAAAGTCGAGATTCATCATGTCAGTGGCCTCCCCCCGTCCCGCCCGCGACGATGAAGCCCGGGACACGCGCACGCTTTTCGATGAAGGCCATGATGCGGTTGATGGCGAAAGCCGAGATCACGTACAGGCCCGTCACCGCCAGGTAGATTTCGATGCCGCGCGAGGTTTCCTCCTGCGCCTGCATGGCGAACATGGTCAGTTCGGTCACCGACACCGCGAAGGCCACCGACGAGTTCTTGAAGATGTTCATCGTCTCGCTGGTGAGCGGCGGAATGATGATGCGGAATGCCATGGGCAGCAGCACGTAGCGGTAGTACTGCACCGTGGTGAAGCCCAGCGCCATGCCCGCGTAGCGCTGGCCGCGCGGCAGGGCCTGGATGCCCGAGCGCACCTGCTCGGCGATCCGTGCGGATGTGAAGAACCCCAGCGCCAGCACCACGAGGATGAAGCCGGAAACGCTCTTCATCACCGGAAAGATGGCGGGCACCACGTGGTACCACAGGAAGATCTGCACCAGCAGCGGGATGTTGCGGAACAGCTCCACCCATGCATTGCCGAAGCCGACCAGAAACTTGTTGTCCGGCAGCGTGCGGATCGTCCCGATGACCGACCCCGCGACCAGCGCGATCACCAGCGCCAGCAGGGCCACCGACACGGTCCAGCCCCAGGCCGAGAGCATCCACTGGAGGTAGGTCGGGTATTCGCCCCCCGGGTCCTGCAGGAATACCTGCCAATCCCAATTCGATCCCATGGGAATTCCTTCTCAAATCGTCTTACGTCCTGAAATCCTGGGACGGTCCGCCCACCCTTGCGGGGCGACAAACAAACGCCCACCGGCAAGGTGGGCGTTTGCGGGGCCGGACACGTCCGTACGCATCAATCCTTCAGCGTGTACTCTTCCATGGGCTTGTCGTTGGGGTTCGCCCATGCGGCCTTGGTGGCGTCGCTCGCCGGCAGGCCGATCTTCACGTTGTTCGGCGGGATGGGCTGCATGAACCACTTGTCGTAGAGCTTGGCCATCTCGCCCGACTTCATCATGCCCTTCAGGCTGTCGTCCACGGCCTTCTTGAAGGCGGGATCGTCCTTGCGGATCATGATCGCGATGGGTTCCACGCTCAGCGTTTCGCCGACGATCTTGAAGTCGTTGGGGGCCTTGGACTTGGCGATGTTGGAGGCCAGGATGGAGCCGTCCATGATGAAGGCGTCAGCACGGCCCGACTCCAGCAGCAGGAAGCTGTCGGAGTGGTCCTTGCCGAACACTTCCTTGAACGTCAGGCCGTCGGCGCGCTTGTTCTTGCGCAGGGTCTGCACCGAGGTGGTGCCGGTCGTGGTGGCGATGGTCTTGCCGTTCAGGTCCTTGATGCCGGAAATGCCCGAGTTGGCCTTGACGGCGATGCGCACTTCTTCGACGTAGGTGGTGACGGCGAAGGCCACGTCCTTCTGGCGCGCCTGGTTGTTGGTGGTCGAGCCGCACTCGATGTCCACCGTGCCGTTCTGCACCAGCGGGATGCGGTTCTGCGAGGTCACGGGCTGGTATTTGGTTTCCAGCTTGGCCAGGCCGAGCTGCTTCTGCACATCGGAGATCACGCGTGCGCACACGTCGTAATGGAAGCCGGTGTACTTGCCGTCGCCCAGGGTGTAGGAGAGACCGGAAGACTCGCGCACGCCTTCGGTGATGGTGCCGGAGGCCTTGATCTTGGCCAGCGTGTCGTTCGACTGGGCGAACGCGCCGCCCGCGGCGAGCGCCATCACTGCAACTGCCAACAATTGTTTCTTCATCACGATCTCCTTAGCTTATGGATACAAGGGAAGAGGCATTCTAGATAGACGCATGCAAGGCATTCGCCGTTGCAGGGAATATCCCGAATGGGGGAAACACGCGTGCCTGTAGGGCACGCGTCAGAACGGAACCTGGTCCGAAGGGTATTTCCAGAACTCACGCAGCAGGTAGCTGACAGGCAAGTTCAGTGCCCGGTTCGTGGGAGGGACGGGCTGGAGGAACCACTTGTCGTAGATGGGATGGATCTCGCGGCTGGTGATGAGCCGGCGCATCTCGTCGTCCACCACCTTCTTGAACTCCGGATCGCCCTTGGGCAGCATGATCGCCAGCGCTTCGGCAGTTACGAACTTGCCGACCACCTTCAGCGACTTCGGGTCCGGGCGGCCCGCGGCGAACGCGTAGAGCAGGACGTCGTCCATCGCGAAGGCGTCGGCCTCGCCCTTTTCCACCATGTCCACGGCCCGCTGGTCGTCCGGCGCCTCGATCACGTTGATCTGCAGGGCACGCTCGCGGTTGAGTTGCTGCACGGCCCGCAGCGCGGTCGTGCCGCGGGTCGAGACCAGCTTGTGGCCGCCCATGTCCTCGATGCGGTCGAGCGGGCTCGATGCCTTGACCAGCAGGCGGGTGCCCGTGATGAAGTGGGGAATGGTGAACGCGACGATCTGCCGGCGCTCGGCGTTGTTCGTGGTGGAGCCGCACTCGAGGTCGGCCCGCCCCTGCGTGATGGCTTCCATCCGGTTACCGAGGTCGACCGGGACGTAAGCGATCTCCATGTCCTTGCGGCCGGTCTTGCGGCGCACGGCATCCGCAATGCGCTGGCACAGTTCCACGGCATATCCCGTGGGGCGCCCTGCAGCATCCTTGAAGGCGAAGGGAGAAGCCGCGTCGCGGTAGGCCACCACCAGCTTGCCACCCGAAGCGATGCGCTCCAGGACTCCCGCATGGGAGGTCACGGCACAGCAGAGTGAGGCCACCCCCAGGAGGGTGCGCCACGGGCGAACAGGATTCATGGTTTGTCTCGGCATGGAATACGAACCGACGCAAAAACCGCGCCAGCCGGGCATCTCTTTTGACTGCAGTTCAGTAACTGCAGCCTGGAGCCGGTCGGGACTGTAAGTCCTGTCCCCACCGCTTTCCAATGCCGATTGCGGGATTACATCATGCAATCAAGACATAACCAAGTCGCCGCATGCTACAGCGGCTTGTCGGTGCCATGGGCCTGCAGATAGGCCCAGAGGGACTCCACCGTTCCCTTGGCTCGCTCCTTGCCCGAGGACTTCTGCCGGTAGGCCCGCACTTCCATCGACATCTGCATGTCCGGCACGCCCTCGCGCACCGCGCTCGCCAGCCGGCGCGAGCGCAGTTCCTTCTTGACCGCGCTGTGCGGCAGGAAGGCCACGCCGTGCCCTTCCAGCGCCATGGCCTTCAGGCCTTCGGCCATGTCGGTCTCGTACACGCGGTCCAGGTGGATGGGAATGCCGGATTGCTTGAGTATGAGCTCCGTCACCCGGCCCAGGTAGGCCCCGGGCGCATAGCCCAGGTAGGGCAGCGGATGGCCCGGCTCGCCGGGCAGCGCGTAGAGCGGCCGGCCCTCGGCGTCCGCCCGGGCATACGGCGAGAGGATCTCCTGCCCCAGCGTGAGCATCTCGTACCGGTCGGAATCCAGCTGCAGCGGCTGCGAGGGATGGTGGTAGGCGATCAGCAGGTCGCAGCCCCCTTCCACCAGGCGCAGCACCGCGTCGTGCACGTTCAAGGCGATCAGCCGGCTCTTCACCGGCCCGAACCGGTCGCGCAGCCCGGAGAGCCAGGCCGGGAAGAAGGTGAAGGCCAGGGTGTGGGGCACCGCGAACTCGACCATGTCCTTGTCGGCGCTGGTGTGCGCCCTCAGCATGGCGCGGGTGTTCTGCAGCGACTGCAGCATGTCCAGCGCTTCCTCGTACAGGGTCTTGCCCGCCGGAGTGAGCCGGGTGGGGTAGGAACTGCGATCCACCAGATCGGTTCCTGCCCAGGCCTCCAGGGCCTGGATGCGCCGCGAGAATGCGGGCTGGGTTACGTGCCGCAGCTGCGCCGACCGGCTGAAGCTGCGTGTCTCCGCGAGGCTGACAAAGTCCTCGAGCCACTTGGTTTCCATGGGACGCCATTATCGGCTCCGCGGCGCCCTCACGGTCGAGCCCACTTCGGGAAATCCTGCACCGGCTTCGCACACATCCGGTTGCACAATGCTCCCCTGCGCCCACCCGGCGCCAAAGACCGTCCAGCCCGGGGCCCACCACGCCGCGGACACCGGACCGCAGCCGTCCCCCGTCCGTCCGCCGACTCCCATGCCCGCCTCCCTGCCCCCCGGCGCAGAAGCAGACGCTTCCGCCGCATCTCCTGCGTCCACGCCCGCCGCCACCGAGCGCTCCCTGCGCTTCGAAGACTGCCTGACCGTGGCCATCATGGCCCTGCTCGCGCTCATCACGTTCGCCAACGTGCTCGTACGCTATTTCACCAATTCCTCCTTCGCATGGACCGAGGAGATTTCCGTCTTCCTGATGATCGTGCTGGCGCTGGTGGCGGGCTCGGCCGCGGTGGCGCGGGACCTGCACATCCGCATCGAGTATTTCGCCGACCGTGGCTCCGCGGCGCGCCGGCGGCGCCTCGCCCGTTTCGGGGCCCTCTCGGTCGCCGTCCTGTTCGCGGTCATCGCCGTGCTCAGCGCCCGGGTGACATGGGACGACTGGCGATTCGGCGAGACATCGCCGGGCATCGGGGTGCCGCAGTGGTGGTACTCCATCTGGCTGCCTCTGCTGTCGGCACTGATCACGCTGCGCGCCATCGGCCTCTTCCGCCGCCAGGGCGCGGCAGCCGGCGCAACGGGTGACCGGCCATGATCGCGGCGCTTCTTTTCGCGGTCTTCCTGGGCATGATGGCCGTCGGCGTGCCGATCGGTGCCGCGCTCGGACTGGCCGGCACGGCCGCCATCGCGATCGCGAATGCCGGGACGCCCTGGTTCGGGCTGCTGGCGGTGCCGCAGAACTTCTATGCAGGGCTCGGCAAGTACCCGCTGCTCGCGATTCCCATGTTCGTGCTGGTCGGCTCGATCTTCGACCGCTCCGGGGTGGCGCTGCGGCTCGTGAATTTCGCGGTGGCCATCGTCGGACGCGGCCCGGGCATGCTGCCGCTGGTGGCCATCGCCGTGGCGATGTTCCTGGGCGGGATTTCCGGCTCCGGGCCCGCCAACGCGGCCGCCGTGGGCGGGGTCATGATCGCTGCCATGTCGCGCGCAGGCTACCCCGGCTCGTTCTCGGCCAGCGTGGTCGGCGCGGCCGCGGCCACCGACATCCTGATCCCGCCGTCGGTCGCCTTCATCATCTATTCGGTGCTGGTGCCGGGCGCCTCGGTGCCCGCACTGTTCGCGGCCGGAATGGTGCCCGGCGTGCTGGCCGGCATCGCGTTGATCGTGCCGGCCGTGTGGCTGGCGCGCCGCCACAAGATGGGCGCGCTGGAAGCCTCGATGCCCCGCCCGCCCTTCTGGAAGAGCCTGCGCGAGGCCTCCTGGGGCCTGGCCGCGCCAGTGCTGATCCTGGGCGGCATGCGCGCGGGCTGGTTCACGCCTACCGAAGCCGCCGTGGTGGCCGTGTTCTACGGGCTCTTCGTGGGCATGTGCATCCACCGCACCATACGGCTCCGGGACCTGTACCCCATCCTGCGCGAGGCAGGCGAGCTCTCTGCCGTGATCCTGCTGGTGGTGTCGCTTGCGGGCATCTTCGCGTTCTCGCTTTCCACGCTCGGCGTGATCGACCCGATCGCCAACGCCATCGTGCACTCGGGGCTGGGCGAATACGGCGTGCTCGCGCTGCTGATCCTGCTGCTGATCACCGTCGGCATGTTCCTGGACGGCATCTCGATCTTCCTGATCTTCGTGCCGCTGCTGCTGCCCATCATGCAGCACTACCAGTGGGATCCGGTGTGGTTCGGCGTGATCCTCACCCTCAAGGTGGCGCTCGGCCAGTTCACGCCACCGCTGGCCGTGAATCTCATGGTGTCGTGCCGCATCGCGGGCGTGCGCATGGAGTCCACCGTCCGCTGGGTGGGCCCCATGCTGCTGGCCATGTTCCTCGTGATGGTGGCCGTCATCGCCTTCCCGCAGCTGGCCCTCTGGCTGCCGGCGCGCCTGGGCTATTGAGGCGCGCACTTTTACCTCTTTTGAAACCAACGACCCACAGGAGACGATCCATGCAACTGCGCACCTTCCTCGCCACTGCCGTGGCCGCCGCAGCCGCCCTCGCGTTCAGCGCGGCACCGGCCGCCGCGCAGAACTACAAGAGCGAATACCGCATGTCGCTGGTACTGGGCACCGCCTTCCCATGGGGCAAGGGTGGCGAGATCTGGGCGAACAAGGTGCGCGAGCGCACGCAGGGCCGCATCAACATCAAGCTCTATCCGGGCGTCTCGCTCATCCAGGGCGACCAGACCCGCGAGTTCAGCGCGCTGCGCCAGGGCGTGATCGACATGGCCGTGGGCTCCACCATCAACTGGTCGCCGCAGGTCAAGGCGCTCAACCTCTTCTCCCTGCCCTTCCTCTTCCCCGACTACGCCTCGGTGGACGCGGTCACGCAGGGAGAGGTCGGCAAGAGCCTGTTCCAGACGCTCGACAAGGCCGGCGTGGTGCCGCTCGCCTGGGGCGAGAACGGCTACCGCGAGATCTCCAACTCCAAGCGTCCCATCAAGACCCCCGCCGACCTCAAGGGACTGAAGATCCGCGTGGTCGGATCCCCGCTGTTTCTCGACACCTTCACCGCGCTGGGCGCCAATCCCACCCAGATGAGCTGGGCCGACGCGCAGCCCGCCATGGCGAGCGGTGCCGTGGACGGGCAGGAGAATCCCGTGTCGGTGTACATGGCGGCCAAGCTCTACACCGTGGCGCAGAAGTACGTCACCATGTGGGGCTACATGAACGATCCGCTCATCTTCGTGGTGAACAAGGACATCTGGAACTCCTGGACGCCCGCGGACCGCGAGATCGTTCGCCAGGCCGCCATCGACGCCGGGAAGGAACAGATCGCCATCGCGCGCAAGGGCATGGTCGAGGCAGACAAGCCCCTGCTCAAGGAGATCGCCGGCCACGGCGTGACCGTCACGCAGCTCACCCCCGAGGAGCGGCAGGCCTTCGTGCAGGCCACCCGCCCGGTCTTCGAGAAGTGGAAGGGGCAGATCGGCGCGGACCTCGTGAACGCGGCAGAAAAGGCGGTGGCGAAGAAGTAGCGCATTTCCGGGCGCCCCGGCGCTTCCCGGAAAACGTCACTCTTCACGCGACTGCTGGCGCCACATGTCAGCGTAACGCCCCCCGAGCGCCAGCAACTGCGCATGCGTGCCGCGCTCGACGATCCGGCCTGCATCCATGACCAGGATCTCGTGCGCGTCCACCACGGTCGAGAGGCGGTGGGCGACGAGCAGCACCGTCTTGCCCTGGGCGGCGCTGCGCAGTTCGGACTGTATCGCCCGCTCGTTGGCCGTATCCAGCGCGGAGGTGGCCTCGTCGAACACGAGAATGGGCGGGTTCTTGAGCAGCGTGCGGGCAATGGCCACGCGCTGCTTTTCGCCCCCGGACAGCTTCAGCCCCCGCTCACCCACCTGCGTGCCGTAGCCCGCCGGCAGCCCCGCGATGAAATCGTGGATGCGTGCGGCGCGCGCCGCGGCCTCGATCTCCGCCTGCGAGGCCCCCGGCCTGCCGTAGGCGATGTTGTAGGCGATGGTCTCGTTGAACAGCACCGTGTCCTGCGGCACGGCCCCCACGGCGCGGCGCAGGCTGTCCTGGGTGACCTCCCGGATGTCCTGCCCGTCGATCGTGATGCGCCCGGCCTGCACGTCGTAGAAGCGGAACAGCAGCCGCGCGAGCGTGGACTTGCCCGAGCCCGAGGGCCCGACCACCGCCACCGTACGGCCGGGAGGGATCTCGAGGTCGACACCATGGAGGATGGTGCGCGCCGGCTCATAGGCAAAATGCACGCCTTCGAACCGCACCGACGGCGCAGAGCCACCCAGCGACAGCGGTAGCGCCTGCGGCATGTCCCGCACTTCCTGCTCACGGTCCATGAGCGTGAACATCTTGTCCAGATCGGTCAGGCTCTGCTTGATCTCGCGATAGATCACGCCCAGGAAGTTGAGGGGAATGTAGAGCTGGATCATGAAGGCATTCACCATCACCAGGTCTCCCAGCGTCATGCGGCCGTCTGCCACGCCCTGCGCCGCGCGCCACAGCATGGCGACCAGGGCCGTGGCGATGATGAGCTGCTGTCCCGCGTTGAGCAGCGACAGCGACGTCTGGCTCTTCAGGCGCGCGCGCCGCAGCTGCTCCAGGCTCTCGTCGTAGCGGCGCACCTCGAAAGGCTCGTTGTTGAAGTACTTGACGGTCTCGTAGTTCAGCAGCGAATCCACGGCCTTAGTGTGGGCCGCGGAATCGAAGGCATTCGCTTCGCGGCGAAAGCGCGTGCGCCACTCGGTGAGCATCACGGTGAACAGGATGTAGCAGGCCAGGGCGGCCAGCGTGATCCAGGCAAAGGCCGGGTCGAACTTTCCTCCGAGCACCGCCAGGACCAGGAACACCTCGATCAGCGTGGCCCCGATATTGAAGAGCGTGAAGGAGATCAGCGATTCGATGCCGCGCACCCCGCGCTCGATGTCGCGCGTCATCCCCCCGGTCTGCCGCTCCAGGTGAAAGCGCAGGCTGAGCGCGTGCAGGTGCTCGAAGGTCTGCAGCGCGATGCGGCGCGCGGCGCCCTGCGTGGCCTTGGCAAAGACGAGTTCACGCAGCTCGGTGAAGACCGAGGTGCTCAGCCGCAGCAGCCCGTAGGCCGCCAGCAGCCCCGCGGGAACCACCACCAGCGCGGTGGCGGAATCCGGCACGGGAGCCATGGCGTCCACGATGCGCTTGAGCAGTAGCGGTACGCCGACGTTCGCGAGCTTGGCGCCGATGACGAAAACGAGCGCGGCCATCACCCGCCAGCGGTAGTGCAGCAGGTAGGGGATCAGGCGGGCGATCGTGGCGCGGTCGCTGCGGGCGGCGGGCACGGCCGCAGATGGGGGGGAGGCAGTGGATGGGTCGCCGTGGGGGCGCATGGGGGACAATCCCGGTCGTTGTTTGTTCTTACCCGGATTGTGCCCATGACCTCCACCCTGCCCCCGCAAAGCGCCCTGCCCACCGACAAGGAGCTGGTGCTGAAAGTGATCCCCATGCCCGCGGATTGCAATGCCAACGGGGATATCTTCGGCGGCTGGGTGATGGCACAGGTGGACCTGGCGGGCTCCGTGCTGCCCGCGCGCCACGTGCAGGGGCGCATGGCGACCGTGGCGGTCAACGAGTTCGTCTTCAAGCAACCCGTGCGGGTGGGAGACATCCTCTCGTTCTTCTCCTCCATCACGCGGATCGGCCGCACGTCGGTGACCGTGGAGGTGGAGGTGTATGCGGAACGCTTCGCGGCGCAGGGCCGCTATGTGAAGGTGACGGAAGCGCGGCTCACCTACGTCGCCATCGACGCGTCGGGCAAGCCGCGGCCCGTGCCGCGGCCTGCGGGAGAGGAGGCAGGGAATGCCATCCCCGCAGCGGATACCCCGACAGGGGCCCGCTGAACTGCCGGGGCTCGCCATGCTGCGGGCCGTGCCCCGCAGCGGCGGTGCCCCATGCGGGCTGAGGCAGCCCCTGGCCGGGGGACGCCGCGAGAAGGATCAGGCTGCCAGCTGCTGTGCCTCGCCGCGGGAAACATTCGCAGCGGCGTGGTTCTGGGACCGCACCGAGCCCACCGTGCCGGCTTCGATCTCGCCTGCCAGCTGGCCACCCTCCTCGATCACCACCTTGCCGTAGCGGATCTTGCCGTTGACCTTGCCGGTGCTATAGATGACGAGCTTCTGCCGGACGGTGAGCGTGCCGTCGAACTCCCCGTGGATTTCGGCAATATCGATCTCGGCCGAACCCCGGAAGGCACCCTGCTCCGCGATCTGGATCACCCGGGAATCCATAGTGGCCTCCACCGTTCCCTCGACGACGAGCGTGTCGCAGTCGGTGATCTCCACGCCCTTGAGCTTGATGTTCGGGCCGACGGTGAGCTTGCTGCCCGCACCTTCCGAGGGCACGCTGGCCGCGGGCTTCTGGGCCGCGGGCTGGGTGGTGGTGGCGGTGGATGCGGCACTGTTCACCGCGCCACCGGAACCGCCGAGCACCGAAGAGGGTGGGCGGGGCTGGAAGGACTCGGGTTCACGCTTGCCGAAGAAGGGGTTTTGCACGGCCATCAGATCTCCTTGGAAAAAGTCCGTCCGATGCTAGGAGGCCTCCCCCGCCAAAAATCCACGCGTTACGCAAGAACGGTAACCAAACCCTTCGATCGTTGCATGCACTTGCAGGGCTTGCAGCGTCATACAGCACCGCGCCGATGCGTAGGCGGGGAGCGCTCCCGCACGTCGGCCTGCAGCCAGCATGCCCGCGCCGCCTGGCTCAGCGCTGGAAGCCCGACCGGCGCACCACGGGCACCCACTGTGCCCTGTAGACCGCGAGCATCTGCAACGTCTGCTCGCGGGACAGGGCCACGGGCACCATGTCCGCACCGATGAACCGCGCCTGTACGGCCTTGTCCCCCATGGCCTGGGAAACCGCGTCGGCGATCCGCCGTGCGCGCGGCGCCGGCAGCCATGCGGGCGCATAGAGCGCGTTCCAGCCCTGGGCGGACAACGCGAGGCCGGCCTCCTTGAAGGTGGGCACGGTGGGCAGCGTCGGCGAGCGCTGGTCGTCGGACATCGCCAGAATGCGCAGCTTGCCCGCCTGGTGCAGCGGCTCCAGCGCGTCCATCGTATCGATGGCCATCGGAACATGCCCCCCCATGAGGTCGTCGAGCAGCGGGCCGGAGCCTCCGTAGCTCACCACCGGCAGCGTCAGGCCGAGTTGCTCGGCCAGCATGAGCGCGAAGAAATGGGGCAGGCTGCCGGTGGCCGGAATACCGGCGGACAGCTTGTCGCGGTGGGCCAGCATCCAGGCATGCAGGTGGGAGAAATCGCGCACCGGAACGCTCG
The DNA here is from genome assembly GCF_000687165.1 of Paracidovorax oryzae ATCC 19882. Lineage (GTDB taxonomy): Bacteria > Pseudomonadota > Gammaproteobacteria > Burkholderiales > Burkholderiaceae_C > Paracidovorax > Paracidovorax oryzae. The sequence continues at coordinate 66,360 of NZ_JMKU01000018.1, read as the reverse complement.
TTCCCACGGCCACGCCGAACGCATAGCGGGTGATCTGCGCGAGCGCCACATAATCCTTGGCAGGATCGTAGCCGTTGTCCTTGAAGACCAGCGGAGCAACCAGCATGGTCGCCGGATTGGCGAGCACCACCACGTTCTGGCCGGTATTCTCGCGGTGCAGCTGCTGCAATGCGAGCCGGCCTCCGGCGCCAGCGCGGTTGTCCACGGCCACCGGCACGCCGAGGCGGGGCGCGAGGGCTTCAGCCAGCAGCCGGGCCGCGCGGTCGGAAGAGCCACCGGGTGGATACGGCACCACCAGCCTCAGCGCCCCTCCTTCCAGGGGCCCACCCGGAATAATCTGGGCCCATGCGGGCGCCCACGGCACCGCCGCGACTCCCGCCAGAAGGCCCCAGCGAAGCCATGTCCGGCGATGAACGGCCAGGAAGTCAGCGGAAGAGGTACGAAACGTACGAGTCATGCCGGCAGCATCCGTCTAAGGAGATGTTGCCGAATGTAGCGCCGACCAGCCGACTCCGGCAGGTACCGTTGCCCCGGGAATACACCAGCCTCCGCCGGAGCGGGCGGCCCGCCGCGGTCAGCTGGCGCTGAAGTCGGGCCGGCGCTTCTGCATGAACGCGGTGAAGGCTTCGCGGGCCGCCGGCTCCTGCAGCATGCGGCCGAAAACGGTTCCTTCCTCGGCAATCCGCTCGAGCAAGGGCGCCGTCTGGTCCTTCTTCATGAGGCGCTTGGTCTCGATCAGGGACGACAGCGGCTTGGCTGCAAGCTTGCGCGCCTGCGTCTGGGCCACCATGTTGCATTCCGTCGGGGGCACGACGCGGTTCACGAGGCCCACCTCGAGAGCGGCTTCGGCCATGAAAGGCTCGCCCAGCAACAGCGCTTCGGCGGCACGGTGGTATCCCATCATGCGCGGCACCAGCAGGCTGGAGCCGGCCTCGGGACACAGGCCCAGGTTCACGAACGGCATGGAAAACGCCGCGTTGTCGCCCGCATAGACCAGGTCGCAATGCAGCAGCATGGTGGTGCCGATGCCCACCGCCGGGCCGCACACGGCCGCCACCACCGGCTTGGGGAAGGTGGCGATCGCCCGCAGGAACCGGAACACCGGGGACTCCTGCGTGGAAGGAGGGTTGTTGAGGAAGTCTCCGATGTCGTTGCCTGCACTGAAGATGGCCACATCGCCCTGCAGCACCACCACGCGCACGGCCGCATCCTCGGCTGCGGCATCGAAGGCATCCGCCAGCGCGGCGTACATGACCCGCGTGATGGAGTTCTTCTTCTCCACGCGGTTGAAGGTGATGGTCGTCACACCGGCTTCGGTGTGCGTGAGGATGTCCTGGGGTTCGCTCATCGGAGGCTCCTGCGCTTCATTCTTTGTAATAGACGATCTGGTGGCTGCTCGCGAGCATGGTGCCGCCCTGGTTCCAGAGCTGCACCGTCTGGTCGAAAAAGCCGTTGCGGAACTCCTGGGCGCGTGCCTGCCCGAGCAGGTAGCCGCTTCCCGTGTCCGCCAGTTGTTCGCGGCCCGCGTGGAAGTACACGGTGAGCGACACGGTCCCGGCCGGCACCTGGCGTGCACGGCGCAGCCAGACGCGGGGGAAGAATACATCGGAGAGGGCTGCGAGCGCACAGAAATCGAGCGGCCGGGAAGGCTCGTCGCGCATCCACAGCTGGCTGAGGCTACTGTCGCCGCCGCCGTCCCAGCGGGACGGCAGCGCGCCGGTCACCGGCCGCAGGTCGTAACGGTCGAGCCACTTCACGGGCATGCCGCGCAGGATGCGCTCCAGGCCCTCGGGGCCCGTCACCTCGGGCATGGGGGCATCGGGCAGGCTCCAGGTCTCGCGCCGCACCGCGGTGACGACCGTGGCGGTGGTGGTCACCACCGGCTCGCCGTCGGCCCCAGGCTGCAGCACCGACAGCGTCCAGTGCTGCGTGGAGCGGTTGGTGCGCACGGGCTCGGCCTGCACCGTGAACTCACCCTCGGCAATGGCGCCCGCGTAGTTCACGGTGAGCGACAGCGGATCGCCCAGGCGCTGCGGATGCTGCATCACGGCCTGCAGCAACACGGCCGCCGTGATGCCGCCGAACGGCCCGACCATGTTCCAGTAGGCAGGCGACGTGCGCGCCGTGTAGCGGCCGGGCCCGGCCTCCGTGAGCGCCAGCGCGTCGTCCAGTGGGTGCAGGGAATCGGTCATGGGAAGCGAGTGTGCCGTGGTTGCGAGCGTATGGCCGTCGTACCGGTGACTGAACAAAGGCAGAACGCCCACAGTATTCGCCAGCAGACGCCGTGGATCTGGCTCTGCCAGGCCACCGGCGTCGCGATAGCCGCTCAGGGGGATGTACTCACACCCTTTCGAAGATGCCTGCCGCGCCCTGCCCCATGCCCACGCACATCGTGACCATGCCGTACTTCAGGTTCTTGCGGCGCAGCGCGTGCACGACCGTAGCCGAGCGGATGGCGCCCGTGGCGCCCAGCGGGTGGCCCAGCGCGATGGCGCCACCCATGGGATTCACCTTGGCCGGGTCCAGCCCCAGTTGGCGCAGCACGGCCAGCGATTGCGCAGCGAAGGCCTCGTTCAACTCGAACCAGTCGATGTCCTGGTGATTCAGGCCAGCGTAGCGCAACGCGGCGGGAATCGCCTCGATCGGGCCGATGCCCATGATGCTCGGCGGCACGCCCTTGCTGGCGAAGCTGACGAAGCGCGCCAGCGGGGTGAGGCCGAAGCGCTTCACCGCCGATTCGCTCGCAAGGATCAGCGCACCCGCGCCATCGCTGGTCTGGGAGCTGTTGCCAGCCGTGACCGAGCCGCGCGCGGCGAACACCGTCTTGAGCTTGGCCAGGCCCTCCAGGCTGGTATCGGGCCGTGCGCCCTCGTCCAGCGTCACCGTGCGGGTCTTCGCGATGCTCTCGCCCGATTCCAGGTCCGCGGTGCGGTCCGTCACCTCGATCGGCGTGATCTCATCCGTGAACTCACCCGCCTGCTGCGCGGCCAGCGCGCGCTGGTGCGACTGCAGCGCGAAGGCGTCCTGGTCCTCGCGCGACACCTTCCACTGCTGGGCGACCTTCTCGGCCGTCAGGCCCATGCCGTAGGCGATGCCCACGTCGCCGTCCTTGGCGAAGATGCTGGGCGAAAGGGATGGCGTGTTGCCCATCATCGGCACCATGCTCATGCTCTCGACACCGGCGGCGATCATCACCTCGGCCTCGCCCACGCGGATGCGGTCGGCCGCCATCTGCACGGCCGAGAGGCCCGAGGCGCAGAAGCGGTTGACGGTGATGCCACCCACGCTAGTGGGCAGGCCTGCCAGCACCGCGCCGATGCGCGCCACGTTCAGGCCCTGCGCGCCTTCGGGAATTGCGCAGCCGCAGATGATGTCCTCGATGGCGGCCGGGTCCAGCCCCGGCACCTGGGCCAGCGCTGCCTTCAGTGTCGTGGCCAGCAGGTCGTCGGGCCGGGTGTTGCGGAAGTAGCCGCGGTGCGACTTGCCGATGGGCGTGCGCGTGGCGGCGACGATGTAGGCGTCCTGCATTTGTTTTGCCATGGAGAAAGCTCCTTCAATCGATCCGTCGATCGGTCAGTCAATCGTTTACCTGGCGGGGCGGCTGGAGGGAATCCAGGCCCACGTGAATTCGCATTGCACCGGCTCGGCGCCGGACTCGTCCGTCACCGTGACCGTCACCTGCAGCTCGCCCTTGTCGGCGTCCTGCATCGCCTGCCGCTGCGCGTCGGTGAGCACCGCCACCGCGTGCAGTGCGCCGTTGGCGCGCTGCCGGAAGGCCATCTTCATGTCCTTGGCGAGCGGAATGCAGTCGTCGCGCACGTTCAGCCCGACGGCCATGCCGGTGGCCGTCTCGGCCAGCAGGTTCATGGCCGAGGCATGGATGCCGCCGATGTGGTTGCGCACGCGGGGTTCGTTGCGCAGGCGCACTTCCACGCGGTGGGGCGACATCTCGATGAACTCCACGCGTGCCGTTTTCGTGAACGGCACGGCGCGGCGCAACACCAGGTTGCGCACCCAGGGGCGCAGGAACGCCGGGAACTCGTCCACCTGCTCCAGCTGCAGCTGCAGGCGGTTGGGCGCACGAGAGTCCGCAGAAGCGGCAGAGGCGGTGGCCATGCGGGCGGTCAATTGCGCACCGGCTTGCCGGTGCTCAGCATGCCCAGGATGCGCTCCTGCGTCTTCGGATGCTGGATGAGCGCGCAGAATGCCTTGCGCTCGAGCGCCATCAGGTATTCCTCGCTCACCAGCGTGCCGGCGTCGACGTCGCCGCCACAGACGATTTCAGCGATCAGCGTGGCAATGTGCTGGTCATGGTCGCTGATGAAGCCGCCATCGCGCATATTCACCAGCGAGCCGCGGATGGTGGCGATGCCGCTGCGGCCGGCCACAGGGAACAGCCGCTTGTTCGGCGCGCGCCAGCCGCTGGCGGCCATGGCCTTCGCCTCGTTCAGCGCCACGAACAGCACCTCGTCCTTGTGCGGCACGACGATGTCGCTCTCCAGCAGGTAGCCGAGCTTCCTCGATTCGAGCGCGCTCGTGCCCACCTTGGCCATCGCGGCTGCGGTGAAGCCTTCGGTCAGGAAGGGCAGCAGGTCCTTGCCCGTGGAGGCCGCGGCGTTCTCGGCCGCGCGGCGCGCGATGTAGGTCAGGCCGCCCGCGCCGGGCACCAGGCCCACGCCCACTTCGACGAGGCCGATGTAGCTTTCCATGTGGGCGACGCGGCGCGACGAATAGACGGCCAGTTCGCAGCCGCCGCCCAGCGCCATGCCGTGGATGGCGGACACCACCGGCACCTGGGCGTAGCGCAGTCGCAGCATCAGGTTCTGCAGCTCCTGCTCCACGCCTTCAATCGCCGAGATGCCGGCCACGACGAACGCCGGCATGGTGGCCTGCAGGTCGGCACCCACGCTGAAGGGCGCGTCGCCGGACCAGATCACCAGGCCGTCGTAGTCGCGCTCGGCGGTGTCGATGGCCTCCATCAGCCCTTCCATCACGTCGGGGCTGATCGCGTGCATCTTGCTCTTGATGCTGGCGATCAGGATCCGGCTACCGGAGGGGCCTCCGTCCTTGTCGAGCGTCCAGGTGCGCAGCGCATCGGATTCGGACACCGTGGTGCCGGCCGTGCGCCAGTCAGGCAGGTGGCTCTCGCCCAGCAGTTTCTCAGGGAAGTGCTGGCGCTCATACACCGGCAACTGGCGGCGCGGCACAAACTTCTGCTTCGATGCGCTCCACGAGCCTTCGGCGGTGTGCACGCCGCCGGCCTCGGCCACCGGGCCCTTGAAGACCCACTCGGGCAGCGGTGCCTTGCTGAGCGCCTTGCCCGCGTCGATGTCCTCCTGGATCATCTTCGCCACCTCGAGCCAGCCGGCCTCCTGCCACAGCTCGAACGGGCCCTGCTTCATGCCGAAGCCCCAGCGCATGGCCTGGTCCACGTCGCGCGCGTTGTCCGCGATGGTGGCCAGATGCACGGCAGCGTAGTGGAAGCTGTTGCGCAGGATGGCCCAGAGGAAACGCCCCTGCGCGCCCTCGGCATTGCGCAGCAGCTTCAGGCGCTCGGCGGCGGGCTTCTTGAGCATGCGGCCGTACACCTCGTCGGCCTTCTGGCCACCGGGCACGTAGTCGCCTTCAGCCAGGTCGAAGCGCAGGATGTCCCGGCCCACCTTCTTGTAGAAGCCGGCCTTGGACTTCTGGCCCAGGTGCTTCATCTCGATGAGTTTGTTCAGCACCTCGGGCGTGCCGAAGCTGCCGTAGAACGGATCGGTTTCTTCGGTCAGGTTGTCCTGCAGCGTCTTGATGACATGCGCCATCGTGTCCAGCCCCACCACGTCGGCAGTGCGGAATGTGCCGCTGGAGGCGCGCCCCAGCTTCTTGCCCGTGAGGTCGTCCACCACGTCGTAAGTGAGGCCGAAGTTCTCCACCTCCTTCATCGTCGCCAGCATGCCGGCGATGCCGACGCGGTTGGCGATGAAGTTGGGCGTGTCGTGCGCCCGCACGACGCCCTTGCCCAGGCCGCTCGTGACGAAGGCCTCGAGCTGGTCCAGCACTTCGGGCCTGGTGGTGGGCGTGTCGATCAGCTCCACCAGCGTCATATAGCGCGGCGGGTTGAAGAAGTGGATGCCGCAGAAGCGCGGCTTGATCGCATCGGGCAGTGCCTCGGAGAGCTTGGTGATCGACAGGCCGGACGTGTTCGACGCTACGATGGCGTTGGGAGCGACGAAAGGTGCGATCTTCCTGTAGAGGTCGAGCTTCCAGTCCATGCGCTCGGCGATCGCCTCGATGATGAGGTCGCAACCGCGCAACTGATCGAGATGCTCTTCGTAGTTGGCCTGGCCGATCAGCGCGGCATCGTCCGCCACGCCCAGCGGCGAGGGCTTGAGTTTCTTCAGCCCCTCGACGGCCTTGGTGACGATGCCGTTCTTCGGGCCTTCCTTGGCAGGCAGGTCGAACAGCACCACGGGCACCTTCACGTTGGCGAGGTGGGCGGCGATCTGCGCGCCCATCACGCCCGCGCCGAGCACGGCGACTTTCTTCACTTGGAATCGGGACATGGTGGTTTCTTGTCGAATGGGTTACTGCACGCGCTGCCAGACTTGGGTGCGCCAGAACGGACCCAGGTAGCCGCGCACCTCCAGCTTCGCGCCGCCGTCGATGGGCGTGAAGCTGGCGCGGTATTCCTTGCCGTTCTCAGGGTCGAGGATCTTGCCGCCTTCCCACAGGTCCTTGCCTTCGGCCTTCTTGCCGCCGCGGATGATCTCCAGGCCGGCGATGGGCTGCCCCTTGCGGTCGTCGGTGCACTCGAGGCAGGTGGCGTCGGGCTTGGTGTCTTTCTTCAGCGACTTCTCGATGCGGCCCGACAGCGCACCATCCGCCTCGGTGATGCGGATCTCGGCCTTCGCCTCGCCAGTCTTGTCATCGATACTGCGCCACGTCCCCACCGGAGACATCTGGGCCCAGGACGGCAGCGCGGCGGCGGCCAAGGCAATAGCCAACAAAGCGGTTCTCATAGCGGCATCCCTGTGGTCTGGTGAAGGCCGTGGCGACGGGGGTCAGGCCAGAGCGGCGTCCGTGTCCATCAGCGGCTTGGCACCGGTGCGCGCGGTGCGCATCAGGGTCGCCGTCTCGGGGAACAGCTTGGCGAAGTAGAAACGTGCCGTCTGCAGCTTGGCCTGGTAGAACGGGTCGGTATTGCCAGCAGCGATCTCCCGCAGTGCCACCTGCGCCATGCGGGCGAACATGTAGCCGAACACCAGGTGTCCCGCCACGCGCAGGTAGTCCACGGCCGCGGCGCCCACCTCGTCGGGGTTCTGGAAGCCCTTGAAGCCGATCTCGGTGGTGAACTTGGTCATCTGGTCGCCGAGGTAGGCGATGGGGTTGATGAACTCGGCCATCTTCTCGTTCACGCCCTCTTCCTCGACCAATTTGCCCACGAGCTTGCCGAACTTCTTGAGCGTGGCGCCGTTGTTGCCCAGGATCTTGCGGCCCAGCAGGTCCAGCGACTGCACGGTGTTCGTGCCTTCGTAGATCATGTTGATGCGGTTGTCGCGCACGAACTGCTCCATGCCCCATTCCTTGATGAAGCCATGGCCGCCGAAGACCTGCATGCACGCGTTCGTGGCGATGTGGCCGTTGTCGGTGATGAAGGCCTTCACGATGGGCGTGAGCAGCGCGACGAGCTCGTCGCTGTCCTTGCGCACCTTCTCGTCGGGATGGCTGTGCGCCTTGTCCAGCAGCAGCGTGCAGTAGATCTGCAGCGCGCGGGCGCCTTCGGCGTAGGCCTTGGCCGTGAGCAGCATCTTGCGCACATCGGGGTGCACGATGATCGGGTCGGCCTCCTTGTCCTTGGCCTTGGTGCCCGACAGGCTGCGCATCTGGATGCGGTCCTTGGCATAGGCCAGCGCGTTCTGGAATGCCACTTCGGTCAGGCCCAGCGACTGGTTGCCCACGCCCAGGCGGGCGGCGTTCATCATCACGAACATGGCCTGCAGGCCCTTGTGCGGCTGGCCCACCAGGGTACCGATGGCGCCATCGATGGAGATCTGGGCGGTGGCATTGCCATGGATGCCCATCTTGTGCTCCAGGCCCGTGCAATAGATCGGGTTGCGCTCGCCGACCGAGCCGTCGGCGTTCACGCTGTACTTGGGCACCACGAACAGGCTGATGCCCTTGCTGCCCTTCGGTGCGTCCGGCAGGCGGGCCAGCACCAGGTGAACGATGTTCTCGGTGAAATCATGCTCGCCCGCGCTGATGAAGATCTTGTTGCCGGTGAGCTTGTACGTGCCCTCGGGCGCGCCGGCCACGGGCTCGGCCCGGGTGCGCAGCAGGCCCAGGTCGGTACCGCAGTGGGGCTCGGTCAGGCACATCGTGCCGGTCCACTCGCCGCTGGTGAGCTTGGGCAGGTAGAGCTTCTTCTGCTCTTCGGTCCCGTGCGCATGCAGGGCCTCGTAGGCGCCGTGCGACAGCCCCGGGTACATGGTCCAGGCCTGGTTGGCGCTGTTGAGCATTTCATAGAGGCACTGGTTCACCACGAACGGCAGGCCCTGGCCGCCATACTCCGGATCGCACGACAGGGCCGCCCATCCGCCTTCCACATACTGCGCGTAGGCATCCTTGAAGCCCTTGGGCGTGGTCACTTCGTGCGTGGCCTTGTCCAGCGTGCAGCCCTCCTCGTCTCCGCTCATGTTGAGCGGGAAGGCCACGCCCGCGGCGAACTTGCCGGCCTCTTCCAGCACGGCGTTCACAGTATCGGCATCCACCTCCGCATGGCGCGGGATCGCCTTGAACTCCTCCGTGACCCGGAAAACCTCGTGGAGGACGAACTGCATGTCGCGCAGGGGGGGCGTATAGGTCGGCATGGATGGGCTCCTTGTTCGGTGCGTTGGATGGGTGGATTGCGTAGGCGGAAAAAGACGGAAAAACGTTCAACCCGCTGGCCTGGCGGCATAGCGGGCAAGGATGTTGTCGAAGCCGGCCGTGGCCCGGCCCAGGGAGCCGGGCGTCTGCAGGAAGCGCGCCTCGTAGTGCAGCGCGAGGATGAGCCCGTGGATCTCGAACAGCATCTGCTCGGACTCCACGTCTGCATCCACCTCGCCCAGTTCCTTGCACTGGTCGATCGCCCGCTTCATGGCGGCGAGCCAGGTGAGGACCGAATTCGCGAGCGCATCGCGCACCGGCCCCTTCCGGTCGTCGAACTCGACGGCTCCGCTGATGTAAATGCAGCCCGAGTCGATCTCGATGGAGGTGCGCTTCATCCAGTTGTCGAACAAGGCGCGCAGGCGGGGCAGCCCGCGGGGCGCCGACATGGCGGGATAGAACACTTCGTGCTCGAACCGCACGTGGTACTCGCGCACGACGGATATCTGCAGTTCCTCGCGCGAGCCAAAGTGCGCGAAGACCCCCGATTTGCTCATGCCCGTCACGTCGGCGAGGGCGCCGATGGACAAGCCCTCCAGCCCGATGTGCGTGGCCAGCCCCAGCGCCGCATCGACGATGGCCGCCTTGGTCTGCTGGCCTTTCTGCAACGCGCGGCCCTCCCGCGTGGCGGCAGGGCGCTGGGTTTTGGGGGAGACGGTGGACGGCACGGCAGCACGAAATAAAACGAACGATCGTGCTATTTTGCAGCAAAAGGATGGCGGCAGCCAGCCCCGGCCCGAGGGCCGCCAGCAATTAAGGGTAAACACCGAGGCCCGCGCCTGCGGGCCGGACGCTCAGTGCAGCAGCAACGCGAGTGTCGCGTCGAGGTGCTCGGTCGGCGGGCGGCGCAGCCCGCTGCGCGCATAGCGCTGCAGCCTGCCGCGTACAAGGTCGCACAGCGCCGCGGCGCGGACCTGCGCATCGACCGTCGGGGTGGCGGATCCGGCCGCTTCAGCGGCGCCCCGCAGGCACTGGCGCAGCGTCGATTCGATCCGGTCGAAGAACTGGCCCATGCGCTGCTGCAGCCGCTCGTTCTCGAAGACGAGGGCATCCCCCACCATCACGCGCACCATGCCGGGGTTGCGCTCGCCGAACTGCAGGACCATGGCCACCACGCGGGCAGCGCGGCGCGTTCCGTCCGCCCGGGATGCCTCCGGCATGTCGCGATCCACGATCTGGGCGACGAGCGCGAAAATCGATTGCTCGATGAAATCGATGAGGCCTTCGAACATCTGCGCCTTGCTGGCGAAGTGCCGGTACAGGGCCGCCTCGCTCACCTCCAGCCGCGCAGCCAGGGCGGCCGTCGTGATCCGCTCGCCGCCAGGCTGCTCCAGCATGGCCGCCAGGGTTTGCAGGATCTGCTCCCGCCGCTCGCCCGGCTTGGGCCGCCGGCGGGCAGTGGACCGCGGTGGCGCAACCCCGGACTCTGCGCCGTCGTTGGATGTGAGGGGAAAGGATTCAGCCATGGCCGCAAATGTATGCAATTGATTCTCGCATACCGCCCCTGCCGCACGATGACCGCTAGCCCGTGCCCGGCTCCGCCTCTGCCGGAATGGCCACGCCGGCCCGCAGCCCGCGCCCCAGGCGGCCCGCCCGCAACTGCAGCATGCCTCCGTGCCCGCGGGCAATCTCATCGGCGATCGCCAGTCCCAGGCCGGTGCCCTCCCCCGCGGCGCCCGGCACCCGATAGAACCGCTGCAGCACCTTGCTGCGCTCGGATTCCGCGATGCCCGGTCCGTCGTCCTCCACCTCCAGGACAGCACAGCCGCCAGGCCGCATCCCGCAGCGCAAGGTGACGGTGCCACCCTCCGGCGTGTACCGGATGGCGTTGTCCACGAGATTGGAAAGCAGCTCGCGCAGCAGCCACCCATGGCCGGATGCCTGGGCCGTCTCCACCTCCAGCCCCAGGTCCAGCCCGCGGGCGGTGGCCACATCCAGGAAATCCTCCAGCAGGCTTTCGCACAGCGCCTTGAGGTCCACCCGCTGCTTGGGCTGGGCATCCACGCTGCCCGCATCGGCCCGGGACAGGGCCAGCAGCTGGTGCACGAGCTTGGAAGTGCGGCGCGCCGCCCGGCGCAGCGCCTCGATGTCCTGCACGGCCAGAACAATGCCTCCATGGACAGGTCCATCGCCCCCCGCCCGGCCATGGTCCGCCCCCCGGGCAGCCAGCGCCCAGGCCTCCACCTGCGACTGCAGGCCCGCCAGCGGTGTACGCAACTGGTGGGCTGCATCCGCGACGAAACGGCGCTGACCCTCGGTCTGCGCGTTGACCAGGACGAAAAGGCGATTGAGCGATCGCACCAGCGGGCGCACCTCGGCGGGCGAGGCCTCCTCCGGTATGGGACTCAGGTCGCGCGGCGAACGGTGCTCGACGGCCTCGGCCAGATCCACCAGCGGCTTGAATGCCTGGCGGACCGCCCAATGGATCGCCAGCCCTGCCGCCGCAACCAGCACGAGATTGGGCAGCAGAACCCGCAGCAGCATCTGCTGCCCCCACTGCTGGCGCGGGTCGGACCCGTCGGCCAGCGAGACCACCAGTTCCCCCGCCCCGGTACGGGTCCGCTGCACGGCGACGCGATAGACCACGCTGTCGTGCTCAACGCTGTGGAACTCCGGCTCATGCGTGAGCGGCACGGCGCTGTACACCCAGTGGTCGCCGAGCAGGATGCGCCCCGACAGGTCCTGCACACTGTAGCCTGCATAGCCGGCGTTCTGGCGGAGGAACTCCTCGACCGGAGGCGCCAGCAGCAGCACGGGCGGCTCCCCCTCCCGCCGGGACGGCCCGGCCAGCGAATCGGCGAGCGCCGGCAGCAACCGCACGAGGCGCTGGTCGTGCCGGCTGGCGGCAGCGTCCGCGGAACGGTAGTCGAGCCATGCGCCCGCCAACGCGAGCAAGCACAGCGGCAGCACCAGAAAGAAAAGCAGGCGGTTGCGCAGGACCGACGTCATCGTGGCGGACGCGGCCGTCAACCCTGCCCCGGCGCCAGCAACTCCAGCCGGTAGCCGAAGCCCCGGATGGACCGCAGCGCCACGCCGCCGGGCTCCAGCTTGCCCCGCAGCCGGGACACATACACCTCCACGGCATTGGGGGTGATCTCCTTGTCCCACCCAGTCAGCGCCTGGACCAGCTTTTCCTTGCTGGCCGGCTTGGGCGCGTGGATCAGCAGGTACTCCAGCACCGTCCACTCCCGCGGTCCGAGCTCGATGGACTGGCGCACGGCCAATCCGCCATCGGCGGCCGGAAAACGCAGGCTCGCGTGCCGGCCTGCCGTGTCCAGCTCCAGCGGCCCGAAGCTCAGCACCGCGGTGGTGGCCGCATGCGAGCGGCGCAGCAGCGCGCGCAGGCGTGCGAGCAGTTCGGGCAGTTCATAGGGCTTGACCATGTAATCGTCCGCCCCGAGGTCCAGGCCCTGGACCCGGTCATGGAGAGCGTCGCGTGCGGTGAGGATGAGCACCGGCATGGAGGGATTGGCCATCTCCGCCTCGCGCAGGCGGCGCGTCAGCTCCAGCCCATCCATGCCTGGCAGACCGATATCGATGATGGCGGCATCGAACGCCTCACCGCGCAACACCTCTTCCGCCCGTTCCCCGCTACCCACCCAGTCCACCGCGTAGCCCGCATCGGTCAGGCCCAGCTTGATGCCGCTGGCCAGCATCACGTCGTCCTCGACGAGCAGCAGGCGCATGGGAAGCAGGCCGCCCGCAGCGCTCAATGGCTGCGGATCATGGTGCCGTAGGCCTGCTCGGTCAGGATCTCCAGCAGCATCGCGTGGGGAACGCGCCCATCCACGATGTGCACCGCATTGACGCCGCTCTTGGCCGCATCGATGGCGCCCGCGATCTTGGGCAGCATGCCTCCGGAAATCGTGCCGTCCACCACGAGTTCGTCGATCTCGCGGGCCGTGAGCTCGGTGATGAGCTCGCCAGCCTTGTTCAGCACACCGGGAATGTTGGTGAGCATCATGAGCTTCTCGGCCTTGAGCACCGTTGCCAGCTTGCTCGCGACCACGTCGGCGTTGATGTTGTAGCTCTCGTTTTCCTCGCCGAAACCGAGCGGGCTGATCACCGGGATGAAGGCATCGTCCTGGAGGGCCTTGACCACGCTGGGATCGATGGACACAATGTCTCCCACCTGCCCGATGTCGTGCTCCTTGCCGGGATCGTCCTTGTCCAGCATCTTCAGCTTGCGGGCCCGGATCAGGCCGCCGTCACGGCCCGTCAGGCCCACGGCCTTGCCTCCGGCCTGGTTGATCAGGCCCACGATGTCCTGCTGCACTTCCCCGGCCAGCACCCATTCGACCACCTCCATGGTCTCGGCATCGGTCACCCGCATGCCCTGGATGAACTGCCCCTGCTTGCCCAGGCGCTTGAGCGCCGTCTCGATCTGGGGACCGCCGCCATGCACCACCACCGGGTTCATGCCGACGAGCTTGAGCAGGACCACGTCTTCCGCGAAGTCGGCCTGCAGCGCCGGATCGGTCATGGCATTGCCGCCGTACTTGATGACGATGGTCTTGCCGTGGAACTTGCGGATGTAGGGCAGAGCCTGAGCCAGGATCTCGGCCTTGTCCCGGGGGGCGATGGATTGCAGATCGGTCATGGAATGCTCGACGTGTGAAAACAGGGCAGCAGCCAGTGGAGAAGTGCGCATTGTGCCCGCTCCGCCGCGCCTTGCGGCGCACAAGGGACCATGCGCCGGTGCAGGCGCTTCAGTGCCTCAGCCAGACGGGCACCTTGAACCGCACGATGGCCAGGTAGGCCGTCACGTAGGTCAGCCCGAACAGCCCGCAGAACACGATCAGGACCGGCGTATTGCTCCAGAACAGAACGGCCGGCACCACGGTGAGCATCGTGAAGCCCCAGAGGTAGGGCGACGTGCGATTGTTGCGCATGAGCACCCGCCGCGACTCGTCGTCGTGGAACACGCCGCGCACGATGCGCCGGTAGATGAGCTGGTGGAAATGCAATGCATCGGCCACCCCCGGCGAAACGCCCCGCGCCAGCTTGCGGTAGCTGGAAAACAGCGTCTCCCACACGGGATACATCAGCAGCAGCATGGGGAACCAGGGGGACACGTCGCGGTTGCGCTGCACCAGCGCGATGCTGCTGAGCGCGATCATCACCCCCCAGATGTAGGCGCCGCTGTCCCCGGCGAACAGCATGCCCCGCGGGTAATTCCAGACCAGGAAGCCCACGGTGGCCGCCGCGGTGCAGATCAGCAGGGAAGCCAGGGCGCGGTCGCCCACCTGCAGGCTCACGTGCGCGAGCGCCAGGCAGATGATCAGCGCCACCATGCCGGCCAGGCCGTTGTAGCCGTCGATGATGTTGAAGGCATGCGGCAGGCCCGCGACCGCCAGCACCACTATGCACATGCCCAGCCAGGGCATCTCCACCAGGTGCGCATCCAGCCAGGGCAGTCCCAGCCGGGGCACGTTCATGTTGAGCACCATCAATGCGATCCCGCCGGAGAGCGCGGTGAGCAGCAGCCTGTAGCGCACGGGCAGGCGCTGCGTCATGTCCTCCGCCATGCCGCCGATGGCCGCCGGCAGCAGGCTGGCCATCCACCAGCCGACCCAGGAGCCGAGGCGCAGAGAGCCCGGATCACCCCACAGGATCGACTGCAAGGCCCCCAGCGACCAGCTGATGGCCATCCCGACCAGCAGCGCCGCGCCGCCCAGGCGGGGCACGTCACCCAGGTGGAAGCGCTGCGGCATGGCTTCGCCGTAGTTCGCGGCGTGGTCTCGCCCCCAACGGACGATACAGGCGGCAGCCAGGGCCGTCGCCAGGAAGCTGACCAGAGACAACCAGATCATGGGGCGCCGATCCTACGCGCTTCGGCGGTATCCGCACGCAACAAAGATCGCGCCTGGCGATACACAGGCGATGTCCACAGCCGCAGAAGGCTGCGGACATGCCATCCCAGATGGGCCATGCGGCGCCGGCTGGCGCGTTGGCCGACATGGCCCACGCGCACCGGCACCCTGGCCAGCCGCCAGCCCTTCAGGCGCAGGCGCAGGCAGAGGTCCACGTCTTCGCAGTACATGAAATAGCGTTCGTCGAATCCGCCCACCCCCGTCCATGCGGCAGACGGAAACACGAGGAACGCGGCGTTCACCCAATCCGTCCGGCGATCGGGCTGCCGGAGGATGCGCCGGCGCCAGAGGGCGCCCGGCGTCGGCAACTCCCGTTCGGAGTCCTGCAGCTTTCCGCAAAGGTCCACCTGCTCGGGATAGGCACAACCGACGCCCGGCTCGGATGCAGCCTGGAGCAACCGCTCGAACGGATTCGCGTCGAGAAAGGCGACATCGGGATTGATCACGCCCACGAACGGCTCCACGGCGCCGCTCAATGCCATGTTGTGATTGGCGCCGAAACCCAGGGGCCGGGCGTTGCGGCGGATATCCAGCGCGAACGGCCAGTCCGTACGTCCCGGCGGGGTGGGCGGGGACGGCTCCGGTATGTTGAGAGTCAACACGACCCGCGTCACGCTCCCTGCGCACCAGCGGGCCATGCCGTGCAGCATGGCGTGCAAAAGGGGGCCGTGGCCATGGCTGACGACCGATACAGCCAGGCCGCCAGAAGGGGATAGTGTTGTCATGAACTGCGTATTGTCGTCTCCCCGGGCCGACATCCCTGTAGGAGACCACTCACGCGGCCCGGGGCGGCAGCCCATCAGGGGGCCGTCATAATCCCGGGATGACCCAAACAATCGAGGATTTGCACGTCTATCTCCGCAGCATCCGCCCCGACGAGCGCACCTCCCTTTCGGTGCTGGCAGAGCAGATCCACCCCGGCGCAACGGTGCTGGACCTGGGGTGCGGCAGCGGCGCATTGGGCCAGTACCTTGCGCAAACCCGCAATGCCGTGAGCGACGGCATGACCTGGAGCGAGGCCGAAGCCGGCCACGCACGTCCGCACTACCGCCGCGTCGTGGTCGATGATCTCGAAACATGCGACCTCGTTACCGTTTTTACCGGCCAGCGCTACGACTATATCGTCTGTGCCGACGTCCTGGAACACCTGCGGCGTCCGGAGCAGGTGCTGCAGCAATGCCGACACCTCCTGGCGCCTGCGGGGCGCGTGCTGATTTCCGTGCCCAATGCCGGCTACTGCGGCCTCGTGGCAGAGTTGCTGCAGGGCGAGTTCCGCTACCGGGAAGAAGGCCTGCTGGACCGCACCCACCTGCGTTTCTTCACCCGGATATCGCTCGCGAGGTTCCTGGGGGAACAGGCCTGGGCCCTGGAAGACATCGACACCATCCGTCGGGAAATACCGGAATCCGAGTTCGACGCCGCCTTCGACAAGCTGCCACCCGCAGTGGCCCGGCACCTGCTCGCCACGCCGGACGCCATGGCTTACCAGTTCATCGCGAGGGCCCTGCCAGCAGCAGAGGCGGTGGCCAACGATGCGGCAGGTACAGACCACGACATGGAGCCGGCCCGGGCGCTGTTCACTGCCCAGCTCTATTGGGGCACCCGGCACGGATTCGCCGAGGATCAGAAGCTCACCGCGCGTGGAACGATCGGCGAGCACCACCAGACCCTGCGCTTCGACCTTCCGTCCTCCAGCGAGCCCATCACCCAGTTGCGTCTCGACCCGGCTGACCGGCCCGGCTTCCTGCATTTGCACGGGATCACCCTGCGCGCACCGGATGGCAGCCCCGCATGGACATGGCAGGCCGACGCCTCCTCGCGTGCCGTGATGGAGAAACAGCCGCAGCAACAGATGGCATGGAACCTCCAGGCCCTGCCTGCCGCAGCGGCAGCCAGCCTGGTGCTGCTCACCGGGGACGACCCATGGATGCAGTTGCCGGTTCCGCCGGAAGCGCTGGCCGCCGCGAGCGCGCTCCCGGGCAACGCCTGCCTGGAAGTGGAGCTCGGCTGGCCCATGTCTGCCGACTATCTGGCGCTTTCGGGTGCGGTCCGGCCATTGCAGGACCAGATCGCCCAGTTGCGGGACGAGCACCATGCCACGCAAATCAGGATGAATGCCGAACTGGAAGCCGCGCGCAACGCCTGGGCGGCAGAGCGCCAGGCAATGGAGGGCTGGAACCAGACGCTGGAATCGGAACGCAGCGCCCTCCAGCAGGCGAACACCAAAGTATTGCAGCAACGCAACGAACTGCAGCAGCAGGCTTCCCAGTCCCTGCGCGACATCACGCGGCTGCAGCACGAACTGGGATGCGCGCGGCGGGACTTCAATTCGCTCTCCAGCCACCTGCATTCCATCGAAAACTCCACCGTGTTCCGCGCCACGCGCCCCATCGTCCACGCCAAGATGCGCCTCGACAAAATCCTGGGCCGCGCGCCGCGCGCCGCGGAACCGGTACGCCACATAGCCGTTCCCCTCACGCCCTCCAGCCACCCCGTCGACGTCATCGTGCCGGTCTACCGCGGATTGGCCGACACGCGGCTGTGCGTGGAGTCGGTCCTCGCCAGCACCTGCCGCACGCCCTATCGCCTCGTCGTCATCAACGACTGCAGCCCCGAGCCCGAAGTCACGGCCTGGCTGCGCGAACGTGCGGCCGGGGACGACCGCATCCTGCTGCTCGAGAACGAGGAAAACCTCGGTTTCGTGGGCACAGTCAACCGCGGCATGGCGCTGAGCGGCAGCAACGACGTTCTGCTGCTCAACAGCGACACGGAGGTCGCCAACGACTGGCTCGACCGCATCCGCCAGGCTGCCTACGGCGACGCGAAGGTCGCGTCCGTCACGCCGTTCTCCAACAACGCGACGATCTGCAGCTACCCACGCTTCTGCAAGGACAACGACCTTCCCCCGGGCTATGACACGGCGCGCCTGGACGCCCTGTGCGCCAGGACGAATCCAGGCGCCGTGGTGGATGTGCCGACGGGCGTGGGATTCTGCATGTACATCCGGCGGGACTGCCTCCAGCAAGTCGGCCTTTTCGACACGGAGCACTTCGGCAAGGGCTACGGCGAAGAGAACGATTTCTGCCAACGCGCCCAGGCTGCCGGCTGGCGCAACCTGCACCTGCTGGACACCTTCGTGCTGCACACCGGCGGCGTGAGCTTCGGCGACAGCAAGAGTCCCCGCGAACTGGCCGCCATGGAAATCCTGCGCCGCCTGCATCCGAACTACGACCGCGACGTGCATGCCTTCGTGCGCACCGATCCCGCGGCTCCTTACCGGCTGGCGCTCGATGCGGCACGCATCACGGAGGCCGGCCAACCGCTGGTGCTGGCCGTGCTGCACGACCGCGCGGGCGGTACGGTGCGCCATGTCCGCGAGCTGGCACGCCACCTGGACGGACGGGCGCAGTTCCTCACGCTGACGCCGGCACATGGCCACAGCGTCAAGCTGCGCATGGCAGGGGAGGAGGAAGGATTCGAGTTGGCATTCCGGCTGAACGACCAGTACGACGAACTGCTCGACGTGCTGCGCCGCCTGGGCGTGAGCCATGTGCACTTCCACCACCTGCTGGGCCATGGACAGGAAGTGCGCAATCTGCCCCACCTGCTGGGCGTGGCCTACGACTTCACGGCGCACGACTACTACAGCTACTGCACACACATTTCCATGACCGGCAACGGCCACCGGTATGTGGGAGAGACCGGGCCGGGCCAGTGCCAGTGCTGCCCGGCAGACATGCAGGCACCGACCGGAGGCACTGTGGCCCAATGGCGCCAGTCCAATACCCGCCTGCTGGATAGCGCCCGCCACGTGCTCGCCCCGAGCCAGGACACGGCACGCCGCATCGCGGCGTTCGCGCCCAATGCGCGGGTACTCGCCGTGCCGCACACCGACATGCCGGAGGCATCCGCGCTGCCGGTGCCTGCGCCCCACCCGCTGCCGGAAGGCCGCAGGCTGAAGGTGGCGGTCATCGGCGCGCTCAGTGCCATCAAGGGTGCGGACCTCCTGGAGGCCGTCGCCATCGAAGCCGCTCGCCGCAATGCGCCCGTGGATTTCCATCTCATCGGCTACGGCTACCGCAGCCTGCAGACCCAGCCCCGCGCGCACCTCACCGTGCATGGCGAATACGCCGAAAAGGACCTGCCGCAACTGCTGCAGTGGCTGCAACCGGACATCGTGTGGTTCCCGGCCCAGTGGCCCGAGACCTACAGCTACACGCTCAGCGCCGCACTCCTCGCGGGACTGCCGGTGGCCGTTCCGGACATCGGCGCATTCCACGAGCGGGTCGTCGGCCGGCCCTGGAGCTGGGTGCGCCCCTGGGATGCCACGGCGCCCCAATGGCTGGCCTGGTTCGACGAGATCCGCAGCACGCACTTCGCGACCGGCGAAGCGCCTGCCATGCCGCAGCCCGTGCCCCTGCCCGACGGCATGGACGGCCAGGCGGCGCCGGCAGGCTTCCGCTATGAATCCGATTACCTGTCGGGCGTCATGCCCATGGAACCATCGCAACCGCTTTCCCTGGAGGAACTGCAGCGCCTCCAGCCCCAGGCGACCCCGGCCGCGGCAGCGAAATCGGGCCTGCTCTCGGCAGTGGTGTACCTTCGCTCGCTGCCGGTCCTGCGCGGCGTGGCGCGGCGCATCCCGTCCCATTGGCAGCGCCGCGTGAAAAACTGGCTGCAGGCATGAGCTGAACGGCAGGCCAGCGCGAGCCAGGCCCGCCCGGCGCCTGGCGACCCGCTTCTACGGGCCAGCAGGTCTCAGCGCCCCAACAGCAGGAAGATCTCGTTGTTGAGCAGCCACTCCGGCGGATATTTGCCGCGCAACTCCTCCGGAATCTCCATCTGCAGGCTCCGGCGTTCCTGCCGCACCACGTGGAAACCGGCCTCCGCCGTCAGGCCGACCAATTCGTCCGCAGTAAGACGGTTCAAGGCCCGGTATTCATTGAAGACGAAGCGCTTGTAGCCCTCCGGACCGAAATCCGCAAAACCGAAATCGGTCTCCGCGGCATCGATGGGCCCTTCGTGCATGCGAATGATCTCCCACAGTTCCTCTTCGCTCACCAGCAGGTGGTGCCACGGCACCTCGTCATAGCGGCGCAGATGCGATCCATACGGTGAATAGAACAGCGGCTCGATCTGGATGAAGAAGAATCCCCCTGGCCGAAGGCAGGCATGCAGGTCCTTCAGGATCGGCAGCAGCTGGCCGCGATCGACATGCTCGAAGGTGGACCAGCTCATGATCCCGTCCACGGAGGCCTGCCGGCCCGCCAGCGGTGCGCCGGGCTGGATGGTTTCGAACGTCAACGCAGAGGGGATGCGCGACATCCCCAGTTGCTCGCGAGCGATACGCGGCAGCTTCCGGTATTCCTGGCGGATATCCACCCCATGGATGCCCGTGGCGCCATGCTTGAGCACCAGCGCCAGATCCGTGATGCCGTCTCCGCATCCGAAATTCAGCAGCCGGGACGTGCGCAGATCCAGCGCTCCGCCGACCCAGTCGTTGACGACGTCGGCTGCATAGCCGAAGTGCGCGCGGAACCATTCGTCCGAAATCCGCCCCTCATCCCAGGCAGCCACTCCCCAAAGGCGTTCCTGCCACCGACTCATCCAGTTCATGGGTTCACCGCCTTCTCCTCCATTGGATTGCGCCTGACATCGACGCGCGCACGGAAAAAACGCGGCGCCTCCGTCCATAAATGCCATGCAGCAGGCCGCTGCCTGAGCAGCCCGTCAAAATGACCAAACACCCTGTCGGTCAACTCCTGTGGATCACTGAACGTGCCGAGCGGCGCGATCCGCAGTGTCCTGCGGCCCGATTGCAAATCGATACCCATGTAGAACACCGTGGCCGGCAATGAATGGTCCACCGCCATCTGCGGCAGAACGGCAGGCACGCTGACGGGTTGCCCCAGGATGGTCGCGGTGCGCGTGACGTTGACCTGGTCTTCCGGCACATCGATGACCACCACCACCTGCTCGTCACGCCGAAGCGCCTGCCGCACGCCCTCCATGCCCCCGGGCACGAAGACCACCGGGCGATGCAGCGCCATCTCGACCGAACGCATGCGGGCACGCACGTACCGCCCGAACACCCATCGCCCGACGAAATCCCGCCCGCCGGGTGCTGCCAGCACCATGTTGCCCCGCATTCCTGCCGTGGATGCGTGGCAGAGCGCCCACATGCCGGCACCCCAGTGGAAAGTGAACAAGAGCCCCGCCTTCCCGGCCCCGCCCCATGCACCGTCCACTTCGACATGGCGCCGCATCCAGGCCGCAGACCGTGTCCGAAAAAGATAATGGTCCGCATGGTCCAGCAAGGTCACCAGCCTGCGTTCCGCAAGCCATTCTTCGGCAAGGCCGTGTACCCACCCACGCGAACTGGCCTGTGCCAGCGCGGCCTCGCAGGCATCACGGTAGAGCCATCGCCAGTGCGCCATGCGGCGAAACAGGCGAAAGCACACGGTCCATGGCAGCACGGCCGCCAGGCCGGGCAGCACCACCACTTCCAGCAGATCCCGGCTTTCCCTCTTACACCGCGACCAGGCACGGCCCCAACGCGTCATCACCGGCTCATTCCCAGCGATGCGGCAGGCGGACCAGGCCTGGCATGGGCTTCGGAAAGGAAAAATGGAAATGCAGGAACTGAAACCATTCGTCATAAACGACCAGCCCCGTCTCGTCGAAGAGATAGACGCTGATCACGTAATCGCCCGTGTGCAGAGGCAGCTCGGGGAATGTCAGGACCGAGCGCCACGAGCCGTCATCGAGCCGTACCGGCTCCGCTCCTTCTTCATGGGTCCCGAGCGAAGTGATGCCCACCCCGCGTGATTGCTCGATCATGAATCCGATGTTCGGACGCTCATCCCCGCGGCCACGCACTACGATGGAGACCACCAGATCCTTGCTCTGCAGCGTGCCGGGACGGTCCCCCTCCGGCTCGGCAAGGTCCTGGACGTCCACGGAAACAATGCAGGCACTGCCGGCATCCCCCGCAGCGACACGATTCCGGTCAGGGCCTTCCACGGCAGCGCCCCCCCCTGCAACCAGGTCTGCCGGAGGCATTGCGCCGGCAACGTGAGGAGCCTCCCCCTGGGATACGCCGTCGCGCAAACGGGTATGCAGATCGTAGGCCGCCAGCACAGGCTCCGTCGGCCCGAACTGCTCCACGCACCCATCCTTCAGCCACAAGGCCACATCGCACAGATGGCGTATGTGATAGGGGCTATGGGAACAGAACAGGATGGTGCAGCCCGCATCCCGGAAAGCCATGATCCGGTCCACGCACTTTTTCTGGAAATGCTGGTCCCCCACCGCCAGTGCCTCATCGATGATGAGCACGTCGGGCTGCACCGCGGTGACCAGGGCGAAAGCCAGGCGCACCGCCATGCCGGAGGAATAAGTCTTCACGGGCCGGTCCAGCGCATGCCCGAGTTCGCTGAACTCGACGATCTCAGGCTCCAGGCGCTGCATCGTCTCCCGGTCGATACCGATCAGGCTGCCGCCGAAGTACAGGTTGTCCCGCCCGCTGAAGTCCGGATGGAAGCCGGCTCCAAGCTCCAGAATGGCCGTCACTCGTCCCACCCGCTCGATCGAACCGGTCGACGGCTGAAGCGTTCCGGCCAGCAACTTCAGCAACGAACTCTTGCCGGCACCGTTGTCTCCGATCACGCCGATACACTGGCCACGGCGCAATTCGAAAGACACGTCCTTCAGGGCCCAGTGGCTGCGATGGTGGGAGCGGCCGGTGATGAGCGACCTGAGCCGCTGGCGAGGAGACGCGTAGATGCGGTACTCCTTGCCCAGGTTCTTCACCTGGAGGACCGTCTCGGACAAGGGCTGCAGGGCGCTCATAGCCAGTCCACCAATTGGTCACGGCTGCGCCGGACAACGACATTCAACGCCATGGCGACGACCAGCAGCCACGCCCCACCGGCCAGCCATACGCTGGAAGGAGGCCAGTCCCCCAGCAGCAGCACCTGCTGGTACCCGATGACCAGAGCCGTCATGGGATTGAGCCACAACACCCATCGCCAGTTCTCCGGGAACATGGTCAGGGGAAAAAGGATCGGCGTGAGGTAGATCCCCACGGAAAGAAGAAAACCCACGATCTGCACCGTGTCGCGCAGGGCTGCGGCAAGAATCGCAAGCAGGTACCCGATGAGCAGGCAGAGGAGCAATTGCAGTGCCAGCAGCGGCACCATCGCCAGCAGGGCCGGTCGCACTCCGTGCAGGGGGGTATAGACCAAGGCCACCAGCAAAAGCAGCGGCCCGAAGATAACGCCGCTGGCCAGGACGGCCCGCGTCGTGAAGAGCACGGGCGGCAACGGATTCTTCTGCAGGGTTCCCCCCGCCTCGATCAAGCTGTTCATGCCCCGGGACACGGCATCGCAGAACGCCATCCACGGCAGCGCGCCCACGACCAGGAACGTGCCCACGGCATGCGTGGGGGCTCCATTGCCGAGCCGCATCGAGAACACGACATCGAAGACGAGATAATAGGCCGCGACGGTCAGCAAGGGCTGCAAGTAAGGCCACAGGATGCCGACGGCCGTGCCGGCGTGGCGTGCCGCCACCTCGCGCCGGGTCAACACCCATACCAGGGAGCGGGCGCTCCAGACGGCACGCCACTCGTTCCGCAAAGTCTGCATGAAGAAAACCATCAAAGGCGGGGCGCTGCCCGCCAGGCAACGGCGCAGGCGTTGAAAGCCTGCGCCTCGATCACACCCGCAGAGCTTACGCGTTACGGCGCCGTCTTCACCGGCTGCGGGTTGTAGCCAGCTGCAAAAGCTTCGATGGCTTCCTTGTTGATTTTTGCTTCTTTCTGCATTGCCTGTGCGTCGGCAACGCGCGCCTCCTGCTGCACGTTCGCGCGGACTTCCTGCATCAGTTCGCTGCGCACCTCGTCGAAACTGCGCGTTCTCGGGGCATGGCGGCCTTCCAGTTGAAGGATGTGGTAGCCGAACTTGCTCTGAACAATGCCACTCAACTCTCCCGGCTTGGTCAAGGCGAATGCCGCCTTGTCGAACTCGGGAACCATCTTTCCAGCTTCAAAGAAGCCCAGATCACCGCCCTTGGCAGCACTGCCCTTGTCCGCAGAGCGCTCCTTGGCCAGTTGCGCGAAGTCTGCGCCGCCCTTGAGTTCCTGCTCGATCTTCTCGATCTGCGCCCGGGAATCCGCCCCCGTGCCTGCAATCAGAATGTGCCGCACCTGAACCTGCTCAGGCACCTTGAAGCGTTCCGGCTTGGCCTTGTATATGTTGCGAGCCAGACCTTCGGCAGCCGAGTCCGAAAGCATGTTGTCCTTGTCCACCTTGGTCAGATAAGCATCTGACAGCACCTTGTCCCGGGCCACGCGAAGCGCGGCAGCTACTTCCGGTTCCTTCTCCAACCCTGCAGCTTCAGCCCGTTGCGCCATGGCGCGGCGCGCATACAGGTTGGACGCGATCTGGGTCACTGTCTGTGGACGGGACAGCACCGTATCGCGCATTTCCGGAGGCATGCGCAGTGCATCGGCCCGCATATCGCTGCTGTCGATCGCGATATGCGGCCCCTGGATCAGCACGGTTTCCTGTGCATGGGCAGACAACATCAGTGCGGAGAGCATGGCACCGGCGCAAAGGCGGAAAGCGGAACGTTTCATGTATGAGTCAACCATCAGTGAAAAATAAAAAAAGGCGGGGGAGACCCCCGCCTTTTTTGGATCACATTGCTGTGAAAAGTGCCGTAGCAACAGTGAATTACTGCACGGAAGGACGCGTGAAGCGGTGGGGCCACGTGATACCGTAGGTACCGGACGTGCCAGCCGATGCCAGCGGGTTGGCCAGCTTGATGAACGAAGCGCCCAGGATCGGCAGACCGCGGCCGTTGTTCGACACATCCACACGGCTCCAGCCGTTGGTGTAGGCACCGGTCGTCAGCTGTTGAGCTGCAACCGAAGCGCCCAGAACGGAACCCGTAGCGAAGCTCAGCACGCTGGTTTCGCCGCAGAAGCGGGTTTGCGTCACGGAACCAGGCGAGAACACGGCGCCGGCGGTTTGCGTTTGCTCTTCGCGGTCGAAGAACGCTTGGCCGGTGGAGTTCACGCAGATGGCGCCGCCCGTTGCTTGCAGCGAGGTGTTGCTGGGGTTGAAGCGCTCGTCAGCCACGCCGCCGCTGTTGTTCAGGTCGGTGAACAGACGGATGTTGGCGGTGTCTGCCGGGCTTTGGTTAGCCGCAGCGTAGTTCGCAGCCACGTTGTAGCGGCGGGTGGGCATGGAGAACAGCCAGTCGGTCTTGGCCGAGATGGAAGCGTCCGTAGCGTACTGGTTGCTGATGGAGGTCACAGCCAGGGCGTTCGTCAGGTTCGTTGCTTGCACCAGCGGCGACACGGCCACGCCAGCGTTGGCGGTGTAAGGCGTGGACATGTCGGGCAGGTCATAGTTCGCAGCAGCGATCTTCGGAGCCGTCACAGCCACACCAGCGGCGTTGTACACATTGGTGCTGCGGAACAGCGGGTCAGCCGTGTATGCATCCGGCGTGTTGGCGGTGGACGCCATTTGCGGGAAGTGCACGAAGTTGCCGATAGCGGGCAGACCGTTGTTGTCTTCAGCACGGATGGCCGTAGCGGCGCCAGCGAACGTCGTGGTTTGTGCCACGTTGATGATGTACCAGTCGCCAACCAGGCCCGTGGAAGGCGTGTCGAAACCAGCGGTAGCCACTTGTTGGGGCGTCGTGAAGTTGTTCAGCGTCGCGGCCAGGGTAGCCTGGGTGCAAGGAGCCACGCCGTTCACGTGCTTGATGGCCGTGTACAGGGGGTTGGTCGTAGCCGTGCCAGGAATCGTCGCCGGGATGTCGGCCATGTTGAAGATTTCAACGTAGCCTTCACGGGTTTGGTTAGCTTGGTCGGTGGACACGATGCCTTGGTTCAGGCGGTCCTTCACGAAGCTTTGCGGCACGTTCTTCGCCAGAGCGGGCAGCGTGCAGGTGCCGTCAGCCGTCTGCAGTTGAGCCACGCCATCAGCACCAGCCGTCACGGCAGCGGTCCACACGTCGCCAGGCGACATGAAGACTTGGAAGTCCAGAATGTCGTCGGAGTTCAGGGCGCCACGGAAACGGACCTTCACGGCCTTGCCGCGGGAGGTGTCGGTGTTCACCACGTGCAGAACGGTCATGTTGCCGTTTTGCGCGTTGAAGTAAGGCACCAGCAGTGCATGGCCCACGCCACCTTCGGAGAACGACAGCGTCGTAGCGGTCGTCGCCGTCAGCGGAGCGGCGCCGACGACCACATCAGCGGATGCGGCGCCAGCGAAGCCCAGGCCACCAATCATGGCAGCAATGCTCAGGGCCAGAACATTTTTCTTCATATCGAGAACTCCAGTTAAAAAGTTGGTAAGCGCAACTACCACGATTGATTACGCCAAAGAATAGTAGCACAGCGCATTCACGGCCTGTACTGCGGAACCTCTGCCAAACCTTCGCCTGTTGATGAAATGCAACAGTGTCTGGAAAGGCCCCGCATGAGGCCACCCGAGCACGGCGGGGGTGAGCCCGACCATTCTTTGGGGTAGGGCTTGCAGACGTGGAAGAGCCTGCAGAGCGTCCTGACGGAAGCTCAACGGGTCTGCCTCTTCGACTCTACAAACCTTGGGGGCGAACAATACCAAAAGAAGTCAGCATCCCCAAGCAAAAAAACCCAAATTCACACACATTTCGCCTGGGAGCGACCAGACGAGCGAGGAGCAACCGGGCTCCCACGCTGGCTGAAGCAGTTGGCCGGAAACAGCAGCGCCCGGCGCGCAATCGCGGCCGGGCGCTGCTGCCTGGATGCTCAGCTCTTAGATGAGAACAATGCAAGTATCAGACAAGGAGCATCCAGGGGTCCTGTCGCGTCAAAGGTCCTGGAACCTCCACCACTGCCCATCTTCCTTCACCCAGGTTTCATCGATGTAGGTATCGATGCTGTTGAGCTTGACGCCGATGATCATGGGCTTGGCGGTCAACTTGAGCTTCGCGACACACTTTTCCGGCTGGCACTCCACCTTCGTCACCTCGGCTGCGGTGACGGACGCGGCAGTGCCGAATTGCTGCGCGAATTGCTCCTTCGTGAAGACCTTTCGGTAGGAAGGAGGTGTCAGGGCATAGCTTTTCTCGTACTGCCCTGCCATGCGAGCCTTCCAATACGCTTCAGCCCGCTCCTTCACCGTCTGCTCGGGGCTGGCAGGCGCCAGGGCAGCACACCCCCCCAAGACCATCGCACCCGCGACCATGCATGCCGAACCCGACTTGAGAATGAGAGTTTTAAAGTTCATAGGAAAAAATGATAAGCGAATACGTCATTGAGGAGGGAGTGGCTGGATCGTTGTCGACGTACCCGACGGCACAGCAGGGGTGCGTCCGTTCTCCTTCAACTCGATGATCTGCAATCCCTTCAGGCGGTCGCGCAGTTCATCGCTGACCTCGCGGATGTCGATGTCGGTCCGCACCACTTTGGGCGTGATCACCACCAGCAGTTCCGTTCGATTGCCCGTCTTGCCGTTGTTGCTGAAGAGGCTTCCGACAACGGGAA
This sequence comes from Paracidovorax oryzae ATCC 19882, assembly GCF_000687165.1. Classification (GTDB taxonomy): domain Bacteria; phylum Pseudomonadota; class Gammaproteobacteria; order Burkholderiales; family Burkholderiaceae_C; genus Paracidovorax; species Paracidovorax oryzae. The sequence continues at coordinate 39,033 of NZ_JMKU01000018.1, read as the reverse complement.
TGTCCTGAAGCAGTGGAATGCCGGATTTCGTTGTATTACTGGTATCGCGGATGAGCCCACCCAGCACGATGGCCTCGCCCGAGCGCACCGCAACCTTGCTGGTGATCTGGCGCTGCTGGAACACTGGCTGCAAAGAAACGCTGCCCGAACTGTCCGCCACCGCATCGGTCACCGCTTGGTCGATCTGCATGGTCACCAAGTTGCCAGCGTTCACGGAAGGCGTTACCGCCAAACTCACGCCGGTGTCCCTGTACTGGATCGTGCTCGTGACGGAAGACACGTTGTCAAACCTCGTGGATGCCGTCTGCACAGGCTGCTGGTTGCCGACGCTCATCATGGCCGTGTGGTTGTCCAGCACCATCAGCGAGGGACTAGAGATCACCTTGAGCAGCCGCTTGGTGGCCAGGGCATTGAGAACCACACGGACTGTTCCGACCGAGTTGGCAAGGGCATAAGAGAAACCCGATGTCGCTGCGGTGGGAATGTTCCCGATGATGCCGCTGTTATTGTCGTTGGACAGCAACTGCCCGGTACCGTTGTAACCCGACGGCCCGCTATTGTTGAATGCCCATTGCAAGCCGTACTGGAGCGTGTCATCCAGGGTGACCTCCACGATGGATGCCTCGATCAGCACTTGCGTCGGAGGCAGGTCGAGCCGCTTCAGGGTGGCTTCGATCTTCATGTAGTTGGACTTCGTTCCCCAGACCAGGACCGAATTGTTGAGCTCGTCGGCCATCAGGCGGACCCCGCCGAGGTTGGCGCTGACTGCGCCCTGCTGGGCGCCCATCTGGTTCTGGTTTCCGCGATTGCCCTGGAACGACCCGAAGCCGCTACCGCTGCTGAAGCCACCGCCGAAACCACCGCTGCCGCCAAAGCCGCCGCTGCTGCCGAAGCCGCCACTGCTTCCAAAACCGCCGCCAAGGGACGAGTTGCCGAACCCTGACGAGCCGAAGCCATTGTTGAAGGACGAGTTGCCGAAGGCCGACGAACTGGACGACGCTCCCCCGAGACCGGGCGCCACCCCGCTGTTCGCTACGCTGCCTACAGACTGGCCTCCGAAGATGCCGCTCAGCACGCCTGCCAGGTGCTTCGCATTGCCGTTCTGCACGTGGTAGATGAACAGCTGCGGCTCCGCACCGTTGTCGCTGGGCTGGTCGAGCTTCTCGATCCAGCGGCGAGCCTCTTCCAGGTAGGCTGCGCGGGGCGTGACCACGAGGATGCTGTTGATGCGCTCGATCGGCATGATGCGCAGCGCGCCGAACAATGGATTGCCCTCGCCGAGCGTCACGGGCGCGGCATTGGCCTGGTTCGAGCCTGCAGCCGCAGCCGCTGCAGCACCCGCGGGTGTGCCCGGCACGGCGCCGGGCGCGCTGCCTGCACCGCCACTCACTACGCGCAGAGCGGCCTCGACCTCCTTCACCGAGGCGTACTTGAGCGGGAAGACTCCCACGGACATGCCCTTGAGCAGGTCCACGTCGAAAGTATTCACCAGGTCCAGCCAGGCTTCCGCCTGGGTCCGAGTCCCCGACATCACCAGCAGGTTGCGCAGGTTGTCCACCCGGATGATCGCATCGGGCGTCACCATAGGCCGCAGGATGGCGGCCATCTCGGCCGCGCCGATGTACTGCAGCGGGATGATGACGGCGCCATTGCCGGGCGGCAGGGGCTCGCCGCTACGGAACTGGCGCAGCGTTCCGCCAATGGCGCGCAGCGCATCCGGCCGGCCGACGTGGTAGGTACCACGGGCGTCCCTGATCATCGCCAGGCCGTTGGCCTGCAATGCGCTTTCCAGCAGGAACATGGCCTGGTCGGGAGGAATGGGATTGCGGGTGGACAGCGTGACCGTGCCGTTCAGCGGTGGATGCAGGACGTAATTCGCCTTCGCGATGTCACCCAGCATCGTGCGGACCACCTCCGCCACCGGGGCTTCCTCGAAGCTGAAGGTCATGGGCGCCCCGGTCAAGGCAGGAACGGGCTTGGGATCGGCCAGCACCTTGTCGGTGCCCTTCATGATGCGGGGCTGGCTGCCCTGGTCCTCGCTTGTGGCAGAGGCACCGCCCGGCTTGCCGGAGGCTGCACCATCGGCGGAGACACCCGATCCGACGGTCGCCGGCACACCGGCCGAATCGGTCACGACGTTGGTGGCAGGCGCGCCACCGGGCACGGAGGTCTGTGCAGCCGCCAGCTGGCATACGGCCATGGCGATGGAGGTCAGAGCATATCGATAAGAAATCATGACTTACGTACCCAGAAGATGGGAAAGCGCACCTGCGCTGGAATTCAAGGGGTCCGCATTCCGCCGAAGACGGCGCGGCGGGGCGGGCTGACCGCGCCCGCCGAAGGCGGTATCGCTGGCGGTTGGCCGGCGTTGGAGGCCGGGGAAGGAAGCGGCGCACCGGAATACACCGTCACGGCAGCCCTGGGCAACAGCAGCGTGCGCGTCTCGCCGCCACGGCTGAAGGAAACCACACGATCTTGGATGGATTTCAGCACCCAGCCGTCGATGTTGTCGTTCATGCGCAGGCGCCGCTGCTTGCCCGCCACCAGGATGATGACACCACCCTCCCCGCCCCCGGAATAAACGCCAGACAGGCGTGCCGAGGAAAGGTTGTCTTGAGGAGGCTCGCTGGCCGACGGAGGAGGTGGCGGCGGTGGTGGACGACGGGTGGCAGAAAAGAGCGGCCGTTCCAGCATGGCAATGAAGGCGCGGGTATCGGCCGTGCCGACGGCAGGCAGCACGGGCAGCAGGCCACTAACATCCGATTTGCGCGGTTCCGGGGGCTGCCAGCGGACATTGCGCAACGTTCCGTCCGCAGAGATCCACATCCACAGGAGCACCAGCGCCAGGATCGCATTCACGCAGAGCAGCAGGTGCAGGGAGTAGCGCTTCATGACCGCTCCCTCAGTACGCTCAGGCCGAACGCAACGGACAACCGTGGCGCGTTCTTCGGATCCACATTGCCGAACCCCGCATTCACCTGGACTTCGAGGTCGTCGATGAGAACCAGGGGCAACTGGCTGTTGAGCACCGCCAGGGCACTCTGAACGGCAAGCAGGTCTCCCTCGGCTCGCACGTTCAAGGGAATGCGATCGAAGCCTTTGTCTTCCTTCGCTGGAAGGACCTGGCTGCTGCTTACCTGGAGCCCTGCGGCCCCGAAGATGTCCCGCACCTTCTGCTGGGCTGCATTGCCGGTCAGGCTCGCGTCCTGGCCCGCGGGATAGATGTATTGCGCACGCGCCTCGCCCGCCTTCTGGAGAGCGGCGGCAATTTCGGACCTCTGGGCCTCCAGGCCCAGCAGGCGTGCGTGGCGAGGCTCCAGCGCATCCAGCCGCTCCTGCGCATCCATGTGGCGCTGCGCGACATACCAGCCGATCAATACCAGGGGTAAGAGGGCAAGCAGCAGGGTGGCGGCCAGCATCAGCCGCTCTCGGGAAGGCATGCGTTTCATGGTTTGTTGCGCGTCACTGCAGCGGTAGGAGAAGAGGCGCTCGGCGCAGGCGCCGCTGCCGGACGGGGCACGGTACCGCCGAAGGTCGCCACGCCGCCAAAACTGGCCTGGGGCGCTGGCGCACCCATCGGCGGAGCTGCCGCCGGCGCGGTGCCGGAGACACTGGCCGCCGGGGTGGCCTGCAAAGGCATCGAAGCGGCAGAACCGGGAGCGGACGCTGGCACCGCTGCTGGCAGGGCAGTCACCGGGGAAGGCGCCGCGGCTCTGGCGGGTGTGCTGGTCGGCGCGCCGAACACCTGCGGATCGAGCATGAATTCGATCGCGAAGGACTCCTTGCCCGAGTTGCCCATCCGGGTCGCCGCGGACGGCGCACGGACTTCCTTGAAACCTGCCTCATTGCCCAGAATCTGCATGAGGGCAGAAGCATTGGCCGTCATGCCGACGATCGTGACTTTGGCGCCCTGCAGCCGGAAGCTCTGGAGAGCAGTATCGTCCGGCAGGAGCTGGGTCAACCGATCGAGCACCTTCAAGGGTTCGATCCGGCTGGAAACCAGTTCGGACAACTGGTTCAGCTTCTCGGCGGACTGCATGAGCGCTTCACGCTGCTGAACGACAGGCGCCACCCGCTGCGCGACTTCACCATACGATTGGGCAGCCTCGAGTGCACGCTCCCTCAGTTGCAGGCTGGGCGTGACGGCGATGAGCAGCAGCAGCAATCCGATCGTGCCCAGCAGCGCAAGGCCGGTGCGCCGCCAACGCATCGCGTGGGCCTTGCGCAACCCCTCGCCGTAGCCCTCCAGCACGATGGGCTCGCCATCCCCGGCACGCACCCAGACCTCCGGCTCCGCGCCGGCCAGCGCATCGGTCCGGTCCGCCATGTACTGCGCAATCTGCCTGCGAGACACGAGCACCAGGTCCACACGCACGTTTCCGGCAGGTAGCCAGTGGATGCGATGGCCCCAGGCCAGATCGCCTGCCGGGAAAGGACTGATGGAGCGGGCTTCCAGCGAAGATGCATGGGCCGCGTCGATGGCCGTCATCGGCGGCAGGGCCAGCGAGCGGCGCAGCACCAGATCCTCAGGCAACTCCAGTGCCGTGAAGGGCGGCCTGGCGGCACCTGGGCGATCGCCTTGGCTTCCCTGCGCCGTCCAGACGGATTGCCGGCCATCGGGATGGATGACACGCACCGGCGCCTCGGGGGTGAGCCATGCGAAAACGGGCCAGTCGTGCATGTGTGACCAGGGCTGGCGAATGTCACGCCACAGCACGCGCAGATCGACTCCCAGAAAACGGGCTTCAGAAGAAAAAGAGGGCATCGCTTTTCAGGGATTGCGTACTACCGGCTCCACGCTGGAGCCGGTGCGGAAGGAATACCACGGAGCTCCATCACGGGCGCGTGCAGTCAGATCGACGCTGCGCGATACGCGCAGCCAAGTGCCGTCCGGCATGGGAACCCGGGCCTCCATGCGGATTCGCCGAACCGAGGAACTATCGAGAAAAGCGCCGTCGAGCGCACTCGTGTCCACGCCCGGTTCGCCCGCGTCGCGCTTGGCGGCAATGGCATTGGCCGCGGCTGCATTTCCGCCAGCCAGCACCGTCAGGACTTCGACGGGAGCAGCCAAGGGGTTCACCAGCCCTCGGCCTCGCAGGTCAGCAGTGACGAGGGGAAAAAGTCTAGCATAGAGGCCATAGTCGATCCCGGGGACCTTAAGCAGGTCTTCCTCGGCCTCGAAACGCTCCTGCAGCCCCGACGGGGCGCGCTGCTCGCGGACCTGCACGGTGGCCTGCGCCAGGGCATCCGCCTGCCCGGCAGGTACCCTGCCCGCGATGGCGTACATCCTGGCCAGCAGAGGCACCGGAGCACTGTTGATGTCGATGAGTCCGTTCAGCGGCATGGCTCGCACCTGCATGGCGACGCCTCCGTACCGGACTTCCGACTGCAGCATGCGATTGATGGGCACATTGTTGGCGACGATGGCCTGCAGGGCCAACTGGATGGCCGCATCGCCCAAGGCCTGCGCCTGGACGTTCTGCCGAGCCAGCGCCATCATGCGGGCCTCTTCGCGAATGGTCCGCGTAACTCCAGTAACAATAATGCTGAGCGACGCCACGATCCACAGCACAGCGATGAGCGCCATGCCTCCGGAAGATCGACGGGAACGACGGCAATGCAGCGGCGGGCTCATCGGCTCCCCCCGAACGTGGCGCCACCAATGGAAGGATCGCTGCTGGGCAGCGTCCGCATGGGTACCACGATTTCAGGCCATGCGTCGGTGGCGGTGCGGATAAGTACCGACACACGCTGGGGAAGGCGGTCGGCGATCGTCCAGGGAGCTCCCCACTGCGGCGGCTCCGGCGACGCATCCTCATAGCGGAGTTCGAATCCGGAGATGGCAGGCACCAGCACATAGCTCTCGGCCTGCCCCCAATCGGGCAAGGCGGGCGAATCCACGAAGGGAAGGTATCGGAGCACCAGCGATTGGCCGGCAGGTCCATCCTCCAACCCCAATCGCAAGAAGAAACGCCCTCCCACGCCGTAGCGGGCGGGCATGACACCGACCCACGCCATTTCCTGCGGCCCGCCGAAGAAATAGTAGGGGCTTTCATTGAAGTTGGTGATCCCTGGTCGTTTGCGCAGGGACACCCGCCCGAGCACCGACCGCAGGAAACCATCGGTGGTCCGCAGGTCGTCCACCTTGCGCAGGCGGGCATCCACGCGCTCTTCCGTCTGCGCCGTGGTGCGCAGGGCGGAGGCCATGGCCAGCATGACCAGCGACAGCAGGGAGATCACGACGAGCAGTTCCACGAGGGTGAACCCCCGGCCCCGCTCGCGGCTTCGGTAGATCCGTTCCATCAGCCACGCCCCGGTTCCGGCAGCCTGCGCTGCGGACGCAGGGTGCTGAGTTCAAACGTACGGGTGCGGGTGCCGTCCGACCAGGAGATGAGGATGCTCACCTCGTGCAAAGGAGGGATGGTCGGCCCCTTGACGTCGGTGGGATAGGGAGCGCTGGCGATGCGCCACTGGTATCCGGCCGATTCGCCGGACTGGTTCCAGCCCTGCTCCGGCACGGCATCGCGCAGGGCCAGGAGCGACTGGGCCAGGACCACGGCACGCTGGTAGCGGTCCACGTCCGCGACGCTGCGGGCCGAGCCGCCCATGGCGCGATAGAGCATGCCCATGGCAAGCGCCATGATGGCGAACGCCACCAGCAATTCCAGCAGGGTGAGCCCCTGCTGGCCACGACGCCTGGGCCCGGTCATCGGGTCAGCGCCTCTTGCGTCACCCGGCCGGAAAGCCAGTCCACCCGCAGGCGCGTGCCCACACCAGGCGCCCGGAGGATCTCGATGCTGCCGCCCGTGGCGCCTCCGCTGGGCAGGAAGCGGATGGATGCCCGGCTTTGCGGATCCAGTTCGGAGTTGGCCACGATGGCCCGCAGTTGCAGAGGCTCGGGCAACGGCTTCATGGCGGCGCCCACCCCGTAGAGGCGGTTGCGGAGATCGACCGAAAAGCGCACCTCGCGGCCCTCGGCCATGGCTTGGAAGCGGGCGGAACGCATCTGGCTGGACATGGTGCGGACCGCGTCACGGTAGGCTGAGGCTTCGCGCAGGCGCTCGAAGGCGAGCGGCGTGAGGCCCACCACGAGCGCCATGATGGCGAACACGACCAGCAACTCAACCAGCGTGAAGCCGCGCTCGCGCCGCATGGCCAAACGGCAGGAAGCCGGAAACGTCAGGGCTTGTTGCGGATGTCGGCCGCTTCGCCTTCTCCGCCCGGGGCGCCGTCCGCGCCCAGCGAGAGGATCTCGATGCCGCCGTTGGGACCGGGACTGGCGTAGCGGTACGGGTGGCCCCACGGGTCCGTGGGTACGCCGCCCTTGAGGTAGGGGCCGGCCCACCCGTTCACGGAACCAGGACGCGTGACCAGGGCATTCAGGCCTTCTTCCGTGGTGGGATAGCGGCCGACGTCGAGCTTGAAGAGTTCCAGCGACTTGTCCAGGTCGGCGATCTGCACGGCGGCCGTCTTGGCCTTGGCGCCGCCGAGCTGGCCCAGCACGCGCGGGCCGACCAGGCCGGCGAGCAGCGTCAGGATGGCCAGCACGACCAGCAGTTCGATCAGGGTGAAGCCGCGGGAGGATTTGCGTTGCATGGGCGAGCCACAGGAGCGGCGGTCAAGGATGTGCGCCATGGAAGAGGACTCCTTGGACAAACGAAAATTATACGGCGAGGTCATTGATGGACAGGATCCCGAGAAGGATGGACACGATGATGGCGGCGATCAGCACGCCCAGGACGAGGATGAGCACGGGCTCGACCAGGGTGAGAAGGCGTTTGATACCGGTTTCGACCTCGCGGTTCAATATGTTGGACAGCTCGAGCATCATCTGGCCGATGCGTCCCGTCTCTTCCCCCACCCGTATCAAATTGATCGCGATGGGCTCGAAGATGCCGGTGGCGGTGATGGCCTGCACCACCTTGCCTCCCTCCTTCACGATGGGCGCCACCTTGGAGAGCGCCTGCTGGAGCACGGCGTTGTTCACCGTCTCGGTGGCGATGTGCAGGGCCGTGAGCATCGGCACCCCGTTGCCGAGCAGCGTGCCCAGGGAGCGGGAGAACAGCGTCAGCTGGTATTTGAGGGCGAGCGGGCCCATGAGGGGCATCTTCAGCAGGCGAGACTGCCACCACATCCGGCCGGCCGGGGAAGTGACCCAGCGGCGCACGAGCAGCCCGAGCCCCAGCGCCGCGATGCCGATCAGGAGGCCGTAGCGGGTGAAGGCATGGCCCAGGGCCATCACCAGCTGGGTCGGCAAGGGAAGCGCGTCGCCCATGTCGGTGAAGAGCTTCTCGAACTGCGGCACGACGAAGCCCAGCATGGCGATCAGCGACAGCACGGCCACGCCCAGCAGGATGGCCGGGTAGATGGTGGCCGAGATGACGCTGTCCCGCAGGGCGCGCTGGCGCTCCATGTGGGCGACGAGCCGCTCGAGCACGGCGGACATCTGGCCGCTCGCCTCGCCCGAGCGGATCATGTTGATGTAGAAGTCGCCGAACAGGTCCCGGTGCTGCGCGAGTGCGCGGCTGAGGGGCGTGCCGCCCTTGACCGCATCGAGCACGCCCTGCAGCAGGACGGCCATGCTGGGCTTGTGGCTCATGTCGATGAGCACGCGCAGGGCGTTGTCGAGCGCCAGGCCGGCGCGCAGCATGATGGAGAGTTCCGACGTGAGCGCGAGCACGTCCGCCTGCTTGACGGGGCCCTTGCTGCCGCGCCCGCGGGGCGCAGGGACCACGCCCGCGGCAGCAGCGGTTGCGGCAACGCCTTTGCCCGCGCCGCGCGCGGAGGCCGCAGCGACCGGAGGCGCCCCCGCTGCATCGCTGATGCCCAGGGGCGTGAGACCCTGCTCGCGCAATTGCTTGAGCACCTGCGCCTCGCTCGGCGCGGTCTGCCGGCCCTCGACGACCTTGCCGGATGCGGCGACGGCGCGCCAGGCGTAATCAGGCATCGCCCTGGTCCTGCGTCACGCGGCTCAGCTCGTCCAGCGAGGTCACGCCGGCAGCGACCTTGCGCAGGCCGTCCTCGTAGAGGTTGAGCATGCCGCCCTGCGCCGCGAGCGCGTTGAGGGCGTTGGCGTCCTTGCCGTCGATGATCGCGCGGCGCATGGGCTCGTCGAGCACGAAGAGTTCGTGGATGCCCGTACGCCCGCGGTAGCCCGAGCCGCGGCAGTGCTCGCAGCCGACGGCGCGGTAGATCGCCTGGCCGAAGCTGCTGAAACGCCCCAGGCCGGTGCTGCGCCGCACCTCGTCGCCGGGCTCATAGGGCTCCTTGCAGTGGCTGCAGAGCGAGCGCACCAGCCGCTGGGCCAGCACCCCATTGACGGAGGAGGTGATCAGGTACCCCTCCACGCCCATGTCCTTCATCCGGATGACCGCGCCCGCTGCCGTGTTCGTATGCAGGGTGGAGAGCACCAGGTGGCCCGTGAGGGCGGACTGCACGGCGATCTGCGCAGTCTCGCCGTCCCGCATTTCGCCGATCATGATGATGTCCGGATCCTGGCGCAGGATGGAACGCAGCGCGTTGGCGAAGGTCAGGTTGATCTGCGGATGGACCTGGATCTGGTTGATGCCTTCCAGCTGGTATTCCACCGGGTCTTCCACGGTGATGATCTTGTTGGATTCCGCATCGATCTTGGACAGGGCCGCATACAGCGTGGTGGTCTTGCCGGAGCCCGTGGGGCCGGTCACCAGCAGGATGCCGTGCGGCTTGGCCAGCAGCATGTTGAAGCGCTCGAGCGTGTCCTTCTCGAACCCCATGGTCTCCAGTTGCAGGCGCACGCTTGCACGGTCCAGCACCCGCATGACCACGCTTTCCCCGTGCACGGTGGGCACGGTGGAAACACGCAGGTCGAGCTCCCGGCCCTTGACGCGCGTCTTGATGCGACCGTCCTGGGGCAGGCGCCGCTCGGCGATGTCGAGGTGGGCCAGCAGCTTGACGCGCGAACTGACGGCGGCGCTCAGGCGCGGGGGCACCAGTTCGCCCAGCTGGATGACGCCATCCACCCGGTAGCGCACGTGCAGGCCGTCGTCGAAGGGCTCCAGGTGGATGTCCGAAGCGCGCAGGTCGATGACGCGGCCGATGATGGCATTGACCAGGCGGATGACGGGAGCCTCGCTGGCGAGATCCTTGAGGTGCTCGACGAAATCGCCGCCATCGGCGCCATCGCCGAACCCGTCGTCGCCCACCTCTTCGTCCGCCTGCTCCACCGGTTCGGCCAGCGCCTTCTCGATATCGCTTTCGAGCGCCAGGCGCGGCACCACGGCCAGGCCGGTCGCCAGGTGCAGCGCCTTCACGACGAAGGCATCCTGCGGCACGGCCATGGCCACGTGCAGGCGACCATCTTCGGCCGACAGCGGATACACGCTGTTGGCGTGCAGGAACTCCGGCAGCAGGCCTCCCACTTCCGGCATCATGGACGGGAAGTCGCTGGCGGCGATGAGTGGAATGTCCAGCTGGCGCGACAGCGCCTGGATCACGTCGATTTCGGACACCAGGCCGAGCCGCACGAGCACGCGGCCCAGCAGCCCACCCATTTCCTGTTGCGCCGAAAGGGCGCGTTCGAGATCCCGCGCACTCAGCTTGCCCGACTGCACCAGCAACTCGCCCAGCAGGGGGCGCTGCACGGCGACGGCATCGACGGTCGGCTCTGTACGGTCGGGAAGGATGGTGGTGGTCATGAACGTGAGGAAGACGCCCTGGATGCGGGGCAGATCCCGGCAAGGCAGGGCAACCGGGATCTAAGCCCTCAAGTGTAGCCGGCCGCCTCGGGCATGCCGCGCGGCCCCGCCGCGGTGGCTTACAGTCGCAGACCACGCGCCCACACCCCGAACGCATGCAGCCCCAGCACCCGCCCCGACCGTCCCGATCGATCCTGCCGCGCGCCGCGATGGCCGCATCCGCCGCCGCCGTGCTCCTGGCCGGGGCAGCGGGGGTCCGCCTCCTGCACCGCATGCAACCCGAGGCACCATCGCCGCATGCGGCGCGCATGCTGCTGGCACCGATGATCGGCGTGCTGGAGCCATGCATCTGGGGCTCCCCGCCCCTGTCCGGCCGGTTCGCCGACATGCAGCGCCAGTGCCGCAGCGCGGAGGGTTCGGCGGCTGCGCTGGTGGAATCCACTTTGCGGACATTGCAGTCCGCGCCGCAAGCGGCCGTTCCCGTGGACCTGGGCTATACGCTGCCGGTACCCCTGCTCAAGCTGTTCCAGCCAGCGCAGGGTGGTGGCTGGCAGATCGACCAGGCGATCGTGGACCGCCTGGTGCGGACCCTCCGGGACACCCCCCGTCCGGCCATTCTGTACCTGTTCTCGACGCACTTCTCTTCCGAAGCCCCCATCGAGCCGGTCCTGGCGGCCGATCCTTCGAACATGGGTCAGACGCGCGACGGACCGCTGGGCATGGACGATTACTACGATTCGAAGGTCTTCAACTGGTCCTTCGCCACCACGCGCAATGCGCTGACCGAGCGCAGGGTCGAGGCGGTCCGGGCCGTGGTGGACGCGGCGTGCCGGCTCCCCGAGAAAGACCGCGCAAAAATCCGCGGCATCACGCTCCTGGGCGAGCTGCACCATTTGTTTCCGAATTTTCAGGCCGGGATGGGATTCGGTGGCAGCTACCGGATCACCGATTACAGCCCGGCTTCCGTCGAGGGCTTCCGCCGCTACCTGCGCGCCGAATTCAGGAGCATCGCGCAATTCAACCGGGTGGTCGGCGCCGACTACGCCTCGTTCGACGAGGTGGTTCCCCCGTCGCGCGACATCCGGTCGGAGCCCCTGCGCCGCTTCACCGAACACATCGACGGATTCGCCCAGGGCACGCTGCCGGTGGCCGGCTGGGCCTATGTGCCGGGCAGCACGCCGGAGCATCCCGCACGCGTGCATGTGTACCGCAATGGCGAACTGGTGGGACAGACCACCGTGCACTGGGGACGGCAGGACGTGCTCGCGGCCAAGCCGGAATTCGGCGACGCGAACACCGGCTGGCGCCTGGACCTGGATTTCCGGCGGATCCCGCCCGGCATGCACCGGCTGGACATTTTCCTGGAAGCCCGCCCTGGCCAGCTGACGCACCTGGGAACGCGCGAGATCGCCATCATGGACCGCTCGCAGTCCACGCCGAAGCCGATGCCGCAGCACGCCCTGCCGCCCACGGTCCCGCCGCCGGACGCACGGGTGCAGGCAAGCATCGACTTCCCCGCGCAGGCATCGTCGTACTACTACAACCCGCTGGTCCCGCTCTGGCATGCATTCCGCGCCCGCCAGGTCGTGGACTACCTGCGCTACTTCGACGGAATCGTGAAGCAGTCATGCCTGTCGGACGTGCCGCGCTATACCCACCAGATCATCCCGTTCACCAATCCCGGCTGGGATGCCAACAAGTTCGCGATCCAGGACTCGCTGCATCCTGCGCGGACCGGCATCCGCCTGGGGGTGAGCCTGTACGGGGAGCCGACGTACGGCCGGCCGTATTTCGACTGGCTCGCCGCCAGCGGCACGGCCCATTACGGCGTCACCGAATTCCATCCGCTCAAGGCCATGGATGCCGCGGAGATGCGGCGCGTCCTGCAGGCCCATGCAGCGCACGGGGCGGAGTTCCTGTCATTCTTCCTGGAGCCGCGCTGGAATGGCGAACTGGTGCCGCGCGGGCACAACATCTTTTCCTTCGACCCGGACAACCGGCAGTTTGCCTCGGACCGGCTTTACGAGGCCGTGCGCGGGGCCCTCGCGCCCGCTGCCCTGCCGTGAGCGGGCCGCCGGGGGAGCTTCAGGGAAAGACTTCCGCCTCGCGCAGGGCCGCGCCTTTGGCGTCCTTGGCGGACAGGCTGGGCTCTCCGGCAAAACGCCAGTCGATGCCAATCTCTGGATCGTTCCAGGCGATGCAGCGCTCGTGTTCGGGCGCGTAGTAGTCGGTGGTCTTGTAGAGGAAGTCCGCGCTCTCGCTGAGCACGACGAATCCGTGGGCGAAGCCCGGGGGCACCCACATCTGGCGCTGGTTCTCTTCGCTCAGTTCCTCGCCGACCCATTGCCCGAAGGTGGGCGAACTCCTGCGCAGGTCCACTGCGACGTCGAAGACGGTGCCGCGCACGACACGCACCAGTTTGCCCTGGGGCTGGCGGATCTGGTAATGCAGGCCGCGCAGGACGCCGCGCGCACTGCGGCTGTGGTTGTCCTGCACGAAGGCGTGGCGGCTGCCGGTGGCTTCGTCGAAGGCGCGCTGGTTGAAACTCTCGAAGAAGAATCCGCGGGCGTCGCCGAACACCTTGGGCTCGAGGACGACGACGTCGGGAATGCGCGTGGGAAGGACGTTCATGGGAAAAGCGTTGGATCGATGGCGCGGTCAGGAAGCGTTATGGGTGACGATCAGCCGGCCAGCAGCCTGATGAGGTAGGCGCCGTAGCCGCTCTTGGCGAGCGGCCTGGCGAGGCGCTCGAGCTGGTCGTCGTCGATGAGGCGATGCCGCCAGGCGATCTCCTCCGGACAGGCGATCTTGAGCCCCTGCCGATGCTCCAGGGTCGCGATGAACTGCCCGGCCTCGAGCAGGCTTTCGTGCGTTCCGGTATCGAGCCAGGCGTATCCGCGGCCCATGATCTCGACGTGCAGGGCTTCGCGCTCGAGGTAGAGGCGGTTGAGGTCGGTGATTTCCAGTTCGCCGCGCGCGGAGGGCTTCAGGCTGGCGGCGCGCTCAACCACGTGCCGGTCGTAGAAGTAGAGCCCGGTGACGGCATAGCTGGACTTCGGGGCCTTGGGCTTTTCCTCGATGGAAAGCACCTTGCCCGTGGCGTCGAACTCGGCCACGCCGTAGCGTTCGGGATCCTGCACGTGGTAGGCGAACACGCTGGCGCCCTCCTCGCGCCCCGTGGCGCTGCGCAGCAGATCCTCGAAATCGTGGCCGTGGAAGATGTTGTCGCCCAGCACGAGCGCGCTGGGCTGGCCATCCAGGAACTTCTCCCCGATCAGGAAGGCCTGCGCCAGGCCGTCGGGGCTGGGCTGCACGGCATAGCTCAGGCGGATGCCCCACTGGCTTCCATCGCCCAGCAGTTGCTCGAACCGTGGAGTGTCCTGCGGCGTGCTGATGACGAGGATGTCGCGGATGCCCGCCAGCATCAGGGTGCTCAGCGGGTAATAGATCATCGGCTTGTCGTACACCGGAAGCAGTTGCTTGCTGATGGCGAGCGTGGCGGGATGCAGGCGGGTGCCCGAGCCTCCGGCCAGGATGATGCCCTTGCGTGCGGTCATGGTGTGTACGGGAAGTTTTTTCTTGGGGGTCTCAGAGGATTTCCGCGAGCATCCGCGCGATGCCTGCCTGCCAGTGCGGCAGGGCCAGGCCGAAGGTGGCCTGGAACCTGCGCGTATCGAGCCGCGAGTTGTGCGGCCGGACGGCGGGCGTGGGAAATGCGCTGGTGGGCACGGCGGCCACGTCGCGCGCGGCGATCTTCAGCGCAGGCTGGATGCGCTGCGCCTGCTCGAGCACGTAGCAGGCATAGGCATGCCAGTGGGTTTCCCCTGTGGCCACCAGGTGGTAGAGACCCGCGTCGGAGGGCCGCTGCTGCAGGTGGCGGATCGCATGGGCCGTGGCGTCGGCCAGCAGGTCGGCGCCCGTGGGGGCGCCCCACTGGTCGTCGATGACAGTCAACCGCTCGCGCTCCTGTGCCAGCCGCAGCATGGTCTTGGCGAAATTGCCGCCGCGGGCGCCATAGACCCAGCTCGTGCGCAGGATGAGGTGCCGCGCACCGCTCGCCTGGATCCGTTGCTCGCCTTCGAGCTTGGTGCGGCCATAGACCGACAGTGGCGCAGGAACGTCGTCCTCCGTCCATGGACGGGAACCGCTGCCGTCGAACACGTAGTCGGTGCTGTAGTGCACCAGCCATGCCCCCAGGCGGGCGGCTTCCTCGGCCAGCACGCCTGGCGTGGTCGCGTTGAGGGTGCGGGCCAGGTCCGGCTCGCTTTCGGCCTTGTCCACCGCGGTGTGGGCCGCGGCATTGACGATGACGTCGGGCCGCAGGGCGCGCACGGTGCCGGCGATGTCCTGGGGCCGGGAGAAATCCCCGCAATGCGAGCTGCTGTCGAAATCGAGGGCCGTGACCGTGCCCAGGACGGACAGGCTGCGCTGCAGTTCCCAGCCGACCTGCCCGCCCTTGCCGAAGAGAAGGATGTTCATGCGGTGGCGGCGTCCTGCACGGCGGGCTTGCGGTACTGGCGGTCGATCCACTCGCGGTAGGCGCCGCTGGTCACGGCATCCACCCACTCGCCATGCGCGAGGTACCACTCCACGGTCTTGCGGATCCCGGTCTCGAAGGTCTCGGCAGGCTTCCATCCGAGTTCGCGCTCGATCTTGCGGGCGTCGATGGCATAGCGGCGGTCGTGGCCCGGGCGGTCCTTCACGTAGGCGATCTGGCTTTCATAGCGCTCGCCATCGGCGCGCGGACGCAGCTCGTCGAGCAGGGCGCAGATGGTCTTCACGATCTCGATGTTGGGCTTTTCGTTCCAGCCGCCCACGTTGTAGGTCTCGCCGGGCCGGCCGGCCTGCAGCACGCGGCGGATGGCGCTGCAGTGGTCGCGCACATAGAGCCAGTCGCGGATCTGCATGCCATCGCCATACACGGGCAGCGGCTTGCAGGCCAGTGCGTTGACGATCATCAGCGGGATCAGCTTCTCGGGGAAGTGGAAGGGGCCGTAGTTGTTGCTGCAGTTGGTGGTCAGCACCGGCAGGCCGTAGGTATGGTGCCAGGCCCGGACGAGGTGGTCGCTGGCGGCCTTGCTGGCGGAGTACGGACTGTTGGGCTCGTAGGAATGGGTTTCGGCGAAGGCCGGTGCCTCGGGCGCCAGGGTGCCGTAGACCTCGTCCGTGGAGACGTGCAGGAACCGGAACGCGGCGCGCTCATCCCCGGGCAGGGACTGCCAGTACTCGCGGACGGCTTCGAGCAGGCGGAAGGTGCCGACCACGTTGGTCTGGATGAAGTCTTCCGGGCCATGGATGGAGCGGTCCACATGCGATTCGGCCGCGAAATTCACGATGGCGCGAGGCCGGTGCTCGGCCAGCAGCCGGGAAAGAAGCTCCCGGTCGCCGATGTCCCCCTGGACGAACAGGTGGCGCGCATCGCCCTGCAGCGACGCGAGGTTCTGCAGGTTGCCTGCGTAGGTGAGCTTGTCAAGGTTGACGAGGGGCTCATCGCCGCAGGCCAGCCATTCGAGGACGAAGTTGGCGCCGATGAAACCCGCGCCGCCGGTGACCAGAATCATGGATCGTTTGAGCAAAGACGCCTTGCGGCCGAATGCGGGATTATCCCATCGCGTTACAAACCGCCGTAACCAAGCGCACGAGGAGCACAGCGGGACCGGAGGACGGGCTTCATCACGACCCCGCATGATGCACTGCAACAGGACGCGGAGGCTGCGGCAGGGTAGAGTGGACCGGCAAGGAGCGGGAACATGGGCCGGGCCGGCACATGCGGCCAGCAAGAGCACGTCAACAACTATCCCCCGCCGAAGGCACAAGGGAGGCACCGATGGCAAAGAAAGCGCCGCGGCGTACCGCGGAGCGCATCCTGGAGACAACGCTGGAGCTGTTCAACCGCTTCGGTGAACCCAATGTGTCCACCACGGCCATTTCGGCGGAGCTGCGTATCAGCCCGGGCAACCTCTACTACCACTATCCGGCCAAGGACGAACTGGTCACGGCGCTCTATGCACGCTATGAAGCGGAGTTATCCGAACTGCTGGAGTCGGCCGCCCGGGTGCGCGATGTGGAGGATGCCCGGCTGTTGCTGCATGCGGTGCTAGAGCGTATCTGGCAGTACCGTTTCCTTTACCGGGACCTCAACGACCTGATGTCGCGCAACCGGCATGTGGAGACGCATTTCCGGGAGCTGCTGGCGCGCAAGGCTGGCGCCGTGCGCGCCATGCTGCGGGGCATGGAGCAGGCGGGATCGCTGCGGCTCGGCCCGAGGGAACTCGACACGGTGGCCGACAATCTGATGGTCGCCGTCACGTACTGGCTGAGCTTCGAATACGTCCGCGATCCGCGCCACGCGCTGGAGCCCTCCAATGCGCAGACCATGCTGCTGCGCGGGGCCCAGCATGTACTCGGACTGCTGGGGCCCTACCTCGCCGACGACCAGCGCCAGCACCTGCAGGCCCTGGACGACAACCACGAGCCGGCCGACGCCGCCTGACACGGCCCCCTTTTCCGCACGAACGCAGGACCCTTCATGCCATCCTGGACCCCCTTCCCCCACGCCGGAGAGTACGCTTTCACGACCGGCGACGTGCTGCGCGAATGGGAGCGGCTGCACCGGGGCGATGCGGAGCCCGTCCCCCGGGACCCCGCGGCGCTCGAGGCCTGGACACTGTTCCACTGCGGAAACTTCGAGGAAGCCGCCCGGGCGGGGCTGGCGGCCGGCGGCTCGGGTATCACCGCCGCGAACAAGGCCACGATCGTCCATGCGATCTACCTGGAGCCCAGCGAAAGCCGCCGGCTCGAGCTGCTCGGTGCGGCAGCGCAGCGTGCACGGGCCCAGGCGGACGCGGAACCTGGCAATCCGAACGCCTGGTTCTGGCACGCCTACGCCCTCGGTCGGTACAGCCAGGGCATCAGCGTGGCCAAGGCGCTGGCACTCGGCCTCACGCGCCAGGTTCGGACGGCGCTGGACCGCACGATCGCACTGAGCGAACGCCATGCCGATGCGCGGCTGGCCCTGGCCGTTTTCCATGCCGAGGTGATCGACAAGGTCGGGGAGATGGTGGGCAGCATCACCCACGGCGCGCGCCGCGAGGAGAGCCTGCGCCTCTTCGCGGAATCCTTCGCACTGAACCCCCACTCCGTGATCGGGCGCATCGAGCACGCCAATGCGCTCCTGATGCTGGACGGAGCGAAACAGGAAGACCTGGCCACGAAGCTCTACGAGGAAGCGGCAGGCACCGAGGCCGCCGACGCGGCGGAACGGCTGGCCGTGGAGCTGGCGCGGCTGGAGCTGGCCGAAGGCTAGCGAAACCGCTCCGCCGCGATGGCGAGCAACCCCTCGAAAATCAGGTTCTCGATCAGATCGAACGGCCGCGTCATGCTGGGCGCCATTTTCCAGCCCGCTCCCCCGGTCATCATGCACGCGGGCTCTTCGCCGCAGTGCTGGATGACGTGCTGCACCATGCGCTCGACGGCGCCGGCGATGGCGTAGGTACCGCCGCTGGTGAGCGCATCGCTGGTGTTGGTGGGAAACAGCTTCACTTCGCCGGTGGGAACGTGCAGCCCCGCGGTGCCGGATTCCAGGGCCCGCAGCATGATGCCGTGCCCCGGGAGGATGAGGCCTCCCAGGAAGCGGCCTTCGGCATCGATGGCTTCCACGGTCACCGCCGTTCCGACCATCACCACCACCAGGGGCCGTGCGGCGCCCTGCCGCAGCAGCCGGTGGCGTGCGCCGATCATGGCCACCCAGCGGTCCGACCCCAGGCGCGTGGGATGGTCGTAGCCGTTGACGAGCCCCGCTTCCTGCGCGGAGGGAACAACCCAGTGGGCGGGCACGTCCCACCACTCCATCTGCTCCATGACGCGCCGGCGCACGGCGTCGCCGGCCACGACGCAGCCGAGCATGCGCGTGGGCGCGGGCAACCCGGCCCAGGCGCTGTCCGCGAGGCGCTCGATGTGGTCGAGGAATTCGGCGCCATGGGCCAGCACGGCGGCGCCCGGCTCGGGGGCGTCGTACATCGCCCATTTCAGGCGGGTGTTGCCGACATCGATGGCCAGAAAAGTCATGCGGCGGATTATCACGAGTTTTACAAAGGCGACTGTTCCGTGCGGCACACCCTGGTCCGGCCCACCCTGACCCACGGCCGGGCTCGGGCCGATGTCCGACAGGGCAGGTGCGCTCCCAGGCGCTAAAGTGTTCCGGGTCGGCAACCAGCCGACCGTTCTTTCATCCAGAAAAAAGGAGCAATGCCATGGGACTTTTCAGCTTCGTCAAGGAAGCCGGGGAAAAGCTGTTCGGGGGCAAGGATGCGCATGCCGCGCCGGCCGCTGCGCCCGCCGCACCAAGCCAGGAGGAACTCAACGCCACCGCCGGCAAGGCGATCGAGACCTACATCGCTTCCCAGAACCTCGGCGTGCGCGATGTGCGGGTGACGTTCGCGGGCCCGGAGGGCAAGGTGACCGTGCAGGGCGAGGCGCCGAACCAGGCCGCGAAGGAGAAGGTCACGCTGTGCTGCGGCAATGTGTCCGGCGTGACGAGCGTGGACAACAAGATGGCCGTGCAGGCGTCCGAGCCCGAAGCGCAATACCATGACGTGGTGCGAGGCGACACACTGTCGGCGATTGCCAAGAAGTACTACGGCGATGCCAACAAGTACCCGCGCATCTTCGAAGCCAACCAGCCCATGCTGACGCACCCGGACAAGATCTATCCGGGCCAGAAGCTGCGCATTCCGCCCCTGTGACACGTGGCCCCGGCCGGCAGGCCGGGCGCCAGGTACCGCACCGGCCTTTGTCGGCCGGAATGCCCGGCGGTGACGGCCCTCGTCGGCCGCTCCCACCATTGCCCCCGACGGGGGCACATTTGAGGCAGGCTGGCGGGCACCGCCAGCCCCCCCACCGCCCTCGCTCCGACCATGTACCTGCCCGCCGCCTTCACCGAATCCCGGACGTCCGAACAGCACCGCCTCATCGAAAGCCATCCGCTGGGGATGCTGGTCACCCAGGGGGCACGGGGCCTGGATGCCAACCATCTCCCGTTCCTGCTGGATGCCGGCAAGGGGCCGCTCGGCACGCTGGCGGGCCATGTGGCGCGCGCCAATCCCGTGTGGACGGAGGTGGCGGACGAAACCGAGGTGCTGGTGGTGTTCCGCGGCGCCGAGGGATATATCTCGCCCCAGTGGTATCCCGGCACGGCCGAGCACCACCGCCACGTGCCCACGTGGAACTACGAAGCCGTCCATGTCCATGGCCGCATGGCCGTGCGCGACGACGGTGCATTCGTGCGCGGCGTGGTCGCACGGCTCACGCGCCGGCACGAAGCCGCCATGGAGCGGCCCTGGAAGATGGGTGATGCGCCCGCGGACTACCTGGATGCGATGGTGCAGCAGATCGTGGGGATAGAGATCGCCATCACCCGCATGGAAGGCAAGCGCAAGCTCAGCCAGAACCGCGACGACCGCGACTTCGCCGGTGCGGTGCGGTCACTGCGCGAAAGCGGACAGGAGGCGCTGGCGGATGCCATGCTGGAGGCATCGCCTGCGCGCAAGCCGCTCTGAGAGGAATCAGCCCTGCCGCCAGGGCAGGCCGCGGAAGCGCCAGCCTCCCGTGCGGTTGCGGTGCCCCTCGGCATCCGCATCGCCTTCGAAGCCTTCCAGGATGTTGTAGGCCGCGAGCCCCAGCTCGGTCGCACGGCGGGCCGCTGCCACGGAGCGCACCCCGCTGCGGCACAGCAGCACGGCCTGCCCGTCCGGGGGCACGGCAGCACGCAGGGCCTCGTCGAAGTCGGGATTGGGCGCCATGCCGGGATAGACCTTCCAGGAAATGGCGACGGCCCCCGGCACGAATCCCACCCAGTCGCGCTCCGCATCGGTGCGCACGTCCACCAGCACGGCCCGGCCGCCCTGTACCCACTGCCATGCGGTCTGGGGAGAGACATCACCCGCGTAGCCTTCGGCAGGGAGGACCTCGGCGGCGGGGGAAGAAGAGGAAGGAGAGGAAGTGGTCATGCCCGCATTCTGTGCCAGCCGGCCGGGCCGAGGCAACGCGGCGCCCTCAGTCCCATTGCGGCGCGGGATCGTCGCGCAGCCGGTCTCGCAGCGCCGCGTAGTCGGGCACCACGGTCGCCACCGTGTCCCAGAAGCGGGGGCTGTGGTCCATGTGGCGCAGGTGCGAGAGTTCGTGGGCGACCACATAGTCGATGATGGCCGGCCGGTAGTGCAGCAGGCGCCAGTTCAGCCGGATGGAGCCGTCGGCGCGCGCGCTGCCCCATCGGGTGTGGGCGCTCGACAGCCGCAGCGTGCGCCATTGCACGCCCAGGAGCGGAGCGAAATGGTCCAGCCGGGCCGTGAAATGGCGGCGCGCGTCGCGCATGAGCCAGGCCTGGACAGCGTCGCGCACCTGCTCCGGGGTGGCCGCGCGTGGCAGGCCGACATGGAGGGCCAGGGCACCGTCCGGGCCGGGCACCAGCGCTCCACCCTGCTCCCGGAAGCCGTGCGCCGGGTCCAGCACGATGGCGATCGGCTCGCCCATGTAGGGCAGCACGGCCCCGTCGCCCCAGGCGATGCGCGCATCTGCCTGGCGCCGCTGGCGTTCCTGCGCCTCGCCGAGCTTGCGCAGGATCCAGGCGGCCTTCTCCCGCACGGCCGCATCCACGTTGGCGAGCGAGACCCATCCGGGCGACCGCACGGAGAGCCCGTCCGCGCCCACGGTGAAGCCGATGGTGCGCCTGCGGGAGCGCTGCAGCGCGTAGGCGACCAGCACGTCGCCCAGCAGCAGTTCACGGTTTGCCCGGGGATGGCGGAACTCCATGGGCCCGCGCAGCACGTTGCCGTCTCCGCCTGCCGCGGCCGGACCGGCTACGCTCCGCGGCGCGGCATCGGGAAGGACGCCGCGCGAAGGAGCCGGCGGAGCGGCACCGCCGTCCCCGCCGAAGAAATCCAGTGCGAGCTGCACCAGGCGCTGCATCACCGGTCCGTGCCGGAGGCCCCGTAGGCGTCCGGATCCAGGCGCCGCATCTCGCCTTCGATCCATGCTTCGACCTCGGCCATCAGTTCGTCGGGCTTGCGCCCGGTGGAGGGTATGGGGTGGCCGATGGAGACATCCACCGTGCCGGGCCGCTTGACGAAGGCCTTGCGGGGCCAGACCTTGGCCGAGGTCACGGCCACCGGCACCACGGGCACGCCGGCCTCGATGGCGAGGCGCGTGCCGCCGCTCTTGTAGTCGCCCTTCTGGCCGCGGTCGATGCGCGTGCCTTCCGGAAACATGATGACCCAGGTGCCGCGGGCCAGCAGGGCACGGCCCTGCTGCAGCACCTTGACGAAGGCGCGCGCACGCTGGTTGCGGTCGATGTGGATCATGTCCAGGCTGCCGATGGACCAGCCGAAGAACGGGATCTGCAGCAGTTCCTTCTTGAACACGTAGGCAAGGGGGCGCGGCATGATCGCCGGCATCAGGAAGGTTTCGTAGGTGGACTGGTGCTTGACCAGCAGCACCACGCCCTGCCCCGGATCCTTCGGCAGGTGCTCCATGCCGGTGATGCGGGTGCGGATGCCCATGATCACGCGGGCCGCGTCGGTGGTGAGCTTGAGCCAGGCACGCGCGATGCCATAGCGCACCCGGGTGGGCGCGCCGAACAGCCGGGCCACGAGGATGGCGAGGGTGTAGGGCACCACGGTGAGGGCCATCCAGAGCAGATGGAGAACGGAGCGGATGAAGGCCATGCGATGGATGGGAAGAAGGAAAGGAAAAATTCAGAGGGAGAGGCGGCTGGGGACGGTCCGGTGCGCAACGCCGCGGGGGGCTTGTCAGTCGCCGGCTGGCGGAGGCCGCTCGCCCGCGGCCAGGAGCTGGTCCGCGAAATCCGCCAGGCTGGCATGGTGTTGCACGCCGGGTGGCCAGGGGCGGCTGCCTTCCCGCGGCGCGCCCACCGCATGGAGCCGTGCGCCGATCGCGGCCCCGGCCCACAGGTGCTCCGGGCAGTTGCCCACCACGAGGATCTCGCCGCCCTCCACGCCGTACCGCTCGCGGATCTGCTCCATCAGCCCCGGCGCCGGCTTGCGGCAGGCACACCCCTCGTCGGGCGCATGGGGGCAGTAGAACACCGCCTCGATGCGGCCGCCGGCGGCGGCCAGCACCCGGTGCATGCGCGCATGGATGGCGTTGAGCGCCAGCACGTCGAAGAGGCCGCGCCCCAGCCCGGGCTGGTTGGTGGCCACGGCCAGGCGCCATCCCGCGTGGGTGAGGCGCGCCACGGCCTCGGGCACGCCCGGCACGGGCACCCATTCTTCTGGCACGGAAATGAATTCCTCGCCGGACGCATTGAGCGTGCCGTCGCGGTCGAGAATGGCGAGTTTCATGCGCGCGATTATGGAAGATGCGGCGCGCCGGGCACTGCGCCGCCGGTCGGCGGCACATCCCAGCCGGTGGCGTAGAGGCCGCCGAACCGCCCCCGCGCCCAGCGCAGGCGTACCGCCTGCCCCGGTTTCCAGGCAGCGGCGGGGTCATCGGGCAAGGTGGCCTGCCGCAGCAGCGGGCCAGCCGCACCAGCGGTATCCGGCTGCCAGCGCAGCACGACCTGCGTTCCGCCCGGGCCGCGCAGGCTGGCCGGCTGCGGCCGGCTGCCCGCCACGACCACGCTGGCATCCGGCAGGGGCTGCAGCAGCCGGGCGTCCCAGTGCCGCAGCACCAGGGCCACGGCCCCTCCGGCGCAGGCCAGCACCCATGCGCCGATGGCGGCGTGCCGTGCGGCCTGCCGGCCCCACCGCCGGGCCATCCAGCGCAGCAGCACCCCGGCGACGGCCACGGCCGTGGCCCCCATGCAGAGGAAGGCCAGGCCAGCGCCGGGCGCCCGCGTGCCGTCGAATGGTGCCAGCGCCCAGACGGCCGGCCCGGGCCAGCGGTCATCGTGCCATTGCAGCAGCCAGCGCAGCCCGACGAGCGCCGCGGGCGGTGCGAACAGCCACCACGCGGTGCGGGTCGCGCCGTCGGCAGCGCCGCGCACAGGCATGGCCGGCTCGCCCATGCAGGTTCAGGCCACGGCCAGGCGGGAAAGATCGGCCACGCGGTTCATCGCCACGTGCAGGCTCTGCAGCAGGCCCTGGCGGTTCAGGCGCAGGTCCAGTTCCTCGGCATTGACCATCACGTCGTCGAAGAACGCATCCACGGGGGCACGCAGCACGGCCAGGGTCTGCAGGCTGCCCGTGTAGTCGCCCGCGGCGAAGAGCGCATCGGCCTCGGGCACGAAACGCTGCAGGGCCGCATACAGGTCCTTCTCGGCCTGCTCCCGCAGCAGGTCGGGATTGACGTGCGCATCCACGTCGCCGGCCTTCTTCAGGATGTTGGTGACGCGCTTGTTGGCCGCGGCGAGCGCCGGGGCCTCGGGCAGCGCGGCGAAGGCGCGCACGGCGGCCAGTTGCTTGCCGACGAGGGCCAGGCGCTGCGGGCGCAGGGCCAGCACGGCATCGACTTCCTGGGCGCTGTAGCCCTGCTCGCGCAGGCTGCCGGCGAGGCGGTCGTAGATGAAATCGGCCAGCGGCCCGGTGGGGTCCTGGATCTTTTCGCCGAAAGCGGGCAGCGCGCTGTGCAGCAGGGTTTCCAGGTCGAGCGGGAGTTCCTTCTCGACCAGCATGCGGATCACGCCCAGCGCGTGGCGGCGCAGCGCGAACGGGTCGCGGTCGCCCGTGGGCAGGTTGCCGATGCCGAACATGCCCACCAGGGTCTCGAGCTTGTCGGCCAGCGCCACCACCACGCCCGCATCGCCGCGCGGCAGCGTGTCGCCCGCGAAGCGGGGCTTGTAGTGGTCTTCTATGGCATCGGCCACTTCGGCGGGCAGGCCGTCGGCCTGGGCGTAGTAGCGGCCCATGGTGCCCTGCAGTTCGGGGAACTCGCCCACCATGTCGGTGACGAGGTCGGCCTTGGCGAGCTGCGCGGCCTGGTCGGCATGGCGGGCCAGCTCCACGTCGCCGATCTGCTGGGCGATGGCCCGGGCGATGGCGCGCACGCGCTCCACGCGCTCGCCCTGCGTGCCCAGCTGATTGTGATAGACCACCCTGGCCAGCGAGGCCACGCGGGATTCGAGCGTCTTCTTGCGGTCCTGGTCGAAGAAGAACTTGGCATCGGCCAGGCGCGGGCGCACCACGCGCTCGTTGCCGCCCACCACGGCGCTCGCGTCATCGGGGCGGATGTTGCTCACCACCAGGAAACGGTGCGTGAGACGGCCTTCGGCGTCGAGCAGCGGGAAGTACTTCTGGTTGGCCTTCATCGTGAGGATGAGGCATTCCTGCGGCACGTCGAGGAACTGCTTCTCGAACTCGCACACCAGCACGTTGGGCCGTTCGACCAGCGCCGTGACTTCGTCGAGCAAGGCATCGTCTTCGATGGGCCGCACGCCGCCGCCCACGCGCTCGGCGGCCGCCTGCAGCTGGCGGGCGATCTCGGCACGGCGATCGGCGAAGGCGGCGATGACGGCGCCCTCTTCGGCCAGTTGCCGTGCGTAGCTGTCGGCGCTGCGGATGACCACCGGGTCCACGGCCGCCTCGAAGCGGTGGCCGTGGGTGGCGTTGCCGGCCGTGAGGCCCAGCACCGAGACGGACAACAGCACCTCGGTGCCGTGCAGCGCCACGAGGCCGTGCGCGGGGCGCACGAAACTCACGCTGGTCCAGCCCGGCTGTTCGCAGCCCGAGGAGAGCTGGTAGCGCATCACCTTGGGAATGGGCAGTTTCGCCACGGATTCCTGCAGGGCCTTCTGCAGCCCTTCGGACAGGGTCGCGCCGCGCAGGGTGCTGTCCAGGAACAGGGCCTCGGCCTTGCCGTCGGGCGCGCGGCGCAGGCCGGGCACGGCGGAAGCGTCTGCGCCCAGGGCGGCGAGCTTCTTGAGCAGCGCAGGCGTGGCATTGCCGGACGCATCCAGGCCCACCGTGACGGGCATGAGCTTCTGCGAGACGGCCTTGTCGCCCGCCTGGGGCGCGACTTCGGTGATGTGGGCGGCCAGGCGCCGGGGCGAGGCATAGGCCGTCACGCGCGATGCGGCGGAGGCGAGGCCCTGGGCCTGCAGTTGCGCGAGCAGCACGCCGGCGAAGGCGTCGCCGAGCTTCTGCAGGGCCTTCGGAGGCAGCTCTTCGACGAACAATTCAACGAGAAGATTCGGATGGGTCATGGTGGTGTCTCTCGGTCCGCGGTGCCGGCGCCCTCAGGCGGCGTCCTTCTTCTGCGATTGCTGCTGCTCGGCCTTGGCGATGTCGGCCAGCACTTCGTCGGCCCAGGCACGGGGCGCCATGGGGAAGCCCAGGCGCGCGCGGCTGTCCAGGTAGCTGCGGGCCACGGCGCGCGCGAGGTTGCGGATGCGGCCGATGTAGGCGGCGCGCTCGGTCACGGAAATGGCGCCGCGCGCGTCCAGCAGGTTGAAGCTGTGCGCGGCCTTGAGCACCTGTTCGTAGGCGGGCAGCGCGAGCTGCTGGCCCATGAGGTACTGCGCCTGCTTCTCGTGCGCCGCGAATGCGGTGAAGAGGAAGTCGGCGTCGGAATGCTCGAAGTTGTAGGTGGACTGCTCCACCTCGTTCTGGTGATAGACGTCGCCGTACTTGAGGGTATCGGTCCAGGCGAGGTTGTAGACGTTGTCCACGCCCTGCAGGTACATGGCCAGGCGCTCCAGGCCGTAGGTGATCTCGCCCGTGGCGGGCTTGCAGTCGATGCCGCCGACCTGCTGGAAGTAGGTGAACTGCGTCACTTCCATGCCGTTGAGCCATACCTCCCAGCCCAGGCCCCAGGCGCCGAGCGTGGGGTTCTCCCAGTCGTCTTCCACGAAGCGGATGTCGTTCTTCTTCAGGTCGAAGCCCAGCGCCTCGAGCGAGCCCAGGTACAGCTCCAGGATGTTGTCCGGCGCGGGCTTGAGCACCACCTGGTACTGGTAGTAGTGCTGCAGGCGGTTCGGGTTCTCTCCGTAGCGGCCGTCCTTGGGCCGGCGGCTGGGCTGCACGTAGGCGGCCTTCCAGGGCTCCGGCCCCAGAGCGCGCAGGAAGGTCGCGGTGTGCGAGGTACCCGCGCCCACTTCCATGTCGTAGGGCTGCAGGAGCGCGCAGCCCTGGGCGTCCCAGTACGACTGCAGCTTCAGGATGATTTGCTGGAAGGTCAACATGCGTGTGTGTCCTGGCGGCCGGGCGGCTGCAAGCCGTCTGCCCGGGCGCGCGGTCTTGGAGGATGGTCGCGCAGCGCGCGGAACCGGGGATTCTACGGGGCCGGGCTGCCGCGCCCCCATCCCGGATGGCGCCGCATTCGCAAGCATGGACGGCAGTGCGCGCCGCGGGATGCCGGCGGCCTGGCATTTACAGCTGAACGCCATGCGGATATATTCCGCGCAACGGAATTCAATGCACGCCATTGCCTGGGTTCCATCTGGATTCCTGCGCAAGCTGCGGTGCCTGCGCGCCCCTTCCACCCATTCACAACGACTCCCACCCCGAGGTGCGGTCACCCGGGGCAGCCCAGACGATGACCGTGAAACGCACAGGCCTGCAGGCACTGGCCCTTGCCCTGGCTGCCATTCCATTGGCCGCCGGCGCCTTCGATATCGCTCCGCACCACGTGGGCGACACCCTTTCCACAGAACAGGCCCGGGCCATGCTGGCACGCCATGCCGCCCGGCCGCCGCAGCCCTGGCGCGAGCCGGACGCCAACCGGCTTCCCCCGGGGCCGGAGGGCGACGCGGTCCGCGAGGGCATCGATCTCCTGCGCAACACGTCCTCGCGCGTCGGCCGGCTGGCGCCGGACGCCTCGAAGCGCATGTCCTGGAACAGCCTGAACTGCGTGCATTGCCACCAGGCCGGCCCGTCGGGCCTGCCGGGCACCAAGCCCTACGCGCTGCCACTCGTGAATGCGGTGAACGACTACCCGAAGTTCGACATCAAGTCCGGGAAGATCATCTCGCTGGAGCAGCGCGTCATCGGCATGTTCGGCCCGGGCAACGTGCCCATCGGGCCGGACACGCCCGAACTGCGGTCCATCATGGCCTACCTGCAATGGCTGGCGCAGGGGACGGTGCCACATTCCGCCATGGAGCGAACGGGGCTGCTGCCCATGCCGGCCGTCGCGCGGGCGGCCGACCCACAGCGTGGTGCGCGGCTGTTCGCCTCGCTGTGCAGCGCCTGCCACGGCGTGGACGCCGCCGGCCAGCGGCGACCGGACTTCGCCCAGGGCGGCGGCTACCTGTTTCCGCCGATCGCCGGCACAGACACCTACGACAACGCGGGCCACATGTTCGCGGTGCCGCTGCTCGCGCGCTACATCCGCGCGTCCATGCCCTCAGGCACCTCCTACGAGCGACCGCGGCTCACCCCCGGGCAGGCGCTCGACATCGCGGCCTTCCTGAACGACGACGCCACGCCCCGCCTGCAGAACCCGAACCGGCTGCGCCTCTATCCGGATCCGGCACTGCGGCCTCAGGGCTTCGCGATCCCGGAGCATTTCGCCGGCCGGCCCCAGGCCTACCGCCGGGCGAAGTTCGGCCCGTTCCGCGACGTCAACGAGAACTACTGACCATCCCAGCGCCGCAGCACCAGGCTGGCATTGGTGCCGCCGAAGCCGAAGCTGTTGGACAGCGCGGTGCGCAGTTGCGCCTCGCGCGTGGCGGTCACCAGGGGCATGCCTTCCACGGCGGGGTCGGGCGTCTCGACATTGGCGGAGCCGGCGATGAAGCCCTTCTGCAGCATGATCAGGCAGTAGATCGCCTCCTGCACACCGGTGGCTCCCAGCGAGTGGCCGGTGAGCGACTTGGTGGAGGAAAACGGCGGCACCGCATCGCCGAAAACCGCGCGGATGGCGCGCAGTTCCGGCACGTCGCCCACGGGGGTGGAGGTGCCGTGGGTATTGATGTAATCGATGGACACGTCCAGGCCCTCGATGGCCTGCTGCATGCACGCGATGGCACCGTCGCCCGAAGGTGCGACCATGTCTGCACCGTCGGACGTAGCACCGAAGCCGATCACCTCGCCGAGGATGGTGGCGCCGCGCGCCTGGGCATGCTCCAGGCTTTCGAGCACCACGGCGCCGCCGCCGCCCGACAGCACGAAGCCGTCGCGGTTCGCGTCGTAGGCGCGGGAGGCTTTCTCGGGCGTGTCGTTGTACTTGCTGGACATCGCGCCCATGGCGTCGAACAGCAGTCCCATGCCCCAGGTGACCTCTTCGCCGCCGCCGGCGAACATCACGTCCTGCATGCCCCAGGCGATCTGCTGGGCCGCCGCGCCGATGCAGTGCGCGGACGTGCTGCAGGCGGAGGTGATCGAATAGTTGATGCCCTTGATGCCGAAATTCGTCGAAAGGCAGGCCGAGACGGTCGAGCTCATGCAGCGCGTGACCTGGTAGGGCCCCACGCGGCGGATGCCCTTGGAGCGCAGGATGTCCGCGGACTCGATCTGGTTCTCGGGCGAACCGCCGCCCGAACCCATGATGAGGCCGGTGCGCGGGTGCGAGACCTGGTCCGGCGCCAGGCCCGCCTGGGCGATGGCGTCCTCCAGGGCGATATGGGCATAGGCCGCAGCATCGCCCATGAAGCGCAGTTGCTTGCGGTCGATGCGCGCTTCCAGGTCGATGTCGGGCACGCCGGCCACCTGGCTGCGCATGCCCAGCTCGGTGAACTTCGGCATGGCACGGATGCCCGGGCGGCTCTCGCGCAGCGAGGCCTCCACGGTGGCGAGGTCGTTGCCGATGCAGGAAACGATGCCCGCGCCGGTGATGACGACACGCTTTCTCATGCTCATGCCCCCGCCTCCTCCCGCGTCGGCGCAGCCGCCGCGGCGTCTTCCTTCTTGAACAGGCCCACGCGCAGGTCGGAGGCCACGTAGATTTCCTGGCCGTCGGCCAGGAGGCGCGCATCGCCGATCGCCATGACCAGCTTGCGCTTGATGACGCGCTTGATGTCGATCTCGTAGGTGACGAGCTTGACGTTGGGGCCCACCTCGCCGGTGAACTTGACCTCGCCGGCACCCAGTGCGCGCCCCCGGCCCGGCAGTTGCAGCCAGGTCAGGTAGAAACCGATGAGCTGCCACATCGCGTCCAGGCCCAGGCAGCCCGGCATGACCGGATCGCCCTGGAAGTGGCAGTCGAAGAACCAGAGATCCGGCCGCACGTCCAGTTCGGCGCGAATCCTCCCCAGCCCGTGCGCGCCGCCGTCGGCGTCGATGTGCGTGATGCGGTCGAACATCAGCATGGGCGGCAGCGGGAGTCGTCCGCTGTCAGGGGTGAACAGCCTGCCTTCGCCCGAGGCGATCAGTTGTTCATAGGAAAAGGATTCAGCCATTGTCAGTCGTGCTCCAGGTCGGCGCGCAGCGCCGCGTTTCGTGTGCGCGGCCCTGGCATCGCCGAGGGCCGCGGATGCGCATTATCCAGTCTGCGGCGGGCGCGCCTACCGCGCGGGGGCGACAGACCCCATGCGGGAATGCCGCAGCCGCTTGACGACGCGCAATAAAAAGGGCCGCACGCGGCGGCCCTTCGGGAGATCCGGCCCGGGTGGCAGGCGTGCCATCGGACCGTGCGGCCGAGCCGCTCAGTATTGCCAGAAGATGCGCTGCAGTTCCTGGCTGGTCTGGGGCTTGGTCAGGGCCACGGCCGCCAGGATGCGGGCCTTCTGGGGATTCAGGTCGTGCGCGACGACCCAGTCGTACTTGTCGTCGGGCTGCTCGGCGTTGCGCAGCACGAAACCGTCGGCCACGCGCGAGGAGCGCACGATCTGCACGCCCTTGCCGCGCAGTTCCTGCAGGGCAGGCACCACGCGGTCGGCCACGGAACCGTTGCCCGTACCGGCATGGATCAGGGCCTTCACGCCCGTATTGCCCACGGCATCGATGGTCGAGCGCGGCACGTTGCCATAGCCATAGACGATGTCCACGGGCGCCAGGGCGGTAATGTCGTCGATGTTGAACTCCGACTGCATCGTGTGGCGCTTGACGGGGGCGCGGAACCAGTAGGTCTTGCCTTCCACCACCATGCCCAGCGGGCCCCACTGGCTGCGGAACGCCTGGGTCTTGATGTTGACGCCCTTGGTCACGTCGCGGCCGCTCTGGATCTCGTCGCTCATGGTGACGAGCACGCCCTTGCCGGCCGACTCCTTGCTGGCGGCCACCGTGACGGCCTCCAGCAGGTTCAGCGCGCCGTCCGCGGACAGGGCGGTGCCCGGGCGCATGGAGCCGACGACGACGATGGGCTTGTTGGTGTGGACGACCAGGTTCAGGAAGTAGGCGGTCTCTTCCAGCGTGTCGGTGCCGTGGGTGATGACGATTCCGTCCACGTCGGACTGCTTGGACAGCGCGGAGACGCGCTTGCCCAGCTGCAGCAGCTGGTCGTTGGTGAAGCTCTCGGAAGCGATCTGGAAGACCTGCTCGCCCTTCACGGCGGCCACATTCGACAGCTCAGGCAGGCCTGCCAGCAGCTTGTCCACCGGCACCTTGGCCGCGGCATAGGAAGCGCTATTGGCGGCCGTGGCGCCTGCGCCGGCGATGGTGCCGCCGGTGGCCAGCACCACGACGTTGGGCTTGGCAGCCGGCTGCATGGGCGCTGCGGACTGCGTCTGCGCACCGGCCACGAGGCCCCAGGCGGCGAAGGCTGCGCCAGCCAGCAGGCGCTTGATATTCATTTGCGGGAACATGACTCGCTCATCTCCTTTGAGTAATTGTTACAAGCCCGTTGTACGGGTGCCGTATGGTAGGAAGGACACAACACGGCAGTGGGGAATAATCCAAGGCCTGGTATGAATGAAATTCATACCCCCTCCGATCCGCTCCCATGCCCATGAATCTCCGGCAACTCGAAGTCTTCCAGGCCGTCATGCAGACGGGCAACATGAGCGCCGCAGCCCGGCTCGTCAGCATCACCCCGTCGGCCGTGAGCAAGACCATCGCCCATGCCGAGCTGCAGCTCGGCTATCCGCTGTTCAACCGCGTCCGCGGGGCCCTGGTGCCCACGCCCGAGGCGCAGGCCTTGTTCGCGGCATCGGTCCAGATCCACCGCCAGCTCGACGAACTGCGCCGTACCGCCGTCAACCTGCGCCAGCCCGAGGGCGGCCAGGTGCGCCTGGGTGCGATTCCCTCGATCACGCACACCTTCCTGCCCACGGTGTTGGAGCTGCACGTGCGCGAATCCCCCCGCGTGAAGGTGGAAGTGCGCACCCTGCATCCCGACCAGATGGCCCAGGCGCTGCTGACCCGGGCGGTGGATTTCGCCCTGGGCTTCTATCCGCACCCGCACCCGCAGGTGTGCAGCGCCATCCTGGTCAGCGGCCCGCTCTCGATCGCGGTAGGCCGCGACATATGGCAGCGGGCCGTGCGCGTGAGCCGCAACGACCCGATCTCTTTCCTGTCCAACACCCCGATGATCCAGTTGCTGGGCGACGATCCCATGCGCGGGCCCATGGCCGAACTGGCCCGGGACCTGGGTGTGCATACCGAGCTGGGCATCCAGGTGCAGACCTCGCAGCTGGCGGTGGAGCTGGTGCGGCGCGGACTGGGCTGGACGGTGGTGGATTTCCTCACGGCCGGCAACCTGGACCCGGCCACGGTGGTGGCGGTACCACTGCGCCACCTCCAGCCCATTCCCCTGCATGCATACCATGCCGAGCACCGCCCGCCGGACCGGCACGCGGCCCGGATGCTGGCGCGGCTGCCTGGGCTGCTGCACGCGGTGCTGGGACGCGCGCCCCTGGCGGAGCAGCCGCTGCCATCCGGCAGCTGACCCGGGGCGGCGGTATCAGCGTCCGCGGGAGCGCGCCGCGAAGGCCGCGGCCACCACCAGTGCGCCCAGCAGCCACAGCGGCCACAATCCGGCCCGCGCCGCCCACCAGGCGAAGGGCGTGGGCGGCCCGTCCCGCCCCTCCACCTCGCCGCGCAGGATGCCGCGCTGCACCGAGGGCAGCCGCGCCGCCACCACGCCGCGGTGGTCTATCAGCGCGGTGGCACCAGTGTTGGTGGCGCGCACCATCGGCCGCTCGAATTCCAGCGCCCGCATGCGACTGATCGCCAGGTGCTGGTCGATGGCCACGGAATCGCCGAACCATGCGATGTTGCTTACGTTGACAAACACCGTCGGGGCGGCGGCGCGGTCGGCGAAGCGCGCAGCCAGTTCCTCGCCGAACAGATCCTCATAGCAGATGTTCGGCGCCAGGCGCTGCCCGGCCCAGGCGAAGGGTGCCTGGACCATGCCGCCCCGGTTGAAATCGCCCAGCGGGATGTTCATCAGTTCGGTGAACCACCGGAAGAACGGCGGGACGAACTCCCCGAACGGCACGAGGTGGTGCTTGTCGTACTGGTAGGTTGCCGCCTGGCCCGGCGCGTAACCGATGACGGAATTCGTATAGCCCCGCTCCGGATCGCCCAGCGGGATGCCGATCAGCGCGGCCCGGCCGCCCTGCGGCCCGCTGCGGGTGAAACGCTCCGCGATGGACTCCAGGTAGCCCGGCACCAGCTGCTGGGGCAGCAGCGGGATGGCGGTCTCCGGCGCCACGACCAGAGCGGCATCCGCTTCGCGCAACGCGTCGCCGTACCAGCGCAGCGCCATGGGCACGCCGCTGCCGGCCTGGAATTTCTCGTCCTGCGGGATATTGCCTTGCAGCAGCGCGACGGAGAGCAGGGAAGGGGCTGCGGCCACCGGCGTGCCGCAGCGGTCCACCGCGCAATGGCGCTGCGCGGCCAACCCTGCCCAGGCGCATGCCAGCGCCACGGCCACGGCCCAGCACCGGGGACGGCGCAGGTCCGCCACCCGCAGTTGCACGGCCAGCATCGCCAGCAGGGCGGCCGCGGCGCCGATGCCGTACACCCCCACCCAGCGCGCAAGCACCCGCAACGGGCCCTCGACGTGGGCATAGCCGCCGGCGCCCCAGGGGAAGCCGGTCCACCACACGCCGCGCGCCAGTTCGGCCAGCAGCCAGAGCGCGGCGAAGGCGGCGGCCTGCCAGCCCCTGCGGCGCGGGAGGCGGTCGCGCAGGTGCACGAACACCGCCGAAGCGGCCGCGTAGTAGCTGCCCAGGAAGGCCGCCAGCGCCAGCACCGCCAGCGCCGCCAGCGGCGCGGCCAATCCGCCGTAGGTGTGCATGGAAATGAACAGCCACCAGAAGGTGCCCGCGAGCCAGGCCGTGGCGAAGGCAGCGCCGAGGCCCGCCCCCTGCCCTGCCCCGCGTGCCGACAGCAGGAGGCGCGCGAAAGCCGCCAGCGAGGCGATCTGCAGCCACCAGAGCGGCTCGCCGCCCCAGGGCCAGGCGATGGAGGCCGCCTGCGCCAGCCCGGCGAGCACGGAGGCCGTCCACAGGAGAGCCGCGGGCGCGCGCAGGCGCCCGCTGCCATGGGCTTGCAGGAGCATGGTCAGCCGGCGTCCGGTTCGGCGGCCGGGGGCTGGGGCGATACCTTGAACCAGCGCACCGCGCCGCCCTTGGTGTGCAGCACCACGAAGCGCAGTCCGCCGAGGTCCAGCGATTCGCCGCGGCGCGGCGCATGGCCCAGTTCGTGCGCGATCAGGCCGCCGATGGTCTCGAACTCCTCGTTCCGGTCGGAGCCCTCGAGGGCGGGCAGGTCGAACGCCTCGGCCACGCGCTCCACGGGAGTGTCGCCGCTCACGCGGTAGGTCCGGTCCGCCAGGGCGAAGATGTCGCCCTCGTCCTCGGGAATGTCGAATTCGTCCTCGATCTCGCCCACGATCTGCTCGAGCACGTCCTCGATGGTGACCAGCCCGGCCACCCGGCCGAACTCGTCGATCACCACTGCCATGTGGATGCGGTTGGCGCGGAACTCGCGCAGCAGGTCGTTCAGGCCCTTGCTCTCGGGCACGTACACCACCGAGCGCAGCAGCGCCCGGAGGTTCAGCTCGGGCGCCCGCTGCAGCTTGAGCAGGTCCTTCGCCATGAGGATGCCGATGATGTTGTCGCGCTCCCCCTGGTACACCGGGAACCGCGAATGAGCGGTGTCGATCACCTGGTGCAGCAGTGCCTCGAAGGGCTGTTCGATGTCGATCAGGTCCATGCGCGGCGCGGGCACCATCACGTCGCTGGCCGTCATCTCGGCCATGCGCAGGACGCGTTCGAGCATCACGCGCGCATCGGCATTGATGACGTCGTTGTCCTCCGCCTCGGCCAGGGTGGCGATCAATTCATCCTTGGAATCCGGGCCGGGATGGATGAATTCCAGGAGGCGCTGCAGGAGCGTGCGCTTGTCTTCGCGGTCGGAGGGGCGCGCAGGGTGGGGGTCGGACACGGTCTCGGTGTGCAGGACGTGCGGTGGTTATCAGGCCTGCAAGGATAGCGGATGCACGCGACACCCCCTGCCGGCGTGCCGCCGGCCGGCCCTCACACCCTGACACAAATTCGCCCGGCGCAGCCCGGCCGCTGCGGGCTGCCGCTTCCTATCATGCCGCCTTCCGGGGCGGCGCCGGCGCCATGTGCGGCGGCAGCCGGCGGCCCCTGTGCACAGGCAATACGACAGGAGAACAGCAGCATGGGAGGCATGGCGGCGGCACGGCAGGCGGACGAGATAGGTCACGTGTCGGTGTGGGCGAGGCTGGCGCGTGTGG
>NZ_JMKU01000018.1:0-3810 GCF_000687165.1 Paracidovorax oryzae ATCC 19882 | reverse complement strand
CAGGGCCAGCATACGCTCACGCTGGCCGACGACATCGTGGCCTCGCACCAGCCGCTGCCCGGGGCGGCCACGATTCCCTTCTATCCGCCCGAGAAGTCGGCGACGGCGGACCGCGAGAACATCCACGCCTGGGAGCTGCACGAGGAGATCCACTCGGGCCGCTTCTACAACGACGACTACGACTTCAAGAAGCCCAAGGCGGACCTGGCGAACATGCGGCAGATGCCGCCGGGGCACAGCCACGACGCCTACGAGACCTACGAGTGGCCCGGGGGCTACACGGAGTTCGGCGACGGCGAAGCCTATGCGCGGGTGCGGCTGCAGGAGAACCTGAGCGGGCGCAGCACGGTGCGCGGCGAATCGCGCCACCGGTCCCTCGCCACGGGCTACCTCTTCACGCTGGAGAACTACCCGCGCGGGGACCAGAACCAGCAGTACCTGATCACCGGCCTGCAATACCACTTCAAGGAGAACCCGCGGGTGAGCGCGGCGAACCCCGGGGACAAGGGCACGGTGCAGGAAGAGGGCTCTTTCCAGCGCTTCACGCTGCAGGCGCAGCCCACGAGCCTGCCCTACACCCCCGCACGGGTGACCCCCAAGCCGAAGACCACGGGGCCGCAGACCGCGGTGGTCGTGGGCCCGCCGGGCGAGGAGATCTGGCCGGACCAGTACGGGCGGGTGAAGGTGCAGTTCCACTGGGACCGGCAGGGCAAGTTCGACGAGCAGTCCAGCTGCTGGATCCGGGTGTCGCACGGCTGGGCGGGGCAGAACTACGGGAGCATCTACCTGCCGCGCATCGGCCAGGAGGTCATCGTGGACTTCCTGTCCGGAGACCCGGACCAGCCGATCATCACGGGTCGGGTGTACAACGCGGACCAGATGCCGCCGTGGAAGCTGCCGGAGCACAAGACGCAGTCGGGCACGCTCACGCGCTGGAGCAAGGGAGGTGGCGGGGCGAGCATGCTGCGCTTCGAGGACCAGAAGGGGATAGAGCACCTGGAGCTGTCGAACACGTACGGCAACACGTACCTGAACATGGGGTACCTGATGCACCAGGGCACGGGCTCGCAGCGGGGGTATGGCTTCGAGTTGCGCACGGACCTGTGGGGCTCGATCCGGGCGGACAAGGGCCTGCTCATCACCACGTACAACCAGGATTTCACCTCCCGCGTCTCGGTGAACAACCCCGACGGCTTCGAGCACATGGGCGCGACGCTGGCCAACACCGCTTCGCTCATGCAGGAAGCCGGGCAGGCGGTTTCCTCGGCGCAGTCCACCATCGGCACGCTCAATGCGGCGAAGTCCTCGCAGATCTCCAGCCTGGGGTCGGCCATCGCTGCGATCACGGGCGGGGGGGCGGGCGGAGCGGCCTCCCTCGCCAAGATGGCCTCGGCGCTTTCGGGCGGAGGCGGCGGTGGCGCGGAGACCACCATGCCTACCGACACCGACCCCGCGATGGCCGACGCGCGCAGCCTGATGGACCTGTCGCGGGACATCACCAAGCCGGTGGTCTCGATCGTGAGCCCGGAAGGCCAGAGCCTCATCAGTCCCAAGCCGATCGTGGTCAGCTCCGGCCAGAGCACCTCGGTGCGCGCGCAGCAGCACGTCACCGTATCGAGCGGTGCGCAGCTTACCCAGCTGGCCAAAAGCGGCATGCTCACCCATGTCACCGAAGGCGGGCAGACCAATATCGTCTCTGCCGGCGACGTGGCTTCCGTCGCCAAGACCGGCCACATGAACCTCGTGGCGGAACAGAACATCACCGTATCGTCCACGGCGCTCAACGCCCACCTGCTGGCCAAGGAGAACACCGTGGTCAGCGCGGAAACCGACACGGTGTTCGTCAGTGCGGGCAGGCACATCACCGAGGTGGCGGGCGAGAGCATCACGCTGGTGTGCGGCAAGGCTTCCATCACGCTCAAGTCCGACGGCACCATCGTG
Source organism: Paracidovorax oryzae ATCC 19882 (assembly GCF_000687165.1). Lineage (GTDB taxonomy): Bacteria > Pseudomonadota > Gammaproteobacteria > Burkholderiales > Burkholderiaceae_C > Paracidovorax > Paracidovorax oryzae. The sequence goes on along the minus strand of NZ_JMKU01000018.1, from coordinate 1,869 downwards.
CTCAACGGCGTGAAGGGCGTCTTCAATTTCGAGGACGACCTCGACCAGTTCGGCAAGAAGATCAACCTCAATTGCTGAAAACAGCCCCATCGACCAGAGAAAGCAGAACGAGCATGCGCTACCACTTCCAAGAAGGCCACATCGAAGCCCCGGACCACGTCACCGACCGCACCGTGCACCTGCTCGCGCCCACCCCCGGCACGGGCGAGATGACCGTCGCCATTTCCAAGGATCTGCTCGAATCCGGCGAAACCCCGCCGGAATTCCTGCAGCGGCAGCTCGGCGACCTGTCGCGGCAGGTCGCCAAGTTCAGCCGGGGCGAGGTGCAGCCGGCCACGCTCGGGGCACCCGAACAGAAGATCGGCGGCTCGAAATTCACCGTGAGCTACAAGCAGCAGGGGCGCATGGTGCACCACGTGCAGTCGCTGTTCCTGCTGCCTGACAGCCGCACCGTGCTCAATCTCACCTTTTCGCTGCCGGTGCCATTCACGGAAGAGCACCTGCGACAGGTCGATGGCGTGCTGGCCAGCTTCGTGCTGCGCCAGTGACAACGATGGCAAGTTAGGCCGCGAAGAACGAACGACAGGAGAACAGCAGCATGGGAGGCATGGCGGCGGCACGGCAGGCGGACGAGATAGGTCACGTGTCGGTGTGGGCGAGGCTGGCGCGTGTGGGGTTGAGGCTGGCGGCCGGGATGGTGGAGACGCTGCTGGTGGCGGGGGTGGTGGCGCTGGCGGCGGGGGTGTCGGTGGCGACGATGGGGTGCGGGGCGATCCTGGCGTGCGGGTTGCTGGCGGGGTTCATCGGAGGGGCGACGGGCTGGAGCGACTACAAGGAAAAAAAGATCCAGGAGATGACCGAGGACATCGGGGAGCTGGACATCACGGGCACGCTGGGCATCCGGGGGGCGGCGACGGTGCGCATCAACGGCCGCGCGGCGATGCGGGCGGTGGCGGATGCGGCCGTGTGCCGCGACCATGGGCAGCCCAACCCGAACTTCATCGCCGAGGGCTCGGACTCGGTCTTCATCGAAACGTACCCGGCCGCGCGCAAGGGCGACAAGATGATGTGCGCGGCGCAGATCGCCAGCGGTTCGGACGACGTGCTGGTGGGGGGCAACAAGACGGCGTACCTGGAGATCGCCGATGACCGGGCGTGGTGGGAGACGGCGCTGGAGATCGGGGTGGGCCTGGCGATGGGCCGGGGCAACTTCCTGGGCAAGGTGGGGTGCCTGGCGCTGGGGGCGGTGGTGGGCATGGCGGGCGACGCGCTGGGCCGGGGCTTCCGGGCGCTGATCGGCTACCCGGTGCACCCGGCCACGGGCGGCAAGGTGCTGGACGGCAGCCAGGACACGGACTTCGTGCTGCCCGGGCCGCTGGGCATTGCCTGGCGGCGCTTCTACAGCAGCCACGACCACCGGGAGGGCACCCTGCACGGCGCGGGCTGGAGCGTGCCCTACGAGATCGAATTGCACGTCGAGCGGACGGCTGCCGGTGCGCCGCCGTCGCGCATCACCTACGTCAACCCGCAAGGGCGGCACATCGAGCTGCCGGATGTCGCGCCGGGCACGGCGCTCTTCAACGTTGGCGAGGGCTTCACCCTGGGCTGCACGGCGGGCGGGCACTACGAGGTGGGCGAGCTCGACCACGTGGCCTGGCAGTTCGGCCCGGCGCCGCAGGAAGCGGGCACGCACGTGCTGAAACTGCTGCGCATCCGGGACCGGTTCGGGCACTGGGTGGGGCTGCGCTACGACGGCGAGCGGCGCCTGGCGGGCATCGCGGACCACCTGGGCCGGTTATTGCGGCTGGACTATGAGCCGGGCAGCCGGCGGGTGGTGGCGATCCACCTCGTGCAGGCGGCGCCGGGCGA
>NZ_JMKU01000017.1 GCF_000687165.1 Paracidovorax oryzae ATCC 19882 | reverse complement strand
CGAGGCCCGCGTGGCCCTGGCGCGCGATGCCTTCGGGCGCGTGTGCGGAGAGACGCAGACGCTGTACCGGCAAGCCACCCAGCCGCAGGCACCCCATGCCGGTGGAGAGCCCCCCGTGGAGTTCGAGCACGCAATCGCCCACACCCTGGGCCCGCTGGGCCAGCGTACGGCCACGCAGGCGCAAGGGCTGGGCACGCTGCAATGGTTGGCCTACGGCTCAGGCCACGTGCACGGGCTGCTGCTGGACGGCCAGCCGCTGGTGGATTGGGAGCGCGATGCGCTGCACCGCGAGGTGGGGCGCACGCTGCACGTGCTGGAAGGCCAAGGCAACGACGACCTGCCGGCGATCGTGCATGCGCGGCAACTCGATCCGATGGGCAGGATGCTGCACCAGGACTGGCGTGGCCTGCGCCATGCGGCGGGGCAGACACAGGCGGTAGAAGATCCGGACACCGGCCCTTCGTCCGCTGCAGGGCGCATCGCCCCGGCCCTGGGTCCGCTGTCCACGCTGGCCCAGCGCCGCTACTGGTACGACCCCCTGGGCCAACTCGTGGGCTTGCAGACGCCGGGCGAAGCCACGCGCTACGGCTACGACGCCTGGCAGCGCCTGAGCGGGCTGCATCGCGCAGGCCCGGGCTCGACGGAAATGCAGGCGCACTGGACGCTGGACGCGGCGGGCAACCGCCTGCCCGCGCCCGTGGATGCGCGCGCGGCCGGGCCCTCCAGCGCCGGGCGCCAGGACTGGGCACGGCAGGTGCGCGACCAACTGCACGACCCGGACTTCGACCTGCTTCGCCCGGGTGGCGGGCCGGGCGAGGGACAGGGCCCGGTCACGCGCTGGAAGGGCAACCGCATCGGATGGAGCACGGTGGATGGCGATGCCGATGGAGCCGGCAGCGACGGCAAAGGCACCTTGGTTCGCTATCGCTACGACGCCTTCGGCAACCGCGTCCAGACGCTCCTGCCCGATGGGCGCATCCAGCGCCTGCGCTACGACGCGCTGCACCAGTTGCGTGAAGTCTGGCTACGCGAGGGCCCCGGTGGGGCGTGGCGACAGGTGGCCCGCTATCGGTACGACGCTTTCGGGCGCCGCCTGGGCAAGACCGTGTACGGTCCGTCGGGCCAGGATGACCTGGCCACCTATGCGGGCTGGGATGGCGACCGCCTCGTGCATACCGAGGGTCCGCAGGGGCTGAAGCACACGCTGTACGAGCCGGGCTCCTTCGTGCCGCTGCTGCGGCTGGAGCGCGACCGGGCCATCCCCACACCCGTGCAGGCCATGTTCGCGCTGGAAGACCATGGTGGCGAATTCCATGCGGCAGCCTTGTTCGCGGGATTGCCGCGCGCGCAGCGCGAATGGCTGGAGCAGGCGCTGGACGACGCCCTGGGGCCACATGGCGAAGCACTGCGATCCCGCCTGCAGGCAGGCTTGCCCGAAGAAACCGGCGCACTGCTCTCAGCGGGCCTCCGGGCCGTGCAGCAGCAACGGCAGGCTACCACCCAGGCCCACGCGACGCACATCCGCCATGTCCTGTGTGACCACCTGGGCACGCCCATCGCGCTGGTGGACGCCAAAGGCCCTCGGGCGGGCCTGGTCACCTGGGCTGCCACGTACCACGCATGGGGTGCCCTGCGCGAGGAATACGATCCACACGGTGTTTGCCAGGACATCCGCTTCCAGGGGCAGCAGTTCGATGCCGAGACAGGTTTGCACTACAACCGCTTTCGGTACTACGACCCGATGCTGGGGCAGTATGTGACGCAGGATCCGATGGGGCTGCGCGGAGGTTTGAATAAGGCCATCTATCCTCTCAATCCCCTTGAATGGAGTGATCCTCTCGGGCTCAGTCCCGCGTCGGGTACAGTAAGCCCGGAAAAAGCACTAGGGTGGTGGGAGAAAATATCCGGAATTTTCAATTGGCGAGAAAATGTGCAAGAAGGGGCTGAGTTGAAAATAGAGAGCGCCAAGAACACCTGCATGCGCGCTGCGGAAAGAGAAAAACGCTACGAAGAGGGGCGGCAAAATAAGGTCGAGGATCGTGCTGCTGTAGTCAGAGATGTGGCAGCCGGTGAGGCAAGTGCAGGCATTCAGTTGGACTGGAGTCTGGAATCGCTTGGAAAATTGTACGGCTACTTCACGACCAACCCGCCAGATTGTGCAACCCTTCTTGATTCTAATGGACCATCAATTGATTTCTTCAAAAAATAAAATATTTTTGATGTCGTTTTTTTGGCTTCTCTATGCAGGTTTTTTTTACTACTGCCTGGAGAATATGGGGGGTGAGAGTCTGGATTTTGTAATGAAACTCCAGGCTGTCCACTTCCTGATCACGTATCTTTTTCTTGTTGTATTTTCCCTCATGGGTTTGGTGAAGTTGAACAAGAAACTGGAAAGTCCAGTGAAGAGCGTCGTCGTTTATTTGTTGGTAATAATTTTGGCTATTTTCCCGTTTTTTGAGGTTGTGGGGGTGTTTCTTGGCATTGACGGTAGTGGGTTGTGCCGTCTGGCTGGGTTGCCCTCGTTGTGGATGACTAGATCCTGTGGATATGCTTCAAAATTTATTGTTAATTTATTGGTGATTATGGTATCTGCTGCTGTGATTCTGGTATTGATTCGTTTAATTTCTATTGCCTTGGCCAGGGTCCTCAGAGAATGATGGAATGAAATCATCAAGTATCTTTGGCTGCTGAAGAGCGTCCTTTGGTTATGATTGAGTGCTTTGGTGTTGAGCTTGTGCGCAAGGTAAGATGCGGGGTTGAATTGACATGAAGTTCAGTTCTACGATATTGTCTTGTGTCGCCGTGGCACTTTCATTTGCGGTTGCTATTTCGCTTGTTTTTCCGCCAGGAAAAGCGCGGACAATTATCTATATTTCCATAGGCGTCATGGTGTTCTTGTTTGTCTGGTTGAGGGCCATTGCAAAAAAGGTCCCGGATAAAGAGGACGACCCGTGGGATATCTAAATAAGGTACGCGGTTCGTAGCGTTTTTGCCAGTGCGCCCTCGGTTGCACTGGGTTGCGCGCACCTGCGGCACCCATCAGCCGGCTTCCTCTCGCAGTGCTGAGCACCTCCTGGGCCGGTACCTTCCCACACCACCCTAAGCCTCCCCTAACCATCCTCTAAGCCCGCTCTAAGCCTCGCTCCGCACACTCCCGTCCATGCCACAACCCACCTGAAAGGTTTGCCATGAACACGATCCTCTCCACGCCCCGCCGCCTGACCCTCGCCTTGGTGGTCGCCGGGGCCATGGGGGCGACGGGCGCGGGGCTCGTCACCAACCTGCATTCCAGCCATGCCGCCGTGCCTCCCGCGGCCACGGGGCCGGTGGCCGCGGCGCCGGCGGCGTATTCCGGCGTGTCCGCCCCGGATTTCGCGCAGATCACGGCGCTCAACGGTCCGGCGGTGGTGAACATCAGCGTGACGGGCACGACCAAGACCTCGTACAACGGCGGGGATGACGGCGACGACGAGACGCCGTCCGCCCAGCACCAGCAGCCCCGCGGCGGTCAGGGCATGGATCCGGACGATCCGTTCTTCGAGTTCTTCCGCCGCTTCGGCATGCCCGGCATGCCCGGCGCGGGGGGCGGGCGCATGCCGCAGCGCGAGGTGCCGATGCGCGGCGAAGGCTCGGGCTTCATCGTGAGCCCGGACGGCGTCATCCTGACCAATGCCCACGTGGTGAAGGGCGCCAATACGGTCACGGTGAAGCTCACCGACCGGCGCGAGTTCCGCGCCAAGGTGCTGGGCTCCGATCCCAAGACCGACATCGCCGTGTTGAAGATCGACGCGAAGGACCTGCCCGTGGTGCACCTGGGCGATACGAAAAAGCTCGCGGTGGGTGAGTGGGTGCTGGCCATCGGTTCGCCGTTCGGCTTCGAGAACAGCGTGACGGCGGGCGTGGTGAGCGCCAAGGGCCGGGCGCTGCCGGACGACAGCTTCGTGCCCTTCATCCAGACGGACGTGGCGGTGAACCCCGGCAATTCCGGTGGCCCGCTGTTCAACTCGCGCGGCGAGGTGGTGGGCATCAACTCGCAGATCTACAGCCGCTCGGGCGGCTACCAGGGCGTGTCGTTCGCGATCCCGATCGAAGTGGCGGAGCGGGTGAAGGAGCAGATCCTGGCCACGGGCAAGGCCAGCCATGCGCGCCTGGGCGTGTCGGTGCAGGAGGTGAACCAGGCGTTCGCCGATTCCTTCCAGCTCGACAAGCCCGAAGGTGCGCTGGTGGCGGGCGTGGAGCCGGGCGGCCCCGCGGACAAGGCCGGCCTGAAGTCGGGCGACGTGATCCTGCGCATCAACGGCCAGCCCATCGTGGCGTCCGGCGACCTGCCGGCCTTCGTGGGCCAGTCCGCGCCCGGCTCCACCGCGCGCATGGAGGTGTGGCGCCACGGCAAGCAGGAAGAGCTCACCGCGACGCTGGGCGATGCGAACGACAAGCCGGCCAAGCTGGCCAGCGCCGACAAGGCCGTGGGCAAGGGCCAGCTGGGCCTGTCGCTGCGGCCGCTGCAGCCGCAGGAGCGCCGCGAGGCCGGCGTGAGCGGCGGGCTGGTGGTGGAAGAAGCGCGCGGCCCGGCCGCCCTGGCGGGCGTGGCCCCCGGCGACGTGCTGCTTTCCATCAACGGCGCGCCGGCGCAGAGCATCGAGCAGGTGCGCGCCGCGATGGCCAAGGCGGGCAAGTCGGTGGCGCTGCTGATCCAGCGCGACGGCGACAAGATCTTCGTGCCCGTGCCCCTGGGCTGACCCTTCCCGGGCGGGCGCCGGTCATCGCCGGCGGAGCCCGGGGCCTCGGCCCGCATTGGGCGGGCCCATGTCCCTGCGGCCCGGCCGGTTCCTACGCGGCGCAGCAGGGCCTGCCGCTATCCTTGGCGGATGGCGCCGGGCCCTGGCCTGCTCCCGGCCGGCGCGGGAACGAAACTACCTTCCGAGGACACCTGCCATGCGCCTTCTGCTGGTGGAAGACGACACGATGATCGGCGAAGCCGTGTATGACCTGCTGCGCGCGGAGCAGCACGCGGTGGACTGGGTACGCGATGGCGAGATGGCCGATACGGCGCTGCGCACGCAGACCTACGACGTGGTGCTGCTGGACCTGGGCCTGCCGCGCCGCGACGGCCTGGAGGTGCTGCGCGATCTGCGCGCGCGCAAGGACCGCACGCCGGTGCTGGTGGCCACGGCGCGCGACGCGGTGGCCCAGCGCGTGCAGGGCCTGGACGCCGGTGCCGACGACTACGTGCTCAAGCCCTACGAATTGGATGAATTGCTGGCGCGCATCCGGGCGCTGGCGCGGCGCGCGGCAGGCCGGGCCGAGCCGGTCTATGAGCACAAGGGCGTGACCATCGATCCGGCCACCCGCGAGGTCACCGTGAACGGCGAGCCCGTGGTGCTGTCCGGGCGCGAATGGGCGGTGCTGGAGCCGCTCATCGCCCGCCCGGGGCGCGTGCTCTCGCGCGCTCAGCTCGAGGAAAAGCTCTACAGCTGGAAGGACGAGATCAGCAGCAATGCGGTCGAGGTCTATATCCACGGGCTGCGCAAGAAGCTCGGCGCGGACCTGGTGCTGAACGTGCGGGGCGTGGGCTACATGGTGCCGAAGGTATGAGCGGGGTGGTGGACGGCGGCCCGGGCGACAGGCTCGAAGCGGCGCCGGCCGATGCGTCCGCGCCGCCCCCGCGCGGCGGCAGCCGCTGGAGCCGCTGGATGGACGCCCTCTCCGCGCGCGCGCCGCACTCGCTGCGGGCGCGGCTGCTGTGCTTCCTGTTCGTGTCGATCGTTTGCGCGGCGCTGCTGCAGTTCGCGCTCGCCTACCGCTCGGCGCTGGCCGAGGCGGACCAGATTTTCGACTACCACATGCAGCAGACGGCGATGGCGCTGCGCCCTGGCGTGCCGGCCATGGCGGAGGGCACGCCGGAGCCGCTGGAGCAGGAGGAGGAGAGCACCGAGTTCGTGGTGCAGATCTGGTCGTCCGACGGGCTGCGGGTGTTCGAGTCGTCCGTGGGCGCGGCGCTGCCGCAGCGCGCGGTGCTGGGTTTCTCGAACGTGCGCGCGCACGGCACCACCTACCGCGTGTTCTCGGTGCAGACGCGCTCGCAGGTGATCCAGGTGGCGCAGGACATGGCCGCGCGCCGCGCGATGGCGCGCGACCTGGCCTGGCGCACGGCAGGGCCGATCGCGCTGCTGGCGCCGCTGCTGGCCCTGGCCGTGTGGTGGGCGGTGAGCGGCTCGCTCGCGCCCGTGGAACGGGTGCGGCGGCAGCTGGCGAAGCGGCAGGCCGACGACCTGTCGCCCGTGCATGCGGGCGCGCTGCCGGACGAGGTGCGGCCGATGGTGGACGAGCTGAACCTGCTGTTCGAGCGCGTGCGGCGCGCCTTCGAGGCGCAGCAGCATTTCGTGGCGGATGCGGCGCACGAGCTGCGCTCGCCGCTGGCGGCGCTCAAGCTGCAGCTGCAGGGCCTGCAGCGCGCGGGCAGCGAAGAGGCGCGTGCGGTGGCGGCGGGCCGGCTCGCGGCCGGCATCGACCGTGCCACGCGCCTCGTGGAGCAACTGCTGGCCCTGGCGCGGCAGGAGGCCAGCGCCGCTGCCGGAACGCCCCCCGAGCCCGTGCCCCTGGCCGGACTCGCCCGGCAGGCCGTGGCCGATGCCACGCCTGCCGCGCAGAACAAGGACATCGACCTGGGCCTTGCGACCGGCGACGCGGTGGCGGTGCTGGGGTATGCGGATGCGCTGCGCATCCTGCTGCGCAACCTCGTGGACAACGCCGTGAAGTACACGCCCACTGGCGGCGTGGTGGACGTGCACGTGCGCGAAGTGGCCGCAGGCCCGGGGCCGGCCGGCGTGGAGCTGGTGGTGGAGGACAGCGGCCCCGGGATTGCCGAGGACGACCGCGAGCGCGTGCTGGGGCGCTTCTACCGCGCGCCGGCGGCGGCCGGCAGCGCGCCGGTGGGCGGCAGCGGGCTGGGCCTGGCGATCGTGGAGTCGATCGCGCGGCTGCACGGCACCTCGGTGGCGCTGGATGCATCGCCGCGCCTGGGCGGGTTGCGCGTGGCGGTGCGCTTCGCGGCGGCGGCCGGCGTTCCGGCGCTGCCAGGCGGTGGCACGGGGAGCCCGGGGGGCGGCGCTTGACGCGCTTCGCGCTGCTCTCGGGCCTGGGGCATGCGGTTTTCGTGGCCGTGGGCCTGCTGGTTTACGTCATGGCCACGCGCATCGGGCGCCAGCGCCGCCATCCCTCGGCGGCCATGGGCTGGGTGCTGGCGATCGTGGCCTTCCCGTATGCGGCGGTGCCGCTGTTCCTGATGTTCGGATCGCGCAAGTTCGTGCGTCCGCAGCGGCGCGCCGCCCCCATGCTGGCGGCCGGACCGGCATCGCTGGTCGCCGGCCCGCCACCGGAAGCTTCGCCGGCACCGTTGCCTCCACCCGGGCCCGCCTGGGCCACGCAGCTGCTGGCGGGGCTGGAGCTGGCGCCGCCGGTGCGCAATGCGCGCATCGTCTTCCACGGTCAGGGCCCGCAGGCGCTGGAGGCGCTGCTGGCCACGGTGGCCTCGGCGCAACACAGCCTGGATGTCTGCACCTTCGTCTTCGGCGACGACGAGGTGGGCCGGCGCGTGGCCGCGGCGCTGCAGGAGGCCGCAGGCCGGGGCGTGGCGGTGCGGCTGCTGCTGGACGCGGTGGGCAGCCTGGGCATGCCGGCGGAGCTGTCGCGCACGCTGAAGCAGGGCGGGGTGCAGGTGCGCCGCTTCATGCCGCTGCTGCACAACCCGATGCGCGGCCACACCAACCTGCGCAACCACCGCAAGATGGTGGTGGCCGATGGCGAGCGGCTCTGGAGTGGTGGCCGCAACCTGGCCTGCGAGTATTTCCTGGACCGGCCGCAGCTGCCGGCCTGGATCGACCTGAGCTACGAGATCGACGGGCCGATCGCGCTGCAGGCCGCAGCCCAGTTCGCGGCCGACTGGCAGGCGGCGAGCGGGCGCATGGCCCGCGCGGTGCTGCCGCGGCCGCTGCCCCCCGGCCCGCCGGAGGGCGTGCCCGCGCAGTGGGTGCCCAGCGGCCCCGACCATGCGGACGACACGGTGCATGCGCTGCTGGTGGCCGGCGCCTACCACGCGCAGGAGCGCATCGTGGCGGTGACGCCGTATTTCGTGCCGGACGATGCGCTGCTCGATGCCTGGTGCCTGGCCTGCCGGCGCGGCGTGCAGGTGCGCCTGCTGGTGCCCGAGCGCTCCAACCACCGGCTGGCCGACTGGGCGCGCCCCCGCGCCCTGCGCGAACTGGCCCAGGCCGGCGCGGAGGTCTGGCTCGCGCCCGGCATGGTGCATGCCAAGGCGGTGGTGATCGACGGCGACCTCGCGCTGTCGGGCTCGCTCAACCTCGACGCACGCAGCCTGTTCCTCAACTACGAGGCGATGACGGCCTTCTACGGGCCGGAGGAAGTAGGGTGGCTGGCGGGCTGGTGCGAAGCGCAGTTCGCCCGCGCCCGGCGCCTGCATGCCCGCCCGCCGTCGTGGCCGCGGGACATTGCCGAAGGCGTGGTGCGGGCGGTCGGGTTCCAGCTGTAGCCTGGATTCAGCCTGTGAAGCGCGCCAGCGCGGCCTCGTAGTGGTGGCGGTTCGCGTGGTAGCCCGTGCCCGGCGGCCCGTAGGGCTTCGGAGGCGTGCCGCCCAGCCCGTCACGGTCGGTCAGTCCCAACCGCAACCGGACCAGTCCCTCGGATGACCGGCCGATGGCGTGCTGGCGGTCCATGAGGCATTTGCGGGGATTGGCCGCGTAGTCCAGGGTCAGCGCGATGCCGCGTGGCTGGGTGAAATCGTAGCCATGGGGGCTCTGCGCCAACGCGTGCGCCTTCTGCTTCGGGTTGAGCAGCATCGGGTCGAGCAGCACCAGCGCAGGCCGCGGGGCCCACGGCAGGTGGCCTTGCAGCACCGCTGCGAACATCTGCGCACTGCCCCCGCCCATGGACAAGCCGCAGATGTGCGACACCTGCACCGTCGGATCGGCCTGCAGTGCCTTGGCGACGAGTTGCGCCGCCTCGCAGGCCATGCGGTAGACCTGTCCCACCCCCCCCTTCAGGGTGGTGCCGTTCTGCTGCTTGCTGCCATCCGGCATTCCGTCGAAATAGATGCTGACACGATAGGATGGCCCGCCCGGTACGGCCGGCGTGACAGGCGTCTGTCGGATCGTCATATGGGTCTTGGTCGCGAGATGCGAGAGCCTGTGCCGGTCGCCGGAGTCGAGGTTGCGCCGCAACGGCGTGTCGCGGTCCATGTTGAGGATATGCACATCGTCATAGACCGAGAACACGCCCATGTCCAGTGCTGCCAGGCTTTGGCGAATGCCTTCGGCAAGCGCTGGAGCCGGTAGATAGCCGGTGCTGCCCGGCAGGCCGAGGGCGGTTCCCAGGCTTTGCAGCACTGGTTCCGGCAGGGAGCCTACGCTGGCGTGGGGATAGTCCCGGAGATCGATCCGGGTCGTGGCAGTCTGCCCCTGCCACGCTGGCGTGGCGTCACCGTACCAGGGATTCCAGGCCTGCGACGCCTGTGCCCATTCGGGTTCCTCCAGGCCCAGGAGCGCCGCAGAATCTGCATCGAAGAGGTTCTGCCATTCCTCTTCGTCGGGAGGGTTGATCCGATGGTCGATATAAGGGCCGCCGCGGCCGATGCTCGACCCTTCGGGTGATGTTGCAGACTGGGCCGCGCGGGTAGCCAACTGTTCGGCGTACTCGCTGCGGACGATGGGGCGCAGGCGTTCCAGCCGCGGGGCGGGAGCGGACCCCCCTGCACCGGCAGAGCGCGTGCCCTGCCGGGCCGGGAGGTGGTCCGACGCCGCGGAGCGGGGCGCATGCCGGGAAGCGCGCTCGGTGGCTTGGGAAGAGCTTTCGCCCTGGGAGTGGCGGTGGGTTTTTTTGCGGGAAAACGGATTGAGATTGATGGGTGCCATATCGATGATCAAGAAGATCAAAACACCAGGGTAGGGCGGGGGGGCGCAGCGCATGTTCCAGGCGCGAAGCGGTGTGCCCGGTGGCGAAGCCGAAGCAGCGCGGCGGGCTTTGCATGCCATGCCAAGTCTGTGTATTCGGGAGCTTCTGGCTTGACTTGTGTACGCAATGCGTTTCAAATTCGATTCATTGAAAACGCATTGCGTATATATCCCATGCAACAACAGGAATTCTTGCGCGACGCGATGCGCCGCCTCAACCTGACGCGCAATGCGTTTGCCGAGCGCCTGGGCGTGCGGCGCCGCGCGCTCGATACCTGGCTGCTGCCGGAGGATTCGTCGGAATCACGGGCCATGCCGGACATGGTCGGGAAATTCGTCGCCGAGATCCTGCGGCACGAGGCGCTGGCGGCCGAACTGCCAGGGCAGCCGGACCACCGGCCGCTCGCCGACCGTATCGCGGTGGAGGGGCAGCGCCACCTGCTGTCGGTGTCGCAGTTCGACCGCGGCAGCCTGGAGGACCTGTTCCACGTCGCCGACGTGATGCAGCCCATCGCGCGCCGGCAGAAGGTATCCCGGGTGCTCGAGGGCGCGGTGCTCGGCAGCCTGTTCTTCGAGGCCAGCACGCGCACCCGGGTGAGCTTCGGCGCGGCGTTCTGCCGGCTGGGAGGCAGCGTGTGCGACACCACCGGCTTCACCTTCTCGTCCATGGCCAAGGGCGAATCGATCTACGACACGAGCCGCGTGATGAGCGGGTACGTCGATGCGCTGGTGGTGCGTCACCCGGACCAGGGTTCGGTCGCCGAATTCGCCCGCGCCACGAACATTCCCGTGATCAATGCCGGTGACGGGCCGGGCGAGCACCCCAGCCAGGCGATCCTCGACCTCTACACCATCCAGCGCGAGTTCTCGCGGCAGGGCAAGCTGCTCGATGGAGCGCACATCGCCATCGTGGGCGACCTGAAGTACGGTCGCACCGTGCATTCACTGATCCGGCTACTCTCGCTGTACCGGGGGTTGCGGTTCACGCTGGTGGCGCCTCCGTCGCTGGAGATGCCGGCCCACCTCGTCGAACTTGCGGCCCGCAACGGCCACGCCGTGGAGACCGTGGCCTCGCTGGAGGCAGGGCTGACAGGAGCCGACGTGGTGTATGCCACGCGGGTGCAGAAGGAGCGCTTCGAGGGCGAGGCCATCGAGGGCTATACGCCTGAATTCCAGGTGCGCAAGGCGCTGGTGGATGCAGTGTGCAAGCCCGAAACCATCCTCATGCATCCCTTGCCGCGCGACGGCCGGCCGGGCGCGAACGACCTGAGCACCGACCTGAACCACGATCCGCGCCTGGCCATCTTCCGCCAGGCCGACAACGGCATCGCGGTGCGCATGGCCCTGTTCGCCGTGCTGATGGGCGTGGAGGCGCAGGTCGCCGGCTCCCTGCGCGACGCCACGTGGAAGTCGCCCCGGTACGTGGGGCCGGACGACGCGACCTTCGACGGCCTGGAATGACCTCCGCCGCGCGCAGGCCGCCCCGCTACAGCAGCAGGAAGGCTGCCGCCGCCACCGCCGTGGGCACCATCGCGCCCAGCAGCAGCTCTCCTGCCCCCACGGTGCCATCCGCGAAGCCCGGCTTGAGCAGGGCCACCCCGGCCGGGTTGGGCGCATTGGCGATCACCGTCAGGCCGCCCCCGGCCACGGCGCCGGCCACCAGCATGTACTGGCTCTGCGGAGAGATGCCCGCGATGAGCGAGCCCAGGTAGGTGAGCGCTGCGTTGTCGGTCACGGCCGTGAGGCCCAGGGCCCCGAAGAAGAGCGCCAGCGGCTCCAGGCTGGAGACGATGGGCTGCAGCCACCAGCGCTGCAGGCCGCCCAGCACCACCAGGCCCGCGAGGAAGAAGCCGACGAGCAGCGCCTCCTTGAGGATCAGCGGGTTCTGGTAGCGCGCATAGGCTTGCGTGAAGCCCAGGAACAGCAGGAACATGCCCAGGAAGGCGACGGGATGGTGCGCGAACAGCACGACGCCTGCGAGCAGGGCGATGTGCACGGCGGATACCAGCGCGGGGACGGCGGGGGGCGTGCCCGGCGCGTCCCGGGGGCCGGCCGGCCGGCCATCGTGGCGCAGCAGGTGCGGGCGCAGCGTCCACGCCGCGAGCGTGGCATTGGCCGCCACGGCCAGCGCGGCCTTCCAGCCGAAGTGCGTGAACATGAAGGCGCTGTCCCATTGCCAGGTCGAGGCCACCATGAGCACCGGCGGCGCCGCGTACGCGGTGAGGGTGCCGCCGATGGAGACATTGACCAGCAGCGCGCCCAGCGCGAGGTATTTGGCGCGTTCCGGAATGCCCGCGTGGAAGGCCACGGGCGCGAGCAGCAGGGCGGCCAGCGTCATCGCCGCCGGCTCGGTGATGAGGGAGCCCAGCAGCGGCACCACCGACAGGCCCAGCCAGGCCATGGCCACCGGCTGCGCCACGGGCAGGCCGCGCGCGAGGCCCGCCACCGTGCGGGTCACCGCGTCCAGGATGGGGCGGGATGCCGCCACCACCATCACCACGAAGACGAACAGCGGCTCGGTGTAATTGCGGGATTCCGCATAGGCCAGGGCCTCGGTGCCGCCCTGCAACAGGGCCAGCAGCGCGATGAGCACGATGGCCCAGAAGCCGAACACCACCTCCACCTCGCCGAGCAGGTGGAAGAGGCCGGCATGGCGCGGGAAGCGCTGCGAGAGCCTCTCGAACTGGCTGGCGGCGAAGGTGTGGAGCAGCGCGACGGCGAAGACCGCGGCGGAAACGCCCTGGGCGAGGGGATGGGTGTCCATGGAGGGGTGCAGGAGATCGTGGTTGTACGCGCGCGGCGGCCCGACCAGCGCGACGACCTGCCATTTTCACCGGCACCGCGGGGCGCGGCACCGGGGAAGGGCACCCAATGGTGCGCGAGTGTAGCGTCTCAGGCGCGCAGGGCCGCGCGCAGCCGCTCGCCCGCGTAGGCCTGGGCTTGGCGGGCTTTTTCGAGCACGGCGGCGGCGCCGAAGAACTCGTGGGCCACGCCTTCATAGTCGCGCCGCTCCACCGGCACGCCGGCCTCCTGCAGTGCCTTCTCGAGCCTGGCGCCGTCGCTGCGCAGCGGGTCGATGCGGGCGTTGATGATGGTCACCGGCGGCAGGCCTTCCAGGCGGGCATCGACGAGGGACAGGCGCGGGTCGGCCAGGTCCTCTTCGGAGCGCACCAGGTGGTCCACGAACCATTTCACCATCGCGCGGTTGAGCGGCTTGGCGATGGCGTTTTCCAGGTAGGACTCCGTGTTCAGGCTGGTCTGCGCGACGGGATAGACGCTCAGCACATGGCGCGGCGCGCGCAGGCCCGCATCGCGCACCGCGATGGCGGTGGCCACGGCCAGGTTGCCGCCGGCGCTCTCGCCGGCCAGCGCGATGCGGTCGGGGTCGCCGCCGAGGGTGCCGGCGTTCTCGGTGACCCAGCGGTAGGCGGCAAAGGCGTCGTCCCAGGCCGCGGGGAAGCGGTTTTCCGGGGCCTGCCGGTAGTCCACCGACACCACGATGGCATGCGCTTCTCGGGCCAGGCCGCGCGCGCCGCCGTCATAGACCTCCTTGCTGGCGATCACCCAGCCGCCACCGTGGAAGTACAGCACCACCGGCAGCGGGCCCGGCGCGGTCTCGGGCGTGTAGACCGTCGCGCGCAGCGGTCCCGTGGCGCCGTCCACGGTGGTTTCGGCGGCCCGCACGCCGGGCACCAGGCGTTCGGGATCGGTGGAGCGGCCCTGTTCGCGCAGCAGGTGGTGCACGGCGTCCGCTACCGTGGGCTGGCGGCGGGCCTCCGCCACGTCGAGCTTTTCGATGGCCTTGGGGCCCAGCGCTTCATGGGCGCGGGCCAGCGCCAGTTGGTCGTCGTCCGCGCGCACGGCGGCGACGGCGTTGGAGATGGCATTGATAAGGGGGTTGGGCTGGCCGTGGTCGTCGTCGCTCATGGGAGTCCTGTGCGTGAAGAGGGAGGAGAGGGAGGAGCCGGTGTCGGCGCCGGCAGCAGCCCGGCCGTGCCACTGTAGGCGGCAGGGACATGCCCTGCTGTGGGACGGGCGCCCGCCCCGGCGTGGGCGCTGCGGACCCGTTCCATGGGCAGCGCAGGCGGGGCAGGCGCCGCCAGCGGGTCGGGCTGCCCGCTGACACGGCCGGGCTGCAGGGGCCGCGATGCTGCCGTCTACGTGCCACAACACCACCAGGAGAACGCACCATGACTCTCAACAAGACCTTCGCCGCCCTCGCCACTGCCGCCGCCCTGCTGGCAGGCCATGCCGCCCACGCCCAGGTGGGCAAGGCCGCTTCCGAAGCGGCCGACGCCACCGAGCACAAGATCGACCAGAAGCGCGCCGAGAACGACGCCAAGCACAGCGGCCCCGTGGGCAAGGCCGTCAACAACGCGAAGGCCGGCTACCACAAGAACCGTGCGCACCACTCCAAGGAAAAGGCGAAGGAATCGCTGAAGAAGTCCACCGACTGACGCTGCTTCCTCCCGACCAGCTGCAAGGCCCGCCTCGAGCGGGTCTTGTCTTTGGGGCCGCAGGCACGAGAATGCCCGCCATGCGGTTCCGGCGTTTTTCCCTGCTGTCCGGTGGAGTGGCCGTGCTTTTTGCCCTCTGCTGCGCATTCCTTGCCCATGAGGAAGGCAACGGCTGGCTGCTGTGGCTGGCCGCGATTCCGCTGCTGGCCTGGCGGTCGGGCGCCGGCGATGTCCCGGACGGTGGCAACTCGGACGGTGGCGCCACCGATGGCTGTGACAGTCGCGACGCGGGAGGGTGCGGGGATGGGGACGGCGGAGGCGGCGGAGACTGAGCCGGCGCCGGAGGCTGGTCCCCTCAGCAGGAATCGAACCTGCATCTAGCGCTTAGGAGGCACTCGTTCTATCCATTGAACTATGAGGAGAGGACGGGGGATTGTAAGGCCGGCCGCAAAGGTGGCCGGGCGGGCACCCGAACGCGGCGCGGACCGCCCGAAGCCCGCCTTGGAGGCTGTTTGAATATACAGTATGCTCCGGACATGCCTTTCGAACAGATTGCCATCGCGTTTTTCGGCGCTTTCGCCGCGTGGCTGTCGCAGGCGCGCTCGGCGCGCTGGCGGCGCTGGGCGTGCGTGGTCGGGCTGCTGGGGCAGCCTTTCTGGTTCTGGGCCGGGTGGCGGTCGGGGCACTGGGGCGTGTTCGCGGCCTCTGCGCTCTATGCGCTGGCCTGGCTGCAGGGCGCCTGGGTGTACTGGCTCGCGCCCCGCAGGCCGGGCGATGCGCCCGCGGGCCTGGGCACCATCCAGCTGGCGCCCGGCGGCCGGGGCTGATCGCCGACGAACACCCGGGGGATCGTCGTCATTCCACCGGGCCCGGCTCTACAATGGTTTCCACATGCCTCCACTTCCCGACCTGACGTCCCCGCAACTGCTGGCGATCCTGCGCGGGCGGGGGCTGGACGCCGGCATGGAGGCGCTCAATGCCAATGTCGCGCACCGCTACACCGGCATCTTCCGGGTCGATGGGCCCCGCCTTTTCAATGTCCACGTGTACGACAAGCTCGGCCAGGCGCGCCCGGAGGCCCTGGCGGTGGTGGAGCTGGCCGACAGCTTCTGCCAGTTCGTGCTGCGGGATGGCGAGTTGCTGACCGCGAACTCGCTGCACGAGGACAAGCTGGTCCACAGCCCTTTCCGCGGCGTGGTCGTCGCCTACCACGGCGTGCCGATCGGCGACAACGCGGGCGGGCTCTGGGGCACGCTGTGCCATTTCGACTACGAGGAGCGCGAGCTCACGCCCGCGCAGTACGAGCTACTGAAGGCGGCGGGCCACATGCTCTATCCCTTCGTGCGCCAACTGCACGGCGGGCGCGTGCCGGAGGCGGCGCCGGGCGCGCAGGCCCTTTCCACGTCGCCTCTCCCTTTCCCTTCCGTTTCCTGAAGACCTGCGGTTCCGCACCGGCCGGGCGGCAGCGCGCGGCCCGCGCGCCGCGTCAGTCGTACCGCAGCGTGTAGATCAGGTCCACCGCGCTCTGCACACCCGTCTGGCCGCGCAGCGTGAGCCGCTGTGTCAGGTCGTAGAAGATGTAGAGCGTGCCCAGGGCGCCCGAGAGACTGCGTTCGTAGGTGACGTACAGGTCCTTGGACAGCCGCTTGCCGAAGGTGAGCGCGGCGCCGGAGGCGTCTTCGCTGCTGGCGCCGGAGTTGGGGCCGCGGAAGCCGATCTCGTCCAGCCCCAGGCGGCTCGCGAAATTGCCCGAACCGGCGTTGCCGCCCCCGCCGCCCAGCAGGGCCAGCGCGGCCTGCTGCAGCAGCGCGGCCTCGGCCCCGCCCGCGGCGGTGCTGCGGCCCAGGACCACCCAGGAGAGTTTTTCGGCGTCGGGCAGGTCCGGGTCGGAATAGAGCGCCACGCGCGGCGCCTTGGCCGTGCCCGAGACCTGCACGCCCGCGCGCACGCTGATGTTGGGCCGGATGGCCAGCACGTCCAGCGCGGGGTTGTCGTAGGGGCCGTTGAAGCGCGCGAGGCCGGTCTCGATGTTGAGTGCCTGGCCCCATGCGCGATAGCGGCCCTCGACGGTGCGGACCTCGCCGGTGATGCGCGGCGGGCCGCCGGCCGTGGTGGCGCCGCGGATCTCCAGTTCGCCGGCCAGGCGCGTGGTGACGCCGTGGCCCTGCAGCGCGAAGTCGTCGCCGAGGTCGAAGGTGAGGGCGATGTCCGGCGGGCGCGCGGCCTCCACGCGGCCGGCCTGGGCGCCTTCGCGCTGGGCGGCCTCGGCGCGGGCGCGGTCGGTGGCGGCGGAGCGCACGACCACGTCGCTGCCGAGGCTGGGGGCGCCGGCCTCCGGCAGGATGATGGTGGCCCGGTCGGCGGTGAGCTTGCCGCGCAGCGACAGCTGGCCCTGGCGCAGCTGCGCGCGCATCTGGCCCGAGACGCTCACCTGGCGGTCGGCGCGCACCAGCACCTGCAGGGCGCGTGCATCCGCGGTGAAGTCCATGGCGATGCCCGAGCCGCCCGCTGCGGCCTCCTGGCCCATGCCGGCCCAGGACACGGTGCCCGTGCCCGAGAGCGTGCCGCCGTCCTTGGGCGCGGCGGTGCGGTTGCCGCTGAAGCCCGCGATGCGTGCGCTGCTGCCGGGGCCGCCGTTCACGCGGAATTCGGTGATCTCGAGCCGGTCGCCGCGCAGCGCTGCGCGCAGGCGGCCGTTCTGCAGGTCCACGCCGTCGAGCAGCGAGCGCACGGCCAGTTGGTCTGCGGCGAGCGTGCCGCTCCAGCGCGGCGCGGTGCGGGTGCCGGACAGCGCCACGTCGGCATCGAGCGTGCCCTGCACGCGCCAGCCCGGCGGGGCGAGGGTGGACCACACGCCCACGTCGGGCAGCCGCGCGCGCGCGGTGGCGGAGAGGGGCGCATCGGCGGGCCATTCCCATCCTTCGCCCACGCGCGCCAGGCGCGTGGAGGCCTCGGCCTGGACCTGGCCGGCGCGCTCGCTGTCCCATTGCAGGCGCGCACGCACGGTGTCGCCTTCCGCCTGCAGGCGCAGTTCGGCAGCGCGCACGCCCGCAGGCGTGCCGGCGCCGCGGGGCGTGTCGGTCGCTGAGGCGTTCGCGGCAGCGGCCGTTCCGCGGACCATGCCGGCGGCCGATCCCGTGCCAGTGCCCGCGCTCGGGCCGCTGCTGCGCACTACGGTGGCCGCGGGCGCGTTGCCGGTCAGCAGGCGCAGGTCGCCGGAGGTGCGGCGCAGGCTGGCGGATGCGCGCAGGGTGTCGCCCGCGTCCACGTCCCAGTCGCCGTCGAAGACCAGGTTGCCCTGCACGCCCAGGCGGTCCAGGGCGTCGCTGCCCTGCGCCAGCGCCTCGGCCCAGGCCATGGGCAGGCCCTGGAGCTGGCCGCGCGTGCGCAGCTGCAGGCTGCCCGATGCGGTGCGCGCGAAGTGCACGGGCTCCCAGCGCAGGGTGACATCGCCCGGGGCGGGCGCGGACACGCGCGCCTGCCCGCCGGAGGTTTCCACCTGCAGCGTGGGCGCGGTGCGTGCCGACACGGTGAGCGGTTGCGCGAACTGCATCGTCCAGGGGCCCGGGCGCTGTCCGTCGCGGGCCTGCAGGCGCAGTTCATCGATCTGCGCGCGCCACTGGTCCGGGCCCGCAGCGCCGCCGGAGCCGCGCAGGCGCAGGTCCAGCCGGCGCTCGTCGAGCCGCGCCTCGCCGTCCAGCGAGAGGGTGGCTTTCGGCACGGAGCCGGCCACGTCGGCCCGCACGGCCGTGAGTTGGATGGTGGCGGGGCCCGCGCCGGTGCCGGGCCGCGGCGGCAGGGCCACTTCCCAGCGCGGGGCGGCGAGGCGGGCCTGCAACTCGAAGGGGCCGGCAGCGGTGGCGGCGCCGGCCCGGGGACGGGCCACGAGTCCCGCGGCCTGCAACTGCCCCAGCAGGGATTCCCAGCCGCCGTTCCAGCGCGCATCGAGCCGCGCCTCGCCCTGCAGCGCCGCGCCGCCGAGGGCGGTGCCCAGGCCGGGAACGGATTCGATCCAGCGCTGCACGCGCTGCGCGTCTGCCACGCGCAGGTCGAGCGTGCCCGCGCCTGCGCGCGGGGCGATGCGGCCGTCCACCTGCGCGGTGGCGCCGGGCAGCGTGGCCTGCAACTGGCCCTGTGCGGAGCGTGCGGCGGTATCGATGCGCAATTGGCGCGCACTGGCCTGCACCTGCAGCGCGTCCAGCTGGAGTTGGACGAGGGTGAGCAGGGTGCCCTGCCAGGTGCCTTCTGTGGCGAGCCGGTCGATGCGCAGCGGCGGGGCGGCCGGCGCGCTGGCCGTGCCGCCCTTGCGCGGCGCGCGGGCGGTGCCCGCGGAGCGGATGTCGGCCGAGAAGCGCACCAGCGGGGCGGGCGCGGCATCGGTGCCGGTGGCGGGGGCTCCGTCGCTGCGCGCGCGCGCCCGGCCGGAGAGCGGCGCGGCGTCCAGGGTGCTGAGCACGGCGTCGGGGCGCACGCCGCGCAGTTCCAGGTCGCCCTGCAGGGCGTGCGTGGCGGGCGTGAAGGCGCCCTCCAGTGCGATCGTGCCGCTGCCCACGCGGGCGGTGGCCTGGGGCACGGTCCAGCGCGAGCCATCGAAATCGGCGCGCGCGTCGATGGATTCGACCGGCAGCCGGCCCTTGTCCCAGGGGCCGGGCAGGGCGTTCTCCAGCTGGGCGGACAGGGCCCAGCCGGTGGCGGGCGGCGTGCCGGCGGACGGGGCGGGCGCGGAGGCGGCCGATGCCGGTGCCTGGGCAGGCGCTGGCTGCGGCGCGGCCTGCGGAGCCCCGGTTACTGGCGCGGGGGCGGCTTCGATGCGGCCGCTCAGCCGCGTGGCGGGGGCCTGGGGCCAGATCGCGGCCACGTCCAGGGCCTGCACCTGCGCCTGCGCCTGCAGCAGCGGCTGCGGCGCCCAGGGGGCGATGCGGGCCTGGACCTGGGCCTGCATGGGCTCCGCGCTGGCAGGTGTCGTGCCGGCACGGGAGGATGCGGTTGCCGAGGCCGAGGCCGAAGGCGTGGTGGGCGTGGCAGGGGCCGGGCGGGGCGCGGAGCCGGCGCGGCGCGGCGCGGACGCCGCGGGGCCCTGCGGCGCTGCGGCCTGCGCGGCCACGGCCTGCAGGCGCCCGGACACGTCCAGGCGCGCGGCGGCGGTGGCGAGGGTGCCGCGCACCTCGGCGCGGGCGGTGGCTTCGAGGTCTGCGCCGCCGCCGGGGGCCGGCGTGCGGACCACGCCATCGGCCGTGAGTTGCAGGGCCATCGGGGCCTGAGCCTGCAGCGTGGCACTGCCGCTGTAGCGGCCCTGGGCCAGTTCCAGGTTGTCGAGCGTGGCGCTGTGCTGGTCGCCGTCGAAGCGGTAGCGGCCGGCGAGGTTGCGCACGGTGACGGGGCTGGCGGCGGCCCAGGTGATTTCGTCCACGCGCAGGGGAATGTCGATGCGCAACGGCAGCACCAGCTGTTCCAGGGGCTGCACCGGCTTGTCGGGCTCGGGCTCCGCGGGCGTACGCGGCGTGGCGACGATGCGCGCGGCATGCACTTCGCCCAGCGAGAGTTCGCGCTGCAGCAGCGGCGGCAGGCTCCAGCCGATGCGCGCGTCCTGCACTTCCACCACGAGGGTGGGGCTGCTCCAGCGCAGCCAGCCGATCTGCCCGCCCGCGCGCACCGAGCCGGAGACGTCGCGCGTTTCCAGGGTCTGGCCGGCCGGCAAGTAGCGGGCGGCCTGGGCGAGCGCGGTGGCCAGGGAGTTGCCGGTGCCCGTCCACCACCAGGCCGCGGCGAGCAGCACGAGCAGCAGCGCGACGAGGCCGGCGAAGGACCAGAGCGTGATGCGCAGGGCGCGCCGCCGGCGCGGGCGGGGTGGCGGGGCCGCGGCGGCGGCGTAGGGGTTCGGGGTCTGGTGGGTGGCCATCGGATCGCGCGAATAAAAGCGGCCGGAGCCGGTCAGAAGCTGAAGCCCAGGCGCAGGTGCAGACGCAGGGCCTTGGCCTGCACGCCGTAGGCGATGTCGGCCTGCAGCGGGCCCACGGGGCTGCGCCAGCGCAGGCCGGCGCCCACGCCCACGCGCGGATCGAAGTCGCCCCAGCGGTCGGCCACGGCGCCGGCATCCACGAACACGGCGCTCTCGAAGTCGGTGCGGTTGCCGCGCAGGGTGATGGGGCGCTGCCATTCCACGCTGCCCACGGCGAGATAGCGGCCGCCGTAGAGGGTGTCGTTCTCGGTGCGCGCGCCGATCTTGCGGTAGCCGTAGCCGCGCACGGTGGTGTCGCCGCCCGTGAGGAACAGCTGGGTGACCGGGATGTCCGCGCCCTGGCGGGCGATCACCGCGCCGCCCTCGGCGCGCAGCGAGAGGCGGCTGGAGCGCACGACGCCCTCGCCCATGTCCACGCGGCCCAGGGGCAGGAAGGACTGCCAGCGCACGCGCGTGCGCACGAACGGATCGCGCTCGGGCCGCAGCGTGGTGCCCACGCCCAGTTCGGCCGCGAGGCCGTAGCCGCGCGTGGGCGAGGTGTCGTTGTTGAAGTAGCGGCCCGTCCAGCCGTAGTTGGCGCTGATGGCGTTGCTGGAGGGTGGCGCCGACGGGCCGCGGCTCTTGGAGTCGTCGTACTGCAGGAAGTAGCTGCGGTCGATGTGCCCGGTGCTTTTCGTGCGGCCGCCGCGCAGGCGCACGCTGTCGGTGTCGTAGCTGCCGGTTTCCTCGCGCTGCACCTGCGCGCCGCCGAACCAGCGCCAGCCGCTCTCTTCGGGCAGGGCCGTCCATTCGGTGGACAGCAGGCGCGTCTTCTGGTCGATGGTGACCTTGCTCACGGCGCGCCAGCCGATGCCGGGCAGGCGGTTGTGGATGTGGTCCACGCTCAGGCGCGCACCGGTGTCGGTGGAGATGCCGACGCCGAACACCACCTTCTGCAGCGGCGCCTCGCGCACCTGCGCGGTGACGGGCGCGGCCTGCGGGTCGGTGCCGTCGGTGTCGAGGGCGAGGAACACCGCGTCGTAGTAGCCGCTGCTGGCCAGGCGCGCCTGCGCGTCCAGCAGTTCCTTCTCGGAGTAGTCCGAGCCCGTGGGCAGGCGCGCGATGCGGCGCGCGCCGTCGGGGTCGTAGCGGTGCGCGCCCTGCACGCGCAGCGCGCCGAAGCGGTAGGGCGGGCCCGGGGCGTAGGTCACGCCCAGTTTGGCCTCGCTGCGGTCGGCGTCGATCTCGGCACGGCTGGCGTCGATGCGCGCGGTGGGGTAGCGGCGGACCTGCAGCTGGCGCAGGCCGTCGGCCTTGGCGCCGTCCCAGGCGTCCTGCGTGAAGGGCTGGCCGGGCTGCAGCGACCAGGAGCGCTGGATGCGCTCCTTGCGGCGCGCGAATCCCGGCGATTCGGCCTCGGGGCCGGTGAAGGCGATGTCGACCGCGGCGACCTGGGTGCGCGGGCCGGGATCCACGTCCACCGTGATGGACCGGGGCGCGGGGCCGCCGGGCGTTTCTTTCAGCGCGATGGTGAGCGTGGGGCTGAAGTAGCCCATGGTGCCCAGCAGTTCGCGGGCATTGGCATCGGCCGCGCCGAGCAGGCGCGAGAGTTCGCTGGCCTGCAGGTCGGGCAGCTTGCGGAAGCGCTGCAGTTCCATGTGCCGCTCGAGCAGTTCGCGCACGGCGTCGGGGCCTCGCACGTCGAGCGTGAAGGCATCGGCGCCGCTGGCGGCTTCCCCGGTATCGGAGGCGATGGTGGCGGTGGTGTCGTCGCTGTCCGCCTTGTCGCGGGCGCCGGGCAGCAGGCTGCAGCCCTGGAGCGCCACGAGACTCAGAAGCAGCAACGCCGGCCAACGGGCCGGCGCTGTAGTCAGGCTGGGCATGAAGTTTATTTTGACAGCAGCCGCATGGTCTCCTCGAGCCCTTTGAGGGACAAAGGGTACATCCGCCCCCCCAGCAACTGTAGGATGAGGCCGATACTTTGCCGGTACTGCCAGACGCCCTGCGGTTCGGGGTTGATCCAGGCGTGTTTCGGGAAGGCGTGGGTGAGCCGCTGCAGCCACTCCGCGCCGGGCTCCTCGTTGTGGTATTCCACGCTGCCGCCGGGCTGCAGGATCTCGTAGGGGCTCATGGTCGCGTCACCCACGAAGATCAGCTTGTAGTCGCGGTTGTACTTGCGGATGATGTCCCAGGTCGGGAACTTCTCCGCGAAGCGACGCCGGTTGTTCTTCCACATGTAGTCGTAGACGCAGTTGTGGAAGTAGTAGAACTCCAGGTGCTTGAACTCGCTTTTGACGGCGGAGAACAGCTCCTCGACGCGCTGGATGTGCTCGTCCATGGTGCCGCCCACGTCCATGAGCAGCAGCACCTTCACGTTGTTGTGGCGCTCGGGCACCATCTTGATGTCGAGGTACCCGGCGTTGGCAGCCGTGCTGCGGATGGTGTCCGGCAGGTCCAGTTCCAGGTCGTTGCCTTCGCGCGCGAAGCGCCGCAGCCGGCGCAGGGCGACCTTGATGTTGCGGGTGCCGAGCTCCTGGGTGTCGTCGTAGTCGCGGTAGGCGCGCTGCTCCCACACCTTCACGGCACTCTTGTTCCTGCCCGCTCCGCCGATGCGCACGCCCTGCGGGTTGTAGCCGCCATGGCCGTAGGGGCTGGTGCCGCCGGTGCCGATCCACTTGCTGCCCCCCTCGTGGCGCTCCTTCTGCTCTTCCAGGCGCTTCTTCAGCGTTTCCATGAGCTCGTCCCAGCCCATTTTCTCGATGGCGGCCTTCTGCTCGGGCGTGAGTTCGCGCTCCAGGATCTGGCGCAGCCAGTCGGCGGGCACCTCCTTGCGGAAGTCGGCCACCATCTCGACGCCCTTGAAGTAGGCGCCGAACGCGCGGTCGAACTTGTCGAAGTGCTTCTCGTCCTTGACCAGGATGGTGCGCGCGAGGTGGTAGAAGTCGTCGATGCTCCAGCCGTCTTCGGACTTCGGGCCGACGACGCCCGCCTGCAGCGCCTCCAGCAGGGCGAGGTATTCCTTGACGGATACCGGCAGCTGGCCGGCGCGCAGCGCGTAGAAGAAGTCGATCAGCATGGGGCGTTTCCTTCGCGGGTCAGGCCGAGGCCGCGCCGTGCCGCTCCAGCAGGTGGAGCAGGTGGGCCTTCGTCTCGGGCCACTCGCCGGCGCGCAGGCTGTACATCACCGTGTCGCGGATGGTGCCGTCGCGTCGCAGCGCGTGGCCGCGGAGCACGCCGTCCTTTTTCGCGCCCAGGCGCTCGATGGCGCGCTGCGAGGCGAAGTTGAAGTTGTCGGTGCGCCAGCCCACGACGTGGCAGCCGAGCGTGTCGAACGCATGGCCCATCATGAGCAGCTTGGCGGTGGTGTTGACGTGGGTGCGCTGCACGCGCCGGGCATACCACGTCCAGCCGATCTCCACGCGCTTCACCGCGGGCAGGATGTCGTGGTAGCTGGTGGTGCCCAGCACCTCGCCGCTGGCCTCTTCGATGACCGCGAAGGCGAAGCGGTGGCCCTGGGCGCGGCCTTCCAGCGCGGCCTCGATGTAGGCGCGGGTGTTCGCGGGCTCGGGCACGGAGGTGACGCGCAGCGTCCACAGCTGGCCGTCGGCCGCCGCGGCGGCCAGGCCCGCTTCGTGGCTGAGCGAGAGCGGCTCCAGGCGGATGCCGCGGTCCTGCAGGATGACGGGTTCGACGAAGGCCATGAGGATCGATGTGTTCGGGAACGGGTTTCAGGAGGCGCCATAGCCCTGCGCGAAGATGTCGAGGCCGAGCAGCATGCCCAGGCCGTAGCCGGCGAGCGCGCCGCCCACGAAGCCTGCCGCGTCGGAGAGGCCTTCGATCAGGAGTTGCCGTGGGGTGTCGCTGGCCATGCGCAATGCCTTCGGGGGGGCCGGGCGGGGCGCGGAAGCGGGCCGGTCAGCGGTTGCGCTGGTTCATGAACACCAGCTTCTCGAACAGGCTCACGTCCTGTTCGTTCTTGAGCAGCGCGCCCACGAGCGGCGGGATGGAGACCTTGTCGTCCGCGCTCTGCAGGGCCGAGAGGGGGATGTCTTCCGCCACCAGCAGCTTGAGCCAGTCGATCAGTTCGCTGGTGGAGGGCTTCTTCTTGAGGCCGGGCAGGTTGCGCACGTCGTAGAAGGTCTTCATCGCCGCGGTGAGCAACTCGCTCTTGAGCGTGGGGAAGTGCACGGCGACGATCTGGCGCATGGTGTCCGCGTCGGGGAAGCGGATGTAGTGGAAGAAGCAGCGGCGCAGGAAGGCGTCGGGCAGCTCCTTCTCGTTGTTTGAGGTGATGAAGACCAGCGGGCGGTGCTTCGCCCGGATGAGCTCGCGCGTCTCGTAGCAGTGGAACTCCATGCGGTCGAGCTCGCGCAGCAGGTCGTTGGGGAATTCGATATCGGCCTTGTCGATCTCGTCGATCAGCAGCGCCACGGGCTGGTCGGCGGTGAAGGCCTGCCAGAGCACGCCCTGCACGATGTAGTTGCGGATGTCCTTCACGCGCTCGCCGCTCTCGGCGTCGCCCAGCTGGCTGTCGCGCAGCCGGCTCACGGCGTCGTATTCGTAGAGGCCCTGCTGGGCCTTGGTGGTGGACTTGATGTGCCACTGCAGCAGCGGCAGCCCCAGGGTGCGCGCCACCTCCTCGGCCAGCAGGGTCTTGCCGGTGCCCGGCTCGCCCTTGACCAGCAGCGGGCGCTGCAGGGTGATGGCCGCGTTCACCGCGAGCTTGAGATCCGGCGTGGCGACATAACTTTCGGAGCCTTGGAATTTCATGGGCGTGCGTGCGGGCGGTGAGGGTAATCGTTGATAAATGGCCGGAAGGGGCGCTGGCTATAATCATTTTGGCCCCCGAGCACCGACAAACTCCATTGGATTGTGCGCGCAAAATGAACAAGAAGTTGACCACGATATTCGCCGTCGCTGTCGCTTGCGTGACCGCGGTGGCGCATGCCCAGGACGTCAAGGGAGACGCCAAGGCCGGGGAGGGCAAGATCGCCATGTGCATCGGCTGCCACGGCATCCCGGGCTACCAGGCGAGCTTCCCCGAGGTGTACAAGGTGCCGATGATCTCGGGCCAGAACGCCGGCTACATCGCCTCGGCACTGCAGGCCTACAAGAAGGGCGACCGCAGGCATCCCACCATGCGCGGCATCGCCGATTCGCTCACCGACCAGGACATCGCCGACGTGGCCGCCTACTACGCCGGCCAGGCCCGCCCGGGCGGCGCTCCCGCCAAGCCCTCGCGCGAGCCGGGTGCCCAGGTGGCGCAGCTGCTGCAAAAGGGCGCCTGCGTGTCCTGCCACGGGGAGAACTTCTCCAAGCCCATCGATCCGTCCTACCCGAAGATCGCGGGCCAGCATCCCGACTACCTGTTCGCCGCGCTCAAGGCCTACAAGACGGGCGGGCCCGCCGCGGCCACCGTGGGCCGCTCCAACGCGATCATGGCGGGCATCGCCAAGCAGTTCTCCAATGCCGAGCTCAAGGCCCTGTCCGGGTATCTGGGTTCGCTCGACGGTGAATTGCAGGTGGTACCGCAATCGCGCTTCCGCTGAGTTTCGCGCCGCGGGCGCATATTCCAGGGTATTTACCCATTTCCTTTTTCGGGAAAATGCCGCTGATTAATTGCGGCGGGTGAAGCCGCGGTGCCGTTCAGAGGGGGGTGGCGAGGCGCAGGTGCTCCAGCGGTGCCGGGCGCCCGAAGTGGTATCCCTGGGCGCTCGCGCAGCCCATGGACCGCAGGCGGTCGGCCTCTTGCGCGGTTTCCACGCCTTCGGCCACCACCGTGACGGCGAAGCCCCGGGCCATGCTGAGCACGGCGGTCACGATGGCTTCGTCCTGCGGCGAGTGCAGCAGGTTGCGCACGAAGCGCTGGTCCACCTTCAGGCAATCGAACGGCAGCCGGCCCAGGTAGGCCAGCGAGGAGTAGCCGGTGCCGAAGTCGTCGATGGCGATCTTCACGCCCAGCGCGCGGATCGCCGCCAGCCGCGCGCGGGTCACGCCGTCGTCCTCGAGCAGGACCGATTCGGTGAGCTCCAGCGTCAGGTGCCCCGCGGGCAGGCCGCTGTCCTGCAGGATCTGCTTCAGGGTGTCCTGGAAATCGGACTGGATGAGCTGCCGCGCCGAGACGTTGACGTGGATGTCGAAGCCGTCAGGCAACTGTGGCAGCCGCCCGGCGATGGCGTGCGTGGCCTCGCGCAGCACCCATTCGCCGAGGCCCAGGATCAGATCGGAGGCTTCCGCCACGGGAATGAACACGCCGGGCGGCACCATGCCGCGCGTGGGGCTCTCCCAGCGGACCAGGGCCTCGGCGCCGATGGTGCGGCCGGAGGAGAGCTCCACGACCGGCTGGTAGTGCAGCACGAACTGGCCGCGCTCCAAGGCCTGCCGCAGTTCGGAGGCCAGGCGCACGCGCTCCAGGGAGCGCTCCATCATGTCCGGGGTGAAGGGCACGCACTGGCCGCGGCCCATCCGCTTGGCCTCGCCGAGCGCACTGCTCGCGTTGCGCAGCCAGTCCGCCAGACGGCCGGCCGGCAGCGTGCCGGAGACGGTCCCCACGGAGACGGTCAGCTGCACTTCGTCCTCGCCGACCGAAAAAGGCTGGGCGAAGACGTCCTGTATGGCGCGCCCGGCATCGGCCGGTGGGGCTGCCTCGCTGGCCAGGTACAGGAGCGCGAATTCATCGCCGCCCAGCCGCGCGGCGAACGCCGGCGCGGGCAGCGAGCCGCGCATCCGGTCCGCCGCTGCCTGCAGCAGCCGGTCGCCCGTGTCCAGGCCCATGCTGTCGTTCACCGCGCGGAAGGCATCGATGCCCGCCAGCACCAGCACGGCCCGCCGGGGATGGGGCCAGTCGGCTTTCTCCAGGAGGCCGCGGCGCGTGAGCAGGCCGGTCAGCGGATCGCCCAGCAACTGCCGGTGCAATTGCTCGAACGAATGGCGCAGCCGGCCGGCCATGTCGTTGAAGGCCTGCACCAGCGCCCCGGTCTCGCGCAGCGGGCTGGTGATGCGCAGCTCGGTTTCCCAGTCGCCGCGGGCCATGCGCTGGGCGGCCCGGGCGGTGAGCAGAATCGGGGCGGCAATGCGCTGGATGGCCCACAGCCCCAGCAGCAGGCCGAACGCCGCGATGGCGGCGGTGGCGAGCAGCAGCCGGCGGGAGGCCGCGCGGGTGTCGCCGAGCAGGTCGGCCTCGGGCAGCGCGACCACGATGCGCCAGTTCAGGCCGGGGACCTGGGTGAATGGCGTCACGCGGGCGAAGTAGCGCTGGCCGTCCATGGGGTAGCTGAACGCAGCGGCTTCCTCGTCCTGGCCGCCTGCGGGCAGGAACCGGGCCGCGGCGCGCACCGCCTCGCTGGTGCTCTGGCTGGCGAGCCGCCGGCCGTACTGGCGGCTGCCGGGCGCCATGGGTAGCGTCACGCTGCCTTCCCCGGACTGCGCGACCAGCCGGTCCTCGGCATCGATCACGAAGATGTGTCCATGGCCCAGCAGGGGGTCGTTGCCCAGGAAGCGCTGCAGCGTGTCGAGCCGTACCTCGGCCTGCACCACGCCCACGGGTTCACCGTCGGACACGACCGGGGACGAGGCCGCGATCATCACGTCGCCGCGCTCGCCCGCGCTGGTGTAGATCTCCGACCAGCGCGCCTGGCCCGAGGCGGCGACGGGGGCGTACCACGGGCGGCCGCGCGGGTCGTAGTCCTCCTGCGAGGCGATGACCGAGTTGTTGCTGCCCAGCCCGTAAACCTGCAGCCGGCCGTGGGTGCTGCGGTCCTGCAGGATCAGCCGCAGGCGGCCGTCGTCCTCGCGCCGGATGCCGGCGTATTCGCCCTCGCGCCCGCCGAAGCCCAGCAGGCCGATCTGCCGCTCGTCGGCATAGATGGCGTCCAGGATGGCGCGCAGGTATTCGTGGATCGGGCGCAGGTCGCCCGCATGGTAGAGGCCATGGCGGCCGATCGCGTCCGCGACGCTGCGCTGGACGCGGAACGGCGTGGCCAGGAAATGCAGGAGCCGGTCGCTGGCCGTGTGCGTCACGGCGTCGAGCAGGCGCACGCTTTCCTGGTCGATCAGCGCATCGATCTGGCGGTGCTGGGTGACCGCCTGCAATGCCACGGTGCCGATGAAGAGGGCCGCGAACGGAACGGCGATGGCCGTGCGCAGCGACAGGCGCCAGCGCTGCACTTCAGCACCGCCCTTCGAAACCATGTTCCCGGCGTGCCGGAGGTCGTCGGTTCATGGTGGGACTGCCGTGGTCGTCGTCGGGTGTTTGCTATTTTTATTATAGCTACCGCCGGGGTGCGGTTTCAGTCGCGGGTGGCCCGGCGCTGCACGCAGGCCACATACGCGTCGCCATCCGGAGGGCGCCCCGAGCGCTGGCTCTCCCAGAGCATGCTGCCCAGGCATTCCATGGCGGCATGGTGCGCCTCCTGCAGCGATCCCAGGCGGGCGGCGAGCAGTTCCACCGCCTGGCGGATGCCGCGCGGCTGGTCGATGCTGCACTGCTCGCTGATCGAGAGGTGCATGGACAGGTGCAGGAAGGGGTTGGTGCGGCCGGGCGTGCGGTCGTAGTCGCGCGCGAGGGCCGCGTCCACGTCGGAGAGTTCCTCGTGGTATTCGGGGTGTTCCGCGATCCAGAGGCTGGCCAGGGTCTCGATGGCTTCCATCGGCTGGCCTGCCTGGGCCTTGGCATGCACCGCGCAGAAAAAGCGGCGCACGTCCGCTTGCGTGGGATTGAACATGATGCCGTGCAGCGTAGCACGGCGGCATCGTCCCTGCGCGGTGCCGATCAGGCCGTGGGCCGGGCCTGCCCGCCGTGCGGGGGCAGGGCGGCACTGTCGTCCGCGGGCTCTTCGATCTCCGGTACTGCGGTATGGCGCTGCCGCGCCTGCGTGGCGTGGCCTGCGCCGGACGCCACCGCCTGAGAGCCACCGTCCGGCGCAGGCGCCGTCGCCGGGGCGGCGGGCGCCTGCGCGTTCGCCACGGCGGAGCGCACCCTGGCATGGGCCTGGTAGGTCTGGTTCGTGTTGCGGTAGGCCAGGCCGAAGGCGGCAGCCGTCGTGCCGACGCCGAGGAACGAGGTCAGCGCGGGAGCCGCCCTGTTGAGGCCGGTGGCCCTGGCGACCTGCTGCACCGCGAGGTTGGCCATGCCCGCGAACTGGTTCCAGGAGAACCGCGCGACGGAGTGGTCCAGGATGCGGTCGTGGTCCTTCATGGGCAGCTTGCTGCCCGAGTTCCACACCTGCTGCGCGCCCACCTGCTTCGTCTCGTAGTGCTTGCCCACGCCCGCGTCGATCACTTCCACCGAGGTATTGAAGAGCCCGCGGACCAGGGCCACGAGGGCCGCGTTCTCCAGTTGCGGATCGTTGACCGGGTTGTTCGTGTCCGCCACCTGGAACTGCAGGCCGCTGAGGCTGACGGAGCGCGCGTTCAGCACCGCGCCGACCACGCCGTCCGAGGCCGTGCTGGCGCCCATGGTCATCAACGTGTACACCGCCGCCATGGAGCTCATGTTGGCGTCGTTCACGCCGCTGGTGCCGGGACCGCGGGTATCGACGAATTTGAGGCTGGCCTGCATCAGCTCGCGCATGGCGGCATAGATGATGTTGCGCACCTGGGTGGCGAGCACGCGCGCCGACACGCCGGGGTCCCCGCCGGCCGCGGCGGTGGCGCCCATGATGAAGTTGCCCGTCTCGGCGATGACCTGGTTCGCCGTCACGCGCCGGGAATCCGCCTGCTGGATCTCCTTGTGCCTTGCCTTGTCCTGCGGGGACATGGCGTCCCACTGCGCGTTCGTGAGGCCGAAATGCCCCTTGACCGCGGCTTCCGGATCCCGGTCCATGCGCGCATGGCGCAGTTTCGCGTGCGCCAGCACGGCCGCCATCGACACGGCGGTCTGCATGCCGACGACGGCGAAGGGGTTGTCCTGGGCGAATTTGGAGTTCACGATGCCGCGGTAGATCTGCAGCATCGCGTATTCGCGGGAGAAGGTGGGAATCCCGCAGGTCAGCAACTGCTGCACCGTGTGGCCGGTGAAGGCGCCCACGGCTGCGCGGCTGGGGAGCCGGTCGCCCACGAGGTCCTGCGCGCTTTGCCGGGTGAATTCGCTCGTGGCCTGCCAGCCCTGCTGTGCCTTCGCTGCCGTGTAGTGGTAGCCCTGCACGGCTTTGTCCCTGGCCGCCGTGGCGGCCTGCCCTGCGTATGCGGCGCCCGCGGCCGCGCCGCTCCTTACCTGGCTCATCGAACTCTGCGCCAGATTCCGGGCCCCGGAGGCCAGATGCCTGCCCTGCTGCAGGAGCCGCGCACCCCTTCCCGGGACGGGCGTGTCGGTCTGGGCTTCCACGTCGGCCATGTAGCGCAGGGACATTTCGCGCACCGGGGCCCGGGGCGCATCGTTGCGCGGGGGCCTGCTGGACGATGCCGCGGCGGAGGTGGATGCCTGCGCATCCGGCCGTGCGAAGCGTTGCAGTTCCATCTCCGGCAGGCGCTGGCTGCCTGAGCGGACGATGGGTGACGTCGGCGGGCTGCTGGTGGGCTGCGTCTCCTTGCCCGGGGAGGTCAGCAGGTGCTGGGGCGACGAGGTGCTCGGCGAGGCGGTGGCGTTTTTCAGCATGGGAGGCTCCGTTCGGTGGGTTTCATTGCGTGGAGGCAGAGGTGCCGTCCATGCTGGCGGCCAGGGCGGCGAATCCGTCCAGCTGGACGGCCAGGTCGTTGCCATCCATGCCCTCGGAATCCCAGCGTGTCTGTACGAACGTGCCTTCGGGGGAGAGGCTCAGCGCGCAGCCGGCGATCAACATCAGCTCCACGTTGGCTTGCAGCGCAGCGGTGCGCCCGGCGCTGTCGGCCAGCGGCCGGTCCAGCGGTGCCGACAGCAGCAGCGTGCGGCCATCGCCGCAGGCCGCGATCTGGATGTCCTTGCCCTGCAGCCGGGCGATGGCGCCCAATGGAAGGTCGGGGGTGCCCGAGACCGCGGCGCCCAGCTCGTCCACGGCCTGCCCGAGAAGGGGGCGGTGCCAGTCCGCACCGGCCTGTGCCTGCACGGTGGCTGCGAGGCCTGGCGGCAGCGGCGGCATCTCCGGTGGCGCGGCTTCCGGCCCGGAGGCGCTCCCGGCCTGGCGCAGGGCATGCGCTTCGATCATCGAGGGCAGGTGGTGCTGCACCCCGAGCGCGCTTTCCCGCAGCATGCCGCTGAAGTAGCTGAGCTGGAACAGATCCTGGGCCAGCAGGGCCGCATCGCCGACATGCGACGGGGGCACGCCGTGCACGACCACGGCGCGTCCGGTGCGATCCAGGCCGATGCCGACGGACCCGAGCGCCATGGCCGGTGCGTTGAGGTGCAGCAGCAGGCTGGTCCAGACGGGCTCTTCCACGCCGGCAGGGCAGGGCTGCGACGCCACCAGAACCCAGCGCTCCCGCGGGGCGTCCTCGATCCGCAGGGGGCTGTAGCGGATGCCGTCCTGTTCGAAGGAGCGCGACTCGGAGAAAGGCTCCGCGCCTTCCGTTTCGCCGAACCGGCGGGCAGCTTCGCGCAGCCATGCCGCCGGGGGAGGCGATAGGGTGGATGGATCAGTGGTGCTTGCGGTGGATGAGGTCTGCATGATGGCGCTCCCGTTGGTTATGCACATCTTTTGCATATCCATCATCGGAAGCGGCATGAGCGGCGAAGCAGGTGCGAGGCATGCGAAGCTGCGCGCCGGTGCAGGCCGTGACCGGGGGCTGGAGCGTGATAGGCGCTGCCTGGCCTCGCGGATGGAGGCGCGGCTCAGCCGCGCCGCGTGCCCAGCAGCCGCGAGATGGTGTCGGCCGTGCGCAGCAGCACGGGCAGCAGGTCGCGCTGCATCACCTTCGCGCTGGTGCGGTTGGCCTGCCCGCTGATGTTGAGCGCGGCCACCGTGCGGCCGGCGCGGTCGCGCAGCGGGGCGGCGACGGAGATCAGCCCTTCCTCCAGTTCCTGGTCGATCAGGCACCAGCCCTGCGCGCGGGCGGTCTGCACGCGGGCGAGCAGTTCGGCATCCTCCACCACGGTGCGCGGGGTGAAGCGCTTGCGCGGCAGGTCGTGCATGAGCGCGATGACGCGCTCGTCGGGCAGGCCGGCCAGCAGCATGCGGCCCATGGAGGTCCAGAACGCGGGCAGGCGCGAGCCCACGCCGAGATTGGTGCTCATGATCTTGTGGGTGTGGATGCGCAGCACATAGACGATGTCGTGCCCGTCCAGCACGGCGGCCGAGCACGACTCGTGCACCTCGCCGGCCAGCGCTTCCATGGACGGCTCCGCCAGGTCCCAGATGGGCATGGACGAGAGGTAGGCGAAGCCCAGGTCCAGGATGCGCGGCGTGA
Source organism: Paracidovorax oryzae ATCC 19882 (assembly GCF_000687165.1). Lineage (GTDB taxonomy): Bacteria > Pseudomonadota > Gammaproteobacteria > Burkholderiales > Burkholderiaceae_C > Paracidovorax > Paracidovorax oryzae. The sequence continues at coordinate 124,854 of NZ_JMKU01000017.1, read as the reverse complement.
GGCGGAAGAGCCGCCCGTCGCTTTCCACGTAGCCCAGCGTCTGCAGCGTGAGCAGGATGCGGCGCGCCCCGGCCCGCGTGAGGCCCGAGGAAGCCGCCACTTCGCTCAGCGTCTGCTGCGGCGCGGCGGCGCTGAAAGAGCGGATCACTTCCAGCCCGCGGGCGAACGATTGCACATAGCTGTCGCCCGGCCTAGGGTTTTTACCAATGTCCGTGGGGGTATCGCTCATAAGCTGTTGGTTCTAGAATTAATTCATTGTACGAACATTTGTTCTTTATACGAACAAAATTCCGCAGCCGGCCATCCGGTTGCCTCCCGCTCGCGGGCCGGATTGTCGCCGTGCGGCACGGTGGTCCGGTCCTGCCTCCCATTCCAGGTGTTTCTTCCCATGATCAACAAGATTGCGGATTCCGTTGCCCAGGCCCTTTCGGGCGTCCAGGACGGCGCCACGGTGCTCGTCGGCGGCTTCGGCACGGCCGGCATTCCCGGCGAACTGATCGACGGACTGATCGAGCAGGGCGCCCGTGACCTCACGGTGGTCAACAACAACGCCGGCAACGGCGACACGGGCCTGGCCGCGCTGCTCAAGACGGGCCGCGTGCGCAAGATCATCTGCAGCTTTCCGCGGCAGGTGGACAGCTGGGTGTTCGACGACCTGTACCGCTCCGGCAAGCTGGAGCTGGAGCTGGTGCCGCAGGGCAACCTCGCCGAGCGCCTGCGCGCGGCCGGGGCCGGCATCGGCGCCTTCTTCTGCCCCACGGCCTACGGCACCGAACTGGCGAAGGGCAAGGAAACGCGCGAGATCGGCGGCAAGCACTACGTGCTGGAGTACCCCATCCACGGCGACGTGGCCCTCATCAAGGCCGAACGCGGCGACCGCTGGGGCAACCTGACCTACCGCATGTCCGCGCGCAACTTCGGCCCCGTGATGGCCACGGCCGCGAAGCAGACCATCGCCACGGTGCACGAGATCGCGGAGCTGGGCGCGCTGGACCCCGAGGCCATCGTCACCCCCGGCATCTTCGTGAGCCGGATCGTGCGCATCGAGCGCACCGCCACCCAGGGCGCGGGCTTCAGGAAGACCGCATGAGCCCGGCATCGCATCGGAATTGAACAGGCCACAGCGCAGAAGGAATCAGCGTGAGCAGTTATCAGAAACGCAGCAAAGACGAACTGGCCCGCCGCGTGGCCCAGGACATCCACGAAGGCGCCGTCGTCAACCTGGGCATCGGGCAGCCCACCCTCGTGGCCAACCACATCCCGGCCGACCGCGAAGTCATCCTGCAGAGCGAGAACGGCATCCTCGGCATGGGCCCCGCGCCCGCGGCCGGGCAGGAGGACTACGACCTCATCAACGCGGGCAAGCAGCCCGTCACGCTGCTGCCGGGCGGCGCGTACTTCCACCATGCCGACAGCTTCGCCATGATGCGCGGCGGCCACCTGGACATCTGCGTGCTGGGCGCCTTCCAGGTCAGCGCCACGGGCGACCTGGCCAACTGGAGCACGGGCGAGCCCGGGGCCATCCCGGCCGTGGGCGGCGCGATGGACCTGGCCATCGGCGCCAAGCAGACCTGGGTGATGATGGACCTGCTGACCAAGCAGGGCCAGTCCAAGATCGTGGCGCAATGCACCTACCCGCTCACCGGCATCGGCTGCGTCAAGCGCATCTACACCGACCTCGCCACGCTGGCCTGCACGCCGGACGGCCTGGCGCTGATCGATGCCGTGCCGGGCCTGGAACATGCCGAACTCGAACGCCTGGTCGGCCTGCCCATCCGCGCCGCCTGAAACGCCGAGCCCGAACCCCCAAGGAGACACGACACCATGACCTCTTCGCAAGCCTTCATCTGCGACGCCATCCGCACGCCCTTCGGCCGCTACGGCGGCGCGCTCTCCAGCGTGCGCACCGACGACCTGGGCGCCGTTCCGCTCAAGGCGCTGATGGCGCGCAACCCCCATGTCGACTGGGCCGCGGTGACCGACGTACTCTACGGCTGTGCCAACCAGGCCGGCGAAGACAACCGCAACGTGGCCCGCATGAGCGCGCTGCTGGCCGGCCTGCCCATCGACCTGCCGGGCGCCACCATCAACCGCCTGTGCGGTTCGGGCCTGGATGCGGTGGGCACGGCGGCGCGCGCCATCAAGGCGGGCGAGGCGGGCCTGATGATCGCCGGGGGCGTGGAGAGCATGAGCCGCGCGCCTTTCGTGATGCCGAAAGCCGAGAGCGCCTTCAGCCGCAGCAACGCGGTGTATGACACGACCATCGGCTGGCGCTTCGTGAACAAGCTCATGAAGGCGCAGTACGGGGTCGATTCCATGCCGGAAACGGCCGAGAACGTGGCTGACGACTACAAGATCGAGCGCGAGGCGCAGGACCGCATGGCCCTGGCCAGCCAGCTCAAGGCCGTGGCCGCGCAGAAGGCCGGCCACCTGGCGCGCGAGATCACCGCCGTCACCATTCCCCAGAAGAAGGGGGACGCGGTGGTGGTGGACAAGGACGAACACCCGCGCGAGACCAGCCTGGAAGCGCTCGCCAGGCTCAAGGGCGTGGTGCGCGAGGGCGGCACGGTGACTGCCGGAAATGCCAGCGGCGTGAACGACGGTGCCTGCGCGCTGCTGCTGGCCGACGAGGCCTCTGCCGCGAAGCATGGCCTGACGCCGAAGGCCCGCGTGGTCGGCATGGCCACGGCCGGCGTGGCGCCGCGCGTGATGGGCATCGGCCCCGCGCCCGCCACGCAGAAGGTGCTGGCGCTGACCGGCCTCACGCTGGAGCAGCTCGACGTGATCGAGCTGAACGAAGCCTTCGCCGCGCAGGGCCTGGCCGTGCTGCGCATGCTGGGCCTGAAAGACGACGACGAGCGTGTGAACGCCTGGGGCGGTGCCATCGCCCTGGGCCACCCGCTGGGCGCCAGCGGCGCGCGCCTGGCCACCACGGCCGTCAACCGCCTGCATGCCACGGGCGGGCGCTATGCGCTGGCCACGATGTGCATCGGCGTGGGCCAGGGCATCGCGGTGATCCTGGAGCGCGTGTGAGCGGGGGCGGCATGGCCATGAACGAGGTGCTGAAGACCGCGGCAGGCAACTTCCGCGTGCGGGTGGAAGGGCCTGCCGATGCGCCGGCCCTGGTGTTCTCCAATTCCCTGGGCACCACGCTGGAGATGTGGGACGCGCAGGCCGAACGGTTCGCACGCACCCACCGCGTGGTGCGCTACGACACGCGCGGCCACGGCGGCAGCGTGGTGTCTTCCGGGCCGTATACCTTCGAGCAGCTGGGTGGCGACGTGGTCGCGCTGCTCGATGCCCTGGGCATCGCGCGGGCCGCCTTCTGCGGCATCTCGATGGGCGGCTTCACCGGTCTCTGGCTCGGCGTGAACGCGCCGCAGCGGCTCGAGCGACTGGTGGTGGCCAACAGTGCCGCGAAGATCGGCACTGCCGACGGGTGGACCACGCGCGCCGCCATGGTGCGCGAGAAGGGCGCGGCCGGCATGGCCGAGCTGGCCGCCTCCTCGCCGGGGCGCTGGTTCACCGACGCCTTCGCCGCCGCGCAGCCCGACGTGGTGCGCCGCGCCCAGGGCTGGATCGCGGGCATCGCGCCGGAGGGCTACGCCGGCTGCTGCGAAGCCCTGGCCCAGGCCGACCTGCGCGCGGCCATCGGCGGCATCGCGGTGCCCACGCTGCTCATCGCCGGCACGGCCGACCCGGTCACCACGGTGGCGGACGCGCAGGCCATGCAGGCCGCCATCAATGGCGCACGCGTGGCCGAACTGCCGGCCTCGCACCTGTCCAACCTCGAGGCGCCGCAGGCCTTCGATGCCGCGCTCGCGGATTTTCTGCAAAGGGACTAGGACCGATTCCATGGAACAGCCACAGCCCGAAAACCCCCGCTGGAAGCAGCGCCCGCCCGGCTCCACCTGGGGCGACTTCGGGCCCGACGACCAGCTGGGCCGACTGAACCTGCTCACGCCCGAGAAGGTGCGCCAGGGCGTGGCCGAGGTGCGCGAGGGCCTGAGTTTCGCACTCAGCCTGCCGCTGGACTATCCGGGCGGCAGCGCGCTCAACCCCAACCGGCATCCGCCCGTGCTGCGGCCCACGCTGCGCAAGGGGCTGGTCAATTTCAACTGCCTGATGGCCGAACTGGAGCCGGGCCGCACCGACGTGATGTCCGACGACCTGGCCATCCTGTACCTGCAGTACTCGACGCAGTGGGACAGCCTGGCGCATGCCGGCTCGCTGTTCGACGCCAACGGCGACGGCCTGCCCGAGGCGCTCTACTACAACGGCTACGCGGCGGGGAGGCACATCGTCGGCCCGCAGGACGTGCGCGACACCGGCGTGCCGGCGGCTGCGGGGCCTGCAGGCAGCACCTCGGCCGCGCATGCCCTGGGCATCGAGGGCATGGCGCGCACGGGCGTGCAGGGCCGCGGCGTGATGATCGACCTGCGCGCCCACCTGGGCGATGCGCGCACGCTGGTCGGCTACGACACGCTGATGCGCGTGCTCGACGCCGACGGCGTGGCGGTGGAGACGGGTGACATCGTCTGCCTGCACACGGGCTTCGCCGACGTGGTGCTGGGCATGCGCCGGCATCCCGACCCGCAGGTGCTGCACAACGCCTGCGCGGTGCTGGACGGCCGCGACGAGAGGCTGCTGCAGTGGATCACCGACAGCCAGCTCGCGGCCATCGCGGCGGACAACTACGCCGTCGAGGGCCTACCCGCGCGCCCGGGGCCGGCCTGCTGCGCGGCGCTGCCGCTGCACGAGCACTGCCTGTTCAAGCTGGGCGTGCACCTGGGCGAGCTGTGGCACCTCACGCCGCTGGCGCGCTGGCTGCGCGAGCACGGCCGCCACCGGTTCCTGCTGACGGCGCCGCCGCTGAACCTGCCCGGCGCCGTGGGCTCGCCCGTGACGCCCGTCGCCACGGTCTGAGACCGCCACTGCCACTTCCCGGACCCGCGGGCCCGGGAGCCACCCGTCCCGAACACGCCGCAGGCCCCTCGGCCCGCGGCATCCACCATGTGCCGGCCCGCCGCGCACGGAAAGAACACGCCATGCCTTTCATCATCGAGACCTTCGACAAGCCCGGTCACCAGCACGTGCGCCAGGCCACGCGTGCCGCACACCTGGAATTCCTGGACCGCCACAAGGAACTGCTGCTGGCCTGCGGGGCCAAGCTGGACGACGACGGAAAGGATCTGGGCGGCGGCCTCTACGTGGTGGCTCTGGATGCGCGGGAAGAGGCGCAGCGCTTCATCGAGGCCGATCCCTTCCATGCCGCCGGGCTGTTCGAGCGCGTCACGCTCACCCGCTGGCGCAAGGCCTATGTGGACGGGCAGTGCTACCTGTGAGCCCTCCGCTGCAGCGCGGCGCCACCTGTTCCCCTGAAGGATTCCCCATGACGAACTCCCTTGCCTCCTCCGCGCGCGAGCGTGTCCTCATCACCGGCGGCGGCGCCGGCATCGGCGCGGCCACGGCCGAACGCTGCCGCGCCGACGGCTACGAGCCGGTCGTGATCGACCGCGTGGTCGACCACGTGCCCGGCGGCATCCAGGCCGACCTGTCCAACCCTGCGGAGACGGCGCGCGCGCTGCAGCAGGCGCTGGCCGGCGGCCCCATCACGCGCCTGGTCAACAACGTGGGCATCGTGGTGCCGGCCGGGGCGGCCGAGCAGACGCTGGAGCAGTTCGACCTGGCCGTGGCGCTGAACCTGCGCTGCAGCCTGCAGTGCATGCAGGCGCTGCTGCCGGGCATGCAGGCGGCCGGCTTCGGGCGCATCGTGAACATGTCCTCGCGCGCCGCCCTGGGCAAGGAACTGCGCACCGCGTATTCGGCCACCAAGGCCGGCCTGATCGGCATGACGCGCGTCTGGGCGCTGGAACTGGGGCGCCACGGCATCACGGCCAACGCCATCGGGCCGGGGCCCATCCGCACCGAGCTGTTCGACCGCGCCAACCCGCCGGATGCGCCGCGCACGCAGGCCATCATCGATGCGGTGCCCGTGAAGCGCGTGGGCACGCCCCAGGATGTGGCGCATGCCGTGTCGTACCTGCTCGATGCGCGCAGCGGCTTCGTCACGGGGCAGGTCTTGTACGTCTGCGGCGGCATGACAGTGGGCGTGGCCGGGGTCTGACGGTCGCCATTTCCCGCTCTCTTTTTCTCAAAACTCACAACACCAAAGAGACAACTCCATGTCGAAAATCACCGCCTTCTTCACCGAGCTGATGCGGCGCTACCTGCCCGATCCGTTCGTCTTCGCGATCCTGCTCACGCTGCTGACCATGGCGCTGGCCTTCGGCGTGGAGAGCCGCCCGATCGATGCCGTGGTGCAGGACTGGGGCAAGGGCTTCTGGAGCCTGCTGGCCTTCACGACGCAGATGGCCGTGATCCTGGTGATGGGCTACGTGCTGGCGGCCGCGCCCATCGTGGACCGGTTCCTCGACCGCATCGCCGCGCGCGTGAGCACGCCGCGCCAGGCCATCATCGTCGCGACCATCGTGGGCGGCGTGGGCAGCTACCTGAACTGGGGCTTCGGCCTGGTGATCGGCGGCATCATGGCGCGCAAGCTGGCACTGAAGGTGCGCGGCGTGCACTATCCGCTGATCATCGCGGCGGCCTACACGGGCTTCACGATGTACAGCCTGGGCTTCTCGGCGACGATCCCCGTGCTCATCTCCACCAAGGGCCATGCGTTCGAGGGCACGATGGGCCTGATCCCGCTCACGCAGACGATCTTCTCCGCGCCCATCCTGCTCACCAGCCTGGCCGTGCTGATCGCGCTGCCGCTGCTCAATGCCGCGATGCACCCGAAGCAGGGCGAGAAGGTGGTCGAGCTGGACCCGGCCACCGTGGCCGATGCGAAACCCGCCGCCAGCGCCGAGGGGCTGCTGGGCGACGAGAAGACGCTGGCGTACCGCCTGAACAACAGCCGGGTCTTGAGCCTGCTGATCGGGCTGTGCGGCATGGCGTACGTGGCCATGCATTTCATCCGCGGCGGCAACCTCGACCTGAACATGATCAACTTCTTCATCCTGTTCCTCGGGGTGCTGCTGCTGGGCACGCCGATGAAGTACGTGGAGAAGGTCAACGAGGGCGTGAAGACGATCGGCGGGATCATCCTGCAGTTCCCGTTCTACGCCGGGATCATGGCGATCATGCACGGCTCGGGGCTGGTGGAATCGATCGCGCACGTGTTCGTGAACATATCCACCGCCGCCACGCTGCCGCTGTGGGGCCTCGTGAGTTCCTTCGTGATCAACTTCTTCGCGCCCTCGGGCGGCGGCCACTGGGTGCTGCAGGGCCCATTCATGATCAACGCGGCCACCACGCTGGGCGCCTCGCAGGCGCAGACGGCCATGTCGGTGATGCTGGGCAACGGCTGGAACGACCTCGTGCAGCCGTTCTGGATCCTGCCGGCGCTGGCGCTGTCCAAGCTCAAGCTCAAGGACATCATGGGCTACACGGTGGTTTCCATGCTGCTCGTGGGCGCCATCTATGCCGTGACCATGCTGGTCTGGCCGCATCTGTGAGGGCCGCCCGGGCCGCCCGCCTTCTTTCGACATCCCAACCCGAACCCCAAGGAGCAACCCATGCTGTTCATGGCTGAAATGACCGTCCGCATCCCGTCCACGCTGGCCCCCGAAGTGGCCGACGAGATCAAGCGCAAGGAGAAGGAGTATTCGCAGCAGCTGCAGCGCGACGGCAAGTGGCGCCACCTGTGGCGCGTCGTCGGCGAATACGCCAACGTGAGCATTTTCGACGTGTCCGGCAACGACGAGCTGCACACCATCCTGAGCGGGCTGCCGCTGTTCCCGTACATGGAAATCAAGGTGACGCCGCTGGCCAACCACCCGTCGTCCATCGTGCAGGAGTGAGCGCGGGTGCGCGCCGCGCACTTGCCACCCACCGCACCGCACCCATACAACGAAGAGATCCGAGGAAACAAGCCATGACCATCGCCCACTCCACCTTCCGCCGCGGCCTGCTCGCCGCCGCTGCCGCCTGCGCCCTGCTGCCCGGCCTCGCCGCCGCCCAGGCGTTCCCGAGCAAGCCCATCACCATCGTCGTGCCGTTCGCGGCCGGCGGCACCACCGACATCCTGGCGCGCATCATCGCCCAGGGCATGGGCGCCGAGCTGGGCCAGTCGGTGGTGGTGGACAACCGCGCCGGCGCGGGCGGCAACATCGGCGGCCAGGTCGCGGCACGCGCACCGGCCGACGGCTACACGCTCTTCATGGGCACGGTGGGCACGCACGCCATCAATGCGGCGCTCTACAAGAAGATGCCGTTCGATCCGATCAAGGACTTCGCGCCCCTGACCCGCGTGGCCAACGTGCCCAACCTGCTGGTCGCCAACCCCGCGCAGCCCTTCAAGACGGTGCAGGAGCTGATCGCCTATGCCAAGGCCAACCCGGGCAAGATCAACTTCGGCTCCTCGGGCAGCGGCAGTTCCATCCACCTGTCGGGCGAGCTGTTCAAGAGCATGGCCAAGGTGGACATGCAGCACGTGCCCTACAAGGGCAGCGCGCCGGCCGTGACCGACCTGCTCGGCAACCAGATCGCGATCATGTTCGACAACATGCCCTCGGCCATCCAGCACGTGCGCTCGGGCAAGCTGCGCGCCATCGCCGTCACCACCGCCAGGCGCTCGCCCGAACTGCCCGACGTGCCGACCATCGCCGAAGCTGGCGTGCCCGGCTACGAAGCGACGTCGTGGTTCGGCATGTTCGCGCCCGCCGCCACTCCTGCGCCCGTGGTCGCCCAGCTCAACGCCACCATCGTGAAGGTGCTCGCGCAGCCCGACATCCGGAAGAAGCTCGCGGAGCAGGGCGCCGAGGCTGCCGGCGAGACACCCGCACAGTTCGCCGACTTCATCCAGAAGGAGAGCGTGAAGTGGGGCAAGGTGGTGAAGGAGTCCGGCGCCAGCGTGGATTGAGAGCGACCCACGGAACCCTTCTGGCGTCGTTGCCGCATCTTGTCGTACTGGTGCGTACTGCCTGCGATGCGGCGCCTCGCCAGAACCGTTTTGCTGGGTCCTGTGGGCCGCTCTAGAACGCGGTGCCTGACGTGCCGTTCTTCGCCGCCACCACCTCGGCCACCATCGAGAGGGCGATCTCGGCCGGCGTCCGGCTGCCGATGAACAGGCCTGCGGGGCCGTGCAGGCGCTGCAGTTCGGCATCCTGCAGCCCGAAATGCGTCTGCAACCGCTCGCGCCGGCGTGCGCTGTTGCCGCGCGAACCGATGGCGCCGACATAGAACGCGCGCGAGCGCAGGGCCTCGATCAGGGCCAGGTCGTCGAGCTTGGGGTCGTGGCTCAGGGCGAGCACGGCCGTGCGGTCGTCGCCCCGCAGGGCCAGGACCACGTCGTCGGGCATGTCGCGCGTGAAGGCGATGCGGCCCCTGGCCCAGGCGGGCGCTTCGTCCAGGCGAGGGTCGCACAGCACGATGTCGAAGCCGACGTCCAGGGCCATCCGGCAGGCGTAGTACGCGGTGTCGCCCGCGCCGATGACGACGAGGCGCGCGACCGGCGCGAAGCACGTCACGAAGCGCTCGGCATCCAGCTGCGGCGCCGCACCCTGCGCGACTTCGCGCAGCAGCACGTCGCCGGTGGCCAGGTGCAGCGTGCGCTCCACGCAGCGCCGCCGTGCGCAGGCCTCCATCAGTTCCGGCAGACGGCTGCGCTCCCGCAGTGGCTCCACCACCAGTTCCACGGTGCCGCCGCAGGGCAGGCCGAAGCGATGGGCCTCGTCAGCCGAGATGCCGTAGCGCAGGACTTCGGGACGTGCCGTGGTGCCGTGCGTCCGCGCCGTGGCCTGCTGCTGCACGCGGCGCACCAGATCGTCCTCGATGCAGCCGCCCGAGACGGACCCCACCACCTCGCCGCGTGCATTCATCGCCATGAGCGATCCCGGCGGCCGCGGCGACGATCCCCAGGTGCGTGCGACGGCCACCAGCCATGCGGGAACGCCGGCCTGCAGCCAGCCGTCCGCCGTGCGCAGCACGAGGCTGTCCAGGTCGCCCGCCTCCATGTCAGCCGGCGAGCGCGGACTGCACCACGTCCGGAGTGAACGGGGCCTGGTAGAAGCGCCGCCCCGTCGCATCGAACAGCGCATTCGCCAGCGCGGCCGGGCCGGGCACCGAGGCGGATTCTCCGGCGCCCATGGGCGGCTCGTCCTGGCGCGGCATGAGCACCACCTCGATCGGTGGTACGTCGCGGAAACCGATGATGGGATAGCCGCCCCATTCGCGGCTGGCCACGCCCCGTTCATCGAAGGCGACGCGCTCCAGCAGGCTGCGGCTCAAAGTCTGGATGACGTTGCCGTGGATCTGGTGGCGCACGCCGTCGGGGTTGACCATCATGCCCGTGTCCTGGCCGACGACCACGCGCCGCACGGCGATGCAGCCGCTCGCCGGATCGACCTCGATATCGACGACCCATGCGGCCCAGGCCGCGCCGAAGCCGGGAAACCGGCTGTGCACATAGCGCGCATAGGCCACGCCGCGACCGCGCAGCAGACCCTGGGCACCGGGCTTTCCCCGGCTGCCCGGCTGACCGCGCTGCCAGCCCGCATGGCGTGCCGTGGCGTCGATCAGGTCGATGGCGCGGTGGTCGTCGAGGTGGCGGATGCGGTAGTCCACCGGATCGGCGCCGGCCGCGTGGGCCAGCTCGTCGATCATGCAGTCGTGGGCGAAGGAGTTGGGCAGGGCGGACACGCCGCGCAGCCAGGACGATCGCACCAGCGGCGCCATGTCGTGGCAGGCGATGCGCCGGCTCGCGTAGCGGTAGGGAGGCACGGCGGTACGGTCGCCCATCTCCAGCGTGCGCGGCTGGCCCGGCACGCGGCCCGTGAGCAGCAGGGCCAGCAGGGGCGCATCGTTGGAGGGATAGCGCACGGCGAAATCGCAGGCCAGCAGCTCGCCGCCATGGCCGATGGCCGCGCGCACGTCCATGAGTTGGCCCGTGCCCTTGGGCTCCCACTGGTGCTCCTGCTCGCGCGTGAGCTGCACGCGCACCGGTGCGCCCACGGCCATGGAGAGCAGGGCTGCGTCGGCGCACACGTCGTCGGCGCAGTTGCGGCCGTAGCAGCCCGCGGCCTCCAGGCGCACGATGTCGATGCGGTCCTCGCCCAGCCGCAGCAGCCGGTCCAGGTCGGTGCGCAGCATGTGCGGGTTCTGCGTGCCGGACCACACGGTGAGCCGCCCGCCCTGGAAGTCGGCCACCGCGCAGGAGGGGCCGATGGAGGCGTGCATCTGGTAGGGCCAGACGTAGCTGCGCTCCAGCACGGTGGCCGTTGCCGCGTCCGCGAACGCGGCATCCACATCGCCCTCGTCCACCAGCGCGCGGCGCTGCGCCGGGTTCGCCCGGATGGCGCCGGCCACGTCGCGCAGGTCGGGTGCGGGAGGCACGGGCCGCCATTGCACGCGCAGCGCGCGCAGTGCGGCGATGGCCTGCTCTTCGCGGTCGGCGACCACGCCGACGAAGTCACCCTCGGCGACCACCTGCACGTTGCCGGGCAGGTGGGCGACGGAGGCATGGTCCACCGCGACGAGGCAGTGGCCGATGAAATCGCCGCCGTCGCGGCCGGGGTGCGGCGGGCGCACGACGCGGCCATGGCGCATGCCCGGCACACGCACGTCGTGCACGAAGCTCAGCTCGCCGGTGGCCTTGGCGGGAATGTCCACGCGCGCGGCGCCGCGGCCCACCAGGCGGTAGTCGCTCGAGGGCTTGAGCTTTACCGGCTGATCGGGCGGTGCCAGCGGGAGGTGCAGGCGCTGTCCCTGCAGACCCTGCAATAGCTGTCCGTAGTGGAGCGTGCGTGCGTCGCCACCCTCCGCGAAACGCACGATGCCGTCGCGTGCCTGCAGTTGTCCGGAATCCGCGCCCCATTGCGCGGCGGCCAGCGCCAGCAGCTGCTCGCGTGCCTGGGCGGCAGCGCGGCGCAGCGGCACCGCGGAAATCTGGATGCTCGCGCTGGCGATGGTCGGCCCCTGGTTGGGCGAAGCGGCCGTGTGGCCCAGCACCATCTCCAGCCGGGCCAGGGGCACTTCCAGTTCTTCCGCCACGATCTGCGCGAGTGCGGTGCGGATGCCCGTGCCCAGGTCTACGTGGCCGTTGAAGGCGAGGGCGCGCCAGCCCGCTTCCGCACCGGGGTCGGCCAGCACCGCCACGAAGATCTCGGGCGTGGCCTGCACGTAATCGGTGCCCGAACCGGGCTGCCCCGGCGCGGGCTTCGGAGGCGCCACGGGCTGGCGCACCACGAGCAGGGCGTCGGGGCGTTCCAGCAGTCGGGCGTGCAGGTCGTGGGGCCGGGGCAGGTTCATGGAGCGGCGTTCTCTCAGCGCGCGAGCGCGCCGGTGTCTGCCAGGGCCTGGTCGAGGGGCATCACGGCCGCGTACTTCTGCGCCATGTCGAACAGGTTGGCCTCGTGCGGGCCCAGGGCGCGGTCGCCGCAGCAGTCGGCCACCACCAGCGGGCGGAAACCCGACTGCATGGCATCGACCACGCTGGCGCGCACGCAGCCGCTGGTCACGCAGCCGGCCACCAGCAGCGTCTGCACGCCGCGCTGGGCCAGCCAGGGCGCGAGCATGGTGCCGAAGAAGGCCGAAGGCGTGCTCTTGCGCACCACGTATTCGCCGGGGGCGGGGGCCAGCTCGGGCACGATGGCGCTGGCCGGGCTGTCCTCCTTCAGCGTCAGCATGCCGGGCACCTTCAGGCAGAAGATGTTGCTGTCCGCATCGTCGTCCGAGAACACGATCCGGCTGTGCGCCACGGGCCAGCCGCGCTCGCGCGCATGGGCCAGCAGGCCGCGCGTGCGCGCGATCGCCTCGGGAATGTTGCCGCCGCCGAACACGGCCGGATCGGCGAAGCCGTTGACGAAGTCGATGATCAGCAGGCCGAAGGGCGCCTTGAGCGGCAGCGGCGTGCCGAAGCCCTGGCGGGCGTAGGCGGAGATGTCGCCCTGTACGGCCCCCGCGGGGATGGCCTGGGCGCTGGTGTTGGTGGGGTTCGTCATGCGATGTCCTTGCCTTGCCGGGATTTTCTGGCAGCGCGTGCCAGTCCTGCTTCGTCCTGCACCACGCCCTCGATCACCACGGGCGTGCCGTCCAGCGCCACCGTGCAGCGGCGCATGGGAATGTCGATGTGGCAGGCGGTGGTGCGGCTGCCGCCGGCTTCGTTGTTGGGGCCCATGGACCAGAGGAAGTTGCCCTCGAAAGCCCGCGCGTCCATGCCGATGTGGGTCTCCTTGTTGTAGTGCGCCAGCATCGACCAGTGGGCGCGCGGCTGCAGACCCCAGCCGACGTGCGAGACGGCATAGGCTTCCGGGTCCTCGTAGGAGGCCATGTACTCGCTCAGGATCTCGGCCTGCAGGCCGCCGCTGATGCGCGTCACGTAGCCCTTGTCGATCGTGAGTTCGATGGGATCGGTCACGTAGTCCTTCATGGGCAGCAGGATGTCGCCGCGGTCCAGCACCACGCGGCCGTGGCTCTGGCCTTCGTCGGGCCAGGTCAGCACGAAGCCGCTCGGCCAGTGGTCCCACCGGCCGGGCTCGTCCACGAAGCCGTATTCGCAGATGGCGGGGAACTCACCCAAAGCGCAGCGCAGGTCGGTGCCGGCCGCGGAGGTGATGTGCATCTGCTTCGCCGCCTCGATGCGCTTCGATGCGGCCTGCACGCGCGCGCGGTCGGCCTCGGTGGGCACCAGGCGGCACAGCACCTCGGGCGGCTCCACGGCCAGCAGGATCCTGGTGCCGGTCTGCAGGATCTCGTGCTGCTCGGGCGAGAACAGCAGGGTCATGAGATCGAGCACCAGATCGCTCGCCTTGAGCGCGGCGATGGCGGCGGGGTTGCCGGTCAGGGGCGTGGTGCCCAGGTAGGCCAGCGAGTCGCGGCTGAGCGATTTCTCGGCGTTGACGGGCGGCAGGTCCAGCCGGTTGACGCGCGCGCCCAGGTCGCTGGAGGCCGCGATCGCGCAGCGCAGCGTTTGCGGATGCGTGTCGGCGCCCGTGAGCACGGTGACCGTCTGGCCGGGCTCGAGCCGGGACAGCGTGAGCACCTGCTTCCAGGCGTGGATCAGATCGTTGTCGCTGACGGACATGCGGGGCTCCTTGGCGGTGTGGTGGCGGAAAGGGTGCGGCAGGCGAGCATTCAGTCGACCTTGGCGCCGAGGAAGTCGCCGAGCGCCGCATAGAACCCGGCCTCGTTGTCCCACGGGATCATGTGCCCGGCGCCGGGCACGCGCACGTGGACGGTCTGGGGCGCGAGGCCCTGCCACTCGGCCACGTCCGCGTCGCGCACCACGTCGCCGCGCTCGGCGGTGACGAGCAGCAGCGGCTGCGCGATGCGGGGCAGGTCGGCGTGGATGTCGTCGCGGCCGAAGTCCTCGAAGCTCTGCACGATGGCGGGTTCATGGCAGGTGTGCAGCCACTGCGCGCGCAGCTGGCGCTGCTCCTGCGTCCAGGTGGGACAGAAGGCGCGCATGGCCTCGGCATCCATGCCCTGCGTGGCCTGGCGGATCGAATCCACGTACCAGGGCAGGGCGGCCGGGTAGGCGCGGCGGCCGGGGCCGGAGACGGGCGGATCGACGATGACCAGGCGCGTGAGCCCGGCCGGCTGACCGCGGGCCGCGCGCACGGCGATGCGCCCGCCCATGGAGTGGCCGACCAGGGCCCAATGCTGCAGGCCCAGGGCCTGCGCCAGCGCGGTCACGTCGGCGGCCTGGGCGTCGAGGCCGTAGTCCAGCCCGGGACCGGACGACGACAGCCCGCGCCCGCGCACGTCCAGCACGTAAGTGTCGAACTGGCGGCCCAGGTGCTCGGCGACGAAGCCCCAGGTCACCGCCGGGCTGGTGATGCCGGGGATCAGGATGACGGCATCGCGCGCCGTGCGCTCGCCCCCGGCGCCGCCGTAGCGCAGGTAGTGCTGGCGGATGCCGTTGGCATGGACGTGGCCGCCGTAGCGGAAGGTGCTGGAGGTGCTGGCATGGTCGCTCATGGAACGCTCCTCAGGCCTTGGCGGCCGTGTCGTACGGATAGGCGCCCGACAGCAGCGCGCCCGCGCCCGGCACCACCGGGTCCAGGCCCAGTTCCTTGAGGATGGCATAGGTCGTGGCGATGGAGGCAGTGAGCACGGGCTTGCCTGTGGCCGCTTCCACCTGGGCCACGGCCGGCAGCGAGGGCATCTGCACGCAGGCCGACAGCACGATCACGTCGGCATCGGCGTAGTCCATGCCTGCGACGATGCCGGGCAGCTTCGCGGGATCGTGGCGGCCCACCTCGAGGTTGTCGGGAATCTCCAGCGCGCGCCAGTCGACGATCTCGAAACCCTCGGCGGCGATGTAGTCCATGACCAATTGGGTGAGCGGAACCATGTAGGGCGCCACCAGGGCGACCTTCTTCGCGCCCATCACTTTCAGTGCTTCGACCAGTGCGCCTGCGCTGGTGATCACCGGGGCCGTGGCGCCGTTGCTCGCCGTGCGTTCCGTCAGGCGCTGCTGCGACACGCGGTGGTAGCCCTTGCCCATCGCCATGATGGCCACGAGGCAGGCATAGCCCAGCACGTCCACCCGCGCATCGCTCAGCTCCAGCGCGCAGCGGTCGCTTTCGGCATCCATGGCGGCCAGCTCTTCCTTCTGCACTTTCTTCATGCGCATGCGGCTGGAATGGAAGGTGAAGCGGTCCTGCGGGCGCAGCGTGGAGTGGGCCTGCAGCATGGCCGGCACCTCGGTCTCCATCGTGGTGTTGGAGCTGGGGACGATCTGGCCGATGCGGTATGTCTGGGTCATGGCGTGCCTTGTCGCGCAATGCGCTTTTGATAAAGATCAGATAGGTGTGTACGCTTTATTTTTGCAAAACCCGTGCCTTCTGGCAAACGGCAATTTCATCGGGGTTTGCACCTATGTTGTGCATGAAATGCACCAAAAACTGCAATAGACGGCTTATCCTTGCACGCCGTGGTGCACTTGATGTGGCTCCATCAATAGAGTGCATACACCTGAATTGGCTGGTTTTCTTGCATGGCATGGATAGTGCTTTTCACCCTGCAAGAGCCTGCCGCAGCAACGGCCGCCCGCCCCGATCCATCCCCATTCCCGCAAGGAGAGAACCGTGTCCCAATCCCCCCGTATCGCCGTCGTCGGCGCCGGCCTGGGCGGCGCCGCCGCCGCCAAGCTGCTGCTGCAGGAGGGCTTCGATGTCCGCGTCTATGAGCAGGCTCCCAGCTTCTCGCGCCTGGGGGCCGGCATCCACGTCGGGCCCAACGTGATGAAGATCCTGCGCCGCATCGGCATCGAGGATGCGCTCAACGCCCAGGGCTCGCATCCCGACTACTGGTACAGCCGCCACTGGCAGACCGGCGACGTGCTCGCGCAGATCCCGCTGGGCGACTACGCCGTCAAGGAGTACGGCGCCAGCTACCTGACCGTGCACCGCGGCGACTTCCACGCGCTGCTGATCGATGCGCTGCCGGACAGCGTGATGGCGTACGGCAAGTTCCTGACGAAGGTCGAGGACCGCGGCGATGTCGTCGTGATGCACTTCGCCGACGGCACGACGGAAGAGGCCGACATCGTGATCGGCGCCGACGGCGTGAACTCCCGCATCCGCGAGGAACTGCTGGGCCCCGAGCTGCCGAAGTACGCGGGCTACCTGGCCCACCGCGCCGTGTTCCCCACGCCCGAGGTCAAGGCGGGCATGCTGCCCTTCGACGCCTGCGTGAAGTGGTGGAGCGATGACCGCCACATGATGACCTACTTCGTCACCGGCAAGCAGGACGAGCTCTACTACGTGACCGGCGTGCCCGTCGAGCAGTGGGACCTGAACGACCGCTGGCTGCCGAGCAGCAAGGAAGAGATGCGCGAGGCCTTCTCGGGCTGGCATCCCACGGTGCAGGCGCTGATCGACGCCACGGTGGAGGTGACGAAGTGGTCGCTGCTGGAGCGCGACCCGCTGCCGCTCTGGAGCCGCGGCCGCCTGGTGCTGCTGGGCGATGCCTGCCATCCCATGAAGCCGCACATGGCGCAAGGTGCGGCGATGGCGATCGAAGATGGTGCCATGCTGGCGCGCTGCCTGAAGGAGGTCGGCGCGCACAACCACGAACTCGCGTTCGCGCTGTACGAGGCCAACCGCGCCGAGCGCGCGAGCAAGGTGCAGCGCATCTCGCACGACAACACCTGGCTGCGCACGAACGAGGATCCGTCGTGGTGCTTCGGCTACGACGTGTTCAGTATCCCCCTGGTGGAACCGAAGGTCGCCGCCGCGGCCTGATACTTCCCTGCCGCCGCCGAAACGCATCCCATGGGAAACGCCCTCCAATCCAGCAGCCCGGCCCCCGGCCTCCGGCTGCGGGTCAACGGTCGCGCCTGCGACGTGCCCGCCGCGCCCGGCACGGCGCTGCTGCACGTGCTGCGCAACGACCTGGAGCTGAACGGGCCGAAGTACGGCTGCGGCCTGGGCGAGTGCGGTGCCTGCACGGTGCTGATCGACGGCGTGGCCGCGCGCTCCTGCGTGATCCCCGTGCAGGCCGCCGTGGGCCGCGAGGTGACCACGCTCGAAGGGCTCGGCTCGCGCGCATGCCCCGGCCCCACGCAGCAGGCCTTCATCGACTGCCAGGCGGCCCAGTGCGGCTACTGCCTCAACGGCATGGTCATGACCGTCGAGGCCCTGCTGCGCCGCAATCCCCATCCCTCGGAGCAGGAGGTGCGCAGCGAGCTGCACCACAACCTCTGCCGCTGCGGCACGCATGTCGAGATCCTGCAGGCCGCGCTGCGCGCCGCGCAACTGCGTGTGGGCGGCACGGGCGTGGATGGACTGGCGGACGATGCGGGAGTGCGTCCATGAGCCTGCCCGTCCGTTCCATCGCGCCCCCTGTCACGGATGTGCCGGGCGTGCCCGCGGATCTCCTGCACGGGCTGGCCGTGCGGCCCGACCGCATGGGCTGGGACGGGCTGCGCTACCAGGGCGATGTACTGGCCGATGCCCGGCTGGACGATGCGCGTGCCATGGCCGGCGTCGTGGCCGCGGTGCGCCAGGACAACTTCCTGGGCGTGGTCGCCATGGCACCGGTCCATGCGCAGCAGGCGGCCGTCGTCCTGGCGCCGGTCTGGCGCGGGATGGATGCCGGTGGCGGTGCGCGTGAGCCGCTGCCCGGGGCCCCGGCGGGCGATGCGTTCGTCTGGCACCCGCCCCGCACCGATGTGCCTGCCGGCGCGCGCGCCATCGCCTGGTGCATGGACGGCCATGCCAGCCTGTGGCTGCCCCGCTGCACACCGGATGTCCAGTCCCTGGTCGCTGGTGAAATCGCGGCGCTGCTGCAACTGCCCGTGCAGGCCGTGCGCCTGTTTGTGCTGGGCGGCGCCGCGCCGCCCGCGCTGGCATTGATGGACGCGGCGGCCGATGCGGCGCTGCTGTCCCGGGCCGTAGCCCGGCCCGTCAGCGTGGCGTGCGCGGCGGGCGTCGAGCCGTGCGCGCTGGCGCTGCAACCCGCCGTCCTGCCCTCCATGGGCACCGGCGCTGGCGCAGGCAACGCGTTGGGCCCGGCCGGGAGCGCCGATGAAGCGCCAGCCTCGTTTGTTTTTTCCTCGCCCCTGTCCTGGGCCGTGCGGCCCAGCTGTGCGCGCCTGCTGGGCCAACCCGGTGCGGCCCGCGCATCTGCCCAGCCCAGCGTTCTGGATGCCGGTACCGTGCAGGGCGGACGCCATGCCCGCCACCTTGCGCAGGCCGGGGTGGACGATCTCAATGCCGCGCAGGTGTTCGCCAGCGAAAGCCTGTGGCACGAACAGGCGCTGGCGCAGGGGCAGGATCCGCTGGACTGGCGCCTGCGGCAGCTGCCCGAAGGCCCGGCGCGCGACCTGGCCACGCGCGTGGTGCAGAGCGCGCCGTGGCCCGGTGACGCGAAGGATGGCGATGGCCGCCTGCACGGCCGGGGCTTCGCGACCGCCTGCATGCAGAGCCTCGATGCCGAAGGCCGGGACCGCGTGGTCTGGAGCGCCTGGGTGGCCGAAGTGGCCGTGCATCCGCAGACCGGCGAGATCGAAGTGACCCGCGTGGTCGCAGGCCACGACGGCCAGCACCTGCAGGCAGCGCAGGGCGCCAGCGTGCACGCGCACACCGTGGAACACGATGCGCGGTGGCTGGCCAGCGCACGCCGGCTGCTGGGCGCGCCGGCCACCTTCGACACATGGGACAGCCCGGCCTCCGCCGAAGAGGGGCCGGCCGCGGGCGGTCAACTCGTGGCGGCAGGGCAGGGCGAGAAGGCCCTCGTCCGCCATGGCCAGCTGGACCTGGACGGCGTGGCCACCCTGCCCGCCGCCGCCGCGATCGCCAACGCCATCCGCCATGCCACGGGCGTGCGCCTGCGCGAAGTCCCCTTCCAGACCGAGCCGCTGCGCCTGGCGCTGGCCGGCGAGGCGGGTGCGGGTGGACAACCCGCGCGCAGCACGCTGCGCCGCGGCCTGGGCTGGCTCGCGGCGGGTGCCGCCGGCATCGCGGGCCTGGCCGCCATGGCGTGGCCGATGAAGCCGGCGTTGCCGCTCACCGACGGGCCCGATGCGTCGCTCTACTCGCCGCAGGCGATCGAGCGTGGGCGGCTGGTCGCGGCGGCCGGCGATTGCGCCGTCTGCCATACCGCGCCCGGCGGCGCCCCGAATGCGGGCGGCCTGGGCCTGGAGACGCCGTTCGGCACCATCTACTCGACCAACATCACGCCCGACAAGGAGACCGGTATCGGCCGCTGGTCGTATGCGGCCTTCGAGCGCGCGATGCGCCAGGGCATCCACCAGGATGGCCGCCAGCTCTACCCGGCCTTCCCGTACACGGCCTTCGCGAAACTCAGCGACGGCGACCTGCAGGCACTCTACGGCTACCTGATGTCCCGGCCCGCCGTGCAGGCCCGCGCGCCCGAGACGCAACTGGCCTTCCCCTACAGCCTGCGCCCGGCCATGGCCGGCTGGAACCTGCTGTTCCACGATGCCATGCCCTTCCGTGCCGATCCGGCCCGCAGCGCCGAATGGAACCGGGGCGCCTACCTGGTGGAAGGCGCGGGCCACTGCGCGGCCTGCCATTCCCCGCGCAACGCGCTGGGCGCCGAGAAGGATGGCATCCACTACCTGGGCGGCGGCGAGGCCGAGGGCTGGAGCGCACCCGCGCTCAACCGCCTGGCCGACGGCCCCCGGCCCTGGAGCCGCGAATCGCTCTACCAGTACCTGCGCACGGGTTTCTCTGCGCGCCACGGCGTGGCCGCCGGGCCCATGGCGCCCGTGATCCACGGCCTGACCGAACTGCCCGATACCGACGTGCGCGCCATCGCCACCTACCTGCTGGAGCTGCCCGGCCGGGCGCCGCAGGCCGCCCCGGCCGCGGATACCGCGCCAGCCGCCGTACCGGCGGCGGCCACGGCCGCAGCGGTGCCGGTGCCTGCGCGCACCCTGGACCGCCACGCCAGCGGCGAGCGCATCTACCAGAACGCCTGCGCCGTCTGCCACGAGGCCGGCAGCGGCCCGACCCTCTTCGGCGCCAGGCCGCAGCTGGGCCTCAACACCAACCTGCATGCCGCCACGCCGGACAACCTGGTCCAGGTCATCCTCCACGGCATACAGCAACCCGCCAACGACGCCCTGGGCTACATGCCCGGCTTCGGCGACAGCCTGGACGACCGGCAGATCACCGACCTGCTCGGCTACCTGCGCGCCCGCTTCGCACCCGGGGAGAAGGCGTGGCCGCAGGACACGGACACGGTACGCCGGCTGCGTGCCACGGCGCATGCGGGTGCGCCATGACCACATGACCCGGTAAGCGCGGGCCGCGGCATGCGGGGCCGCGGACAAGAAGAGGAAAAGCGGGAGGACGGTTTTCGCGATCGGCCCCTTCGGGTGGCGCCGGAGGGTTCGATCGCGCCAGGAGTTCTCTGTCAGGGCGCGTGCCGGCATGGCGGCGCGGCCTGGCGGAAGGGGCACATCAACAGCTAGCGGTGACGACCACAGGAGTTCCCATGTCATCTTCATTCGTTTCGGTGGAAAAAGGCATCCAGACAGCGGGTGTCGGCCGGTTCCAGTACCGGCTCTTCGTGATCTTCGGCCTGGTCTGGCTGGCCGACGCCATGCAGGTGCTGTCCATCGGATTCAGCGCGCCGTCCATCGCCAAGACCTTCGGCAAGACGGTGCCCGAGGCGCTGCAGACCGGCACCTTCTTCTTCATCGGCATGCTGATCGGCGCCTTCGTCTTCGGCCGCCTGGCCGACCGCATCGGGCGCCGCCCGGTGCTGATGATGGCCGTGGTGATCGATGCCTGCGCGGGCGTGGCCTCGGCGTTCGCGCCCGAATTCGCCTGGCTGCTGGTGCTGCGCTTCATCACCGGCATCGGCGTGGGCGGCACGCTGCCCGTGGACTACACCATGATGGCCGAGTTCCTGCCCAGCGACCGCCGCGGCCGCTGGCTGGTGCTGCTGGAATCGTTCTGGGCCGTGGGCACCATCTTCCTGGCCATCCTGGCCCTGGTAGCCGTGTCCTGGGGCAACGACGCCTGGCGCGTGATCTTCTTCGTCACCGGCATCCCGGCGCTGATCGGCGTGGTGCTGCGCTTCTACATTCCCGAGTCGCCGATGTTCCTGAACCGCAACGGCAAGTCCGACCAGGCGCGCCAGGTGCTCGAGCGCGTGGCCAAGGTCAACGGCAACACCGCGCCCATCCCGCCGCTGCAGCCCGAGAAGCAGGAACGCAAGTCGCTGTTCTCGCTGTTCTCGGCCGAGCTGCGCCGCCGCAGCCTGGCGCTGTTCCTGGCCTGGGCGCTGATCTCCATTGCCTACTACGGCGTCTTCGTCTACCTGCCCGTCAAGCTGGGCAGCGAGGGCTTCGCCTTCATGCGCGGCCAGGTCTTCCTGGTGGTGCTGGCGCTGGTGCAACTGCCCGGCTTCGCGCTCTCGGCCTACGGCGTGGAGCGCTGGGGCCGCAAACCCACGCTGATCGGCTTCCTGCTGCTCAGCGCCGCGGGTTGCATGCTCTACAGCCTGGGCTCGTCGCCGTTCGTGGTGATCGGCTCGACCCTGCTCATGAGCTTCTCGCTGCTGGGCACCTGGGGCGCGCTCTACGCCTTCACCCCCGAGGTCTATCCCACCGACCTGCGCGCCAGCGGCATGGGCATGGCGGGCGCCGTCGCGCGCTTCGGCGGCCTGTTCGCCCCGGCCATCATCGCGCCCATCATGGCCACGCATTTCACGCTGGCCCTGGCCGTGCTGTCCGCCATGCTGGTGGGCGGCGCGCTGTCGATCTGGGCGGTGGATGTGGAGTCGCGCAACCGCGCGCTCGACTGATGTCGGCCCGGGCGGCGCCCGGCAGCGGGGCTTCGCCCGCCCCCCCGCGGCCGGCCCGTGCCATGCACGCTACCTACAATCCGCGCATGGCAGACAAGACCGCGACCGAGGATGAGGAATATGTGTTCTCCGAACAGGTGGGGCACCTGCTGCGCCGCGTGTACCAGCGGCACACGGCGCTGTTCCAGCAGTACATCCCGGATTCCCAACTGACGGCTGCCCAGTTCGTGGTGCTGTGCTCGCTGCACGACCAGGGCAGCAGTTCCCTGGCCGAGGTGGTGAAGGCCACCGTCATCGACCAGGCCACCATCCGGGGCGTGGTGGACCGTCTGAAGCAGCGCGGCCTGATCAGCGTGGACCACGACCGCGTGGACCGGCGCAAGGTGGTGATCGAACTCACGGACGAGGGCCGCGATCTGGTGCGCACGATGCAGCCGTTCGCGCGCAGGATCACCCAGAGCACCTACGGCCGGCTCAATCCCGCGGAACGGCTGGCGCTGGATTTCCTCTTGCGCAAGATGCTGGAAGGTGGTGAGGACGAGTAGCCAGGCTGCCTGTGCCGCCTCGTACGCAGCCGGACGGCACTGTCAGGTGCTTTCAATCTGAAGAAGTGTTTAACGGCGCCTGCAGCATCACCACATCCGCCGCAGCGCATTGTCCCGGCGCACCAGCGCGTGCCACAGCGCCGCCGCGATGTGCAGGCCGATCACCCAGTAGAAGGCCGTGCCCAGCCATTCGTGGGCGGATTCGAGCGTGCCGGCGAACTGCTTGTCCACCCACGCGGCAGGCCAGGGGATGGATGCCTCAGTGAGCGGCAGGCCGATGCCGCGGCCGCTCACCAGGCGGCAGGCCATGCCCAGCAGGGGCTGCACGATGAGGAAGGCATAGAGCAGGCCATGCCCCAGGTGCGCGCCGATGCGCAGGGGCGCCGGCAGTGGCGGCTCGATCGGCGGCTGCGGCGAGCGCCAGCGGGCGACCAGCCGCGGCAGCACGAGCAGCAGCACCAGCATGCCGAGCAGGAAATGCGATTCCACCATCAGCAGGCGGCTGTCGCTGCCGCGCTCGAAGGCCTTGCGCAGGTTGATGCTGGCATAGGCCAGCGCGACGAGCGCGAACATGGACCAGTGCAGCAGGCGCAGCGTGGCCGAATACTTGGAGGGCGTGTTCATCGTCGGGGCTCCTCGTGGGGGCAGTGGAGGAATGGGGGCGTGGCGGAGGCCTGGGCGGCCTGCCATGGCGCGACAGTGTGCCATGCCGCGCCGTGGAATCCCCGCCTCGGTGCGGTGCCGGCCCGGTCCGGATCTCAGTACGCGATGGCCCGCACGGCCAGCCCGCTGGTGCACCCGAGCAGGCCGGCCGTTCCCAGCCACCGCGCCCAGCGCAGGCTGTGTTCCGGCCACTGGTTCATCGCCAGGGTCAGCCCCCAGCCGGCCACCATCCAGGCGGCGGGCACCAGGGCGGCGGCCGCCGCCGCACCCGCTGCCATGCCGGCCGACATCCCCTGCAGGGCCAGGACCAGGCACACTGCCGCCAGCGTGCCGCGGCGCTGGGAGGCACTGCCGGCCCCGTCGCCCCAGGCCCGCGTGGGCACCGCCCGGGCCCACAGGCAAAGTCCTGCCAGCGAGGCCAGCACGGCGCTGCCGAGCAGGAATGCGTTCATGCGCGAGCCTCCAGGTCGCCGCCCCGGGCGCGGGACGGCCATGCGGCCTGCACGGCTGCGAGGGTGCACAGGGCCGCCGCCAGTGCCCAGGGGAGCGGGCCCGCCTTGGCGGCCAGCCCTGCATGGCAGACCGCGGCCAGCACCCAGAGGGTGGTGCTGGTGCCCGGCAGCCACGTGCGCAGCGTGGCGGCCGGCAGCGCGACCAGGCAGGCCAGCAGCAATCCCAGCATGCCCGCCGGGCGATCCGGCCCGGGCGCGGCCAGGTGGGCGATGCGGAACGACTCCAGCGCCAGCAGGCCCGCCAGCCAAAAAGGCAGGTGGCGCGCCATTGCGTGCAGGCCCGTGTGCAGGCGGTGCCGTCGCGGCCCGCCATTCCCCGCGGGGCCGCCACGCAGGCCGCGGCCCGCGTTCCGCCCCACCCGTTCCGCCTGCACGCGGCCCGGGCCGATGCACTGCGCCAGGCCCGCGCAGGCCAGTGCGAGGGCCGACACCGCGGCGAGCACCGGCAGGGACAGGGGCGCCCGCTGCATCCAGCCCGACACACCGGCCAGCAGGAGCAATGCCGTGGCCGCGCACAGCGCCATGCGCCACAGCGGGGTAGCGTGCCGCGCCAGTGCGCCGAGCAGGGCCGAGGCCAGCAGCCACAGGCCGATCGCGGCCCAGGCGGTCCAGGCGGGCCGCCGTGCGAGCGGCTCCAGGCCGGCGGGCGGGAACCAGTGCAGCAGCACGGCCCCCGCCAGCGCGGCGGGCAGTGCGGCATGCAGCGCGACATAGAAGCGGGCCATGCCGTCGTGGGGGGCGGGGTTGCGCCGCTCAGGCATGGGCCGCGGGCCTTGCCGGGTGGGCGCGCAGGCGCCGCCCGTCGAGCCAGATCAGCGTGCCGCTGAGGGACAGGAAGGCGGGCATGAGCCCCAGGAAGAAGTACAGCCACTTCAGCGGCAGCCCGCCGAAATCGCCGAAATGCAGCGGTTCCATGAGCGCGTTCACCATCGACCAGAAGCCCGCCGTGCGCGGATCGTGGGCCTGGCGGATGCGGCCGGCCGCGGCATCGAACTCCACCCGGGCCGTGCTGGCCAGATGTCCCTGCAGGTCGCCCGTGAAGCCGGCCTCGGCGCCCGCCGTGCCCCACCGGCGCAGCGAGACATAGGCCACGTCCAGCCCCGGGACCGCCTGGCGGGCGGCCGCGTGCAGCGCATCGAGCGACTGCATGGCAGCGGGTACGTTCGCCGCCCCGGGCGGGGTGGGGGCCATGCGCGCGGCGGGTGCAACGGGCGCCGCCAGGTACTTCCAGCCTTGCTCGAACAGCGGGGCCAGCCCCAGCCAGGCCCCCGTGCCCGCGATCAGCAGGTGAAAGCCCAGGCCCCAGATGCCCGCGGACTTGTGCAGGTCCGACATCACCACGCGCAGGCTGCGTCCCCAGCGCAGCGTGAACAGCTCGGCCAGGATCTTGCGGTGGATCACGATGCCGGTGCCGATCAGCACCAGCATGGCCACGCCGAGGAAACCCACGATCCAGCGCGGCCCGAAGAACAGGAAGACGTGCAGCATGCGCAGGTACTGCCCCAGCTGGCTGTCCACCGGGCCGATGAGCGCGCCCGTGTCGGGCCGCAGCGCGAGCTTGGTGCGCTGGGCCGCGGGCGCTCCGGCCTCGCGCACGAAGGCGAAATACGCGGGGTTCACCGCATCGGGCAGGGCGATCGCCTCCACGGTGGCGCCGGGGTAGTGCGCCTGCACCTGCGCCAGCACCGTATCGAGCGGGGCCGGGTGTTCCGCCCGCGGCAGTTGCGCGAGCGACGGATTGGCCCACAGGTCGATCTCGTGCTTGAACACCACCACCGACCCCGAAAAGCACACGATGAACAGCAGCAGGCCCGTGACGATGCCCGCCCACGAGTGCAGCGTGAGCAGGCGGTTCAGCGTGCGATGTCCGGGCATGGCGCGGGCACCGTCAGAAGAAGTACGTCAGGCCCAGACTGAAATTGCGCGGCATGGCCGGCGAGACCACGTTGGCGTTGATCGCGCCGTCGTAGTAGGCCCGGTCGAACACGTTCTTCACGCCCGCCGTGATGCGGTAGCTGGGCCCGGCATAGCTCACCGACACATCGGCCACCGTGTAGGCGGGCAGGGTGAAGGGGTAGGAGCCGATCTGCCTGCTGGCGTGGCGCACGCCGGCACCCAGCGTGAGCTGCGGTACCTGGGGCAGCTTGTAGGTGGCCCACAGGGAGACCGCATGGCGCGGCGTCAGGTTGAGCGGCTTGCCCACGATGGCGGCGTTGTTGTCGCGCGTGACCTCGGTGTCGATGTAGGTGTAGGCACCGGTGAGCTTCCAGTCGCGGCGCAGGTCGGCGCCCACTTCCAGTTCCAGCCCGCGCGCGCGCTGCGCGCCGGTCTGCACGCTGTAGCTGGGATGATCTGCGTCGGCGGTGGTGACGTTGCGGCGCTTGAGGTCGAAGAGCGCCAGCGAGCCGGTCACGCTGCGGTCGGGCGCTTCGTACTTCAGGCCCGTTTCCCACTGCTTGCCCGTCTCCGGCGCGAACGGTGTGCCCGAGAACGTGGTGCCCGCCACCGGCAGGAACGATTCGCCATAGCTGGCATAGGCGGCCCAGCCGGGCACGAATTCATAGACCAGGCCGGCGGACAGCGTGGTGGCGGAATCCTTCTGTTTGGTCTTCTGCCCGGCGACATGGTCATCGATGGTGTTGCTCGACCAATCGCGCCGCAGGCCGAAGAGTGCCGTCCACTGCGGATTGAATTTGATCTGCTCCTGCGCATACAGGCCCACCACGTCGAGCCGCTCCGGCGCATCGGCCGTGTAGCCCGTGGGGCAGGTCGCCGGCACGCCGTACACCGGGTTGAACAGGTCCATCGGGGCGATGGTGCAGGTCCGGCGGCCCAGCCAGGTCTTGCCGCTGCGCGCGTCCAGGCCGGCCACCAGCCGGTGCTTCACGCCCAGGGCGTCGAACTGCGCCAGCAGGGAAGTGTCGGTGGCCAGCATGTCGTCGTCCATGTACTGGCGCGTGGCGGTGCGGTTCTGCAGGCGCTGGTTGGCCTGCAGCGTGCCGTTGGCGACGAGGTTGCCCGTGCCGCCCTCGGTTTCGTAGCGCACGTTCTGGCGCAGCGTCAGGGCCGGCGAAAAGCGGTGCTCCAGCGCATAGCCGACCGACTTGGTCTCGATGTCGTAGCCGCCGAAGCCGGGGTCGCCGGTGTAGAGCGTGGTGCGCACCGGGCCGTTGCGGTTGGGCAGC
Source organism: Paracidovorax oryzae ATCC 19882 (assembly GCF_000687165.1). Lineage (GTDB taxonomy): Bacteria > Pseudomonadota > Gammaproteobacteria > Burkholderiales > Burkholderiaceae_C > Paracidovorax > Paracidovorax oryzae. The sequence goes on along the minus strand of NZ_JMKU01000017.1, from coordinate 97,656 downwards.
ACCGTGCCGTAGGGCGTGACGCCTTGCTGGCGCATCCAGTTGCCCTGGCTGTAGGTGGCGAACAGCACCAGATCTGTCTGCGGGCCCAGGTCCAGCGAGAGCGAGGGGGCGATCCAGCGGTCGCGGCGGTAGATGAAGTCGGTCGGATCGTCGCTGTTGGACACCTGCGCGTTGATGCGGAAGGCGGCCTTGCCCGACTCGTTCAGCGGCCGGTTCAGGTCGGCCTGCAGCGTGCGCAGCCCGTAGCTGCCCACTTCCACGCCCACTTCACCCAATGCCTCGCGCTTGGGGCGTTTGCTGATCGCGTTGACGATGCCGCCGGGTTGCACCTGGCCGTACAGCACCGAGGCCGCGCCTTTGAGCACCTCGAAGCGCTCGTAGCCGTAGGGGTTCAGGCGCGTCCACATGCCGGCGCTCTGTACCAGCCCGTCGATCAGGATGGACTCGGTGGAGCGGAAACCCCGGATGTTGATGTCGTCGAAGCCGCGCCGCCCGAAGTTCACCGGGCTCACGCCCGCCACGGTCTGCAGTGCCTGCTGCATGTTGGTGATCTGGCGCGATTCCATTTGCTCGCGCGTCACCACGCTCACCGACTGCGGCGTCTCCAGCCGGCGCATCGGCGCCTTGCCGGCCGTCTGGGCTTCGGCGGGGGCGAAGCCCACGTCCTTCTCGGCGCCGGCATTGATGCGCACTTCCTGCAGTTGCGCCGTGTTCGCCGCACCAGCGGCCTCTGCGGGGGCCGTGGCCTGTGCAAATGCGGCCTGCGACAGGCAGAGCGCCAGCGGGGTCAGGGCGCCCCGGCCCAGCCGGCGGGCCGGGCGTGCAGCCCTGTGAATACGCTGGGGGACGACGGCTGCGCCATGCGCGGCCGCCACCATCGTGGAACGGGTGTGGACCATGGGATGCGGTAAGAAGAAAGGCTGCCGCGTGCATCGGCGCATAAAAAAGTTTTATTAATTATATTGAAAACAATTCGCATTCAATGCCTGCGGTTGAGCTGTCATCAACGTTCCGTGCGGAGGAATCCGGAGGCCGGCGCGGCTCGTCGCGCCTGCGGTCTCAGCCCGGAACCCGGTAGTGGTACCCGTACGCCGTCCTGAACCCCATCGATTCATACAGCCGCAGCGCAGGCGTGTTCTGCGCTCGCACCTGCAGGTAGGCGCTGGTTGCTCCGGCCTCGCTGCCCCAGTGCAGCAGGGCCTGCACCAGGGCGCGGCCGCGCCCGCTGCCCCGGTGTCCCGGCGCCACGGCCAGGTCGTACAGGCCGACCGCGTGGCGCTCCAGCACCGCCAGGCCGAAACCCACGGCATGGCCGTCGGCGTCCCGCTGCAGCGCGTAGCCCACCGGGTGGGCGATGGCGTCGAGGATGCTGCGGTGCAGCTTGCGGTGGTGCAGGGCCACGCCGTTGGCCGCCGCGAAGCCTTCCAGCCACGCGGCCGATGGCGAGGTGCTGACCAGGGTGCTGCCATCGGGCCGTGGCAGCGATCCCGGCGGCAGGGGCCGTTGCAGCACCAGCGAGGGATCGAAGTGCTGGTAGCCCGCATCCGCCAGTGCGTGGTCGGCTTCGGCCGGCGCCAGGGGCGTGATGCGGAACACGGCGGGCAGTCCATGCCGCGCATACAGCGCTGCCGCCGCCTCGCGCACGCCATCGAACGGCGCACCCGGCACCAGCGCGTTGACCGAATTGGCGCGCTTGGTGTAGCCGCCCGACAGCCGGAATACCCAGCCTCCGTGGAACACCGTCTGGTGCGCCGGCCAGGCGTTGAAGGCGCGCTCTTCCAGCGCGCGGACGAGGTTCGTGGGGGCCGTGTCGGTCATCGTTCCTGTGCCTGTACCAGCAATGCAAGGGTGGACAGCGCCCGCAGCAGCGCTCCGCGCTCCGGCGACCGCAACTGCGCGGGAACGCCTTCCAGCAGCGCCGCCGTGCGGTCCAGGCCGGCGTGCCGGAGCTGGCGGGCCTGGTCCCGTACCCGCGTCTCCAGCCCGCCCGGCTGGTGGCGCAGGCCCTGGCGCAGCCACTGTGCCAGCCCTTGCGATGTGGCGCCGAGGAGGGCCTGAACAGCCTGCGGTGTTTCGCTGGCCGTGCGCAGCGCGAGCGCCTGTGCGGCGGGGGCCTCGGTCTGCGGCACCACCGCGCGCTGGTCCGTGAGCAGGGCCAGCGGCTGCATCACGGCACGGCCCTGGTGCAGGGTCACCGGCCCTGCGACGGCGCGCAGGCTGCCCCATTCTCCCGACAGCGCGCGCGCCAGCGCATCCACCGCGCCCGGCGCCGCCGCGCGGTGCGGCAAGGCGAGGTGCAAGGCGGCTGAGGCCGTATCCGCGGCGCCATCGCCATCGCCATCGCGGCGCACGATGCGTGCGTGCAGCACCTGGGCGGCGGCGTCCCAGGTGCATTCTTCGGTGTGCATGCCCGGGAAGGCCACCACGTGCAGCGGGCCTGACGTGCCCCCGGCCGCGCCCGTGGCCGCCTGGCGCGGCTGCACGAACTCCGGCGGCGCATTGCGCAGGCGCTCCACCAGCGACTCCACGCTGCCCTGGCGCAGCGGGGCACCCAGGTCGTCCCAGGCCGTGGGCGACAGCGGCACCACGCCCGTCTGGCGCGATCCGGAGCCGATGTCGATGGCGCCGTTGGCGCGCCGCGTCGCGGTCTTGGTGATGACCTGCCCCGCGGCGATCTGCCGCAGCGGAAAACCCGCCACCCGCCGGCCGGACAGGGCCTGCCCGGGGCCGCCTTCGCCGCGCGGCCACTGGCGCTCCAGCACTGTCACGGTCTGCGTGTCCGGGTCGGCGAACAGCACGCTGGCGCCTTCGGCCGCGTCGTCGGCCCACAGCGCCGCGCCCAGCGATACGAGCTTGAGGTGGTCCAGCGCCACCTCGCCCTTCACCCCGATGCCCAGGATCTGGCTTGCATGCAGCGGCGGCCGCGACGGGCCCGGCGGCTGCCCGGCGGCGTCCTCGGCATGCGCGGCGGCGCGCGGCCGCGCCCACAGTTCTGCCGCCACCTGCAGCGTCCGCGCGGGGTCATCGCGGCTACTGCGCGCCTGCTGGGACTGCAGCAGCAGCGACAGCTCGGCCAGGCCGTCGTCCACCCAGCGCCAGCCCAGCGCCTGCGCCTGGGCGCGCACGGCCCCGAACCGCGCGGCCAGGGCCATGGGGGGCTGCGACGTGCCTTCGAGCCACAGCGCCAGCAGCATCTCGTCCAGCGCGCCGCGCAGCTGCAGGGCTTGCGGAGCGCGCAGGCGCCCGGAGGCTGGCGCCGCGGCCACCGGGGCCGCGCCACCGCCTTGCGGCGCAGCCGGCTGCGCGTCGCCACGCGGCGCGACCTCCACCATGGCCTCGTCGCCACCGGGCGGCAGTTCGCCCGCGGCCCGGAAGGCCCAGAGGGCCACCACCACGTGCGCGCAGCCGCTGCCCTGCTGGCAGTCGCAGCGTGCATGCACCAGCGAACTGCGCGAGAAAAAGCGCACCGTGCACATCGGCAACCGTGCCGCGGGCGGTACCGATGGGCTGTGCCAGGGCTGTACCGCCACCACCGGCCGCGACGCCGCCAGGCGCACGGCCTGCTCCAGCACCGAAGGCGCGATGCTGGCGGCCACCGTCGCGTCGTCGAAATGGGCGGGGCTCCAGGGCCCCTCGGCCGCGGGCGCAGGAGCGGCCATGGCGGCTGCAGCATCGCCGCCACTGGCACTGTCGTCACCGGCCCCGGACGCGGCGTTGCGTGCATGGTCCTGCTGGTAGGCGAGCACCAGCATCACGCGGTGCCGGCACATGCCGCTGGCCGCGCAGGTGCATGCCGCATCGCGCAGCGTGCGGCCCGGCGGCAGGCGCGTGCGCGCGCCGTCGGCGAATTCCGCCACCACCGTGCCGTCGGCTTCCGTCGCCAGGCGGGGCAGCAGGCCCGCGGCCACGTCCTTCTGCGCGCGCTTCACGAAGCCCGCGTTGGCCAGCGCGGTGAGCGCTTCGGCAGTGAGTTCGAGCAGGTCGGCCCGGTGCGCTGTGCCGCTCATGCCTGCACCTTCTCGGCCAGCCAGGCCGCGAGCTGCCCCGGCGTCATGGCGCCCACCTGCGCGCCTTCGCGCACGAGCCGCGCGGCCATCTCCCGGTCATAGGCGGGTTCGGCCTGCGCATCGAGCGCGGCCAGGCCCAGCACCCTGGCGCCCGCGCCGGTCAGCGCCTTCACGCGGCGCACCAGCTCGCCCGGGTCGCCGCCCTCGTAGAAGTCGCTCACCAGCACGACGATGGTGCGCGAAGGATTGGCCACCAGCGATTGGGCATACCCCACGGCCTTGGCGATGTCGGTGCCGCCGCCCAGCTGCACCTTCATGAGCAGCTCCACCGGATCGGACACGTCGGCCGTCAGGTCCACCACCTGCGTGTCGAACGCGACCAGCCGCGTGCGCATGCCCGGCAGCTGCCAGAGGCACGCGGCCATCACGGCGCTGTGGATGACGGAATCCACCATGGAGCCGCTCTGGTCGATCAGCAGCACGATGTCCCAGGGCTCGGCATGCCGGCGCGTGCGGCTCGCGAACACGGGCCGCTCCAGGTAGAGCCTGCCGCGCACCGGATCCCAGCGGCGCAGGTTGGCTGCCAGGGTGCGCTGGAAGTCGAAGTTGCGCGCCACCTTGAGGCGCGAGCGCCTGCGCCGGTCGCGGCTGCCGCCGAAGGCCTGCCGCACCTCGGTCGCGAGCTTCTCCATGATGCGCCGCACGACCTCGGCCACCAGCCGGCGCGCGGCGGCCAGCACCTCGGGGTTCATCAGGTGCTTGGTGTGCAGCACCGCGCGCAGCAGCGATTCGGAGGGCTCGATGCGTTCCAGCACCTCGAGGTTGGTCACCACCTCGTCGATGCCGTAGCGCTCCACCGCGTCGCGCTCCAGGCGTTCGATCACCTCCTTGGGGAAGAGCGTGTGGATGGCGTTGATCCAGTCCGGGGTGCTCAGCGCCGAGGGGCCCAGGCCGGCGCTGCGCTCGCCGCGTTCGGCGCGGTCGCCGTCGCGGCCATAGAGCCATTCGAGGGCTGCGTCGGCCGCCTGCGCGGCCTCGCCGAGTGCGCCGCAGGCCGGCTCGGCCGGCTCGCCCAGCAGCAGGCGCCAGCGCTGCAGGGGATCTGGAATGGACAGGGTCATGCCGGTGCCTCCATCCCGGTATCCGTGGACAGGCCCCAGGCGGCCAGCCGGGCGGCGGCCGCCGCCTCGCCAGCGCGCGCGGCGGCGATGTCTTCCGGCGCGAAGCCGCCGGCCTGCGCCGCGGTGAGGGTGCGCCGCGGCAGGTGCTGCGCGCCGTGCAGCGCGAGCACCTGGCCGGCCAGGTCGCCGCGCTCGCGCGGCGGCAGCCAGGCGAAGGCCGCACGCATTGCCGGCAGGGCGAGGATGAACTCCGCATCGTCCAGTGCCCGGACCCGGCGGTCCATCCCCGCCGCGAAGGCCGGCTGGGTGGCCAGCGTTTCGCGCGCGAGGGCGAGCAGTCCGGCCAGCGCGTCGCCCAGGGTGGAGGCCGTCATGGCGCCCAGCAGCGCCAGGGCCTCTTCCACGGCCTCGGGAGGCTCGGCATCCCCCGTGCCGGGCCGCCCCGACAGCGCCAGGACCGCGCCGAGCGCCGCGCCGCGGCCGACGGGGGCCGCCTGCGCATCGGCGGCCTTGCGCTGCCAGACGGCGATGGCCCGCGCCGGCTCCAGGGCCAGTGGTGCCGCCGCGCCCTCGTGCAGGTCGGCGAGGTGGTCCGCCACGATGCGGTGCAGGGCGCGGTGGCCCTGCAGGTGGTCCTCGACGTCGGCGGGCGCCACCGCGGCAGGGGCCTCCAGCAGCCAGAGCGCGCGGTCGAAGCCCGCTTCGACCGTCACGCGCAGCGCGGGCGCGTCCGCCATGCCCAGCCACCGGCCGTGCCGCAGCAGCGTGTGCAGCAGCCCCAGGGCCGGCGCCAGTGCCTCGAAGCGCGGTTCCTGGCCGATGGCTGCGCCGATTTCCCTCAGCAACCCGTCGCTCACGGACGGCAGGCCTGCCCAGGCGGCGCGGTTCAGTCCTTCGGCCAGCGGCACGATGCGGCCGCGCGCGCGCCGCAGGTCGTCCTCGAGCCGGGCGCGCGCTGCATCCTCCAGCGTGGCGCCCCAGGCGCCCGCCTCGATGAGGGCGGCCTGCTGCTCCAGCGGCTCGCCGAGGCGCCAGGCCTCCTCGCGCTCGCCCGACATCGCCAGCGCCGGGCCGCGCGTGCGCACCACGCCGGGCAGTTGCAGCAGGGCCAGCCGGTGCAGCACGCGGCTGCGGGCGCGGTCCCGGTCCTGCAGCAGGTCGAGCGTGATCGTGCCACGCAGCTCCAGCCCGTGCGCGGCCAGCTCCGCCTGCACCGCGGCCACCAGGGGCGGCTGCGGCGTACCGGGTGCGAGGCGTCCTGCCGCGTCACCGGCGAGCACGTCCATGGCTTCCACCAGCACCGGGTCGGTCCCCGCGCGCAGCGGGCCGCGGTAGGTCCACGGCAGCGGCGCATCCAGGGCATCCTTCACCAGCGCACCCGCGAGTGCATCCAGCCAGTCCGAGCGCAGGGGCTGCCGGTGCCCGCGCAGCCGCGCCAGGCCGTTCGCCCGCGCATGCACGGCCATCAGGTCGGCCGTGGAGGCCGGCAGCTTGCGGCCGCGCAGGCGCTGCACCACGTGCCGCAGCGCCTCGCGCGCAGCGCCCTCGGGGCCGTGCTCCCACAGCCACTGGTAATACTGCGGTGAGGGCATGCCGGAGGCATAGCCTGCGAAGGCATCGAGCCTGCGGAAGGTGTAGGGCACGAGGTAGGAGCCGAAGCGCGGCGCATCCTCCAGTGCTGCCGGAGAAGGCGCGGAGTCTTGCGCGGCGCAGTCCTCATCGGGCCGCGGCACCGCAGGCTCGCCGTCCGGCAGCCCGCGCCAGAGCCGCGCGAGCGCCGGGGCGTGGTAGCCGCCGCAGACCACCAGCACCGGGCCGGCACCGCGCGCCATGGCCCAGGCGATCCAGCGCGCCATCATCTGCTCGCGCGCCTGGTTGCCCTCCGAGCCGGCTTCCCCATCCCCCCGCAGGTGGCTGAAATAGGTGGACAGGCGCAGGGCGAGGCTGTCGTCTCCACCGTTCCCCGCGCCGTTCTCCGGCCCCTCGTCCTCGAAGAGATGGTCCCACAGGGCATCCCGGCCCTGTACCGAGAGCTTGTCCGCGAGCGCGCGTTCGTAGGCTTCCGCGCGGGCCTGGTGCTGTGCATCGGCCGCGTCGGCGTAGCGGTTCTCCAGGTGCGAGAAGGCCGGATGCCAGGCGGGCAGGTCGATGAAGCGCACCTGCGCCCCGGTCTCGCGCCCGGCCTGCAGCGCCTGCCATTCGGGTGAATGCTCCGCGAACGGCGTCCACGATCCGCGGTGGGTTTCGCCGTGCGACAGGTAGGAATAGATCGCCACCGGCAACCGGTGGGGCAGGGCGAGCTCATGGAGCCGGCCGTTGAAGTCCGCCGGCCCCTCGATCAGCACGAAGGCCGGCCGCAGCGCGCGGATGCGCTCCGCCACCAGCCGCGCGCAGGCGGGGCTGTGGTGGCGCACGCCCAGGATGACGGGATCGGCGCCCGGCACCGCGGCGTCCTTCACGGCAGCCGGTGGCGCGCTTCGTAATACGCGCGCCAGTGCGCGCCCGTGCGCTTGGCCGCCTTCTGCTCGAAGTAGCGGCGCAGCTTGGCGCGGTCGTCGGCGTTGTCCTTGACCACCGTCCCGGCAATGCAGTCCACGAGGTCGGCGGGCGAGCCCTCGCGCTGCTCCAGGAACCAGGCGCGCACGCCCACGGCATGGGCCACGTTCACGGCTTCCGCCGTCGACATCACGGCCGAGAGGCGGTCCATGGCCGCGTCCGCGGACGCGCCGCGGCCATCGGCCGGAGCGCCGCGCAGGTCGCGGAAGGTGGAGACCAGCAATTCCACCACCGGCTGCGGCACGGCATGCGGGATGCCGCTCTGCGCGAGCAGCCGCGCGCTGGCATCCTGCACCAGCGACATTTCGCGGTCGAAGTCGAGGATGGGGAACACGGTCTCGAAATCGAACCGGCGCTTGAGCGCCGCGCTCATCTCGTTCACGCCGCGGTCGCGCGTGTTGGCCGTGGCGATGATGTTGAAGCCCTCGCGCGCATAGAGCATGGCGTGCTCGCCCGCGAGTTCGGGCACCGCCATCACGCGGTCGGAGAGCATGCCCAGCAGGCAGTCCTGCACTTCCAGCGGCGCGCGCGTGATTTCCTCGAAGCGCACGATGCGCCCCTGCTGCATGCCCTGGTAGAGCGGCGCGGGCACCAGGGCGCGCGGGCTCGGCCCCTCGTTGATCAGCAGCGCATAGTTCCACCCGTACTTGATCTGGTCTTCCGTGATCGAGGCGCCGCCCTGGATGGTCAGCGTGGAGACGCCAGAGATCGCCGTGGCGAGCAGTTCGGACAGCAGCGACTTGGCAGTGCCGGGCTCGCCCACCAGCATCAGGCCGCGGCCGGTCGCCAGCGTCACCAGCATGCGTTCGATGCCCGCCACGGGTGCCACGATCTTGGGCGCGATGCCCAGTGCCGCATCGCCGAGGATGAAGCTGCGCGCGGCGCGCAGGCCCATCGACCAGCCCGGCGGGCGCGGGTCGGTGTCCTGCGCGCGCAGGCGCTCCAGCTCGGCGGCGTGGAGGATCTCCGCGGGCGGGCGCTGCAGCGGAGCGCCGGCTGCGGCATCGCCGGAAGGTGTCGATTTGCGTGAAGTGGCCATGGGAGTTTGGAGGGTTCAGTCATCGAAGGGGCGGCTGCGCACGGCGCGCATCAGGCGCGCAGTCCCTCCATGTCGCGGATCAGTTCGCTCGCGGAGATGGCGTCCAGCCGCCCGATCGCCTCGGGGTTCTGCATGTCGCCCCAGGCCGTCGGCTTGCCGACCTGCACGTCGCCCAGCTCCTGCTCGGGGTACTCGTCCACCATGCCCACGATGATGCCCGGGTCCAGGTGCAGCTCGATCACGCGGTCGGCGCCCAGCGGCTTGGTGAAGTACCAGATACCGCCGCCGTCCTGCGCCTGTCCGCGGCGCCATCCCTTGTTCACCAGCCCCAGCACGCGCCCCGTGGGCACCTTGGCCTGGGCCCAGCGCGAGAGCTTGATGTCCGCCTTCTCCGCCTCGGTCAGCGTATAGGTATCGCGGCCGATCTGCGGGAAGGGCTGCAGCAGTTCGTAGTCCGCGAAGACCTGCCCGAAGGCCGCCGCGTCCGCGGGCGTGATCTCCAGCGCGTGCGGCACGCCGATGCGCACCTGCGTGCCCTCCGGAATGTCGAAGGGGTCGTCCTCGGCCGTGGTGGCGCTGCCATCCTCCGCCACGCGGAAGCAGGCCGCGAGCCGGCCGCCGTAGCTGCCGCCGTCCTCCACCTCGTACACGCCCCAGACCAGGCGCTGCACGATGTGGCGCACCAGCGGGTGGCCGGCCAGGAAGGTACGGAACACGTCCGGCGTCCACCGCCGGCGGGCGCACATGGCCACCTCCAGCCGCAGCAGCTGCTGGCTGGCGATGGTGCGGGCGTCCTTCTTCAGCAGCTTGAAGCGCTCCACCGCCTCCTGCGACAGCGCGGGGTCGTCGGTCTTCTTCGGCTTGGGCAAATCCGGCAGGCGCGCGCCGTCGCTGCCGTCCGCCGAGATCTCGCGCACATAGGGCTTGAGCGCCTCGTCGAATCCCACCTTGAACGCCCGCGGCCCGAAATCCAGCCGCAGCGTGCCCTGCGCGTCCAGGCCCAGGTCGGGCGCGAGCCGGTCCTCCAGTTCCTCGGGAGTGAGGCCGCGCGCCTCGGCGATCGCCGCGATCTTCTCGCGCGCCTTGTCCTGCAGGCCCTTGAACTTGATCTTCTGCGCGATGCCGTTGAGCAGCATCAGCGCCACGTCGGTGCCGATCTGCGCGAGCACGTCCAGCCCGGTGACGGCGCGTGCATGCGCCGATTCGCCCGGCCAGGCGCGGATGAACGGCGTGAGCCGGCGGGCCGTGTCATCGGTGCCGAGCAACCCGAGCGCGGTCAGGGCCCAGCCCTCCTTCGACGGGCCGCCCGCCTCCAGCCAGGCGCTGAAGGCGTCCCAGGCGAAGTCGGCCAGCGAATCGGGCGTGCAGGCTTCCCGCACCAGCGCGATGCCGGCATACACCTCTTCGCTCGTGGGGAAGGTAAGCATCTGCCCGAGCGCGTCGAGCGCGTCGTCCGGCAGCGCCTTGCCCTGGCCGGGGCCGTCCTTCAGTACGGGACGGCGCCATCCGCGCGGCTGCCAGAATTCCGGCAGCTTCGCGCGCCTGGTGGGAAAGCGGTCCAGCGGGCTTTCGTCGAGCACTGCACGCAGCGCCTGCACCACGGCATCGTCGCCATGGCGTGCCGCTACGTCGAGCAGCAACGCCTCGTGCCCCTGGGCGCACAGCAGGCGCAGTGCCGAACCCGCGCAGTCGCGCGCCTCGCCGGCCTTGCCCAGCGCCGGCGCGATGAGCGCGCATGCCGCGTGCTCGGGGTATTGCAGCAGCCAGGCGCGGCCGGTGGCCCGCGCGGTCTTGAGCTTGGCGAAGGCCCGCGCCGCGGTGGGCGCGATCTCCACCGCACCGTAGTGCATCGCCCAGGCCAGGTTCTCGGCCGGCTTCAGGCGCACCATGGCGGCGAGGGCCGGCAACGCGGGCAGGCCCAGCGTGGCGATCGCGTGGCCGATATCGCTGCCTTCCGTCTCGCCGGCCACGGCGTTCCAGAACGGCACGGCCATCTCCGGCGGCAGGTGCGCCACCGCGGTGGTGTCGAGCGTGTACCAGTAGTAGCGTTCGCGCTTGCGCTCGGCCACCAGGGCCCGCCAGGCCGCGACCAGCGCTCCTGTGTCCCGTGCGCGGATGGCCCCTGCGGCATCGTTGCGCATAGGGACGTACTGCTGCTTTTTCCGGGTATCGAAACCCAGCAGGTTCAGCATCTCGTCCACGTTCTGGGCGGCGCTGGCATACCGGTTCATCTGCCAGGAGGACAGGCGCCGTGCTTCCTCGCGGGCGCCTGGCGCCCATTGCTCCACGGGCGCCAGCGGCAGCGGCTCCAGGGCCAGTACCGCCACCGCCTTCCGTGCCGCCTTGGCCAGCCACGGCGGGCGCGCCAGCACCTCGGGCAACTCGTCCGGGCCCGCCACCTCGGCGGGGCCGCTAAGCAGCGCCAGCTGCCGGTCCACGGCGGCTTGCGCGGCGGCGTCCAGCCAGGGGCGCAGCGGCGGCACGCTTTCGCCGTGGGCACGCAGCAGGCGCGACAGAGTGGGCGTCAACAGGCCCGCGTCCTTGCCGTCGGCCGCCACCAGCCGCGACAGCGCGACGATGCCTGCCAGCGGCCAGCGGTCCACCGCGAGCGAAAGCCGCGCGAGCGAGCCCTTGGAACTGCTGGCCACCCTGGCCAGCGCCAGCACGGCCTCGGGCGTGCCGATGGCGGCGAGCGCCTCGCCCGCGGCCTCGTCGGCGGCCCCGCGCTCCAGCACCGCCACCGCGGCGCAGCCGCGCTCGCGCACGGCGGTGGCCACCATCCGGCCGTGCCCCCAGAAGCCCGAAGAATAGGACAGCCGCGTCCTGGCGGCGATCGCCAGCGCGGCAGGGTCCTGGGCCGTCAGCAGCAGCCAGTGGGCGGTCTCGGGCGTTTCCTTTTCGGCTGCCAGCCGGTGCGCGAGCGCATCCGACAGCGCGGGCCGGTCCGGCAGCAGCAGCGCCATCACGGGCTGCCGGCTGGGGTGCAGGGAGGGCAGGGCGGCTTCGATCCGGTCTGCGCAGGCTTCCCATTCGGCCTGCGGCGCGGCCGCGAGGTAGTTGCGGAAGGTCTCCTCGCCCTGGCCCAGCGGACCGCGCCAGCCGTTGGACATCGGGTGCGTCACCGCGCCGGACAGCTGCAGGCGGCGCTGCTGGGCCTGGGAGTCGTACACGCCCGTGACCTTGATTCGCTGGGCGGCGATCAAAATGTCCACCGCGCCGGGCAACCCGTACTGCGCCACCAGATAGTCCACGATCGCGGCGCCGCCCGCGTTTTCCCCGTGGTAGCCGGACATGGACAGCGCCAGCGCCAGCAGCACCGTGTCGGCCTCTGCGTCGGGCTGCGGGGCCGTCCGGGCCAGGCGGTCGGACATGCGCTGCAGCACGTCGCGCAGTGCGGCGTCGGTGCCCGGCAGGTCCAGTTGCACGTCCAGCGCTCCCCGGGCCCGCTGCCAGGCCTCGGCCAGCGGCACGGCCCGCACCGGGGGCGGGAACCGGCGCGTGGCATAGGCCTCGCGCTCCATCTGCGGCGACAGGCGCACCGGGTCGCCCTGCGCGAGCCAGGGCGGTACCGTCGTCCCGCCGTCGCCGGTGGCCGCCACGGAGATTGCCGGCGTTTCCGCAGTGGATGCCGCCTGGGCCGCGCGGGCCGCGGCATCCGCGATCAGCGCCCGGGCACGTTCCTGCGCGCGCTTGGAAACCTGCGCCGTCGTGCCCCAGCCCTGCAGCAGGCCTGCCGACTTGAGCTGCTCGAACGCCATGGCGGCACCCTGGTCGCTCACCCCATGCCGACGCTTGATCACGGCCGCGGAGAGCACGTCGTCCACCTTCAGGCTGCCTTCGGCGATCTGCGCCCACGTGGCCGCGACGGCGCGCTCGCACTGGGCGTCCAGGCCCTCGGCCGGCGCCGCCTCCCCGCCCTGTGCCGATGCAACCGGCGCGGCGTCCGGGGCATCGCCCGTGGGGGTCCCCGGAGAAGGGGGCTTCGCAGGTGCCGGCTTCGCGGGTGCAGGCGCTGGCGACGCGCCGATGGCCGCTCCCGGCGCCACCCCCACTTCCGCATAGCCCTTGCCCGTCTTCTCGGTGACCAGCCTGGCCATCGCGGCCGTGGCCTTGGCCGCGTCGGCGAACGCCTTGGTCTGGCTCTGGCCGGCGGTGCCGATGCGGCCCCACCGGATGTTCAGGCCGGAGCCGGCCTGCTCCACTTCCCAGAATTTGCTGGAGTTTCCCTCGATCAGTTCGAAACGGCGCATGAAGTCGTGAATCCTTTCGGAAAAAGAGCCTCAAGGGGCGGCGGCTTACGGGCCGCCGGTGCCGGCCGGATGCCGGCCGGGATCAGGGGCTGCGGGCCGGCGGGCCCGCGCCCTCCGTGCCTTCGGCGGGCACCGGCCCGCCGCCCTGGGCGGCGGCAGCAGCGGCCGCCTGCTCCTGGCGTTCCTTGGCCATCTGCTCCACCAGTTGCTGGCGGCCCTGCTGGGCCACGGCGATCATTTTCGCGCGATCCTTGTGGTGCGGGTACATGCGGTCGGCCAGGGCGATGTTGTGGTGGCGGAAGCGGTTCGCCAGCGCCTCGGCCTGCGCGGGGGGCATGCCCATCACCTCCAGCACGGTGCGCGCGGTCTTCAGGCTGGACTCGAACACCTCGCGTTCCACCCGCGTCACGCCCAGGTCGCGCAGCGCGTTCCAGTGCGTCACGTCGCGCGCGCGGGCCACGATCTCCAGCTGCGGGAAATGCTTGCGCGCGATCTTCACGATCTTGAGCGACTGCTCGGTATCGTCCACCGCCACCACCAGCACGCGCGCCTGCGCCGCGCCCGCGATGCGTAGCAGGTCCAGCCGCGTGGCGTCGCCGTAGAACACGCGGTAGCCGAAGGTGTGCGCCACCTCCAGCATGTCCACGCTGTGGTCCAGCACCGTGGCCGGCACGCCCTGCGCCAGCATCATGCGCGCCACGATCTGGCCGTAGCGGCCGAAGCCCGCGATGATCACCGGGGCCTCCTGCGGCTCCGATATCTCTTCCACGTCCGGCGGCGCGCCGTCTTCCAGGCGCGCATGGCGCCGCAGCAGCACGCGGTCCATTGCCGTGAGCAGCAGCGGGCTCAGCAGCATCGACAGCGCCACGGCGCCGATCAGCAGGGATGCCGTCTCCGCCGGGATCGCCCCTGCGCCCGCGCCGGTCTGGAACACCACGAACGCGAACTCCCCGCCCTGCGCGAGCAGCAGCGTGAACACCGGCCGCTCCTGGTAGGCCATGCCGGTGGCCCGGGCGAGCGTGTGGATCACCATGGCCTTCACGGCAAGGAAGCCAAACAGCAACGCCAGCATGGTCCAGGGCGAGCGCATCAGCACGCCGAAGTCGATGGTCATGCCCACGGCCATGAAGAACAGGCCCAGCAGCAGGCCCTTGAACGGCTCCAGGTCGGTTTCCAGTTCGCGGCGGTATTCGCTCTCGGCCAGCAGCACGCCGGCGAGGAAGGCGCCCAGCGCCATCGACAGGCCCACGGCCAGCATCAGCATCGCCGTGGCCACCACCAGCAGCAGCGCCGCGGCCGTGAAGATCTCCGGCGTGCGGCTGCGCGCGATCCAGCGCAGCAGCGGACGCAGCAGCAGGCGCCCGCCCAGCACGATGCCGCCCACCACGCCGATGATCTTCGCGGCCTCCAGCGCCAGGCCGCTGGCCGTGTGGGGCTGTGCCGCGCCGCCCGCGCCCTCCGCGCCGGCGGCCAGCAGCGGCAGCAGCGCCAAGATGGGGATGGCTGCCACGTCCTGGAAGAGCAGTATCGAGAACGCCTTCTGCCCGCTGTCCGTGCGCATCAGGTTGCGCTCGGCCAGCACCTGCAGCGCGATCGCGGTGGACGACAGCGCCAGCCCCAGCGCCCCGACCAGCGCGACGCGCCACGGCAGCCCGCAGGCCCAGGCCACCGCCCACAGCAGGGCCGCGCAGCCCAGCACCTGCGCGCTGCCGAGCCCGAAGATCGGCCGCCGCAGGCTCCAGAGCCGGCTCGGCTGCAGCTCGAGCCCCACGAGAAAGAGCATCAGCACCACCCCGAACTCGGCGAAATGCAGGATGTCCTGCACGTTGCTCACCAGGCCCAGGCCCCACGGGCCGATGGCGATGCCGGCCGCGAGGTAGCCGATGATGGCGCCGAGCCCGAGCGCGCGCGCGATGGGCACCGCCAGCACGGCGGCGCCGAGGTAGAGGAATCCGTAGGTGAGCCAGGTGGGTGCGTGGGCCATGGACGCGGTGTCGGCAGCGGCAGGAACGAGGAGAGAGGATGGAAGATGGGGCGCCGGGGCATTGTGCCCCGTTAACATGCTCCACCGTGTCGGCGGCCATGCCGGCGCGGCATCCCCTTTCCATTGTCTCCTGCTGCCCTCCCATGGATTTCCACACCTGGCTCGCCTTCGCCGCCGCCGCCTGCCTCATCGCCCTCTCGCCCGGCTCCGGGGCCGTGCTGTCCATGAGCCACGGGCTGGCCTACGGCGTGCGCCGGACGGGCGCGACCATCCTCGGCCTGCAACTGGGCCTCCTGCTCGTGCTGGTGATCGCCGGTGCCGGCGTGGGCTCGCTGCTGCTGGCATCCGAGACCGCGTTCAGCGCGGTGAAGGTGATGGGTGCGTGCTACCTGATCTACCTCGGGTTCACCCAGTGGCGTGCGGGCGGCGCCTCGGTGTTCGGCGACGAAGGGGCCGCCCCCGCGGCCTCCTGGCGCCGCCGTTGCGCCGCCGGCTTCCTCACCAACGCCACCAACCCCAAGGGCATCATCTTCATGGTCGCGGTGCTGCCGCAGTTCCTGACGGAGTCGCGGCCCCTGTGGACCCAGCTGCTCGCGCTGGGTGCCACCATGGTCGTGGTGGATCTCACCGTCATGCACGGCTATGCCGCCAGCGCCAGCGCACTGCGGCGCCTGCTGCGCAGCCCCCGGGCGGTACGCAACCAGAACCGCGTCTTCGGCGGCCTGCTGATGGCCGTGGGCGCCGGGCTGTTCTTCGTGCGGCGCGGCGGGCCGCACGCCTGACGGCTTGCGCCGTCACGCCGTGGCGCTACCATCGGCGTCCCGTACCGAACGAGTTCCGCCATCGAGGAGTCGCACATGCCCGTGATCGCAGTGGCAAACCCCAAAGGGGGTGTCGGCAAGTCCACGCTAGCCATGAACGTGGCTGGCTATTTCGCGAGCCAGGGGCATGCCGTCGCCCTCGGTGACCTGGATCCCCAGCAGTCGTCGCGCCTCTGGCGCAGCCTGCGGCCGCCGGCCGCGCGCCCCATCGCCGACTGGGAAACGCCCGCGGGCGCCGTGCCGCGCCCCCCGCGCGACGCCACCCATGCGGTGCTGGACACCCCGGCCGGCCTGCACGGCGCGCCGCTCAAGGAGGTGCTCAAGCTCGCCGACAAGGTGGTGGTGCCGCTGCAGCCCAGCGTCTTCGACATCTTCGCCACCCGCAGCTTCCTGGACGAGCTGGCCGCCCACCGCCAGGCCGCCTCGACGCAGATCGGCATCGTCGGCATGCGCGTGGACTCGCGCACCATCGCCGCCGACAAGCTGCAGGAATTCGTGGAGGGGCTGGGGCTGCCCGTCCTGGGCATGCTCCGCGACACCCAGAACTACATCCACCTCGCGGCGCAGGGCCTGTCGCTCTTCGACGTCTCGCCCGGCCGGGTCGCCCGCGACCTGGAGCAGTGGAAGCCCATCTGCGACTGGCTCTCCGGCGGCTGACGCGCTGTCGCCGGGCCGACACGCCCCGGCGCGGCCCGCGCACTACAGTGCAGGACATGAAGAAGACCTTTCAGTCGTATTCCGAGCTGGCGGCCTGCGTCGGCAGCGAGGTGGCCGTCACCGAATGGATCACCGTCACGCAGGAGCAGGTGAACCGGTTCGCAGAAGCCACGGGCGACCACCAGTGGATCCATGTCGATCCGGCGCGTGCCGCGCAGGGGCCGTTCGGCGGCCCCATCGCCCACGGCTTCCTGACGCTGTCGCTGCTGCCGCGCTTTTTCGAGGCGGCTTTCGATATCGAGGGCGCGCGCATGGGCGTCAACTACGGCCTCAACCGCGTGCGCTTCATGTCGCCCGTGCCCGTGGGCAGCCGCTTGCGGGCGCGGCTCACGCTGCAGGCCTGCGAGCCCGCACCGCCGGACGGCGTGCAGATGACCTGGCTGGCCACGATCGAGCGCGAGGGCGTCGACAAACCCGTGTGCGTGGCCGAATCCCTGACCCGCAACTACGGCGCGAAACCCTGATCGCCTGACCGGAGGCTCACCTCGCACGGGCGCCGTGCAGGCGTGAAAAAGCCCGCCGGGCCGGAGCCATGGGCGGGCTTGCGGTATGCGCCGCGGCGCGGTCTCAATGGTCGCCGCTGACGATCTCATGCGAGCGGGCTGCCGCGATGGCTTCGGCGCGCACCTGTTCGCGGGTCACCACCTGGGTGTTGCCATTGGACACGGCCAGCGGAGCGGGTACGTCGCTCCAGTCGCCGCCGCGCGGCATCGTGCCGTTCTGGCGTGCGGCCACGAGGTCGGCGATCACGGCTTCGCGCGTCAGCGTGCTGGGGGCGGTGTCGTTCACGGCCGGGTAGTTGTTCCAGTCGCCCTGGATGCGGTTGTCGGCCTGGGCGGAGACGGCGGTCAGTGCGAGCAGGGCTGCGGCAATGGCGAGAGGCTTGCGGTTCATGATGTGTTCCTTTGTCTTTCCATGCGTCGGGGAATGTCCGGGCAAGGCCGGCTTGCTGCGCGAGGGCGCGGCGCCGGTCTTGTCCTGCCTCGGTGAGCCCGACGGGTCGCTCATCGATGGAACCGACTGTACGCAGGGTTAACCCCGGGAAAAACAGCATCGGCGGCAATGATTAATTCATGAAATTGAAATAATCTGATTTCATGGATCATCTTCATTGCGAACATGGATAGATTGCTCACCATGCGCGTCTTCCAGTCCGTGGCGGACGAGGGCGGCTTCGCCGCCGCCGCCCGGGCCCTGGATCTTTCTCCCGCGGCCGTCACCCGGCTGGTGGCCGACCTCGAGGACCACATCGGCACGCGGCTGCTGCAGCGCACCACCCGCAGGGTGTCGCTCACCGAAGCCGGGGAGGCTTACCTGCTGCGGGTGCGCAGCATCCTGGCCGACGTGGACGAGGCCTTCGCCGTCGCCCAGGCGCACACCTCCGAGATCGCCGGCGTGCTGCGCCTGCTCGCGCCACCGGCGCTGGCCGTGCACATCCTCGCCCCGCTGGTCGCCGGCTTCCGCCAGGCCCATCCGCGCGTCACGCTGGAGATCCACGCCGATGCCTCGCTCGACCCGCCGATCGGCGACTACGACATCACCCTGCTCGGTGCCGACGAGCGATTCAATGCCAACGTCATCGCCCGGCCCATCGTCTCGCTCGACGGCATCGTCTGCGCCTCGCCCGAGTACCTGCGCGCCCACGGCATCCCGCAGGTGCCGCAAGACCTGAAGTACCACCAGTGCCTGCTGCGGCGGCGCTCCGAGACCCGGCCCGGCGTGATGCGCCTGCTGGAAGGCGGAGACGAAGGGCGCGTGGTGGAAGTCGCGGTGCAACCCGTGTGCGTGTCCAACCATATCGATACGCTGCTGCGCGCCACGCTGGATGGGGCGGGCATCAGCTCGCAGCCGCTCGACCTGACGGCGCCCTACCTGCGCAGCGGCCGGCTCGTGCGCGTGCTGGAGTCCTGGACCACGGGACACTTCACGCTGTATGCGGCACTGCCGAGCCGCAAGTTCATGCCCGCGCGCACCCGGGCCTTCCTGGATTTCCTGAGCCAGCGCACGCGCCGCTCCATCGAGGAGGCCATGCAGGCCCCGGGAGCGCAGGGGTGATGGGGCAGGGCGGCGGAAACAAGGTTTTCAGGCCGGCTCGGGCAGCGCGAAGCCGTTCTGCCGCCAGGCCTCGTACACCGTCACGGCGACGGCATTCGACAGGTTGAGGCTGCGCTGGCCCGGGAGCATCGGCAGGCGCAGGCGCTGGGCGGGCGGGAAGGCGTCCCGCAGTTCGGGCGGCAACCCCCGGCTTTCGGCACCGAACACGAACCAGTCGCCCGGCAGGAACAGGCTCTCGTAGACCGTGTGCACGCCGTGCGTGGTCATGGCGAACACGCGCTCCGGGCTGGGCTGGGCGTCGCGCAGGAAAGCCGTCCAGCCTGCGTGCTGCCGGACTTCCGCATATTCGTGGTAGTCCAGGCCCGCGCGCTTCATGAGCTTGTCTTCCATGGAGAAGCCCAGCGGTTCCACCAGGTGCAGGGTGCAGCCCGTATTCGCGGCCAGCCGGATCACGTTGCCGGTGTTGGGCGGAATTTCCGGTTCGACGAGGACGATGTGGAACATGGACCTATTGTGTGCCGCAGCATGCGGGCGCCTCGCCGCGGCGGACGGCAGATTGAAAAAAAATGTATCAGGCGGCGCAGCCTGCCCGACTCGGCCATCACCTTCCCTTCCCGCCCTCAGGCCGTGCGCGCCAGCACCACCGCGTCCACCCGGGTGGCACCGGCCTGCAGCAGCACGCGGGCGGCGGCATGCAGCGTCGCGCCGGTGGTCATCACGTCGTCCACCAGCACGATGCGTTGGCCCTGCACCCGTGCGGCACGGTCGCGCGCCACGGCGAAGACGCCGTCCAGATTGCGCAGCCGCCCGGCGCGCGACAGGCTGCTCTGGGCCGGTGCGGCGTGCAGGCGCACCAGGGTGCGCGCGTCGCAGCGGCCAGGCGACAGCGCTGCCGCCAGCAGCGCCGACTGGTTGAAGCCGCGCTCGCGCAAGCGCTCCGGCGCGAGCGGTATCGGCAGCACCGCATCCGCCGCATCGAGCAGCGGCTCGGCCCAGGGCGCCGCACGCACCAGCAGGGCGAGGCTGGCGGCCCAGCCGGGATCGGAGTGGAATTTGAACCCGGCCAGTGCGTCCGACCACGGATAGCCGTAGTCCACCGCGGCGACACAGGCCGACAGGGGCGGGGGATCGCGCAGGCAGTCCCCGCACCGGCGCACGCCCGCGGGCACGGGCAGGGCGCAGGTCGTGCACCGGGGGCGGGGCTGGGCGAAGCGCTCGGCGCAGGCATCGCACACGCGGCGCGCCGGCCAAGCATGGCAGACCGCGCACTGGCTGGGCACCGCACGGACGGCGGCGGCGAACCCGTCCGATATCCCCGAGAACCACTGCTTCCACATGGCATCAATATACTGCCCGACCCGCTTCCCGCCCTCCGCCCCCGATGTCCGCGCCCCCCGACCGCCAGCTTCCCCCCACCATCGACCCGGCCGCCGCAGCGCGCTGGCATGCGGCCGCGCCCGCTGCCTCCCCTTGGCTGCACGAAGAGGTCGCGCGCCGCATGGAAGACCGGCTGCAGTGGATCCGGCAGGCACCCGCGGCCTGGGCCGACTGGGACCCGGTGCGCGGCGGCCTGCAGGGGCACGGGCTGGTGGCCCGCCGCTACCCGGGGGCCGTGGCGTGGATCGCCGAGACCGCGCCGCGGCACCTGACGGCGGCGCGCGAGGCGCTCGCGCGGCCCTGGTGGAGCCCGGGGCGCTGGGCGTCCGGCGCCCCGCGGTTCGGCCTGCCCCCGGACGGCGGCGTGCAGATGCTCTGGGCCAACATGGCGCTGCACCTCTCGGCCGATCCACAGGCGCTGATCGCCCGCTGGCACCGCGCGCTGGCCGTGGACGGCTACCTGATGTTCTCCTGCCTGGGGCCCGACACCGTGCGCGAGCTGCACGCGCTCCACGCGGCCCTGGGATGGCCGCCCGCGGGGCACGCCATGACCGACATGCACGACTGGGGCGACATGCTGGTCCAGCAGGGCTTCGCGGAGCCGGTGATGGACATGGAGCGCATCACCCTGACCTTCGCCACGCCCGCGCGGCTGCTGCAGGAACTGCGCGAACTCGGCCGCAACTTCCATCCCGCGCGCTTTCCCGCGCTGCGGGGCCGCGCCTGGCGCGACCGGCTCGAGCGGGCGCTGGCCGATCGCCTCGCCAGCCCCGACAACGGGGGACAGCTCGCGCTCACCTTCGAGATCATCTACGGCCATGCCTTCAAGCCCGCGCCGCGGCTCAAGATGAGCGAGAGCAGCGCGGTCTCGCTGCAGGACATGCGCGCCATGCTGCGCCAGGGGCGCCCGCCCGGGCCCTGAGGGCGGGCCCGGCCCGGCGCCGCGCCGTGCGGCGGGTTTTCCCGGACGGCTACGGCCAGTGGCCTGAATCCACCGCAAGCTACAATTTACGGGCTATGGGGCCTGGCCAGCCCGTGCGCAGCATGCACGGGCCTGAGCACCCCGCGCCGCGCGCCTGCCCGAGTGCGTGGCGCCTTCGCGCGCCATGGCCCGGCCGACCTGTCGCACGGCCGCCTCCTTCCTTCTCATGGTTTGTACTGGGCCGGGCCGCGGATGGCGCCTGCGCTATTGCAATCGCGACACGGGGACGGCATGCTGCGCCATGCACGGCTGGCCGCCTTTCGGGGTGGCGGGCCGGTGCATGCAGGGACAGGAGAGAGACACCCGCGCGGCGCTGCCGGCACCGCGCATTCGATCACGCCGGGTTCATGCGGAACCCGGGGCACCGCGGCCGGGGGCCGCCGCGCCCCGGCTGTCGGAATCCGCATGCCCCCGGGCGCCGCCCGACCCACGCGGGCGCACCCGGGGAAAAGGGTTCATTGAGGCTGAGAAGTGAGAACTATGAAGAAAAGCATTTCCAACCCGCTGCCTTCGTTGCTGCTGCTGTGCGGAGCATGGGTGGGGGGCGCTGCGCACGCGGTGCAGGACCTCCCCGGCGGCCCGGCCGTGCGCCAGCTCAATCTTGCGCCCCCGGTCACGCGCATCGCCGAGGAGCAGCATTTCCTGCACTGGATGATGCTCGTCATCTGCACGCTGATCTTCGTGGGCGTGTTCTCGGTGATGTTCTATTCCATCTGGAAGCACCGCAAGTCGCAGGGCGCCAAGCCCGCCAACTTCCACGAGTCCGTCACGGTCGAGGTCATCTGGACCATCGTCCCCTTCATCATCGTGATCCTCATGGCCCTGCCTGCCACCAAGGTGCTCGTGGCCCAGAAGGACACCACCAACGCCGACCTCACGGTGAAGGTCACCGGCTACCAGTGGAAGTGGGGCTACGACTACATCAACGGCGAGGGCCAGGGCCTGGCCTACATCTCCACGCTCGACAGCAGCCACCGCCGGCTCTCCGACAGCGGCAAGGTCGCCGACGCGCCGCCGGACTACCTGCTCAAGGTGGACAACCCCCTCGTCGTGCCCGTGGGCAAGAAGGTGCGCGTGATCACCACCGCCAACGACGTCATCCATTCGTTCATGGTGCCGGCCTTCGGCATCAAGCAGGACGCGATCCCCGGCTTCGTGCGCGACACCTGGTTCCGCGCCGACAAGGTCGGCGACTACTACGGCCAGTGCGCCGAGCTCTGCGGCAAGGAGCACGCCTACATGCCCATCCACGTGAAGGTGCTCTCCGCCGCCGACTACACCCAGTGGGTCGCCGCCGAGAAGAAGAAGGCCGCCGCCAAGGCCGACGATCCCAACAAGGTCTGGACGCTGACCGACATCGTGGCCCGCGGCGAGAAGGTGTATGCCGCCAACTGCGCCGCCTGCCACCAGCCCAACGGCAAGGGCGCCGGCCCCATCAAGCCGCTCGACGGCTCGGCCATCGTCAAGGACGAAGACCATACCAAGCAGATCCACATCGTGCTCAAGGGCGCGGCCGGCGGCGCCATGCCCTCCTGGGCGCAGCTGAGCGACACCGACCTCGCGGCCGTGGTCAGCTACACGAAGAACGCCTGGTCCAACAAGACCGGCCAGATCGTCCAGCCCTCGGAAATCGTGGCCCAGCGTGGCAAGTGAGACAGCTAAAGCATTGAGGAACCCGACATGAGCGCAGTTCTCGACCCCACCGGGCATGCCGCCGGCCACGACCACGGCAGCCACGACCACGACCATGGACACCACGGCCCCACGGGCTGGCGCCGCTGGGTGTTCGCCACCAACCACAAGGACATCGGCACGCTGTACCTGCTGTTCTCGTTCACCATGCTGATGATCGGCGGCATCCTGGCGCTGCTGATCCGCGCCGAGCTGTTCCAGCCCGGCCTGCAGATCGTGAACCCCGAGCTCTTCAACCAGCTCACCACCATGCACGGCCTCATCATGGTGTTCGGCGCCATCATGCCGGCCTTCGTGGGCTTCGCGAACTGGATGATCCCGCTGCAGATCGGCGCGTCCGACATGGCCTTCGCGCGCATGAACAACTTCAGCTTCTGGCTGATGATCCCGGCCGCGCTGATGCTGGTCAGCTCGTTCTTCATGCCCGGCGGCGCGCCCGCCGCGGGCTGGACGCTCTATGCGCCGCTCACGCTGCAGATGGGCCCGTCGATGGACGCCGGCATCTTCGCCATGCACATCCTGGGCGCCTCGTCCATCATGGGCTCGATCAACATCATCGTGACCATCCTGAACATGCGCGCGCCGGGCATGACGCTCATGAAGATGCCCATGTTCTGCTGGACCTGGCTCATCACCGCCTACCTGCTGATCGCCGTGATGCCCGTGCTGGCCGGCGCCATCACCATGACGCTGACCGACCGCCACTTCGGCACCAGCTTCTTCAACCCGGCAGGCGGCGGCGACCCGGTGATGTACCAGCACATCTTCTGGTTCTTCGGCCACCCCGAGGTGTACATCATGATCCTGCCGGCCTTCGGCATCATCA
The DNA here is from genome assembly GCF_000687165.1 of Paracidovorax oryzae ATCC 19882. GTDB lineage: Bacteria > Pseudomonadota > Gammaproteobacteria > Burkholderiales > Burkholderiaceae_C > Paracidovorax > Paracidovorax oryzae. The sequence goes on along the minus strand of NZ_JMKU01000017.1, from coordinate 74,229 downwards.
GCCAGATCGTGCCGGCCTTCAGCCGCAAGAAGCTCTTCGGCTACGCCTCCATGGTGTATGCCACCTCGTCCATCGCCATCCTGTCGTTCATCGTATGGGCGCACCACATGTTCACCACGGGCATGCCGGTCACGGGCCAGCTGTTCTTCATGTACGCCACCATGCTGATCTCCGTGCCCACGGCCGTGAAGATCTTCAACTGGATCGCCACCATGTGGCGCGGCTCCATGACCTTCGAGACGCCCATGCTGTTCGCCGTGGGCTTCATCTTCGTGTTCACCATGGGCGGCTTCACCGGCCTCATCCTGTCGATGGCGCCCATCGACATCCAGCTGCAGGATACCTACTACGTCGTGGCCCACTTCCACTACGTGCTGGTGGCCGGCTCGCTGTTCTCCATGTTCGCGGCCTACTACTACTGGGCCCCTAAGTGGACGGGCGTGATGTATTCGGAGCGGCGCGGCCAGATCCACTTCTGGGGCTCGCTCATCACCTTCAACATCACCTTCTTCCCGATGCACTTCCTGGGCCTGGCCGGCATGCCGCGCCGCTATGCCGACTACCCCATGCAGTTCGCCGACTTCAACATGGTGGCCTCCATCGGCGCCTTCGGCTTCGGGCTGATGCAGGTGTATTTCTTCCTCGCCGTCGTGCTGCCCGCGATGCGCGGCAAGGGCGAGCCCGCGCCCCAGCGCCCGTGGGAGGCCGCCGAGGGCCTGGAATGGGAAGTGCCGTCCCCGGCGCCGTTCCACACCTACGAGACTCCGCCCAGGCTCGACGCATCCGCCACCCGCGTGATCGGCTGACCGCACAGGCCAGGAAGGAGCGCGCACGACATGGCGACACCCGAGCAGAAGAAGGCCAACCTGCGCATGGCCATCATCCTGGCCTCCATCGCCGTGGCCTTCTTCATCGGTTTCATGGTCAAGATGGCCTGGAGACTATGAGGCACCCCCTGAGTCGCTGCGCGCCTTCCCCCTCCAGGGGGTCGGCGCCCGTGGCCCGGCGAAGCCGGTTCCACGGGGTCTGCTGGCGTGGCCTGCTCCGCGGCCATCGGACGGGTGAAACCGTGGCGGGTTGCTGCGCCGTGCGGATCGTGCCGCAGGAGGAAGGGGTCCGATGAGCCGCCGCCGCGAGAACTTCAAGATGGTGGGCAAGCTGGCCGTGATCTCGGCCGGCATGTTCGCGTTCGGCTACGTCCTCATCCCCATCTACAAGCACATCTGCGAAATCACGGGCATCAACATCCTCTCGCTGTCGGAACGGCAGGTGCCGGGCAACGGCGTGGCAGGCCGCGACGTGAAGCTGCCCGCGAACACGCAGGTGGACACCAGCCGCACGATCACGGTCGAGTTCGATGCCAACGCGCGCGGCCCGTGGGACTTCAAGCCCGCCCGCTCCTCCGTCCAGGTGCATCCGGGCGAGCTCACCACCGTGATGTACGAATTCCAGAACGTGCAGAACCGCCGCATGGCGGCCCAGGCCATCCCGAGCTACGCGCCCCGGCAGGCGGCGGCGCACTTCAACAAGCTCGAGTGCTTCTGCTTCAACCAGTACACGCTAGAGCCCGGCGAGAAACGCGAATGGCCGGTGGCCTTCGTGGTCGATCCGCGCCTGCCCAGGGACGTGACCACGATCACGCTGTCCTATACGTTCTTCGAGGTCGGCGGCAAGACGCCACCGGCGCCCGCTACCGTGTCCGCAGCGCCGCAGGCCCGCCCGGAGGCCGGCTCATGACGGGATCGCGCCACGAACCCCGCCACGCCTCGCCAGCCGCGCGCCCCGGCTCGCTGTGGCGCACGGTACGCGCCGTGGCATGGTCGCTGCTGGGCATCCGCAAGGGCGACGAGTACCGGCAGGACACCGAGCGCATCAACCCGCTGCACATCATCGCGGTCGGCCTCGTGGCCGTCGTGCTGCTGGTGGCCGGCCTCATCGCCGTTGTGAACTGGGTGGTGTAGCCGCCCGGTCCGATCCCGAGAAGACGAAAGACGACAAGAAGGAAAGAGACAGGAGCCAGCCATGAGTGCATCCACCCCCCAGGGCACCACGCCGTACTACTACGTTCCCGCCGAGTCGCGCCATCCGGCCATGGCCGCCGCGGGCCTCTTCTTCGTGATCCTCGGCGCGGGCCAGTGGGTCAACGGCCACGATTGGGGCAAGTATTCGCTGTTCTTCGGCCTCGCCTGGTGGCTGTTCGTGCTCTACCAGTGGTTCCGCGATGCGGCCCGCGAAAGCGAGGGCGGCCTCTACAGCCGCAAGATCGACCTCTCGTACCGCTGGAGCATGAGCTGGTTCATCTTCTCCGAAGTGATGTTCTTCGGCGCCTTCTTCACCGCCCTGTGGTGGGCGCGCTCGCATTCCGTGCCGGCGCTGGGCAGCCTCGACAACGCGCTGCTCTGGCCCGACTTCAAGGCCGTGTGGCCCAGCATGGCCGCTGGCGCCACGGCCTCGCCCGCCGGCATCGTCGAGCCCTTCCAGACCGTGGGCCCCTTCTGGCTGCCCACCATCAACACCGCGCTGCTGCTGACCTCGGGCGTCACCCTCACCATCGCCCACCATGCCCTGCGCGAAAGCCACCGCGCACGCGCCATCGGCTTCATGTGGGTCACCGTGGTGCTCGGCTTCGTGTTCCTCTGCGTGCAGGGCTACGAGTACTTCCACCTCTACACCGAGCTGAACCTCAAGCTCAGCTCCGGCGTCTTCGGCTCCACGTTCTTCATGCTGACGGGCTTCCACGGCTTCCACGTCTTCGTGGGCATGCTGATGCTGCTGTTCATCACGCTGCGGCTGCAGAAGGGCCATTTCACCGCCGAGCGCCACTTCGGCTTCGAGGGCGCCGCCTGGTACTGGCACTTCGTGGACGTGGTGTGGCTGGGCCTGTACGTGCTGGTGTACTGGCTCTGAGCCGGCACGCGCACCGGCAGGAAAGCGCCCCCGGGCGCTTTTTTGCATCCGGGGCGGTGGGGGAGGGGCTTCGGAGCCGCTCCTAGCGCCCGACGGGCAGGCCCGTGGGCTGGATGTAGCCCAGCTTCCATGCCGCGAGCAGGCAGAGGAAGAGCAGAATGGACAGCCCCACCCGTACCGCGAGCGCCCGGGCCATGTGCCTGCCGCGGCGGGCGTCGTCCCGCCCCGTGCGCATCATGAAGAAAAGCGCCGATGCGAGGCTCGCCAGAATGGCCAGGAAGGCCAGCACCACGACGTATTTCATGCAGCCCATTATCCGCAAGCGCACCGATGGCGCCAGGGGTCTCCGCCCGGACTGGCGCTTCTGGTGCATCACCGCTGCCGCCGTCGCCACCATGGCCGCCACCGCGGCACTCGGCCGCTGGCAGCTCTCGCGCGCGGCGGAGAAGCAGGCCTGGCAGGCCATGGTCGATGCACGGCAGGCGATGCCGCCCGTGCTCGCCACGGCCCTGGCTTCGCTGCCGCCCGTCTCTGGCCCCGCGGGAGCGGGCGCGAAGGCACCCGCCGAGGATGGCGCTGCCGGCATGCCGGGCGGCAACCCCCTCGTGCACCGTCCGGCGGTGCTCCGGGGCCGATGGCTTCCCCGCGATACGGTCTTCCTCGACAACCGGCAGATGCAGGGCCGTCCCGGGTTCTTCGTCCTCACGCCCCTGCAGCTCACCTCGCCGGGAGCCGAGGGGGCCGTGGTACTCGTGCAGCGCGGATGGGTGCCGCGCGATTTCCAGGACCGCACGCGTCTGCCCGAGGTGCCGGCGCCTGCGGAAGATGTCGAAGTGCGCGGCCGCGTCGCGGCAGCGCCTTCGCGGCTCTACGAGCCCGGCGGGCCAGCTTCCGCCGCAGGCGGCGAGGGGTCTTCCCGCATCCGGCAGAATCTCGACCTGGCGGCCTACCGCGCCGAGACGGGGCTGCAGCGGCTCGCCCCCCTCACGGTGATCGAGACGGGCGGGCCCGAAGGTCCGCTGCTGCGCGACTGGCCGGCGGTCGATGCCGGGGTCGCCAGGCACCATGGCTACGCCTTCCAGTGGTTCGGGCTCTGCGCCCTCGTGGCAATCCTCTATGTCTGGTTCCAAATCGTCCGACGCTTCATTCGCCCAGGCCGCCAGCCGGCCCCCCCTGCCTGACGGACCGGGTTCCTCCCATCCGCTGGGCCTGAGCGTGCATGGCCTGCCGGCCGCGGCGGATGCCGTGGCGGCGCTGGAAACGCGCGCGCGTCAGGGCCGCTGGAAGATGCTGGGCGTGCTGCTGGTGTGCGCCGCCCCGGTCATCGCTTCCTACACCGCCTATTACGTGGTGCGCCCGGAGGCCCGCCGCAGCTACGGCGAACTCATCGATCCGCAGCGGCCCCTGCCCGATGCCCTCGCCACCCGCGGCATCGACGGCGCGGCGGCCGGCCCTCTCGGGGCGTTGAAAGGGCAGTGGCTGCTGGTGAGCGTGGCATCGGGTGCGTGCGACGAACCGTGCCGCAACCACCTCTACCTGCAGCGCCAGCTGCGCGAGGGCCTCGGCAAGGACAAGGAACGCATGGACTGGGTCTGGCTCGTGACCGACGCGGCCCCGGCCCCCGCCGAGATCGCCCCGGGCCTGCGCGATGCCGTGGTGCGCCGCGTGGACGCCCAGGCGCTCGCGGCATGGCTGGCCCCGGCCCCGGGCCATGCGCTGTCCGACCATCTCTTCGTCGTGGACCCGCTGGGCCACTGGATGATGCGCTTCCCCGCGCGCATGGACTCCGCGGGCGCCGCACGGGCCAAGCGCGACCTGGAGCGGCTCATGCGGGCCTCGTCGTCGTGGGACCAGCCGGGCCGCCCGGAGGCACGGCCATGAGCCGCGCCGGCCCGGGCGCGCGCGGGGCGATGCCCGCAGGAGGTGCCGCGCGATGAACGCCGCCCAGCCGCTCTACGATTTCGCGCCGCTCGCCGAACTGATGCTGCTCGGCCTCGCGATCGCCCTCGGGCCGCTGGCCTGGGTGGCGTGGCGCAACCGCCATGGATCGCCCGTACGGCGCTGGCAGGCGCTGGCGATCCTCACGCTCTTCCTCACGTTCGACCTGGTGCTGTTCGGCGCCTTCACCCGGCTCACCGATTCCGGGCTGGGCTGCCCCGACTGGCCCGGCTGCTACGGCAATGCGAGCCCGGTGGGCGCCCGTGCGGAAATCTCCGCCGCGCAGGAAGCCATGCCCACCGGCCCGGTCACGCACCGCAAGGCGTGGGTGGAGATGGTCCACCGCTACCTGGCCTCTGCCGTAGGCGTGCTCATCATCGCGCTCACGGTGGGCGCATGGTGGCAATGGCGCCGCCACCGCCGGGCCGGCCCGGATGCCGCGCACGAGCGCATGGCCGTGCATCCCTGGTGGCCCACGGCCACGCTCGTGTGGGTCTGCCTGCAGGGGGCGTTCGGTGCCTGGACGGTGACCATGAAGCTTTTCCCCGCTATCGTCACGCTGCACCTCGTCGGCGGCATCGTGCTGCTGGCCCTGCTGTGCGTGCAGGCCGTGCGGCAGACCCAGGCCTCGCGCGGCATCGCGCCGGCTCCCCTGGCACCGGGCCTGCGCACGCTGCTCGTGCTGACGGCGGTGCTGGTGGGTCTGCAGATCCTGCTGGGCGGCTGGGTGAGCACCAACTACGCCGTTCTCGCCTGCTCCACCTTCCCCACCTGCCAGGGCAGCTGGTGGCCCGACATGGCCTTCGCCGAGGGCTTCCAGATCTGGCGGCCCCTCGGCCTGCTGCAGGACGGCAGCCACATCAGCTTTGCCGGCCTCACCGCCATCCACTACGCCCACCGGCTGGCGGCCTATGCCGTGCTGGCCGCGCTCGCCCTGCTGGCCTGGCGCCTGCGCGCCGTGCCGGCATTGCGGCCGCAGGCCCGCTGGCTGGCGGGGCTGGCACTGCTGCAGTTCGCCACCGGCCTGTCCAACGTCGTGCTCGACTGGCCGCTGGTGGCCGCCGTGCTCCATACCGGCGGCGCGGCCGCCCTCGTTGTCGCGCTCACCTGGACCCTGGCCGCCAGCCGGGCCGTGGGCGCCAGAGACAAAATGTCCACCCCCCGCGCGGTTGAAACCGCCGCGGGTGCCCCGAGAATTTCTTCGCCATGAGTGCCGCTTCCGCTTCCACCGCATCCCCCGCGGTGCCGTCCCGCTTCTCGCAGTTCTACGCGCTGACCAAGCCGCGCGTGGTCCAGCTCATCGTCTTCTGCGCATTCATCGGCATGGTGCTCGCGGTGCCCGGCCTGCCGAGCGGGGCACAGTGGCTGCACATGGCCATCGCCTGCTTCGGGATCTGGCTGGTCGCCGGCGCCGCGGCCGCCTTCAACTGCCTCGTGGAGCAGCACATCGACGCCAAGATGAAGCGCACCGCCTGGCGCCCCACCGCCAAGGGCGAGCTCTCCAATGCCCAGACGCTCGCCTTCTCGGCCCTGCTGTGCCTGGCCGGCTCGCTCGTGCTGTTCTTCTGGGTGAATGCGCTCACGATGTGGCTCACCTTCGCCACCTTCGTGGGCTACGCCATCATCTACACCGTGGTGCTCAAGCCGCGCACGCCGCAGAACATCGTGATCGGCGGTGCCTCCGGCGCGATGCCGCCCGTGCTGGGCTGGGCGTCCATGACGGGCGACGTGGGGCCGGAGCCGCTGATCCTCTTCCTCATCATCTTTCTCTGGACGCCGCCGCATTTCTGGGCGCTCGCGCTCTACCGCGTGGAGGACTACCGCAAGTCCGGCCTGCCCATGCTGCCCGTCACCCACGGCAACGAATTCACGCGGCTGCAGGTGCTGCTCTACACCTTCATCCTGTTCGCCGGCTGCCTGATGCCCTTCGTGTACGGCATGAGCTCCTGGATCTACCTGGCCGCGGCCGTGGTGCTCTGCACCGGCTTCTGCGCCTATGCCTTCCGCCTCTGGCGCAGCTATTCGGACGCGCTCGCGCGCAAGACCTTCCGCTTCTCCCTGATCCACCTCAGCCTGCTCTTCGCCGCGCTGCTGGTGGACCATTACGTGCTCTGAACCGCCATGCCCATGCACAAACGCACCTTTCTTCGCAGCGCAGCGGCCTGCGCCCTGTTCGCCGGCGCGGCGGGCCTGCTCGCGGGCTGCTCCAAGGAACAGGCCCCGTCCTTCCAGGGCGTGGACATCACCGGCGCGGAGTACGCGCGCGACCTGGCGCTGCCCGACCACAACGGCCAGCCGCGCCACCTGAAGGACTTCGCCGGCAAGGTGGTGGTGGTCTTCTTCGGCTACACCCAGTGCCCGGACGTCTGCCCGACCTCCATGGCCGAGCTGGCCGAGGTCAAGCGCTCGCTGGGTGCGGACGGCGACCGGCTGCAGGGCCTGTTCGTCACGGTCGACCCGGAGCGCGACACGCCCGAGGTGCTCAAGGCCTACATGACCAATTTCGACCCGAGCTTCCTGGCGCTGCGCGGCACGCCCGAGCAGCTCGCTGCCGTCGCCAAGGACTTCAAGATCTACTACAAAAAGGTGCCGGGCAAGACGCCCACGAGCTACACCATGGACCACTCCGCGGGCAGCTACATCTACGACCCCGCCGGCCGGCTGCGCGTGTACCACCGCTACGGCAGCGGGGCACAGGCACTCGCTTCCGACGTCAAGGCCCTGCTGCAGGCCCCGGCCGCCTGAGCACGGAGGGCAGGGCAGGCCGCCCTCCGCGGTGCGGGGCCGGCGTGCCAGCCCGAACCGTGAAGGCGTCACACGCCGAGCGCTTGCGCGGCAGGGGCGCGCGTGGCGGGCGCGGTACGCGCCACCCGCCAGGAGGTCGGCCGGGCGGCATCGCGCGCAGAGGGCGTGGTGCGCTTCACCGGGGCGGGGGCCGGTGGCGTGTCCTCGGCCCGGGCCGCCTGGCTCGCCAGCAAGGCGACCAGCGGGGCGCGCACGATGGCGCAATGCCAGCGGTCATGGCGCACCACGGCGCCCTGCTGCGCCAGTTGCGTCAGCGACCGCGCAATGGTTTCCCGGGTGGTGGCCAGCAGGGAGGCCAGCACCGTATGCGTGGGCAGCCGCACGAGCGTGCTGCGCTGCAGCTGGGACAGCTGCAGCAGTGCGCTGGCCAACTGGGCGGGCACGCCGCGCAGGTGCAGCAGGCCCGACCAGTCCGCCAGCCGTGACTGCGCCTGCGCTTCCTCGTGCAGCAGCGCCTGCAGGAACTCCGAATCCAGCCCGCCGGAGCGCACCAGAGTGGCAGCCGGCAGCCTGCACAGCCGTCCTTCCTGCACGGCGACCCAGGTCAGGCGCTCGGCCGTGCCGAGCACCGCACCGGTGCCGAGCGCCTGTCCGCAGCCCGCCATGGCCACGGGACGCGCCACCTGGTCGGGGCCCGTGCGCTGCAGCAGTGCCGTCCCCACCTTGAGCACCGACAGGGATTCGGCCGTTTCCCCCTGCAGCTGGAGTACATCCCCCTTGCGGAACCGGTGCTCCTGCACGAGCGCGTGCCAGGGCACCCTCGCGGCATCGCTCTGGCGGCCGATCAGGCACTGGTGCCGGCTGGAACATTCATGGCAGTTCTGGCGGTCCGTGTCGGGGGCGTCGGAGATGGACATGGCCGGCTCAGGCGTAGGCCACGTCGCCATGGCGGCTCGGCACGAGGGTGCCGGCGGAAAGCGACATCATGAGCAGCGCGATCCGCTCATGCAGGATCACGGTCTTCTGGTTGCCCGAGTCCACCATGTGCTTGCGCAACGCTTCGCGCACCGGCGCCTGGCCTGTGACGTCGATCACGATGTCCGAGTCGGCGCCATGCTGCTGCAGCAGGTCCATGTAGTCCTGGTGGATGGGCACGCCATGGCTGCGTGCCAGGGCGACGCCGGGCAGCGAGAGATCCAGTTCCGCCACGCCCAGCACCTGGACGAAAGGCGCGGCCAGCAGCTGCCGCAGCAGCGGCGTGCCCGTCTGGCCGGCACCGATGACGATGATGCGGAATGTTGGCATGGCAGGGAACTCCCGGAAGTTGGATCGATGACCGGAGTCTGCCGGCGCGATGCCCTGGCGGGCATGATCTACATCAATGGCCGCGCTGCGTTCGCAGGAGCGGGGTGCCCGCGTCCCGTCACTCCACCCGGATCTTCTGCGCGCGGATCACCTGCTCCATCTGCGAGGTATCCGCCTCGATGCGGCGGGCCAGGCCCTCCGCGGAGGTGCCGGCCACCTGCCAGCCCTGCTGGAACAGCGCGTCGCGCACTTCCGGCGTCCGGGCGATCCCGGCGATCGCCGTGGAAAGGCGCGCCCGGTGGGCGGCCGGCATCGAAGCGGGCGCGGCGAAGGCATTCCAGATCTCCAGCTGGAAATCCTTCACGCCGGCCTCCGCGAGGCTCGGGATACCCGGCACGAGCGAACTGCGGCCGGCCGAGGTCACGCCCAGCAGCTGCAGCTTGCCGCTGCGTTGCTGTGCCACGGCCAGCGCCGGCGGCAGCAGGGCCATCTGCAGTTGCCCGCCGAGCATGCCCATCGCCACCTGCGGATAGCCCGGATAGGGGACATGCACCGGCGCGATGCCCGTGCGGGCCTTGAGCAGTTCGGTCCCGATATGGCCCATGGTGCCGACGCCGGGCGTCCCGTAGCTCCAGCGGTCGCCCGCCTGGCGGGCTGCCTCCAGGAAGGTGCGTGCATCCGCATGGGCCGGCACCCCCGCCTGCGCCACGGGCGCCGTCAACACCAGCGGCGACACGCCCACGAGGCTCAGCGGCGCAAGATCCTTGTGCGGATCGAAGGGCAGCGAGGGATTGACCAGCTTCGCGATGGTGAAGTTGACGTTGATGAACAATCCGATGGTGTGGCCGTCCGTCGCCTTGGCCACGGCATCCGCGCCGATATTGCCGCTGGCGCCGACCTTGTTCTCGACGACCACCGGCTGGCCCAGAGCATGGGCGAGCGGATCCGCGAAGGTGCGCGCCGTCAGGTCGGGCGAGGAACCCGGGGGAAATCCCACGATGAGGCGCAACGGCCTGGAAGGCCAGGTGGTGCCCTGGGCCGCCGGCTGTGCGGCCACTGCCCATCCACTGCCCAGCAGGGCGGCTCCGGAAGCGAGGATACGGCGGCGGGCCAGGGAAATGGAAAACGACTTGTCTGGGCGTTGCATGGAATGTGCGGCAGATGAAAAAAGGGCGCGCTACCCGTTCAGGTAGCACACCCGATTATCGCTGTCGCCACGAAGATTCCGTAGCGCGAAACGGTGTGAAAGGTGTCAGGCGTATTCCGCCAGCGCCTTCTTCATCTTCTTCATCGCGGCCACTTCGATTTGCCGGATGCGCTCCGCGCTCACGCCGTACACGGCCGCCAGTTCATGCAGCGTCATGCCACCCGAGCCGTCGTCGTTGACCTTGAGCCAGCGCTCCTCGACGATGCGGCGGCTGCGGTCGTCCAGCGTGGCCAGCGCGTTCGCGATGCCGTCCGTGGCAAGCACGTCGCGCTGGCGCGATTCGATCATGGCGGTCGGCTCGTGCGTGCCGTCGGCCAGGTAGGCGATGGGGCCATAGGCCTGCTCACCATCGTCCGACGGGGCCGGGTCCAGCATCACGTCGCCTCCGGACAGGCGCGTTTCCATCTCGATGACTTCTTCGCGCTTGACGTTGAGCTGCTGCGCCACGACGTCGATTTCCTGCTCGGAGAGCGTCTCGCGGTGGGTACCCGTGTTCCCGGCGGCGGAATCGGCCTTGAAGCCCTGCTTCATCGAGCGCAGGTTGAAGAACAGCTTGCGCTGGCTCTTGGTGGTGGCCACCTTCACCATGCGCCAGTTCTTCAGGATGTACTCGTGGATCTCGGCCTTGATCCAGTGCATCGCGTAGCTCACCAGCCGCACGTTCTGGTCCGGATCGAAACGTTTCACGGCCTTCATCAGGCCCACGTTGCCTTCCTGGATCAGGTCGCCGTGCGGCAGGCCGTAGCCCAGGTACTGCCGGGCGATCGACACCACCAGCCGCAGGTGCGACATCACCATCCGGCCTGCGGCTTCGACGTCGTTGTGTTCCTTCAGCCGGCGCGCGTAGGTGCGCTCCTCCTCCGCCGTCAGCATCGGCAGACGGTTCACGGCGGAGATGTAGGCATCCAGGTTGCCCAGCGGGGGGATCAGGGCCCAGGCGTTGGCCGGTGCGAGCGCGGTGGCGGCGGTTCCAGACTGAATCGTCATTCCAGAAATCCTTTCTTCCATGCTTTCACTTTAGCAGTCTATTGGAGGGAGTGCTAAGGCCGAAGTTCCTTTCCCTGCGTAGGACTGGGGATGTCTGCGAAGTCGGAGTGTGATTTCTGTCGACACCCGGTCAGTCTTGTACTTTGCTCACTCAGTTTTGTGCTGCTTGGTACATCGGGTGTGTTGTAGGTCATTGATTTGTAAAGATAATTCGGCCCCCTTCACGACGTTGTCGAAGGTCGGCTACTCAAATTTTGAGCAACTCGTGCGAATTTTCTGGGAATGGATCTGTCGTGCATGCGGCCCCCAACTGCTGGACGCTCTTTTGCCGAGCCAATGCTGCGCTTGCGCGCGAGACGACACTGCTTCGACACCCCCGCCCAAATTGCGGCGAACGGAGTGCCCGGTAGATCAGCACTTGGTGGGCGAGGTACGCAAGTTCGAGCCCATGCGGCTCCAACATGCGCGGCCTGCCAAAAAAGTGACCGAAGGCAGAATCGCGCGGTACGCAGCGTTGGTGCTGCGCTTGATGGGCATCGGCGGTAATGACACCCTGGCGCACAACCCCGGCGCATGCGGGAGTTCGTCGACCAGACGCTCCCCATCTGAATAGGAACACCGTGACACTTGAACTTCTGGGCGCCTTCGGCAAGAGCTTTCTCTTCGTGGTGGCCGCGCTGCTGCCGATACTGAACCCGGCCGCCACGGCGCCCATCTTCCTGGGCTTGACCGAGGGTGCATCACCGAACACGCGCGCGCTGCTGGCGCGCCGCATCGCACGCAACATGTTCTGGCTGCTGCTGGGTGCCATGCTGGTCGGTTCCTACGTACTGGAGTTCTTCGGCATCTCGCTGCCCATCGTGCGCGTGGGTGGCGGCATGATCGTGGCGGCGACGGCCTGGCGGTTGCTGACGGCCACGCAGGCCACGGTGGACAGCCGCACCGAATTGGCCGAGAGCTTCACGCCCGACATGGCGCGACGCCAGGCCTTCTACCCGCTCACCTTCCCGGTGAGCTGTGGGCCCGGCTCGATCGCGGCGGCCATCACGGTGGGTGTGTCGCTGGCCGACGCGCGGCTGTCGCTGTCACTGGCGCGGATGGGCGGCGGCGTGCTGGCGCTGCTGTCCGTCGCCGTACTGCTGTATTTCGCCTTCCGCTATGCACAGCAGCTGCTCAAGCCGCTCGGCGAAGCCGGCTCGGTGATCTTCCTGCGGTTGTCGGCTTTCATCCTGCTGTGCCTGGGCGTGCAGATCGTGTGGGATGGCGTGTACGAGCTGGGCGTCGCGATGTTGCGCGACGGGATGCTGCCACTGCATTCTTGAGCGAAAACCATTAGTGGCGAATGTGGGCGCAAGGCGGTGAGTCGCCCGGCCGCGGCAGGATCCACCTTCGCTGCCGCAGACTTTCGGCGTCGGCCGACAGGCCCCGCTGCAATGCGTGGGCACCATGCCGCATGACCGCGTCGCCACCCGCTCTCCCTGGCGCTCCCTCGAGCCCACCTGCACATCCAATTGCAAGCCCGTCTTCTACCACCCGTGCCCCGACCCGCGACCTGACGCAAGGGCCCATCGGCCGCACCCTTCTGGTCTTCGCGCTCCCCATCCTGGCTGGCAACGTGCTGCAGTCGCTCAACGGCTCGGTCAACGCGGTGTGGGTGGGACGCTACCTGGGCGAGGCGGCGCTCACTGCCACGGCCAATGCCAACAACATCCTGTTCCTCTTGATCGGCGCGGTGTTCGGCGTGGGCATGGCGGCCACCATCCTCGTGGCGCAGGCCATGGGGGCGCGCAACCCGCAGCAGGCGCGCCGCGTGATCGGCACCAGCGCGACCTTCTTCGGCGGCACGGCGGTGCTGATCGCGGCGGCCGGCCCGCCGCTGTCGCGCGAGATCCTCGGATGGATGGGCACACCTGCCGCCGCCCTCCCGCTGGCCGAGGCGTACCTGCGGACGCTGTTCCTGGCCGTGCCGCTGCTCTACCTGTTCGCTTTCATCTCGGCCGTGCTGCGCGGCGCGGGCGACACGCGCACGCCGTTCCTGTTCCTGCTGCTGGTGGTCGTACTGGATACAGCGCTGAACCCGCTGCTCATCTTCGGCTGGGGGCCGGTGCCGCGCCTGGGCATCTCCGGCTCGGCCATGGCCACGCTGGTGGCCAACGCCATCAGCTTCGTCGCGCTGCTGGCCTGGCTGCGCTGGCGCCGGCACCCGCTCTGGATCGGGCGGGCCGACTGGCGGCTCTTCGTGCCTGACGGGGCCATCCTGCGCGCGCTGGTCGTCAAGGGGCTGCCGATGGGAGCTCAGATGGTGATGATCTCCACCGCCATGCTGATGCTGATGGGGCTGGTCAACGCGCAGGGCGTGGTCACCGCGTCGGCCTATGGCGCCGCGCTGCAGCTCTGGACCTATGTGCAGATGCCGGCCATGGCCATCGGGGCGGCCTGCTCGTCCATGGCGGCGCAGAACGTGGGCGCCGGCCGCTGGGAGCGGGTGGACGGCGTGGCCCGCAGCGGCACGCTGTTCAACTTCGTGCTGACCGGCGCGATCATCATGCCTCTGGTGCTGCTGGACCGCACGGCGCTGTCGCTCTTCCTGCCTGCCGGCAGTGCGTCGCTGGAGGCGGCGCGCCACTTGAATCACATCGCCGTGGGCTCGTTCCTGTTCTTCGGCGTGACCTTCGTGCTCTCGGGCGTGGTGCGCTCCACCGGCGCGGTGGTGCCGCCGCTCATCATCCTGGGCCTGGCGCTCTGGGGCATCCGCCTGCCGATCGCCTACGGCCTTCAGCCGTGGCTGGGCACCGATGCGATCTGGTGGAGCTTTCCGGCGAGCGCGCTGTGCGCCATGCTGATGTCGATGGCCTACTACCGCTGGGGCCGCTGGCGCCAGGCGCGCATGCTCGCACCGGCCGAGCCGGTGGTGGCGACTCCGGCCGAAGTGGGTGGCCTGCCGCCGTCGCCGGTCTGTGCGCAGGCAGGCGCAGCGCACGGGTCACCCGGCCAGCAGGCCTGGCAGTCCGGCGCGACGCACCGGCCGGCTTGATGCTTTCCATGGCGGCAGGGATCGCGCGTTCACAGCGGCCAGCCCTCTGAGGCCCATACCCCCGCCACAGCGCACATCGACAGCGCCAGCGTGGCTTTCATGCCGTGAGGGCAACTGCGGGGCGGGAGAAACCCACTGCAGTATGGGCGGCGCGGCCGTCGCCCAGGTTGAACGTCGCCACGCCCCGCACAAGATCCTCGGCCTGCTTCTTCAGGCTGCCGGCCGCCGCCGCCATTTCCTCGACCAGCGCGGCGTTCTGCTGCGTGGCCTGGTCCATTTGCGTCACCGCCTCGCCCACCTGGCCCACGCCGGAGGCCTGCTCCACGCTGGCGGCGCTGATCTCGCCCATGATGTCCGTCACGCGGTTAATGGCGCCGACGATCTCCGTCATGGTCGTGCCGGCCTGGTCCACCAGGGCGTTGCCGGCGGTCACGCGCTCCACGCTGGCGCCGATGAGGTTCTTGATCTCCTTGGCAGCGTCGGCGGAGCGGCCCGCCAGGCTGCGCACCTCGCTGGCCACCACCGCGAAGCCGCGCCCCTGCTCGCCGGCACGCGCGGCTTCCACTGCGGCGTTCAACGCCAGGATGTTGGTCTGGAAGGCGATGCTGTCGATCACCTGGATGATGTCGGAGATCTGTCGTGACGACTCGTTGATGCCGCGCATCGTCTCCACTACCTGGCTGACCACCTGCCCGCCCTGCATCGCGACGGCGGCCGCGTTCTTGGCCAACTGGTTCGCCTGGCGCGCGCTGTCGGCGTTCTGCTGCACGGTCGATCCCAGTTGTTCCATGGAGGCGGCTGTCTGCTCCAGCGCGCTCGCCTGGCTTTCGGTGCGGCCGCTCAGGTCCTGGTTGCCCTGGGAGATTTCCGCGCTGGCCGTGGCCACGGCTTCCGCGTTGTGGCGCACATTGCCCACGGTCGTGCGCAGGTGTTCACGCGTGTCCTCCAGCGCCTGCAGCATCTGCGCCAGTTCGTCGCGTCCGGAGGCCACCACCACGTGGCTCAGGTCGCCCCGTGCCATGCGGTGCGCCGCATCGGCGCACTGCCGGGCGCGGCGCGACAGGTTGCCCGCCAGCATCACCGCGATCACACCGCTCAGGCCCACCATGGCGACCAGCCCGGTCACGAGTTCCACGCGGCCCTGGTGATAGGTCTCCATGGCACGCCCGGCGGCCAGATCGCTGCCTTTGTTGTTGATGGCGATCAGGTCGTCGAGGCCCTTGTTGGCCGCCCGGTATGCGACGCCGGCAGGCCCCACGAAAATCGCGCGCACCGCCTCGATGTTGTTCTCGCGCGCGAAATTCAGCTGCTGCGGCAGCGTCGAGCTGTAATCCGCCACCTGGGTGCGCAGTTCCTGATAGATCCTGCTCTCCTCGGCGCTGGTGAACAGGGGGGCGGCCTCTTCCACGGACTTGTTCAGTGCCGTGCTCGCGTTCTCCACCGTCGCGATCGCCTGGGGCATTGGCGAATTGGGGCCCGCAAGGATCAGCCCCAGGCGGGCAATGCGCAGGGCCGACAGGTTGCGGCTGATCGCCCCGGCAGCGGACACGCTGGGCAGCGACTTGCGGGAAATCTCGACCGAGCGATCGTTCATGCTCGAGAGATTGGCGATGCCCAGCAGGCTGACGATACAGGCGATGACCAGCACCAGCCCGAAGCCGGCGATCAGTTTGGAACGTATCGTCCAGTTGTCGAGGTTCATAGAGTCTTTCGTTGGGGAGCCACGCATGTGCTGCTATCCAGGTTGCAGGTTTGCGAATGCATGCGTGGCGAGTTTGTTAAAGATCGCACTTAATGTAATCATATGTAATGAAATTGGCATTTCTGTAGGAAGAAAGCTCTTCTTTGGCGGGGACTTTCCTGCACGGTCGGCACGGCCCCCCGGTCTTGAAAAGCGAATCGCCCGCCACCGGCTATCCGGTGGCGGGCGATTCGATGCGCTCCAGGGAGGGCGGCGCGTCAGGCCATGGCCTGCATCTCTTCCATCAGCTCCTCCTTGCGGGCCTGCAGCGTCTCGCGCATGGCCACCAGGTCGAGCTTGCGGGATGCGCGGGCCTTGACGAAGATTTCGTTGCGCTCTTCCTTGACGTGGTGGTCGATGTATTCGCCCAGGACGGTCACCTTGGCATCGAACTTGTCGTCCATGGCATCACCGTCCTGGATCTGGGCGATCAGGTCCTTGGCACTGGCGTGCTCGACTTCGGCCTCGTCGAGCAGGTCTGTCTCGCGCAGCGCTTCGCGCAGGGCCGGGTAGAAGATTTCCTCCTCGATCTGCGCGTGCACCGTCAGCTCCAGGCAGATCTGCTGCGCCAGTTCGCGTTTCTTGGCGATGGACGTCTTCGATTTGGAGCCTGCGAATTCTTCGTACTCCTTGAACATCTTCTTCACCTTGCGATGGTCCGCATCCAGAAGGCTGCAGGCATCGGCAGGGGTCCGCTGGTTCGTCGTCGTGGGCATGGCGTTTTCCTCGTAAGGTGTTGGAAAGCCCATTGTCTTTTTGCCGTCACGCCTGGCCGTAGGAGCGGCGCCTGTGTGTCCGTCTTCCCATGGCGCTGTGGGCCATGCGAATGGCTCCTGTCGAGCCTGTGCCGGATCGGCGCAGCGGGAGCGGTGCCGCAGCGGCGCACCCGCGTGCCGCATCTGGCTTCAGGGGCGATGCTGTCGCTGCTGCGGCTGAGGCTGCAGGGCTTCCTGTGGGGCCATGCGCCGCAGTGTCCCGTCGAAGTGCGGTGCGTCGGAATTCCAGTGCAGTTGCCTGATCAGGTGGTGGATCTCGTCCGGAGCACCCTGCAGGTAGCGGCGGAGCGCATGGCCGTCGTCCAGGCGGGCAGGGTCGTCCTGGAGGAACACCCCCATGCGCCTCAACAGGGTCTTTCCACCGGCGTGCTCGATGAGCTTCCAGCGCGTGGCCTCGTAGCGGTATCCCGCAGCCCGGGCGGCGCGCGCCTGGGCCCTGCGGTGACTGTCGCCCAGGGCGTAGTCGGGCGTGGTGGTCCCCGCCATGCTGCGCACATCGTTGTAGGCAGTGATGTCCACGGTCGGGGTGCCTGGCAGGTCCGTGCGGATGTCCGCCGTCGATGCGAAAGACACCACGACGTTGCGGTGGAACAGGGTCTTCTGCTCCAGGGCGGAGTAGCCCAGCGCCTCCATGTCCTGGCGCATGGCGTTGTCCATCTGCTGCAGGGCCGCGATGCCGGAACTGTGGGCCAGGAACCGCAGGGGCGGCGTTCCCGCGACCGCCCGTGGATCGACGCGGCGGGCAGCGCTGCCGTCTTCATGAAGTGGCAAGCCGGCGGCGCGCGCCACGGTGCCATCCATGCGGCGCATCAGGCGTTCGGGTTCCTGCACCAGCCGTGGAAGCAGGATGGCTTCGTAGAGCAGCCGCGAGGCGTGGCTGACGATGCCGGCATGCCGGTCGGTTCCCAGCAGGAACCGGTGGTGCAGCAGGCTGGCCTCGACCAGCGGCAATCCCTCATGGTCCTGCCCGGCATGCACGAAGCCGATCACGTGCAGCGCAGCGGCATGGGAAGGCACGACGATCCGCAGGAACGAGAGAAAGGCCGCGGCGAGTTTGTTGGCCTGCCGGATGCCTTCCGCGTAGTGGGTGTCGGTGGTGCAGGGCAGCACGACCCACTGGCTCCTGCCGAGCTCGTCCTGCAGGTTGCGGGGATCGATGGTGTCCCCCGTATCGGCATGGAACGCCAGGATGCCTTGCGATTTGGGCTCGGCTTCACTGCGCGCGCGCAGGCCCCGGTATGCTTCTTCCATGCCCAGGAAGAGATTCGCCATGAAGGCGTTGTAGCCCTGAAGCCGGCGCAGCCCGAAGTGCTCCACCTCCATACGGTCCTGGCCGAGGCGGCAGGGCAGGGAGGCGATGTATTCGATGAACCGCAGGTCCCGCCCCTTCCTCTGCGACGGCGGGGCCAGGAAGCTGCCGGGAGCCACGCCTGCACGGGCAGCCAGCCGTTGCAGCGCTTCCTCGTAGAACGATGCGTCCTGCCCGGCTTCCAGCAGCAGCTCCCATGCATGGTTGAGCGGCTGGATCTCGTAGGGGTTGCGGAACGCGCGCGCGCCCTGCATGGGGTAGCGTTCCCGCTCCTCGATGAAATAGCGTACGTACAGGCCCGCCTGCCGGATGAGGTCGCGGGCGGTGGCCGCCGCGTTGGCGGGGTCTCCGCGGCCGTGGCGCGACAGCTGCGCGCGCAGCCATTGCTCGCGGCGCTCGAACGCGGGTCGCAATGGCGCCAGGGCGTGCACCAGCGCTTCCATCGGACTCGCGGGCTCGGGGCCGCCGGCGCCAGCGAGGGATGCCGTGGCCTCCATGGCCCCGAGTAACAGGGTTTCCACCGAGGAGGGCATGCGCAGTGCCTGCCGGGTGGCTTCGGCGGAGAGCACGCGGCAGCCGAGCGCTTCCAGCTCTTCGCGGAGCCAGCGCACCTGTTCCGCGGTCCGTCCCTTGCGCAGGCCTCCCGGGACGTTCCGGTCCGGCACCGTCAGGCCATCTTCCAGGCCCACGCGCACACCGTCGAGCTGCAGGCGCACGGCCAGGCGGGGCAGCAGTTGCTGCATCGGGCCCGGCATCAGCACGGAGATCCGGGCCGTGGGAAGCCGGTGCCTTATCTGCTCCACCACCGGCGCCAGCGCGGCCGCGGCCATGTCCAGTGCACGGTCGATACCGGGGGCGTCACCGGCCTGCAGCAGCGCGAAGATGGCCTGGCGTTGCACGGCGGGGATGAGGGAGTCGTCCTCGAAAGCCTCGCCGGCGCGGCGGTACTGGTCCACGCCGGCCACCAGCATCAGCAGGCACGGGCTTCCGGCTTCTTCCAGGCGCGGCCTGAAATCTTCCAGCGTGTTCTGCAGGATCGTGTGGTTGAAGACCTCGATCTCGGGGCGGATGCCAAGCGTGCGCGCATGGTCCAGCTGCCGCTGCAGGAAGTCCGGGGTGTTGAGGTATCCCCCACCGGACTGGAACAGCACTTCGCCCGGGCTGAGCGAGGAGAGTTCCGGGGGCGTGCCGTCAGGTTCGTAGGGCCTGAGGTGCTCGCGGCGGATGGCGCTGTCGGAGTCCCCGCCGCCCCGCACGCTGGTGGAGAGATTGAGGATGGCCAGCGGAACCTGTGCGCGCAGGCGCGGGACGATGGCCTCGTAGTCGTCCGGGACGATGCGGTTGGGTTGCGGGCCCGTGGGCAGCGACAGGGACGACCAGGGCAGCTTCCATGCCTGCCCGCCACGCTCGCGGGTGTGCAGATGGAGGATGGCGGCGCCTTCCCGGACAGCCGCCACGCATTCGTCCACGATGGCGGCGGGCGCGACCGGCAGCCAGCAGGTGGCGCCCTTGCCCGACAGCGCGAAGCCCGTGCCGGCGTGGCACCAGCCGGCATCGGCGAGCCCTTCCACCACGCCGGTGCCGCAGGAATGGAGCTGGTGGACCAGGTCGGGCGGAATGTACGACTCCACCGCGCCGGCATGAGGCCACGCCAGGCCGCCCGCTCCGTCGCTGGTCCAGCCCTGGCCCGTCAGATGCACCACCAGCTCCCTCGAGGCTTTTTCGGAGCCGATCCTGGCGAACCACGCCGCATCCAGCTGCCGCAGGACCGGGCCGTCCGGGTGGTACTGGAAGACGCCGTCCCGCGCGTGCAGTCCGGCCTCGCGGCGCCAGCGTTCGAGCTGTTCCGCCGTGGGGGCGATGGCCCGGAGGAAATCCGCGCCTGCTGGAATCCGGGTGGATTCGCTCGCCAGCAGGCCACCCGGCGCCACGGGCTCCCATCCGTTGCGGCTCTCGAGTGCCGCTTCCAGGCCGCCGATATGCCGCACCAGCGCTGCGGAAAGGTATTTCGGCCCCAGCGGCTCGATGCTGCGCGGCACAGCGCCCACCGGGGCTGCGGTAATGAATATCTCGTGCACGGATCCCCGGCTCGTTGATTGCGAGGGCCGGATTATTCAACGGGGAGGATTGCCGGGAATGAATCTGCGCCGGAACGAATGTGTGGAACTCATTATGTTATGGATAAATGGTTTTTTTATGCTTTATTTTTTTGTTTTCATGATGGTCGCGTATCGACGGCGCCAGGCTGGAACGCCACCCGGCAAGCCGATTTTCATGGCGAGGTGTTGCGCTGGCCGCCCAGGGGGAGAATATTGCGGGCCGCCGGTGGAATCGGTCCCTTTTTGTCGGTTGACATGGCGCCGTTCGAGGAAGGGGATTATTTTTGCCGGAAAGGGCTCGGCTTTTTTTCAAAGGAGTTTCGATGCAACGTCTGCAAGGAAAAACCGTCCTGGTCACCGCGGCGGGCCAGGGTATCGGCAGGGCCAGCGCCCTGGCGATGGCGCGCGAGGGGGCCGAGGTCTGGGCCACGGACATCGATGACCAGGCGCTGGCCCAACTCGCCGCCGAAGCCGCCGCCGAGGGCTGCGCATCTCTGCGAACGGCCCGCCTGGACGTGCTGGACAGCGAGGCGGTCAACGCCTTCGCCCTGCACACGGGCCGGCTGGACGTGCTGTTCAACTGCGCGGGCTACGTGCACCAGGGCGACATCCTCGCGTGTGGGGAGGGGGACTGGGACTTGACGTTCGACCTGAACGTCAAGTCCATGTACCGCACCATCCGTGCCTACCTGCCATTCATGCTGGTAGGGGGCGGCGGCTGCATCATCAACATGGCCTCGGCGGCGTCCAGCGTAAAGGGCGTGCCCAACCGGTTCGCCTATGGCGCCTCCAAGGGCGCGGTGATCGGTCTGACGAAGGCGCTGGCGACCGACTATGTGCAGAAGGGGATCCGCTGCAACGCCATCTGCCCGGGCACCATCGAGTCACCCTCGCTGCGGGGGCGCATCCGGGAGCAGGCCGCGCGCTCCGGCGCCGGCGAGGCCGAAGTCCGGGCCGCCTTCGTGGCACGGCAGCCGACCGGCCGCGTGGGCCTCCCCGAGGAAGTGGCCGCGCTCGTGGTGTACCTGGCGAGCGACGAGTCGTCCTTCACCACCGGCGCCATCCACCTGATCGACGGAGGCTGGTCCAACTGACGAAGCTTCGCCGGGAATCCGCCCCAAGCTCCGTTTCCCGGGTGGGCCCTGCCTCAGGCGAGCAGGGCCTGCGCGAACTCGCGGGCGCTGAAGGTTTCCAGGTCTTCCAGCTTCTCGCCGACGCCGATGAAATACACCGGTATGGGGCGCTCCTGCGCGATGGCTGCCAGCACGCCGCCCTTGGCCGTGCCGTCGAGCTTGGTGACGATGAGCCCGGTGAGCTGCAGCGCGTCGTCGAAGGCCCGCACCTGCGCGAGTGCGTTCTGGCCCGTGTTGCCGTCGATCACCAGCAGCACCTCGTGCGGCGCCGTGCCATCGGCCTTGGTGATGACGCGCTTGATCTTCTGCAGTTCCTGCATCAGGTGGAGCTGCGTCGGCAGCCGGCCCGCCGTGTCCACCAGCACCACGTCCTTGCCGCGTGCCTTGCCGGCGCTCACGGCATCGAAGCTCACGGCTGCAGGGTCTCCGCCCTCCTGGCTCACGATCTCCACGGTATTGCGGTCGGCCCACACGCCGAGCTGCTCGCGCGCGGCGGCCCGGAAGGTGTCGGCCGCCGCCAGCAGGACCGCGGCGCCTTCGGTGGCCAGGTGCCTGGTGAGCTTGCCGATGGAGGTGGTCTTGCCGGCACCGTTGACGCCCGCCACCATGATCACGGTGGGCGTGTGGCGTCCGATCTCGAGGGGCTTCTCGAGCGGGCGCAGCAGGTCGGCCAGGGCATCGGCGAGCAGTCCCTTGACCGCCGCGGGATCGGTGGCCCTGGCTTCCTTCACGCGCCGCCGGAGGTCCTGCAGCAGGTGTTCGGTGGCCTTGACGCCCGTGTCCGCCATCAGCAGCGCCTCTTCGAGTTCATCGTAGAGCGCATCGCCGATCTGCGTGCCGGTGAAGACCGTGGCGATGCTGGTGCCCGTCTTGCGCAGCCCGTTCTTGAGCCGGTCCAGCCAGCCCTTGCGCTCCTGTCCGGCGTCCGGCAAGGGCACGGATGCGGGGGCCGCCGTTGCCGGCGGCGTGGTGGGGGGCAGCGGCACCGGAGCCTGGGGGGCAGGCAGCGGCGCCGCTGTCGGCGCTGGCACGGCCGGCACGGGAGCGGCCACGGGGCCCGGCTGTGGTGGAACCGGCGCTGCGGGATCCTGCGGAGCAGGGGGCTTGGCGAACGGATTGCGCAGCCAGCCGAAAGCACCGGGGGCCCCGGAGGTGCCCGGCGCTTCGGTGGCCGCAGGCCCGGCCTCCGGCACGGCGGGCGTGGAAACCGGCATGGCATCGGGCAGGGCCGGGGCAACGTCGGCCGGTACCGGGGACGGGGACTCCGCAGCGGGAGCAGGGGCGGGCTTTTTCTTGAAAAAACTGAACATTGGCAGGTTCTTAGAATCGCACCCATTCTATGAAACGCGCACTTACCCTCCTGGGCCTGCTGGCCTGCGTTCACGCCGGGGCCCAGGCCCCTGCCACCACCACGTCCCATCCTTCGCCTGCGTCGGCGCAAGGCGCCCAGCCCGGAGCCCAGGTGCCCGGCGTGCGCCAGTACACGCTGCGCAACGGCATGCAGCTGTTCGTGCAGACCGACCGGCGTGCCCCCACCGCGGTGCACATGGTGTGGGTGCGGGTCGGTTCGATGGACGAGGTGGACGGCACATCGGGCGTGGCCCACGCCCTGGAGCACATGATGTTCAAGGGCACGAAGACGGTGCCGCCCGGCCAGTTCTCGCGCCGCGTGGCGGCACTGGGAGGGCAGGAGAACGCGTTCACCAGCCGCGACTACACGGGCTACTACCAGCAGATTCCCGCGAAGCGCCTCGCGGAGGTCATGCGGCTGGAGTCCGACCGGTTCGCGCACAACCAGTGGCCGGACGCGGAGTTCAAGAAGGAGATCGAGGTCATCAAGGAGGAGCGGCGCATGCGCACGGACGACCAGCCCCGCGCGGCCCTGATGGAGCAGCTCAACGCCGCGGTGTTCACCGCGTCTCCGTACCGCAGGCCGGTGGTCGGCTGGATGAGCGATCTCGATGCGATGACGCCGGACGATGTGCGCGCGTTCCACCGCCAGTGGTATGTGCCCGCGAACGCCGCCATCGTGGTGGCCGGCGACGTGGACCCGGAAGCCGTCCGCAAGCTCGCCGATGACACCTACGGCCGCATTCCCGCGGCAGCGGTGCCGGTGCGCAAGCCGCGCACCGAGCCGGCGCAGCGCGGCCTGCGCCGCATCGATTTCAAGGCACCTGCGGAACAGGCCTTCGTCGCGCTGGCGTTCCGGGTGCCGGGACTGCAGCGGCTGGAGCAGCTCACGGATTCCGACCGCGATGCGCTGGCGCTGATGATGCTTTCGGGCGTGCTGAGCGGCTATGACGGCGCACGGCTGGAGCGCTCTCTCACCCAGGGGGCCGACCGCGTGGCCGACGGAGCGGACAGCGGGGCCTCCGTCATGGGCCGGGGGCCGAGCCTGTTCCTGCTGAGCGGCGTTCCCGCGGGCGGCAAGACGGCGCAGCAGGTCGAGGCCGCGCTGCGGGCCGAGGTGGCCCGCGTGGCGCGCGAAGGGGTGGGGGATGCCGAACTCTCCCGCGTGAAGACGCAGTGGGCGGCATCCACCATCTATGCGCGCGATTCGCTGCAGGCGCAGGCGAGTGACCTGGGAAGCAACTGGGTGCAGGGCCTTCCGCCGGATGCCGATGCGCGCCTGCTGGCATTGCTGCGCGAGGTGACTCCCGCCCAGGTCCAGGCCGTGGCTGCCCGCTACTTTGGCGATGACCAGTTGACTGTGGCCACCCTGGTGCCTCAGCCGGTGGCCCCCGGTTCCCGCCGCCCCGCCGCGCCCGCGAGCGCCGACGGCCGCATGCACTGACGAGCCGCCGGCCGGAAGGAATTTCCCATGATGCACTTTGCAATCAAAAAAGCCGCCCTCCGCGCGGCGTTCGCGGCAGCGGCAGGCCTGCTGGCCGCACAGTCCGCCTGGGCGCTGCTGCCCATCCAGCATTGGACCGAACCCAGCGGCGCACGTGTCTGGCTCGTCGAAAGCCCCGGTATTCCGATGGTGGACGTGCAGGTCGATTTCGATGCCGGGGCACGGCGCGACCCCGCGCCGCAGGCCGGCCTGGCGGCCGCCGCGGCCGCCATGTCGTCCAAGGGCGTGCGCGCCGATGGCGCCGAGC
Source organism: Paracidovorax oryzae ATCC 19882 (assembly GCF_000687165.1). Classification (GTDB taxonomy): domain Bacteria; phylum Pseudomonadota; class Gammaproteobacteria; order Burkholderiales; family Burkholderiaceae_C; genus Paracidovorax; species Paracidovorax oryzae. The sequence goes on along the minus strand of NZ_JMKU01000017.1, from coordinate 49,947 downwards.
CCGCGATGGACGAGAACGCCCTGGGCGAGGCCTGGGCCGATCTGGGCGCGAGCCTGCAGGCGTCCGCGGAGCGGGACGGCTTCAGCTACGGGCTGCGCTCGCTGAGCGACGCCGGCCTGCTGGACCGCGCCGCCCGCCTGGCCGCGCGGCAGATCGCCCAGCCGGCCTTCGCGCAGGACATCTGGCAGCGCGAGCGAGCGCGCTGGAGCGCTTCGCTGAAGGAAGCCGAAACACGGCCCGGCACGGTGGCCGCCAGGGCCTTCTCGCAGGCCGTCTATGGCTCCCATCCCTATGGCCAGCGCGCCACGCCGGAGACGCTGGCGCGCATCGAGGCAGCGGACCTGCAGAGCTTCCATGACCGCTACCTGCAGGCCTGCCGGGCGCGCGTGAGCATCGTGGGCGCCGTGAACCGGGAGCAGGCCCGCGCGCTGGCCCGGACGCTGCTATCGCGCCTGCCGGCCACGGATGCCTCGGGCTGCGCCGCGCTGCCCCCGGTGCCACCCGTGCAGCCGATGGCCCGGGCGCAGGAGGAGCGCATTCCCTTCGCCTCGGCCCAGGCGCACGTGCTGATCGGCCAGCCCAGCTTTCCACGCAAGGACCCCGATTTCCTTGCGCTGCTCGTGGGCAACCATATCCTGGGCGGCGGCGGCTTCACGTCGCGGCTGACCGAGGAGGTGCGAGAAAAGCGCGGACTGAGCTACAGCGTGTACAGCCAGTTCTCCCCGGGGTTGGATGCCGGCCCCTTCCTCGTCGCGCTGCAGACGCGCCCGGACCAGGCGGAGCAGGCCGTGCAGGTGTCGCGCGATGTGCTCGCCCGCTTCGTTGCCGAAGGTCCCACGGCCGCGGAATTGCGCGCCGCCAAGGACAACCTGATCGGTGGCTTCGCGCTGCGCATCGACAGCAACCGCAAGCTGCTCGGGAACGTCGTGAACATTGCCTGGAATGACCTGCCGCTCGACTATCTCGAGCACTGGACCGACCGGGTGGAAGCGTTGACCGCGGAGGACATCCGCGCGGCGATGGCGCGCAAGCTGCAGCCTGCACGGATGGTGACCGTGGTGGTCGGCGGGAGCGCGCCATGAGCCCGGCGCCACGCAAGCCCGCGGCGCCCCAGCGGCCCGCGGCGGCCTCCAGCGCCCGGCAGGGCGGGCACGCCGGTGCGGGAGAGGTGCGCATCATCGGCGGGCTCTGGAAGCGCACCCGGCTGCCGGTGCCGTCGCGCCCGGGGCTGCGGCCCACGCCGGACCGGGTGCGGGAAACACTGTTCAACTGGCTGGGGCAGGACCTTGCGGGATGGCGCTGCATCGATGCCTTCGCCGGCACGGGCGCGCTCGGGCTGGAGGCTGCATCCCGCGGAGCAGTGGAGGTGCTGCTGGTGGAAAGCGATGCAGGCCTGGCCGATCAGCTGCGGCGTTCCTGCGAAAAACTGGGTGCCACGGCGGCGCGGGTGCAGCGGGGCGACGGCGTGGCCGTCCTGCGCCAGCGGGCGCCGGGCTCGGCGCACCTGGTGCTGCTCGATCCGCCTTTCGACGGCGGGCTGTTCGAAACGGCCCTGGCGGCTGCCGTTCCGGTGCTCGCGGAGGATGGATTCATCTACCTCGAGGCGCCGCAGCCCTGGGACGATGCGGTGCTGGCACCCCTGGGCCTTGTCATCCATCGCCATCTGCGGGCGGGCGCGGTGCATGCCCACCTGATCCGCAAGCTTTAGCGTCGCCTCGCGTGGCAAGGCGCCATGCCAGGGGCCATGGGCCGGATGCGGCTTTTCGCGCCCGGCTGGCTGGGGGCGCAGGAGCGCCGCAATAATCCGCTCCAACCGACTGCCTTCAATCCAGGAGATCCGCCCGCCATGGTCCAGAACGTCATCGCCGTCTATCCCGGCACTTTCGATCCCATCACGCTGGGCCACGAGGATGTGGTGCGCCGCGCCACGCAGCTGTTCGGCAGCGTGATCGTGGCGGTCGCCGCGGGCCACCACAAGAAAACGCTGTTCAGCCTGGAGGAGCGCATCGAGATGGTGCGCGAGGCGGTCCGGCCCTATCCCCAGGTGCAGGTGGAAAGCTTTTCAGGCCTGTTGCGCGACTTCGTGGTCGCGCGCGGCGGCAAGGCCATGGTGCGCGGCCTGCGTGCCGTCACCGACTTCGACTATGAATTCCAGCTCGCCGGCATGAACCGCAGCCTCATGCCCGAGGTCGAGACCGTCTTCCTCACGCCGAGCGACAAGTACCAGTTCATCAGCAGCACGTTCGTGCGCGAGATCGCCCTGCTCGGCGGCGAAGTGGACAAGTTCGTGTCCCCCGGGGTCTGCCAGCGGCTCGCCGACAGGGTCCGGGCGATGGCCCCGGCGGGCTGACGCCCCTTCGGGCCCGCGCGGGGCTCAGGCGGCGTGGACGATGTCGTGCACGAAGCGCAGCTTGGCCAGCGCCCCGGACGACAGGGCGAAGGGATAGGCGTCCTGCTGGCCCAGGCTCCGGTTCAGGCTGTTGAGCAGCAGCGTCAGCGGCACCCATTCCTGCACCATGGCCTCGAAATCCGGCCGGTCCGTGGCGAACGGATTGCCCACGCGGTAGGTCTGCACCACGCCGCTTTCCGGGATTTCCAGGCCCGTGTGGTAGCTGGAGGCGGTCTCCAGCAGATCGACCATGTGCAGGTAGTGGGCCCAGGTTTCTGCCCAGTCCTCCCAGGGGTGGGCGGTGGCATAGGCGCTCACGTGGCGCTCGCGCCATCCGCCCAGGTGCGGGCTGCTGGCGTAATAGGCCTGCAGGGCCGCGGCGTAGTCCTGGCGTTCGTCGCCGAACACCGAGCGAAACTCCTCCAGCCGGCCCGATTCCAGCAGCAGGTGGTCCCAGTAGAAATGGCCCGACTCGTGCCTCAGGTGGCCGAGCAGGGTGCGGTAGGGCTCGTGCAGCGCGAGCCGCAGCCTGGCGCGTTCGTCATCGTCCGCCTCGGCCACATTCAGCGTGATGGTTCCGGCTGCATGCCCCGTCATCACGGGATGGCCGGGCTGGTCCGCCAGGAACTCGAAGACCGGACTGGCGCCGTCGGGCGCGGGCTGCAGGCCCAGGCGCGCGAGGGTGTAGTAGAGCTGCCGCTTGGCATGCTCGATCTGCTTCCAGCGGCGCAGGTTGGCAGGTTCGGAGAGGTCGGGAAGGATGCGTGTCTGGCGGCACGACCTGCACAGCTGCTGCGGGTCATCGGCGGCTACCGCGAAGTTGCACGCGGCGTGCGCGATCCGGTTATGGCACATCCGGTACAGCGGCGAGGCGCTGCCCTGGCGGCGCGACGGCACCCGCTGCCACAAATCGGTATCACCCTGCAGTCCGGACACCGCGGGCACCAGCGCCGCCATGGTGAGCTGGTCAGGCAGGAAGGCCAGCTTCGCGCCGCAGTGCAGGCACTGGACGCTGTCGAAGAAAACGAGGTGACCGCACTGGTCGCAATTGAAAACCTGCATGGTGCCGGAGCATACGGCCTGTGCGGTCCGTCTTCGTGTGGACGGGCCGGTGGAGGCCACTTGCGGCGGGCGATGGGCTCTGCCGTTGGAGATTGCAAAAGAAAAACAGGCTCCATGGGGAGCCTGCTGTGGCGAGGGAGGGCCGGGCGGTCAGGCCGCCGGCCCGCGTGCATCAGGGACGCACGACGATGCTGTTGCGCACTTCCCGCACGTGCTTGGTGTTGCGGGCGATGGCTTCCGCGCGATCCTTCTCGGCCTGCGACTTGGCGAAGCCGGACAGCTGCACCGTGCCGTTCAGCGTCTCCACGCTGATGGACGTGGCGGAGACCGACTTGTCTTCGGCCATCTTGGCCTTCACGGCGGTGGTGATGCCGGCGTCATCCACGTAGGAGCCCACGGTCTGCTGGTCACGTGCCACCGAGCATCCGGTGGTGACGATGGTGGCGCCAGCGAGGGCTGCAAAGGCGAGTGCACGAGCGTACTTCATGGTTATTTCCTTGGTTTGGTTGAGAGAACACGGGTGCGGGGACATCCTTCAGTCCGCCGGCCTTCTGCACCCTCCTTGCCGGTGGACTGCCTGCGAGGGCCGGCTGCGCCTTCAGCGGTGCAGCCAATCCTTGAGTTCGTCGGCATGCTCTTCCTCGTCGGCGAGGATGCCTTCCAGCATGCGGCGCGTGGTGGGGTCCTTGTCGCCGATCAGGCTGATCATCTGCCGGTAGGCTTCGACAGCGATGCGTTCGGCCACCAGGTTGGCGCGCACCATCGCCTTGAGGTCCGACGACTCGTCGTACTGCGCATGGCTGCGTTCTTCCAGCGTGCGTGGGCGGAAATCCGGCTCGCCACCCAGTTGCACGATGCGCTGGGCGATGAGGTCCGCGTGGGCCGCTTCCTCGTTCGCATGCACCAGGAATTCCGCGGCGATCGCGGGAGACTCCAGACCGTCGGCCGTGAAGTAGTGGCGCTTGTAGCGCAGCACGCACACGAGTTCGGTCGCCAGTGCATCGTTCAGCAGCTTCACGATGGCGTCGCGGTGCGGACCGTATGCAGGCGTGACGGCGCCTTCGTCGAGATCCTGGGTGGCCGCGTACTGGAGGGCTTTCTCGTCCAGGGTGAGCGATGCAGTTGCCGTGGGTGTGGAGTTCGGGGTGGTCATGGAGCGCCCGTGGAATGTTGTTGTGGATGTGGGGCGGGCCGGTGGTGGAGGGCTGCTGGAGGCTTCCGTTTCCGGTCCCGCGTTCTCAAGTCAGGAGATCAGTAGTCGCGGCCCCGGGGGCGGCGTGCCAGCATGCACAGCGTGGCCACGAAGGCGCCGGCGGCTGCCGCGATGGCCAGCGACTTGCCGGGCTGCTCCGAGACGTAGCGGGCGGTGGCATCGGCGGCCTGGTTGAGTTGGCGGCGGGCGCGCTCGCCGGTGTCGGCGCAGTAGGCGATGCCGCGGGAGGCGAGGTCCTGGGCGCGTGCGGCCAGGTCATCGATCAGGGGATCCACGTCGCTCTGCAGTTCCCGCACCTTGCGTTCGGCCTTGTCCAGGGTCTTGTTCGCCGCGTTGCGGGTGGTGCGCACGGCGTCCTGGGCGTTGTCCAGCATGTCTTCGGCCACGTCGTGCGCGGTATCTGCAGCCTTGTCGGCGAGTTTTTGTGCTTCCATGGTTTCTGTTCCTCAGGTAGTCGGGTCGTCAGGGCGGGCAGGTCGGTACGTTCAACCGCGCTTGAGCAGGCTCAGCACGAAGGTGACGACGGCCATGATCACGAACACGAAGAACAGGATCTTGGCGATGCCGACGGCGCCCGCTGCGATCCCACCAAAGCCGAAGAGTGCGGCGATCAGTGCGATCACCAGAAAAACGACTGCGTAGTGCAACATATCTTTCTCCTCTTGGACCGGAGGGCCGGTCGGTGGTTGGTCGATGGCGCTGTCGCGTTGGCGCCTGGATCCAATGTAGATTTGGGGGCGCGCACAGGCTGCCGGCCCCTGGCGCGCTGCGCTGTAGGACGCGGCCGACCACCGCGGCGAGGGTTGCGCAGAGCCGGAAAACGGAAGGAAAGCGCCGCAGGAAACGCCGCAGGAAACGGCGGGAAAGGGCGCGTGGAAACGGCTGCAGCGGGCGCGTGGCCGAGCCCTGCAGCGTTCAGTGCACGACGGGCAGCACGGCAGACACGAGCGTGCCTTCGTTGGCCTCGGAGGTGACGGTCAGGCGCCCGCCGGCGGCCTCGACGCGGTGGCGCATGCCCATGAGCCCGTGTGCGGAGGCCTGTACCTTGCTGGTATCGAAGCCCGAACCGTTGTCCCGGATCTGCACCGCCACATGGGTGGGATAGTTGTGCACGGCCACCAGCACCTTGGTGGCGTTGGCGTACTTGCCGATGTTGGTCAGCGATTCCTGCACCATGCGGTAGATCGTGAGCTGCACGGCCTCGGGCAGTTCCACCGATTCGAGATTGAGTTCCACGTCCACGCTGCTGCGCTGCTCGAACTCGCGCGCGAGGATCTCCAGCGAGGCGGTGAGGCCCAGGTTGAAGAGGGACGAGGGCCGGAGGTCCTCGATGATCCTGCGCTTGAGCGCGATGCCGCTGTTCAGGGTTTCGGTGAGGTGCTTGAGCCGCTCGGCGATCTCGGGCGACTGTGCGTCGATCTTCGACTTCAGCCGCGCGACGTCGAGCTTGGCGGCGGTGAGCAGGGCACCCAGTTCGTCGTGCAGCTCGCGGGCCAGGTGGCCGCGCTCGTCCTCGCGCACCTGCTGCAGGTGGTTCGCCAGTTCGGTCAGCGACGCGGTGCGTTCGCGCACCAGCAATTCCAGCCGGTCGCGTTCGCGCTGCAGGGCCTCCTGTTCCCGCTCCTGGGCGGTCTGCAGGGCGCTGGCCTGGCGCAGGTACATGTAGAACGCGAGCAGGCCGATGGCCACAACGGTCGCGATGCCGATGCGCGAGAGGGTGAGCGAGTGGAGGATCTCGTCGGTGTGGTGCGTGGAGCGGTCCGCGCTGCGCTGCGCGAGGCGGCCGGACAGCGTGCGGATGGCATCCATGTTCTCCTTGCCGACATCGGTGGAGAGGACGAACTTCCAGGCGTCGTCGTTGTTCTGGCGGCGCAGGCGCAGGCTCAGGTCCAGCTCGGACATCTTGCGGGATATCTGCCGGGAGAGCTGGGTGAAGTCTTCCTGGTCCTCCGGGGAGGAGCGGTAGATGGCCCGCAGTTCTTCCAGGTTGGCATCGATGGTGGATGCTGCCTTCTGGTAGGGCTGGAGATAGCGGTCGTCCCCCGTGAGCAGGTAGCCGCGCAGGCCGGTTTCCGCGTCCAGCATGTTCTGCATCATGCGGTTGAGCGCGGCGCGGGTCGTGTAGGTGCTCGACAGCGCACGCACGGCCTCGTTGGACCGCGCGTATCCGGCCTCATTGATGCCAACCAACGCAGCGGCTGCCAGCAGCGCCAGGGGCAGGCTGACAGCCATCTTGCGAAAATTGGACCAGCGCATATGTATGTTTCTCCGGTAGGGATGGGGGCGAATTCTGGATAATGTCACCAGCCCGCAGCAATCGCCGCAGGCACGCTCCCGCAACGGTGGATGGGCCACCTGACCAATGATGGGCAGCCCAGCTGCCTCTTGAAAGAAACTCTCAATGATCAAGATCGGCATTGTGGATGACCATGCGATTGTCCGCTCGGGATTGCGACAATTTCTGTCAGAACATGTAGACCTTCGCGTAGTCGGCGAGGCCTCGAACGGCCGCGAAGCCATCGACCTCGTGCGCAACCACGAGATCGACGTGCTGCTGATGGACCTGTCGATGCCCGGCCAGAGCGGCCTCGATGCGCTGGCCATGCTGCGCGCGAAAGCACCGGACATGGGCATCCTCATCCTGAGCGGATACCCCGAGGAACACTATGCGATCAACCTCATCCGCCAAGGTGCCAGCGGCTACCTGAACAAGGAATGCGACCCCAAGGAGATCGTGGAAGCCATCCGCACCATCTCGCTGGGCCGCCGCTATCTCACGCCGGCCGTCGCGGACCTGCTCGCGCAGCAGCTCAATCGCAAGGATGACGCGCCTCCGCACGAGCAGCTTTCCGAGCGCGAGTTCCAGGTGTTCCTGAAGCTGGCCAAGGGTGAGACCGCGGGCGACATCGCCAAGTCGCTGTCCCTGAGCGTCAAGACCGTGAGTACCTACCGTACGCGCCTGATGGAGAAGATGGCGCTGTCGTCCAACAGCGACCTGACCTACTACGCGTTGAAGAACAAGCTCATCGATTGATCGCTGGGTCTTTTGCGGCAGGGCATCGCGCCCTGCCGCGGCGCGTGCGGATCGCACGTTGCCGCGCGTTCGGAACCCCGGATGGATGGACTCCCTCCGGGGTTTCGTGCTTCATGGGATGGGGACCTGCATCACGCGGCTGTACGCATGCAGGGCGGCGACGGAAGCCGCAGAAAGACCCGCTGTGGGGAAAACGATTGCGCGGTCAGGCGCTGCTGGCGGACTTGCGCAGCGTGCTGTGTTCCACGCAGTATTCGACGAGGGCGTCTATCTCGTTGGATTTGTCGAAAACGGCGTCCACGCCGAGCTGGGCGCAGCGCACGCGGACATCGGGGGTGGCGTAGTTGCTCAGGACGACCATCTTCTGGCGTGCCGTGCGGTCGCGGCAGGCGGCGAGGATGCCCAGTCCACTGCCTTGCCTGAGGAAAAGATCCACGATGGCCAGGTCCCATTGCTCGGGGTTTGCGGCCAGCCATTCCTTGCCTTCGTCTTCGGTTTCGGCGACACCCACGGCTTCGACTTCCGCCAGCTCCTCCAGCGTGCCGATCAGGTTCTCCCGGATCGTGGCGTTGTCTTCGACGATATAGGTGCGCAGTTTCACTGTGGGGCCGGTGCCGCTGAAGGCGTCGGATGGGAGGGGTTGATCACGGCTCTACTTTATAGGGAGAGAGCCGGCATTCTGCCAGCAGCAGGGTGTTACCCCGGTAGGATTTCTCCTACCGAAGCGCTTCGCCGCTGGCACCCCCTTTCGGGTGCCGTGTTCCGCACACGCTGCAGGCCGGGTCGCGGCCGGCGCGCATGGCGGTCCATTCCATGGAAAGGCCGTCCAGCATGAGCAGGCGCCCCGCGAGCGATCGCCCGGTCCCGCAGAGCAGCTTGAGCGCCTCGGCCGCCTGCATGGCGCCGATGATGCCGACCATCGGCGCAAACACGCCCATCGTGGAGCACAGCACTTCCTCGAACGCCGCCTCCGGGGGGAAGAGGCAGGCATAGCAGGGCCCATCGGACGTGCGCGGGTCGATCACGGTGACCTGTCCGTCGAAGCGGATCGCTGCCCCGGCCACCAGGGGCACGCGGTGGCGCACGCAGGCGGCGTTGACGGCCTGCCGCGTCGCGTAGTTGTCGCTGCAGTCCAGCACCACGTCCGCGAGCGGCACGTGGGCGTCGAGCCAGGCGGCATCCACGCGCAGGGGCAGGGCCTCCACCTGCACGCCGGGGTTGATGGCCTGCAGGGCCTGCGCCGCCGAAGCGACTTTGGACTGGCCGACGCGCTGCGTGGTGTGGGCGATCTGCCGCTGCAGGTTGGTCAGGTCCACGGTGTCGGCATCGACCAGGGTCAGGCGGCCCACGCCTGCCGAAGCGAGGAACAGGGCCGCTGGCGATCCCAGGCCGCCGGCACCGATGACCAGCGCATGGGCGGCAAGCAGCCGTTCCTGGCCTTCGATGCCGATTTCGTCGAGCAGGATGTGGCGGGAGTAGCGCAGGAGCTGGTCGTCGTTCATGGATGGGGCGTGGTGCGGGCGGGGGCGACAGGGGGAATACGAATGCACAAAGCAAAAGGCCGGACCCCTTGGAGTCCGGCCCTCGCTGGAAGGATGCATCCCGCCGGTCAGTTGTCCTTCTTTTCTTCCTTGCGCTCCGTCTGCGTCTTGCTGACGACGACGGTCAGGCCCTTGAGCTGGTTGAGGGCCTGGGTGAGCTGGAAGTCCTTGTCGGTTCCGAACTCGGGCATCTTGTTGCGCTCGGCGACGGGCTTCTTGGCTTCTTCCTCGAGGCGCTTGCGGGCTGCCTCGCGGGCCTTTTCGCGCGCTTCGTCCTTCTGCTCCTCGCCCTGGCCGCTGGTCAGGTGCTTCTCGAGGTCTGCCTCGCGCATGCGCAGCGCGGCGAAGGGGTCCCCGTCGGGGCTGTCGTCCACCATGATGTCGGGGACGATGCCCTTGGCCTGGATCGACTTGCCGCTGGGCGTGTAGTAGCGCGCCGTGGTGAGCTTGATACCGGTGTCCGGGCCCAGGGGGCGAACGGTCTGCACCGATCCCTTGCCGAAGGTCTGGCTGCCCATGATGGTGGCGCGCTTGTGGTCCTGCAGCGCGCCGGCGACGATCTCGCTGGCCGAAGCGGAGCCCTCGTTCACCAGCACCACCAGCGGAACGCTCTTGAGCGCCGCAGGCAGCCGCTTGAGCGGGTCGCCGGCACCGCGGCGCTGGTAGAACTCGGGGGAGGCCTTGTAGACCGCCTTACTTTCCGCGAGCTGGCCGTTGGTGGACACGACGGTCACATCTTCGGGGAGGAAGGCGGTGGAAATGGCCACGGCCGCGTCGAGCAGGCCGCCGGGGTCGTTGCGCAGGTCCAGCACCATGCCCTTGATGTTCGGATCCTGGCGGTAGATCTCCTCGACCTTGCGCACGAAGTCGTCCACCGTGCGCTCCTGGAACTGCGACAGCCGGATCCAGGCGTAGCCGGGCTCGATCTCCTTGCCCTTCACGGACTGGGTCTTGATCTCCTCGCGCGTGACGGTGACCGGGAAAGTGCGGCTCTCGTCCTTGCGGAAGATGGTGAGCGTGACCTGGGTGTTGGGCTCGCCGCGCATCTTCTTCACGGCTTCGTTGAGGGCGAGCCCCTTCACTGCCGTGTCGTCGATCTTGGTGATGAGGTCGTTGGTCTTCAGGCCCGCGCGGAAGGCCGGGGAGCCCTCGATGGGCGACACGATCTTGATCAGGCCGTCTTCCTGGGTGATTTCGATGCCCACGCCCACGAAGCGGCCCGTGGTGCCCTCGCGGAATTCCTTGAAGGACTTCTTGTCGAAGTACTGGGAATGTGGATCGAGGCTGGACACCATGCCGGAGATGGCGTCGGTGATGAGCTTCTTGTCGTCCACAGGCTCGACGTAGTCGGTCTTGATGAGCCCGAAGACCGCGGAGAGCTGCTGGATTTCCTCGAGGGGAAGCGGAGTCATGGCTCCGCGGGCGACGGTCTGCAGGGAGACCGTGGTCAGAGCGCCGGCAACGACGCCGACCGACACCCATCCTGCGATTTTGAGTTTGTGGCCCATTCGAAAAACACCTTTGCCGGTTCTAGGTCCAATATACACCCCCTTGGAAAGGGCAGGCGCGGCGCAGTTCCGCGCCCGCGGGGCTTTTTGGCGCATCAGGGCCGCCTCGCGGGTTTACCCCCGCTTGCGGCCCGTGGGGTCAGGCCTTGCCCTGGGACGCCACCGCGGCGGCTGCCCTGGCCGCGGCCTCGGCATCGCCGAGGTAGTAATGGCGCAGCGGCTTCAGGTCGTCGCCCAGTTCGTAGACCAGGGGAATGCCGTTGGGAATGTTCAGGCCGACGATGTCGTCGTCGGAGATGCCGTCCAGGTACTTGACCAGTGCCCGGATCGAGTTGCCGTGGGCTGCGACCATCACCCGCTGGCCCGACCGCATGGCGGGTGCGATGCGCTCGTTCCAGAAAGGCAGCACCCGGGCAACGGTGTCCTTCAGGCATTCGGTGAGCGGAATCTGCTCGGGGGCGAGGCCGGCATAGCGGAGGTCGCCGCGCTCGCTGCGCGGGTCGGTGGCCTCCAGGGCCGGCGGGGGGGTGTCGTAGCTGCGGCGCCAGACGAGCACCTGCGCATCGCCGTACTGCTTGGCCATGTCTGCCTTGTTGAGCCCCTGCAGGGCGCCGTAGTGGCGCTCGTTGAGGCGCCAGCTGTGCTCCACGGGCAGCCAGGTGCGGTCCATCTCGTCCAGGACGTGCCACAGGGTGCGCGTGGCGCGCTTGAGCACGCTGGTGAAGGCCAGGTCGAACTCGTAGCCTTCGGCCTTCAGGAGGCGGCCGGCGGTCTTGGCCTGCTCGATGCCGGTGGAAGTCAGGTCCACGTCGGTCCAGCCGGTGAAGCGGTTTTCGAGGTTCCAGGTGGATTCGCCGTGGCGGATCAGGACGAGTTTGTGCATGGTGGCTGCAGGAATGGGAAGCTGTGGAATCGGGCGGGTCAAACGCCGCATTCTAAAATTGCGGGGTTTGCTTTCCCCAAGGACTTCCGTGAATTTCTTCATCGACAACTGGTATCTCGTCCTCGTCGCACTGGTTTCGGGCGCGATGCTGCTCCTGCCTGTCTTCCGCGAAGCCGCGGGCGGCTCGCTCACCGCGGCGCGCGCGGTGCAACTCATCAACCGCGAGAAGGCCGTGGTGGTCGATGTCTCCGAGCCCGACGAGTTCGCGGCCGGCCATGTCGGCGGCGCGAAGAACGTGCCCCTGGGCCAGCTGGAGGAACGCCTGCCGCAGGTGGTCAAGAACAAGTCGGTGCCGCTCGTGCTGGTGTGCGCCAAGGGCGCCCGGGCGCAGCGTGCGGTGGCGGTGGCCAAGAAGCTCGGCTATGACAAGGCCGAGGCGCTCGCGGGCGGGCTGAAGGCCTGGCGCGATGCCAGCATGCCGGTTGAAAAGGCCTGAAGCGGCACCACGTGCCCTTCACACCCCACGCAATCTTCCAGGAAGGCCGCTCCATGCAACCCGTCAAGATGTACACCACCGCCGTCTGCCCCTACTGCATCCGGGCCAAGCAGATCCTCAAGTCCAAGGGCGTGGAGCAGATCGAGGAGGTCCGCGTCGACCTCGACCCCGAGGCCCGCTCGCACATGATGGAGGTCACCGGACGGCGCACGGTGCCGCAGATCTTCATCGGCGACACCCACGTCGGTGGCCATGACGACCTGGTCGCGCTCGACGGCCGCGGTGGCCTGATGCCCCTGCTCGGCGCCTGAAAGGCGCACCGGCCGGGCGCTGCATAATGCGGCCCCGGGTGCTGCCCGCTGCGGGAACGAGACGTCCCCGGCGGGCTTTGTCTTACCTGGCCCTTTTCCCGTTTCCGAATCGAAAGAACGACCTCATGTCCGAAGAAAATCCCGTGTTCCAGATCCAGCGCGTGTATCTGAAGGATCTGTCCCTGGAGCAGCCGAATTCGCCCCAGATCCTGCTGGAGCAGGAGCAGCCCAACGTGGACATCCAGCTGGGCGTCGAGGCATCCCCCGTCGCCGACGGCATTTTCGAGGTGGCCGTGACGGCCACGGTGCAGACCAAGATCAAGGACAAGACGGTGTTCCTGGTCGAGGCCAAGCAGGCCGGCATCTTCGAGATCCGCAACATCCCGGAAGACCAGATGGGCCCGATCATGGGCATCGCCTGCCCCCAGATCGTCTATCCCTACCTGCGCGGCAACATCGCCGACGTGATCACGCGCGCCGGCTTCCCGCCCGTGCACCTGGCAGAGATCAACTTCCAGGCCATGTACGAGCAGCAGCAGTCGCAACTGGCCTCGGCCGCGCCGACGCCGGGCGTCACGCAGTAATCCTTCCCACCGGGCGCCGCCGTGCGGCGGCGCATCGCAGCCGGGGACTGCGAGCGGTTCCCCTGCCGAAACCGCAACGACATTCCTCATGAAGATCATCGTGTTCGGTGCCGGCGCCTGGGGCACGGCCATGGCCCTCAGCGCGGCCGCGCACCCGGCCGGACATGCCGTGACCCTCTGGGCGCGCGATGGCCACCAGGCCGCCGCGATGCAGGCGGCGCGCCAGAACGCCCGCTATCTTCCCGGCATCGCCTTTCCCCCGGCCCTCGCCCTCGCGAGCGGTGCGCCTTCCGGGGCGCTTGCGTCCAGCCGGGCCGTCCTGGCCATCGTCGCGACCCCCATGTCCGGCCTGCGCGGCATGCTGGAGGCGTTGCGCGACGCGGACATCCCCGTGGCCTGGCTCTGCAAGGGTTTCGAGGCCGTTCCCGCAGGCGGCGAGGCCGCGTCCCAGGGCCTGATGGCGCACGAGATCTGCAGCCAGGTGGCCCCGCGTTTGCGCGCGGGCGCGCTCAGCGGCCCCAGCTTCGCTCTGGAGGCGGCGCAGGGGCGGCCCACCGCGCTGGTGGCCGCAAGCCGCGATGCGCAGGTGCGTGAGCTGCTCGTGGAGGCGTTCCATGGGCCCACCCTGCGCGTTTACGCCAACGAGGACATCGTGGGCGTGGAGGTGGGAGGCGCCGTGAAGAATGTGCTGGCCATCGCCACCGGCCTGTGCGATGGGCTGGATCTGGGCACGAACGCGCGTGCCGCGCTCATTACCCGGGGCCTGGCCGAGATGAGCAGGCTCGGGCTCGCGCTCGGCGCGCGGGCGGAGACGTTCATGGGACTTTCGGGGTTGGGTGACCTGGTGCTGACCGCCACGGGGGACCTGTCCCGCAACCGCCGTGTGGGCCTGGCGCTCGCGCGAGGCCTCACACTGGACCAGGCGGTGGAGTCGCTCGGCCATGTGGCCGAGGGGGTGTACAGCGCACGGACGGTGGTGCGTCGTGCGGGCCAGCTCGGCGTGGACATGCCGATCGCGCAGGAAGTGGTGGCGCTGCTGGATGGCCGATCGACCGCTGCGGAGGCGGTGGCACGGCTGATGGGGCGCAGCCCCGCGGCGGAACTGCGCTCCTGCTGAGCGTTGCCCTCCGCGGTGCGCCAACGTGGGGGCCGGGGCACCGGCCGCCCACGCCGCGTACGCGCATCAGACCACGCCGAAGAGCATCAGCAGCAGGACGAGGGACAGCGGGACGCCGAGGAGCCACAGGATGATGGGCATGGTCTTTCTCCTGAAAGGTGGGTTGAAGATGTCTCCACCTTAAGACCCGGGCGCCCCGCGGATTGTGCGCGCGCGGCACCTGCCCGCGTAGGTGCGCGCCTTCCCGCCGCGCGGGACATCTCGTGCCGAGCTGCTCAGAACTCGAGGTTGTCGATGAGCCGGGTCGGCCCTAGCCGGGCCGCGCCCAGGGCCACCAGCGTGCCGGGTTGGGGTGCGGTGTCGGGGCGCTGCAGGTCGGCCCTGCGGCGCACCACGAGGTAGTCGGGCTGCCAGCCCCGGCTGCGCAGCGCGTCGCCTGCCTCGGCCTCCAGTGCGGGCCAGTCGGCGATGGGGCGCGAGAGCGCGGCGTCCGACAGGGCCCGCAGGGCGCGCGACAGCTCCACCGCCTGGACGCGTTCGGCCGGCCCCAGGTAGCCGTTGCGCGAGCTGAGGGCGAGTCCGTCCGGGGCGCGGCAGGTGTCCCCTGCCACCACGTCCACCGGCAGGGCGAATTGCTCCACCATGCGGCGGATCACCATCAGCTGCTGGTAGTCCTTCTTGCCGAACAGGGCCGTTCCGCCGCCGGTCGTGCCGAACACGGCGGAGAACAGCTTCATGACCACGGTGCAGACGCCCGTGAAGAAGCCGGGGCGGAAGTGCCCTTCGAGCAGGTCGGCCAGCAGCGGATCGGGCTGGACCTTGAAGGTTTGCGCCTGGGGGTAGAGGTCCGTCTCGCGCGGGGCGAAGAGGATGTCGCAGCCTGCGGCTTCCAGTTGCGCGCGGTCGGCCTCCCAGGTGCGTGGATAGCTGTCGAAATCCTCGTGGGGCAGGAACTGGAGGCGGTTGACGAAGATGCTGGCGACGGTCACGTCGCCAAGCGCGCGGGCCTGCCGCACCAGGGACAGGTGCCCTTCGTGCAGGTTGCCCATGGTGGGGACGAAGGCCGGGCGGCCCCGGCTGGCGAGCGTGGAGCGCAGGTCGGCGATGGAGTGTGCGATGAGCATGGAGGAGCGGCTGGAAGGTCGTCGGAAGGGCGGAAGGCCGGCTGCGGGCTCTCGGGGGAGGGCGCGTTACCAGGCGTGGAGTGCGTCGTCCGGGAAGCGTCCCGCCTTGACGGCCTGCACGTAGGCTTCGATGGCGCCGCGCACGCTGCCGGCCTGGGCCATGAAGTCGTGCGCGAACTTCGGGTTCTTGCCGAGGTTCACTCCCAGCATGTCGTGCAGAACGAGCACCTGGCCGGCCGTGCCGCTGCCGGCGCCGATGCCGATGGTGTGGCAGCGCGGCAGGGCGTCGGTCACTTCGCGCGCCAGCGTGGCGGGCACCATCTCGAGCACCAGCATGGCGGCGCCCGCGTCCTGCAGTTCGTTGGCCTGGCTGCGCAGCGCGCGCGCGGCTTCGTCGCTGCGGCCCTGGACGCGGTAGCCGCCCAGGGCATGCACCGTTTGCGGGGTGAGGCCCAGGTGCGCGCAGACCGGCACGCCGCGCTCGACCAGGAACCGGACGGTGGGTGCCGTCCAGCCGCCGCCTTCGAGCTTGACCATGTGCGCTCCGGCCTGCATCAGCGTGCAGGCGCTGCGCATGGCCTGTTCGGGGCTTTCCGCGTAGCTGCCATAGGGCAGGTCGGCGATCAGCCAGGCCGTGCCCTGTACCCGGTGCAGGCCCCGCGCCACGCTGGCCGTGTGGTAGGCCATGGTGTCCAGGGACACGCCCACCGTGCTGGGCAGGCCCTGGCAGACCATGCCCAGCGAATCGCCCACGAGCAGGCATTCCACGCCCGCCGCATCGGCCACTGCGGCGAAGGTGGCGTCGTAGGCCGTCAGCATGGTGATCTTCTCGCCGGCCTCGCGCATCTGCGCCAGTCGCGGCAGGCTCACGGGGCGGCGCTGCGGCAGAGGGGAGGCAGGGGGCAGGGTGCCGTAAGGCGTGGTGGCGTTGGCGGGCGTCGGCGTTGGCGCGGTCATGGAATCAATCCTCGGGAAACGCGAATGAGCCGCGAGTCTAAGCCGGTGTCCGGGCCGGTCCGCCAGAGTGACCTCCGTGCGGCGGGGTGTGCCTGCTGTCGCGCGGGCGCGTTGCCGGTATGCTCGCGTTCCATGACGAATATGTTTCAGCCAGCCGCCGGCCCGGTGGGCGATGCGCAATGGCAGGCCGTGGTGTGCGCCGACGTGGCCCGGGCCCTGGAAGAGGACGTGGGCGCGTGCGACCTGACCGCCGCCCTGATCGATCCGGCGCGGCGCGCACGCGCGCGCGTGCTGGCCCGCGAAGAGGCCGTGATCTGCGGTGCGCCCTGGGCCGAGGCCGCGCTGCGCGCGCTGGATCCGGACGTGCGGCTGACCTGGAAGGTGGCCGAGGGCCAGCGCTGCGCGGCCGACCAGGTGGTGCTGGAGATCGAGGGGCAGGCGCGGGCGCTGCTGAGCGCCGAGCGCACGGCGCTCAATTTCCTGCAGTTGCTGTCGGCCGTGGCCACCAAGACCCGGCGCTACGTCGATGCGGTAGCGGGCACCCGCGCGCAGATCGTGGATACCCGCAAGACCCTGCCCGGACTGCGCCTGGCGCAGAAGTACGCCGTGCGCATGGGTGGGGGCACCAACCACCGCATCGGGCTGCACGACGCGGTGCTCATCAAGGAAAACCACATCGCCGCCGCGGGAGGCGTCACGGCCGTGCTGCATGCGGCGCGTGCCGCGGCCGCGCAGGCGAAGTTCATCGAGATCGAGTGCGAGACGCTGGAGCAACTGGACGAGGCGCTGTCGGCCGGCGCCCGCATGGTGTTGCTGGACAACATGCCGCTGCCGATGTTGCACGATGCCGTGCGCCTGAACGCCGAGCATCCTGCAGGGCCGGCCATCCTGGAGATTTCCGGGGGCGTGACGCTGGAGGGCCTGCGCGCACTGGCCGAGACGGGCGTGGACCGCATTTCCATCGGCACGCTGACCAAGGACGTGAAGGCCACCGATTTCTCGATGCGCATGCAGGATCCGGCCTGAGTCGCCTGCCGCCCACCGCACGTTTCACAGCGCGTTTTCCGCAACCCCAACGAGGCCCCACAGAACCGGCCCGACAGGCACCCCGCCATGACCACCGACACCCTCGCCCTCAAGCCCGTGGAATACGAACAGCCCGCCAGCGAGGGCGGGGGCGCGTGCTCCACCCGCCACGCCTGGGCCCGCGTGCCCGCGGAGCCCCTGCCGGCCGAACGCGCCGCGCTCAAGGAGCGCATCCGCGCGCTGCTGCGCGAGAAGAACGCGGTCATGGTGTCGCACTACTACGTGCACCCCGACCTGCAGGACCTGGCGGAGGAAACCGGCGGCATCGTCAGCGATTCGCTGGAGATGGCCCGCTTCGGACGCGACCACGCCGCGCAGACGCTGGTCGTCTCGGGGGTGCGCTTCATGGGCGAGACGGCGAAGATCCTGTCGCCCGAGAAGACTGTTCTCATGCCTGACCTGGACGCCACCTGCTCGCTGGACCTGGGGTGCCCCGTGGACGATTTCAGCGCCTTTTGCGACGCCCATCCGGACCGCACCGTGGTCGTGTACGCCAACACCAGTGCCGCGGTGAAGGCGCGGGCCGACTGGCTGGTCACCTCCAGCTGCGCCCTGGAGATCGTGGGCGCGCTGCACGCCGCCGGCCACAAGATCCTGTGGGCGCCCGACCGGCACCTGGGGGCCTACATCCAGCGCGAGACCGGAGCGGACATGCTGTTCTGGAACGGCGCGTGCATCGTGCACGACGAGTTCAAGGCGGCGGAGCTGGAGGCGCTCAAGCGGGAGCATCCGCAGGCCCGGGTACTGGTGCATCCGGAGAGCCCTGCCGAGGTGGTGGCGCTGGCGGATGCGGTGGGCTCCACGAGCGCGATCCTCAAGGCGGCGCGCGAGATGGATGCGCGCGAGTTCATCGTGGCCACGGACAACGGGATGATGCACAAGCTGCGTGCGCTCAATCCGGACAAGGTGTTCCACGAGGCACCCACGGCCGGCAACAGCGCCACCTGCAAGAGCTGCGCGCACTGCCCCTGGATGGCCATGAACGGCCTGGCCGACGTGGCGCGCGTGCTGGAGACGGGGGCCAACGCCGTCCATGTCGATCCTGCACTGATTCCGCGGGCACGCCAGCCCATCGACCGCATGCTCGCGTTCACCGCGGCGCTCAAGGGAGGTCAGCCCGCGGGGGCCCTGGTGCCGCGCATCGGCGCTGCATGACCTCTTCGGCCCGCATCGATTTCTCCACGCCGCTGGATCCGGCGGCGCCGCGGCTGCGCCTGGCCTTCGCGGAGCCGCGCGAGGTGCTGGTGGCCCGCTCGCTGCAGGAAGTCCGCCCCGTGCTCGAAGCGGTGGACGCCAGGGCGCGGGAAGGGGCATGGTGCGTGGGCTACCTGCGCTACGAGGCGGCGGGGGCGTTCGATACGGCGCTCGCGACGCATCCGGCCGACGGGCCGCTGGCGTGGTTTGCCGTGTATGGCGCTCCATCGCCGGCACGCGACGTGGTGGACACGGGCGGGGTGGCCGGGGCCGGCGGGGCATCCGCGTCGGTGGAGGGCTGGAGCGGGCTGGACCGCCAGGATTTCGACGAGGCCTTCCGGCGCATCCAGCAGGCCATCCGCGACGGCGAGCTGTACCAGGTCAATTTCACCGCGCCGCTGAGGGGCCGGTTCGAGGGCCGCCCGGCGGCATTGTTCGAAGCCCTGCAGCGGGCGCAACCGGGCGGGTATGCCGCGCATATCGATGCCGGAGACGAGCAGGTGCTGTCGGTGTCTCCGGAGCTTTTCTTCGACTGGCGTTCGAGGCCGGCGGGCGGGTCGATCCTGGCCCGCCCGATGAAGGGCACGGCACCGCGAGGCGACACTCCCGAGGCGGACGAGGCCCGGGCGGAACACCTGCGCACGGCCCCCAAGGAGCGGGCCGAGAACGTGATGATCGTGGACCTGCTGCGCAACGATCTCTCGCGCATCGCCGAGCCCCACAGCGTTGGCGTGCCGGCGCTGTTCCGCACCCAGGCGCTGCCCACCGTGTGGCAGATGACGTCGGACGTGACGGCCCGCACGCGGCCGGGCCTGGGCCTGGCGGACGTGTTTGCTGCGCTGTTCCCCTGCGGATCGGTCACGGGCGCGCCCAAGGTGCAGGCAATGCGGACCATCCATGCGCTGGAGGCCGGGCCGCGCGGTGTGTACTGCGGTGCACTGGGGGTGGTGCGGCCCGACGGCGCGGCTGGAGAGGGCGGTATCGCGGCCACTTTCAACGTGCCGATCCGCACCGTGGTGCTGCGTGGCGGCGCGGCGGAATGCGGCATCGGCAGCGGCATCACCTCCGATGCGCAGGCGGATGCCGAATGGGACGAGTGGCGCCACAAGCGGGCCTTCGTGGAACGGGCCAGCCAGCCTTTCGAGGTGCTGGAGACGCTGGCGCTGCAGGAAGGGGCCTTTCGCCACCGGGGCGAGCACCTGGCGCGCATGGCCGGATCCGCTGCGCATTTCGGCTTTCCGTGGGATGCAGGCCGCGTGCAGGCCTGCCTGGACGCACTGGCGGCCGCGCATCCGCGGGGCCTGTGGCGCGCGCGGCTGCTGCTGGATGCCGCCGGCCGCCCGCGTGCCGAAGCCTTCGCGTGCCCGGATGTGCCGGTACCTGTGCGGCTGGCGCTGGCGGACCGGCCCTTCAGTGCGGCGCACGGCGAGTTCGTGCGCCACAAGACCACGCGGCGCGCGCACTACGCGGCCTTCGCGCCCGCCGCGCCGGGGGTGTTCGATACGGTGCTCTGGAACGAGGCGGCGGAGATCACCGAGGGAACCTTCGGCAACATCGCGGTGCTGCTGGATGGGCGATGGGTCACGCCGCCACTGGCCTGCGGGCTGCTGCCCGGGGTGGGGCGGGCGGTCGCGCTGCGCGAGGGGCGGCTCGTGGAGGCCGTGGTCCGGCTGGAGGACGTGCCCCGCGTGCGCGGGTGGGCTTTCCTGAACAGCCTGCGGGGCTGGCTGCGCGCGGAGCTGGCCTCCGGTTCCTGAGCACGTTCCCGGCACCGGCTTCGTCTCCGTGGCCGGCTGCTTCGCATCGCCGCGCATGCCTTCGTGCCGTGCCGCCGGCATGGCCCCCGCATCGATACCCTGCTGGGGCGGACCTGTGGTTGCGGGTCGCGGCGGCCGGGCATCCATTTCCGGCATGCCGCAAGTGCCCGCGCGGGCGTGCTCCAAAAGCGCACGTTGTGGCAGGGGCCGCCGCTTTTCGATACACGACAAGGACTTCTCATGCGATCGCCTCACCAGCCCGCGGCAGCCGACAACGGCGCCGCCACGTTCCAGAGCCCGCCGCTCGACACCCATGATTTCATCCGCGCCGCCGCCCGTGCGCTGGGCATGGACAACGCCGGGATCGACCGTGCGGCGGAGGATGGTGGCTGCGCGATCGGCGACCTGCTGATCACCGTGGCACCGTTGTCCCCGCCGCCCGGCAGGCAGGACTCGATGCTGCGATCCGAGGTGCAGGTGATGCTCACCGTGGTCATGCGGCAGCGGTTTTCCGACATGCCGGCGCAGGATGCGTCCGCGCTGCTGTCCAACGCGCCGGGGCTGCTGGCGGGGTTCGAAGCCGCGATCGGCTGCCTGCCGGAAGGCGAGGCGACCCTGCACCGCCGCGTGACCCTGCCCGCCGGGGATGCCGAAGGGCAGGCGCTGGCTGGCGAAATGGTGGCCACCGCGCGCCTGGCCACCCTGGTCTTCTCCCCTGGCATCGCAGGAGGCTGACATGACCTCCCCCATTTCGCGCAAGGGCCCCCCCATCGGGCCGGATGCTGCGCGCGCCACGGAGACACGGCCTGCGGATGCTCCGGCCGGCCGGCCTTCTTCCGAGTCCCTGGCAGCGCCGTCCGGGCTCGCGCGGCGTGCGCCCCAGCCCCAGGGCGGCGTGGCCGGCAGGACCTGGACCGCGGCCCTGCCGCAGCGACCGGCGGTGGCGCGCCAGGCCGCTTCATCCACTGGCACGCCGGTGGCAGCGCAGCGCAAGGCTGCCGCCAGCGCCGCCGACGGCAGCCGGCTGCTCGCGGCCCTGCAGCAGGACCTGTCGGTGCCGGGCCACCAGGAGGCCGCCCACGGCGAGGCGATCCGGCACGGGCAGGCGGCGCTCGCCGGCCTGGACCGGTCGCTGCCCTCCGACCTCGCGGGTGCGCGCCGGGGCGCCGAGCTGGCTGCGCTGGCATCCGGCGCCCTGCATGGCGCCGGCAGGATGCCGGACGCAGCCGTGGAGGCATTGCTGGATGGCGCGGCCAGCCGGCGCGCCGAGGCGATGGTCGGGGCCATGGCGCCGCTTCCGCCGCTGCCGTTCGAGCCGATCGACGAACGCGCGATCGTGCCGGATGCCATGGTGCACGGGATGAACGCGCTGGAGCCGGCCTCCGGGACGGCGCTGCGCGAGCGGGCCCGCTCCCTGCAGGAGGACATCACGGCGCCGGGCAGCGATGGCAATGTGCTGGCCGCGCAGATCGCCCTGGGGGCCGTGGCCCGCGGCGGGCACGCGGAGGCCGGCCGCCACGCGGGCGCTGCGCTGGTCCTGCGCCTGCAGGCATCCACCCTGCCGGTGCCGGACCTGGGCGCGTTGCACGCGGCCGTATCGTCCGGGGCCGTCCGGGGGCAGGCCGCGCTGGCGAAGGTGATGGAAACCGCCGTGGCCGTGCCGCTTTTCATGGCGGAGCCTGTGGCCGGGGATGCGCAGGCGCGCGCGCCCAGCCCGGTGCAGGGCCTGCTGGCGCGGCGTGCCGCGCAATCGGTGGGCCGCTCGTCCGCCGCGATGGTGGAACTGGCCCGGTCCGTGTCGGCCCCCGGTTCGCTGCCGCAGGCCCGCGCCCTGGCGGAAGACGCGCCGGAGCGCGGGACCCTGCAGCGCAGTGGCCGTGCCGTCGGCCAGTCGATCGGTGCCTTCCAGGCCATCGCATCGCTGATGCGGCCCGTGGCCGGCTGATCCCGTGGCCGGGGCGCCTCCGGGCGCTCGCGTGCAGCGGGACCCGGCGGCGGGAAAGGCTATGTCAGAGCTTTTCCTTGACGTAGGACGCGCGGTCCATGTCCACGATCTCGACGCTGAGCTGGACCATCACGCCGGCAGGCCTGGGCGTGTGCTCGCGCAGGACCGCCCCGACACGGCCGGCGAGATCCTGCTTCGCCTCGGGCGTGCGACCGGAGAGCAGGCGCAGTTGCGCATGCACGAAGGCGCGCCCGGCCGGCTGCGTGCCGATGGCGAACCGCTCGGCGGTGGCGAAGCGGCTCTTGAGGTCGGATTCGGCCAGGATCTCGGGGCTGGCAGTGAGGGAGGCATTCACTGCCTCCAGCACTTGCGCTTCGGGGAAGGGGCGCAGGTTGTCGCTGTATTCGATGACGAGATGGGGCATGGCGTCGCAGGGGCTGTGAAGGAAAGGGGACGTAAAAGGGTCAGCTGCGCAGGCGTGCCAGGTCGAGCACGCAGCCGTCGCCGACGGCCTCGCGCCAGACCCGCACCCGGCTGGGCGGCGGATCGAGGTCGCCGAGCGCATCGGCGATGAACACGCAGAGATTCTCGAGCGTGGCGGGGCCCAGGCCCGGCACTTCGTCGAGGAGGTGGTGGTCCAGGCGCTCGCGCAGCTGGGCGCAGCGCGCGCGCAGGTGGCCCAGGTCGATCACCATGCCCGTGGCAGGATGGCGCGGGCCGGTGACGGAAATCTCCGCGTGGTAGGTGTGGCCGTGGATGCGGCGGCTGCCTTCGGCTTCGATTTCGCGCTGCAGCGTGTGCGCGGCATCGAAGAAAAAGCGTTGGTGGACGGTGAACAGCATGGTCGGGAGACGAAGGCGAAAGGGGCGCCGCTTCAGCGGATGCCCGTGAGTTTGTGGGTCTGCAGGCTCAGGCGCCAGGCGGGCCGCTCCATGCAGGCGGCGATGCACAGGCCGGTGTTCGCGGCCTGCTCCGGTCCGTCCATGGGTTGCAGGAAGCGGTGATCGAAGCGCGTCGCGCTTTCGAGTTCCGCAAGGTCGAAGCCGGGCTGCGGCCAGACCAGCTTGAGTTCCTGGCCTGCGCGCTGCACCCAGGGCGCGCCGGCCTTGGGGCTCACGCAGAGCCAGTCGATGCCGGGCGGGGCGGCGACGGTGCCGTTGCTTTCCACCGCGATGCGCATGCCCCGGGCATGCAGCGCGTCGATGAGCGGAGTGTCGAGCTGCAGCAGCGGCTCGCCGCCGGTCAGCACCACCAGCCGGTGGTCGGCATCGTGCGCCGGCCATTGCGCAGCGATCACGTCGGCGAGCGCGTCGGCCTGCGCGTACTTGCCGCCCAGCGTGCCATCGGTGCCGACGAAATCGGTATCGCAGAATCGGCAGATGGCGCTGCTCCTGTCCTCTTCGCGGCCGCTCCAGAGGTTGCAGCCGGCGAAGCGGCAGAACACGGCGGGCATGCCGGCCTGGCCGCCTTCGCCCTGCAGGGTGTAGAAGATTTCCTTGACGCTGTAGGTCATGCGGCGGCCTCCTGGGGTTGTGCGGACCGGGCGGTGGGGGCGATGTCGGCCAGCGCATCCACGAGCCGTGCCACGTCCGCCTCGGTGTGGGCCGCGGAGAGGGCGATGCGCAGCCGTGCCGTGCCCTCCGGCACCGTCGGTGGCCGGATCGCGGGCACCCACAGGCCTCGCGCGCGCAGCGCTTCCATGGCGGCCAGCGCCTCGTCGTTGGCACCGATCACCAGCGCCTGGACGGCAGTGCGCGACGTGCCCAGTTCCCAGTGCGTGTCCTGCAGCACCGGAGCGAGGCCCGCGCGCAGCTGCGCGATGCGCGCGTCGAGATGCGCACGCAGTGCATCCCCGCGCTCGATGAGGCCGAGGCTGGCCTGGAGCGTGCGCGCCAGCAGCGCGGGCGCGGCCGTGGCGAAGATGTAGCTGCGCGTTTTCTGCAGCAGCCATTCGATGAGGACCTCGCTGCCGGCCACGAAGGCGCCGGCAGCGCCTGCCGCCTTGCCCAGCGTGGCCATGTAGAGCACGCGCTGCGACGCCCGCTGCCCGGTCAGGCCCGCCTCGGCGAGGGCGCCGCGGCCTTGCGGGCCGAGCACGCCGAAGCCGTGGGCATCGTCGAGCAGCAGGAGGGCGTCGTGGCGTTCGCAGAGCGCATGCAGCGTGCGGATGTCGGCCACGTCGCCGTCCATGCTGAAGACGGCATCGCTGACCACGAGCTTGCGCCGTGCGGGACTGGCCGCAAGCTGGGCTTCGAGCGCCCCGAGGTCGCCGTGGGGGTAGCGGTGGATGGTGGCGCGCGAAAGGCGGGCCCCGTCGATCAGGCAGGCGTGGTTGAGTGCATCCGAGAACAGCGCGTCGCCCGCGCCGACCAGCGCCGGCACGATGCCGATGTTGGTCGCATAGCCTGCATAGAAGTAGAGCGCCCGGGGCAGTTGCACGAAGCGCGCGAGGTCGGTCTCCAGCGCGGCGTTGGCCTGGCTGTGGCCGCTCACCAGCGGCGAGCCGCCCGATCCCACGCCGAATTCCCGCGCGCCCGCGCAGGCGGCGTCGGCGAGTTCGGGATGGCCGGCCAGTCCCAGGTAGTCGTTGCTGCAGAACGCCAGCATGGGCTGTCCGTCCACATCCAGGTGCGCGCCCTGCAGCGGCCGCACCGCGCGCCGGCGGCGGCGCAGGTGGACGGCGTCGAGTTCCGCCAGGCGGGCGGGCAGTTCGTCGAGCCAGGAGGGAGCGAAGGGAAAGGTCGTCATGCGGAAGGCGTGGTCCAGGAATCGGGCAGCGTGAATGGCGTGGCGCGCGGGTCGGGCTGCCGCTGGTGCGGGATGTCGGCGAGCAGGGGCGCCTGCAGGCGCTGGTGCAGCCAGGCGATATTTTCCTCCGCGGCCAGCATGGCAGGGTCGATGCGGCTGGCGATCCAGCCGGCGAGGGGCAATCCACGCGCGCGGATGGCATCGGCCGTGAGTGCCGCATGGCTGAGGCACCCCAGGCGCAAACCCACGACGAGCACCACGGGCAGGCCGAGCGCCTGCGCCAGGTCGGCGCCGGTTTCCGTGTCCGAGAGCGGCACGTGGAAGCCGCCGGCCCCTTCCACCACGACGGCATCGGCCTGCGCGGCGAGCGCTCCGCAGGCCTGCACGATGGCGGCGATGTCGATGCGCGTGCCCGCACGCCGCGCGGCGATGTGCGGCGAGAGCGGGTCGGGCAGCAGCACGGGGTTGTCCAGCGCGGGCGCGACCTGGACCGTGGAGGCCGCGCGCAGGGCCAGCACATCCTCGTTGGCGAGCGTGCCTCCTGGGCCGATGGGTTCCGCGCCCGCGGCGATCGCCTTCATGCCCACCACGCGCGCATGGTGCCGCGCGAGCGCATGCAGCAGGCCGGCGCTGGCCAGGGTCTTGCCCACGCCGGTGTCGGTGCCGGTGACGAAGCAGCCGATCATGGCAGGCTCCCTTCGGCGGCCGGGGCCGTGCCGGGCGCACAGTCCTCTTCGGCCAATGTGGCGTCCAGCGCCGCGAGCGCCTGCCGGCCCAGGTGCGCGATGGCGTCGTCGTCCAGCACGTAGGGCGGCATGGCGTAGAGGGTGCGGCCGATGGGCCTCAGCAGCAGGCCGCGCGCCATCGCGTGGCGGTGGTAGCGGCGCGCGAAGTCGGGGGCCGTGCCTTCCACGTCCCAGGCCCAGAGCATGCCGAGGTGGCGCGCGTGCCGCACGCGCGGGTGTGCCGAAAGCGGCGCGAAGGCCGCGTGGAAGTGCGGTGCGCGCCGTGCGTTGCGGGCCAGTGCATCGGTCTGCGTGAACAGCTCGAGCGTGGCCAGCGCCGCGCGGCAGGCGAGCGGGTTGCCCGTGTAGGAGTGCGAATGCAGGAATCCGCGCGCCACGTCGTCGTCGTAGAACGCGGCATACACCGCATCGGTGGTGAGCACGGCCGACAGCGGCAGGGTGCCGCCCGTCAGGCCCTTGGAGAGGCAGATGAAGTCCGGGCGGATGCCGGCCTGCTGGTGCGCGAACATCGTGCCGGTGCGGCCGAAGCCGGTCGCGATCTCGTCCACGACGAGGTGCACGCCGTAGCGGTCGCACAGCGCGCGGGCCTGCCGCAGGTATTCGGCGTCGTGCATCGCCATGCCGGCGGCGCACTGCACCAGCGGCTCCACGATGAGCGCGGCGGTGGTGGCGTGGTGTTCCTCCAGCCAGTCCTGCAGCGCGGCGGCGGCGCGGCGCGCCACGGCGGCGGCACCCTCTCCGGCCGCGGCGCCGCGCGCATCGGGGCTGGGCACGGTGGCGCCCAGGCGCACCAGGGGAGCGTAGGCCTCGCGGAACAGTCCGATGTCGGTCACCGCGAGAGCGCCCACGGTCTCCCCATGGTAGCCGCCTGCCAGGCCGATGAAGCGGCATTTTTCGGGCCGGCCGTGGTTGCGCCAGAAATGCGCGCTCATCTTGAGCGCGATCTCCGTCGCGGCCGAGCCGTCGCTGCCGTAGAACGCATGGCCGAGCCCGGTGAGCGCGGCCAGGCGCTCGGAGAGCTCCACCACCGGCGCGTGCGTGAAGCCCGCGAGCATCACGTGGTCCAGCCGCGCCAGCTGGTCGGCGATGGCCTCGCGGATGTGCGGATGTCCGTGGCCGAAAAGGTTGACCCACCAGGAACTGATGCCGTCCAGGTAGCGGCGGCCGTCGTCCCCTTCCAGCCAGGGACCGGCTGCGCGGGCGATGGCCACGGGCGGATCGGCCTCGTGGCGCTTCATCTGGGTGCAGGGATGCCACACGCTGGCGATGCTGCGGGTGGCAAGGGAGGTGTCGTCTCGGACCATGCGTCAAGAAGAGGAGAAAAGGGCCGGGCGGCGGTCAGCGGACCGGCGGCACCAGGAGGGTGGGGGCCGCGGGTGCGGCCATGGCCGGCCAGTCGCGGCTGTAGTGCAGGCCGCGGCTCTCGCGCCGCTGCTGGGCCGAACGGACGATGAGCTCGGCCACCTGAACGAGGTTGCGCAGTTCCAGCAGGTCGCGGCAGACATGGAAGTTCGCGTAGAACTCGGCGATCTCCGCCTGCAGCAGCGCGATGCGGTGCGCGGCACGCTCCAGGCGCTTGTCGGTGCGCACGATGCCCACGTAGTCCCACATGAAGCGGCGCAGCTCGTCCCAGTTGTGCGAGATGACCACGCGCTCGTCGGCATCGGTCACGCGGCTGTCGTCCCAGGCGGGCAGGGCCGGGGGCGCGCTGGAGGCCGGCGGCGCAGCGAGGATGGCGTCGGCTGCGGCGCGCGCGAACACCATGCATTCCACCAGCGAGTTGCTCGCCAGGCGGTTGGCGCCGTGCAGGCCAGTGCAGGCAGTCTCGCCGATGGCATGCAGGCCCGCGAGGTCGGTGCGCCCCGCGAGGTCGGTGAGCACGCCGCCGCAGGTGTAGTGGGCGGCGGGCACCACGGGGATGGGCTGGCGCGTGATGTCGATGCCCAGCTCCGCGCAGCGCGCGAGGATGGTCGGGAAGTGCGCCTGCAGGAATTCCGGGCTCTGGTGCGAGATGTCCAGGTGCACGCAGTCGAGCCCGTGGGTCTTCATCTCGAAGTCGATGGCCCGGGCGACCACGTCGCGCGGAGCGAGTTCGGCGCGCTCGTCGTGCTCCGGCATGAAGCGCGTGCCGTCGGGCCGCAGCAGGCGCCCGCCCTCGCCGCGCACCGCTTCGCTGATCAGGAACGACTTGGCCTGCGGGTGGTAGAGGCAGGTGGGATGGAACTGGATGAACTCCATGTTCTGCACCCGGCAGCCCGCGCGCCATGCGGCGGCGATGCCGTCGCCCGTGGCCGTGTCGGGGTTGCTGGTGTAGAGGTACACCTTGCCCGCGCCGCCCGTCGCCAGCACGGTGTGCGGCGCGCGGAAGGTGTGCACGGTGTCGGTGGCCTCGTCGAGCGCGTAGAGCCCCAGGCAGCGCTGCGGCCCGGGCAGGCCGAGCTTGCGGGCGGTGATCAGGTCCACCAGCGTGTGCTCTTCCAGCAGGGTGATGCCGGGCGTGGCGCGCACTTTGCCGAGCAGGGTGCGCTGCACGGCCGCGCCGGTGGCATCGGTGGCATGCACGATGCGCCGGGCGCCGTGGCCGCCTTCGCGGGTGAGGTGCAGCCGGCCCGGCGCTTCCTCGGAGAACGGCACGCCCAGGGCCTGCAGCCACTGGATGGCCTGCGGTGCGCCCTCGACCACGGCCCGCGTGGCGGCGAGGTCGCACAGCCCCGCGCCCGCCACGAGCGTGTCCTGCACATGGGCATCGAAGGTGTCGCCCTCGGCCAGCACGGCGGCGATGCCGCCCTGCGCCCAGCCGCTGGCGCCGTCGGCCAGCCCCCGCTTGGTGAGCACGGCCACGCGGTGCGTGGGGGCGAGGTGCAGCGCGGTGGACAGGCCCGCCAGGCCGCTGCCGATGATGAGTACGTCGTAATCGAAGGAGGCCATGCGGTTCGGAAGGGATGGAAGTCGGAAGGGACCGCTGTCCGCCGGAGGGCGGTGCCGCGGCGGTGGTTCACACCGGGGTGTAGGCCAGGCGCACGTAGATGGGCGCGAAGGCTTCCGCCTGGGTGATCTCGATCAGCGTTTCCTTGCCCAGCTCCAGCAGGGCGATGAAGGTCACCACGAGCACCGTGGAGCCTTTCGAGGGATCGAACAGTTCCTCGAACTCGACGAAGCGCCGGCCCTGCAGCGTCTTGAGCACGGCGCTCATGTACTCGCGCACGCTCAGCTCCTCGCGGGTGATGCGGTGGTGCTGCACGAGTTTCGCGCGCTTGAGGATGTCGCGCCAGGCTTCCTGCAGTTCGGCCACGTGGACATCGGGAAACCGCTGCACCAGGCTCTGCTCGATGTGGACCTGCGCGCGCAGGAAGTCCCGGCCGTACTGCGGGGCCCTGCCCAGGTTGGCCGCCGCGAGCTTGATCTGCTCGTATTCCAGCAGCCGGCGCACCAGTTCGGCGCGCGGGTCTTCCGGCTCCTGGGCGCCTTCCTGCTTCTTGGGCGGCAGCAGCATGCGCGACTTGATCTCGATGAGCATCGCCGCCATGAGCAGGTACTCGGCAGCCAGTTCCAGGTTGCGGCTGCGGATCTCGTCCACGTAGCCGAGGTACTGCCGCGTGACATCCAGCATCGGGATGTCGAGGATGTTGAAATTCTGCTTGCGGATGAGGTAGAGCAGCAGGTCCAGCGGGCCCTCGAAGGCCTCCAGGAACACTTCCAGCGCATCGGGCGGGATGTAGAGGTCCTGCGGCAGGGCGAACAGGGGCTCTCCGTAGAGCCGCGCCACGGCGTCGCCGGCCGTACCGCCGGCGGCGTCCTGCACGGCGTCACCGGCGTGCGGCGGGGCGTCCATGGTGTCGGCGCTCATGCGCTGCCTTCATCCGGATGGGGAGGGCCGCCCGCCGATCGACGGCATGCCGGCCGTTCCATGGGCTGTGCGGTCAGCCCTGGGTCTGGTACACGTAGGGCTTCTGGGCCACGCGGGCTTCGTCGTATTCCTCCCAGATGTCGCGGTCCACCTGCTTGTCCCACAGCAGGGCGCGGCCCGCCACCTGCTGGGCGTCGAGCTCGGGCCGGTCGGACTTGAGCTTCTGGATGAACTGGGTGGCGTCGGACTGGTAGTCGGGGCGGCGGAAGAAGGACATGGCAGGCGGATCGGAGTCTTTGTAACAACCAGAGATTTTACCGGGGGCCGGACGCGGCTACATTTCCGGCTGGCGTTCCCCGCCGCTTCGGTGGCCGGGGCCGCAAGCCACCCTGCATTCCGCGCCCGGCGCGCGCCAGCTTTTCCCCCTTATCGATGACGCTTGCCCTGTCCCCTGCATCCTCCCTCCATTCCCTGACCCTGCCCGGCCTTCCCGGGCCTGCCTCCCCCGCACGCCGCCGCGCGCTGTCCGTTGCCGCCGCGGGCGGCGCGGCGCTCTGGCTGCTTGCCGCGTGCGACCCCCAGCGCATCCGTGAGCTGGAAGAGGGCGTTTCGACCGAGGCCGACGTGCGCGCCCGCTTCGGCGAGCCCGAGCGCATCTGGGACGAGCCCGGCGGCGCGCGCACGCTCGAGTACAACCGCCAGCCTGCCGGGCACCAGAACTACATGATCACCATCGGCCCCGATGGCCGCATGAGCGCGCTGCGCCAGGTGCTCGCCCCCCACGTGTTCGAGACGATCGTTCCCGGCATGCTCATGGAGGAGGTGCGCCGCCGCCTCGGCAAGCCGGCGAAAATGATGACCTTCGAACGCAAGGGCGAAACCGTCTGGGACTGGCGCTGGAACGACGGCGGTACCCAGCCCATGGTGTTCAGCGTGACCTTCGACCTCCGCGGCCGCGTGCTGCGCAGCGGCAGCACGGCCGAACTGCAGGACGGCCGCTGAGCCTGCGCGGCGGAGGTGCCGCAGCAGGCCGCTGGCCCGCCGCTTGCATGGCTTCTGCGCCTCCTTTCCTGCACCTCCCGCCGCTCCTGCCTGCCATGCCGTCCACGCCGCCCGATCCCATTCCGGTTCCCGTTCCTTCGCTGCGGCACGGCCGCTACGAGGATGTCCAGGCGCTGGTCGCCGGCACCCTGTTCGTGGCCATGGCCCTGATGCTGTTCGGGCAGGCCGGCTTGCTCATCGGCAGCACGGCCGGCATCGCGTTCCTGCTGCATTACCTGACGGACGTGTCCTTCGGCAAGCTGTTCTTCGCCGTCAACCTGCCCTTCTACTGGTTCGCCTGGACGCGCATGGGGCGGGAGTTCACCATCAAGACCTTCCTGAGCGTGGCCCTGCTGTCGCTGCTCACCGAAATATTTCCGCATGTGATGCACGTGGACTACCTCGATCCGATGTTCGCGGCGGTGCTGGGCGGCCTGCTGCTGGGCACGGGCTGCCTGTTCCTCGCGCGGCACAAGTCGAGCCTGGGCGGGGCCACCATCGTCGCGCTGTACCTGCAGAACCGGCACGGCATCCGTGCGGGCAAGGTGCAGATGGCGATCGACTGCACCGTGCTGGCGCTGGCCCTGTTCGTGGTGCCGCCCGGGCGCGTGGGCTATTCGGTGCTGGCGGCGGTGGTGATGAGCGTGTTCCTCTGGATCAGCCACCGGCCGGGGCGCTACGTGGGGGAATAGGGCGCGACGGGGTACGGCGCTGCCGGGGTGGCCTGCACCGGGGCCGGACGGATCGACTCGCGGATGTGGATGCCACTGTTGTCGGCATCCCCGCCCGTGACGGCATCCGCCGCCATGCCCACGCCCTTGCCGACGATCTTCACCGTGCCGATGGCGGCATCGGCCGCGAGGCCCACGGCGCTCGCGGTGACACCGACGGCCGTGGTGGCCACGCTCACTACCGTGCAGCCGGCGAGCATGGCCAGCGCAGCCGGCAAGGCCAGCCGCAGCAGGGCACCTGGCCCGCAGGGTGGGAAGGGCATGGCCGTCCTGGTCAGCGGACCCGCATGCCCGGGGTGGCCCCAGGCCACGGATTCAGCACATGGATGCCCGGGTGCGACTTCTCGTCGCCGTGGCTGGCCGCGAGCACCATGCCCTCGCTGATGCCGAACTTCATCTTGCGCGGCGCGAGGTTGGCGACCATCACCGTCAGCTTGCCCACGAGTTCCTCGGGGCGGTAGGCGCTCGCGATGCCGGAGAAGACGTTGCGGTGGCGGCCTTCGCCCACGTCGAGCGTGAGGCGCAGCAGCTTGGTGGAGCCCTCCACCGGCTCGCAGTTCACGATCAGCGCGATGCGCAGGTCGATCTTCGCGAAGTCGTCGATGGTGATGGTGGGTGCGATCGCCTCGCCGCCCGGTGCATCCGCTCCGGCATCGGCTGCCGAGGCCACGGCAGGAGCGGCAGAGGCCGCCGGCACCTCGAAAAGCGCTTCGAGCTGCTTGATGTCCACGCGCTGCATCAGGTGCTGGTAGGTGCCGATGGCATGGCCCTCTCCCAGCAGGGCGGGCGCATCGGCGAAGGTGAGTGGCTGGACGTTCAGGAACGCCTCCACCTGCGCTGCCAGGGACGGCAGCACGGGCTTGAGGTAGAGCGTGAGCAGGCGGAAGGCCTCGATGCAGGTGGTGCAGGCGGCCTGCAGCGCGGCCTCCTGGCCTTCCTGCTTGGCGAGCTCCCAGGGCTTGCGCGCATCCACGTACTCGTTCACGCGGTCGGCCAGCAGCATGGTTTCGCGCACGGCGCGGGCGGTGTCGCGCCGCTCGTAGGCCTCGGCGATGGCGCCGGCCTGGGCGCGCAGGGCCTCCAGCAGCGCTGCACTGTCGGCATCGGGCGTGCCGAGCTTGCCGCCGAAGCGCTTGGTGAGGAAGCCCGCGGCGCGGCTCGCGATGTTCACGAACTTGCCGATCAGGTCGCTGTTGACGCGCGCCATGAAGTCCTCGGCGTTGAAGTCGATGTCCTCGTTGCGGCCGTTGAGCTTGGCCGCGAGGTAGTAGCGCAGCCACTCGGCGTTCATCCCCAGGCCCAGGTACTTGAGCGGATCGAGCCCCGTGCCGCGGCTCTTGCTCATCTTCTCGCCGTTGTTCACGGTGAGGAAGCCGTGCACGAAGACCGCGTCCGGCGTCTTGCGGCCGCTGAACTTCAGCATCGCGGGCCAGAACAGCGTGTGGAAGGTGACGATGTCCTTGCCGATGAAGTGGTACTGCTCCAGCTGCGGGTCGGCCACATAGTCGTCATAGCTCTGGCCGCGCTTTTCCAGCAGGTTCTTGAGCGAGGCGAGGTAGCCCACGGGCGCGTCGAGCCAGACGTAGAAGTACTTGCCCGGCGCGTCGGGGATCTCGATGCCGAAGTAGGGCGCGTCGCGGCTGATGTCCCAGTCGCCCAGGCCTTCGCTGGTGGTGCCGTCGGGGTTGGTGCGCACCGAGAACCATTCCTTGACCTTGTTGGCCACTTCGGGCTGCAGGCGCCCGTCCTGCGTCCACTCCTGCAGGAAGGCGACGCAGCGCGGGTCGGAGAGCTGGAAGAAGAAATGGTCGGAGCTTTTCAGCACCGGCTTGGCGCCGGAGAGGGCCGAATAGGGTTCGATCAGGTCGGTGGGGGCATACACCGCGCCGCAGTTCTCGCAGTTGTCGCCGTACTGGTCCTTGGCGTGGCAGCGCGGGCATTCGCCCTTGATGAAGCGGTCCGGCAGGAACATGTTCTTCTCGGGGTCGAAGAACTGCTCGATGGTGCGCGTCTCGATCAGGCCCGCGGCCTGCAGGTCGCGGTAGATCTGGCGGGCGAGTTCATGGTTCTCGGGCGCGTCCGTGCTGTGCCAGTTGTCGAAGCGGATGTGGAAGCCCTCCAGGTAGGGCTTGCGGCCGGCGGCGATGTCGGCCACGAACTGCTGCGGCGTCTTGCCGGCCTTCTCGGCGGCGATCATGATCGGCGCGCCGTGCGTGTCGTCCGCGCCGACGAAGTTCACCTCGGCGCCCTGCATGCGCTGGAACCGCACCCAGATGTCGGCCTGGATGTATTCCATGATGTGGCCGATGTGGAAGTTGCCGTTGGCGTACGGCAGGGCGGTGGTGACGAAGATCTTGCGTGCGGGCATCGGGAGCGGGCTTTCTGAGGGGAGTGCGGCCCGGGCGGACGGCTCCGGGCGCAACGGATGATTTTAAGAGCCTCCCCGGTCCGGCGCCGCGCCGGCCGCCGTCACCTGCGGCGCAGCAGGTTGGTTTTCGCCAGCTCGACGATCTCGTCGCCCCGGCCGTTCATCACCGCCCGCGCGGCGTACAGGCTGAAGCCCTTGACCTGCGCGGCCCGGATCTTCGGCGGCATCGACAGCTCCATCGGGTCCACCCGCACGTCCACCAGGGCGGGGCCGTCGTGGGCCAGCGCCCGCACCAGGGCGGGCTCGAGTTCGTCCGAGCGGGCGACGCGCAGGCCCAGGAAGCCCATGCCGTTCGCGATGGCGCTGAAATCCGGGTTCTGCAGCGCGACGTTGGTGTCGAGGTAGCCGGCAGCTTTCTGCTCCATCTGCACGAAGCCGAGCACGCCGTTGTTGATCAGCACGATCTTGATCGACAGCTTCATCTGCACGGCCGTGAGCATGTCGCCCATCAGCATGGCGAGGCCGCCGTCGCCGGAGATCGACACCACCTGGCGGTCGGGCCGCACCGCCTGCGCGCCCAGCGCCTGCGGCATCGCGTTGGCCATCGAGCCATGGTTGAAGGAGCCGAGCAGCCGGCGCCGGCCGTTCATGCGCAGGTAGCGCGCGGCCCAGATGGCCGGCGTGCCCACGTCGAAGGTGAAGATCGCGTCGTCGGCCGCCAGCCGGTCGAGCGTGGCTGCCACGAACTGCGGGTGCAGCGGCTCGTCGCCGGCGCGCGGTGACGCGAGCGCGTCCAGCTCCTTGCGCGCCGCCTGGTAGTGATCGCGCGCCTTGTCGAGAAAGCCGGTGTCGCGGCCGGGCCCGATGAGCGGGGTCAGCAGGGCGGCGGCTTCACGCACGTCGGCCACCAGCCCCAGGCGCAGTTGCGCGCGCCGGCCCAGCGCGCCGGGATCGCGGTCGATCTGCACGATGGCCGCATCTTCCGGGTAGAAGTCGCGGTAGGGGAAATCCGTTCCCAGCATGAGCAGCGTGTCGCACTCGCGCATGGCGTGGTAGCCGGACGAGAAGCCGATCAGCCCGGTCATGCCGACGTCGAACGGGTTGTCCCATTCCATGTGCTCCTTGCCGCGGAAGGCATGGACGATGGGCGCGGCCAGCGCCCTCGCCAGGGCCACCACCTCGTCGTGCGCACCGGCCGTGCCGGCACCGGCCAGGATGGTCACGGCCCCGGAGCCGTTCAGCAGCGCGGCGAGCTCCGAGAGCGCGGCCGGGTCCGGCAGCAGGCGGGGCGCGGCCGGCGGCGCGAAATCCGGCCGGGCGCCCTCGGGCGCGTCGAGGGTGGAGACGTCGCCCGGCAGCACGATCACGGCCACGCCGTGGCGGCCGATGGCGGTGCGCATCGCGCGGTGCAGCACCTCGGGCAACTGCTTCGGGTCCTGCACCATCTCGCAGAAATGGCTGCACTCGCGGAACAGCTCGGTCGGATGGGTTTCCTGGAAGTACCCCAGGCCGATCTCGCTGGAGGGGATGTGGCTGGCGATGGCCAGCACGGGCTGGTGGTTGCGCTGGCAGTCGTAGAGCCCGTTGATGAGGTGCAGGTTGCCCGGCCCGCAACTGCCCGCGCACACGGCGAGCCGCCCCGTGACCTGGGCTTCGGCGCCTGCGGCGAAGGCGCCGGCCTCCTCGTGTCGCACGTGCATCCATTCGATGCCGCCGTGCCGGCGCAGGCTGTCGTTGATGGCGTTCAGGCTGTCGCCGGTGACACCCCAGATGCGCTGCACGCCGGCATGCGCCAGGGTCTCGACCAGGAGGTCGGCCACCGATTTCACCTTGGAGGAACCAAAAATGCCCATCGCCAGGAACTCCCTGCAAGTTGCGGTCAGGTCATTCTAGGAACGCTGGCGCCACTGGTGCAGACCCTGGGCGTCGGACGTTTTCGCTTTCAGCGGGAAGGCTGCCGGGCCGAGGCCCGGACCGGCTGGCCCGCGTCGTGCCAGCCGAAAAATCGGCAGATCTCTGCGCGGCGCGCGAGCGCGTCCTGCCGGCCGAGGGCCATGAGTTCGCGCGTGTACCCGGGCTCGAAGAGCAGGTAGCTCGCCAGCGCGGCTCCGCGCACGTCCCGCTCGTTGGCGGTCACGCCCAGGGCGCCCAGCATGGTGCGCACGGGTGCGGGCAGGTCGCCCACGTGGCGGGCCGCCAGCGCATCCAGGCGCTGCGACGGGGCGATCACCAGCAGCTCCAGCGGCCGCAGCGGGCTCAGCGCCCGCGCCTCGGGCGGGATCAGTGCCAGGGTCTGGTTGATGCGCTGGGCGCGCTCCACGTCCACCGCCAGGGCATCCAGGAAGATGTTGGACAGCGCATGCCCCGCCACCTGGGCGAGGGTCGGGTAGGCCGGCACGGTCTCCGTGGACAGGTCGCCGGCCGGCTCGTGCATGCGGCCCGCGCCGATCACCAGCACGCGGCCGGCGCCCAGGTGGATGGCCGGCGCGATCGGCGCGGACTGGCGCATGGAGCCGTCGCCGAAGAACTGGGTCCGCCCGTCCAGCTGCAGCGCGGTGGCCGGAAAGACGAACGGGATCGCCGACGAGGCCAGCAGGTGGTCATGGGTGATGCGGCCCCGTGCCGCGCGGCGCTGCTGCCGCTGCCAGGGCGCGAGCGAGTCGGCGGCTTCGAAGAAAGTGATGTGCTCGCCCGAGGTGTAGCTGGATGCCGTGACGGCCAGCGCCTGCACGTGCCCCGCGCGGACCAGGCGCGGCAGGCGCGAGAGCGGCACCAGGCGGGAGAGCAGCTCCGCCAGGGGCGCGTTGTCCAGCAGCGAGCGCGGGCGCATCCGCCGCCAGCGGGCCAGCGCCCAGCCCAGCGAGAGCAGGGTGAGCCAGCGCGCCCCGCTGCGCATCACGCTCAGCGAGTCCGCGCGATAGACCTGCTGTGCGTGAAAGCCGCTCCACACGTGGGCGATGCGCCGCACGGCCCGGTCGAAATGGTCCGCCCCGCAGGCCAGGGCGGCGGCGTTGATGGCCCCGGCGGAGGTGCCGGTGATGATGGGGAAAGGGTTGGGCTCGCGCCCCGCGCCGCAGGCCTTGCGCAGGTCGGAGATGGCCTCCAGCACGCCGACCTGGTAGGCCGCGCGTGCGCCGCCGCCCGTGAGCACGAGGCCGGCCGGGCGCTGCGCGGTGGCTCGGGACGGCGCGGCTGCCATGGGAGGGGCGGCCGCTTCAGCGACCCGTGCGGGCCGGGGCCTTGAGCAGCAGCGCGGCCACGGCGGGGCCGTCCAGGATGTCCAGCCCGTGGCTGCGCGCGAAATCCCGGGCCGCATCGCTCACGGCGCCCAGGGGCGCGAGGTAGGCGCCCGACGCGCCATCCTGCGCCTGCACCGCGGCCTGCAGTTCGCGCAGGGGCTCCACGCCGTGGGTGGCGGCCTTCCAGCGGCGGGCGCCCACCAGCACGGCATGCCCGCCCTTGTCGAGCCGGAAGTCCGCCGCGCCACCGGCCAGCCGCTGGACGGTGTAGCCCTCGGCCAGCCAGGCACGCTCGAGCCGGTCGGCAAGCAGGCGCCAGGGCAGGGCACCGGCCTCGTCCAGCGCCGCCTGCAGGCGCGCGGCGCTGGGTGCGTTCCATTGCCGCCAGGCCGCCATGCTGCCCACGCCGACCAGGGGCAGCACGCCCACGGCCGCGAACGGCGCCACGTGCGCTGGCAGCAGCGCCCCGCAGGCCAGGGCGATGGCGCCCGCCGCGAGGAAGCTCACCCACCACGGCGAGCGCAGCAGGATGGCGAAAAGCGAGTTCGGGGCCATCTTCAGTTTCACGGAACGGCAATCCTCAAAAGCGAAAAAAACGAAAAACCGCGGCATTGTCCTGCGGCGCGTGAGGGTGGAGGGCAGGGAATAGACTACCCGGCCCCAAGGAGATTTACCGATATGGCAGTGACTGAACAGGCGCTACTCGCGGCGCTCGCGAGCGTACGCGATCCGCACACGGGCAAGGATTTCGTTTCCACGCGCGCCCTGCGCGACCTGCGCATCGACGGCGGCGCCGTGTCCTTCACCGTGGAGCTGGGCTACCCGGCCCGCAGCCTGGAAGCCGCCCTGGCGGGCGAACTGGAGGCCGCGGCGCGTACCGTGGCGGGCGTGGAGCGGGTGTCCGCCACCATCGCCACGCGCATCGTCGCGCACGCGGTCCAGCGCGGCGTGCAGGTGCTGCCGCAGGTGCGCAACATCATCGCCGTCGCCTCGGGCAAGGGCGGGGTGGGCAAGAGCACCACGGCCGCCAACCTCGCCCTTGCGCTGGCATCCGAGGGCGCGCGCGTGGGCGTGCTCGATGCCGACATCTATGGCCCCAGCCAGCCGATGATGCTGGGTATCGCGGACCGGCCCGAGAGCGCCGACGGCAAGACCATGGAGCCGCTGCGCAACCATGGCGTGCAGGTGATGTCCATCGGCTTCCTGGTGGAACCCGACCAGGCCATGATCTGGCGCGGGCCCATGGCCACCCAGGCGCTGGAGCAGCTGCTGCGTCAGACGAACTGGCAGGACCTGGACTACCTGGTCGTGGACATGCCGCCCGGCACCGGCGACATCCAGCTCACCCTCTCGCAGCGCGTGCCCCTCACGGGTGCCGTGATCGTGACCACGCCGCAGGACATCGCGCTGCTCGATGCGCGCAAGGGCATCAGGATGTTCGAGAAGGTGGGCGTGCCCATCCTGGGGGTGGTGGAGAACATGGCCGCCCACGTGTGCAGCCAGTGCGGGCATGTCGAGCACATCTTCGGCGAGGGCGGCGGCCGCCGCATGGCCGAGGAGAACGGCATGGCCTACCTGGGCGCCCTGCCGCTGGATTTGCAGATCCGCCTGCAGGCCGACAGCGGCACCCCCACCGTGGTGGCCGAACCCGACGGCGAGGTGGCCAACATCTACCGCCGGGTGGCGCGCGAGGTGGCCGCGAAGGTCGCGACCCAGGCCAGGGATTTTTCCTCGAAGTTCCCCACCATCTCCGTCAGCAAGGACACCTGAGCCGCTTGGGCCTTGCCCGCGGCACCGCGCAAGCTCCTTCGTTGATCGCCCGTTCAGTAGAAAAAGTCAATGACTTTTGCTGACTTGATCTATTGACGTGCGTCAACTGCAGCGTTGAAACTCCGCGCTTCTGGAAAAATGTTTCCAGATTTTTCATCTTGCGGAACGAAAAGCGGAACTTTGCTGAACAAGGAGCGGGCATGGCGGACACACGACCAGGTTTTCTGGACAAGGAACGGATCATCGCGGGACCGGGCTTCAACCGGTGGCTGGTGCCGCCGGCCGCGCTGGCCATCCACCTGTGCATCGGCATGGCCTACGGCTTCTCGGTCTTCTGGCTGCCGCTCTCCAAGGCGCTGTCCACCGCGGGCACGGGCGCGACCGCCTGCCCGAAGGACATGAGTTTCTTCGCCGAGCTGTTCGCCACGGGCTGCGACTGGCGCGTAGCCACCCTGGGCTGGATGTACACGCTCTTCTTCGTGTTCCTGGGCTGCTCGGCGGCCATCTGGGGCGGCTGGCTGGAGCGCGCCGGCCCACGCAAGGCCGGCGTGGTCTCGGCCCTGTGCTGGTGCGGCGGCATGCTGCTGTCGGCGCTGGGCATCTACCTGCACCAGTTCTGGCTCATGATCCTCGGCTCCGGCGTGATCGGGGGCATCGGGCTGGGCCTGGGCTATATCTCGCCGGTGTCCACCCTCATCAAGTGGTTCCCCGACCGCCGCGGCATGGCGACCGGCATGGCCATCATGGGCTTCGGCGGCGGCGCGATGATCGGCTCGCCCCTGGCCGTGGAACTGATGAAGACCTTCTCCACGCCCACGGACGTCGGCGTGATGCAGACCTTCGTGGTGATGGCGCTCGTCTATTTCGTGTTCATGATGGCAGGTGCGCTCGGCTACCGCGTGCCGCCCACGGGCTGGAAGCCGGAAGGCTGGACGCCCCCGCCGCCCTCGGCCAACGCGATGATCACGCAGCGCCACGTGCACGTGAAGCGCGTCTGGGGCATCCCGCAGTTCTGGCTCGTGTGGATCGTGCTGTGCATGAACGTGAGCGCGGGGATCGGCGTGATCGGCATGGCCTCGCCCATGCTGCAGGAAGTCTTCGGCGGCTCGCTCATCAATGTGCCCGCGAAGTTCGGCGAACTCGACAAGGGCCAGCTCGCCGCCATCGCCGCCGTGGCCGGCGGCTTCACCGCGCTGCTTTCGCTGTTCAACATCGGCGGCCGTTTCTTCTGGGCCAGCCTTTCCGACAAGCTCGGCCGCAAGATGACCTACGTGGTGTTCTTCGTTCTGGGCGGCCTGCTCTACGCGAGCATCCCGGGCTCCGCCAGCGCGGGCAGCAAGCTGCTGTTCGTGGGCGCGTTCTGCATCATCCTTTCCATGTACGGCGGCGGCTTCGCCACGGTGCCTGCCTACCTGGCCGACCTGTTCGGCACGCAGTTCGTGGGCGCCATCCACGGCCGCCTGCTCACCGCCTGGGCCACCGCGGGCATCCTGGGCCCGGTCGTGGTGAACTACATGCGCGAGTACCAACTGGGCCTGGGCATCCCGCGCGAGCAGGTCTACAACCAGACCATGTACATCCTCGTGGGCATGCTGGTGATCGGCCTGATCGCCAACCTGATGGTGCGCCCGCTGGCGGCCAAGTGGTTCATGAGCGACGAGGAACTGGCCCACGAGAAGAAACTGGCCCACGAGAAGGCCGTCGCGGCCGAGGTCGGCACCGGCGCCGGCTCGGGCGGCGGTGCCACCAGCCCGGCGCTGGTCGCCTTCGCCTGGGCCGCCGTGGGCATCCCGCTCGCCTGGGGCATCTACAAGACCCTGGTGAGCGCGGCCAAGTTCTTCCACTGAAGGCGAGGAGGCCGGCATGCTGCCCGGAAGCCTCGCACGGCGGATCCGCGCGGTGGCGCGGGCCTTCGCCGCGGTCCACCAGGGCGGCTTCGACCTGCAGCCTGCTCCCGCGGGCCAGCCGCCCGTGCTGCGTTGCGGTGGCCGCGTCCTGAACGGCGACTTCGCGGCCATCGACCGCTTCACCGGGCAGACCGGCGTGCGCGGCACCGTGTTCGCCCGCCAGGGCGACGACTTCGTGCGCATCGCCACGTCGGTACGCAAGCAGGATGGCGAACGGGCCGTGGGCACGCTGCTGGACCGCTCCCACCCCGCCTATCGCGCCCTTGCCGCGGGGCGCCCGTATGCCGGCTACGCCACGGTGTTCGGCCGGCAGAACCTCACCCGCTACGACCCGGTCCGCGATGCGGCAGGCCAGGTCGTGGGCGTGCTCTACGTAGGGCTGGACGTGAGCGCCATGCCTGCGCTGGGCGCGGCGGCGCGGCTGGCGCTGTCGGTGGTGGCCGCGCAGTACGCGATCGGCGCCGTGGCCTGGGCGCTGCTGCCGCCCCTGCAGCCGGCCTGGCTCGCTGTCTCGGTGGCCCTGCCGCCGGTCGTCGCCGCCGTGGTCTATGCCCTCGCGCGGCGCGGCATCACCCGGCCCGTGGCCGAGGGCTGCTCCGCGGCCCGGCGCGTGGCCGCGGGCGACCTCACCACGCAGATGCACGTCGATCGACGGGACGAGGTGGGCCAGATGCTGCAGGCCATCAACGGTATCGGCGTGGGCCTCACCGGCCTGGTCACGCAGGTGCGCCAGGGGGCCGAGTCGCTGCGGGTGGCCACGCGCGAGATCGCCGAAGGCAACGGCGACCTGGCTTCGCGCACCGAGCGGCAGGCGGGCGAGCTGAACGCCGCGGCCTCGGCACTGCAGCGGCTCACGGCCACCGTGGCGCAGAACGCGGAGCATGCCCGGCAGGTGAACGGCCTCATGGGCGAAGTCTCGCAGGCCTCGGCGCAGAGCGGCGAGGCGGTGGAGCGCGTCGTGCAGACCATGGCCGGCATGCGGCAGGACGCCCACCGCATCCAGGACATCATCGGCATCATCGACGGCATCGCCTTCCAGACCAACATCCTCGCGCTCAACGCGGCCGTCGAGGCCGCGCGGGCAGGCGAGCAGGGCCGCGGTTTCGCGGTGGTGGCGGCGGAGGTGCGCGCGCTCGCGCAGCGCTCTGCCGGCTCCGCGCGGGAGATCCGCACGCTGATCGCGGCGTCGGTGGAGCGGGCGGACGGCGGCAGCGGCCTCGTGGATGCGGCGCGCACGTCCATGCAGGGGATCGCCGGCTCCATCGGCGACGTGACCCGGCTGATCGAAGGCATCGCCGCGGCGAGCAGCGAGCAGAGCCAGGGCATCGAGGGCATCCATGACAGCGTGGGCCGCATCGAGCAGATGACCCAGCAGAACGCCGCCCTGGTCGAGCAGGCCGCGGCGGCGGCGCTGCGCATGCGCGAGCAGGCGGCGGGCCTGGCCGATGCGGCCGCGAAATTCAGGACCCCCGCATGAGCGCGCGGCCCCGTCGGACTGCTGGCGGCCATGCGCCGCGCCGCGATAACCCGGCGCCTGCAAGGGCCTGTGCCTCCGGCGTAGCCTGTGGGCCGTGCGTCCGGCGCGATGCGGGCGGCCATGCTTCATCCATCCGCGATGATTCCGTTCCAAGGAGACCACGATGAGCGAACAGAAAATCGAGTTCTACAAAGGCCCGGCGGGAGGCTGGGGCGCGCTCAACAGCGTGAAGAACACCCTGCTGCGGCAGGACATCCCCCTCAAGGGTGCCAAGACGCTGCTCTCGGCCAACCAGCCCGACGGCTTCGACTGCCCCGGCTGCGCCTGGCCGGACCGCAACCATGCCTCCACCTTCGAGTTCTGCGAGAACGGCGCCAAGGCCGTGGCGGCGGAGGCCACGGCCCGCCGCGCGGGCCCCGAGCTGTTCGCTCGCCACACGGTGGCCGAACTGGCCGCGCAGAGCGACTTCTGGCTGGAAGACCAGGGCCGCCTCACGCACCCGATGGTGTACGACGCCGCGAGCGACCACTACGTGCCGATCGCCTGGGACGATGCCTTCGCGCTCATCGCCCGGCACCTGAACGCGCTGCCCGACCCCGACCAGGCCATCTTCTACACCTCGGGCCGGGCCAGCAACGAGGCCGCCTTCCTCTACCAGCTGTTCGTGCGCGAGTACGGCACGAACAATTTCCCCGACTGCTCCAACATGTGCCACGAGCCCAGCGGCAGCGCCATGCGCCCGCAGATCGGCGTGGGCAAGGGCACGGTCACGCTGCAGGATTTCGAGCAGGCCGACGCGATCTTCATCTTCGGCCAGAACCCCGGCACCAACCACCCGCGCATGCTGGGCGAGCTGCGCGAGGCCCACAAGCGCGGCGCGCAGATCGTGAGCTTCAATCCGCTGCGCGAGCGCGGGCTGGAGCGCTTCGCCGATCCTCAGAGCAAGATGGAGATGGCCACCCTGGGCTCCACGCCGATCAGCACGCACTACTTCCAGGTGCGCGTGGGCGGCGACCTCGCCGTGGTCAAGGGCATGATGAAGCACCTGGTGGAGGCCGAGGACCGCGAGGGCGGCGTGCTGGACCATGCCTTCATCCAGGAGCACACCACGGGCGTCGAGGCGCTGCTCGCGGACCTGCGGGCCGAATCCTGGGCGCTCATCGAGCAGGAGTCGGGCCTGTCCGAGGCGCAGATCCGCGCCGCTGCCGAGGTCTATCGCCAGGCCCGCAGCGTCATCGCCTGCTGGGGCATGGGCATCACCCAGCACATGCATTCCGTGGCGACGATCCAGATGATCGTCAACTGGCTGCTGCTGCGCGGCAACATCGGACGCCCCGGCGCAGGGCCCTGCCCCGTGCGGGGCCACAGCAACGTGCAGGGCGACCGCACCATGGGCATCTGGGAAAAGCCCCCGGCCGCGTTGCTGGACCGCCTGCAGGAAGTCTTCGGCTTCGAGCCGCCGCGCGAGCCCGGCGTGGACACGGTGGAGGCCATCCAGGCCATGCTGGACGGCAAGGCGCGCGTCTTCTTCGCGCTGGGCGGCAACTTCGCCGCGGCCACGCCGGACACCTACGAGACCTGGAAGGCGCTGCAGCGCTGCGACCTCACGGTGCACGTGACGACCAAGCTCAACCGCAGCCACATCGTGCACGGGCGCGAGGCGCTGATCCTGCCCTGCCTGGGCCGCACCGAGATCGACATGCAGGCGGGCGGCCCGCAGGGCGTGACGGTGGAGGACTCCATGAGCATGGTGCATATCTCCGTGGGCATCAACCCGCCGGCGTCCGAGCACCTGCTGTCCGAGCCTGCCATCGTCGCGCGGCTGGCCGCGGCCACGCTGGGGGCGCGCAGCCGCGTTCCCTGGCTCTGGATGATCGAGGACTACGCCCGCATCCGCGACAAGATCGAGCAGGTGTTCTCCGACTTCAAGGACTTCAACCAGCGCATCGCCGTGCCGGGGGGCTTTCGCCTGCGCAACACGGCCAGCGAGCGCATCTGGAACACCGCGGCGCACAAGGCCGTCTTCGTGGCCCACCCGGTGCCGCAGGACACGCCGGTGCACCAGGCCCGCGCCCGCACCCGCGACACCGTGGTGTTCACGCTGCTCACCACGCGCTCGCACGACCAGTACAACACCACCATCTACGGCCACGACGACCGCTACCGGGGCGTCTATGGCCAGCGCCGCGTGGTCTTCATCCACCCCGAGGACATCCGCGCGCTGGGCATGAAGGACGGTGACTGGGTCGATATCCAGACCGTCTGGAGCGATGGCCAGGAACGGCGCGCCGACCGCTTCAAGCTGGTGGGCTACGACATCCCGCGCGGCAACCTCGCAGCCTACTACCCCGAGACGAACCCGCTGGTGCCGCTGTCTTCCGTGGCGCTGAACGCGGGCACGCCGACCTCCAAGTCCATCCCCGTCGTGCTGGTGCCCAGCGCCGCGGTGGCCGGGGCCGCGGCGGCGGGCCCGTCCGCCGAAGTGGCGCCTGCCGCCGTCTGAGCCCGCCTTGGCCGTTCCGGACGACGATATCACCGCCGCGCTGCTCGCGGCGCTCGCCGAACTCGATGCGCCGCAGGGCGTGTCCCTGCCGCGCCTTGCCAAGCGCCTGGCACAGCCC
This sequence comes from Paracidovorax oryzae ATCC 19882, assembly GCF_000687165.1. Taxonomy (GTDB): domain Bacteria; phylum Pseudomonadota; class Gammaproteobacteria; order Burkholderiales; family Burkholderiaceae_C; genus Paracidovorax; species Paracidovorax oryzae. The sequence continues at coordinate 5,251 of NZ_JMKU01000017.1, read as the reverse complement.
GGCAGCGCCGTGCTGCGCCGCCTGCACCTGCTCGGCGACGCCGTGCTGGGCGGCACGCCGGGGCCCGGATGGGTACGCGTGGCCCAGGACGGGGACCGCTGGCTGGCCCACCTCACCGAGGCCGGGCGTGCGCGGGCGGCCAGCGGAGTGGCCGATGAGGTGGCCCATGGGGTGGCCGATGCATGCCCCATGCCGGCTGCTGCCGGTGGCCCGGATGCCCGGGGCGTCGAGGATGGGGAGGGCGATGAAGCGCCAGCCGCGCCCGTGCCGGAGCCCGTGGTGGCGCGTGCCGTGCAGCGCCATGCCGGGGCGCCCGGCGACACGCTGGCCGCTGCCGGGGCAGCGCCTGCGGATGCCCCCGCCTGGCAGGACGATGCCGTGGCGTCGGAAGTGCCTGTCGCCCTGGTCTTCAACGGCCTCTCGCATGCCGTCATGATGGCCACGCCCTCGGACCTGCAGGCCTTCGCCCTGGGCTTCGCGCTCAGCGAGGGGTTGATCGACACGCCCGCGGACTGCCGCGGCATCGAGGTGTTCACGCGCAGCGGCCCGCAGGCCGGAGGCGGGGGCGTGGCCTGCGAGGTGCACCTGGAGATCGCCACGCGCTGCTTCGCGCGCCTCAAGGAGCGGCGCCGTGCGCTGGCCGGCCGCACGGGCTGCGGCCTGTGCGGCATCGACAGCCTGCAGGCGCTGGACCTCGTGCCCGAACGCGTCCGCGCCCGCCCCTGGGCCGCGGCGCTGCCGGCCGGCGTGGTGCTGCGCGCGGTGGCCGCCATGCCGGCCCTGCAGGTGCTGAACGCCGCCGCGGGCGCCCTGCATGCGGCGGCCTGGGCCACGCCGCAAGGCGAATTGACGGATCTGCTGGAAGACGTGGGGCGCCACAACGCGCTCGACAAGCTGCTCGGCCGCCTCGCCCTGCAGGAGCGCTCCGGCGAGGACGGCTTCGTCGTGATGTCCAGCCGCGCCAGCTACGAGCTGGTGCGCAAATGCGCCCGGCTCGACATCCCCCTGCTCGCCACCGTCTCCGCGCCGACCTCCCTGGCCGTGGACCTGGCGGCCCAGGCCGGCATCGCGCTCTGGGGTCTGTGCCGCCCGCCGCGCGCAGTCCGCTACACCGCCAGCACGGATTCCTGAACGGCGCGGCAACGCCGGTCGCACCGCCGGCGCCGCGCCCGGGCATGCGAATTGCCCGAACCGGGGACGGGCTGCGGCGCCGCGTTGGCGCCCCGGCCCGCCTTTCCCTTCAGGAGGCACATCCCTTATGGCATCCCCATCTTCCGGCTCCCCCACGCCGTCCCCTTCCAACCCGCAGCCGCCGGGCGGCCAGCCCGGCCGCGATCCGCTCTCCTTCGGCATTTCCGTCGCAGGAGAGGAAGACCCGGGCGCGGCGTTCGACAATGAGACGCCGCAGGCCAGCGGCCCGGCCGGCGCGGCGCCGCGGCCGGGCGCATCCGACCAGCCCGCAGGGCAGGGCGGGCGCGATCCTCGCCCGGCCACGCCCCCGCTGGCGCCGGGCGATGAAGCCGCGCCCGGCACGCCCGGCACGGGTGAGAACCTCTGCCCCGCCTGCGGCGGCACGGGCCGGCGCGCAGGCGTGCCCTGCACCGAATGCGCCGGCACCGGCCGGGTGACCGTCGGCATCGGCGGCGCCTGACCGGCGCACCGGTTGCCGTGTCCCCTGGTGCACGGACGGGCATGCAGAGCACCCCTGCCCGGCCGGGTGTCCCGGCGCGTCGGAGGGCTGCCGCGTTTGCGCTAAGGTAGCCGCCCATGACCTCCCTGCCGCCCTTCATCCAGCTGGGCTGGCGCATGCTCCGGCGCGACCTGCGCGCGGGCGGCCTGCGCCTGCTCACCGTCGCCGTGGCCCTGGCCGTCGCGGCCCTCACCTCCGTGGGGTTCTTCTCCGACCGCCTGCAGGGCGGGCTGGAGCGGGACGCACTGCAGTTGCTGGGCGGCGACGTGGTCATCGCCAGCGACCAGCCCACGCCCGAGGCCTTCATCGACAAGGCGCGTGCCCTGGGCCTGCGCGGCGTGACCACCATCGGTTTTCCCACCATGGGCCGCGCGGACGATGCCCAGGGCGGCGCCAGCCGCCTCGTGGCCCTCAAGAGCGTGGAGCCCGGCTATCCGCTGCGCGGCAGCCTGCAGACCGCCGATGCACAGGGCGCGCCCGCGGCGGCCACGCGTGACATCCCGGCGCGCGGCGAGGTCTGGGTCGATCCCGCGCTGCTGGAGTCCCTGGGCCTGAAGTTGGGCGATCCGCTGCTGCTGGGCGACGCGCGCCTGCGCATCGCGCGCACCATCGCCATCGAGCCCGACCGCGGGGCCGGCTTCATGAGCTTCGCGCCGCGCGCCATGGTGAACGCCGCCGACCTGCCCGCCAGCGGCCTCGTGCAGCCGGCCAGCCGGCTCACCTACCGCTTCGCCGTGGCCGGCGAAGCGCCGGCCGCCGTGCAGCAATACACCGCCTGGGCCGCCGAGGCCGTGCAGGCGCCGGGCGTCCACGGCGTGCGCGTGGAATCGCTCGACAGCGGCCGCCCGGAAATGCGCCAGACGCTGGACCGCGCCCGCAAGTTCCTCAGCCTCGTCGCCCTGCTGGCCGCGCTGCTCTCCGCCGTGGCCGTCGCCCTGGCCGCGCGAGGCTTCGCCAGCGACCACCTCGACGCCGCCGCCCTGCTGCGCGTGCTCGGGCAGAGCCAGCGCGGCATCGCGGGCGGCTACGTGGTGGAGTTCGCGCTGGTGGGCCTGTTCGCGAGCGCCGTGGGCGTGGCCCTGGGCTATGCGGTGCACCACGTCTTCGTGCTGCTGCTCGCCGGCCTCGTCGAAGCCACCTTGCCCGCGCCCAGCCTCTGGCCGGTGGCCTTCGGCTTCGGCATGGGGCTCACCCTGATGATGGCCTTCGGCCTGCCGCCCGTGCTGCAACTGGCCCGCGTGCCGCCGCTGCGCGTCATCCGGCGCGACCTGGGCGCCCTCAAGCCCGCATCGCTCGCCGTGCTCGGCGTGGGCGTGGCCGGCTTCGCCGCACTGTTGCTGGCCGTGAGCAGCGACCGCAAGCTCGGCCTCATCGCCGTGGGCGGCTTCGCGGGCGCGGTGGTGCTGTTCGCGCTGCTCGGCTGGGTGGCCGTCAGGGTGCTGCGCGCCAGCGTCAACGAGGCCACGGCGCCGCGCTGGCTGGTGCTGGCCACGCGCCAGATCGCCGCCCGGCCCGTCTATGCCGTCGTGCAGGTCAGCAGCCTGGCCGTGGGCCTGCTCGCCCTGGTGCTGCTCGTCTTGCTGCGCACCGACCTCATCGACAGCTGGCAGCGCGCCACCCCGGCCGACGCGCCGGACCGCTTCGTCATCAACGTCATGCCCGACCAGGCCGACGCCTTCCAGGCCGCGCTGCGCGACGCGGGCGTGCGCCGCTACGACTGGTTCCCCATGATCCGCGGCCGCCTCGTCGCCATCAATGGCCGCGAGGTGGGCCCGCAGGACTACGCCGACGACCGCGCCAGGCGCCTCGTGGACCGCGAATTCAACCTCTCCAACGCCGCGAAGGCGCCGGAGCACAACACCGTCGTGGCCGGCCGCTGGACGGAGGGCGCTGCCGGCGAGATCAGCGTGGAGGACGGCATCGCCGAAACCCTGGGCCTGAAGCTGGGCGACACCCTGCGCTTCGACATCGCCGGCGTGGCCAGCGAGGCGCGCATCACCAGCCTGCGCAAGGTGGACTGGAGCTCCCTGCGCGCCAACTTCTTCGTCATGTACACCACCGACCGCATGCCGCCCGAGCTGCCCGTCACCTACCTGGCGGCTTACCGCGCGCCCACCACGCCCGGCTTCGACAACCACCTGGTGCAGGCCTTCCCCAACATCACCAACGTGGACATGGGCGCCACCCTGGCGCAGGTGCAGCGCGTGCTGGGGCAGGTCGTGCGGGCCGTCGAATTCCTGTTCGGCTTCACGCTCGCCGCCGGCCTGGTCGTGCTCTTCGCGGCCGTCACCGCCACGCGCGAAGAGCGCGCCCGCGAATTCGCCATCATGCGCGCCGTAGGCGCCCGCGCCAGCCTGCTGCGCCAGGTGCAGCGCGCCGAACTGGCGGGCATCGGCCTGCTCGCGGGCTTCCTGGCCAGCACCGTCGCCGTCGCAGTGGGCTGGGCTCTGGCGCACTACGTGTTCGACTTCCAGTGGACCGCCTCCCCCTGGGTGCCCCTGGCTGGCGCCCTTGCGGGGGCGCTGCTGGCGCTGGCTGCGGGGTGGTGGGGATTGCGGGAGGTGCTGCGGCGGCCGGTGGTGGAGACGCTGCGGCGGGCAGCGGAGTGATTGGATGGGTGAGTAAGAAGAAGGAGCAGGAGGGCAGGGTACGGATCGAACGGATGAGCTCCCGTGACCCGCTGGAGGATTCGGCGAGGCGTGCCATAGTCCGCGGATGACGACGATCGATCCTTCTTTTTTTTCCCAAGACCCGGCCTCCGTTTCCGACTCCGCCTCTACTCCCGCTGTGGCCCCGTCCCCGGCAGCACCTGCCAAGGCGGCGGAGCAGCCATCTCCAGCCGCCACGCCCTTCGCATGGATCGGCGGCGAACCCGCCGTGCGCACCCTCGTCGATCGCTTCTACGACCTCATGGACCTGGAGCCGGAATACAAGGAGCTGCGCGCCGCGCACGGCACCACCCTGGCCGATGCGCGCGACAAGCTGTTCTGGTTCCTCTGCGGCTGGCTCGGCGGGCCGGACCACTACATCGAACGCTTCGGCCACCCCCGCCTGCGCATGCGGCACATGCCGTTTTCCATCGGCATCAAGGAGCGCGACCAGTGGGTGGCGTGTATGGACCAGGCGATGGGGGAGACCGGCGTGCCCGAGGCGCTGCGGATGAGGCTGCGGGAGAGTTTCATGGGGACGGCGGATTGGATGAGGAATCGGGGTGGGTGAGGGGCCTGCTATTGCGCTCAGCAATATGTTAGGGAAGGTCTGCAAAACCCCTTTCCGACGCCCCGCGGCGGGGATGAATCGGGGGTGATTTTTCGCGATGTGCGAGACCAGACTGATTCCCCGCGCGAAATGCCCATCCAGCAGGCAGATTTGGCCCGTGCAGCGGCCCTTGGGCGCATTCCAGGCGCACTCATGCCTGCATCGCCAGCAACTGCCGGCGTGCCATCCACACATTGCCCAGCGCAAACATCACCTGCAGCCGCGCCGTGTTCTTGGCCAGGCCCCGGTAGCGCACCTTGGCGTGACCGAACTGCTGCTTGATCACCCGGAACGGGTGCTCCA
>NZ_KK366050.1:19984-161916 GCF_000687165.1 Paracidovorax oryzae ATCC 19882 | reverse complement strand
GCAAGCGCTTAAGCTAACCAGTACTAATTGCTCGTGCGGCTTGACCCTATAACTTTGACAACACCGTCAAGGTTGTTATGCCAAGTGACGCAATCAAAACCAAAAGCTGATTTGCTCTATGAATTCGCCGTCCTGACCACAAACCAGGACAGCAACCCTTTATGCCTGATGACCATAGCAAGTTGGTCCCACTCCTTCCCATCCCGAACAGGACAGTGAAACGACTTTGCGCCGATGATAGTGCGGGTTCCCGTGTGAAAGTAGGTCATCGTCAGGCTCCTACAGCCCAAGCCGCCCTCAGATCCTCACCGGTCTGGGGGCGTTTTGCTTTTCGGAGATCCAGATTGCAGTTGCAAGAGATCCTGTATTCCCAAGGGTTTGGCACCAGAAGGGTGTGCGCAGGCCTGATTCAGCACGGTCATGTGCAACTGCGCGAGAAGAACGATACAGGCGATGCGTGGGTTTGCACCGATGCAAGTCTGGAAATCGATCCTGAGGGTCTGACGTTCCACGTCCAGGGCAAGATGTGGCAATGGCACGAACGCGCCTACGTCATGATGAACAAGCCCGCGGCCGTGGAGTGCTCGCAGAAGCCGTCCACCTATCCCAGCGTGTATACCTTGTTGCCCGATCCTCTGCGGCAGCGGCCGGGGCCGGGAAAGATCCTCGGAGTGCAGACCATCGGCAGGCTGGACCAGGATACGACGGGACTGTTGCTGCTGAGCGATGACGGCAGTTTCATCCACCGCGTGAGTTCTCCGAAGAAACAAATACAAAAGACTTACAGAGTGCACGCCAAGTATGATCTTTCTCAACAGCAGAAGGATCAGCTGCTGAAAGGCGTCGTCTTGAACGATGATCCAAAGCCAGTGATCGCTGCGGACTGTGTGCTGCAGGAAGGTTCGATCTTCGACCTCACGGTCACGGAGGGCAAGTACCACCAGATCAAGCGGATGGTAGCTGCCGTGGGCAACCGTGTGGAGCAACTGCACCGTATCCGCATCGGGGGCTTGCATCTGCCCGAGGATTTGCGGGCCGGCGATTGGCGGTGGCTTGGCGAAGAGGATGTCCGCAGGATCTTTGAAGGTTGAGCTCCGGGCGTGGTGCCTGGGTGTGCGGTGAAGACAGTGTCGGTGGTAACGGGTTGGATATGAATATGCGCAAGTGCCCTCGGTGGCTTTTCTCGATCGTTTGCTCCGGCCTCTTATGGACCGGTGCCGCCTTGGCTTCGACCACACCCCCTCCGGTGTTCGTGCTGAACTCCCTCGACGCCGATGTGAGCATCATCGACCCAGCCACGTGGCAGGAAGTGCGCAGGATTCCCACGGGCAAGGAACCGCACCACATGTATCTCACGCCCGACGAGAAATCGCTCGTCGTCGCGAACGCGCTCGCCGACAGCCTGACCTTCATCGATCCGCGCACGGCCCAGGTCCAGCGAACGGTAAGGAATATCGTCGATCCGTACCACCTCCGCTTCACGCCCGACATGAAGTGGCTGATCACGGCGGCGAACCGGCTGAACCATGTGGATTTCTATCGCTGGGACGGCAAGGACCTGACCCTGGTCCAGCGCGTGGCCACGGGGCGCACGCCGAGTCATCTCTGGGTGGACAGTGGCAGCCGCGTGGTGTACTCGACCATGCAGGATAGTGACGAACTGGTGGCCATCGACATCGCCACCCAGAAGATTCGCTGGCGCACCAAGACGGGGCCCATGCCCGCGGACATCTACGGATCCACGGATGACAAGTTCCTCTTCGTGGGACTCACCGGTGGTGATGGCGTCGAGGTGTTCGATGTCTCGGGTGCGGAGCCCAAGCTGGTCCAGCGCATCAAGACCGGCAGCGGAGCGCATGCGTTCCGCGGGGCCGGGGACAAGCGCCACATCTTCGTCAGCAATCGCGTGGCCAACACCATCAGCAAGATCGACATGACTACCCAGAAGGTGGTGGATGTGTACCCGGCCCCTGGCGGACCGGACTGCATGGATGTCTCCCCGGATGGTCGGTGGATCTACGTCAGCGCCCGTTGGGCCAAGAAGATGCTGGTCATCGATACCGTCGAGCGCAAGGTGGTGCAGCGCATCAACGTAGGCAAGTCTCCGCACGGCGTGTGGACACTGCAGCATGCGCCCCGATAAGGTCTGGACGCCGCGAGCGGGCCATGTGCTGCGCGCGGGCTTCATCTGTACGGTCGCCGCGTCCCTGGTACTGCCTGCGGGTGCGGCGAGGGCGGCATGCGACAAGCCGGTCTATCTGACCCTGGACACGGGCCACATGGGCGTTGCTCCCCTCATCGCCGATGTGTTGAAGCGCCAGCATGTGCTCGTGACTTTTTTTGCCGCCAACGAGAAGACCCAGGAAGGCGATGGCAGCCTGGGCAATTTTTGGGCGGGCTGGTGGAAGGCGCGCGCGGCCGAGGGCCATGCATTCGCATCCCATACCTACGACCATGTCTATTGGCGTGCGGATGCCGGTTCGGCGCAAGCCCCGAGCTTCAGGGTGCGCCCATCGGCCGGGCCGCAGGCGGGCCGTGAGTTCACTGTCACGGCACAGCAGTACTGCGAGGAGATCGCCAAGTCGGAAGCCCGCCTCAAGGAAATCACGGGACAGGCGCCTTTGCCGTTGTTCCGGGCTCCCGGAGGCAAGACTTCCGCTCGTCTGCTGCAAGCAGCGAGGCGCTGCGGCTATGCCCATGTGGGATGGTCTCCCGCGGGCTTCCTGGGCGATGAGCTCCCGAGCGAGCGCTACAGCAACGCGGCGCTGCTCCAGCAGGCGCTGGAACATATCCGGCCGGGTGACATCCTGCTGGCGCACCTGGGAATCTGGTCTCGCAAGGACCCGTGGGCTCCCGCGGTGCTCGAGCCTCTGATCGAGGGACTCAAGTCCCGCGGATTCTGCTTCCGCACGCTACGGGAGCATCCGGAGTACCAGGGCTGGATTGCCGCTCATCCCGTGCGGTGACGGGAACCTGGGCGATCAGGGTGGATCGGAGCGAAGGCTATGGACGGGCTCAGTCAAGTATTCGATATGGCGCAGCAATGGCTGTTCGAGACCATCGTGCAGCCGGCGATGTTTTCCCTCGGGATGGCCAACCTGCTGGAGGATGGCTACGCGGCCACCGGCTGGCTGCTGGTGGGCATCCTGCAACTGGGCGTCATGCTGTGCCTCATCGCGCCTTTGCAGCGGTGGAGGCCCGTGGAGCCGGTGACCGACCGTGCGTCCATTCGCACCGATGTGCTCTACACGCTGATCCACCGGCTGGGGCTTTTCCGGCTCGCGCTGTTTTTCAGCGTGGATCCGCTGTGGGATTCGCTGTTCGGCACCCTGCGGGTCGAAGGCTTCAGCACCTTCCACCTGGATGAGGTATGGCCGGGCGTCACCGACGTGCCCTGGGTCAGCCTGCTGATCTACCTCGTGGTCTTCGACTTCCTGAATTACTGGATCCATCGGGGACAGCACCATTTCGAATGGTGGTGGAAGCTGCATGCGCTGCACCACTCGCAGCGGCAGATGACCATGTGGAGCGACAACCGCAACCACCTGCTGGACGACGTGCTGACGGATGCGATCATCGTGATAGTGGCGCAGTTGATCGGGGTGCCGCCGGGCCAGTTCGTCGCCATCGTGGCGGTGACCCAACTGAGCGAGAACTTCCACCATGCCAACCTGCGGGTGTGGTTCGGGCGGTGGGGCGAACGCCTGTGGGTGAGCCCACGCTTCCATCGCCTGCACCACTCCATCGGCCTGGGCCATGAGGGGCCCGCCAGGAGCGGGGAGCGGACGCCGGCGCTGGGAGGTCACAATTTCGGGGTGCTCCTGCCCTGGTGGGACATGCTGTTTCGAACCGCCAACTTCGAACTCCGGTACGACCCCACCGGTATCCGTGACCAGGTCGAGGCGGACTCGGAAGGCCGGGTGCGCGACTATGGCAGAGGCTTCTGGCGGCAGCAGTGGCGTGGATTGATGAGGCTGGCTGGCAAGGATTGAAGGGGTTTCATCCTTCGGCGCTATGCTTGCAACCATGAGGCTGCTCATCGATTCGTTCTGGCGCGCCGTGGGTTACTGCCTGCACCCACGGGTGATCGCCCTCTCGTTGCTGCCGCTGCTGGTGATTGCCCTGCTGACCGGACTGTTCTGGTACCTGTGGTGGGACGGTGCGGTGTCTTCCATCGGGTCACTGCTTGCTGGTTCCGGGTGGATGTCATTCCTCTGGGGATGGCTGCAGGGATTCGGGGTGGAGGGGCCGGCGTTGCTGGCGCCCGTGCTGCTGGTGGTTTTGGTCACCCCCGCCATCGTCGTGCTGTCGGTGCTCGCTGTGGCGATACTGATGGCGCCCGCGCTGGTGTCCCTGGTCGCGCAACGGCGGTTTCCGTCGCTCGAACGCCGGGGCAACGGTTCCTTTCTGGCCAGCGTGGCCTGGTCGCTGGGCTCGACCGTGGCAGCGCTGGTGGCGCTGACCCTTTCCATTCCGCTGTGGTTCATTCCGCCCCTGGTGCTGGTGCTTCCGCCGCTGATCTGGGGATGGCTGACCTACCGCGTGATGGCTTTTGATGCACTCGGCGAACATGCCGACAAGGCGGAGCGCGAGATGATCATGCGGCAGTACCGGATGCAGTTGCTCGGCATCGGCGTGGTCACGGGCTACCTGGGCGCCGCTCCCGGTATCGTCTGGGCCTCGGGTGTCGTGTTCGCTGCCGCTTTCGTGGTGCTCATCCCCGTGGCCGTCTGGATCTACACACTGGTGTTCGCCTTTTCATCCCTGTGGTTCGCGCACTATTGCCTGGCCGCGCTGGAGCAATTGCGGACATCCGGCGCCGGGGGCCGGGCGGCGGCCGCGGCGCCGGGTGCGCCGGGCAGCCCGCTACCTGCCGTTTCTCCGACTTCCCCTCCTGGGCAACATCCATGACCATGGTTCCATCGTTCGGTCTCATCATCGTCGGCGACGAGATCCTTTCCGGCAAGCGCGCCGACAAGCATCTGGCGAAAGCCATCGAATTGCTGGGGGCACGCGGCATTCCACTGGCCTATGCGGACTATGTCGGGGACGACCCTGCGCGCATCACCGCCACGCTGCGAAGGGCGTTCGGGTCAGGCGATGTCGTTTTCTCCTGCGGCGGCATCGGTGCCACGCCCGATGACCACACCCGCCAGTGTGCCGCGACCGCGCTCGGCGCGGAGCTGGCACTGCACCCCGAGGCTGCAGAGCTGATCCGCGAGAGGATGCGGGATGTGGCCCGGGAGCAGGGCGTGCCTTACGAGCCAGACCGTGCAGACAACGTGCATCGGCTCAACATGGGTGTCTTCCCCCGGGGCGCCCGGATCATCCCCAATCCTTACAACAAGATTCCCGGCTTCTCGTGCGACGCCCAGGGGGGGGGGACGGTGCATTTCTTCCCGGGTTTTCCGGTGATGGCCTGGCCCATGATGGAGTGGGTGCTCGACGAGCACTGCCGGCAGTGGTTCAACCGCCGGCCGCAGACCGAACGCTCGGTGGTCGTGTACGGAGCCATGGAGGCAGCGCTCACCCCGCTGATGGAGAAAGTGGAGACGGGCCATGCCGGCGTGAAGGTGTTCAGTCTTCCCAGCGTGGACCATCCGGTCCATGGCCGGCATATCGAATTGGGAGTCAAGGGCGACTCGGCCCTGGTTCCGCCGGCCTGGAGCGATTTGCTCCAGGGTCTGCGCGATTTTGGTGCAAGCCTTGGCCCTGAATTGGTGCGGAGCACCTGACGCAAGGCCCTGGAGAGAGTGAGGCCCGTTTCTGGTGCATGCCGGGCGGCGGGCTGTTGCGGAAGACGTGCATGCTCCGCGTTAGTGCATGCTGGCACGTTATCTGCTTTTTGTAGGCCGTGTTTTTTTCAACAAACGCTAAATCCTGGAGATCCTGATGGCAAAGACCGTTGCAGACGTGATGAAGATGGTGAAGGAGAACGAAGTCAAGTTTGTGGACTTCCGCTTCACCGACACCCGCGGCAAGGAGCAGCACGTCACCGTGCCGGTGTCCCATTTCGACGAAGACAAGTTCTCGTCGGGCCACGCTTTCGACGGTTCTTCGGTGGCGGGCTGGAAAGGCATCGAGGCTTCGGACATGCAGCTCATGCCCGATCCCAACACCGCCAACATCGATCCGTTCTTCGAGGAAACCACGCTGTTCCTGCAGTGCGACGTGATCGAGCCGGGCGACGGCAAGGCCTATGACCGCGATCCGCGGTCCATCGCCAAGCGCGCTGAAGCCTACCTGAAGGCCTCCGGCCTGGGCGACACGGCCTTCTTCGGTCCGGAGCCTGAATTCTTCATCTTCGATGGGGTGCGCTGGAGCAACGAGCCTGGCAAGGTCATGTTCGAGATCGAAGAGTACGAAGCGCCCTGGAACTCCGGTGCGAAGCTGGAAGGCGGCAACCGCGGCCACCGTCCCACGGTCAAGGGCGGCTACTTCCCCGTGCCTCCCGTGGACAGCACGCAGGACATGCGCGCTGAAATGTCCCTGATCCTCGAATCGCTGGGCATCCCGGTCGAGGTGTTCCACCATGAAGTGGCCGGCGCGGGGCAGAACGAGATCGGTACCAAGTTCAGCACGCTGGTCGAGCGCGCCGACTGGACCCAGGTGCTCAAGTACGTGGTGTGGAACGTGGCCAATGCCTACGGCAAGACGGCGACTTTCATGCCCAAGCCCTATGCCGGCGACAACGGGTCCGGCATGCATGTGCACCAGTCCATCTGGAAGGACGGCAAGAACCTGTTCGCCGGTGACGGCTACGCCGGCCTGTCGGATTTCGCGCTGTACTACATCGGCGGCGTGATCAAGCATGCACGTGCCCTGAACGCCATCACGAACCCCGGCACCAACAGCTACAAGCGCCTGGTGCCCGGCTTCGAGGCTCCCGTGAAGCTGGCGTACTCCGCACGCAACCGTTCGGCATCGATCCGCATTCCGTACGTGGCCAACCCGAAGGGTCGCCGCATCGAGGCGCGCTTCCCCGATCCTTCCGCCAACCCGTACCTGTGCTTCTCGGCCCTGATGATGGCCGGCCTGGACGGAGTGGAGAACAAGATCCATCCGGGCGAAGCCGCCACGAAGGACCTCTACCACCTGCCGCCGGAAGAGGACAAGCTGGTGCCGACCGTGTGCCACAGCCTCGACCAGGCGCTGGAGTACCTCGACAAGGACCGTGCCTTCCTGACCAAGGGCGGCGTGTTCACCGACTCGATGCTGGATGCCTACATCGAACTCAAGATGCAGGAAGTCACGCGTTTCCGCATGGCTCCGCACCCTGTGGAATACGACATGTACTATTCGCTGTGATCAGGCGGTCTCCGGCGCTGCCGGAGACCCCTGTCCAGGAACGCAAGGCGGCTTCGGCCGCCTTTTTTCATGGCCGTGACGATCGCATGTCAGGGCTGCCCAATACCCTGCGACGCAGGGCCATGCATGGCGGTGCCGGAGCGATTGGGGGATACTTCCGGTCAGCTTCCGCGTGCCGCTCGCACGCATCGCGAGGACTTGAATGAAAAGAATTGTCTGTGCGCTCATGGCCCTGGCGGCCCTGGCACCGGCCGCCTGGTCGCAGGACCGCATCTACCGCTGCGGCAACGAATACACCAACAACGTGAGCCAGGCCCGGGAAAAGGGCTGCAAGCTCGTGGAGGGCGGCAATGTGACCGTGGTGCAGGGATCGCGGCCTTCAGGGGGCGGCGGTGCTGCGCACTCCTCAGCACCGGCAGGCGGCAATGCCGCCGCGTCGCCTTCCAGCGCTCCGCGCGTGGATGCCAATGACCAACGTGCCCGCGACTCCGACGCGCGGTCCATCCTGGAGGCGGAACTGCGCAAGGCGGAGGCCCGGCTGGCGGACCTGTCCCGCGAGTACAACAATGGCGAACCCCAGCGCACGGCGCTGGAGTTGCGCAACCCGCAGGTCTATATCGAGCGGACCGCCGAACTCAAGGCTGCCGTGTCCCGTGCGGAGAGCGACGTGGCGGGCATCAAGCGCGAGCTGGCACGCCTGCCCGCGCCGGCAGGCCGCTGAGCGTGGCCCCGAGCTCTTCCGCGCGTCCGGCCACGCGCTATGTCGCCCTGGATCTCGTGTCCACGCTGGTGGCGGTGCTGCATCAGGACGGTTCCGTGATGTTCGCGAACGCATCGCTGGAAAACATGCTGGGCCTGTCGCGCCGCACGCTGGAAAGCGCCGACTTCTGTTCCTTCTTCACGGATCCGGCGTTGCTGCAGACGGCCCTGGCGGGCGCCCGCGAGCAGGATTTCGCGGCATTGCGCTTCGAGGCGGGGCTGCGGCGCGGGCCTCTTCAGGAGCAGATACCCGTCCACGTGAACGTGGCGGTGGCGGAACAGACCGGCGAGATCCTGGTGGAGATGTGGCCGCTGGAAGCCCAGGCTCGGCAGGACCGGGAAGAACGCCTGCGAGAGCAGGCCCTGGCCAACAAGGAGCTGATCCGCAACCTCGCGCACGAGATCAAGAATCCGCTCGGGGGCATCCGCGGAGCGGCCCAGTTGCTCGAGATGGAACTCGACAATCCGGAGCTTACCGAATACACCCAGGTCATCATCCACGAGGCCGACCGCCTGCAGAGCCTGGTGGACCGGCTTCTGGCGCCCCACCGGCATCCGCACCTCGTGGGCGACGTGAACATCCATGAGGTGTGCGAGCGGGTGCGTTCGCTGGTCCTGGTGGAATACCCGCACGGCCTGCGCGTGCAGCGCGACTATGACACCTCGATTCCGGAATTCCGGGGTGACCGGGCGCAGCTCATCCAGGCGGTGTTGAACATCGTGCAGAACGCGGCGCAGGTGCTGACGGAACGCATTGGCGCCGGCGATGCCGTCATCACGCTGCGCACGCGCGTCGCGCGGCAGGTGACTTTCGGGCGGCAGCGGTATCGCTTGGCACTGGAATTGCATGTCATCGACAACGGACCGGGCGTACCCGAAGCGATCAAGGAGCGGATCTTCTATCCGCTGGTGACGGGGCGCGATGGAGGGTCGGGGCTGGGGCTGACGCTCGCACAGACTTTCGTGCAGCGGCACCACGGCTTGATCGAATGCGACAGCGTTCCGGGTCGCACCGATTTCCGCATCCTCATTCCCTTGCCCTGAGGTCCGGAGACATTCACTTCGAGACAAGGTAGAACTCACACATGAAGCCGATCTGGATAGTAGATGACGACCCCTCGATCCGCTTCGTCCTGGAAAAGGCGCTGGCCCGAGAGAACCTGCCGACGCGCAGCTTCACCCACCCACGCGAGGTGCTCGATGCGCTCGCCGACGTAGCGGCCGGAGACCCGGCGCGGCAGGGGCCGCAGGTGCTGGTCAGCGACATCCGCATGCCCGGGGGCTCGGGTCTGCAATTGCTGGAGCAGGTGCGGCAGCAGCAGCCCGGCCTCCCGGTCATCATCATGACTGCGTATTCCGACCTGGACAGTGCCGTGTCCGCATTCCAGCGCGGCGCGTTCGAGTACCTGCCCAAGCCGTTCGACCTGCCCAAGGCCGTGGAGCTGATCCGCCGGGCGGTGGAGGAAAGCCAGCGGGAGGAGGTCACCGAGGAGCGCCAGACCGCCACGCCCGAGATGCTGGGCCAGGCCCCTGCCATGCAGGACGTGTTCCGTGCGATCGGGCGGCTGAGCCAGAGCCAGGTGACGGTGCTGATCACCGGGGAGTCCGGCTCCGGCAAGGAACTCGTGGCCCGCGCGCTGCACAAGCATTCGCCGGTGGCCGAAGGGCCCTTCGTCGCGATCAACACGGCGGCGATCCCCAAGGACCTGCTGGAGAGCGAGCTGTTCGGCCATGAGCGGGGTGCATTCACCGGTGCCCAGACCCAGCGCCGCGGCCGCTTCGAGCAAGCGGAAGGGGGGACGCTGTTCCTCGATGAAATCGGTGACATGCCGTTCGACCTGCAGACGCGCCTGCTGCGGGTGCTGTCGGACGGGCAGTTCTACCGGGTGGGGGGACATGCAGCCGTCAAGGCGCACGTCCGCGTCATTGCCGCGACGCACCAGAACCTGGAGCTGCGGGTCAAGGACGGGGTGTTCCGCGAAGATCTTTTCCACCGCCTCAACGTGATCCGGCTGCGGTTGCCCGCATTGCGCGAGCGGCACGAGGATGTGCCGATGCTGACGCGGCACTTCCTGCAGCAGAGCGCGCGCCAGCTGGGCGTGGAGCCGAAGCGCATTTCCGATGCGGCACTGTCCCGGCTGGGGCAGTTCTCGTTCCCCGGCAACGTGCGGCAACTGGAGAACATCTGCCATTGGCTGACCGTGATGGCGCCAGCGCAGGTCATTTCGCTGCAGGACCTGCCTCCCGAGGTGCTCGACGGTCCTGCGTCTGCCGATGCGTCGCTTCCGGTGGCGGAGGCGGCACGTCCGGATCCATCGGCGCAGTCGGCGGGGATAGCCGATGTGTCCGGCTCCGGCATGCCGTCAGGCACGGTGCTGCGCGATGACCGCGGTGCCGGGTGGCCCGCGGGGCTGGCTGGCGGTTCAGTGGCCACGGGTGCCGTCGTGTCCCTGCCGGGTACCGCCCCTGCAGTGCAGGCGCTGGCGCCGCATGCCGCTGCGGGCGATCCGTCCGGATGGGAGCATGCGCTGGAGGCGGAGGCCCAGAAGCTGCTGGCCACGGGGCAGCCGGAAGTGTGGGACGTGCTCACGCGCCGGTTCGAATCGCGCCTGATCCGCACGGCGCTGTCCACCACCCATGGGCGTCGCATGGAGGCTGCTCAGCGCCTCGGCATCGGCCGCAACACCATCACCCGCAAGATCCAGGAACTGGGGCTCGGACCCTCCGACGATCCCGCGGGCTGAGACGAGGCGGAGTTGCCGTCGTGAAAGCGAAGCTCTCATTTTTGTAGCAAAAAGATGAGATTGGACGGGTGTTTGCTCATCCGTTGCGCTGGCGTATCTCCTACAGCGCAGCCACGCACGCGCCGACCCTCCGGACAAGCGGCGCCTTCCAGAATGAAGGCACTGTTCAACCAACCGGAGCGAATTCATGTCGGATTTCAACGATGCAAACCGCGACCCTTTGACCAATGAGCCTGGCGCCCATCCCGTGGGTACCGGCGTGGGCGCCGCGGGTGGTGCGGTGGCCGGTGCGGCGGCGGGCTCCTTCGGCGGGCCGATCGGCGCGGCCGTGGGCGGCGTCGCAGGCGCCGTGGTCGGCGGCCTCGCAGGCAAGGCTGCTGCGGAGTCCGTGAACCCCACGGTGGAAGACGCCTACTGGCGCGAAAGCTACCAGCGGGAGCCGTACTACCGCAATGGCCGCACGTACGACGAGTACCGTCCTGCCTATGAACTGGGATGGAGTTCCGTTGGGCGCTACGAAGGCGACTTCGATACGGTGGAGCCCCATCTGGCGCGTGACTGGGGCCAGGCGCGGGGCACCAGCGGCATGGAGTGGGACGAGGCCCGTCCGGCCACGCGCGCCGCCTGGGAGCGCGCCGGCAGTGGCAGTGCCACCACCGTCGGCGGGGCCGGCGTGGGCGCCGCCGTGGGCAGCATGACGCAATCCACGACGGGTGACACCGCACTGGTGGACAACGACGACGTGGTGGACGTGCTGGACGATCTGCTGGAATCCTGCCGCGATGGCGAGTACGGCTTCCGCGCATCGGCCGAGCATGCCGAATCCCCCGAGCTCAAGGGCATCCTGCTGCGCCATGCCAGCGAGTGCGCCTCCGCGGCTGCGGAACTGGAACGCGAGATCCGCAACCATGGCGGCGAGCCGTCGAGCGGCGGTTCCATGTCCGGAGCGCTGCACCGGGGCTGGGTGTCCGTGAAGACCGCCCTGAGCACCCGGGACGACAAGGCCGTGCTGGAGGAGTGCGAGCGCGGCGAGGACGCCGCGGTGGCACGCTACCGCAAGGCGCTGAAGGCCTCGTTGCCCGCTTCCGTGCGCAGCCTGGTCGAGCGCCAGGCGGAGGGGGCCCAGCGCAACCACGACGAAGTGCGCGACCTGCGGGACCGTTACAAGGCCATGCCCTGAGTTCGGCCGGTACGCATCGCCTGCCTGCGTGCAGGCGATAGGTCGCGGCCTGCAGCGGGAGTCCTGCTGCGGGCCGCGGCGCTTTCCACGCCCGGTGCCTGCGGGCCGTGTCAGCCGAGCGTGGCGACGACCGGCGCGTGGTCGCTGGGCTGCGGGTTCTTGCGAGGTTGTCGGTCGATCGCGCAGGCGGTGACCTGTCCGCGCAGCGCTTCGCTTACCAGGATGTGGTCGATGCGCAGGCCCCGGTTCTTCTGGAAGCCCAGCATGCGGTAGTCCCACCACGAAAAGCTCTTCTCGGGCTGCTCGAACATGCGGTAGGCATCGGTGAGCCCCAGTTGCAGGAGGCTCTGGAAGTGGGTGCGCTCTTCCACGGTGTGGTGGATGGTGTCTTTCAAGCCCACGGGATCGAAGGAGTCGCGGTCTTCAGGCGCCACGTTGAAGTCGCCCACGAGCACCAGCCGGGGGTGGGCGAGCAGTTCTTCCCCGACCCACCGGTGCAGTGCGGCCAGCCAGAGCATCTTGTATGCGAACTTCTCCGTGCCTGGGGCCTGGCCGTTCACGAAGTAGCAATTGATGAACCGGAGCGGGCCTTGGGGCGTGTCCAGCGTCGCTGCGATCACGCGTGCCTGGGCATCCTCGTGGCCGGGGATGTTGCGCACCACGTCGCGCGCGGGCGTGCGGCTCAGGATGGCGACGCCGTTATAGGTCTTCTGCCCGAAGCTCACGGCGTGGTAGCCGGCGGATTCGAAGGCATCGTGGGGAAATTTCTCGTCCACCAGCTTGAGTTCCTGCAGGCCGATGGCATCCACGGGGTTGTCGGCCAGCCAGGCCAGCACCTGGGGCAGCCGTACGGAGAGGGAGTTGACGTTCCAGGTGGCCAGCTTCATGGGATGAGATCGATGCGAAGAAAGACGGAGCTTGCCGGCGACGGCTTCAGCGGCGACGGTAGCTGACGAAGGAAAACGGAAGGGCCGCACTTCCGGCAGAGGTCTGCACGGGGGTCCGGGCGGTCTCCTCCCATTCGGAGCCCAGCACGGGGGCGAAGGCGTCTGCTTCGAAATCCCGGTGGATTTCTGTGACCTCCACGCCGTCCGCCATCGGAAGGGCCTGGGCGTAGACCTGCGCACCGCCCATCACCCATACCGTATCGCCATGTGGCCGGGCCAGTTCCAGCGCCTGCGCCAGGCTGGAGGCGGGCAGGGCTCCCTCTGCGTGCCAGCCGGTCTGGCGCGTGACCACGATGTTCGTGCGGCCGGGCAGGGGACGGAAGCGGGCAGGCAGGGAGTCCCAGGTCTTGCGCCCCATGACCACCGTGGCACCCAGCGTGAGTTGCTTGAAATGCGCCAGGTCTTCGGGCAGGTGCCAGGGCATGGCGTTGTGCAGGCCGATACCGCCATTGGCGGCCCGTGCGTAGATGAGTTTCAGTGCCATGGCGCCGTGTCAGAGATGGAGGGCCGCCAGGACGCCGATGGCGATGCCCAGGCCCGCTACGCCGTACATGCCCCACTGCAGCCACTTGCGGCGCGTGAGCAGGGCGATGGCGGCCAGCGCGATGGCGACCTGCAGCACCGTGGTGGCCTGCGCCCACCGGTGGTGCTGGTGCATCTGCTGTTCGCTTTGCTCATCCAGCGCCATGGACTGGGCTTCCAGTGCCTCGGCCTTGCGCTTGATGTCGTTTTTCTCCTGCTCGTAGCGGTCCAGCCGGGTCTGCAGTTCGGGCTTGCGATTGTCCGGCGCCAGGTCGCGTGCCAGCTCGGTGACCGACTGCTTGGTGCTCTTGGATTGGTAGTAGGCCCACTGGTTGGCTGCCTCGGTCTTCTTGATGGCGGCATCGTTCTTGATCAGACCGGCATTGGCCTGCGTGGCGCCGCCCATGTACGAGAAGATGGCGCCCACCGTGGCGATGATGGCCGTCGCCATGGCGATGCGGTTGGTCATGGCGCCGTGGTCGGCATCGGGATGGGCGTGCTGGGCGGCATGCTCGACGGCGTGGTCGTGCGGCCCATGGACGTGGAAGCCGTGGGAGGACATGGTGAGAGGCTGGAAGCGTTTGGAAAAACGGAAGGATCAGACCGCGACCGGCGCCTTGATGGCGGGGTGGTGCTCGTAGTCGCGCACCTCGAAGTCTTCGAGCTGGTAGTCGAAGAGACTGTCCGGCCGGCGCAGGATGTGCAGCGTGGGGTAGGGGTGGGGAGCGCGCGACAGCTGCAGTTCCACCTGCTCGAAATGGTTGCTGTAGATGTGGCAGTCGCCGCCGGTCCAGATGAAGTCGCCCACGTCCAGGTTGCACTGCTGCGCCATCATGTGGGTCAGCAGCGCGTAGCTGGCGATGTTGAAGGGCACGCCCAGGAAGATGTCGGCGCTGCGCTGGTACAGCTGGCAGCTCAGCCGGCCCCGCTCTCCGGCGGCCTTAGGCGGTGCCACGTAGAACTGGAAGAACGCGTGGCAGGGCATGAGGGCCATCTTGTCCAGGTCGGCCACGTTCCAGGCGCTCACGATGATGCGGCGCGAGTCGGGATTGGTCCTGAGCGTTTCGACTACCTGGCTGATCTGGTCGATATGGCCGCCGTCCGGCGTGGGCCAGCTGCGCCACTGCACGCCATAGACCGGGCCCAGGTCGCCATCCTCGTGGGCCCATTCGTCCCAGATGGTGACGCCGCGCTCCTTCAGCCAGTGGTTGCTGCTGGAGCCGGTGAGGAACCAGAGCAGCTCCGTGATGATGGACTTGAGATGGACCTTCTTGGTGGTAACCAGCGGAAAGCCCTCGTTCAGGTCGAACCGCATCTGGTAGCCGAACACGCTGCGGGTGCCGGTGCCGGTGCGGTCGCCCTTGGCCACGCCATGGGCATGGACGTGGCGCATGAAGTCTTCGTACTGGGAGCGCACGGGGCGGGCGGGGGCATTCATGGGCAGCAGGCGCAAGCGCGTTCGCAACTATGGAGCCGTGGATTCTAGGGTCTGGGCCGGCAGGCTGCCGGAGCCGGGGCTGGAGCTCGTGAAAGAGCTAAGCTCGGGTGTCGCACCATTCCCAGGCCCACCGGGCCGGCTTTGCCAACATGCCCCATACATCGTCGCGATTTTCCTTCCCTTTCCTCGCCGGGTGGTCGCTGGCTGCCCTCCTGTCGCTGGCAGGTTGCGCCAGCAACGTGCCCCTGTCTCCTGCCCAGCCGTCCACCACCCCGCCGCCTGCCCCGGCCGCTGCGGCTCCTGCCGCTGCCGCCACTCCTGCGGCGGCCGACCACTGGGCCGGCATGCAGGCACTGGTGGGGCGCTATCCCACCGACAGTGTGGATTTCCTGCGCACCGGGCCCATGGCCGAACGCCTGAAGGGCCTGCTGGGCCCCGTGAACTATCCCGTGCTCCTGCAGAACATGGGCACCAGCGGCCCGCTGCGCAAGGAAGGAAATCTGCTCTACATCACCGGCAACCGGCCGCACCAGGGCGGGTCGGAGTCCGCTGCCGTGGTGCTCGATCCCGCGCGCGATGCGATGCGCGTGTGGCTGCAGACGGACGGTGAGGAGTGGGACGTGCAGGACTATGGCCGCGGCGTGCAGATGCCAGCCGAAGTGCGCACGATGATGGAGAACGCGCGGCGCTGAGCCGTTGCCGTCAGATGGTGGCCTGGTCTGCCCGGACCGGCAGCATGCAGTGCGGGTTCATCAGGCCCTGGGGGTCGAGCGCCCCCTTGATGGACCGCATCATCGCCAGCGCCACGGGAGACTGGTACTGCTGCAGCTTGTCCACCTTGAGGGCGCCCACGCCGTGCTCGGCGGAGAACGAACCGCCGAACGCGGCTACGGCCTCGTAGACGAGGTGGTTCACGCGGTCTTCCTGGTCGCGCAGGAAGGCCTTGGCATCGCCCTCCGCCGGCGCCTGCACGTTGTAGTGCAGGTTGCCGTCCCCCAGGTGGCCGAAGTTGACCAGGCGCACGCCCGGGATCTCCCGCTGCAGCAGCGCATCCGCATGCTCCACGAAGGCCGGGATGCGCGAGATGGGCACGGAGATGTCG
Source organism: Paracidovorax oryzae ATCC 19882 (assembly GCF_000687165.1). Lineage (GTDB taxonomy): Bacteria > Pseudomonadota > Gammaproteobacteria > Burkholderiales > Burkholderiaceae_C > Paracidovorax > Paracidovorax oryzae. Next base: position 145,916 of record NZ_KK366050.1, on the reverse strand, counting down.
TGCTTGATGTTCAGCCCCTCCTCGGCCTGTGCGAGCGGGATGTTTTCGCGGATGTGCCACAGCTGGTGCGCCTGGGCGAGGTTCTCCGCCACCACGGCATCCACCACGCAGCCGGCATCGAAGGCGGTTTCCAGCAGAGCCTCGAAGCGGGCGCGGGCGTGCTCCTCGGATTCGCTGTCGCTGTTTTCCAGCAGCACGCCGTAGGGCACGTCGTCCTGGTCGATGAAGGGCACGCGCAACTGCGGCATGTGCTTGTTCACGAGGCTGAGTGCGAAGCGGCCCATGACCTCGAAGCCCGTCAGGCTGGCACCCAGGTGGCCGTGGGCCAGTGCGAGCAGCTGCACCGCGTGCGCCATGGACGGTACCGCGGCCCAGGCCGTGAGGCTGGCTGCCGGGCGCGGATAGAGCTTCATGGTGGCGGCGGTGATGATGCCCAGCGTGCCCTCGCTGCCGATGAACAGGTCGCGCAGGTCGTAGCCGGTGTTGTCCTTGCGCAGGCCCTTCAGTCCGCTCCAGACCTCGCCCTGCGGCGTGACCACTTCCAGCCCCAGGCACAGGTCGCGCGTGTTGCCGTAGCGCACCACCTGCGTTCCGCCGGCGTTGGTGGCGAGGTTGCCCCCGATGGTGCAACTGCCTTCGGCTGCCAGGCTGAGCGGGAAGAGCAGGCCGGCCTTTTCGGCCGTGTCCTGCAGGTTCTGCAGGATGCAGCCGGCCTCCACCGTCATGGTGAGGTTGTCGGCATCGACGCTGCGCACTGCATTCATGCGCGTGAGGCTCAGCACCACCTGCGTGCCCGATGCATCGGGAATGGAGCCCACCGCCAGGCCGGTATTGCCGCCCTGGGGCACCAGCGCGGTACCGTGGGCGGCGCAGGCTTTCACCACGGAGGCCACCTCGGCGGTGCTGGCGGGGCGGACCACGGCCAGGGCCTTGCCACGGGCGCGCCGGCGCCAGTCCTGTTCCCAGGCCGTGAGGTCGCCATCGACCAGGACGTGGTGGGCGCCGACGATCTGGCGCAGGGTGTCGATCAGGGAGGCGGTCATGGAAGTCTTCTCGCAGCAACGAAACGGAACAGGAACGCAGGATGGCAGCGGCAGGCCGGGATCAGCCGGGGCGCGAGGCAGGATGCTGCCGGCCCGTACAGACGCCTGCATGGCGCTGCCGGAGCCGCACGTGCAGGGCGCACGCCGTGAACAGGCCCAGGCAGAGCACGATCTCCGCGCACGCCAGCCAGCGTCCCGGCGGTGCATCGCTCCACGCACGTACCACCCCTTCGGTGAAGTACAGCCACACCACCAGGCTGACCCAGCGGTAGGTGTACATGCGGCGCTTGAGCAGGCCCGCCAGCGGCAGGGCGAGCGGCAGGGCCTTGAGCGCCAGCCAGGAGCCGCCGGGGCGCAGCGGCGCCAGCCAGAGCTCCCAGGCCAGGCAAAGCACGATGAGGCCCAGCAGGCTGCCCACGGCGAGCCAGCGGGTGAAGGCGACGGTGGGGGCCGATGGGGCGGGGATGGGCGCGGAGGATGCAGGCATCGGGATGGCATCATATCGGCCATGTCCATTGCCCACCTCGCGCAGCGCTTCGAAGCCGTGCTGTCGGACCTGTCGCGCTTTCCCTGGCGGACGACCGCGCACACGCTGCGCGAGCGCTTCCGGGAAGACCGCCTGGGCCTGACGGCCAGCAGCCTGACGTTCACCACGCTGCTGGCCCTGGTGCCTTTCTTCACGGTGGCGCTGGCCATCTTCACGGCCTTCCCGATCTTCCGCACGCTGCAGACGGGGTTGCAGCGCTGGCTGGTGGACAGCCTCGTGCCGGACAGCATTTCCCGGCAGGTGCTGGGGTACCTGACCCAGTTCGCCGCCAAGGCGAGCGGGTTGGGGGTGGCGGGTTTCTCCATTCTGCTGGCCACGGCCCTCGCGCTCATCCTCACGATCGACCGCACGCTGAACAACATCTGGCGCGTGCCCCGCCTGCGCCCGCTGGGGCAGCGGGTGCTGATCTACTGGGCCGTCATCACGCTCGGGCCGCTGGTGCTCGCCGCGAGCCTGGCATTGACCACGTCGGTCGCCTCCAGCGCATCGCGTGGCCTCGAAGGTGCGCTGCCTGACAGCGCCCGGCTGCTGTTCGACTCCATCGAATTCCTGCTGCTGGCCGGGGGCACGGCGGCGCTGTACCGCTATGTACCGAACACCCAGGTGCGCTGGCGGCATGCCTGGTCCGGCGGGGTGTTCGTGTCGGTGGGCATCGAGGTGGCCAAGAAGGTGCTGGGGCTCTACATCGCGTCCGTGCCCACCTATTCGGTGCTCTACGGTGCTTTCGCGACCCTGCCGATCCTGCTGGTCTGGATCTACGTGGCGTGGGTGATCGTGCTGCTCGGCGCGGTGGTGGCGGCCTACCTGCCCAGCCTGCTCACGGGGGTGGAGCGAACGGCCACCGAGCAGGGGTGGAGCTTCCAGCTGGCGGTGGAGGTGCTGCAGCAGTTGCATGCGGCCCGCCACACGTCACAGCGCGGGCTGGATGCCGGCGGGCTGGCCCAGGCGCTGCGCGTGGATGTACTGCAGCTCGAACCGGTGCTGGAAGCGCTGACGGGGCTGGACTGGATCGTGCAGGTCAACGAGGCGGCCCATGGGGCGGCCGACGACGAGGCTCCGCGGTATGTGCTGCTGGCGGAACCCGCCACCACTTTCCTGGAGCCGCTGGTGCAGCGGCTGCTCATCGAGCGCGGAGAGAGCCTGGAGCGTTTCTGGGGCAACACCGGCATGGCCGTGCTCAAGCTCGCCGACGTGCTTCCCCGGCCCGGCGGCTCTGCGCCGTCCTGAATCGCCCTCAGAGGCTGCGGCCGGCCGCCGTGCCTGACAGCACGGCGCCTTCGAGGGTGGCGGGATAGGGGCCCGCGACATAGTCGCCGCAGGCCACCAGGCCCGTGATGATGTCCTGCGGAGGGCGATCCAGTGCAGGCACGCAGGCGAAGGTGGCGCGCTTCTCGACCACCGTTCTCAGCACCTCCAGGCCTGCCAGACCCAGTTGCTCCCGCGCCTGCCGGAGTACGGCCTGCTCCAGCACCGCCCGCTCGCCTTCGAATGCGCTGACCACGAACGCGAGCAGTCCTGGCTCGCCGCCCAGGCGACCGCGGTCGAACACGAACTGGGCCGGAGCCCCGGGGCCGCTGTGCAGGGCCAGCATGGGGACATTTCCTGCCAGAGCAGGGGGTAGAGGCCCGGCCGCCCGCGCGTACACGGTGGCGATGGCGGTGAAGCGCAGGGCCGCTGCAGTAGCCGCCCATGCCCGCATGGCTGCGGCGGGTCGGGGCGGGGCGGTATCCGCGGCCGCTGCCACCAGCCGTGCGGCCTCGGTGCTTGTGGTGGCCACGACAACGGCGTCGAATGGCATGCCATCCACGCGCCAGGACGGCCCCGCGCTATCGTGAGCGATCTCGATGGACGGGATGCGCCGGCCGACATGCACGGCATGGCCGTGGTTCCGCAGCCATGCAGCCGCGGCCTCGGGCCACAACGCGCTCAGGTCCCGGCGCGGCAGCAGCAGGTGGGAGCCACCGCGTCCACTGAACAGGCTGTCGCGCAGCACCCGCAGGAACACGGTGCCGCTGGCAGCACCGATCGGCGTGTTGAGCGCGGAGACGCACAGTGGATCGATGAATTCGCGCAGGAGCCGCTCGGGCAGTCCCTGGCAGAGCTGTTCCACGGTGGTTCGGGGCGGGCAGCGAAAGCCGGAAAGCCGCCATCGCACTGCACGGCGCAGCAGGGCCATCCGGTCGGCCAGGGACCAGCCACGGGCCCCCATGATGCCCCGGATCGCATCCCAGGGCGGCGGCGCGTCGGGAAAGCGCAGTCCGTTGCCATCCGGGAATACGAGCGCGAGCGGAGTGCGCAGCAGCGCGGCATCGGGATCGATGCCCACCAGCCGCATCAGCCGCAGGCATTCGGTGTAGGCTCCGATCAGGATGTGCTGGCCGTTGTCCAGGCGGCAAGGAGCCTGCGCGTCCGTGCCTTCCGCAGGAGCCAGGGCGCGGGCACGGCCTCCCAGCATGCGGGCTGCCTCGAAAACGTAAACGTTATGGCCTGCCTGCGCGCCAGCGATGGCCGCTGCCAGGCCCGCCCAGCCCGCACCGATGATGGCCACCTGCATGGTGTCAGCCGACAGTGCGAGTGGAGGGGGCCAGGGATGGACACGGCCGGAAGAAGCGGCGCATCGCCATCACATCCGGCCCAGCGCCTGCATCTTCCACGCCAGCCACAGCTTGCGCAGGGGCGTGAGCGCGATGCGCTGGTGCAGGACCTGGAACTGGTCCCTCTCGATTTCCCGCAGCAGGGTCCGGTAGATGCTGGCCATCATCAAGCCAGGTTTCTGTGCGCGCCGCTGTTCGTCCGGGAGCAGGGACAGGGCCTTGTCGTAAAGGCCATGGGCGCGTTCGGCCTGGAAGCGCATCAGCGCCGTGAAACGGTCGGAATACTGCCGCTTCAGGATTTCGTGGGCCTTGACATCGAACTGCTGCAACTCCGCCACGGGAAGGTAGATGCGGCCCATCATCGCGTCCTCGCCGACGTCCCGGATGATGTTCGTCAGCTGGAAAGCGAGGCCCAGGGTATGGGCGTATTCCACGGTGCGTTCGTCGGAAGGGCCGAAGATGCGCGCCGCCACCTCGCCGACGATGCCGGCCACCAGGTGGCAATACCGCGAGAGGCCCTGGAAGTCCAGGTAACGGGTCTGCTCGAGGTCCATCTGGCACCCCTCGATCACGGCCAGCAGGTGGCGTTCCTCGATGCCATAGGTGCCGGTGTGGGGCATCAAGGCCTGCATCACGGGATGCGTCGGGGGCTGGCCTGCGAACGAGCGGGCGACTTCCGCCTGCCACCAGGCCAGCTTGGTCCGGGCGACGCCGGCGTCCGACACCTCGTCCACCACGTCGTCCACCTCGCGGCAGAACGCATAGAAGGCGGTGATGGCGGCCCGCCTGGCGGGCGGGAGGAACAGGAATGCGTAATAGAAGCTGCTGCCGGACGCCGCGGCTTTTTGTTGGACGTACTGTTCCGGTGTCATGAAGGAAGATTGTCCCATGCAGAAACGGCATCCCGAGCCCGTCCGTGCGCCAAAAAGAGGCGTGGACCGCGGATGCCGGAAGAAGGGGCATACCGGCCAGGTGAAAAACAAAAAAGGCCCCGAAGGGCCTTTTGTTTTGAACACCCGCATTGCGCATGTTCCATGTATGGAGCGGGAAAAGAGTCTCGAACTCTCGACCTCAACCTTGGCAAGGTTGCGCTCTACCAACTGAGCTATTCCCGCATTTGCTGTCGATTCGTTGCCTCATCAACAAGCCTTGAATTGTAGCACCATTTTTTGGTGCTTTGCCAAGACGGCTTGAACACCGATCGATGTGCAAGCCACTGTCCGTATCTGGAGGCGCGGGCCGGAGTCGAACCGACCTACACGGATTTGCAATCCGGTGCATAACCGCTTTGCTACCGCGCCGAAGATGCTTCCCTTGGCAAAAAGGGGAAGCTTTGGCTTCCCCTTTTTTGGAGTATGGAGCGGGAAAAGAGTCTCGAACTCTCGACCTCAACCTTGGCAAGGTTGCGCTCTACCAACTGAGCTATTCCCGCATTTATCGAAGCCTTGCATTCTACAACGTTTGGCGTCGATGAAGTGAATTGTAGCGCACTTTTTGGGTGGTTCCGGAAAAATTTCGCGTTCAGTGCTTCACGGAGTCCGTGGAGCCCTGCGCCTGCCGGTTTTCCCGGGCGGTGATGGACGCGGCTATCTCTTCTTCCGTCAGCGCGATCGGCTTGCGCTCGAGGGCGACTTCCAGCACCTTGTCGATCCACTTGACCGGAATGATCTCGAGGCCGCTCTTCACGTTGTCCGGGATCTCCTGCAGGTCCTTGACGTTTTCCTCGGGAATCAGCACCGTCTTGATGCCGCCGCGCAGTGCCGCGAGCAGCTTCTCCTTCAGGCCGCCGATGGCCGTGACCTCGCCGCGCAGGGTGATCTCGCCGGTCATGGCGACGTCGCTGCGCACGGGGATGCCCGTGAGGGCGGACACGAAGGCCGTCGTCATGGCCGCACCGGCGCTCGGGCCGTCCTTGGGCGTGGCACCGTCCGGCACGTGGATGTGCATGTCGCGCTTCTCGAACACCTCGTCCTTGATGCCCAGGCGGTGCGCACGGCTGCGCACCACGGTGCGGGCCGCTTCCACGGATTCCTTCATCACGTCGCCGAGCGAGCCCGTGCGCGTGATGGTTCCCTTGCCGGGCATGGTCGCGGCTTCGATGGTGAGGAGGTCGCCACCGACCTCGGTCCACGCGAGGCCGACCACCTGGCCCACCTGATTCTGCTGCTCGGCGCGGCCGTAGGTGTGCTTGCGCACGCCGAGGTAGTCGGCCAGGTTGTCCGCCGTGACCACCACCTGGGGCTCCAGCTTCTTGAGCTGCAGTCCCTTGACCACCTTGCGGCAGATCTTGGAGAGTTCGCGCTCCAGCGAGCGCACGCCGGCCTCGCGGGTGTAGTAGCGGATCACGTCGCGCACGGCGCTTTCCTCGACCCGCAGTTCCTCGTCCTTGACGCCGTTGTTGGCCATCTGCTTGGGCAGCAGGTACTTGATGGCGATGTTTGCCTTCTCGTCTTCCGTGTAGCCCGAGAGCCGGATGACCTCCATCCGGTCCAGCAGGGCGGGCGGGATGTTCATGGAGTTCGACGTGGCCACGAACATCACGTCGCTCAGGTCGAAATCGACCTCTACGTAGTGGTCGCCGAACTTGTGGTTCTGCTCCGGGTCCAGCACCTCGAGCAGCGCGCTGGACGGGTCGCCGCGGAAGTCAGTGCCCAGCTTGTCGATCTCGTCGAGCAGGAACAGCGGATTGCGCGTGCCGACCTTGTTCAGGCTCTGCAGCACCTTGCCGGGCATGGCGCCGATGTAGGTGCGGCGGTGGCCGCGGATCTCCGCCTCGTCGCGCATGCCGCCGAGCGCCATGCGCACGTACTTGCGGCCCGTCGCCTTGGCGATGGACTGGCCAAGCGAGGTCTTGCCGACCCCGGGCGGGCCCACCAGGCAGAGGATGGGGGCCTTGACCTTGTCCACGCGCTGCTGCACCGCGAGGTATTCGAGGATGCGGTCCTTGACCTTGTCCAGGCCGTAGTGGTCCTCGTTGAGCACTTCTTCCGCATTGGCGAGGTCGTGCTTGATCTTCGTGCGCTTGCTCCAGGGCAGGCCGGTCAGGACCTCGATGTAGTTGCGCACGACCGTGGCTTCCGCCGACATGGGCGACATCAGCTTGAGCTTCTTGAGTTCGCTCTCGGCCTTCTTGCGCGCGTCCGCGGGCATCTTCGCGGCCTTGATCTTCTTCTCGATCTCCTCGATGTCCGCGCCTTCCTCGCCTTCGCCGAGTTCCTTCTGGATGGCCTTGACCTGCTCGTTCAGGTAGAAGTCGCGCTGGTTCTTCTCCATCTGGCGCTTGACGCGGCCGCGGATGCGCTTGTCCACATTGAGGATGTCCACCTCGCGGTCGAGCTGCTCGAACAGGTTCTCGAGCCGTTCCTTCACGTCGGCCAGATCCAGCACGGCCTGCTTGTTCTCCAGCTTGAGGGGCAGGTGGGCGGCGATGGTGTCGGCCAGGCGGCCCGGATCGTCGATGCTCGCGATGGAGGTGAGGATCTCGGGCGGGATCTTCTTGTTCAGCTTGACGTACTGGTCGAACTGCTGCATCACCGCGCGGCGCAGCGCTTCGATCTCGCTGGGCTTGTGGTCGCCGTCGCTGGCGGGCACCGGCGTCACGGTGGAGGTGAAGTGGCTTTCATGGTCCTCGATGGAGGCGACCTGGGCGCGCTGCTGGCCTTCCACCAGCACCTTGACGGTGCCGTCGGGCAGCTTGAGCATCTGCAGGATGGTGGAGACGCAGCCGACGTCGAACATGTCGGAAACCAGCGGCTCGTCCTTGGCCGCCGTTTTCTGGGCCACCAGCATGATGCGCCGGTCGGCGTCCATGGCCAGCTCGAGGGCCTTGATGCTCTTGGGCCGGCCCACGAACAGCGGAATCACCATGTGGGGGAACACCACCACATCGCGCAGGGGCAGCAATGGGAGGTCGATGGGGGTGGCTGGCAGGGGGGTATGTCCGGACATGGGAATCCTTGTGAAACTGAGTGGAATATGGTCCACCAGCCGGTATTTTCAACCCGGGGCACCATCCATCCTGGATGACCGGGGCCGCGGCAGGGGGGCCGGCCGCGGTCGCGCACCTCCCCCGCAGGGGAGGGCGGCTCAGGCCTTCTTGGCCGCTTCCCGGTAGACGAGCAGCGGGGCCTTGTTCTCCTCGATGGTGGATTCGTCCACCACGACCTTCTCCACGTTGCTGGTATTGGGAAGATCGAACATGGTCCCGATCAGGGACTGCTCGAGGATGGAGCGCAGGCCGCGGGCGCCGGTCTTGCGGGCCAGGGCCTTGCGGGCGATGGCCTTCAGGGCGGCAGGGCGGATCTCCAGCTCCACGCCTTCCATGGCCAGCAGCTTGCTGTACTGCTTGACCAGGGCATTCTTGGGCTCCGTGAGGATCTGCACCAGGGCGTCCTCGCTGAGTTCCGCCAACGCCGTGACCACCGGCATGCGGCCCACCAGCTCGGGTATGAGTCCGAACTTGATGAGGTCTTCCGGCTCGATCTCGGTGAACACCTCGGTGAGCGAGCGCTGCTTCTTGCTCTTGACGGCAGCGCCGAAGCCGATGCCCGAGGCCTCCGTGCGGTTCTCGATGACCTTCTCCAGGCCGGCGAAGGCGCCGCCGCAGATGAACAGGATGTTGGTCGTGTCGATCTGCAGGAAGTCCTGGTTGGGATGCTTGCGGCCGCCCTGGGGAGGGACGCTGGCCATGGTGCCCTCGATCAGCTTGAGCAGCGCCTGCTGCACGCCTTCGCCGGAGACGTCGCGCGTGATGGACGGGTTGTCGGACTTGCGGGAGATCTTGTCGATCTCGTCGATGTAGACGATGCCGCGCTGGGCCCGCTCCACCTCGTAGTTGCAGCTCTGCAGCAGCTTCTGGACGATGTTCTCGACGTCCTCGCCGACGTAGCCGGCCTCGGTGAGGGTGGTGGCGTCGGCCATCACGAAGGGCACGTCGAGCATGCGGGCGAGGGTCTGCGCAAGCAGGGTCTTGCCCGAGCCGGTGGGGCCGATCAGCAGGATGTTGCTTTTCGCGAGCTCGACCTCGTCCTTGCCGGCCTTGTCCTTGTGGCGCAGGCGCTTGTAGTGGTTGTACACGGCCACGGCCAGGGTGCGCTTGGCGATTTCCTGGCCGATCACATAGTTGTCGAGGTTGCTCTTGATCTCCGACGGGGTCGGCAGGTCGCCGCGGGAATCCCGCGCTCCTTCGGTGGAAGGCAGCTCGTCGCGGATGATCTCATTGCACAGGTCGATGCACTCGTCGCAAATGAAAACCGACGGGCCAGCGATGAGTTTCTTCACCTCGTGCTGGCTCTTGCCGCAGAAGGAGCAGTAAAGGGTTTTTTCGCTGGAAGAGCCTTTTTTCTCGGCCATGGGGGCATTGCCTCGTGTTGCGGGAACTGTTGGCGGGATGATAACGAAATGGGGGCGGCGCCTTTCCCGGGAGAAAAGCGCCGCCGGAGGCAACGCCGCCTGTCAGGGACGCTGGGTCACCACCTGGTCGACCAGGCCGTATTCCTTGGCCTCGTCGGCAGTGAGGAAATAGTCGCGTTCGGTGTCGGCCTTGACCTTTTCCAGCGGCTGTCCGGTGCGTTCCGCCAGGATGCGGTTCATCTGGTCCTTGGTACGCAGGATGTCCCGTGCATGGATCTCGATGTCCGTGGCCTGGCCGCGGGCACCGCCGAGCACCTGGTGGATCATGATCTTCGAATTGGGCAGCGAGAAGCGCTTGCCCTTGGCGCCGGCCGCCAGCAGGAAGGCGCCCATGCTGGCCGCGAAGCCCAGGCACATGGTGGACACGTCCGGCTTGATGAACTGCATCGTGTCGTAGATGGCCATGCCGGCCGTCACGCTGCCGCCGGGGGAGTTGATGTAGAAGGAGATGTCCTTGTCGGGGTTCTCGCTCTCCAGGAACAGCAGCTGTGCCACGACCAGGTTGGCGGTCTGGTCGTTCACCTCGCCGATCAGGAAGACGATCCGCTCCTTGAGCAGGCGCGAATAGATGTCGTAGGACCGCTCGCCGCGTCCCGACTGCTCGATCACCATGGGGATCATGCCCAGGGCCTGTGTTTCCAGTGCGCTCATGTTTTCTCCAGTCATGCAGATACTGTACCGAGAAATGAATTGGGGCCTGTGCTCGCCAGCACAAGCCCCGGATGGCAGGCAGGAGCCGGCGCGCTGCGGATGCATGCGCCGGCGCCGCGGCTTCAGCCCTGGCCCATCAGTTCGTCGAAGGAAATGGCCTTGTCCGTGACCTTGGCCTTGTCCATCACGAAGGCCGTGACGTTGTTCTCGATGACCACGGCCTCGACCTCGGCTAGGCGCTGGCGGTCGCCGAAGTACCAGCGCACCACGTCCTCGGGCTTCTCGTAGCTGGCGGCAAGCTCGTCCACGTGCGCCTTCAACTGCTCGGGGGTGGCGTGCAGGTCGTTGGCACGCACGAGTTCGGCCACGACCAGGCCCAGGCGCACGCGGCGCTCGGCCTGCGGGCGGAACACGTCCTCAGGGATCTCGGCCTTGTCGGCATCCTTGATGCCGCGCTGCTTGAGGTCGGCGCGGGCGCCTTCCAGCAGGCGGGCGATCTCGGCCTGCACGCTGGCGTTGGGCAGGTCCAGTTCGGCCTTGGACACCAGGGCTTCCATCACGGCTTGCTTGTTGCGGGCCAGCAGGCGGAACTTGACTTCGCGCTCGAGGTTCTTCTTGATGTCGGCGCGCAGGCCTTCCACGGTGCCGTCGGCGATGCCCAGGGACTTCGCCAACTGCTCGTTGACTTCGGGCAGGTGGGCGGCCTCGATCTTCTTCACGGTGACGAGGAAGTCGGCGGTCTTGCCGGCCACGTCCTTGCCATGGTAGTCCTCGGGGAAGGCGAGGGGGAAGGTCTTGCTTTCGCCGGCCTTCATGCCGCGCACGGCATCCTCGAATTCCTTGAGCATCTGGCCTTCGCCCACCAGGAACTGGAAGTCTTCGGCCTTGCCGCCGGAGAACGTCTCGCCGTCGATCTTGCCTTCGAAGTCCACGGTCACGCGGTCGCCGTCTTCGGCGGGCGTGCCCTGGGCGCGCTGGGCGAAGGTGCGGCGCTGCTTGCGCAGGATGTCGATGGTCTTGTCGATGGCTGCGTCGGTGACGTCGGCGGAGATCTTCTCGACCTCGGCCGTGGACAGGTCGCCGATCTTCACTTCCGGGAACACCTCGAACACGGCGTCGAAGGTCACCTGGCCTTCAGGGGCGCCTTCCTTCTCGGTGATGCGGGGCTGGCCCGCGACGCGCAGGTTGGCCTCGTTGGCGGCCTGGGCGAAGGCTTCGCCGACCTTGTCGTTCAGCACTTCGTACTGCACGGAGTAGCCGTAGCGCTGGGCCACGACGTTCATCGGCACCTTGCCGGGACGGAAGCCGTCCATCTTCACCGTGCGGGCCAGGCGCTTGAGGCGCGAGTCCACTTCCGACTGGATGGCGGTCAGGGGCAGGCTCAGCGTGATCTTGCGCTCGAGCTTTTCAAGGGTTTCAACAGTAACGGCCATGGCTCTTCCTCTAGGTAATGGGACCGTGACGGCCGTCCCGTGGCGGGACCGCCTCACCGTGTTGTTCGTGGTGCGCGGGGGGGGACTCGAACCCCCACACCATTGCTGGCGTCAGGACCTAAACCTGGTGCGTCTACCAATTTCGCCACCCGCGCTTTTTCCACTTGGCTTTCCGCCTGCTGTTCCCAGCGGGCTACCGACAAAAAGCGGCGGACCCGGGGGACCGCCGCTGCGTGAAATTGGTCAACCTTCGATTTTACCCTGTCGGCGAGGCGTCCCCGTTCAGGCGGGTTGCGGCGGCCGGGTTTCGGGTCGCCGCACGCGGAACCATGCGGCGTACATCGCAGGCAGCGCCAGCAGCGTGAGCACCGTCGCGACGATGAGCCCGCCCATGATGGCGACGGCCATCGGGCCCCAGAAGACACTGCGCGACAGGGGGATCATCGCCAGCACGGCGGCAGCGGCGGTGAGCACGATCGGGCGCAGCCGGCGCACCGCGGATTCCACGATGGCATCCCACGCCGGCACCCCGCGCGCGCGGTCGCTCTCGATCTGGTCGATGAGGATGACGGAGTTGCGCTGGATCATGCCCATGAGCGCGATCACGCCCAGCAGCGCCACGAACCCGAAGGGCCGGCCGAGCAGCAGCAGCGCGCCCGCCACCCCGGCGATGCCGAGCGGGCCCGTGAGGAACACCAGCAGGGCGCGGCTGAAGCTGTGCAGCTGGAGCATGAGCAGCGTGAAGGTGATGAACAGCATGATGGGCACGCCCGCCGCGATGGAGGCGGAGCCCTTGGAGCTTTCCTCCACGGAGCCGGCGACCTCGATCCGGTAGCCGGCGTCTCCCGATGCATGCCATTGGCCTTCCAGCTGGCGCAGGCCGGGCAGCAGCGCCTCGGTGACGGTGGCACCCTGCAGGCCTTCGATCACGTCGCCCTGCACGGTGATGGCGTACTCGCGGTTCTGCCGCCACATGACGCCGGGCTCCCAGGCGAACACGGGGCGCGCGATCTGGGTCAGGGGAATGGCCTTGCCCGACGCGGTGGGAAGGTAGGCGTTGGCGATGTCGGTGATGGCCTGGCGCTCGTCCGGCGGCTGCCGGAACACGATGTCGATCAGCCGGTCGCCCTCGCGGTACTGGCCGACGGTGGTGCCGGTGAACACGGTGCGTGCGGCCTGGGCGATGGACTGGCTGGTGACGCCGAGCGCGCGTGCCTTGTCCTGGTCGATCTCCAGGCGCATGGTCTTCACGGATTCGTTCCAGTTGTCATTCACCCCGAGCATCTGCGGATGTTCGCGCAGGATCTTGCGCACTTCGTCCGCATGCTGGCGCAGTCGCGCCGGGTCGTTGCCGATCACGCGGAACTGCACCGGATAGGCCACGGGCGGGCCGTTGGGCAGCAGCTTGACGCGGGCACGCACTTCGGGGAATTCCTGGGCCAGGATCGCCGGCAGGGCGCGCCGCAGCGTTTCACGCTGCGCCAGGTCCTGGGGCAGCAGGATGATCTGCGACACGTTGGATTGCGGGAAGACCTGGTCCAGCGGCAGATAGAACCGCGGCACGCCCGAGCCGATCCAGGTGCTGACCGAGTTCACGCCAGGCTCCTCGATGAGGCGTTTTTCCATGCGCTTGAGCACGGCTTCGTTCGCGGCGAACGAAGTGCCTTCCGGGAACCACGCGTCGATCAGGATTTCCGGGCGGCTGGAGTCGGGGAAGAACTGCTGCTGGACGCGCCCCATGCCCACGATGCCCAGCACGAAGAGCAGCAGCGTGACGCCGATGGTGATCCAGCGATGCTCCACGCAGGCATCCACGGCGCGGCGGAAGGTGTTGTAGAAAGGGCTGTCGAACACCTCGTGCGGCCCTTGCGCAGCCCCCGGGGCGGTTCCGGCCGGATGGTCTTCCGCCCTCGGGTGTTCGGGCACCTTGAGCAGCAGTGTGCCCAGGTACGGCACGAAGTACACCGAGACGAACCACGACAGCACGAGCGCGATGACGGTGACCGCGAAGATCGCGAAGGTGTATTCGCCGGTGACCGACTTGGCGATGCCGATGGGCAGGAAGCCCGCTGCGGTGATCAGGGTGCCGGTGAGCATCGGCATGGCCGTGATCTCGTAGGCGAAGGTGGCGGCGCGGACCTTGTCGTAGCCTTCTTCCATCTTCCGCACCATCATTTCGACGGCGATGATGGCATCGTCCACCAGCAGCCCGAGCGCGATGATGAGCGAGCCGAGGGAGATCTTGTGCAGCCCGATCTTCCAGTACCACATGGCCAGGAAGGTCACGGCCAGCACCAGCGGGATCGTGATGCCCACCACCAGGCCGGGGCGGATGTCCAGCGTCCAGCGGCGCCACAGCGGCTGGCGGCCGGGACGCGTGTGCAGGCCGAGGCTGAGGAAGCTCACGGCGAGCACGATCACCACGGCCTCGATGAGCACCTTCACGAATTCATTCACGGACGACGACACGGCACGGGGCTGGTCCTGCACGTTCACGAGACGCACGCCGGCCGGCAGGGTCTGCTCGATGCGGCGCGCGGCGGCATGCAGCGCTTCGCCGAGGCGGATGATGTCGCCGCCCTTGGCCATCGACACGCCCAGCGCGACGACGTCCCGGCCCTGGTGGTGCACCTTGATGGAGGGCGGGTCGATGTAGCCGCGGCGCACCTCGGCGATGTCGCCCAGCCGCAGCTGTGCGCCCGAGGCGCCCCGGATCGGCATCGCGCGCAGTTCCTCGACGGCGCCGAACTGTCCGGCCACGCGGACCTGCACCTGGTCCTGCGGGGTCTGGACGATGCCCGCGCTCTCGACGGCGTTCTGCTGGCCGAGCTGGTTCAGGACCTGGTTCATGTCCAGGCCGAGCTGGGCGAGCCGCTTCTGCGAGATCTCGATGTAGATCTTCTCGTCCTGGATGCCGAACTGCTCGACCTTGGCCACGTCCTTGACGCGCAGCAGCTGCTGGCGGATGTCGTCGGCGAAGGTCTTGAGCTCGGCCGGGCTGAACCCTTCCGCCTCGATCGCGTAGATCACGCCATAGACGTCGCCGAATTCATCGTTGAAGAACGGCCCCTGCACGCCCTGCGGCAGGGTGGCGCGCATGTCGCCGATCTTCTTGCGCACGGTGTACCAGACGCCGGCCACTTCGCCGGGCGGGGAGGAGTCCTTGATCTCGAAGATGATCTGCGACTCCCCCGGCTTGGAGTAGCTGCGCATGCGGTCCGCATAGGGCACCTCCTGCAGGGTGCGCTCGAGCTTGTCGGTGACCTGTTCCGCCACCTGCTGCGCCGTGGCGCCGGGCCAGTAGGTGCGCACCACCATGGCGCGGAACGTGAAGGGCGGGTCTTCGTCCTGGCCGAGCTGGAAGTAGGCGGCGATGCCCAGCACCATGAGCACCACCATGAGATAGCGCGTGAGCGCGGGATGGTCCAGGGCCCATTTGGACAGGTTGAAGCCCCCGGACGGCTGCGGTTGCGGTGTCGCTTGTTCCATGGGGTGTTCTCAGCGGGGGGATTCGGCCGCGGAGGCGGGCAGGGCGGCAGGTGCGGGAGTGTCGGCGGAGGGAACGCGGGGCCGGTAGATCTGTACCTTCTGGCCCGGCGAGAGAACGTGCACGCCCGTGGCGACGACCTGCATGCCCGGCGTGAGCCCGGCACCGACCACCACTTCGTTGCCGTCGGCCCGCGCGACCTGGATCACCTGCGAGCGCACGGTGCCGCTCGACGGTTCATAGATCCACACCGCGGTTTGCGTGCCTTCCTGCCGCAGCGCGCTGGTCGGCAGCTTGATGGCTTGCGCGCCGTCCTGGTCCGGCATGTCGGGCGTGACGTAGGCAGTGGCGCCCAAAGGCGGCGGGGTGTCCGACGCCAGGGCGACCTTGGCGAGGAAGGTGCGGGTGACGGGGTCTGCGCTGGCCGCGACCTCCCGGATGCGGCCCTGCGCGGAGGGTCCGCCCGACCAGAGCCGCACGGACACGGACTGGCCCGGGCGCACCCTGGTCACCCGGTCTTCGGGGACGGAGAACACGACGTCCCGGGGGCCGTCCTGCGCGATGCGCACGACGGGCGTGCCCGCCGCGACGACCTGGCCCGGCTCGGCATCAATGCCCGTGACCACGCCGGCCGCGTCGGCCAGCAGGCGCGTATAGCCCGCCTGGTTGCCCTGGGAGGCTGACTGCGCCCGCGCCTGCTCGAGCGATGCTTCGGCGGCCTTCAGCGTGGCTGCGCGGCGGTCCAGCTCCGCCCCGCTGATGAAGTTCTGGGATTTCAGTGCGGAAAAGCGCTGGTAGTCGGCGGCCGCGAGATCCCGCTGGGTCTGCGCCGACGCCACCTGGGCGCGCGCGGCTTCCAAAGACAGCTGGTAGTCGCGCGGGTCGAGTTGCGCCAGCAATTGTCCCGCCTGCACTCGCTGGCCGAGCTCCGCCTGGCGCTGCACGATCTTGCCTGCCACGCGGAAGCCCAGGCGGGATTCCACCCGTGCCCGTACTTCTCCGGCGTATTCGAGCCGCGTCTGCAGCGGGGCCGTGCCCACGGTCAGCAGCTTGACGGAGCGCTCCGGCTCGGGGGCGGGCGCAGGCTTGGAGCAGCCGAAGAGCGCGAAGGTGGCCGCCAGGACCGCCAGCGCAGCCCGCTTCCGGCCTGCACGAAGCCGCTTCCACGAAAAAGCCCCACGGAGGGGCTGGGCTGGCGGGGGCAGGCGGTGAACGTGGGGCGGCGCGAGAGGCGGCATGGCGATCCCAAAGTTTGTTAATGACTGACTGGTTAGTAATCTAGGTGAAAGCCTCGCCGGCTGTCAAGCGACAATCGAGGGGTGTCCAAGCCCCCATCCCCGACGAAGCAACCCGAGTCCCGAGACCTTCCTTCGGGACGCCAGGATTCGCCCCCGGTTTCCGCGCGCGCCCAGCCGGTGACGCACTACGAGAACTTTCCTGTGGCCTCGTGGCTCTGCCCTCCCGCCCTGCGGGAGCCCGTTGCCGCCATCTATGCGTTCGCCCGCACGGCGGACGACCTGGCCGACGAAGGTGATGCCACCGCGGCCGAGCGCCTGAAAGCGCTGGACGAGTACACCCGGGAGTTGCACCGCGTTGCCGCAGGAGAACCGCCGCAGGCGCGGTGGGCGGTGGTGTTCGGGCCCCTGCAGGTTGCCATCCGCACCCATTCCCTTCCCGTCGCGCTGCTGGAGGACCTGCTCAGTGCCTTCACCCAGGACGTTCTCCGGACGTCGGAGGGGTTGACCTACGCGGACCGGACGCTGTTGCTGGATTACTGCCGGCGGTCGGCGAATCCCGTGGGGCGCCTGCTCCTGCACCTCTACGGAATCACGGATCCCCTGGCACTGCGCCGCAGCGATGCGATCTGCACGGCCTTGCAACTCGTCAATTTCTGGCAGGACCTGAGCGTGGACCTTCCGCGAGGGCGGCATTACGTCACGGATGCCGACCTGGCCCGCTTCGGGATCGACCGCGCGCTGCTGCAGCGGCGGCCGCCTTCCCCGCAGGCCCGGGCCCTGGTGGCCGACTGTGCGCTCTGGGCGCGGGCGCTCATGGTCGAAGGGGCCGGGCTCGTGCACCAGTTGCCCGGGCGGATGGGATGGGAACTGCGCCTGGTCGTCCAGGGCGGGCTGCGCGTCCTCGACAAGGTGGAGGCCATGCGTGGTGACAGCCTGTGGAGACGTCCTGTCCTGGGGGGCGGCGACTGGCTGCGCATGGCGGTGCGCGCCGTGGCGATGTAGGTGTGGGGCAGGCCAGGCATGCACCGGGCCTGCTCCTGCGGGATCACCGGGCCGGAGCTGCCGCGATATAGGAGCCCGTCGCCGTGCGCGGTGGGTGGACGACCATGCTGGCATACCCACGGTAGGTGCCGGTCTTCGATTCGTCGGTCACCCAGACGAGCAGGTCCTGCTTGCCGGCCTTGCCATTGTCGATAAGGCCCACGACCTCCAGGCGGAAGAACTGGTCAGGGGTATCCACCTGGACGGCATTGCCATCGAAGCGGGGCACACCTGGCAGCAACGCCTTCGGCGAGTGTTTGCCGGCATCGGCCCGATTGCGCAGGGACGACGGGAAGGAGCGCAGATCCAGTCTCTGGTAGAGAGCTTTGGCCTGCCTTGCAGCTGCCGAAGCCTCTGCAGCCACGAATGGCCTTCCGCCTACCTGCCGGATGCTGTCGCAGAGCAGGTATTCGCTCCGGATCTCGAAATTGCGGGTGGACTCGACGGGCTGGGCCTTGCCCAGGAGTTCCGAGTAGTCGAGGCAGTTCTTCGCCGAGGCGCCGTTGTCGAATGCGAGCGGCGTGCGCGCTGCCGTGAGCGACGCCTTGGGGTCCTGCAGTGCCGCCAGCAGTTCCGCGTTGGCGATATGCGCGGCACCGTCCGCGGCATGCGCGGCCACGGAGCCCAGGACGGCGGCAGCGAGTGCGATCCAACGCTTCATTTGATCTTCTCCAGCAGGGCGGCTTCCTTGCCGCGTCGGGTAGGGTACACGTCGCCAAAATTCTTGAGCAGCTTCACGGCCTCGGTCCAGTCCTGCCCTGTCACGGCCTTCCAGAATTTGGGCGTGGCAGAGTCCAGGTTGACGCCGTACTGGAACGACACCGACGCGATGACGGTCTGCGCTTGCGCAGGCAGGTCGATGAAGTGCTTCTTGTCGGTGGTGGCCGAGTCGTACTTGAGTTTCAGGCTGGCGATGTGGCTGGCCTTGGTTGCCTTGTCGATGGATTCGGCTTCGGCGGCGGAGATGGTCAAGGGTGTTTTCTCCACGAGCTTCTTGGCATCGGCCCCCTTGGAACCCAGGTAGGGCTTGAGCTTTTCGATCAGATTGCTGGCCAGTCCCAGGTTCTTGAGGTCGTTCTCGGACCGCTGGCCGAGGTCGAATCCCGTCGCGATGGTTACGCCGCTCTTGCTGACATTTGCCGCAGGCACGTACCCGGTCGTCTGGGAGCCCCCCTCCAGGGCACTCAAAAATGCGTAATCGATTTGTTCTGGCATGTTATTTGATGAATGTGGTAATTTTATCGTATTTGCAGATTTTTGGAGAAGTCTCGTGATGCCCGTGCCGATAAAAAAGTTTGGCTGGCCTGCGAATGGCAGGCGCTGCCAAAAATCAAGGCGTGGCGGATTCGGCTGTGGAATCGGTATTCCCGCGACGGTCCAGGATCTGGCGCAGGCATTTTGTGCATCGATTCATGCAAAAGACGTAGTTGACGCTGCCGCCATATTCTGGACATAAAAAAAAGCCGGAGCCTCATGAGGCATCCGGCTTGCGCTGGGGCGCAAGGAATTACATTTCCTTGTTGCCCTTGATGTCGTAGCCGGCCTGGCTTTCGGCGCCCTTGCCGCCCTGGTTCGTCTGTTCCCAGTATTGGGTCTTGATTTTGGCTGCCTGGAAGGCGTAATTCACCAGCACGGCGTCGCTGCCGTCGGTGCCGCTCACCGTCACGCTCGTGACGAGGACGTCGGTGAGGGTGATCTTGCCGAACTCGATCTGCGTGCCACCCGCCTTGCACATCGAGATCTCCACCTGGCCCAGGTGCTTGCCGGTCGCGCAGTGCTTGAGGACGGCCGGGTAAGCCTTGTCGATCTTCGCCACGACGTTCAGGTCGTGGAAGGTGACCTTGCCGGCGCCGGCGCCGCTGCCCGTGGCCATCGAGTTGGGCTGCGTAGCGCCCCAGGTGAAGGAACGGATGTCGGTCCAGCTCTTGTGGTTGGCGTCTTGAGATTCGCCGCTGGCACCTTCAACCTTCATGAACATATCGACGGACATGGAATGCTTCCTTTTTGGTGGACTGCGCAGATGCGCTTTGAGAGATAGAAATGGAACCGGTCCGCTCTTGCTGTGCGGGGCCTGCTCCTCACGAACGGGGCCTTTCGCCAGGAGATGCCCTGACCATAATCGCCTTCAGACGTCCCCCCTCCCAGGGGCTGCGCGAAAGCACTCAGGCAGGCTTCTCCGGATGCCTAGTTGCGCCGCCGATCATAGGGAGGGGCAATGCATTTGGAAATACTCCAATTTTCAACATTGTTCAGCCGAGAGAAACAAAGGAAACAATTTGTCTTTTTTCTCGACGGGGTGCGGGATGACAGGGCTGTGTCACATGTTCCCGTTACACTTGCCGGTCCCCGTCGAGCCGCTTGCGCAGTAGGCCGGCGGGAGCCAGCGGGACGGCGGCCGGCGAACCGCTTTTCCGCCATCTCCATACAGATTAGAAACACAGCCGCCTGGGAGTGATGCCTTGACTTTGGTGCTCGATGTGCAGGAGACGGGATTTCGCGGCAGGGCAGTGCCCGGCGGCGGGCGACGCTCGCGCCGTCGGCAGCGGTGCTTGGAAGCGTGAACTCATGGACAAGGAATTCAGTGGCTCGGCGAACTGCCTAGGTCCCGGTGTGCAGGTCGGTGAATACCGGCTGAACGATGTCGTGGGAGAGGGCGGGTTCGGCATTGTTTACAAGGCGCGCGACCTGAGCCTTGACCGCATCGTGGCGATCAAGGAGTACATGCCTGCCACCCTGGCGGGCCGCAAGGACGGCAACGAGGTGCATGTGCGGTCGCAGCACCGCGGCGCGTTCGATGCGGGCCTGCGCAGCTTCATCAACGAGGCGAGGCTCCTCGCCAAGTTCTCCCATCCGGCGCTGGTGCACGTGTACCGGTTCTTCGAAGCCAACGGCACGGCCTACATGGTCATGCAGTACTACGAGGGGCAGACCTTCCGCTCCTTCCTGACGCAGCAGCATACGGTGGACGAGGCATGGCTGTCGGCGGTGCTGGTTCCCATCCTCGACGTGCTGGAGATGCTCCACGCGGCGGACTGCTATCACCGCGACATCGCCCCGGACAACATCTTCCTGCAGGAGTCCGGCATGCCGGTGCTGCTGGATTTCGGCGCGGCGCGCCGCATCATCGGCGACATGACCCAGGCGCTGACCATGGTGCTCAAGCCCGGCTTCGCTCCCATCGAGCAGTACGTGGACGACGGTGCGATGCCCCAGGGCGCCTGGACGGACATCTACCAGTTGGGCGCGGTGCTCTACCAGGCGATCACCGGACGTCCGCCCGCGACGTCGGTCGCCCGGATGATCAACGACCCGCTGGCCCGGCTCACGCCGGAGAACTGCCCGGGTTTCAGCGCGCGTTTCCTGCACGGCGTGCAGAACGCGCTCGCCGTCAAGCCGCAGGAGCGGCCGCAGAGCATTGCCGAATTGCGGCAGTTGCTGGGCCTCAAGACGGTGACCATTTCCTGGCCGCATGCGTCCGCCGCGGCCGCTGGCGCGGAAGTGGCGGTCCGTGCCTCGGAGCCGTTGCCCGAGGCGTCCGCTGCCGCCCCGACGCTGCGCCCCGTGGAGGCCGTGGCCTCCATCATTCCCTCGCACCTGTCCCATGCAGGCGCCCAGAGCGCCGGCGCGGAGCACCGCTTGGCCGAGGATCCGGCCTATCTGCAGACCACGCAGCCGATGCCTTTGCCGGACACCCGTCCCGCAGCGCTGGAGCCGCCAGCCGCCGCTACCGTGCCGGTGGCGCATCCGGAGGCCGTCAACCGGGCCGAGCGGGCTTCCCCCCGTGCCGCTGCCGCGCCTGCCGTGGCGGCATCCATCCCCGTGCCTTCGAGGCGTCAGCGGCCTGCGTGGCTCGTTCCGCTGCTGGCGTTTCTCGCATTGCTGCTGGTCGGCGGGGTATGGTGGACGGTGCAAGCCTCCAGCGAGGCGGCCGCGCGCGAGAGGATGGCGGTGCAGGAGGCCAGCCAGTGGGAGTTGGCATCCCGCATCAATACCGTGGAATCCGTGCAGGCCTATCTGAGCGCGTTCCCGAACGGCGCCCACCGCATGCAGGCGGAGGAGGCGCTCACTCAGCTGACGGCGCGTTCGCTGCAGGCGACGGCTGTTCCGGCTGCGGAGCAGGCGCCGGCTTCTGCACCGACCGTGGCGGCGTCCGCCGTGCCGCCCCCGGCGGAGCCCGCGGCGCGGGCCAGCGCCCCCGTCGTGGCGGCTCTGCCTCCGGCGTCGGCGGTGCATGCGGGCCCGGCGCCTGCGGCTTCGGTGCCTGCGGCGGAAGACCCCGCGCGGTCCCAGCGGACGTCCGGCCGTGAGGCGGAAAACACCGGCAGGGTGATCCTGCGCGTCATGCCGTGGGGCAATGTCACCGTGGACCGGATTCCCGCCGGCACCACGCCGCCGCTGACCCAGTTGACCCTGTCGGAGGGCTTTCACCGCATCGAGATATCGAATCCTGCGTCCCAAACGGTGACCCGGATGGTGCAGGTGCGGCGGGGCGAATCCGTGGTGCTCACGCACAAATTCGAATGATGTCGTTCCGCTGGCAGGTCGTGCTGCCGGCGGGACGTGGAAATACGAGAAGGGTGTCCGGCGGCCGGCAGGCGCCGGGGCATCTGCCATTTTGACGAGGAAAGCATGGCATCTAAGACGAAGCTCATTGGTGGAATGTGCCTGGTGGGCATCTTGCTGAGCGGCTGCCAGACGCCCCCTGCGGGCCAGACGGGCGCGGGCGGCAACCCTGCGCAGACGGAGGGCACCGCTGCGGGCACGGATGCCAAGGAGGCCGCGAAACCCAAGGACCCCGCGGCCTTGAAGGAAGAGGCGCTGGCCCAGGCCCTCGACATCTATGCCGACGGCCGCTACGACGAGGCGATCGCCGCCCTCACGCCCCTGAGCACCGCTCCCGAACTGTCCTCCGCCTCCCAGGTCAAGGCCTACAAGTTCATTGCGTTCAGCCATTGCGCCCTGGGGCGTCTGCGCCAGTGCCGGCAGAATTTCGAAACCGCACTGCAGCAGGATCCCAACTTCCAGCTGAGCGATGTCGAGAAGGGTCATCCGGTATGGGGCAAGGAGTTCAACACCGCTCGTGCGGCAGTCGCCGCGCGTGCGAAGCGCGCCGTCCCGGCCAAGAAGACACCCTGACCCCGACGGGCCGTACCGGACATGGATAAAGTCGAACTCAGGGTCATCCGCCATGCGGACGAAGCGGTGGACCGCCTATGGACGGCGGTATTCGGCGTGGCGGGAGGAACGATTGGCCGCGGGGGGCAGAACAAGCTCGTGCTGTCCGACAGCGATGCCGGTGTCGCCCGCGTGCATGCAATGGTGCGCATCGAGTCGGAGGCCGCCTTCATCGCCAATCTCTGCGAGCGCCGCTCGATCTTCGTGGCGGGTGCCGAAGTGCGCTCGGGCGAAGAGGTCCGCCTGTCCGTGGGGGACGAGGTCTGCATCGGACCTTATGTCCTGCATTCCGTCGTGCCGGGCTCGCCCTTCGTTCCCGTGGCGGCTGCTCCTGCAGCAGTAGTTCCGGCTCCCGCTCCCGAACCTGTATCTGCACCCGCTCCGGTAGCGATTCCATCGTCTCCGGTTGCCGCCGCCAGTGAGCTTGTGTCCGCGGCTGCTCCGGTGGCGAACGTGCCGCAGGGAGAAGTCCTACCCGTGGCGCCGTCGCAGCCTGTGACGGTGCCTGTGATCGGCATGGGCGACGGTCTGGCGATGGCTGCGTCTTCCGCGGAGGACGACGACAACCCATTCGCGATGCTCGGTCGCGTGGAGGGACCGGCCATCGCCGCCGCGGCCCCGTCCCAGGTGCCGGTGCCGGTGGCCGCGCCTGCTCCTGCTCCTGCATCGGCGCCTGCGTTCAGCCCTGTTCCCAGCGGCGCATCCGTGCCGCCATCCGGGTCCGCGCCCATTCCCGTCCCGGAGGAGGCCCAAGGCTCCGCCGCGTCTCCCGCCCCGGTACCTGCCGGCCCTGGCGGGCAGGGCAATGCCTGGCCACCGGCGGTGCCCCAGGACAAGCCCGCCGCGGCACCCCGGGCCCTCGTCATTCCGGAGGACTTCGATCTTTTCGCGGCGGACCCCCGCAAGAGCGAGGAAAAGAAGGACGCCTGGGGGAGCGGCTTGCAGGCGAAGAGCCTGAGCGAGATCGCCAACATGCGGCACGACGAGCTCCTGCAGTCGCTGCCGGCCAGCGGCGCGAAGTTCGCGCACGACATGGACAACCCGGCCCATGCCGGCCTGCCCAAGGCGCTGGACCCGCGCGACGAGCTCGACCCGCTGCGGCTCTTCACGGGCGACTCGGACGCGGCGCCGGCACTGGTGCCCGAACGTTCGGCGATGGCGCTCGGTTCGGGGTCCGACCTGTCCCAGTCGTTCAGCCTTCCCCGGGGCGTGCAGGCCCCGGTGGGCCAGGGACTTCCCGGCGCGGCACAGGTGCCTGGAAGTCCCGCGCCGGCCGCCCAGGGAGCCGGCACCGGCCCGGGCATGGCATCCGCCGCGCCATCGGCCCCTCCGCTGGATGGGTTGCAACGCGTGGAAGGCCTTGACCTGGGCGCCTTCGGCTCCGGCTCCACTTCGGCCGATCCGCTCGGCTGGCCGCCCGTGGAGAGCGGGGCCGCGCTGCCGCAGGCCACGCATTCTGGGCTGGCTGCAGGCGATGCGAAAGCGGTACCCATTGAGAAAGTGGCGCTGGCCCACGTGCCCGCCGCGGCGGGCGCCATGCCGGCTCCAGTCCCGGCGCCCGCCCCCGCCCCGGCGCCCGCCCCCGCCATGGCAGCGGCTGCTCCTGCGCCCGCCGCACCCCATGGTCCTGTACGCGAAGAGGAGGGCGCCGCGAAGTCGCCCCTGGTTCCGGTTCTGCCGGAGCTGGAGGCCGCTTCGCCGGCCGAGCTGCAGTCCCTGATCGCCGCCTTTCTGGATGGCGCGGGCGTGCTGCAGAAGAAGGTCGAGCCGCAGAAGCTCAGTCCCGAGTTCATGCGGTCCTTCGGGGAAGCATTCCGCGTGGCCGTGCAGGGCACGATCGACCTGCTGGCGGCCCGCTCCGAGATCAAGCGCGAGTTCCGTGCGGGCGTGACGGTGATTTCCTCCGGCGCGAACAATCCGCTGAAGTTCCTGCCGACGCCCGAGGGCGTGGTCATGCAGATGATCGGGCAGAACTTCCCGGGATTCATGAAGCCCATTCCCGCCATGCAGGAGGCCTACGACGACCTGCGTGTCCACCAGGTGGCCCTGATGGCCGGGCTGCGTGCGGCCTATGCCGAGGCGCTGGAGCGCTTCGATCCGGCGGCCCTGGAGCAGCGCACCGACGTGACCGGAGGGGTGTTCGGCAAGCTGTCGGCCACGAGCCGCAAGGCGGCGCTGTGGGACGAGTACAAGCGCAATTTCGCCGAGATCCGGCGTGGCGCCGAGGACGACCTGGCGGCTTTCTCCGGCCAGGCTTTCCTGGAGGCCTACGAAAACGCCGAGGCGGCAGCGAAGGCCAGGACGTGATCTTCCATATCGCAGGCGAAGAGTTCCGGTTCCGGGTGATGGCGGCTTCGCTGTCGGAAAAGGGCGGCCGGGATGTGAACGAGGATTTCCTGGGGCTGGTGGACATGGGCCACCGCGGCCTGTGCTGCGTGCTGGCCGACGGTGCGGGCGGGCACGGGCACGGCGGGCTGGCGGCCCGGATCACCGTGAATGCGGTGCTCGAGGGGTTCGGGCACAACCCGCTGTTCGCGCCCGCGGGCCTGGCCTCGCTCATTTCGCTGGCGGAGCATGCGGTGGCCGGCGCCCAGCCGCTCTCGGTCTCGCGCAAGCACATGAGCGCCACGGTGGTGCTGCTGTGCATCGACCGCAAGACAGGGCGCGCGCTCTGGGCGCACTGGGGGGACTCCAGGCTGTACTGGTTCAGGGACCAGAAGGTGCGGCAGATCACGGAGGACCACAGCGTGGTGCAGCAGCTGCTGCACGCGGGCGTGTACCGCAACCAGGACCCGCGCCGCCTGCCGAACCGCAGCGTGCTGGCGGGCGCCATCGGCGCGGAGTCGCAGATCCCGCCCACGGTGCTTCCTCGGCCGATCGAACTGGCGGCCGGCGATGCGTTCCTGCTGTGTTCGGACGGGCTCTGGGAGGGCCTGCACGAGGAGCAGATGGAGAGCGCCCTGCGCCACAGCCAGTCGCCCCAGGAGTGGCTGGAGCAAATGGAGGCGGCCGTGCGGGCCCAGGCCAAGTCCTACCAGGACAATTTCAGCGCCCTCGCGGTCTGGGTCGCGGACAGCGAGGATGGCGCCTGACAGGGCGGATGTGGCGTTTTCACCGGAACCTAAGGAGTCGGATATGCATCGGGAAGCGATGGCACGGAAGGGATTCATCAGGGCGGGGCTCGCGGCTGCGGTGGCGGCATGGCTGCTGGGCGGCTGCGGCATGATCAGCAACCTGAACCGCCCCCAGGAGGCGCCCACGGCGGTGCCGCCGGCCGTCTTCGAGATCGTCGCGGACCCCGGCGTCAACCCCGATATCCACGGCACGCCCAAGCCCATCCTGCTGAGGATCTACGAGCTGCGCGCGGCGGCGGCCTTCGACCGGGCCAGCTACCTGGACCTGCAGGACAAGGACGAGGCCCAGCTGGGGGCCGATTTCGTGCGGCGCGAGGAAATCCTGCTGCAGCCGGGCGAGCGGCGCACGATCGAGCGCAAGGGCAGTGCGGATGTCCGTACCTTCGCGGTGTTCGCGGGCTACCGCGACCTGGAGCGCAGCACCTGGCGCGCGACCGCGGGTGCTCCCAACTCCGTGGAAATGCGCCGCCGCTGGTGGGGCCTGGGCGAGACCGAGCGGCTCAAGCCCGTGCAGTACAGCATCACGGTGGGCAAGGACGCGGTGAAGATCCAGACCGCCCCTGCTCCCGCTCCCGCTCGTTGAGTCCAGGCATCGACGAACGACAACACAAAGAAAGCCCGAAATCCACCATGGTTTGGCAGCGCAAGGTCGTCTGGGCCGAAGGGATGTTCCTTCGCCCGCAGCATTTCCAGCAACAGGACCGCTACACCGATTTCCTCGTGCAGTCCCGCACATTGCCGGCGCAGTTCTTCTTCTGGGGGTTTTCCAAGCTGGCGCTCGACACGGAGCTCCTGGGACTGGGCAAGCTGGGCCTGCTGTCCGCAGAGGGCGTGCTGCCGGACGGCACGCCGTTCAGCTTTCCGCACCATGACCAGGCCCCCGCCGCGCTGGCGATCGGCAAGGATGTCAAGGACACGGTCATCCACCTGGCCCTGCCGATGCGGCGCCGGGCAGGCGCGGAGGTGACGCTGGGCGCCCCCGGCGGCGCGTCGGTGCGCTATGCGGCCGAGGTGGCGGAGGTCCAGGATGCCAACGACATGGGCGCGCAGGCGGCCGAGGTGCAGATCGGGAACATCCAGCTGTCGCTGCGTGCCGCGCAGGATGTCACCGATGGGTGGGTGAGCCTGCCCGTGGCCCAGGTGGTGGAGCGCCGGGCGGATGGATCCCTGCTGCTGGACCCGTCCTTCATTCCCACCGTGGTCAACAACTCCGAGATGTCGGGCCTGGCCACGTTCTGCCGCGAGCTTTTCGGCCTGCTGCGGCAGCGGGGTGCGGCGCTGGAAGAGCGGCTGAGCCAGCCCGGCCGCGGCGGCGTGGGCGAGGTCGGCGATTTCCTGATGCTGCAGTTCCTGAACCGCTGGGAGCCGGCGGTGGAGCACTGGGTCCGCGTGCGGGCCATCCATCCCGAGCGGTTGTTCGACGACCTGCTGAAGATGGCCGGCGAACTGGCGACGTTCACCCGCGAACAGCGCCGGCCCGCGGCCATGCCGACCTATGACCACGACGATCTGCGCAGCTGTTTCCTGCCGCTGATGCTCGAATTGCGCCGGGGGTTGTCCTCGGTGCTGGAGCAGAACGCGATCCAGATCGAGCTGCAGGAACGCCAGTACGGCGTGCACGTGGCGCTCATCCCCAGCACCGAGCTGCTCACCAGCTGCGACTTCGTTCTGGCCGTGCACGCACAGACCGCCGTGGAGTTCCTGCGGGCGCACTTCCCCACGCAGATCAAGATGGGCCCGGTGGAACGCATCCGCGACCTCGTGAACCTGCACCTGCCCGGCGTGCCGCTGCGTTCGCTGCCCGTCGCGCCGCGCGAGATTCCCTACCACGCGGGCTACTCCTATTTCGAGCTGGACACCGGGCACGACCTGTGGCGCCAGCTGCAGAACTCGGGGGGCCTGGCGCTGCATGTCTCGGGGGGCTTTCCTGAACTGCAGCTCGAAATGTGGGCCATACGGCGCTGAAAGCGGACATGTCCATGCAGAATTCCGTCAACGTTTTCGCCTCCGGCCATCCGGGCCAGCCCACCGGGGCCGTGCCCGCGTCCGCGCCGCCCGGCGGCACCGGTGCCGAGTC
Organism: Paracidovorax oryzae ATCC 19882; assembly: GCF_000687165.1. Taxonomy (GTDB): domain Bacteria; phylum Pseudomonadota; class Gammaproteobacteria; order Burkholderiales; family Burkholderiaceae_C; genus Paracidovorax; species Paracidovorax oryzae. The sequence continues at coordinate 118,084 of NZ_KK366050.1, read as the reverse complement.
CGGCGCCAAGCCATCGGGCCTGCCCGATGTCGTGAGCGGCGGCAATCCGCTCGTGGCCGCGGCCAACACCCTGCTGAACCTCATTCCGCAGATCCGCCGCATGGCGACCAATCCCGATCCCGCGGCATTCCAGCATTACCTGCTCGAATGCATCCGGCATTTCGAGAGCCGGGCGGGCGGGGCGGGCGTGCCGATGGAAACCATCATCGGCGCGCGCTACTGCATCTGCACCGCGATCGACGAGGCGGCCGCCCAGACCCCATGGGGCGGCTCGGGCGTGTGGCCGCAGTACAGCCTGCTCGTGGCACTGCACAACGAGACCTGGGGCGGGGAGAAGTTCTTCCAGCTGCTGTCCAAGCTGGTGCAGACGCCCCACCAGCACATCGACCTCATCGAGCTCATGTACTTCTGCCTGACGCTCGGTTTCGAGGGGCGCTATCACGTCATCGACAACGGGCGCAGCCAGCTGGAGAGCCTGAAGGCCCGGCTGCTGCAGGTGATCGAGAGCACCCGCGGGGACCGCAGCGGCGCGCTGTCCCTGCACTGGCGCGGCGTGCAGCGCGCGGCGGTGCCGCCCTGGAGCCTGGTGCCATTCTGGGTGGCGGCCGCGCTGACCCTGCTCATCGCCTTCCTGATCTTCCTCTGGTTCAACTACCGGCTGGCATCGCGTTCGGACGAGCTGTTCGCCGCGATCAATGCGATCCGCCTGCCGAAGATGCCTTCCGTGGTGGCCGTGGCGCCGCCGAAGCCGCGCCTGCGCCAGTTCCTGGAGCCCGAGATCCGCGAAGGCCTGGTCGAGGTGAATGACCAGGCGGATCGCAGCACCGTGACCCTGCGCGGGGACGGCCTGTTCGAGCCGGCCTCCACCGAGGTCAAGCCGCGCTATGTCGCGGTGATCCAGCGTGTCGCGTCCGCGCTCAATGAAGTGTCCGGCAAGGTGGTGGTGAACGGATATTCCGACAACCAGCCGATCCGCACGGCACGCTTCCCTTCGAACTGGCACCTGTCGCAGGAGCGCGCCCAGGCCGTCGCGGCGATGCTGCAGAGGACCATCGCCGACGGCTCCCGGGTGAAGGCCGAAGGCCGTGCCGAGAGCGATCCGATCGCCCCCAACAGCACGCCGGAGGGCCGGGCGCTGAACCGGCGGGTGGAGATCGTGCTGCTGGTTCCGCCCCAGGCCCGCGATGCCGAGCTGCAGCTGACCCCCGGCCCGGCTGCCGCCGGCACGCCCGCTCCCGGCACACCGAAGAACTAAAACATGCTGCGCAAGATCTTTTCTTTCTTCTTCAACCGGATCACGCTGGTGCTGTGCGGCCTGGTGCTGCTCAGCCTGCTGGTCTGGTTCGTCGGTCCGCTGGTCTATATCAAGCCCTATCAGCCCCTCGAAAGCGAGGCGGTGCGTGGCTGGATCATCGCCGCGCTGTTCGGCATCTGGTTCCTGCGCCTGTTCATCCGTTGGTGGCGTGCCAAGGAGATGAACGCGCGCCTGCTGGGCCAGCTGGCCCGCATCGGGGCGTCTGATGCCTCCACTCCCGAGGCCGGCCCCGGCAAGGAAGAGGTGGCCGAACTCGAGAAGCGCTTCAAGGAGGCGGTCGATGTCCTGGGCAAGACCCGTTTCGGACAGACGGAGCAGGGATGGTTCGGCCGCCTGTCGCGGCGCTATGTCTACCAGCTGCCCTGGTACCTCATCATCGGCTCGCCGGGTTCGGGCAAGACCACGGCGCTGGTCAACTCGGGCCTCGATTTTCCGCTGGCCGCCCAGTTCGGCAAGGCATCGATCCGCGGCGTCGGCGGCACGCGCAACTGCGACTGGTGGTTCACCGACCAGGCCGTGCTGCTGGACACCGCCGGCCGCTACACCACGCAGGAAAGCGACGCGGCGCAGGACAGTGCCGCCTGGTCGGGCTTCCTGAACCTGCTGCGGCGCTTCCGCGGCCGCCAGCCCATCAACGGCGTGCTGGTGACGCTCAGCGTGCAGGAGCTGCTGAGCGGCGGCGATGCGGAGCGCGAGCGCCTGGCACGGCTGATCGGCCTGCGCCTGGCCGAGCTGTGCGAGGGCCTGTCCATCAAGTTCCCGGTGTACGTGCTGGTCACCAAGACCGACCTGCTGGCGGGCTTCAACGAGTTCTTCGGGAACATGACCCGCGAGGAGCGGGCCCAGGTCTGGGGCTTCACCAATCCCTACGTGGAAGGGCAGGCGCAGGAAGATCCGGGAGTGCAGTTCCGCAAGGAATTCGACGGCCTGGCCGACCAGATCAACCGGCTGCTGCCGCAGCGGCTGCTGGCCGAGCCCGACCTGGCGCGGCGCGGCCAGATCTACGGCCTGCCGCAGCAGTTCGTCGGGCTGCGGGACGTGGTCCAGCAGACGCTTTCGACGATCTTCGCCTCTTCGCGGTTCAAGGAGAAGCCGCTGTTCCGCGGCGTCTATTTCACCAGCGGCACCCAGGAAGGCATGCCGTTCGACCGGGTGCTGTCGGCCCTGTCGCGGCGCTTTTCGGTGTCGCCTCCGGCCAACCTGGCCGGGGAAGGGCGCGCGGGCAAGAGCTACTTCATCGAGACCCTGCTCAAGGGTGTGATCTTCAACGAGGCCGGGCTGACGGGGCGCAATGCCAAGAAGGAGCGCCAGCTGCGGCTGCTGCAGGCCGCCGGCTTCTTCGCCCTTGCTGCAGGGCTGGCGGGCGCCACCATCGCCTGGACGATCAGCCACGGCAACAACCAGAAGTACCTGGACGAGGTGGCCGCGAAGGTGCCCACGCTCAAGCAGGCCGTGGAGGAGTCGCGCGACGCGGATCCCGAGAACATGGTGGCTTTGCTGCCGCTGCTCAACCACGCCGAATCCCTGGCGACCAGCCAGCGCTACACCGGCGACTCCCCGCCGCTCAGCTGGCGCTACGGGTTGCTGCAGGTGCCCAAGGTGCAGACCGCTGCCGACGCGACCTACATGCGCCTGCTGGAGGATGCCTGGCTGCCCCGCCTGGCCCGGCACCTGCGCAATTCGCTGCAGCAGGCTTCGACGGCCAACCCGGAAGCCAGCTACGAGGCGCTCAAGGTCTACCTGATGCTCTACGATCCGGACCGCTTCAACCCTCGCGTGGTCAAGGCCTGGATGCTCAACGAGTGGGAATCCACGCTGCCTCCGGCGCTGGTGCAGTCGGGCATGCTGGACCAGCTGGCGCACCACCTCGACCGGCTCATGGAAGACCGCGCCCTGGTGTCGCCGATCCCGATCGACCAGCCGCTGGTGGACGAGGTGCGCCAGCGGCTGGCGCAACTGTCGCCCGCGCAGCGGGCCTACAGCCGGCTCAAGCAGCTGCTGACCACGGGCACCGCGCTGCCGCCGGATTTCACGCTGGTGCGCGCGGCCGGCCCGGAGGCCCCACAGGTCTTCACCCGGCGCAGCGGCAAGCCGCTCACGCAGGGTATCTCGGGCCTGTTCACCTATGACGGCTACTACGGCGTTTTCTCGCATGAGCTGCCCAAGGTGACCGCGCTGCTGGCGCAGGAGGAAACCTGGGTGCTGGGCAAGGCGCAGGGGCAGCGCAGCGTGGCCAACGAGGTCATGACCGGCCAGCTCGCGCTGGAGGTCAAGCGCCTCTACCTCATGGAATACGCCAAGGTCTGGGAGGACTTCCTCGCCGATGTGCGGCCCGTGCAGATGGCGTCGCTCGACCAGGCCGGCGAGCAGGCGCGGCTGTATTCGTCCGCCAATTCCAGCCTCGAGCAATTCATCCGCGCCGTGGCCAAGGAAACCACGCTGGGGCAGAAGCCCGGCGCGGGGGGCAGCAGCACCAGCAGTTGGCTGGGCGAGAAGATCAACCGCATCAAGGAGGAGCAGGAGCAGCTCAGCCGCCTGACCGGCAAGCGGGTGAACGTCGGCGGGCTCGCGGCCACCAGCAGCAACCTGGAAGCCGATCTGGTGGATTTCCGCTTCCGCGAATACCGCCGCCTCGCCGCTTCCAATGGGTCGGGCCCCGCGCCCATCACCGCCAGCCTGCAGGTGCTCAACGAAGCGGCTGCAGTCATCTCGTCCGCGCGCCAGCAGATCAGTGCCGGCGGCACCGTCCCCGCATCGCTGTCGCCGGCCCTGGAGCGCGTGCGCATGGAAGCCAAGCGCGTGCCCCCACCGCTCAACACCATGTACGAGGACCTGGCATCGTCCACGTCGGCGCTGGTCGGCCGCGATGTGCGCGCGACCGTGGGCAGCAATCTCAATGCCACGATCGGCACGTTCTGCCGCCGCGCGATCGGCGGGCGCTATCCCTTCACCAAGGGATCGTCCAGCGACGTGACGAGCGATGACTTCGCCAGCCTGTTCTCGCCGGGCGGCATGATGGACGAGTTCTTCCGCAACACCCTGCAGCCGATGGTGGACATCTCCGCCACGCCCTGGCGCTTCCGCCAGGGTGTCGATGGAACGCCGGTCGGCGGGTCGGCCGCGCTGGCGTCGTTCCAGCGCGCCGCGACCATCCGCGACGTGTATTTCCGGGCGGGCGGCAAGGTCCCGTCCATCCGCATGGACATCAAGCCGCTGGAGATGGATGCCTCCATTTCGCAGATGGTGCTGGACATCGACGGCGAGGTGCTGCGCTACCAGCACGGCCCGCAGATCCCGAAGTCGATGACCTGGCCCGGTACCCGGGGCACGGGACAGGTCCGCCTGCAGCTCACCGGCGGCGGGGCCGAAAACACCGGCCTGGTGACCGAGGGGCCCTGGGCCGTGCACCGTTTCTTCGACAAGGCCCAGATCCTGCCGGGCAGCACGCCCGAGCGCTTCGTCGCCGCCTTCGACATCGGCGGACGCAAGCTGCGCTTCGAGGTCACCACCGGCAGCGTGCTCAACCCGTTCCGTCTCAAGGCCATGGAGGAATTCGCGTGTCCTGGCAATCTCTGATGCCGTGGTCCCGCGCGCAGCCGCGCGTGGCCTGGTTCGGGAAGCTGCCCGGCCAGGGGGACTTCGTGGGCCGGCGCATGCCGCGGGCCATGAGCGGTGCCTGGGACGAGTGGCTGAGCCATGGCCTGGGGCACCTCCGGTCCACCGCGCATGGCGACTGGGAACGCACGTTCACGCAGGCGCCGCTGTGGTCGTTCGTGGCCAGCGGCAGCAAGGGTGCCGCGCCGTCGTGCGGCGTGCTCGCGCCCAGTATCGACCGCGTGGGGCGCTGCTATCCGCTCACCGTGATGGCGGTGGGCGAGAACGGCCGGCAGGCGCTGGCCGCCGATGGCGTGCTCGGGCAGTTCTTCTCGGAAGCCTGTGATGCGGTCATCGAGGCACGCAGGCTGGCCCTGCCGGCGGATGCGCTCGACACCCGCCTTTCCCGCCTGCCCTGGCCGTTCACCGCTGCCGCGGCGGACGGCAAGGGGCAGGGCGGCGACATGGCGGGCATCCTCTCCGACCTCGGCATGGGCGGGGCCGTCGGCCGTGGCGAGGCGATGTTCTCCCGGGGGCGCGACATCCTGCGCGCGGGGCAGGCCGCGAGCTTCTGGTGGTCCCATCCACCCGGAGCCGGGGGCCGCAGCTGCGAGCACTGGGGCGACCCCAACGAAAGCCTGTTCCTGCGTCTTTTCGGCGGAGGCCCGAATGCATAGTGCCCCACGCCATGGCGCGGGGCACACTGACCGACAACTCCATCATGATCGACATCGAAGCGCTTCTTGAACCTGCGGCGGACACGCCGCCCTGCGGCCAGGATCTGACCTACGACGCGGAGTTCCTGGCCCTGGAGACCGCGGCCACAGGCAAGCCGGAGCAGCAATTCGGGGAAATGGTGATTCCCGCCGAGCCGCCGGACTGGCGGGACGTGGAGCGGCGCGCCCGCGCGCTGCTCGTGCGCACGAAGGATGCGCGCGTCGCTGCCCTGCTGTGCCGTGCGCTGACCAACATCCAGGGCGTGCGCGGCATGTCCCAGGGCGTGCAGCTGATGGCCTGGATGTTCGCGCGGTACTGGGACGACCTGCATCCGCTGCCCGAGGACGGCGACTACTTCATGCGCATGAACGCCGTGTCGTCGCTCAACGAGATCACCGGCCTGCTGCGCGATCTCCGCCAGCAGGATTTCGTGCGGCTGCCCGGGGGCACGATCAGCGTGCGCGATGCGGAGGCGGTGGCGCGCGGCACGGCCGGCGAAGGCGGCGTGCGCATATCGCTGGATCAACTCCGGGTGGCGCTGGCGCAGGCGTGGCAGCAGGGCGACGAGTCCCTGCGCGCCTGGAGCACGGCCAGCGAAGCGTTGCGCAGCCTGCAGACGACATTCCGTGACCGGCTGGAGAGTTCGCAGGTTCCGGACCTGGAGCAGTTCCAGTCGCTGCTGGTGGTGCTGAACGACCTGGTGCCGCATGCGCCCATCGGGATGGCCGATGCCGCTGCAGCGCCGGTGGAAGAGGGCGCTGCTCCCGGCGCCGGCGCGGCCTCGGCGGATGCCGGCCCGGTTGTCGAGCCCGCCGGGGTGGCCGCCAGGCCGGCAGGACTGCGGACCCGGGACGACGCGCTGGCGCAGCTGCTGCTGGTGGCCGAGTTCCTGGAGCGCACCGAGCCCACCAATCCCGCGCCGCTGCTGATCCGCCGGGCGGCCAAGCTGATGGGCCTGAGCTTCCTCGACATCCTGCGCGAGCTGTCGCCGGACAGCGTGGGCCAGGTCGAGACGATCACGGGAGGGCAAAACCCGTCGTCCTGATTTGGAAAACGAAATGTAACAGCGGTATTTTGTTGCCGGCCGGATACTTGTTCAGCAGGCACGCTGCCGGAAGAGGCGGTGGAGGGCCCGTCGTGCGCCAGCACAGGCGGTGAAGCCGGCCGATCTCTGTTTTTAGCCTTACGAGAGAGAAGATTTCACTATGGTGACCTTAAGCAAGACCGGCAAGAGCGGTCAGAAGTTCATTGCCCGCAACCGCGCCCCGCGCGTGCAGATCGAGTACGACGTCGAGATCTACGGCTCCGAGAAGAAGGTGCAGATTCCCTTCGTCATGGGCGTGATGGCGGACCTCTCGGGCAAGCCGGTGGAGCCCCTGCCGGAGATCGCGGACCGCAAGTTCCTCGACATCGACATCGACAACTTCGATGCACGCATGAAGTCGATCAAGCCGCGCGCTTCCTTCAACGTGCCCAACACGCTGACGGGCGACGGCCGCCTGCACATCGACCTGACGTTCGAGAGCATGGACGACTTCTCCCCCGCCTCGATCGCGCGCAAGGTGGGCGCCCTCAACTCCCTGCTGGAAGCCCGCACCCAGCTGCACAACCTGCTGTCGTACATGGACGGCAAGCAGGGCGCCGAGGAACTGATCGGCAAGGTGCTGAAGGACCCGGCGCTGCTCAAGTCGCTGGCCGCGATGCCCAACCGGCCCGCCGGCGGCGTGACCGAGAAGACCGACGACGCTCAGTGAAAGGGACAGCCGCATGAACACGACGACTTCTCTGGACGCGGTGCAGGGCACCCAGACGCTCGAGGGCAGCGAATTCACCTCGCTGCTGCAAAAGGAGTTCAAGCCCAAGACCGACCAGGCGCGCGAGGCGGTCGAATCGGCCGTGCAGACGCTCGCGCAGCAGGCCCTGGCCGCCTCAGCCACGCTGTCCGACGACGCCTACCAAACCGTCCAGGCCATCATCGCCGAGATCGACCGCAAGCTCTCCGAGCAGATCAACCTGATCATCCACCACAGCGAGTTCCAGCAGCTCGAGGGCGCCTGGCGCGGCCTGCACCACCTGGTCCACAACACCGAGGTGGACGAGCTGCTCAAGATCCGCGTGATGAACATCTCCAAGAAGGAGCTGCACCGGAACATGCGCCGCTTCAAGGGGGTGGGCTGGGACCAGAGCCCCATCTTCAAGAAGGTGTACGAAGAGGAATACGGCCAGTTCGGCGGCGAGCCGTTCGGCTGCCTGGTGGGCGACTACTATTTCGACCACAGCCCGCCGGACGTGGAGCTGCTCGGCGAGATGGCGAAGGTGTCCGCAGCCGCGCACTGCCCGTTCATCGCCGGCGCGTCTCCCGCGATGATGCAGATGGACTCCTGGCAGGAGCTGGCCAACCCCCGCGACCTGACCAAGATCTTCACCAACACCGAGTACGCCGCGTGGCGCAGCCTGCGCGACTCCGACGACTCGAAGTACATCGGCCTCGCGATGCCGCGCTTCCTCGCGCGCCTGCCGTACGGCGCCAAGACGAACCCGGTGGACGAGTTCGACTTCGAGGAGGAGACGGCCGGCGGCGACCACAGCAAGTACGCATGGGCCAACTCCGCCTATGCCATGGCCGTGAACATCAACCGCTCGTTCAAGTACTACGGCTGGTGCACCTCGATCCGCGGGGTGGAGTCCGGCGGCGCGGTGGACAACCTGCCGGCGCACACCTTCCCGACGGACGATGGCGGCGTGGACATGAAGTGCCCGACCGAGATCGCCATCAGCGACCGGCGCGAGGCCGAACTGGCCAAGAACGGCTTCATGCCGCTGGTGCACCGCAAGAACTCCGACGTGGCGGCCTTCATCGGCGCGCAGTCGCTGCACAAGCCGGCCGAATACTACGATCCTGACGCCACGGCCAATGCCAACCTGTCCGCGCGCCTGCCCTACATGTTCGCGTGCTGCCGCTTCGCGCACTACCTCAAGTGCATCGTGCGCGACAAGATCGGCTCGTTCAAGGAGCGCTCCGACATGGAGCGCTGGCTCAACGACTGGATCATGAACTACGTGGACGGCGACCCGGCCAATTCCTCGCAGGAGACCAAGGCCCGCAAGCCGCTGGCCGCGGCCGAGGTGCAGGTGGCCGAAGTGGAAGGCAACCCGGGCTACTACACGTCCAAGTTCTTCCTGCGCCCGCACTACCAGCTCGAAGGCCTGACCGTGTCCCTGCGGCTGGTCTCGAAGCTGCCGTCGGTGAAGCAGGCGGGCAACTGACCCTTCGGGGCGTGCGGCAGCCTCCTGCCGCGCCTGCTTGGCGGCAGGGTGGCGTGGCAGGGCGCGCCCCTGCCGCCGGTTCCCCGCCCGCGGAGAACCCATAACTACTTTTGCGGACCACCGCATGCAATCCATGAATTTCGATTTCAAGCGCCCGCTGGACCGCCAGCTGGCCGAGCTCAAGGACGCGATCCGGGCCAAGCCGCAGGATGCGTCGCTGCGCGTGTTCTATTTCCAGGTCCTGGCGGTGTACGGCGAATGGCAGAAAGCGCTGGACCAGCTGCAGATCTGTGCCCAGCTGGACCGCAAGGCGGAGGCCATGGCGCGTGCCTACCGCGAGGTGATCCTCTGCGAGGTGGCGCGCCGCGATGTGTTCGCGGGCAAGCGCACGCCCAATATCGTCGGGGAGCCGCCCGAATGGCTCGGATGGATGGTGGAAGGCTTGCAGTGCCTGGCCGAGGGCCGTGCCGGGCAGGCCGCGGAACTGCGCGCCGCAGCGTTCGAGCAGGCACCGGCCTCGGCCGGTGAAATCGACGGCGAGGCGTTCGAGTGGATCGCAGACTCCGACGCACGCCTGGGCCCGGTCTGCGAGTTGTATGCCAACGGCAGCTACTACTGGGTGCCGTTTTCCAGCGTGTCCCAGATCGCCTTCGAGAAGCCGCAGGACCTGCGCGACCTCGTCTGGTCGGCCTGCGAGGTCACGCTCCAGAACGGCGGGGTGATGCATGGCTTCATTCCCACGCGCTATCCGGGCTCCGAGACCGCGGAGCGCGACGAGATCCGGCTGGCGCGTGCCACCGAATGGCGCGACCTGGGAGACGACCAGGCGACGGGCTGGGGCCAGCGCGTATGGGCCACGGACCAGGGCGATGCCGCGCTGCTCGATGTGCGCCGGGTGAAGCTGGCCCATTGACCGGGGCGCGCGGGCCATGGCGACGCAGGGCAGGGAGAAGTACGGGCACGGGAAGGACCGGCTGCAGCCGGCGCTGCTGGACCGGCTGACCGACCACGAGCCCTCCCGGCGCACGGAGCGGGCCGAAGCGGTCTATGTGACCGAGGCGCGCCTGCGGCAGGCGCTGCTGCGCGACCTGAACTGGCTGCTCAACGCGTCGGACGCGTCGTCGCACATCGATTTCGAAGGACTGCCCCACGCCGAGCGGTCCGTGCTGAACTTCGGCATGAAGCCGCTGGCCGGCCAACTGCTGTCGGAGCTGGACTGGAAGGACGTGGAAGCGGCCATCCTGAAGTCGATCCTCCAGCACGAGCCCCGCATCCTGCCCCATACCCTGAGCGTGACGCTGGCGCCCTCCAGCAAGCTGTTCAACCACCACAACACCCTGCAGTTCGAAATCCGGTGCCAGTTCTGGTCGTCGCCCTATCCGCTGGAGCTGCTGCTCAAGACCAGCCTCGACCTGGAGACCGGGCAGGTGTCCGTCTCCGAGCAGCGGTGAGGCTGCATGCAATGGGCTGCCCCGGGCAGGCCCGACTGATGGCCGCGGTGGCGCGGCCTGGAGCTTTTCTGACATGAATCCGCGGCTGGTCGAGTACTACAACCGGGAGCTGAGCTACCTGCGCGAACTGGGCGCGGAGTTCGCTGCCGCCTTCCCGAAGGTCGCCGGGCGCCTGTCGCTGCGCGAACTGGAGGTGGCCGATCCGTACGTGGAGCGGCTGCTCGAGGGCTTCAGCTTCCTCACGGCGCGCATCCAGATGAAGATGGACGCGGAGTTTCCGCGCCTCTCCCAACGCATCCTGGAGATGGTCTGCCCCCACTACCTGGCGCCGACGCCGTCGATGGTGGTCGTCCAGATGGAGCCCAGCGGCACGGAAGGCAGCCTGGTCGAGGGCTACACCCTGGAGGCCGGCAGCGTGATCCGCGGGCGCAAGACCGCGGAAGACCAGACGCCGTGCGACTTCCGCACCGGGCACGCGGTCACGCTCTGGCCCATCGACCTGCTGCAGGCCCGCCTGGGAGGGCCTCCGCTGGACCTGCCGCTGTCGCGCTTCGGCCTGGCGGAGGAGGCCGCGGGGCACCTGCGTTTCACGCTGTCGGTGCGCGGCGCCGCGCAGTGGCGCAACCTGCGCATGGACCGGCTCGACCTGCACATTTCGGCGGGGGACGCCGTGGCGTCGCACCTGCAGGAGCTGATCCACGAGTCCGTCATGGGCGTGATCGTGCACGACCCGCAGGACGCTTCCAAGGTCTGGGCCCAGTTGCCGGCGGAGTCCGTGCAGCCGGAGGGGCATGAGCAGTCCCAGGCCCTGCTGCCCTACACGCACCGGGCGTTCCAGGGGCACCGCCTGCTGCACGAGTATTTCGCGTTCCCCGCGCGGTTCCGCTTTTTCTCGATCCGGGGGCTGCGGGAAGCGCTCGACCGCGTGCCGGGTGCGCAGGTCGGGATCACGCTGCTGCTGCGGCGCGCACAGCCTTCGCTGGAGGCGCAGGTGGACCGCCACAAGTTCCTTTTGCACTGCGTGCCGGCGATCAACCTGTTCGAGCGTCCGGCCGACCGCATCCATGTGTCCCCGGGCGTCAACGAATACCACGTGGTGCCGGACCGGACGCGGCCGCGCGACTTCGAGGTCTATTCCGTCCTGGCGGTGACGGGCCACCGCGAAGGCCAGCTCAAGGATCAGGATTTCGTGCCGTTCTTCGCATCGGTGCACGGCCTGCGCGCGAGCGAACAGGCCTATTTCGCCGTGCGCAGGGAGCCGCGCCTCTTTTCGGAACATGCGACCCGTTTCGGGCCGCGCACGCAGTACCTGGGCAGCGAGGTGTTCATCTCGCTGGTGGACCAGCGCGCGGCGCCGTTCGCGGACGATCTCAAGCAGCTCAGCGTGCGGGTGCTGTGCACCAACCGCGACCTGCCGCTGCTCATGGCAGGCAAGGGCGAGCAGAGCGACTTCACCCTGGTGGAATCCGCACCCGTGGCCTCGGTGCGCACGGTGGCCGGCCCGACGCGGCCCACGGCCAGCATCGCCGAGAACGAGATGACCTGGCGGCTGATCTCGCACCTGTCCCTCAACTACCTCGCGATGAGCGATCTGTCGGAGGAAGAGGGCGCGGCGACGCTGCGCGATCTGTTGCGGCTCTACATCGACCATGGGGACCGAGACCTGTCCGGGCAGATCGCGGCGATCCGCTCGCTGGCGATCGCGCCGGTCACGCGCCGGCTTCCGCAGCACGGGCAACTGGTCTATGGCCGCGGCGTTGGCATCACCCTGGGGGTGGACGAAGGGCCGCTCGCGGGCGTGAGCCCCTGGCCCCTCGCGTCGATCCTGGAGCGCTTCTTCGCCCGGCACGTGGGCGTCAACAGCTACACCGAACTGTCGCTGCGGTCGCGGCAGCGGGGATCGATCGCGCGCTGGAAGGTGCGTCCCGGCCAGAGGCCCGCGGCATGAGCGAGCGCGTGCCCGCGCCGGAGGCCTCCGCGATGCCGGAGCCGGGACCGCAGCCGGGGCCGGGAACGGCGCCGCACGCCGGCCTGGATGCCTCGGGGTTCTGGCAGCGGCTGCGGCGCGATCCGCATCCGTTCGACCTCTTCTTCGCGCTGCGCGTGCTGCAGGCGCGAAGCCGCGGGCATCCGCGCTTCGGCAAGGCCCTGCGGCCGCGGGACGAGCCGCTGCGCCTGGGCCAGGATCCGTCGCTGGCCTTCGCGCCCGCGACCCTCGCGGAAGTGCTGCCGGCCACGGCCGGCCAGCCCGAGCGCCTCACGGTCTGGAACTTCGGCCTCTATGGTCCCAACGGGCCGCTGCCCACGCACCTGACCGAGTACGTGCGCGAGCGGCTGCGGCAGCACGACGACCCGACGATCGCGCGCTTCTCGGACATCTTCCACCACCGGCTGCTGCTGCTGTTCTTCCGGGCGTGGTCCGACGCGCAGCCGGTGACCTCGCTCGACCGCCCGGACAACGACCTGTTCGGGCGGCACCTGCGCAGCCTGATCGGCTATGGCGAGGCGTCGCAGCGCGATCGCGACACCGTGCCGGACCATGCCAAGCAGTACCTGGCGGGCCACTGGACGCGCTGGACACGCAATCCCGAAGGCCTGGTGTCGGCCCTGCGGATCTTCTTCGAAGTGCCGGTGGAGCTGGTCGAGTTCACGCTGCATTACCTGGAGCTGGACCCGGAGCAGCAGACCACGCTGTCGCGCGTGCCGCGCAACGCGCGCCTGGGCGTGGACACGGTGGTGGGCAGCCGCGTGCCCGACGCGCAGGGCAAGTTCCGGCTGCGCATCGGGCCGCTGCCGCTCGCGCAGTACGAGCGCTTCCTGCCGGGCGGCGAAGATTTCCGGGCGCTGGTGGACTGGGTGCGCAACTACGTCGGCATCGAGTTCGCCTGGGATTACGAGCTGATCCTGCGCCGCGAGGATGTCCCGCCCTGCCAGCTCGGCGGCAGCGTCCGCCTGGGATGGACGACGTGGTCGTTCTCCGGCCCCGCGCAGCGCGATCCGGACGACTTCCGGCTCGATCCCGAACTGTGGCTGGCGTCGCGCAGGCGGCCCGACCGGGGTGCACAGGCCGGGCCGGCCCCTGTTGCCGAGGCCGAGGCGTCCTAGCGTGGGGCACCGTTGCCTGTTCCGTACCTTTTCACCCCTTCACCGATTTCCATTTCCATCCGCGAGGTCCCATGTCTGAAATCAGCCGGCAAGCCCTTTTCGGCAAGCTCAATCCCCTGCTCTTCAAGTCGCTGGAAAGCGCGACCGTGTTCTGCAAGCTGCGCGGCAACCCGTACGTGGAGCTGGTGCACTGGCTGCACCAGCTGCTGCAGGAGACCGATTCCGACCTGATCCGTCTGCTGCGCCATTTCGCGGTGGATTCCGACCGGCTCGCCACCGACGTGCTGCAGAGCCTGGACCGCCTGCCGCGCGGCGCGACGTCGATCAGCGATTTCTCGGCGCAGATCGAATCCTCGATCGAGCGCGGCTGGGTGTATGCCACGCTGATGTACGGCGAATCGCAGATCCGCAGCGCGTATTGGCTCTCCGGCATGCTGCGCACGCGCGTGCTGGCCAACGAGCTGCGCGCGATCTCGGCGGAGTTCAACAAGCTGGGCGAGCCCGCCCTGAGCGAGGTGTTCGGCCGCCTGCTGCCGGATTCCCCGGAATCGCGCCTGAAGGCGGCGGACGGCAGCGGCCTGGGCGGCGTGCCCGGCGAGGCGAGCGGCGCCACCGCCGAGGCGGCCGGGCCCGGCGAGGCGCTGAAGCGCTACACGGTGGACCTGACGGAGCGCGCGCGCCTGCAGGAACTCGACCCGGTCACCGGCCGCGACGAGGAAGTGCGCCAGATGGTGGACATCCTCATGCGCCGGCGCCAGAACAACCCCATCCTGGTCGGCGAGGCCGGCGTGGGCAAGACCGCGGTGGTGGAGGGCCTGGCGCTGCGCATCGCGGCGGGCGACGTGCCGCCGCCGCTCAAGGACGTGCAGCTGCGCGTGGTGGACATCGGCCTGCTGCAGGCCGGCGCGAGCATGAAAGGCGAGTTCGAGAACCGGCTGCGCTCGCTGCTCGACGAGGTGCAGGCCAGCACGGTGCCGATCGTGCTGTTCATCGACGAAGTGCACACGCTGGTCGGCGCGGGCGGGCAGGCGGGCACGGGCGATGCCGCCAACCTGCTCAAGCCGGCGCTGGCGCGCGGCGTGCTGCGCACCATCGGCGCGACCACCTGGGCCGAGTACAAGAAATACATCGAGAAGGATCCGGCGCTGACCCGGCGCTTCCAGCTCGTGCAGATCCACGAGCCGGACGAGGCCAAGGCTGTGCACATGCTGCGCGGCGTGGCCGCCAAGCTCGAGGGCCACCACAAGGTGCGCATCGGCGAGGACGCCGTGGCCGCCGCGGTCACGCTGTCGCACCGCTACATCCCCTCGCGCCAGCTGCCCGACAAGGCCGTGAGCCTGCTGGACACGGCCTGTTCGCGCGTGGCGCTGGGGCTGCATGCCACGCCGGCACGACTGGAGTCGGTGGTGCGGCAACTGGAGGCGCTGGAGGTCGAGAAGGGCATCGTGCAGCGCGAACTGGGCCTGGGCGTCGGTGATGCGGGCCGCTTCGCCGACATCGGCACGGCGATCGAGCGCCTGCTGGCCGAGAAGGCCGAACTGCAGGAGCGGTTCGAGCGCGAGAAGGTGCTGGTGCAGCAGATCGTGGACGCGGAGGCCGCGCTGCTGAAGCCGGCCGGCCAGCCTGCCGGAACCGGGGCGGCGCCGGCATCCGGAGAAGCCGGCAGCGGCGAGGCGGCTGCCACCGGTGCGGTGGAGGGCGCGGCGGCGCCCCAGGGGGCGGCCACCTCCGAGGCGCTGGGCGCGCTGCGCCAGGATCTGGCCCGCCTGCAGGGCGAGGACCCGCTGCTGCAGCCCGTGGTGGACGCAGGCGTGGTGGCCGCGGTGGTGGCCGAGTGGACGGGCATTCCCGTGGGCCGCATGGTGCGCGACGAGGTGCAGTCCGTGCTGACGCTCGCCGATACGCTGGAGAAGCGGGTGATCGGCCAGCGCCACGGCCTGGAGGCGATCACGCGGCGCATCCAGACCGCGCGTGCCCAGCTGGACAACCCGGGCAAGCCGATCGGCGTGTTCCTGCTGGCCGGCCCCTCGGGCGTCGGCAAGACCGAGACCGCGCTGTCGCTGGCCGAGGCGCTGTACGGCGGCGAGCAGAACCTCATCACCATCAACATGAGCGAGTACCAGGAGGCGCACACGGTCTCCACGCTCAAGGGCGCACCGCCCGGCTACGTGGGCTACGGCGAGGGCGGCGTGCTGACCGAGGCGGTGCGCCGCCGCCCCTACAGCGTGGTGCTGCTCGACGAGATCGAGAAGGCCCACCCGGACGTGCACGAGCTGTTCTTCCAGGTGTTCGACAAGGGCTGGATGGAAGACGGCGAGGGCCGCTACATCGACTTCAAGAACACAGTCATCATCCTGACCTCGAACGTGGGCTCGGAACTGATCGCCGGCATGTGCCGGGACCCGGAGCTGGCGCCCCAGCCCGAGGCGCTGGCCCAGGCGGTGCGCAAGCCGCTGCTGGAGAAGTTCCCGGCCGCGCTGCTGGGCCGGCTGGTGGTGGTGCCCTACTACCCGATCTCGGATGCGATGCTCGAGCAGATCATCCGCCTGCAGCTCCAGCGCATCCAGACGCGCATCGCCGAGCGCCACGGCGCCGTGCTGGACATCGACGATGCCGCCGTGCAGCTCATCCGCCAGCGCTGCACCGAGGTGGAATCCGGCGCCCGGATGGTGGACGGGATCATCACACAGAACCTGCTGCCGCGGCTGGCCATGCGCTTCCTGCAGAGTTCGGTCGATTCGAAGTCGATCCGCCACATCCGCCTGGGCGTGGCGGACAGCGATTTCGCCATCGAGTACGAGGAGGCCTGAAGCGTCTCCGGTGCGCGAGGCCCCCGGAGAGAGGGCTTCGCCCGACTTGGTACATAATGGACGGTTTCCGCGGCCAGGGTGAGGTGCCCTGCGGCCGCGGCGCAACTGCCGGAACGCACGGCACCCATTTCGGTCGATACAAGGGAAGCTGCGGCTTCCCTTTTCACTTTGCCGTGCAGGCAGGCATCGCCTGCCTGTCCCCCGGGAGGCCATGCGGACATTGCACGCACCCCGCTCCGGGGTTACGCTCAGGTCCGGAGCCCGGGCGGCGCAGCCGGCGCCCCGATGGTGAAATTGGTAGACACTGCGGACTTAAAATCCGCCGCTTCCTGCGAAGGGGCGTGCCGGTTCGATCCCGGCTCGGGGCACCACTACGATTCGATCATGTCAAGTTACAACGCTCCTTTTGAAATCCATGTCCACGGCCAGGTGCAGATGCGTGCCGACACCACGTTCGAGCAGTTGCAGGACGCGCTCAAGCCGCTCTGGAAGTACGCGGGCGCCCGTTCGCTGGCCGACGGCGCGGCCAGCGCCTACGAGGAAGAGCCCGGCATCGAGTTCGATGCCAAGGAGCACGTGCTGAACATCTGCTGGACGGTGCACGGCGACGAGGATTTCCGCCAGTCGCTCGACGAGATGTGCATGAGCCTCAACGAACTGTCCGAGCAGGGGGCCGCCCTCGAGGTGACCTTCTACGACACCGAGTTCGACGAGGACGAGGAAGACGACGGCACCGAGGCGCGCGATGATTTCGTCATGCTCTTCGTGGGCCCGACGCCCGCGGCCATCATGCAGGTGCAGCGCGACCTGCTGGTGCAGGACGTGGTCCACATGATGGAGCGCCATTTCGACGGCGCCGAGCTGGGCGGCGTGGTGGCCGAGATCGACAAGCTGTTCTCGCAGCGCTTCGACGCCCTGGTGAATTCGCTGGAGATCGGCAAGCCCCCGCGCGGGTCTGGCGGCCCCGGCGGCGGGGGGCACGGCGGCGGCGGCCGCAGGCCCCGCCACCTGCACTGATCGCGCGGCGCTTCCTGTTTCGCGCCTGTTCCTGCTGCCCGGCGGGGTGCCGCGTCCTCCGGTACCGCGGCGGCCCCGGGACGTGATTTCCGCATGCCTGCATCTTCCCTTCCTCCCCGCCATCCCATGCCCTACCTGCAGGGCTATCCCGAGGGCTTGCGTGCCCAGGTGGCCGCGCTGGCCGAGGCCTCGGAACTGGGCAGCGTGCTGCTGCGCAGGTATCCGCGCCCGCATGCCGTGCGCGACGACAAATCCCTCTACCGCTATGCGGCCGACCTCCGGGCCCGCCACCTGCGCCATGCGGCGCCGGTCAACAAGGTGGTGTTCGACAGCAAGATCCACGTCATGCGCCATGCCCTGGGCCTGCACACGGCCTCGTCGCGGGTGCAGGGCGGCCGGCTGGCGGCCCGCCACGAGATCCGCGTGGCGTCCATGTTCAAGCAGGTGCCGGACGAGTTCCTGCGCATGATCGTGGTGCATGAACTGGCCCACCTGCGCGAGCGGGACCATGGCAAGGCCTTCTACCAGCTGTGCGAATCCATGGAGCCGGGCTACCACCAGTACGAGTTCGATACCCGCGTGTACCTGACCTACCTGGAAGGGGGCGGGGCGCCGCTCTGGCGGGATTGACCCGGCACGGCAAGGCCCTCCACCCATTCACGGTGCCGGTCCCGAAAAACCGGACACGCGGGTAGCGCCGTGCTCAGCCGGCCGTGCGCGGAAGCCCGGCGATCAGTTTGTCCAGCGTGACGGGGTAATCCCGCACGCGCACGCCGGTCGCGTTGTAGATGGCATTGGCGATGGCCGCGCTCACGCCGCAGATGCCCAGCTCTCCCACGCCCTTGGCCTTCATGGGCGACGCGCGGGGATCGGGCTCGTCCAGGAACACGACCTCCTGGTGCGGAATGTCGGCATGCACCGGCACCTCGTAGCCGGCCAGGTCGTGGTTGGCGAAGAAGCCCAGGCGCGTGTCCACCGCGAGTTCTTCCATCAACGCGCCGCCCACGCCCATGGTCATGGCGCCGATCACCTGGCTGCGCGCCGAGAGGGGGTTGAGGATGCGGCCCGCCGCGCACACCGCCAGCATGCGGCGCACGCGCACTTCGGCAGTGAATGCATCCACGGCCACCTCGACGAAATGGGCGCCGAAGGTGGACTGCTGGGTTTCCTTCTCCAGCACGCCGAATTCGATGCCGTCCTCGGCCACCAGCTCGCCGCCGGACGCGGCATCGGCCAGCGCCAGGCTGCGGCCTGCGGCCGACACCTGGCCGCCCTCGAAGCGGGCGGCGGCCGGGTCCAGGCCCAGCTTGCGCGCCACGGCCTCGCGCAGCTTCACGCAGGCGGCATAGACGCCCGAGGTGGCGCTGGCCGCCCCCCACTGCCCGCCGGAACCGGCGGAGACGGGAAAGTCGGAATCGCCCAGCCGCACCGCCACGCGCGAGAGCGGCACGCCCATCATCTCGGCGGCGGTCTGGGCGATGATGGTGTAGCTGCCGGTGCCGATGTCGGTCATGTCGGTCTCGACCGCGATGCGGCCCTGCCCGTCCAGCCGCACGCGGGCGGCGGACTTCATCACCGGCGCGCCGCGGTAGGCCGCCGCCACGCCCAGGCCCACCCACCAGCGGCCGTCGCGGCGCTGCGCCGGCTGCGGGCTGCGCTGGCTCCAGCCGAAGCGTTCGGCGCCCAGGCGCAGGCACTGCACCAGCTGGCGCTGCGAAAAAGGCTTCTCCGCCTGCTTGCCTCCGCTGCCCTTTTCGCCGGTGGTATCGGGCACGACCTGCGTGTCGTTGCGGATGCGCAGCTCCACCGGGTCCATGCCCAGCTTCTCGGCCAGCTCGTCCATGGCGACTTCGAGCGCCATGTGGCCGGTGGCCTCGCCGGGCGCGCGCATGGCGTTGGCCTCGGGCAGGTGCAGCTCGGCCAGGCGCGTGGCGGTCATGCGGTTCGCGCCGGCGTAGAGCTTGCGGGTCTGATCGACGGCGCCGTCGGCCTCGCCGCCGGGCAGGTCGCCCGACCAGCACTCGTGGGCGATGGCGAGGATCTTGCCGCCGGCATCGGCGCCGATGCGCACGCGCTGGATGGTGGCCGGCCGGTGCGTGGTGTTGTTCATCATCAGCGGGCGCTGCAGCGCCACCTTGACCGGCCGCTTCGCCGCGCGGGCGCCGAGGGCCGCCAGCAGCGCATCGGCCCGCAGGAAGAGCTTGCCGCCGAATCCGCCGCCGATGAAGGGCGACACCAGCCGCACCTTGTCCTTCGGGATGCCCAGTGTCTTCGCGAGTTCGCCCTGGCCCCAGGCGATCATCTGGTTCGAGGTCCACACGGTGAGCTGGTCGCCCTTCCAGGCTGCGATGGTGGCATGCGGCTCCATCATGGCGTGCGACTGGTCTGGCGTGGTGTAGGTGGCATCGATCTGCACGGGGGCGGCCGCGAAGGCACCCGGGAAGTCGCCCACGGCGGTGTCGGGCGCGTCGCCGTTGATGTCCTTGGGTGGGGTGGCCGTGTCCTTGGCGGCGGCCAGGTCGTAGCGTCCGGGCTGGCGGTCGTACTCCACGCGTACCAGCTGCGCGGCGGCGCGGGCCTGCTCGAAGGTTTCGGCCACCACCAGCGCCACGGCCTGGTGGTAGTGAGCGACCTGCGGGCCGGCCAGCAGCGGCGCGGTGTTCATCCTGCCCTGGCCCAGCTTGCCGGCCGACTGCGCCGTGACGATGGCCAGCACCCCGGGGGCATGCCGGGCACGCTCCAGGTCGATGTGGCGGATGGTGCCGCGCGGGATGGCGGACCCCACGACGAAGCCGTAGGCCGCGCCGGGTGCGACGTCGTGCCGTTCGTAGGCGTAGGGCGCGGTGCCGGTGGTCTTGAGCAGGCCGTCGATGCGGTTCACCGGCCGGCCCACCACTTTCAGCTGGTCGATGGGGTTGGCGGTGGCGGGGGTGTCGAACTTCATGGCGGTCAGCTCCGGGCCTGGGAAAGGGCTGCGGCCAGCGTACGCTCGGCCAGGGGCAGCTTGAAGGCGTTCTCGTGCGTGGGCCGGGCGCCGGCCAGCAACTGGTCCGCCACGGCCTTGGCGCCCTGCGGCAGGGCGGCCTCGGCGGCTTCCACCCGCCAGGGCTTGTGCGCCACGCCGCCCAGCGCCACGCGGCCCGTGCTGTCGCGCTGCACGATGGCAGCGACCGACACCAGCGCGAAGGCGTAGGAGGCCCGGTCGCGCACCTTGCGGTAGATGTGCGTGCCTCCCACCGGCGCGGGCAGCGTGACCGAGGTGATGAGTTCGCCCGGTTGCAGCGCGGTCTCGATGTGCGGGGTGTTGCCCGGCAGCCGGTGGAAATCGGCGATGGGGATGACGCGTGTCGCCCCATCGGCGCGCACGGTTTCCACCGTGGCGTCGAGCACGCGCATCGCTACGGCCATGTCGCTCGGGTGGGTGGCGATGCAGTCGTCGCTGGTCCCCAGCACCGCGAGCTGGCGGCTGAAGCCGCCGATGGCCGAGCAGCCGCTGCCCGGCTGGCGCTTGTTGCAGGGCATGTGGGTGTCGTAGAAGTACGGGCAGCGCGTGCGCTGCAGCAGGTTGCCGGCGGTGGTCGCCATGTTGCGCAGCTGGCCCGATGCACCCGCCACCAGGGCGCGCGTGAGCACGCCGTAGTCGCGCCGCACGCGCGGATGGGCGGCCAGGTCGCTGTTGCGCACCAGCGCGCCGATGCGCAGCCCGCCCTGCGGCGTGGGCTCCACGGTGTCCAGGCCGATGCCGTTCACGTCCACCAGGTGGGCCGGCGCCTCGATCTGCAGCTTCATCAGGTCCAGCAGGTTGGTGCCGCCGGCGATGAATTTGGCGCCTGGCCGGGCGGCGATGGCGGCCGCGGCCTGCGCGGGCGAGGTCGCGCGTTCGTAGCTGAAAGGCTTCATGTCTCAAGCCTCCGCGACTTCGGTGATGGCATCCACGATGTTGGAATAGGCGCCGCAGCGGCAGAGGTTGCCGCTCATGCGCTCGCGCAGCTCCTCGGCCGACAGCACGGGCTGGGCCACGATGTCGGCGCTGGCATGGCTGGGTGCGCCGCGGCGCAACTCGTCGAGCGCGCCTACGGCAGAGCAGATCTGGCCCGGCGTGCAGTAGCCGCACTGGTAGCCGTCGTGCTTGACGAAGGCGGCCTGCAACGGGTGCGGCGCGGCGGGCGTGCCCAGGCCTTCGATGGTGGTCACGCTCGCGCCCGGGTGCATCACCGCCAGGCTGAGGCACGACACCACGCGCCGGCCGTCCACCAGCACCGTGCAGGCTCCGCACTGGCCATGGTCGCAGCCCTTCTTGGTTCCGGTCAGGCGCAGATGCTCGCGCAGCGCGTCCAGCAGGGTGGTGCGGGTATCGAGGTGGAGCTCATGCGCCGTACCGTTGACGCTGAGGCGGACTGCGGCGTGGACCGGCGCCGGGGCCGCCTCCGGCGCGCTTGCCGCGGAGGCCGGCATGGCGGATGCCGCCGCCGATGAAGCGCTGGCGATCAGCAGATCGCGCCGCGAGAGGGGGGGCTGGGCGTGGTGTTCCATCGTGGTTCCGTGGGGTGCTGCAAGGCCGGGAAAGCGCTGCGTGCACACGGCACGCGCGGATTCCACAGCCTCGTACAGTCCCTGGCCCCGCCGTGTAGGCCGTGCGCTGAAACCGCCGTGGGTTCTGGTTCAGGCCGCTTCCTGGAGCATCTCCACCATGGCGCATGCCGATGCGGGCAATTGAAGCCAGCGGTGTGCCGCCGCCTGCAGCAGGGGCAGGGACCCGGTCGTGAAGAGGCTCGCCGTGCCCGAGGCCGGCCCGTGGGCTGCGGCCAGGGTGCCGGTCGCCTCGAGCAGCCGGCGTGTCTGGCGCGCCACGGGTTCGCCCGTTTCCACCAGGCGCACCTGCGGGCCGGTGTGCGCGCGCAGCGCATCCTCGGCGAAGATGTAATGGGTACAGCCCAGCACGAGCGTGTCGATCTCGCCGGGGGCGGTGCCGAACGGGCCGAGCGCCGCGGTGTACCGGGCGCAGAGCGCGCGGATCTCGGCGGTGGCCGGCGCGTCGGGTTGGGTGTCGGCCGTGCTGCGCTCTATGGCGTGGGCCAGCCCGTCGCAGGGCTGCACCACGAACTCGACGGCACCCTGCAGCGAGGCCTGCAGGCGCTGGAACTTCGCGCTCGCCAGTGTCCCGCGCGTGCCGATCACGCCCACGCGGCCGGTGCGCGTGAGCGCCAGCGCAGGCTTGAGTGCCGGCTCCACGCCGACCAGCGGCATGCCGGCATGCCTGGCTCGCACCTCATGGATGGCGGCCGCGGTCGCGGTGTTGCAGGCCACCACCAGGGCCTTGATGCCGTGCGCCTGCTGCAGGTGCGTCGTGATGGCATGGGTGCGTGCAGCCACGTAGGCATCGCCACGCTCGCCATAGGGTGCGTGGCCGCTGTCGGCCAGATAGACGAATCGCTCGTGCGGCAGCTCGGCCCGCAGCGCGCGCAGCACGCTCAGGCCGCCGACGCCGCTGTCGAACACACCGATGGGGCGCTGCGTGGCGGACGGCACGTCAGGCGGCCACGAGACCGATCGACTTGAATTCGCCGGTGGCGATGCGCTGGCTCCACTCGGCCGGGCCGGTGATGTGCTTGCTGGTGCCGCCCGCATCCACCGCCACGGTGACGGGCATGTCCACCACGTCGAACTCGTAGATCGCTTCCATGCCGAGGTCTTCGAAGCCGACCACCTTCGCGGTCTTGATCGCCTTGCTGACGAGGTAGGCGGCGCCGCCGACCGCCATCAGGTAGGCCGACTGGTGCTTCTTGATCGCCTCGATGGCGACCGGGCCGCGCTCGGACTTGCCGATCATCGCGATGAGGCCGGTCTCGGCCAGCATCATCTCGGTGAACTTGTCCATGCGCGTGGCCGTGGTCGGGCCTGCAGGGCCCACGGCCTCGTCGCGCACCGGATCGACCGGGCCCACGTAGTAGATGACGCGGTTGGCGAAATCGACGGGCAGCTTCTCGCCCCTGGCCAGCATGTCCTGGATGCGCTTGTGCGCGGCGTCGCGGCCGGTCAGCATCTTGCCGTTGAGCAGCAGCGTGTCGCCGGGCTTCCAGCTCGCGACCTCTTCGCGCGTGAGCGTGTCGAGGTTGACGCGGCGGCTCTTGTTGTAATCGGGTGCCCAGTCGATCTTCGGCCACAGGTCCAGCGACGGGGCCTCCAGGTACACGGGGCCGGAGCCGTCCAGCACGAAGTGCGCGTGGCGCGTGGCGGCGCAGTTGGGAATCATGGCCACGGGCTTGGAGGCCGCGTGCGTGGGGTACATCTTGATCTTGATGTCCAGCACGGTGGTGAGGCCGCCCAGGCCCTGCGCGCCGATGCCCAGGGCGTTGACCTTGTCGAACAGCTCCAGGCGCAGTTCCTCCACCTGGTCGAGCTTCTCGCCGCGCGCGGCCTTGGCCTGCAGCTCGTACATGTTCAGGTCGTCCATCAGGCTTTCCTTGGCCAGCAGGACGGCCTTCTCGGCCGTGCCGCCGATGCCGATGCCCAGCATGCCCGGAGGGCACCAGCCGGCCCCCATGGTGGGCACGGTCTTGAGCACCCAGTCCACCAGGTTGTCGCTGGGGTTCATCATGACCATCTTGGACTTGTTCTCGCTGCCGCCGCCCTTGGCCGCGACGGTGATGTCCACGGTGCTGCCCGGCACGATCTGCGTGAAGATCACGGCGGGCGTGTTGTCCTTCGTGTTCTTGCGCAGGAACTGCGGATCGGCCACGACGCTCGCGCGCAGCGTGTTGTCCGGGTGGTTGTAGCCACGGCGCACGCCCTCGTTGACGGCATCTTCCAGGCCCTGGCCGGCGGGGAAGCCTTCCCAGCGCACGTCCATGCCGATCTTCAGGAACACGTTGACGATGCCGGTGTCCTGGCAGATGGGGCGCTGGCCGGTGGCGCTCATCTTGCTGTTGGTGAGGATCTGCGCCATAGCGTCCTTGGCCGCCGGGCTCTGCTCGCGCTCGTAGGCGCGGGCCAGGTGGGCGATGAAGTCGGCGGGATGGTAGTAGCTGATGTACTGCAGGGACGCGGCGACGGATTCCACGAGGTCGTGGTACCGGATGGTGGTGCTCATGGTGGGGATGCGTTGTAGGTAGGACTGACGGCCGTGATTATCGCGCCGCGCCCCGGCGAGGGGCGTGCGGGCGGTGGAACCTCAGGCCGGTGCGTCCGCAGCCGGGCCGATCGCCTGCAGGTCGATGATCGAGGGGCTGAAGTCCGCCGCGCCTTCGGGCTTGTCGCCTACGGCCCAGGCGAGCAGGGTGTCGGCCGGCATGGGCCGGGCGAAGTAGAAACCCTGCAGCTCGTCGCAGTGCATGGCCGCCAGGATGTCGCGCTGGCCTTCCGTTTCCACGCCTTCTGCCACCACGCGCAGGCCCAGGGCGTGCGCCAGCCGCACCACCGCATCCACGACGGCACGGGCGTCTTCCTGCTCTTCCAGGTCGCGCACGAAGCTGCGGTCGATCTTCAGCTGGCGCGCCGGCAGGCTGCGCAGGTAGTGCAGGCTGGAGTAGCCGGTGCCGAAGTCGTCGATCGACAGGTACACGCCGATGCGCCCCAGTTCCTCGATGGCCCGCTGGGTGGCGCGCGTGTCTTCCATCGCGACCGATTCCGTGATCTCGCACAGCAGGTGCGAGGCCGGCACGCCATGCCGCTGCAGGGCGTCGCGGATGCGGTCGGCGAGCCCGCTTTCGCGCAGCTGGTAGGCCGAGAGGTTGATGGCCACGCGCATGCGCAACCCGTCCCAGGTCCACGCGGCCATCTGCCGGCAGGCCTCCTCGATCACCCAGTTGCCGAGCTGCGCGATCAGGCCGAAGCGCTCGGCCACCGGGATGAATTCCACCGGGCTGACATTGCCCCGCTCCGGATGCCGCCAGCGCAGCAGCGCCTCCACGCCGTTGATGCGGCCGCGCCGGGCATCGATCTTGGGCTGGTAGTGCAGGGCCAGTTCGCCGCGGGGGATCGCCTGCCGCAGGTCGTGCTGCAGCGACAGCTGGGCCGTGGCGTCGGAATCCATGTGCGACTCGAACATCGCGTAGCCGTTGCCGCCGGCCCGCTTGGCGGCATACATGGCGGCGTCGGCGTTCGCGACGAGCTTGTCGCGCTCGCCGTGGTCCGGGTACACGACGATGCCGATGGAGCAGGCGATCTGCACCGTCTTGCCGGCCACCTCGAACGGCTGGCCCAGGGAGTTGAGCAGCCGGTGCGCCACCGCGAGGCAGTCGGCCGGGCCGTTCACGTTTTCCAGCAGGAGCAGGAATTCGTCGCCACCCACGCGGGCCACGGTATCGCTCTCGCGGGCCTGCAGCCGCAAGCGTTCGGCGGCGCTGCGCAGGATGGCGTCGCCCGCCGCATGGCCGAAGGAGTCGTTGATGGGCTTGAAGCCGTCCAGGTCCACGAACATCACGCCCAGGCGCTGGCCGGCGTCGCGGCGCCGCAGGCGGTCCAGGCGCAGCAGGGCGTGGGACAGCCGGTCCTCGAACAGCAGCCGGTTGGGCAGCAGGGTCAGGGGGTCCGCGAAGGCCTGCTTCTGCAGCTGGGCATTGGCCTCGGTGAGGCGGGCATTGCTCTCCTGCAGGGATGCGTTGAGCTGCCGCGCGGTGCTCTGCAGGCGCGCATCCAGCACGGATGTGAACAGCGTGCTCAGCAGGAGCATGCCGGACGACAGCACCACCATGGCCGTGAGGCCGGGCCCGCCCAGGCCGTTGGCGCTCAGGCAGATCGCGCCTTCGGGGAAGGATGCGGCCGCCATGCCCGTGTAATGCATGCCGCAGATGGCGATGCCCATCACCAGCGCAGAGGCTGCCTGGTACCACGTCCGGCGCCGGTCCTGCCGGATGTGGATGAGCCACTGGAAGATGTACAGCGCGGTGGCCGACGCGAAAAAGGCCACAGCGATCGAAAGCCCGACCAGCACCGGGTCCCACACGATGTCGATGGACATCTTCATGGCTTCCATGCCGATGTAGTGCATGCCGCTGATGCCCGCGCCCATGAAGGCCGCGCCGACGAGGATCTGCCACCGGCCGAACCGCGGCAGGCTCGCCAGTCCCAGCGCCAGGGCCGAGGCCAGCACCGCGGCGAACCAGGACAGCAGCGTGAGGCCGCCGGAAAAGCCCAGCACGATGGGCAGCTGGAAGGCCTGCATTCCCAGGAAGTGCATGGCCCAGATGCCCGTGCCCATCACCGCCGAGCCCGCGGCCCACCAGACCACACCGATGTGCCGCTGCGAGACGTGCACCCGGCGCGCCAGGTCCAGCGTCACGTAGCTGGCCAGCACCGCGATGGCGAAGGAGGCCGCCACCACCAGCGGATCGTAGCGCGATGGCATGAATGCGGTGACGGCGTAACTGGAGAGGGCGGACATGGTGGGGGCGGCCGCAGCATGCAGCGCGGTCCATTAGTGTATCGATTGGTTACAGACCTTGCAGGCCACCGGGGCTTGGCAGGAGGGGTCGGGATGAGAATCGTTCCGTTGGCTTATGCTGCGCGGCGAGGCTTCCTCGCCAGCGCGGCCCCGTAGAGAACGCGCCAGCCGTTGCCGGGGTGCACCCCACGCAGCGTGGCTGCACCAGTCTTCACATCTTCCATCCAGCGGAAATCCATCCATGTCCACCCGTACGGAACGCGATACTTTCGGCCCCATCGAGGTCCCGGCCCACCGGCTCTGGGGCGCGCAGACGCAGCGCTCGCTGCAGAATTTCGACATCTCCGGCGAGCGCCAGCCGCGCGAGATCCTCCACGCCCTGGCCCTGGTCAAGCGTGCCTCGGCCAGCGTGAACCATGCCCTGGGCCTGCAGGACGCGAAGAAGACCGAGGCCATCATCGCCGCCGCCGACGAGGTGGCCGCCGGCCGCCATCCGGACGAGTTCCCGCTCGTCGTCTGGCAGACCGGCTCCGGCACGCAGACCAACATGAACATGAACGAGGTGCTGGCCAACCGCGCGAGCGAAATCCTCGGCGGCGAGCGCGGCGAGGGCCGGGCGGTCCATCCCAACGACGACGTGAACCGCAGCCAGTCCAGCAACGACGTGTTCCCCACGGCCATGCACGTGGCGGCCGTGGAGGCGCTCACCCACCGCCTGCTGCCCGCCATCGCGAAGCTGCGCGCCACCCTGGAGAAGAAGGCGGCGGAGTTCGACGGCATCGTGAAGATCGGGCGCACGCACCTGCAGGATGCGACCCCGCTCACGCTCGGCCAGGAGATCTCCGGCTGGGTGGCGCAACTGGCGCACGGCGAAAAGCACGTGCGCGACGCGCTGCCACACCTCTGCGAACTGGCGCTGGGCGGCACCGCCGTGGGCACGGGGCTGAACGCGCCCAAGGGCTACGCCGAGGGCGTGGCGAAGGAATTGGCCCGGCTGACGGGGCTGCCCTTCGTCACCTCGCCCAACAAGTTCGAGTCGCTCGCGTCGTGCGACGCGCTGGTGCATGCCCACGGTGCGCTCAAGACGCTGGCGGCCAGCATGATGAAGATCGCCAACGACGTGCGCTGGCTGGCCAGCGGCCCGCGCAGCGGCATCGGGGAGATCACCATCCCCGAGAACGAGCCGGGCTCCTCGATCATGCCGGGCAAGGTGAATCCCACGCAGAGCGAGGCCGTGACCATGCTGGCGGCGCAGGTCTTCGGCAACGACGTGGCCATCAACATCGGCGGCGCCTCCGGCAATTTCGAGCTGAACGTGTTCCGCCCGATGGTGGCCCACAACTTCCTGCAGAGCGTGCGCCTGCTCGCCGACGGCATGGTGAGCTTCAACGACCACTGCGCCGTGGGCATCGAGCCGAACCGCGAGCGCATCGGCGAACTGGTGGAGCGCTCCCTGATGCTGGTGACGGCCCTCAATACCCATATCGGCTACGACAAGGCCGCCTTCATCGCCAAGAAGGCCCACAAGGAAGGGACTTCGCTGCGCGAGGCGGCCGTGGCTTCGGGCCACGTGACGGGCGAGCAGTTCGACCAGTGGGTGGTGCCCGGCAACATGGTGGGCCGCTGACGCGGCAGCCGCTCAGGCCTGCGCCTTGCGGCGCGTGCGCCGGGCCGGCGTGGCAGGCCGGGCGCGGCCTCTCCTGTCGGCGCGTGCCCGGGCCCGGGCCGTGTCCTGCAGGAAGGCCATCAGCCGGCGCTCCACGGCGCTGAGGCCCCGGGCGCCGGCGGCGCGCTCGCCGATGCGCTCCCACACCGCCTGCATGCCGGGCCCCGCGTCCGACGCGAGTCGCGAACCGAGTTCCAGCACGGCGGGGTGGATGTAGGACTTCTTGCAGACCGCCGGCGTGTTGCCCAGCTGGCGCGCCACTTCCGCCAGGATGTGCTTGGCGGTCGCGACCGGGGCGCCCTCGGGCTGGGTACAGGCGATGCGCGTGAGCTCCAGGGCCTGCGCCGTGCCGTGCCAGGTCCGGAAATCCTTGGCGGTGAAGCGCATGCCGCCACCCGGCGCGCTGTCGTCCGTGCCTGCGATCTCGTGCAGGTAGTCGTTCACGTCGCCCGAGCCCACGGTGTGCCGCGTGCCGTCTTCGTCCTCGTACTGGAAGAGTTCCTGCCCCGGCAGCTGCTGGCACCGGCGTACCACGCGGGCCACGCGCGGGTCGTCCACGGTCGCCTGCTGCTCCACGCCGCTCTTGCCGCGAAACCGCAGGGTCAGCGTGCTGCCGCGCACGCCCGCGTGCCGGTTGCGCAGCGTGGTGAGGCCGTAGGAGCGGTTGGCGGCCGCGTACTCTTCGTTGCCCACGCGCAGGAAGGTGGTGTCCAGGAGCCGGACGATGGTCGCCAGCACCACCGCGCGCGAGAGCGCTGGCTCGCCGCGCCGCGGCTGGAGGTCCCGCGCCACCCGGGCCCGGATGCGGGGCAGGGCCCGGCCGAAGGCCTGCATGCGTTCGAACTTGGCCTCGTCGCGCTGCTGGCGCCATTCGGGGTGGTAGCGGTACTGCCGGCGCCCGCGCGCGTCCAGCCCGGTGGCCTGCAGGTGGCCTTCGGGCAGCGGGCAGATCCAGACATTCGTGTAGGCCGGGGGAATCGCCAGCTTGCGGATGCGGGCGATCTCCTCCTCGTCCGTCACCCATTGCCCGTCGGGCGTGCGGAACTTGAAGTGCTTGCCGCGCAACACCCGGGTGAGTCCCGGCAGGGTGTCGGGGTGGACGTAGCGCAGGCCGCCGGGCAGGCGCTGCGGCGGGGCGGGGCGGGGCCCGGCGTCGCGGGAGCGGGCGGATGGGTCGGCAGGGAGGTACATGGACGGGCCTGTGTGCGGATCTGGGACCATCACACACGGTTTCGCGCCGCGGCGCTGTAGGAAGCGCCAGAGCCCGCCGGTGGGAAAGAAGCGTGAAGCGCAGGCGGGCCGGCCCGTCACTCCTGCGGCGGCTCCAGCGAGAAGCCCACGCCATAGACCGACCGGATCCATTCGTGGTCGCTGCCGTCGGCGGCGCGCAGCTTGCGGCGCAGGTTCTTGATGTGGCTGTCGATCGCGCGTTCGTTCACGTCGAGCGTGTCGTCGTATGCCATGTCGAGCAGCTGGGCACGCGAGAAGATCCGGCCGCTGTGGCTCGCCAGGGCCTGCAGCAGGCGGAACTCGCGCGGCGTGAGCGAGACGGGGGTGCCACGCAGGTGCACCTGCCAGAACGCCTCGTCCAGCACCAGGGGCGCGTCCGGTGAGGCCGGCGAGGGATGGGCCGTGCTGCGTCGCAGCACCGTGCGCACCCGGGCGACGACCTCGCGGGGCGAGAAAGGCTTGCAGATGTAGTCGTCGGCGCCCAGTTCCAGCCCGATCAGCCGGTCCACCTCCTCCACCCGCGCCGTGAGCATGATGATGGGGCGGTCGGTGCGCCGGCGCGCCTGCCGGAGCACTTCCAGCCCATCCATGCCGGGCAGCATGATGTCGAGCAGGGTGAGGTCGGGCGGCGTGGGCCCGGTCAGGCGGGCGATCGCGGCATGGCCGTCGGCCACGTGTTCGGCCTCGAAGCCGGAATGCCGAAGGTAGTCCAGGACGACATCCGCGATGTCGGGCTCGTCCTCGACCACCAGAATGTGTTGGGGTTCATCGTTCATGGATGGGTGTCTCCAGCAAGGGCAGGGTGAGAAGAATGCGCAGGCCGCCCAGCGGCGAGGCCTCGGCGGTGATCCGTCCGCCGTGCGCCTGCACGATGGCCCGGCAGATGGCCAGCCCGAGGCCGGAGCCGCCGGTGTCGCCCGCGGCGCGGGTGCGGGAGGCTTCGGCACGGTAGAGCCGGTCGAACACGCGCGGCAGCTCCGGTGCGGGGACGCCGGGGGCCGTATCGTCCCATTGCAGCACGAGCCAGGCACCATCGCCCGCCTTGCGTTCGGTGCGCGCGGCGATGCAGAGCCGGCCGCCCGTCTCGGTGTAGCGCAGGCTGTTTTCCAGCAGGTTGAGGTACACGCGGTGCAGTTGCGCCGGGTCACCCCTCACCACCGGCGGCGGATGGCTGCCCGCGCAGGCGTCCACGGCCGACGTGTCCAGGGCGATGCCGGTGTTGTCGAAGCGCGCCTGCATCGAGGCGACGGCCTCCGACAGCAGGGGCAGCGGCTGCACGGGTTCCGGGGCCGTGGGCGTGGCGTCGCCCGCGGCGTCCAGGCTCGCGCGCAGGTCGCCCACCAGCTGGATCAGCCGCATCACCTGCCGGTGCAGGCGCAGCGCCGTCCTGTCATCGAAGGTGCGCACGCCGTCCTGCACGGCCTCGATTTCCGCGCGCATGGCCGCCAGGGGCGTGCGGAGTTCGTGCGCCACGTCGCCGATCCACTGGCGGCGCGAGGCTTCCATGTTCGCGAGCTGCTCCGCCATGTCGTTGAACGTGGAGGCGAGTCGCGCCAGTTCGTCGTCGCCCTGCACCGGCACGCGCGTGTCCAGCCGTCCACCGGCCACCCGGCGTGCCCCGTGGACCAGCGCACCGATGGGGGCCAGCCAGCGCCGCGCCAGCCACCAGGACAGCCAGAGCGCCAGGACCAGGCCGGCAGCGCCCGTCCAGGCGACGAACACCAGCTGCTCGCGCAGGAAGGCCTGGTCCGCCTCGGTTTCCACATCCAGCGGAGGCAGCAGCACGAGCTGGCCGATGGCCTCGCCGCGGGGGCCGCGCAGCACGCGCCGGGCCGTGCCCTGCACCGGCTGGACGCCGGCGACCAGCTGGCGGTTGCTGTCGATCAGCCCCAGGCGGACCGACAGCGCGTGCTGGTTGGGATCGGGGGGAGGGAGCGCGGCGTTACCGGACGGCGCCCCGGCGGGGGACGGCGGGTTGCCGTCGCCGAATGCATAGGCATCCACGTCGCATGTCTCACCATGCTTTGCAGTTGGGGTGGGCCGGGAGGGCCCGAAGGTCGCCCGCGGCAGCGCCACGCCGGGCTTGTGCATCTGGCGCCACAGCTCGGGCTGCGTGCGCAGGGTCTGCCAGCCGCCGTGCAGCACGTAGACCTGTTCCAGCCGCCCCGCGAGCCAGTCCAGCCGGCCGAGTTCGATCTCCGCGATGTAGGGGCCCAGTCCCCGCTGCAGGCCCAGGCGGGAGAACCCCACGAACAGTGCCAGCAGCACGGCCAGCAGGATGCTGAGCGCGAGGAAGGCTTTGCTCTGCAGGGTCAGTCGTGGCATCGGTTCGGGCTGCGTGGTCCAGGGGTGCCGGCAGGCGCGGGGCCGGCCGGGTGTCTGTGTTCCTCCAGTATGGATGGGTTCGACTGTGCCCGCCGATTCAGGAGAAAAAATGGACCCGGGCCCCCGTGGGCGACCGCCTCAGTGGCCGGCTGCCGCCGCCTGCGCGATCCAGCCGTCGAAGGTCTGCTGGTGCGCCCGGATCCAGCCGTCCACGTGGCGCTCGATGTCGGTCTGCCGGTTTTCGCCCTTCTGCATCGCGAGGTTCTGCGCGTTGATGTCGGCCACCGGCAACTGCATCACTTCGAAGAGCTTCGCCGCAGCCGGGTTCTTCCCGGTGAAGGCCTTGTTCGCCACGATCTTCTGCACGTTTGGCACGAAGCCGTAGTTCTTGCCGTCCGGCAGCTTGGTGTCGATGCCGGCCTGCTCGCCCGGAAGCGAGGAGCGGGGCACCTGCAGCCATACCACGTCCCGGCCGGGGCGCAGCACGCCGCTCACCCAGTAGGGCGTCCAGGTGTAGTAGAGGATGGGCTTGCCCTGCTTGTAGCGCGCGATGGTGTCGGCCATCAGCGCCGCGTAGCTGCCCTGCACGTGCGTGACCGTGCCCGACAGGCCGAAATCCTTGAGCTGGTGCTCGATGACCGCCTCGCAGCCCCAGCCCGGATTGCAGCCCGTGAGGTCGGCGCGCCCGTCGCCGTTGGCGTCGAACAGCTTGGCGAGCTTCGGATCCTTGAGCTGGTCGATGTGGGTGATCCTGTACTGCTCCGCGGTCTTGCGGTCGATCAGGTAGCCCTGGACCGCATTGGGCGAATACGCCCCCTTGCGCCAGAGCTTCGCGTCGCCGCCGGCATTCTTGTAGAAGTCGGCATGCAGCGGATCCCAGTGGTCGGCGATGAAGGTGGCGTCGCCGTTGGCGACCGCGAGATGGGCCGTGGCGTACTCGATCTCCTTGATGGGCTGCACCTCGTAGCCGAGCTTCTGCAGCGCGCGGGACACCAGCAGCGTCTGGAAGGTTTCCTCGGCATTGGAGCTTTGCAGCGGCTGCACGGAAATGCCCTTGCCGGGCAGGGACTGCGCACCGGCAGGCAGCGCGGCCAGGGTCAGGGCGAAGGCACAGGCGGCGGCACGGGCGAAGGCCGGCATGCCCGCCGGAGTGGGAAAGGAGCGTTGGAAAGTGATGTGCATGGTGTGAAGTGGTTCCTGGATGGAGTGCATCAGCGGGCGGCCCCCGCCAGCGCGGGCTGTTCCGCGGCGGGCAGGGCGGGGGCGGGCTCCGCGGCGGCGGTGCGGCCGCGGGGGGCTTGCCCCGTGGAGGGGCGCAGCGCGGTGAAGGCGGCCACCGCCAGGCCGGCGGGGCCGGTCTGCCACCAGTGGCGTGCGCCGCGGCGCGGCTGGCCCATGGCCTGCGTGATGCGGTCCAGCGTGATCGCGAGCAGCACGATGCCCAGGCCGCCCACGGTGGCCAGGCCCATGTCCAGCCGGCCGATGCCGCGCAGTACCATCTGGCCCAGGCCGCCCACGGCGATCATCGAGGCGATCACCACCATCGAGAGCGACAGCATCAGGGCCTGGTTGATACCGGCCATGATCGACGGCATGGCCAGCGGCAGCTGCACCTTCCAGAGCATCTGCAGCGGCGAGGCGCCGTAGGCGCGGGCGGCTTCCACCAGGTCGGGGCGCACCTGCCGCAGGCCCAGGTTGGTCAGGCGCACCAGCGGCGGCAGCGCGAACACGATGGTCACCACCACGCCCGGCACGTTGCCGATGCCGAAAAGCATCACCACCGGAACGAGGTACACGAAGGCCGGGGTGGTCTGCATGGCATCGAGCGCCGGGCGCAGCAGGCGCTGTGCCCGGTCGCTGCTGGCCAGCAGGATGCCCAGGGGCAGGCCCAGCACCAGGCAGAACGCCAGCGAGGTGAGCACGAGCGACAGCGTCACCATCGCCTCCTGCCAGAT
This sequence comes from Paracidovorax oryzae ATCC 19882, assembly GCF_000687165.1. Taxonomy (GTDB): domain Bacteria; phylum Pseudomonadota; class Gammaproteobacteria; order Burkholderiales; family Burkholderiaceae_C; genus Paracidovorax; species Paracidovorax oryzae. Next base: position 84,250 of record NZ_KK366050.1, on the reverse strand, counting down.
GCCCAGCATCGCCACCAGCAGCAGCGATACCACCGCGCCCAGGGCGAGCGCGCGGCCCGCGAACTGCCATGCCAGCAGGCCCACGACGGCGACCATGCCCAGGGTGGGCAGTCCCGTGAGCACCGAATGCACGCCGGCGAGCGTGGCGTCCACGGGCGCGCGCACGGCCTGGAATGCGGGCCGGAAGTGCTCCACCGTCCAGGTCAGGCCCTGGTTGATCCAGTGTTCCACCGGAAGCGATCCGTCCCAGAGCTGGGACAGGTGCAGGCCGCCTGCGGCCTGCGACGGGTCGCCCGCGCCGCCCAGGGCGTCATGGGGCAGCGTGGCGCTGCCGGTGGCCGCGTCGGGCGCGGCGTGCAGCCAGTCCGCGCCGCCGGCATCGGGTCCGGTGGCCGAGGAGGCGGCCCAGGGGTCTGCATCGGGTGCTGCGGGGGGCGTGCCGGTGGCAGGATCCGCCTGCGTGCCGAGCGGAGCCACGGTGGCGGGGCCGTCGCCAGCTGTCGCCCAGGGGTTGGTGTCGGGCGCCGGAGCGGGATGGGCCTGGGCCACCTGGGTCGCCTGCAGGGCGTCGTTACCCGTGGAGGTGGAAGAAGGAGGAAGCGTCGGGGTGGCGTTCATGCGTGGCTCCTGGCGGGTTCGGATGCGGCGGGGCGGGTCGCGTGCGCGGTGGACGGTACCGTCGGCGGCACGGGCGGGGTATCCCGGTCCAGGAAGCGCAGCAGCGTGGTCTTGCTGACCACGCCCCGGAACCGGCCGTCGGGCTCCACCACCGGGAGGGCGCAGGGAGCCTGCGCGACCTGGCCGAACAGGTCGGCCACGGGGGCATCGGACGGGATCGTGCCCACCTCCGGGATGAAGGCATGCTGCAGCCCCAGCGGACCCGAGTGGCCCTGCAGTGCGGCCCTCAGCGAATCGGCGGACACGGTGCCCAGGTATCGCTGCGCCGGCGTGACTACGTAGGCGAAGTTGTCGTCATGCCCCTCGATGAGCTGCAGCGCGGGGCGGCAGCCCCGGTCGGTGTGTTCGCGCACCACGGTCAGCCGCTTGCGAGCGATGTCGCCCGCCTTGAACACGGCGGCCGCGTCCACGCCGCGCACGAAATTGCGCACGTAGTCGTTGGCCGGATTGCGCAGGATCTCGTCCGGCGTGCCGACCTGCACCACGTGGCCATCCTTCATGATGGCGATGCGGTCGCCGATGCGCATGGCCTCGTCGAGATCGTGGGAGATGAAGACGATGGTGCGGCGGCGGATCTGCTGCAGCCGCAGCAGTTCGCTCTGCATCTCGGTGCGGATGATGGGGTCGAGCGCCGAGAAGGCCTCGTCCATCAGCAGGATGGACGGATCGGACGCCAGCGCGCGGGCCAGCCCCACGCGCTGCTGCATGCCGCCGGAGAGTTCGTCCGGATAGCTCTGCGCCCAGGCGGCGAGCCCCACCTGCTCCAGTGCGGCGGCGGCCTGCTGCTCCCGCTCCGCGCGGGCCACGCCCGCCAGTTCCAGGCCGAATGCGGTGTTGTCGAGCACGGTCATGTGGGGCATCAGGGCGAACGACTGGAACACCATGCTGATGTCCTTGCGGCGCAGCGCCCGCAGGGCGCGGTCCGGTAGCACGTTGATGTCGGAGCCTTCGACCAGGATGCGGCCCGCGGTGGGCTCGATGAGGCGGTTGAGCATGCGCACCAGCGTCGATTTGCCGGAGCCCGACAGGCCCATGACGACGAAGATCTCGCCGGCCTCGATGGTGAAGGTGGCGTCGAAGACGCCGATGGATTGGCCCGTGCGCTCCAGGATCTCCTGCTTGCTGCAGCCCTGGCGCACGAGTTCGAGCGCGGTATCGGGCGCGTCGCCGAATACCTTGAACACATGGTCGATGGTGATTTGCTTGGCCACGTCGTGGGTCCTCCCTCGGTTGGAACGGGTTGAACGAACACGCCCGGCGGCGATCCTGGGCGCAGGATCGCCTTCCGGGCACGGGGCCGGTCGATCGGCTGCAACCTGATGCGGCGGCCCCGCGCGGCGCCGCGAAAAAGCATGCGCCGGCGTTGCCGGAAAAAAGATGGGCGGTGGCCCGGGGTTTGGCCCGCATGGCACGCGAGAAGGTGCGCAAGGGCGAGGGGCGCCCGGCGGAGAGGTCGGGGCTGCGAGGACTCCGCCGGTGCCCCGTGGGGCATCAGGGCCGGAACCGGCCGTGGCGCCGGCGGACCGCAGGCAGGGCTGCGGCGGCGCCGACTCAATGATCCGGGCCCTGCTGCACTCCGCAATGGGAGGAGGAGACCGGATTACCTGCACTGCAGGTGGTAAAACACCCACAAAGTGTAAGCATTCGGTGTTTTTGAGTCAAAACACCGGTTTTTACGGATGTGTTAATCGCGAGCGCGACCGTGGCGCCCCGCGTACCGGCCGCACGGCGGATTTCAGTGCTTCTCGTGCGAGACGTGCAGGAGCCGGTCCGTATAGGCGATGGCGATCGCGCTGGCCAGGAACGCCACGTGGATGATGGTCTGCCACATCAGCACCTTGGTGTCGTAGTTGGCGGCGTTGATGAAGGTCTTGAGCAGGTGGATCGAGCTGATGCCGATGATGGACAGCCCCAGCTTCACCTTCAGCACCGAGGCGTTGACGTGACCCAGCCATTCGGGCTGGTCGGGATGGGTATGCAGGTTGAGCCGGCTCACGAAGGTTTCGTACCCGCCCACGATGACCATGATGAGCAGGTTCGAGATCATCACCACGTCGATGAGCGCCAGCACCACCAGCATGATCACGGTCTCGTTGAGCGCGACGACTTCCAAGCCCGGCTTGTAGCCGATGCTCGTGACCAGCGCCTGCAGCGCCGGCTGGTGGCCGAAGGCGGCCTCCACGAGGTGCCAGAGCTCCACCAGGAAGTGCCATACGTACACGCCCTGTGCGACGATGAGCCCCAGGTACAGGGGCAGCTGCAGCCAGCGGCTCGCGAAGATGAGCGAGGCGAGCGGGCTCAGGGCAGGGCCCTGCGGGCGCGGGGCGGAGTCTTGGGGGAAGGCCATATCGGTGGGGAAAAGGGTGGTGGAAACCGGGGAGCGGGAGGATCGCGGCGGGATTCTAGGGCCTGCCGTCGAGCCGGCGGTCCGTGGGGCTGCTGCCCTGCCCGGGCGGGTGGAAGCGCCAGCCGCGGCGCCGTGCCGGGAGTAGCATGTGGGCCGTGCCGGTAGCGGGCTGCGGCCCCATGCGGGCGTGCGTCAGTGGCATGTAAGTGGGCCCCCTGAAAGTACCGGCGAAAACCTGTTCCAACGACTCCCAGGAGACACAAGCAAATGAGTGCGTCATCGTCCACGATCGAATCCGTGCTGGTGGAAAACCGCGTCTTTCCCCCGCCCGCCGCCTGCGAGAAGGGTGCGCGCATCTCCGGCATGGCGGGCTACGAGGCCCTCTGCGCCGAGGCCGAGCGCGACTTCGAAGGCTTCTGGGCGCGCCTGGCACGCGAGAACGTGCAGTGGACCCGGCCCTTCACCCGCACGCTGGATGAGTCCAACGCCCCGTTCTTCCAGTGGTTCGCCGACGGCGAACTGAACGCCAGCGCCAACTGCCTGGACCGCCACATCGGCACGCCGGTCGAGAACAAGACAGCCATCATCTTCGAGGCCGACGACGGCGCCGTGACGAAGGTCACCTACAGGGAACTGCTGGAGCGCGTCGGCCGCTTCGCCAACGCCCTCCAGGCCGAGGGCGTGAAGAAGGGCGACCGCGTGCTGATCTACATGCCCATGACCATCGAGGGCGTGGTGGCGATGCAGGCCTGCGCGCGCATCGGGGCCACGCACAGCGTGGTGTTCGGCGGCTTCTCGGCCAAGGCGCTGCAGGAGCGCATCATCGACGCGGGCGCGGTGGCCGTGGTCACCGCCAACTACCAGATGCGCGGCGGCAAGGAACTGCCGCTCAAGGCCATCGTCGATGAAGGCATCGCCATGGGCGGCTGCGAATCGATCCGCAGCATCCTCGTCTTCCAGCGCACGGCCACGGCCTGCAACATGGTGGCGGGCCGCGACAAGACCTTCGATGAAGCCCTGGCTGGCCAGAGTGCCGAGTGCGCCCCCGTGCCCGTGGGCGCGGAGCATCCGCTCTTCATCCTCTACACCAGCGGCTCCACCGGCAAGCCCAAGGGCGTGCAGCATTCCACCGGCGGCTACCTGCTGTGGGCCAGGCTGACCATGGACTGGACCTTCGACCTCAAGCCCGAGGACGTGTTCTGGTGCACGGCCGATATCGGCTGGATCACCGGCCACACCTACGTGGCCTACGGGCCGCTGGCGGCCGGTGCCACGCAGGTCGTGTTCGAGGGCGTGCCCACGTACCCGAACGCCGGGCGCTTCTGGCAGATGATCGAGCGCCACAAGGTCTCGATCTTCTACACCGCGCCCACGGCCATCCGCTCGCTCATCAAAGCGGCTGAAGCCGACAAGGCGGTCCACCCGTCCAGCTCCGACCTGTCGAGCCTGCGCATCCTGGGCAGCGTGGGCGAGCCCATCAATCCCGAGGCCTGGATGTGGTACCACAAGAACGTGGGTGGCGAGCGCTGCCCCATCGTGGACACCTTCTGGCAGACCGAGACCGGCGGCCACGTCATTACTCCGCTGCCGGGCGCCACGCCGCTGGTGCCGGGCTCCTGCACGCTGCCGTTGCCCGGCATCACCGCCGCCATCGTCGATGAGTCCGGTAACGACATTCCCAACGGCACGGGCGGCATCCTCGTCATCAAGCGCCCCTGGCCCAGCATGATCCGCACCATCTGGAACGATCCGGAGCGCTTCAAGAAGAGCTACTTCCCGGAAGAGCTCAAGGGCTACTACCTGGCGGGCGACGGCGCGGTGCGCAGTGCCGACCGCGGCTACTTCCGCATCACCGGCCGGATCGACGACGTCCTGAACGTCTCGGGCCACCGCATGGGCACGATGGAGATCGAGTCCGCCCTCGTCTCCAAGACCGACCTCGTGGCCGAGGCCGCCGTGGTGGGCCGCCCCGACGACCTGACCGGCGAGGCCATCTGCGCCTTCGTGGTCCTCAAGCGCCCGCGCCCCACTGGCGACGAGGCCAGGGCCATCGCCAAGGAGCTGCGCGACTGGGTGGCCAAGGAGATCGGCCCGATCGCCAAGCCGAAGGACATCCGCTTCGGCGACAACCTGCCCAAGACCCGCAGCGGCAAGATCATGCGCCGCCTGCTGCGCTCCATCGCCAAGGGCGAGGCGATCACGCAGGACACCAGCACGCTTGAGAATCCGGCGATCCTGGATCAGCTGGCCCAGGCCAACTGACCCGGGGACTGGCGCGTCCTGTAGGACGGAATCTGTTTCGCCGGCCTTGCGTCGGCGGGACGGCCATGGCCGGGTTACAACCGGGTGCCAACGCCGCCGCGGCCCTCGCGGCGCGGCGCCCGACACCCTTCCCGGAGAACACCATGGCCTTCCGATCCATCGTCATCCTGCTCATCGTCGCGGCGATCGCCGTGCTCGCCGCGCTCAACTGGACCACCCTGGCCACGCCCTCGGCCATTTCGCTCGGATTCACCTCGTTCCAGGCGCCGCTCGGCCTGCTGATGCTGGGGCTCACCGTGCTGCTGGGCATTTTCTTCATCGCCTACGTGCTGTCCCTGCAGGGCTCCGTGCTGCTGGAAACCCGCCGCCATGCCAAGGAACTCCAGGCCCAGCGCGAACTGGCCGACCGGGCCGAGGCATCGCGCTTCACCGAACTGCGGGCCTTCCTGGAATCGCAGCACCAGCAGGGCCAGGCCGCGCTGCTGGCGCGCATCGACGTGCTGGAGTCGCATGTCGCGGCCCGGGTGCAGGAGTCCGACAACGCCACGGCGGCTTATGTGGGCCAGCTGGAAGACCAGTTGCGTACACGCCGTGATCCGGTGCTGTGAGCAAACGTCCTCTATCGTTGGAAAAACCCTTGGCCATGCAGTGATCGCAAGGGGCAGCGGCACGTGCTGTCGCGCTTGAAATAAAAGGCGGCCAGCTACGCCGCGGCAACGGTGGGCACGCGCGCGATTTCTTCCGTTTTCATTTGCAAGTTACTCGAAGGACATTCTTCGCATTGATGGAATAGCTGCACTGCTCCACGCGTTTTGCCAGCTTTACATCATGCGTTTGCTTGTCCGCGTACTTGCAGCGTATGGTTGCGAACCGGCCCTTGTCGTAGATGTAGCCGAGAACCCAGTGGCCATATCGCTCCTTTGCCACGTCAGGTTCAAGCGTTGCGAGGTCCGATGGCAGGCAGAGAAGAAAAGCGGCAATTTGCTTACTCAATGACATAGAAGGGCTATTGCGGTGCCGGGCGCTATGCTTTGATCGTCTTTGACTTGAGCGCCTTTGCGCCAGTGCGTGGTGCTTGGCAGAGACGGGCAAACCTTTTTGACGTAAGACACGCACTGGCCACAGAGGTTCGGTCCCCTGGTCTTGTCGCTGGGTGGAACTTCCCCGAATGGCTGAAGATTCGATGTCGGGGCGCACGTCCACTTTCCAACCGGGGCTGCCATAGGGCATAAATCCTCCGGCTTTTTAATGTGTGCCGCCAGCGAACGCAGACTGCGGTGTGCAGAAGCGAAAAACAAGCAAACTATTGCGTCCAGCCCGGGCCTGGATCAGCGCGATGCCCGGACGGCCTCCCTTGTCGCTCGGCCCGTGCATGCGCTCGAACAACCCGGTCCAGGCGCCGCAGCGCATCGTTGACCGTCTCCCACACCGGGCGCAATGGGCGGTTGGCCAGGGATGAAACCCATCCAGCGGCTTGACCGTGGACAACGGCTCGCTGAAGACGTCCGCGCCGCGCACGGATTGGAGGCGGTTGCGCCCCGGTGGCCTGCGGGCGGGGGTATTCAGCAGCCTGCCAGGCCTGCGTTACTTGAGCGACAGCACCCACGCCGCCAGTTTCTTCGCCTCGGCCTCGTTCACCTGGGAGTTGGCCGGCATGGGCACCGGGCCCCACACGCCGGAGCCGCCCTTCATGATCTTGGCGGCTAGCTTGTCCACGGCATCCTTCTGGCCGGCGTACTTGGCCGCCACGTCCTTGTAGGAGGGACCCACGAGCTTCTTGTCCACGGCATGGCAGGCCATGCAGTTCTTGGCCGTGGCCAGGGCCTGGTCGGCCAGGGCCGGCATGGCAGCGGAGAAGGCCAGCAGGAGGAGGGGGAGCGTGCGCTTCATGGGGTGCTTTCGTGTGGGTTAGTATGCGGCTCAATGAAATTGTAGTGGGCGGGGTTGACGTGCCGTGCCGGCCTTTCGCAGCCCGCCCGCGCCCCCTGCCGGAGTTGCCACCATCATGTATACCCTGGGCCTCGGAATCCTGCTGGTCGTGCTCAAGTACCTGGAGATCGGCCCGGTCGCGCAGTGGAGCTGGTGGTGGGTGCTGTCGCCGTTCGCCGTCACCGCGGCCTGGTGGGCCTGGGCGGATGCCACGGGCTACACCAAGCGCCGTGCCATGGAGAAGATCGACCAGCGCCGCAAGGACCGCATCGACCGGCACAAGGAAGCCATGGGCGTGAAGCCGCGCAGGCCCCGTTGAGGGCCCTGGCCGGCTCCGGGCGCCTGCCGGCAGAGCGGCGATAGGCATGCCGCCCGGCGGGGGAAGGCACTGGAGGATAATTCCGCGTCGCCGAGCGACCGCCTCCTTCCAAACTTTCTCCGATCCACGATGCCCGCATACCGTTCCAAGACCTCCACCGCCGGACGCAACATGGCCGGTGCCCGCTCCCTGTGGCGCGCCACCGGCATGAAGGACGAAGACTTCAGCAAGCCGATCATCGCGGTGGTGAACTCCTTCACCCAGTTCGTGCCCGGCCACGTGCACCTGAAGGACCTGGGCCAGCTCGTGGCCCGCGAGATCGAGGCCGCGGGCGGCGTGGCGAAGGAATTCAACACCATCGCGGTGGATGATGGCATCGCCATGGGCCACGACGGCATGCTGTATTCGCTGCCCAGCCGCGACATCATCGCGGACTCGGTCGAGTACATGGTGAACGCGCACTGCGCCGATGCCATGGTCTGCATCTCCAACTGCGACAAGATCACGCCCGGCATGCTGATGGCCGCGATGCGCCTGAACATCCCCGTGGTGTTCGTCTCCGGCGGCCCCATGGAGGCCGGCAAGACGCGCCTGGCCAACCCCGTCACCAAGACCATCGAGTTCAAGAAGCTCGACCTGGTGGACGCGATGGTGATCGCCGCCGACGACAAGTATTCCGATGCCGACGTGGCCGAGGTGGAGCGCTCCGCCTGCCCCACCTGCGGTTCTTGCTCGGGCATGTTCACCGCCAACTCCATGAACTGCCTGACCGAGGCGCTGGGCCTGTCCCTGCCCGGCAACGGCACCGTGGTGGCCACGCACGCCGACCGCGAGCAACTCTTCAAGCGCGCCGGCCGCCGCATCGTGGAGCTGGCCCGCCAGTACTACGAGCAGGACGACGAGCGGGTGCTGCCGCGCTCGGTGGGCTTCAAGGCCTTCGAGAACGCGATGACGCTGGACATCGCCATGGGTGGCTCCACCAACACCATCCTGCACCTGCTGGCCATCGCCCAGGAGGCCGGCATCGACTTCACGATGGCCGACATCGACCGCCTCTCGCGCGTGGTGCCGCAGCTGTGCAAGGTGGCGCCCAACACCAACAAGTACCACATCGAGGACGTGCACCGCGCAGGCGGCATCATGGCCATCCTGGGCGAGCTGGACCGCGCGGGGCGGCTGCACACCGATGCGCCCACGGTGCATGCCCCCACGCTGGGCGATGCGCTGGCGCAGTGGGACATCACCCGCACGCAGGACGAGGCCGTGCGCCATTTCTACATGGCAGGCCCGGCCGGCATCCCGACGCAGGTGGCGTTCAGCCAGAACACGCGCTGGCCCAGCCTGGACCTGGACCGCGCCGAGGGCTGCATCCGCTCCGTCGAGCATGCCTTCTCGAAGGAAGGGGGCCTGGCCGTGCTGCGCGGCAACATCGCGCTGGATGGCTGCGTGGTCAAGACGGCCGGCGTGGACGAATCCATCCACGTGTTCGAGGGTACGGCCCACGTGACCGAATCGCAGGACGAAGCGGTGGAGAACATCCTGGCCGACAAGGTCAAGGCCGGCGACATCGTCATCGTGCGCTACGAGGGCCCCAAGGGCGGCCCCGGCATGCAGGAAATGCTCTACCCGACCAGCTACATCAAGTCCAAGGGCCTGGGCAAGGCCTGCGCGCTGCTGACCGACGGGCGCTTCTCGGGCGGTACCTCCGGCCTGTCGATCGGCCACTGCTCGCCGGAGGCTGCGGCTGGCGGCGCCATCGGCCTGGTGCGCAACGGCGACCGCATTCGCATCGACATTCCCAACCGCACCATCGACGTGCTGGTTTCCGACGAGGAACTGGCCCGCCGCCGCGCCGAGCAGGATGCCAGGGGCTGGAAGCCCGCGAAGCCGCGCCCGCGCAAGGTATCCGCAGCGCTCAAGGCCTATGCCAAGCTGGTGATGTCGGCCGACAAGGGCGCCGTGCGCGACCTGTCGCTGCTGGACGACTGACCGCGCGGAGCTGCCTGCCGTGCGGCAGGCGGTCGCTGCCGGGACGAAAAAAAGCCGCACCGGCAACGGTGCGGCTTTTTCAATGGGCGGCGCGCTGCGGGCGCGACCGGAATCAGGGCGTGCCGGAGGCGGTCTGCGATTGCAGGTAGTTCTGCAGGCCCACGCGATCGATCAGGCCCAACTGCTTCTCCAGCCAGTAGGCGTGGTCCTCTTCCGTGTCCTTGAGCTGCGCGAGGAGGATGTCGCGGCTCACGTAGTCGCGCACGCCCTCGCACAGGTGCACCCCCGTCTGCAGGGCGGCGCGTACTTCGTATTCGGTGTCGAGGTCCTTGCGCAGCATCTCGGGCACCGTGGTGCCCGGGGTGAACTCGCGCGGGCGCATGTCGGGCAGGCCGCCCAGGAACAGGATGCGGCGCAGCAGCGCGTCGGCATGCTGGGTTTCTTCCTCCATCTCGTGGTTCAGGCGCTCGTAGAGCTTCACGAAGCCCTGGTCCTCGTAGATCCGCGAATGGATGAAGTACTGGTCGCGCGCGGCCAGTTCGCCGCGCAGCAGATCCTTGAAGTAATCGATGACCTGTGGGTTGCCCTGCATGGTGTGCCCTTTTTCCTTGTTTTTGTGAGACCGGGAGTATGGCGCCGTTGCGTGACTTTGTCGCCCAAAGCCCCCGCCGCGGCGGTTTGCATGCGTACGGGGATCAGAATCGTTCGCGTTGGACGGAGGCTGGCCGAAGTGATGTAACTTCTTCATGCTTGCGGGGCCGGTGGGCAATAATCACGGCCGGGCATGGCAAGTGCTGTTGCCTGCCTCCTTCACTTCAATTCTGGATATCGAAAAAATGGCTTCCTGCGCATATTGCAATGCGACTATTCTGGTGGGAGGCAAGCGGGAGGGATCACTGCGCTTCTGCAGTGCCAAGTGCCGGGACAAAGGGGCATACCTCGTCGTTGCGCAGCAGGTTCCTGATGCGGAAGTCGAGCGCCATGCCACCGCCATCCACCGAGGCAGCTGTCCGAAATGCGGAGGTCCGGGACCGGTCGATGTACACCAGTCCTACAGGGTCTGGTCGGCCATTTTCATTACCAGAACTTCGGGCGAGATGTTGATTTGCTGCCGCAAATGCGGGCTCAGGCAAAAGATGGATGATTCCGTTTTTTCCCTGGCCCTCGGTTGGTGGGGATTCCCCTGGGGCATCGTGATCACGCCCCTGCAGCTCATCCGGAACATCCTCCCGCTGCTGAGAAGGAGCCATCCTGGGCGTCCCTCGCTGGCGTTGAACCAATTTGTTCGGTACCGCATTGCCGCGAGTTCTCCCTCGCTGCAGAGAGGCGACGGAGACCGGGTGTGAGTCGATCCGGTGGAATGCCGCCGCATGGCGGCTGACTTCAAGGATCGCATCGCTGTGGGCGCCAGCCGGCTCCAGGGGCATACGCGACGGGCACAATACCGCCCACCATGCTCATGTACCCGCATATCGATCCCATCGCCCTGCAGATCGGGCCGCTCGCCATCCACTGGTATGGCCTGACCTACCTGGCCGCGTTCGGCCTCTTCATGTTCCTGGGCACGCGCCGGTTGCGGCACGAGCCGTACGCCTCGCTCACCGGCGCGCAGGCCTGGACCCGCAAGGACGTAGAGGACATCCTCTTTCTGGGCGTGATGGGCGTGGTGGTGGGCGGGCGCCTGGGCTATTGCCTGTTCTACAAGCCCGGCTACTACCTGTCGCACCCGCTGGAGATCTTCTACATCTGGCAGGGCGGCATGAGCTTCCACGGCGGGCTGCTGGGGGTGATCGCATCCATGGTGTGGTTCGCCCGCTCGCGCCACCGGCCGTGGCTGCAGGTGGCGGACTTCGTGGCGCCGTGCGTGCCGACGGGGCTCGCGGCCGGTCGCGTGGGCAACTTCATCAATGGCGAACTCTGGGGACGGTTCTGCGATCCGTCGCTGCCCTGGGGCATGGTGTTCCCGCAGAGCGGCTCCATGTTGCCGCGCCATCCCTCGCAGGTGTACCAGTTCCTGCTGGAAGGACTGCTGCTGTTCGTGCTGCTGTGGCTGTATGCGCGGCGCGAGCGCCGGCAGGGCGAGGTGGCGGCGGCGTTCCTGGTGGGGTATGGGTGCTTCCGCTTCATCGCCGAATATTTCCGCGAGCCGGATGCGTTCCTGGGCATCCTGTCGCTCGGCATGAGCATGGGGCAGTGGCTCTGCGTGCCGATGATCGTGGCCGGTGTGCTGCTGTGGGTGTGGGCGCGGCGGCAGCCGGCGCGCATGGCACCGGCGCACTGAAGGTTTACGGACCGGCACGGCGCAGCGTGGCTCCGGCCACGCGTTCCCGGTGCGTGGTGGCGGGGCGGCCGTCCGGCAGGCCCGCCAGCCCTGGCCCCCGGGCGTGATCAGCGCGTGGATGCCGGCCAGCGTGAACGGCGGATGAGGCATGCGGGGGGCGGTAGGGGCGTTTTTGCCTGCCCACGGCGCGCTCAGGTAATCCAGGCATTGACCTGGCTCTGTAATTATGAAAAATTACGTGAAATGACCGATGGGCATTGCTGTCGATCCATCCGTCGGCCACCTGAGGAACGCCATGCCCCCTGCGCTTGCCATCGTCCGGTCCCAGGCCCCCTCGCTGCACGAGGAGGTGGCAGAGCGGCTGCGTGAGCAGATCTTCGCGGGGGCGCTGCCGCCGGGCAGTTTGCTCGACGAGGTGGCGCTGTGCGAGCGGCTGGCCATCTCGCGCACGCCGTTGCGCGAAGCGCTGAAGGTGCTGGTGGCCGAGGGCCTGCTGCGCCACGAGCCCCGGCGGGGCTGCTTCGTGGCCGAGGTGACGGAGCGGGACCTGGACGAGATCTTCCCCGTGATCGCGCTGCTGGAGGGCCGTGCGGCGCACGAGGCGACGCTGCGCGCCGGCATGGCCGACCTGGCTGCGCTGGAGGTGCTGCACGAGCGGCTGCAGGAGCATGCTGCCGCCGGCCGCATCGCCGAGTACTACGCGGCCAACCATGCGATCCACGAAGCCTTCATCGTGCTGGCCGACAACCGCTGGCTGGCCCAGGTGATCGGCGACCTGCGCAAGATCCTGCGCCTCGCGCGGCTGCAGCAATTGCATGCGCCCGGCCGCCTGCAGCAGAGCCTGGCGGAGCACCTGGCGGTGTTCGCCGCGCTGCGGCGCGGGGATGCCGAGGCCGCCGAGCAGGCCATGCGCAACCATCTTCTCGCGCAGCGCGTGGCGCTGCGCGACATTGCCCGCCACCACCACTCCAGGATCGCCCCATGAATGCCGCTTCCGAATGGATCACGCGCAGTGTCGCCCGCCTGCGCACCGAAGCCCCGATCGCCGACCTCGATGCCGCGGGCGCCGCAGGCGGTGGCCGCCCGCCCACCGCTGCCGCTCCGGCCCCCGCGCCGGCCAAGGCACCGCCGCCGCGTTCCACGTCCGAGCGCATGGCCGCCACGCTGAGGCGAGCGAACGAGGCCCTGTCCCCGCGCGCGCTGCGCCGGCTGCTGGCCGACCTGCAGGCGGTCGCGGCGCCGCAGGCCAGCGAGGTGGAGGGCGGCCGGCAGGCCGAGGCCGTGGCCGCCTGGTATGCCGAGGCCAAGCCCGAGGAGCGCCGCGACATGTGGCTGCTGATGTGCGAGCAGTTCGCACCCGATGCCACGCGTTTCAAGACGGCGCAGAAGCGCTACGAGGCCGCCGCCGGCACGGAGGACGAGGCGCACGCGGAAGTGCACCTGCGCCGCGCCCTGGTCTCGCCGCGCACGCGGCTGCTGCAGCGCTTCGCGGTGTTCCCGCAGGGCATGCGCTTTCTCGTGGACCTGCGCGCGGAACTGCTGCCGCAGCTCAAGGGCGACAAGCGGTTGCTGCCGCTGGACGCGGAACTGGAGCAGCTGTTTTCCACGTGGTTCGACGTGGCCTTCCTGGAGTTGCAGCGCCTGTCGTGGGATTCGCCGGCGTCGCTGCTGGAAAAGCTCATCAAGTACGAGGCCGTGCATGATATCCGCAGCTGGGCGGACCTGAAGAACCGGGTGGGCAGCGACCGCCGCTGCTATGGGTTCTTCCATCCGCGCCTGCCGAACGAGCCGCTCATCTTCGTGGAGGTGGCGCTGGTCAACGAGATTTCGGACAGCATTACGCCGCTGCTGGACGAGGATGGGGCGGAAGTGGACATCGCCCGCGCCAATACCGCGATCTTCTATTCGATCAGCAACACGCAGACGGGCCTGCGCGGCGTGAGCTTCGGCGATTCGCTCATCAAGCACGTGGTGGAGACGCTGTCGGCCGAGTTCCCGCGGCTGCGGACTTTCGCCACGCTCTCGCCGATTCCGGGTTTCCGCGCATGGTTCGGCAAGCACTGCGCGGGCATGCTCGACGCCATGGACGACAAGCGCCGTGCCGAACTGGGCCGTGCCCTCGGAGTGGAAGCACCGCAGGCCGCGCAGGTGATCGCCGCGGCCGAGAAGGCGCTGGAGCTGCCCGTGAAGTCGCCGCTGCGGCAGTGGCTGCTGCACTGCGCGGCGCGCTACCTGGGGCGCGAACTGCAGGACGGCCGCCCCGTGGATGCGGTGGCGCGCTTCCACCTCGGCAACGGCGCGCGCGTGGAGCGGCTCAACTGGGCGGGGGACCCGTCGTCCAAGGGGCAGAAGCAGTCGTTCGGCCTCATGGTGAACTACCTCTACGACCTCAAGCGCATCGACAAGCACCGGGCGCTCCTGGCCCAGGGCCGCGTACCGGTGTCGGGAGACATCGACAGCCTCGCCCGCGGATGACCCCTGCGGCCGGCCATGCCGGCCCCGCCTCCGGATATCGGATCGACGAATCACCACAACGATGACAGGAGACAAGACCGATGCCAGTGAATCCTTTCCATGCGCCCGCCGCGGCGCTGCCCCGGCGCGCCGTGCTGCGCGGGGCTGCCGCGACGGGCCTCGCGCTCGCGGCGGGGCGTGCCTTGGCGAACGACCCGTGGCCGGCCAAACCGGTGACGCTGGTGGTGCCGTTCCCGGCCGGCGGGGGCACCGATGCGTTCGCCCGGCCGCTGGCCGCGCAGTTTTCCAAATCCACCGGCAAGACGCTGGTCATCGACAACCGCGGCGGTGCGGGCGGCACGGTGGGCGCGAGCTATGCGTCCAAGGCCGCTCCGGACGGCTACACGCTGTTCATGGGCGGAACGCACCACGTGATCGCGCCGTCGATGTATCCGAAGCTGGATTACGACATCGAGCGCGATTTCATTCCGCTGGCGCTGCTGGCCAACGTGCCGCAGGTGCTGGTGGTGAACCCGCGCAATGTGCCGTTCACGGCGTTCCCCGCCTTCCTCGACCATGTGCGGCGCAACCCGGCCAAGCTCAACTATGCGTCGGCGGGATCGGGCACGTCCCATCACCTGGCGGGAGAGCTGTTCAAGCTGCAGTCCAATACCTTCATCACGCACATTCCCTACCGGGGCGCGGGACCGGCGCTGCAGGACCTGATCGGCGGCAACGTGGACATGATGTTCGACGGACTGGGTTCTTCCGCTGCGCACATCAAGGGCGGGCGCATCCGTGCGCTGATGGTGTCGGGCAAGCAACGCAACCCGGCCTTCCCGGACGTGCCGTGCGCGGCCGAGGTGGGCCTGCCCGACTACACGGTGACCACGTGGTACGGCCTCTGGGCGCCCCGCGGCACGCCGCCGGACCTGCAGGCGCGCATCGTGGAAGAGGTGCGGCGCATCGGCGCGGCCGACGAGATCAAGGCCGTATGGGCGAAGAACGGCGCCGACTATGGCGGGCTCACGCAGGCGCAGTTCGGCGCGATGGTGGGGGCGGAGGTGAAGCGCTGGGCGCAGGTGGTGAAGGCTTCGGGGGCCAAATTGGAGTGAACCCCCCTGAGGCGCTGCGCGCCTTCCCCCCATTTTCTCGCGCTGCGCGCGGAAGGGGGGACGACGCCGGTGGCCCGGCGGAGCCGGTTCCACGGCGTCTGCTCGCATTGGCCTGCTCCGCGGCCGTCGGATGGGAGGCGTTGTGGTGGCGTATGCATTCGCTGGCATGGCAATGCTCAGGTGAGCAGATGACTTTTCATGAACAGGGGCTGATGAATGGCGGGTGGTGAGGTCGGGGTAGTGTGGCCGGAGGCCGCGGCGCAGGATGGGCGCGGCATCGTGCGTGTCACGTTGCGGCATCCGGGGCGGCTCAATGCCATGTCGCGGGCGATGTGGCGGCAGTTGCGGGAGGTGTTCGAGGGCATACAGGCCCGTGCGGATGCGCGCTGCGTGCTGATCGAGGGGGAGGGCGATGCCTTCTGCGCGGGGGGCGATATTTCCGAGTACCCGTCGTTCCGGTTCGATGCCGGGAGCCTGCGCGACTTCCATGAGCGCGATGTGTGGGGCGGTCTGTCGGCGATGCTGGCGTGCGATGTGCCGATCGTGGCTGCGATCCGCGGAGCGTGCATGGGCGCGGGGGTGGAGATCGCGGCCTGCTGCGACGTGCGGTTCGCCGCGGAATCCGCGCGCTTCGGCGCGCCGATCGCGCGGCTGGGCTTTCCGATGGCGCCGCGCGAGGCCGCGCTGGTGGCGCAGGCCGTGGGCGACGCGCTGGCCCGCCGCATGCTGCTGGAGGCCGCCACCTTCGGTGCCGGGCCGCTGGCCACCCAGGGTTTCCTGGCGGCCGTGGTGGCGGACGACGGACTGGCCGCGCAGGCGCGGGCCAGCGCGGAGCGCATCGCGGCGCTTGCGCCCCGGGCGGCGCGGCTCAACAAGCAGACGCTGCGTGCATGCCGGCACGGCGGCGGCAGTGTGCTGCAAGCCGGGTCCGATCCGTATGCCTACGCGGCTGGCGCGGAGCACCGCGAAGGCATCGCGGCCTTTCTGGAGAAGCGGCCTCCGCAGTTCTGAGAAAGACACCGGCAACGCATACGCAACCTGTTTTTATTCATCCTCCTTTTGCTTTCGTCCAACCATTCATCCACCATGTCTTCCCAACCGCTCGCATCGCCTTCCCGCGCGCCGGACTCCGCACCGGCCGCCGGCCACCAGAACCTCTACAGCGCCCTGCGCGCTGCCTTCCCGGCGGACCTGGACGGCATCGCCGTCGAGGCCACGTCGCCCGAGGGGCTGCCCCTGCACTACAGCTGGGCGGACCTGGAGCAGGCCAGCGCGCGCATCGCCAACCTGCTCGCTTCGCTGAAGCTGCCCGAGGGCAGCCGCATCGCCGTGCAGGTGGAGAAATCGGTCGAGGCCATGCTGCTATATCTCGCGACGCTGCGCGCGGGTTTCGTGTTCCTGCCCCTGAACACCGCCTACCAGAGCGCGGAGATCGAATACTTCATCGGCAACGCCGAGCCGGCGGTGGTGGTGTGCACCCCGGCGAATTTCGGCTGGGTTTCCAAGCTGGCCTTCACGGCCGGCACGGCGCACGTGTTCACGCTCGGCGACGACCGCACGGGCACGCTGCTGGAGCGCGCGACGCACCACTCCAGCGTGCACGAGCCGGTGGCACGCTCGGCGGACGACCTTGCCGCCATCCTCTACACCAGCGGTACCACGGGCCGCAGCAAGGGCGCGATGCTCACGCACGGCAATTTGCTGTCGAACGCGCTCGTGCTCAAGGACTACTGGGGCTGGCAGCCCGGCGACGTGCTGATCCACGCGCTGCCGATCTTCCACGTGCACGGCCTGTTCGTGGCGATCCACGGGGCGCTCATCAACGGCAGCCCGATGGTCTGGTTCGCGAAGTTCGACCCGAAGGCCGTGATCGCCGCCATGCCGCGCGCCACGGTGTTCATGGGCGTGCCCACGCTCTACGTGCGGCTGCTGGCCGAGCCCGCGCTCAACCGCGAGAGCACGGCCCGCATGCGCCTGTTCGTGGCCGGCTCCGCGCCGCTGCTGATCGAGACGTTCAAGGAGTGGCAGGAACGCACGGGCCACACCATCCTGGAGCGCTACGGCATGAGCGAGACCATCATGCTCACCAGCAATCCCTATGCCGCCGACGCGCGCCACGGCGGGCAGGAGGAGCGCCGCGGCGGCACCGTGGGCTTCCCGCTGCCGGGCGTGGGCCTGCGCGTGGTGGACGATGCGGGCCAGCCGGTGGCCACCGACGAGATCGGCCACATCCAGGTGCAGGGGCCGAACGTGTTCCAGGGATACTGGCGCATGCCGGAGAAGACGAAGGAGGAGTTCGCCGTTGACGCGCAGGGCAGCCGCTGGTTCAAGACGGGCGACGTGGGCAAGGTCGATGCGCGGGGCTATGTCCACATCGTGGGGCGCAGCAAGGACCTCATCATCTCCGGCGGCTACAACGTCTATCCGGCCGAGATCGAAGGCTTCATCAACGAGATGCCCGGCGTGGCCGAGAGCGCGCTGGTGGGCGTGCCGCACCCCGACTTCGGCGAGGTGGGCGTGGCAGTGGTGATCGGCAAGCCCGGCGCGCAGCTCGATGGCGAGGCGATCATCGCGCAGCTCAAGGCGCGCCTGGCGAACTTCAAGATTCCCAAGCGCTGCTTCGTGGCCGCCGAGCTGCCGCGCAACACCATGGGCAAGGTGCAGAAGAACCTGCTGCGCGAGCAGTACAAGGGACTGTTCGGCTGATTTCAGCGCAGCACGAGCACGGGCACCTTCGAGTGCGTTAGCACGTGCTGCGTCTCGCTGCCCAGCAGCAGGCGCTTGATGCCCTTGCGGCCGTGCGAGGCCATCACGATCAGGTCGCAGTCGTGCTTGGTGGCCGCGGCGATGATCGCCTCGGCGACGAGGTCCGACTTGGTCACCACGGGCTTGACCTTCACCCCCTGGGCATCGCCCTGCTGCCGGATGCCGTCCACCAGCGCCTGGGCGTTGGTGGCCCACTGGCTCTCGATGCGCCGTGCCTCGGCGGCATCCACCGGCGAGCCGCCCTCGAAGTAGCTGCGCGGGTAGCGCGGAACGACCTTGAGCGCGACCACGCGGCCGCCCGAGAGCCGGGCCAGGGACAGCCCGTGCTCGACGGCCTTGGCGGACAGGTCGGAGCCGTCGGTGGCGATGAGGATGCGGCGGTAGGACATCGTTGTTCTCCTGGAAGGGATGGGAGACGCCAGGGCCGGCACGGCCTTGGCGTAACGGCAGAGTAGGGCGAAGTGGTTGCCCGTGTCTTGACATGCGTCAACGCGGACCGGTGCCATGGAGCCTAGCCTCCGTGTCCATGATGTCCGATCCTTCCGTGTCGGTGGAGGCCGCCGATTCCGCTGCCGAGCTGCTCGACGATCCGCTGGAGTGGCCCGCCTTCGGGCGGCCGGTGCGCACGCAGGCTGCCGGCGCGGCGGAGCCCGGGTACGCCACCGAAGGACTGTGGGAGTCGCACGTGGTCCTCGGGGGCATGCATTGCGCGGCCTGCGCGCTCACGGTGGAGGATGCGCTGCGCGGCGTGCCCGGCGTGCTGCAGGCCGAGGTGAGCGCGGCCACGCACCGCGCGCGGGTGGTGTGGGACGCCCGGCGCGTGCGCCCGTCGCGCTGGATGGCCGCGGTGGCGCGCGCGGGCTACCCCGCCTTGCCGGCCATGGATGCGCTGGCCCGCGAGCAGCGCCGGCGCGAGGGCCGCAAGGCCCTGTGGCGCTGGCTGGTGGCGGGCTTCTGCATGATGCAGGTGATGATGTACGCGTGGCCTGCGTACGTGGCGCAGCCGGGCGACCTCACGGCCGAAATGGAGCGGCTGCTGCGCTGGGCCTCCTGGGTCATCACGCTGCCGATGATGATCTTCTCGTGCGGGCCGTTCTTCTCCAGCGCGCTGCGCGACCTGCGCCTGCGCCGCGTGAGCATGGACCTGCCGGTCGCGCTGGGCATGGGCATCACCTTCGTGGTGAGCACGGCGGGCACTTTCGACCCGGCCGGCGCCTTCGGCCGCGAGGTCTATTACGACTCGCTGACCATGTTCGTGTTCTTCCTGCTCACCGGCCGCTGGCTGGAGATGCGGATGCGTGATCGCACGGCGGGCGCGCTGGAGGCGGTGATGAACCGCCTGCCCGACAGCGTGGAGCGGCGCGGCGCCGATGGCGCGTTCGCGCGCGTGGCCGTGCGCCGGCTCGCGGTGGGCGACGTGGTCCGCATCCTGCCGGGCGAGGCCTTCCCGGCCGACGGGCGAATCGAGCGCGGCAGCACGCAGGTGGACGAGGCGCTGCTCACGGGGGAGTCGACCCCGCTGGCGCGCGCGGAAGGCGCGGCCGTGACGGCCGGCAGCTACAACCTGCGCGCGCCCGTGGAGGTGCGGGTGGAGCGCGTCGGCGGCGACACGCGCTTCGCCGAGATCGTCGCGCTGATGGAGGCCGCATCGGCGCAGAAGCCGCGCCTGGCGCAGCTGGCCGACCGCATCGCGCGGCCGTTCCTGGCCGGAGTGCTGGTGGCCGCGGGCCTGGCTGCGGCGTGGTGGTGGAAAACGGATCCGGAACATGCACTCATGGTCGCGGTGGCGGTGCTCATCGTGACCTGCCCGTGCGCGCTTTCGCTCGCCACGCCGGTGGCCATGCTCACGGCGGCGGGCGCGCTCGCGCGGCAGGGCGTGCTGGTGCGCAACCTGCAGGCCCTGGAGGCCCTGGCTGCGGTGGACACGGTCGTGTTCGACAAGACCGGCACGCTGACGCAGGACGGCATCCGGATCGCGGGCGTGCATCCGGCGCAGGGCTTCACGCAAGCGGATGCGCTGTCCCTGGCGGCGGCATTGGCACGGCACTCGCTGCACCCGCTCTCCCGCGCGCTGGTGGAGGCGGCCGGGCCGCAGGAAGAGGGCGCCGGCGCGCGCTGGCGGCTGAGCGATGTGCGCGAAGTGGCGGGGCAGGGCCTGGTCGCGCGGGTGGATGACCTGCAGGGCCTGCGGGCGCCTGCCGTGCTGCGCCTGGGCCGGGCCGGGGATGCCGGTGCAGCCGCCACGCAGCGGGTGGCCCTGAGCGCGGAGCCTTTGCCGGTCGGCGCGTCCCTGGCCGCGTGGCCCGCGGAGGTCGCGTGTTTCGACTGGCGGGAGGACCTGCGGCCCGACGCGGCCGGTGTCGTTGCCCGCCTGCGCGAGGCCGGCCTGTCGGTCGAGTTGCTTTCAGGCGACCGTGCCGACGCGGTGGCGCGCCTGGCCGCCAGCGCGGGCATCGATGCCGCCCGTGGCGACTGCTCGCCGCAGGACAAGCTCGACCGCATGCGCGCGCTGCAGGCCGCCGGCCGGCATGTGGCGATGGTGGGCGACGGCCTCAACGACGGACCGGTGCTCGCGGGCGCGCATGTGTCGTTCGCCTTCGGCCGGGCCGTGCCGCTCGCGCGGTCGCGTTCGGATTTCGTGGTGATGGGCGACCAGCTCGCGATGGTCGAGCGCAGCGTGCGGCTCGCGCGGCGCACGCTGCGCGTGGTGCGGCAGAACCTGGCCTGGGCCGCTGCCTACAACGCGCTGTGCGTGCCATTGGCCGTGGCCGGCTGGATGCCGGCCTGGCTCGCGGGGCTGGGCATGGCGCTCAGTTCTCTGCTGGTGGTGGCGAACGCGGCGCGCCTTGCGCGGGGCGCGGGCAGCGATGCCGGCACGGCCGCCCCGGGGGCGGACGCAGCCCTGCCGCCCGCCTCCGCGCCCCTGGCGCAGGGAGCCGCGTGATGGACATCCTGTACCTGCTGATTCCGCTGTCGGTCGTGCTTGTGCTGCTGATCCTGGTCGGGCTCTGGTGGGCCATCGACCGGGGGCAATTCGACAACGTCGAACAGGAAGGCGAACGCATTCTTCGGGACGATTGACGCTTGTCAAACGGCTCCGGGGCCCCCCTCGTCAGAATTTGTAAGCAAACCAAAAGAGGTGCCCGATGGATTCTTCTGTCTCGAATGCCGCGCACTACAACGACACGGTCGTGCGGCAGTTTTCAATCATGGCGGTGGTGTGGGGGGTGGTCGGCATGCTGGTGGGCGTGGTCATCGCCGCTCAGCTCGCCTGGCCCGAACTCAACTTCGGCATTCCGTGGCTCAGCTACGGCCGCCTGCGCCCGCTGCACACCAACGCGGTGATCTTCGCGTTCGGCGGCTGCGCGCTGTTCGCCACCAGCTACTACGTGGTGCAGCGCACGGGGCAGGTGCGCCTGTTCGCGGGCCCGCTCGCCTCCTTCACGTTCTGGGGCTGGCAGGCGGTGATCGTGGCCGCGGCCATCAGCCTGCCGCTGGGCTACACCACGGGCAAGGAATACGCCGAGCTCGAGTGGCCGATCGACATTCTGATCACGCTGGTGTGGGTGTCGTACGCCATCGTGTTCTTCGGCACCGTGGGCAAGCGCCGCGTGAAACACATCTACGTGGCCAACTGGTTCTTCGGCGGCTTCATCCTCGCGGTGGCGCTGCTGCACGTGGTCAACAGCGCGGAAGTGCCCGCAGGCTGGATGAAGAGCTACTCCGCCTATGCGGGCGTGCAGGACGCGATGGTGCAGTGGTGGTACGGCCATAACGCCGTGGGCTTCTTCCTCACGGCCGGCTTCCTGGGAATGATGTACTACTTCATCCCGAAGCAGGCCGGCCGCCCGGTGTACAGCTACCGCCTGTCCATCGTGCACTTCTGGGCGCTGATCTTCACCTACATGTGGGCGGGCCCCCACCACCTGCACTACACCGCGCTGCCCGACTGGACGCAGTCCGTGGGCATGGTGTTTTCGCTGATCCTGCTGGCCCCCAGCTGGGGCGGGATGATCAACGGGATCATGACCCTGTCGGGCGCATGGCACAAGCTGCGCGACGATCCCATCCTGCGCTTCCTGATCGTGTCGCTGTCGTTCTACGGCATGGCCACGTTCGAGGGCCCGATGATGTCCATCAAGACGGTGAACGCCCTGAGCCACTACACCGACTGGACCGTGGGCCACGTGCACGCCGGCGCCCTCGGCTGGGTGGGCCTGATCACGATGGGCTCGCTCTACTACCTCGTGCCGCGCCTGTTCGGCCGCGAGAAGATGCACTCCATCAAGGCGATCGAACTGCACTTCTGGATGGCCACCATCGGCATCGTGCTCTACATCGCCGCCATGTGGATCGCCGGCGTGATGCAGGGCCTGATGTGGCGTGCGGTGAATGCCGACGGCACGCTCACCTACACCTTCGTCGAGAGCGTCAAGGCCACCTATCCCTTCTACGTCATCCGCTTCGCCGGTGGCCTGCTGTACCTCGCGGGCATGGTGGTGATGGCCTGGAACGTGTGGAAGACCGCCATGGCCGGCCGCTCGGTCAAGGTGCAGATCCCGGCCGTGGCACCTGCCCACGCCTGAAACCCTGGAGCGCTTTCATGTCCGACAACACAACGACAAAAGCCGGCTTCTCCCACGAGAAGATCGAGACCAACAACTTCCTCATGATCGTGCTGATCGTGCTGGTGGTGGCCGTCGGCGGCCTGGCGGAGATCGTGCCGCTGTTCTTCCAGAAGTCCACCACCGAGCCGGTCAACGGCGTGCAGCCCTACACGGCCACGCAGCTGCTGGGCCGCGACATCTACCTGCGCGAGGGCTGCTACAACTGCCACTCGCAGATGATCCGCCCGTTCCGCGCCGAGACGCTGCGCTATGGCCACTACTCCGTGGCCGGCGAGTTCGTCTATGACCACCCGTTCCAGTGGGGCAGCAAGCGCACGGGCCCCGACCTGCACCGCGTGGGCGGAAAGTACAGCGACGAGTGGCACCGCATCCACCTGAACAACCCGCGCGACGTGGTGCCGGAGTCCAACATGCCGGCCTACCCGTGGCTGGAGAAGACCGCGGTGGACCCGTCCGTCGCCGCGCCCCGCATGAAGGCCCTGCGCACCGTGGGCGTGCCCTACACCGACGAGCAGATCGCCGGTGCGGCCGACGAGGTCAAGGGCAAGACAGAACTGGACGTGCTGGTGGCCTACCTGCAGGTCATGGGCCGCGCGCTCAAGTAAGGGGAGGCCGCCATGGACATCACCACCGTCCGCATCGCCGCGACGCTGATCTCGTTCGCCCTGTTCCTCGGAATCCTGGCCTGGACGTTCTCCCGCGGCAACCGGTCCCGGTTCGAGGAGGCGGCGCAGCTGCCGTTCACCGAACCGGACGCTCCACTGAATTCTTTCGAGAACGAGAAGAACCATGAGTGACTTCACCCACAATTTCTGGTCGGTGTACGTCGTCGCGCTGACCCTCGGCGGCATCGCCGGCTGTCTCATCCTGCTGTGGATCACCGCGCGCAAGAAGGTCGAGCCGCGCGCCGACAACACCACGGGCCACGTCTGGGACGGCGACCTCACCGAGATGGACAACCCGATGCCGCGCTGGTGGATGTGGCTGTTCGTCATCACCATCGTGTTCGGCCTGGGCTACCTGGCCGCCTATCCGGGCCTGGGCCGCTTCAGCGGCCAGCTGGGCTGGTCGCAACGCGGCGAGTACGAGAACGAGATGGCCAAGGCGAAGGCCGAGCTGGAGCCGCTCTATGCGCGATTCGCCGCGATGAGCACCGAGCAGGCCGCCGCCAGCCCCGAGGCCATGGCCATCGGCGAGCGCCTGTTCATGAACAACTGCGCGCAGTGCCACGGCTCCGATGCGCGCGGCAGCAAGGGCTTCCCGAACCTGGCCGACAACGACTGGCTGCACGGCGGCGCACCCGCCAACATCCGCGAGACGATCGAGAAGGGCCGCATCGGCACCATGCCCCCCATGGCGGCGGCCGTCGGCTCGGCCGAGGACGTGCGCAACCTCGCCCACTACGTGCTGAGCCTGTCGGGCAGCCCGCACGATTCGCTGCGCGCCTCGCTGGGCAAGTCCAAGTTCACGGTGTGCGCGGCCTGCCATGGCATGGACGGCAAGGGCAACACCGCGCTGGGCGCGCCCAACCTGACCGATGACATCTGGCTCCACGGCTGGGGCGAGGGCGCCATCACCGCCATGATCAACAACGGCAAGGTGAACCAGATGCCCGCCCAGGCCGGCAAGCTCACCGATGCGCAGATCGGCGTGCTGACCGCCTACGTCTGGGGCCTGTCCAACAGGCCCGGCGCGAACACCGCCGCGGCGGCCCCGGCGAACTGAACCGCGGGACCGTACCCGGGGCGCCGCCGGCCGGCGCGCCGCCCCCGACGGTCCCACGCGCAATCCCTGCCCCCACGAAACGAGTCCGCCGGCCCACAGACCAAAGCAGAATCCACATGAAGCCCCCTGACGGACAGCCGCGCAAGGTCATCCCGATCGCCCCCGTTCCGGCGGACGGCGGATCGGCACAGGCCGAAGTCGTCTCCCTCTACGAAGCCCAGAAGAAGATCTACCCGAGGTCCATCGCCGGCGTGTTCGCGCGCTGGCGGTGGGCCATGGTCGCTTTCACGCAGCTGGTGTTCTACGGGCTGCCGTGGCTGCAGTGGGGCGAGCGGCAGATGGTGCTGTTCGACCTGGGCGCTCGGCGCTTCTACCTCTTCGGCCTGGTGCTGTATCCGCAGGATTTCATCTACCTGACGGGCCTGCTCATCATCTCGGCGCTGTCGCTGTTCCTGTTCACCGCGGTGGCGGGCCGGCTCTGGTGCGGGTTTTCCTGCCCGCAGACCGTCTACACCGAGATGTTCATGTGGATCGAGCACAAGGTGGAGGGCGACCGGAGTGCGCGCCTGCGGCTCGACAACGGGCCCTGGACCTTCGAGAAGATCCGCAAGAAGGCCCTCAAGCAGTTCCTCTGGATCGCGGTCGCGGCCTGGACGGGTTTCACCTTCGTGGGCTACTTCGTGCCCATCCGCGAACTGGGCACCGAGCTGATGGCGCTGCAGGGCTCCTGGCAGCTCTTCTGGGTGGCCTTCTACAGCTTCGCCACCTACGGCAACGCCGGCTTCCTGCGCGAGCAGGTCTGCAAGTACATGTGCCCCTATGCGCGCTTCCAGAGCGCGATGTTCGACAAGGACACCCTCATCGTCACGTACGACGAGATCCGCGGCGAGCCGCGCGGCCCGCGCAACAAGTCGGTGGACCACCGGGCCAGGGGCTTGGGCGATTGCATCGATTGCACGCTGTGCGTGCAGGTTTGCCCCGTGGGCATCGACATCCGCAACGGCCTGCAGTACGAATGCATCGGCTGCGGCCTGTGCGTGGATGCGTGCAACACCGTGATGGACAAGATGAAGTACCCGCGCGGGCTCATCCGCTATTCCACGCAGAACGGCGTGGCGAACCGCTGGACGCAGTCGCAGATGCTGCGCCGCGTGCTGCGGCCGCGCGTGCTGATCTACACGGCGGTGCTGGTGGCGCTGTGCGTCGGCATGCTCACGAGCCTGGCGCTGCGCACGCCGCTCAAGGTGGACGTGGTGCGCGACCGCGCGGCGCTCTCGCGCATCGTGGCCGGCGGGCGGCTGGAGAACGTGTACAGCCTGCAGATCATGAATGCGACAGAGGCGCCCCAGCGCTACCGCATCGCGGCGTCCGGGCTGGAAGGGCTGGCCGTCGCATCCGAGGCCGAGGTGGAGATCGGCGCGGCGCAGTCGCGCTGGGTGGCGGTGCGGCTGCAGATCCCGTACGGCTCGGCCGCGCCGGGCTCGCATCCGGTGGCCTTCGAGGTGCAGTCCCTGGAGACCCGGGCCCGCGTGAAAGAGAAATCCATCTTCCTCGTGCCGCGCTGAGGCGGCGAGGGCGGTTGGTGTTATTCAGTATGGCAGGCCCCTGCCACCCTGTGGTGTGATGGGGCCGTGGTGACGAAGGAAGGAGTTCGAGATGATGGCGCACAAGACGACATCGGCCGCCGTGGCGGCCCAGCCCTGGTGGAAGTTCGGCCACGTGTGGATGGTGATCGCCGGGCCCGCGATCGTGGTGGTCGCCGGCACGGCGACGGCATGGCTCGCCGTGCGGCAGCCCGATCCGGTGGTGGCGGAAGACTATTACCGCCAGGGCATCGAGATCAACCGCACGCTCGAGCGGGAGCGCGCGCGCGCCGCGGCCATGGAGCCGGCGATGAAGGCGCGCAACCACGCGGCCACGCCGGCCCAGGACCAGCCGCGCTGAGTACCGCGGCGCTGCCTGGCGGGCACCGGAGCCCGATGTGTTCCGTTCGTTTTCGACACCGATGACTGCAAAGGAGGAGATCGCGATGAGAACCCAACGCTGGATGTGGATCGCTTGGCCCGCCTTCCTGGTGGCAGGATTGATCGAGATGGTGGTATTCGCCTTCGTGGACCCTGCCGCCCTGCACTGGTCCGACCAACCCCTCGCCCTCTCGCGCGAGGGCGTCTATACGGTGGCGTTCTTCGTGTTCTGGGCGCTGTGCATGCTCTCCAGCGCCCTCACCACGCTGCTGTCCATGTCGCCCTTCGAGCTCAACCGCTGTCCCGTTCCCGCGGGCGAGCGCCCGATGGAGTGCGGCAAGTTCATGCAGTGAGAGCGCGCACGGCCTCACCGATCAGAAGGCCGCGGAGCAGGCCAGGCCAGCAGACGCCGTGGAACGGGCTTCGCCCGGCCACTGGCGTCGTCTCCCTTCCCGCATCGCGTAGCGATGCGAGAGAAGGGGGAAGGCGCGCAGCGCCTCAGGGGGATGTCAGTGACAAGCCTGGCTGTTCACGATCCGCTTGAGCGCATCCGGCTCGACGATGCGCACGTGCCGCTGCTTGACCTCGACGATGCCTTCCTCGACGAATTTCGAGAACGTGCGGCTCACGGTCTCCAGCTTGAGGCCCAGGTAGCTGCCGATCTCCTCGCGGGTCATGCGCAGAACCAGTTCGGACTGCGAGAAGCCCCGCGCATGCAGGCGCTGCACGAGGTTGAGCAGGAAGGCCGCGAGGCGCTCCTCGGCGCGCATGCTGCCCAGCAGCAGCATCACGCCGTGCTCGCGCACGATCTCGCGGCTCATGATCTTGTGGACGTGGTGCTGCAGGGCGGTAACCTCGCGCGACAGCTCCTCGATGCGCTCGAAGGGCATGACGCACACCTCGGCGTCCTCCAGCGCGACGGCGTCGCAGGTGTGGTGGTCGCTGACGATGCCGTCGAGCCCGATGATCTCGCCGGCCATCTGGAAGCCCGTCACCTGGTCGCGCCCGTCCTCGGTGGCCACGCAGGTCTTGAAGAAGCCCGTGCGGATGGCGAAGAGCGACGTGAACGCCTCCCCGTTGCGGAACAGCGTGCCGCCGCGCTTGACCTTGCGGCGCGTGGCGACGATGTCATCGATGCGCTGCAGCTGCTGCTCGTTCAGGCCCAGCGGCATGCAGAGCTCGCGCAGGTTGCAGTTCGAGCAGGCAACCTTGATGGTGTGCGGATTCATGGATGAGCAGCCTTCCCTTCTGTGTGCTATCTCGTTGTGCATGCAGGCCTGCCACGGTGCGCACGCATGGCGGGAGCGCATGCGTGCGGAAAGAATGTGGCGGGTGGCTGTGATGCGTCAATTGTCGCAGCGACGCGCGTCCGAATGCTTGACCGGCGTCAAGGACAACGGCGAAGGACCTGGGGCACATTGTGGACCGATAAGGAATTCCGCACCATGAACGCTGTGACTCCCGAGCTTCTGCGCCGCTTCGACGTGCCGGGCCCCCGCTATACCTCCTACCCGACCGCGGACCGGTTCGTGGAGGCCTTCGGCGCGGACGAGTACGTGCTGGCGCTGCAGCAGCGCCGCCTCGGCTCCGCCGCCAAGGCCGTGCCTCTTTCGCTGTACGTGCACATCCCGTTCTGCGAATCGCTGTGCTACTACTGCGCGTGCAACAAGATCATCACGCGCCACCCCGAGCGCGCCGACGTGTACCTGCGCTACCTCAGCCGCGAGATCGACCTGCACATGGCGCACTGCGCGCCCGGCCATGCGGTGAGCCAGCTGCACATCGGAGGCGGCAGCCCCACCTTCCTCGGCGACGACGCGCTGCAGGAGCTGATGAACATGCTGCGCCGCAGCTTCACGCTCGTGCCGGGGGGCGAGTATTCCATCGAGGTCGATCCCCGCACGGTGGACGCCGGGCGGCTCGCACGGCTGGCGGAGCTGGGCTTCAACCGGCTGAGCTTCGGCGTGCAGGATTTCGACCCGGCCGTGCAGAAGGCGGTGCACCGCGTGCAGCCGGCCGAGCAGGTGTTCGCGCTGGTGCAGGAGGCGCGCCGGATCGGCTTCGAGTCCGTCAACGTGGACCTGATCTACGGCCTGCCGCGGCAGACCCCCGAATCGTTCGACCGCACGCTGGCCCAGGTGTGCGAGCTGCGGCCCGACCGTATCGCGCTCTATGCCTACGCCCACCTGCCGGAGCGCTTCAAGCCGCAGCGGCGCATCGTGTCGGCCGAACTGCCGATGGCGTCCGCCAAGGTGTCGATGCTGTCGCGCTCGCTCAACGCCTTCCAGGAAGCGGGCTATGTGTACGTGGGCATGGACCACTTCGCGCTGCCGGGCGACGCCCTGGCCGTGGCGAAGCGGCAGGGCCGGCTGCACCGCAACTTCCAGGGCTACAGCACCCAGCCCGACTGCGACCTGATCGCGCTGGGCGTCTCCGCCATCGGCCGCATCGGCGCCACGTACAGCCAGAACGCGAAGACCCTGGACGAGTACTACGACCTCATCAACCAGGGCCGGCTGCCGGTGGTGCGCGGCCTCGCGCTGACGCGTGACGACCTCGTGCGCCGTTCCGTCATCATGGCCCTCATGTGCCAGGGCGAAGTGCTGTTCGAGCCGATGGAGCAGTCGTGGCTGATCGATTTCCGGCGGTATTTCGCGGCGGAAATCGAGGTGCTCGAAGGCATGGCCGGCGACGGCCTCGTCACGGTGGGCGAAGACGGCATCAGCGTG
The DNA here is from genome assembly GCF_000687165.1 of Paracidovorax oryzae ATCC 19882. Classification (GTDB taxonomy): domain Bacteria; phylum Pseudomonadota; class Gammaproteobacteria; order Burkholderiales; family Burkholderiaceae_C; genus Paracidovorax; species Paracidovorax oryzae. Next base: position 55,064 of record NZ_KK366050.1, on the reverse strand, counting down.
ACGGAAATGGGCTGGTTCTTCGTGCGCGGCGTGGCCATGGTGTTCGACCGCTACCTGCAGGCGGACCGCAACCGCGCGCGGTTCTCCCGGATCATCTGACGGCTCTTTTCTTTTTGCAGGAGCCGCCATGCCCGACGCACTGATCTGGACGGCCTTCGCCATGGGACTGGCGGGCGGGCCGCACTGCCTGGCGATGTGCGCGGCCCCCTGCGCCGCGATCCTGGGGGGGCCGCAGGGCGGCGGGGCGGCTGCGCTGGCGCCGCTGCGCCGGTACGGCTCCGTGCCGGCCGCGGCGGGGGCGCCCGCCGCCTGCGCCGCGCTGGCTGCGTCCGGACCGGGCGGCCTGCTCCGCAGCGCGATGGCGCGCACCGCGGTGTTCCATCTCGCCCGGATGGCCGGCTACGGGCTGGCCGGGGCCGCCGCGGCGCTGGCGATGGACCGCCTGGCCTGGCTCACCCAGCAGTCCGCGGCCCTGCGGCCGGCATGGACGCTGCTGCACGTGGGCATGCTGGCCTGGGGCCTCCTGATGGCCCTGCAGGCGCGCCAACCGGCCTGGGTGGAGCGGGCCGGCCGCGCGGTCTGGGCCCGCGTCGGCCCCGGCGTGCGCGCTCCGGGCGGCCTCGCGGTGGCCGGGCTGGCCTGGGCCCTGATGCCGTGCGGGCTGCTGTATTCGGCCCTGCTCGTGGCGGCGCTGGCCGGCAGCCCGGCGCAGGGTGCCGCGGCGATGGCCGCGTTCGGCGCCGGCGGCGCGCTCTGGCTGCTGGGCGGCGCCTGGGCCTGGCGGCGGCTCCGCTCCCGGGTGGACGCGGCGCGCGCCACCTGGGGAACGCGGTTCGCCGGCCTGCTGCTGGCGGCCGTGGCGGCCTGGGCGCTCTGGATGGACGTGGGGCGCCATGCGCTGGAGCCCTGGTGTCGCTGAAGCGGTACATTTGTCGCGGGCACGGAAACAGCTGCTCACGAACTGGTGATAATGGTTTCGAATGAGAGGCGTTACGCGCCTCTCTTATTTCGTGACCTCCCCGTGAACTCCTCCCTCCTCATCGACGTCGCCCAGCTGCGCGTCGGCATGTACATCCAGCTGGAGCTGGGATGGATGAACCATCCCTTTCCGGTGAGCAGCTTCCGGATCGCATCCGGGGACCAGGTCGCCACCCTGCAATCGCTGGGACTGGAGCAGGTGCGCTGGGTGCCCGCGCGCAGCGATGCGGCGGTGCGCGCGGCGATGGAGGCACCGGCATCCGCTCCGCAGGGGCCTGCGGAGCCAGCCCCGGTGCCCGGGGCCGGCTCCGGCACCCCGGCTGCCGAGCCGGCGGGCGCGCTGCATGCGCGCCTGGATGCCCAGCGCCGCGCCCTGGCCCGCTGCGACGAGCAGTTCGCGCGGGCCACGCGGGTGTACGAGCGCCTGGCCCTGCACGTGGAACAGGATCCGGCCGAGGCGCGCAAGGCGACCGAGTCCCTGGTCCGCGGCTGCGTGGACGAACTCATGGCCCATGGCGATTCCGCGGTCCGGCTGCTGTCCGAGCGGGCCGGCACGCGCGCCGCGCTGCATTCCGTCAACGTGGCGGTGCTGTCCCTGCTGCTGGGCAAGTCGCTGGGAATGCGCGGGGAAGACCTGGGTGACCTGGGCATCGCGGCGCTGCTGCACGACCTGGGCAAGATCTCCCTGCCGCCGCACGTCGCGCAGCCCAGCGCCGCGCTGGGCCCGGCCGACCAGGCTCTCTACGAGGCGCACGTGGGCGAATCGGTGGTGCTGGCGCAGCGCATGGGCCTGGGCCGGGCGGTGGTCTCGGCCATCGCCCAGCACCACGAACGGGCCGACGGCGGCGGCTTTCCGCTCGGGCTGCGGGGGGCCGACCTGGGCCGGGCGGGCCAGGTGCTCGCGCTGGTGAACCACTACGACCGGCTGTGCAACCCGCTGCGCGGCGCGGCGCCGCTGACGCCGCACGAGGCGCTGTCCGTCCTGTTCGCCCAGCACAAGTCCCGTTTCGACGCGCAGGTGCTGCAGTGCTTCATCCGCCTGATGGGGGTGTACCCCGCGGGATCGATCGTGCAGCTCACCAATGAGCGCTATGCCATCGTGGTGGCGGTGGACTCGGCCCGGCCGCTGCGGCCGCAGGTCATCGTGCACGACGGCAGCGTGCCGCGCGACGAGGCGCTGGTGCTCGACCTGGAGCGCTCGCCGGACCTTGGCATCCGCCGCAGCCTGCGCCCCGCGCAGCTGCCGCGCGATGCGCTGGACTACCTGTCGCCGCGCAAGCGCATCTGCTACTTCTTCGAAAGGGCGCTGGTGGCCGGCGCGGACGAGGTGCCGGAATGAACCGCCCTGGCATCGATGTCGCGTGGCGGTCGCTGTTCGCGGGCCTGCGCGAGGCGCTCTGGCTGGTCGATGCGCAGTCGCTGAACGTGGTGCTGTGCAACCGGGCCGCGGCCGAGCTGGCCGGCCGGCCGCAGGACGCCATGGAAGGGCTGCCGGTGCACCTGCTGGCCTGCACGCCCGAGGATCTCGCGTTCTGGTCGCAGGACATGGCCGGGCTGCGGGCGGGCATCCATTCGCATTCGGGCATGCTGCGCCCCGACGGCTCCCTCGTGCCGGTGGACCGCCGCGTCGCCGCCGTCGATTCTCCAGAGGGCATGCCGCTGCTGGTGCTGGGCATGCTGGACCGCAGCGAGCAGGCATCCATCCAGGGTGAGCTGGAACGGCTGCTCTCGGAGTTGCGCGCCACGCTCGACTCCGCCGCCGACGGCATGCTGGTCTGCGACATGGGTGGCCGGGTGAGGGCCTTCAACCAGCGCATGGCCTGGCTGTGGAACATGCCGGAAGACCTGCTCGTGCAGCGCAATGACGCGGCCGTGGAGGCGCACATGGCCGGCCAGGTCACCGATGCCGATGCCTACCGCGCGCGGCTGCTGGGCATCGCGCAGTTCCCGGAGGAGGAAACCCTCGACATCCTGCACCTGCGCACGGGCACCGTGATCGAGCGCCGTTCGGTGCCGCAGATGATCCAGGGCCGGCCCATGGGGCGCGTGTACTCCTTCCGCGACCTCACCCTGCAGCATGCCGCGCAAAAGCGCATCGAGCAGCTGGCGTACAGCGACGTGCTCACCGGCCTGCCCAACCGCCTGCTGCTGTCGCGCTGCGTCGCCTCGGCGCTGGAAACCGCGCGTGCGCAGGGCGGCGGCTTCGCCATCCTGTTCATCGACCTCGACCGCTTCAAGATCATCAACGATTCGCTGGGGCATCTCTTCGGCGACCGGGTGCTGCAACTGGTGGCGCAGCGCCTGCAGGGCTGCCTGCGGCAGAACGACATGCTGTGCCGCCTGGGGGGCGACGAGTTCGTGCTCCACCTGGATGCGGGCGACGCGCACCTGGCCGAGTCCCTGGCGCTCCGCATCCTGGAGGACATGCGCCAGCCCTTCATGCTCGACGGCATGGGCTTTTCCATCCAGTGCAGCATCGGCATCGCGCTGCATCCCCGGGACGGCGAGACGCTGGACGACCTGATCAAGCAGGCGGACACCGCCATGTACCGGGTCAAGGAGCGCGGCCGGGGCAGCTACGGGTTCTACCAGCCGCAGATGAATGCCGACATGCTCTCGCGCATGCAACTGGAGCATGCGATGCGGCAGGCGCTGGATCGCGGCGATTTCGCCGTCCACTACCAGCCGCAGGTGGCAATGGCCTCGGGCCGGGTGGTGGGCGCCGAGGCGCTGCTGCGCTGGAACGATCCCGGGCTCGGAGCCGTGTCGCCGGGCGTCTTCATCCCACTGGCCGAAGAGTCGGGCTACATCGTGACCCTGGGCGCCTGGGTGCTGGAGCAGGCGATCCGCGAGGCGGCCCGCTGGATGCAGGCCGGCACGCCCCTGGTGGTGGCGGTGAACGTGTCCGCGCTGGAGTTCCGGCAGTCCGGCTTCGTGGAGCGCCTCGTGTCGCTGCTGCGCAGCCACGGGCTGCCGGCGTCGCTGCTGGAACTGGAGCTGACCGAGACCATCCTGCTGCAGGATGCCCAGGAAATGGCGCAGCGCCTCGCGGCCCTGGCCGAGCTGGGCGTGGGCCTGTCGATCGACGATTTCGGCACGGGCTATTCGAGCCTGGCCTACCTCAAGAAGCTCCACATCCACAAGCTGAAGATCGACCAGTCGTTCGTGCGCGGCCTGCCGGACGACGAAAGCGACCGGGCAATCATCGAGGCGATCGTGCACATCGGCCGGGCGCTGCGCATCCAGGTGGTGGCCGAGGGGGTCGAGACGCCGCAGCAGCGCGAAGCGCTGCAGGCCATGCAGTGCCACTACTTCCAGGGCTTCCTGGTGGCCCCGGGATTGCCTGCCGAGGACTTCCGCGCCCTGGTCGCGCGGGATGCACAGGGCGGCCGCGCACCGGCATGAGCCCGCAACGCAAAAGCGCCGCGGGGTTGCCGCGGCGCTCGGGTAAAAGGGTGTCCGCAGTAGCCGCCGGACCGTCATCCTGAACCGGGGGTTCAGGGGGGCGAGGGCAGCCAGGCGTTGGGTTCATCTGACGCGAGATGATCACGCTCACCGGGCAATGTACCAAGCCCTTGCTCATGGAGCATTGGTTCAAGGAAATATAAAGCCCGGCGGCACTGCAGACGCCCCCATTGTAGGCGCGCAAACCGCCCTTTGGAAGTGCAGGGTCAGGCCGGCCGGCCGTCCTCGCCCAGTGCATGGTCCAGGCGCCGCAGCAGCGCCTGCAGCGCATCGCCATCCGGCGCCTCGCCGTCGGCCAGCAGGCTGCGCTGGGCAGGCCCGTCGGCGGCCGGCGCGGCGCCGGGCAGGGTGGCCCGGGCATCCGCAGCGGCATGCGCTTGCGCAGGCGGGAGATCGTCCGGGGGCTCCTGCGCGGCTGGCGCCTCGGCGGGCGCGGCTGCAGCGCGGGCCTGGTCGGCCAGTTCGAAGGCCAGATTCAGGGCCGCCAGCACGGCGATGCGCTCGCGCGCGCGCACCTTGCCGGCGTCGCGGATGCGGACCATGGCCGCATCCACGCGCTCGACCGCCTGCAGCAGCCGTTCCTGCTGGCCTTCCGGACAGGCGAGGCGGTAGCTCTGCTGCATGATCTGCACTTCGATCTGGTTCATTCGGCCTCCTTGGGCAGGTCGGTCGGGGCATCGCCCGGCGGGGGCGGCATTTTCTCCAGCATCGCGTCGATGCGCGTGCGGGCCGTGTTCAGGCGCGACCGGAGCGAGTCGCGCTCCTGCGTGAGCGAGACCACCTGGGCGGTGAGCAGGGCGTTGGCGCGCTGCAGCTCGGCATGGCGCACGAGCAGCCGCTCCACGCGCTCGGTGATCTGGTCGAGGGGGGAGGGTGAATCCATGCACGGATTGTAGGGTTGGGGCAGGGCGGGGGAATATGTATCGAAACGTCCTAGAATCCGCTGCGTTGGTGCCTGCGGCCTGGTTCACAGACCGCGGTTCAACGGGAAGCAGGGAGGCGCCGTCCGCCACGGACGCGCCGTGCCTGCGCTGCCCCCGCAACGGTCCGTGGAAGAAAGCTGCCCGCCCCTTTCGGCAGGGCGGCTTTCGCCGCCTCCTGCACATGGCCACTGGGTGCCTTGAACAAGCGCCTGGGAAGGCGCAGGAGCGTGTCGTCCACCAGCCCGGATACCGGCCAACACGGAGGCCGCGCCAGAGCCATCGGGCCTGCGCGGCCGTGTCGCCCAATGCCGGCGGGGAGGCCGGCGCGGGCTCGTTTTCTGCGATCGCTTCCATGCATTCTCCGATTCCCCGGTTCCGCGGCGCCGCCGGCGCACGTGCTGCCCTTCCGTTCCTCCATGCGCCTGCCACGCTGGTCCTGCTCGCCACGGGCCTGTCGCTGGCCCCGGCGGTGCAAGCGGCCACCGCAGCCCCGATGGGCGAGGTCGTGGTGACCGCCAACCGCACGCCCCAGCCCCTGGCCGATCTCGTGGCCGACGTTTCCATCGTGGACCGCGACACCATCGAGGCCAGCGGCGCCACGGGGCTGGCCGACGTGCTGGCCCGCGTGCCGGGCATCGAGATTTCGCGCAACGGCGGGCCTGGCACGACGACCAGCGTCTACCTGCGCGGCGCGGAGCAGCGCTTCACCGCCGTCTATATCGATGGCGTGCGCGTGGATTCGCAGACCACGGGCGGCGCGCCCTGGGAGGCGATCCCGCTGGGCCTCATCGACCGCATCGAGGTGCTGCGCGGCCCCGCCGCCGCGGTGTACGGATCGGACGCCGTGGGCGGCGTGATCCAGATCTTCACGCGCAAGGGCGAGGGCCCGGCGCAGCCCTACGTGGGCGTCGGCGCCGGCAGCCACGGCACCTACAAGGCCGAGGCCGGCGTGAGCGGCTCGGCGGGCGAGGGCCGCGCGGTGGACTACGCGCTGGGCTTCGAGCGCGAGATCAGCGACGGCTTCAACGCCCGGCCCGTCGCGGGTCAGAACCCCGACAAGGACGGCCTGCGCCGCTCTGCCGTGAACGCGCGCGTGGGCCTGCAGATCGATCCGCGCCAGCGCCTCGAGGGCACGCTGCTGGGCGCCGACACCAATGCGGGCTACGACACCACGCCCCTGGGCAACGACGACCGCGCCCTGCATCGCATGCATGCGCTGGGGCTGAACTGGCGGGCGCAATGGAGCGACCGCTACACCACCCGCGTGTCGGTCACCGATTCGCGCGAGCGCTACGAGACGCGCCCCTCGCCCTACACCGCCGATACCCGCCTGCGCGGCTACCTGTTCCAGAACGAATGGCGCGAGGGGGGGCATCTGTTCACCGCCGCGCTGGAGCGCCGCGAGGACCAGCTGCGCAACGGTGGCCTCGATGGCGACCGCTCGCAGGACGCGCTGGCGCTGGGCTACGGCTTCACCGCCGGCCCGCATGCGCTGCAGATCAACGCACGCCATGATTCGGACAGCGAGTTCGGTGGGCACAATACCGGCAGCATCGCCTACGGCTACGCGATCACGCCGCAGTGGCGGGCCACGGCATCGGCCGGCACCGCGTTCCGTGCCCCCACCCTCTACCAGCGCTTCAGCCCCTACGGCGTCGCGTCGCTGAAGCCGGAAGAGGGCCGCAACGTGGAACTGGGCCTGCGCTGGGCGCAGGGCGCGAGCAGCGCGTCCGTGGTGGCCTACCGCAACCGCGTGAAGAACCTCATCGTCTTCGGCGAGGCCGGCCCGTGCCAGGATGAGTTCGGCTGCTATGCCAACGCGGGCCGGGCGAAGTACCAGGGCGTGACGCTGTCCGCGCAGCACACCCTGGGCGGCGTGCAGTTGCGCGCATCCGTGGACCTGCAGAACCACCGCGACGAAACTACCGGCCGCCTGCTGCCCCGACGCGCCAGGCGCCATGCGACGCTGGGCGCCGACACGCGCGTCGCCGGCTGGACGGTGGGCTCCGAGGTGCAGGCCGAGGGCCGGCGTTTCGACAACGCCGCCAACACCGCGGTGCTGGGCGGCTACACGCTCGTCAACCTGTATGCCAGCACGCGCGTGGCGCAGGACACGACGCTGCTCGCGCGCGTGGACAACCTCGCCGACAGGAACTACCAGACCGCGCGCACCTATGCGCAGGCGGGCCGCACGTTCTATGTAGGCCTCAAGTGGGCGCCGCGTTGAGCAGGGCCGCCGGCACGGCGGGCAGCATCCGCTGTCCGGCGATCGCGATCGCCGCGCCGTCGTCGGGGCAGGGCAAGACCACCGTGACCGCCGCGCTGGCACGCCTGCACGCGCGGCAGGGGCGGCGCGTGCGCGTGTTCAAGTGCGGTCCGGATTTTCTCGACCCGTGCTGGCTGGAGCAGGCCAGCGGCGCGCCGGTGCATGCCATCGATCTCTGGATGACGGGTGAGCAGGACGCGGCCGAGCGGCTGCACGCTGCCGCGCAAGAGGCCGACCTGATCCTGGTCGAGGGCGTGATGGGCCTGTTCGACGGCACGCCCAGCCTCGCGGACCTCGCGCAGCGCTTCGGCCTGCCGGTGCTGGCCGTGGTGGATGCCTCTGCCATGGCGGGCACCTTCGGCGCGCTGGCCTGGGGCCTGCGGGACTACCGCCCGGGCCTGCCCTGGGCGGGCGTGCTGGCCAACCGCGTGGGCAGCGCGCGCCATGCCGGCATGCTGCAGGAGAGCCTGGCGGATGCGGGAGACTGGATGGGCGCCCTGGCGCGCGTCGCCCCGCCCGCGGCGGATGCGCCTGCAGGCGACGCGCCACCGGGCCGCCAGCGCGCGGGGCTGCTGCCCGAGCGGCACCTGGGCCTGGTGGCCGCGCACGAACTGGCCGACGGCCTGGCGCGCATCGATCTGGCGGCCGATGCGCTGGCGCAGACGCCCCTGGGCTGCCTGTCGCCGCAGGACTGGCAGGAGCGGTTCGCCGTGGAGTTCGCAGCGCCCGCGCCGCGCGCCGCGGTGCCGCCGCTGCTGGCCGGCCGCACCGTGGCGGTGGCCGGCGATGCCGCGTTCTGCTTCATCTACCGGGCCAACCTGCAGACGCTGGAGGCCCTGGGCGCACGCGTGCGGCGCTTCTCGCCGCTGCAGGATGCGGAACTGCCAGCCTGCGACGCGGTGTGGCTGCCCGGCGGCTATCCGGAGCTGCACGCCGACCGCCTGGCCGCCAACACCGGCATGCAGCGCAGCCTGCGGGCCCACGTGGAGGCCGGCCGGCCCGTATGGGCAGAATGCGGCGGCATGATGGCGCTCTTCGAATCGATCACCCTCGCGGACGGCGAGCGCAAGCCGCTCTGGGGACTGCTGCCGGGCCACGTGGCCATGCAGCGGCGGCTGGCCGCGCTGGGGCCGCAGCAGCTGGACCTGGACGGCCAAGTGCTGCGCGGCCACACCTTCCATTACTCGACCTGCGAGAGCAGCGCCCCCGTGCGCGCGCGCACCCGCCGCCCGGATCCGGGCGAGGGCGGCGCAGGCGAGGCGCTCTACCGGCAGGGCAGCATCCACGCGAGCTATTTCCACGCCTGGTTCCCCTCCAGCCCGCGGGCCGTGGCGGCGCTGTTCGGCGCCGGGGACGCACTGGCGGAGCCGGCGCCGGCGGCGGCTCCGGAGGCCGCCGCATGACGGCCCTGGCGGCCCCTTTCGTGGGCGATGGCGTCGGCGACAGCATGCAGGACACGCGGCTGTCGGTCGCGCGCAGCGAATTCATCCTGGGCGGGCAGAAGAGCGGCAAGTCGCGCCGTGCCGAGATGCTGGCGCGCACCTGGATGGAGGCCTCCGGCGCACACCGCGCGGTGCTCATCGCCACCGGCCGGGCCTGGGACGACGAGATGCGCGAGCGCATCGCCCGCCACCAGCGCGAGCGTGCGGTGCGCGTGCCGGGCATGGAGACGGTGGAGGAGCCGCTGGACGTGGCCGCAGCGCTGGCGCGCTGCTCGCGGGCGGGCACCTTGGTCGTGGTCGATTGCCTCACGCTGTGGCTCACGCAGTGGCTGATGCCGCTGCCCGAGGCGCAGCCGCCGGGCGACTTCGAGCCCCAGTGCCAGGCCTTCCTGGAGGCCATCCGTCAGGCGCCGGGGCCGGTGGTGGTGGTCGGCAACGAGATCGGGCTGGGCGTCATCCCGCTGGGCCGCGAGGTGCGTGCCTTCGTGGATGCGCTGGGCCGCCTCAACCAGCGCACTGCCGAGGCCTGCGCGCGCGTCACCCTCATGGCAGCCGGCCTGCCGCTCGCGCTGAAGGAGGCGCCGCAGCCATGAACCGGTGGCCTCCCGTGATTCCTTTACTTCAGCGCCTGGGGGCGGCGGCCCTGCTGGCAGGGGCTGCCGGCGCGCCGGGGCCGGCACTGGCGCAGGTGCCGCCGAAGCCCGCGGCCGCGGTTTCTGCGGCCTCCGCGGTGCCCGATGCCCCCGCGGGCGGCGTGGCGATCACCGACGGCCGGGGCCGCCGCATCGCCTTCGCCCGGCCGCCGCAGCGCATCGTGAGCCTGCTGCCCTCGCTCACCGAATCGGTCTGCGCGCTGCAGCAGTGCGCGCGGCTGGTGGGCGTGGACCGCTACTCCAACTGGCCCGAATCCGTGCGCGCGCTGCCGCAGATGGGCGGCGGCATCGACCCGAACATCGAGGCCATCGCCGCCCGGCGGCCGGACGTGGTGCTGCTGGCGACCAGCTCGCGCGCGAGCGACCGGCTGGAGGCGCTGGGCATTCCCGTGGTGGCGCTGGAGCCCAGGACGCATGCGGACGTGCGCGAGGTGCTGCGCACCCTGGGCGCGCTGCTGGCCGTGCCGCCGCAGCAGGGCGCCGACCGCGTGTGGCGCGAGATCGACGCGGGCGTGCAGGCGGCCGCGCAGTCGCTGCCGGAGCGCGCGCGCGGCGCCCGGGTGTATTTCGAGGTGAGCCGGGGGCCGTACGCGGCCGGCACGTCGTCCTTCATCGGCGAGACGCTGGCCCGCCTGGGCGCGCGCAACGTGGTGCCGCCCGAGCTGGGGCCGTTCCCGCGGCTGAACCCGGAGTTCGTCGTGCGGGCCCAGCCGGACATCATCATGGTGGGCAACAGCAGCATGCAGGCCCTGGTGCCGTACCCGGGCTGGGACGGCCTGCGCGCCGTGCAGGGGCAGCGCGTCTGCGTGTTTTCCCCGCGCGAGGCCGACGTGGCGGTGCGCCCCGGCCCGCGCATGGCGGATGCCGCGCGCATCATGGCGCGCTGCCTCGCGGACAAGGCGCCATGAGCCCGGTGGACGACGGGGCCGGACATGCCGGCGGCGCCCGCCGTGCGGCGTGGCTGGCCGCGGGGCTGCTGCTGGCCGGCGCGGCCCTGCTGCTGCTGGGCGCGAGCGTGGGCAGCACCGGCATCGGACTGGCCTGGGGCCCGGATGCCGATCCCGTGGCGCGGCAGATCCTGTGGGACATCCGCCTGCCGCGCACCCTGGGCGCCTGGCTCGCCGGTGCGCTGCTCGGCCTGTCTGGCGCGGTGGCGCAGGGGCTGTTCCGCAATCCGCTGGCGGACCCGTACCTGCTGGGCAGCGCCTCGGGCGCGGCGCTCGGCGGCGCGCTGGCCATGGCGCTGTTCGGCCTGTCGCCCAGTGCATCGCAGTGGCTCGCGCGGCTGGGCGTGACGGGCATGGCCTTCCTGGGCGCCGTGGCAGCCGTGCTGCTCACGCTGGTGCTGGCGCGCGGCGTGCAGCACACGCTGCGGCTGCTGCTCGCGGGCGTGATCGTGGGCGTGGTGCTCGGCGCCGCTCGCGACCTGGTGGAACTGGCCTCGCCCGAGATCCTGCAGGCCATGCAGGCCTTCACCCTGGGCAGCACCGCCTTCGTGGGCTGGATCGCCTGCGGGCTGATGGCCGGGGCCTGGGCGCTCAGCGCCGGCGCCGCCTGGGTGCTGGCACGCGCGCTGGACGGGTTGGTGCTGGGCGAGGCCACGGCAGCCAGCCTGGGCCTGCCGCTCGCGCCCATGCGCGCGGGGCTGGTGGCGGCGATGGCGCTGGCCACCGGCACCGCGGTGGCGCAGACGGGCCTGATCGCCTTCGTGGGCCTGGCCGCCCCGCACCTAGTGCGCTCCATCGCGCCGTCCACCCACCAGCGCCATGTGGTGCTCTCCAGCCTGATGGGCGCGGTGCTGCTGCTGGCCGCGGACATCCTCGCGCGCTGGATCGTCGCGCCGCAGGAGTTGCCGGTGGGCGTGCTCACGGCAGCGCTGGGCGGCAGCTACCTGCTGTGGCTCATGCACCGGCGCACCCGGCTGGGCCGCGGAGGCTGAACGCATGGACCGCACTGTCGCCCTGCAGGCATCCGGCCTCTGCGCATCCTTTGGCGGCACGCCCGTGCTGCGCGATGTGGACCTGAGCATTCCCGCCGGCTGCTGGACCAGCGTGGTCGGGCCGAACGGCGCCGGCAAATCGACCCTGCTCAAGGCCCTGGCAGGCCTGCTGCCGGGCGGCGCCGTGCGAGGCCACATCGACTTGATGGGCCGCCCGCTGCCGCGCTGGGGTGCGCGGGAGCGGGCGCGCCAGCTCGCGTGGCTGGGGCAGGGCGAGGCCGGCTCCGACGGCCTGCCCGCCTACGACATTGCCATGCTGGGCCGGCTGCCGCACCAGCCCTGGCTCGCACCGCCCAGCCCGGCGGACCATGCAGCCGTGCGCGCCGCGCTGGAGGCCACGCAGGCCTGGGCATGGCGCCACCGCCCGCTTGCCGAACTCTCCGGCGGCGAGCGCCAGCGCGTGCTGCTGGCCCGTGCGCTGGCCGTGCAGGCCCCGGTGCTGCTCATGGACGAGCCGCTCGCCCACCTCGACCCGCCCCACCAGGCCGACTGGCTGCAGACCGTGCGTGGGCTGGTGCGGCAGGGCTGCGCGGTGGTGAGCGTGCTGCACGAGGTGTCGTTCGCGCTGCAGGCCGATGCGCTGGTCATCCTGGACGCAGGCCGGGTGCTCCACCATGGCCCGGGCGACGATCCCGCCACCCATGCGGCGCTGGAGGCCGTGTTCGGCCACCGCATCCGCGTGCGCGAGGTGGACGGCCTGCGCGTGGCGGTGCCGTGCGTCGGTCCGGCTGCACCAGGCGGCTGACGCCGCTCCCCGGCCGAGCCTTTCCTTTTTCCTTCCCTCATTCATTTTTCTTCCGCATGCAGATCGAATCTCCACCCACCGAGCGCCGCTCGGACAAGCCGGACGGCGAGCGCCGCGGCCTCGTGCTGGTGCATACCGGCGACGGCAAGGGCAAGAGCACGGCGGCCTTCGGCCTTGCGCTGCGCGCGCACGGCCGCGGCAAGCCGGTGAAGATCTTCCAGTTCATGAAGGTGCCCAGCGCGCGCTTCGGCGAGCACCGCGTCTTCGAACAGCTCGGCATTCCCATCGAGGGCCTGGGCGACGGCTTCAGCTGGAAGAGCCGCGACCTGGAACATTCGGCCGCCCTGGCCCGCGCCGGCTGGGAGCGTGCCCGGGATGCCATCCTGGGCGGCGGGCATTTCCTGGTGGTGCTCGACGAGATCACCTATCCGCTCATCTACGGCTGGGTGCCGCTGCAGGAGGTGCTGCAGGCACTGCGCGATCGGCCGCGCGACGTGCATGTGGTGCTGACGGGGCGCCGCTGCCCGCAGGAGCTGATCGACCTGGCGGACACGGTCACCGAGATGGGCCTGGTCAAGCATGCGTTCCAGGCCGGGGTGCCGGCGCAGCGCGGCATCGAGGACTGACGCTTGGACAAGGAAGGCAAAGGCATGGCACCCGGCGGATCCGGTGAGGCCTACAGCGCCGCGGAGCGCGAGGCCATCTACCGCGCCATCCGCGAGCGGCGCGACATGCGCCACTTCGCGGGCGGGCATGTCGAACCCGCTGTGCTCGAGCGCCTGCTGCGCGCCGCGCACGAAGGGCCCAGCGTGGGCTTCATGCAGCCCTGGCGCTTCATCCGCGTGTCCGACGCCTCGCTGCGGCGCGCGCTGCACGCCTGCGTCGATGCCGAGCGCCTGCGCACGGCCGGGGTGCTGGCCAGCCCCGCGCCGGATGCGGCCGGGCCGGCGGTGCGGGGCGCGGGGCGGCAGGAGGAGTTCCTGCGGCTCAAGCTGGAGGGCATCCTCGATGCGGCGGAACTGATCGCCGTGGTGCTGGCCGACGGGCGCGACGCCCACGTGTTCGGCCGCCGCACCATGCCCCACATGGACGTGGCCTCGGTGGGCTGCGCCATCGAGAACCTCTGGCTGGCCGCGCGCGCCGAAGGGCTGGGGATGGGCTGGGTGTCGATCTTCGATCCTGCCGACGTCGCACGCCTGCTGGGCCTGCCGCCCGGCGCCGAACCGGTCGCGCTGCTGTGCCTGGGGCCGGTGCATGGTTTCTACCCGTCGCCCATGCTGGAGCGCGAGCGCTGGGCGCGCCGCGCGCCGCTGGCGTCGGTGGTGTTCGACGGGGCCTGGGGTCGCCCGGCGCCCTGGCTGTCGGGCGACGAAGACGGCGGGGGCGAGAGTGGCTGACGGCGGCCCTGCGTTGCAGGCCCTGCTGGGCGCGCTGCCCTGGGCCGCCGCCATCGCGGCTGCGCTGGCAATCGACCGGTGGTGGGGCGAGCCGCCGGTGGCCCTGCACCCGGTGGTCTGGATGGGGCGCGCGCTGCACTGGTGCGGCGAGCGCATCGCGCCCGCGCAGCCGGTGGCCACGGATGCCCGGGCTTTCGTGCTGGGCGCGGTGGCCTGGCTGCTGATGGCCTCGGTGGTGGCCGGTGCCGCCGGTGTGCTGCAGCACGCGGCGCTGCAACTGCCCGCATGGTGGGCCGTGCCCGTGCTGGCGCTGCTGCTCAAGCCCCTGCTGGCCTGGCGCATGCTGCGCGACGAGGTCGTGGCCGTGGAGGAGGCCCTGGCGCAATCGCTGGAGGCCGGTCGCGAGCGGCTGTCGCGCCTGGTGAGCCGCGACGTCCACGCGCTGCAGGCCGTGCAGGTGCGTGAATCCGCCATCGAATCGCTGGCGGAGAACCTGAACGATTCCGTGGTGGCGCCGCTTTTCTGGTTCGCGCTGCTGGGCCTGCCGGGCGCGGCGCTCTACCGCTTCGCCAACACCGCGGATGCCATGTGGGGCTACCCCGGCATGCGCGGCGGGCGCTACTGGCAGTGGGCCGGCAAGTGGGCGGCGCGCGCGGACGACGTGCTCTCGTGGGTGCCCGCGCGCATCACCGCGGTGCTGCTGGCGCTGTGCGGGCGCCGCGTGCGCTGGGCCGCGGTGGCCCGGCAGGCGCGCCGGACGCCTTCGCCCAACAGCGGCTGGCCGATGGCCGCGATGGCGCTCGCGCTGGATGTGCGGCTGTGCAAGCCCGGCGTGTACACCCTGCACCGCCGCGGCAGGGCCGCCGCCCCGGCGGACACCCACCGGGCCGCCGTGCTGGCCGCGCGGGCCGTGGCATGGTGCCTGCCGCTCGCCCTGGCTGCGCTCTGGGCGCTGGAGTGGCTGCGTGTCGTCGTGCATGTCGCCCCGGGAGGCGTGCTGCCATGACGCCAGAGGCGCTCGACGGCGGCGCGGCCGCGCAGGGGTTGCCGGTGCACGGCGGCCCGGATGCGCTGGGCGTTCCGCTGCACGATTTTTCCACCAACGCGAATGCCTGCGGGCCCTGTCCCGCCGCCCTGGTGGCCGTGCGCGGGGCCGACGCCGCGCGCTATCCCGATCCGGCCTACACCGCGCTGCGCGAGGCCCTGGGCGCCTGGCACGGCGTGGCGCCCGGGCGCATCCTGCCGGCCGCGAGCGCCAGCGAATTCATCCACCGCTTCACCGCGTGGGCCGCACGGCAGGGCGTGGCCGGGGTGGCGGTGCCCGCGCATGCCTATGGCGACTATGCGCGCGCTGCCCGGGCCTGGGGCCTGCCGCTGCTCGCGTCCCCGGTGCCGGGAGCGGAGGAGGGCGCGAAGAAGGATTCCGGGAAGGCCGTGCTGCACTGGGCCTGCGAACCCGGCAGCCCGCTCGGCACGCCCGATCCTGGCCTGGAGGCATGGCACGCGCGGGGGGCCATCGATAGCGGCGCGCCGGATGCCGACCTGCGCATCGTCGATTGCGCCTACGCGCCGCTGCGGCTGGAGTCCGCCAGTGGCCCGCTGCCCGCGAACGCATGGCAGCTCTGGACGCCCAACAAGGCCCTGGGCCTCACGGGCGTGCGCGCTGCCTATGCCATCGCCCCGGCCTGCGTGCCGCGTCACGACCTGGATGCGCTGCAGGCGCTGGCGCCCTCCTGGCCGATCGGCGCGCACGGGGTGGCGATGCTGTCGGCCTGGGTGGCGCCGCAGGTGCAGGACTGGCTGGCCGCGTCGCTCGGCACGCTGCGCATATGGAAGGCGGCCCAGCAGGCGCTGTGCGAGGACATGGGCTGGTCCGTGCACGCCGGGAGCCGCGCCAACTATTTCGTGGCGCGCCCCCCGGTGGCCGACCTGCTGCCCTGGCTGCAGGCCGTGCGGCTGCGGGGCGTGAAGCTGCGCGACTGCGGCAGCTTCGGGCTGCCCGGCTGCGTGCGGCTCGGCGTGCTGCCGCCAGCATCGCAGCAGGCATTGCAAGCCGCATGGCGGGGGGCGGGGCCGGGCGCCGCCGCATGAGGCCTGTGGCCGTCGGTGGCGCCTCGCTACCATTGCCGCTTTTGCCGCCATCCATGCCACCCCTCCACCCCGGTCCCGGAGTCCTGCCGTGCGTTCCATCACCGTAAGCCGCTACGTCACGCCGCTGCGCGAGGGCGGCTCCATGCCGGCCGTCGTCGAGGGCGACGATCTCGGCGTCTATGTCCTCAAGTTCCGCGGCGCCGGGCAGGGCGTGCGCGCGCTCATGGCAGAGATCATCGCCGGCGGCATCGCCCGTGCGCTGGAACTGCCCGTGCCCGAGATCGTGCTGGCCCAGCTCGATCCGGCCCTCGCGCAGACCGAGCCCGATCCCGAGATCCAGGACCTGATCCGCGCGAGCGCGGGGCTGAACGTGGCGCTCGACTATCTCTCCGGTGCGGTCAACTTCGATCCGGCGGTGGACCGCGTCACGCCGGGTTTCGCCTCGCGCCTCGTCTGGTTCGACGCGCTGGTGGGCAATGTGGACCGCACCGCGCGCAATACCAACCTGCTGGTGTGGCACCGCAACCCGTGGCTGATCGACCATGGCGCATCGCTCACCTTCCACCATGCCTGGAGCGGCACGGTGGCGCAGCCCGCCAAGCCGTTCGCGCCGATCGCCGACCACGTGCTGCTGCCCCTGGCCACGGAGCTGGCGGCGGTGGATGCCGGGCTCGCGGCGCGCCTGACCCCGCAATGCCTGCAGGCGGTGCTGGCCGAGGTGCCCGACCTGTTCCTGGCGCAGGCGGCAGAGGGCCACGGGGACGGGCCGGGCGATGGCCCGCTCGCCGATCCGGCAGCGCACCGGCAGGCCTACGTCGATTATTTCCTGGCGCGGCTCGCGGGCCGGCAGGCCTGGCTGCAGGGGGCGATCGATGCACGCGGCTGATGTCTATGACTACGCCATCGTGCGCGTGGTGCCGCGCGTGGAGCGCGAGGAGTTCATCAATGCCGGCGTGATCCTCTCGTGCCAGCGTTCCGGCTTCCTGCAGGCCGCGACCGCGCTCGACGAGTCGCGCCTGCTCGCGCTCGACCCGCAGGCCGACCTGGACACGGTGCGGCGCCACCTGGGCGCCATCGTGGCCATCTGCGCGGGCGATGCGGACTGCGGCCCGATCGCGGCGCTGCCCTACCGGGCGCGCTTCCACTGGCTCACCGCGCGGCGCAGCGCGATCATCCAGACCTCGCCCGTGCACACGGGACGCTGCACGGACGCCGCGGCGGCGCTGGAGCACATCATGGACCGCATGGTCCGGCGCTGAAGAGCCCGGCGCCCTCCGCACGGTCTGCGGTCGGGCCGCCTGGCGGGATGCCCTCCGACAGCCATACGGCGCCGAAGGCGCACCGACGCGGGGGCGGGCCGCGCGAAGAATGGACGTTTGCTTTCCACGCAGACCCTACGAAAGGAACGTCCCATGGCATCCCTATCTTCGCAGTCCAGTTCCGCCAACCCCTCCGACGCGTCCCGGCGCTTCGCCGGCAAGGTCGTCATCGTCACCGGGGCGGGCTCCGGCATCGGCGCCGCCACCGCGCGCCGCTTCTCGCAGGAAGGGGCGATGGTCGCCATCGCCGACCTGAGCGACGACAAGCTCGCCGCCACGCGCGCCGACCTGCCGGCCGACCGCACGCTCGCGCACCCGGCCGATGTCTCGAAGTTCGAAGACGTCCAGGCCCTGGTGGACGCCACGGTGCAGCGCTTCGGCCACCTCGACGTCATGGTGAACAACGCCGGCATCGCCGTGCAGGGCAAGGTCACCGAAGCCAGCCTGGACGACTGGCAGCGCGTACTCGCCACCAACGTCTCCGGCGTGTTCCACGGTGCGCGCGCCGCCATGCCGCACCTGCTGAAGACACGGGGCTGCATCGTCAACACCTCGTCGGTCTCGGGCCTGGGCGGCGACTGGGACATGAGCTTCTACAACACCTCCAAGGGCGCCGTCTCCAACTTCACGCGCGCGCTCGCGCTGGACCACGGCAAGGACGGCGTGCGCGTGAATGCCGTGGCACCCAGTCTGACCTTCACGGGCATGACGCAGGACATCAAAAGCGATCCCGCGCTGCTCGCCAAGTTCGCCGAACGCATCCCCCTGGGCCGCGGCGCCGAGCCCGAGGAGATCGCCTCCGTGATCGCCTTCCTCGCGAGCCCGGACGCGGGTTTCGTCACCGGCGTGGTGCTGCCGGTGGATGGCGGCGTGTCGGCATCGAACGGGCAGCCGCCTCAGGGCTGAGCCGCCGGCCGGGCGGCCGAACCCGCGTCCAGGTGCCGCGGCGCAGGGGACAATAGGCGCATTGCGCGATCCGGACGGCCTCCCGCCCGGACGGGCGCCCACTTTTCCTGCCGCCGTGCCGTGATCCCCCTCCCAGACCATCCCCGTCCCGCATCCGAACGGCTCCGCCGCGCCGCGAACGCTGCGCGCCGCCCATCCTCCGGCGGCGGGCCTGCCTGCATGGCGCGGGAGGCCGCATGACCGCCCGCTGCATCATGGTCCTCGGCACTTCCAGCGGCGCCGGCAAGAGCTGGCTCGCCACCGCGCTGTGCCGCTGGTTCAGCGACCAGGGCCTGCGCGTCGCGCCGTTCAAGGCGCAGAACATGAGCAACAACGCGCGCGTGGTGGCGGCGCCGGGTGGCGGGCAGGGCGAGATCGGCAGCGCGCAGTATTTCCAGGCGCTGGCCGCGCGCGCCGAGCCCGAGGTGCGCATGAACCCGGTGCTGCTCAAGCCCGAGGCGGATACGCGCAGCCAGGTGGTCCTGATGGGGCAGGTGAGCGAAGAACTCATGCGCATGCCCTGGCGCGGCCGCAGCGTGCATGTCTGGCCGCACGTGGCCGCCGCGCTCGATGCGCTGCGGGCCGAGAACGACGTCGTGGTGATCGAAGGGGCGGGCTCGCCGGCCGAGATCAACCTGCACGCCAACGACATCGTCAACATGCGCGTGGCGCGCCATGCGGATGCGCACGGGTTGCTGGTGACCGACATCGACCGTGGCGGCGCCTTCGCCCACCTCTACGGCACCTGGGCGCTGCTGCCCGAAGACGAGCGCGCGCTGATCCAGGGCTTCGTGCTCAACAAGTTCCGCGGCGATGCCGCGCTGCTCGCGCCCGCGCCGGA
Organism: Paracidovorax oryzae ATCC 19882; assembly: GCF_000687165.1. Classification (GTDB taxonomy): domain Bacteria; phylum Pseudomonadota; class Gammaproteobacteria; order Burkholderiales; family Burkholderiaceae_C; genus Paracidovorax; species Paracidovorax oryzae. The sequence goes on along the minus strand of NZ_KK366050.1, from coordinate 36,000 downwards.
CATGCTGCGCGAGCGCACGGGCGTGCCCACGGTGGCCACCATCCCCATGCAGTGGCGCCACGGCCTGCCGGAAGAAGACGGCGTGTTCGACGATGCCGGCCACGTGCGTGCGGGCGCCGGTGGCGCGGTGCACACGACCGTGGCGGTGGTGGCGTATCCGCGCATCAGCAACCTCGACGAGTTCCAGCCGCTCAAGGGCGTGCCGGGCCTGCGGCTCGTGTGGGCGCGCAGCCCGGCCGAGGTGGCCGGTGCCGACTGGATCGTGCTGCCCGGCTCCAAGGCGACCGCGGCCGACCTGGCCTGGCTGCGCGCCCAGGGGCTGGATGCCGCCATCGCCGCCCACGCCGCGCGCGGCGGCCGCGTGCTGGGCATCTGCGGCGGCCTGCAGATGCTGGGCGAGGCGCTGATCGACACCCACGGCGTGGACGGCAATGCGCCCGGCCTGGGCCTGCTGCCGCTGGTCACCGCGTTCGATCCGGACAAGACCGTGCGCCGCACGCGCACCGCCTTCGGCGCGCTGCAGGGCGCCTGGAGCGCGCTTTCGGGCGTGGCGGTGCAGGGCTACGAGATCCACCACGGCCGCACGGCGCAGCACCCGGCCATGGCCGCGGCCGGCGACGTGGCGCACGCAGCCATCCCCGGCCTGGCGTGGCAGAACGCGCGCGGCAATGTGCTGGGCCTGTACGTGCACGGCCTGTTCGAGGATGCGGCCGCGCTGCGCGCGCTCTTCGGCGCGGATGTGCCGACGCTGGACGCGGTGTTCGACCGGCTGGCGCGCGGCGTGGACGAATGGTTCGACCCCGCCTGGCGTGCGGCGCAGCGCGCTGGCCAATGATGATCGCGGCACCGTGCCCGGCCGCGGTGCGTTTCCTGGAATCCGAAAGCCATCCATGACCACGAACATTCCCACCCCGGCCGGCGCCCATGCACGGCCCCAGGATGCAGCCCTGGCCGCGCGCCTGCGCCACCGCATGGACCACAAGACCAAGCCGCTGGGCGCGCTCGGCCGGCTCGAAGCGCTGGCCGTGCGCATCGGCTGCATCCTCGGCACCGAATCGCCGGAGCTGCGCGCGCCGCAGATGCTGGTCTGCGCGGCGGACCATGGCATCGCTGCGCGCGGCGTCTCGGCCTATCCCAGCGAAGTCACCGCCCAGATGGTGGAGAACTTCCTGGCGGGCGGCGCGGCGGTGAGCGTGCTCGCGCGCCAGCACGGCCTGGCGCTCACCGTGGCCGACTGCGGCGTGGCGGCACCGGTCCCGCCGCGCGACGGCGCCCCGGGCATGCCGAGCCTGCTGAGCCACTGCCGGGTGGCGGCCGGCACCGCCGACGCGGCGGCGGGCCCCGCCATGACCTCGGAGCAGTGCGCGCAGGCCGTGGAGAACGGCCGCTCCATCGTCCGCTCCCTGCCGGGCAATGCGCTGCTGTTGGGAGAAATGGGCATCGGCAACACCTCGGTGGCCAGCCTGCTGCTCGCGCGCCTGTGCTGCATCGCGCTGGAGGACTGCACCGGGGCCGGCACGGGGCTGGACGCCGACGGCATCGCGCGCAAGCGGGCCGTGCTGCGGCAGGCGCTGGAGGCCAACGCCGCCGCCATCGCGCCGCTCGATGCGCTGGCCGCCCTGGGCGGGCTGGAGGTCGCGACCCTGGCGGGCGCCGTGCTGCAGGCCGCGGCGGAGCGCCGCGTGGTCGTGGTCGATGGCTTCATCACCAGCGCCGCGGTGCTGGTCGCCAGCCGGATCGATCCGGCCGTGCTGGATTGCTGTGTGTTCTCGCACCGCTCGGGCGAGCCGGGGCATGCGCACCTGCTCGCCGCGCTGGGTGCCGAGCCGCTGCTGGACCTGGGCCTGCGCCTGGGCGAGGGTTCGGGCGCGGCGCTGGCGTGGCCGCTGCTGGTTTCCGCCTGCGCGATCCTGCGCGAGATGGCGAGCTTCGAGCAGGCGGGCGTCTCGCGCCAGCGCGACTGATCAGGCGGTGGCGCCGGCCTCGCGGCCGGCCATCTCCTGCAGCAGCCCCACCAGCGGGTCGTCCGGCAGGGGCTGGTGCGTTTCGGGGCGGCGTGGGTCCCAGCCGGGGTTGTGGCGGTTCAGCCATGCGCCGGCGACGAACTGGCGCGCGAATTCCCGGCGGGCTTCTTCGCCGGGCGCCCCGGCCGAAGCGGGGGCTCCACCGTCCTGCGCGGCCAGCAGCGCCTGCTCCACCTCCGCCACGGCCTGGCTGAAATCGCGCAGCACGTAGCGCGCGAGCAGCGCCCGCGCGTCGAAGGGTTCGCCGGGGCTGTCCGGCGGCATCACGAAAGCGGGGAGGGCGGTGCGGGCCGGGGCATCCGGCGCGGTGGTGGCATCCATGGGGCGGGGCCTTTCCTCAGAAGAAGTGGGGGAAGCTCACGAAAGTGCTGAACGCGGAGAACGGGTTCAGCCGGTGCGAGAAGTAATCCAGCGCCGCCATCGGCGACATCAGCGCCGATTGCAGCATCGACGCGCCGTAGATGAAGGAGTTGAGCGACCGGCCGCTGGCCGCACCCGCGCCATGCGCCGCAGGCTGGTAGTGGAAGTTGCCGCTCTGCTGCGCCAGGTGGTGCGGGTTGAACTGCTGGAACGCCGGGAGCGCATGGCCTGCCGTGGGGTGGGCCGCGTGGCCGCCATGGCCCATCCCGTAGTGCGGTGCGGCGTATGCGGGGGGCTGGAAGTGCATCGGGGGCGGCATGTGCGCGGGCGGCTGCAGGTGGGCGGCATGCCCGAAGCCATGCGCCGGCCCGTGCAGGGCCGCTCCGGGGTGGAACTCCCGGCTGGCATGCCCGTGCGGCGCCATGCCGGGCAGCGCGGAGCGGGGTTGCATGCCGGCACCGCCGTGCGCGGCCTGCATGCCGCCGCGTCCGAACAGGCCGGTGCTGCTCGACAAAACGGAACGCGGGCGCTCGGGCGCGGATTGGGGGGCGAAGGTGGGGTGGCGTGCCGCGGCAGGCGCCACGCCGGCGGAATGTCTGAACCGGACATCGGTCATCGAAGGCTCCAATCGGGTCTGCAGGAGCGGTACGCCGCCCCGCTGTACTGTTGGGCGCGATGATCGCCGCGCGGCCCTGCCCGCCGGGCTCCCGATCCGAAGCGGCGTGGCGCCCCGCGAAGCGGCGGGGCGCCCCCGCCTGGCGCCGTTTCCGCCTGCTGCCGCCCATTCCCGGTGCGTGCCCCGCCACCCTGGTGCGTGGCACGCAGATTGCCAGCGTGATTTGTATACAAAACGGTGCGCAAACCGTATGCGGCGCTGGCATGCGGTTTGCGTACTGCCAGCGCATGGACGCCCCCACCCTTGCTCCGGCACCCGCTGCCATCGAGATCGTCGCGCTGACCAAGCGCTATGCCTCCGGCCAGCCCGCGGTCGATGGCATCGACCTGCGCATCGCGAGCGGCAGCTACTGCTGCCTGCTGGGCCCCTCGGGTTGCGGCAAGAGCACCACGCTGCGCATGATCGCCGGGCACGAATCGGTCACCAGCGGCGACGTGCTGCTGGACAACCGCAACATCACCGACCTGCCCGCCGCCGCGCGCGGCACGGCCATGATGTTCCAGAGCTTCGCCCTGTTCCCGCACCTCACGGCGCTGGACAACGTGGCCTTCAGCCTCAAGATGAAGGGCGTCGGCCGTGCAGAGCGCCACCGGCGCGCGCAGGACCTGCTGGAGCGCGTGGCCATGGGCCACCTGGCCCAGCGCAAGCCGGGCGAACTCTCCGGCGGACAGCAGCAGCGGGTGGCGCTGGCGCGCGCGCTCATCACCGAGCCGCGCGTGCTGCTGCTCGACGAGCCCCTGTCCGCGCTCGACCCCTTCCTGCGCGTGCAGATGCGCGCGGAGCTGCGGCGCTGGCAGAAGGAGCTGGGCCTGACCTTCATCCACGTCACGCACTCGCAGGAAGAGGCCATGGCCCTGGCCGACACCATGGTGGTGATGAACCACGGCCGCATCGAGCAGGCCGGCTCGCCGCACGACATCTACAACCGCCCGGCCAGCGAATTCGTCGCGCGCTTCATGGGCGGCCACAACGTGCTGGCCACCCCCGCCGGCCCCGTGGGCGTGCGCACCGACCGCATCCGCATCGATCCACCCGGCACGCCGCTGCCCGAAGGCGGCATGCACCTCGCGGCCCGCGTGACGGACGTCGAATACCAGGGCACGCACGTGCTCATCGGCCTGCGGGACGAGGTTCCGCCCGCGCTGCCGGGCGCCGCCGCGCAGGCCGGCCCCGCCACCGCGACCGCCGCCTATTCGGCCATGGTGTCCGAGCAGGCCTTCGCCGCGCGCCCCTGGCAGGTGGGCGACTCGGCCCTGCTGCACTGGACCCCCGACATCGCCCATCCGCTGGGCCCCGTGCCGCACTGACCGCTTTTCTCCCGCGCATTCCCTGTCCCCGTCCCCAACCAAGGAGTTGATCCATGTCCGACGTGATTTCCGATTCCCCGTCCCCCGCCGATGGCCCGGCGCTGCGCCGCCGCACGCTGCTGCAGGGCACGGCGGGCATCCTCGCCGCGGGCGTGTTCCCGGCCATCCATGCGCAGGAGAAGATCGTGCTGCGCTACCTGGGCACGGCGGTGAACCAGGACAAGGCCATCGCCGAGAAGTTCAAGGCCGACACCGGCATCGAGATCCAGTACGTGGCCGTCACCACCGACGACGTCACCAAGCGCGCCGTGACCGCGCCCAACAGCTTCGACCTGATCGATACCGAATACTTCTCGCTCAAGAAAATCGTGCCCACGGGCAACCTCAAGGGCATCGACACCAAACGCATCAAGAATGCCGACAAGATCACCACGCTCTTCACCCAGGGCACGGTTGCCGGCAAGGCCGTGGGCGAGCAGGGCACGGCCCCCAAGAAGGTGATGTTCCTCGAAGGCGAGAAGAGCAAGGTCTTCGCGAAGTCGCCCACGCAGTTCATGTCGCTGATCCCCACCGTGTACAACGCCGACACGCTGGGCATCCGGCCCGACCTCATCAAGCGCCCCATCTCCTCCTGGGCCGAGCTGCTGAACCCCGAGTTCAAGGGCAAGGCCGCCATCCTCAACATCCCCTCGATCGGCATCATGGACGCGGCCATGGTGGTGGAGGCCATGGGCCTCTACAAGTACCCCGACAAGGGCAACATGACGAAGAAGGAGATCGACCTCACGATCAAGACGCTGATCGAAGCCAAGAAGGCCGGCCAGTTCCGCGCGCTGTGGAAGGACTTCAACGAGAGCGTCAACCTCATGGCCTCCGGCGAGGTGGTGATCCAGTCCATGTGGAGCCCCGCCGTCACCGCCGTGCGCACCAAGGGCATCGCCTGCAACTTCCAGCCGCTCAAGGAAGGCTACCGCGCCTGGGCGGCCGGCTTCGGCGTGCCTGCGACGCTCTCGGGCCGCAAGCTCGACGGCGCCTACGAGTTCATCAACTGGTTCCTCGACGGCTGGGCCGGCGCCTACCTGAACCGCCAGGGCTATTACAGCGCCGTGCTGGAAACAGCGAAAGCCAAGATGGAGCCCTACGAGTGGGCCTACTGGATGGAAGGCAAGCCCGCCGAGAAGGACATCCTGAGCCCGCAGGGCCAGGTGCTCGCCAAGGCCGGCACCGTGCGCGACGGCGGCAGCTACGAGGCCCGCATGGGCGCCATCGCCTGCTGGAACGCGGTGATGGACGAGAACAACTACATGGTGCAGAAGTGGAACGAGTTCGTTGCTGCATGAGGGGGGCTACCCCCTGAGCGGCTGCGCCGCTTCCCCCTTCTCTCGCCGCGCTGCGCGCGGCGGGAAGGGGGACGACGCCGGTGGCCGGGCGGAGCCCGTTCCACGGCGTCTGCTGGCGTGGCCTGCTCCGCGGCCTTTTGATGGGTGAGGCCCTGCCTTTCCGGAGGGGCACCCGGTGCCGCGGTCTTGGGGTGTTCCTGTTTCTTCTCTGTTCTGGGGTTCTATGGGCACTGCCGTTTCTCCTCCTCCTGCGGCCCGCATGCCGGCGAAGCAGGGTGTTGCCGCCTGGTGGCAGGCGGCGCCGCTCACGCTGGTGTTCGTGCTGTTCTTCCTGGTGCCGCTGGGGCTGGTGCTGATGGTGAGCTTCTGGGATTTCAGCGAGTACGAGCTGCTGCCCGGGTTCACGTTCAAGAACTACGTGTCCATCTTCGAAGGGTGCGGCAACCTGGGGCAGCTGTGCGTCACGCTCGGCACGTACCTCTCCACGCTCAAGTTCAGCCTGCTGGTGTGGGGCATCACGCTGGTGCTGGGGTTCGCGGTGGCGTATTTCCTGGCGTTCCACGTGCGGTCGGCGGGGCTGCAGACGCTGCTGTTCGTGCTCTGCACCATCCCGTTCTGGACTTCGAACGTGATCCGCATGATCTCCTGGGTGCCGCTGCTCGGGCGCAACGGGCTGGTGAACCAGACGCTGATGCAGATGCGGCTGATCGATTCGCCCATCGAGTGGCTGCTGTTCTCGGATTTCTCGGTGGTGCTCGCGTTCGTGCACCTCTACACCATGTTCATGATCGTGCCCATCTTCAACAGCATGATGCGCATCGACCGCAGCCTGATCGAGGCCGCGGGCGACGCGGGCGCGAGCGGCTGGCAGACGCTGTGGAACGTGGTCGTGCCGCTGTCGCGCACCGGCATCGTCATCGGATCGATCTTCGTCATCACCATCGTCATGGGCGACTTCGTCACCATCGGCGTGATGGGCGGTCAGCAGATCGCCTCGGTGGGCAAGATCATCCAGGTGCAGACCTCGTACCTGCAGTTCCCGCTCGCGGCCGCCAACGCGGTGATCCTGCTGGCGATCGTGCTGATGATCATCTGGGGCCTCACCCGCCTCGTGGACCTGCGCAAGGAGCTGTGATGGCCCGTCCCCGCGAACCCCGCCCGGCCAGCTTCTGGCCGCTCGCCTGCGTCTTCGCCCTGTTCGTGCTGTTCATGTACGGGCCGATGCTGGTGATCTTCATCCTGAGCTTCCAGGGCCCCGAGGGCGGCCTCACCTTCCCGCTGCGCGGGCTGTCGCTGCACTGGTTCCGCCAGCTCGCCGAAGGCCTCGGCGTGGTGGATATCGGCGCTGCCCTGCGCCGCTCGCTGGCCCTGGGCCTGGCCGTGATGGCCTGCACCGTGGCGTTCTCGGTGCTGGCGGGCCTGGCCTTCCGCAAGCGCCTCGCGGGCGGCAACCTGCTGTTCCTCATGGTGGTGGCCAGCCTCATCATGCCGTCCATCATCGTGTCGCTCGGCATCGGGCTGGAGTTCCGCCTGATCGACACCGGCGCCAAGGCGGTGCTGGAGCGGCTGGGCTGGCAGGAGGCGCTGGAGGGCTACGGCACCTCGCTGGGCCTCTTCACCTCCGCGCTGGGCGCGCACCTCACCTGGACGCTGCCCTTCGGCCTGCTCATCATGTTCGCGGTGTTCAACCGCTTCAACCCGGCCTACGAAGAGGCCGCGCGCGACCTGGGCGCCACGCCCTGGCAGGGCTTCCGGCACGTGGTGCTGCCGCTCATCGCGCCCTCGGTGGTGGGCATCGGCATGTTCGGATTCACGCTGAGCTGGGACGAGATCGCGCGCACCTCCCAGGCGATCGGCGACGTGAACACGCTGCCGCTCGAACTGCAGGGCCTCACCACCACCGTCACCACCCCCGCCATCTACGCGCTGGGCACGGTGACCACCGTGGTCTCGTTCGCGGTCATGGGCGCGGCGCTCTCGCTGGCCTGGATGCTGCGGCGGCGCGGAGGGCGCGCGCGATGAGCACCGGCCTGCCGCCACGGCGGCGCAGCCCCGGCGGCGCGGCCCGCACCAGGACCGCAGCGCGCCCGGCCAGGCCCTGGCCGGCCGGCGAGGAGCCCGGTGAGGAACCCGGCGCGGAGCCCGGCAGCGGCGCCGAGGGCCTGAGCGACCAGCAGATGTACGAACGCATGGTCTCCGCCATCCTGGACCACCGCCTGCCGCCCGGCACCAAGCTCGTGGAAGACAAGCTGGCCCTGGCCTTCGGCGTATCCCGCACCCGCGTGCGGCCTGTGCTCGTGCGCCTGGCCGGCGAGCAGGTGGTCACGCTCACGCCGCGGCGCGGCGCCTCCATCGCCCGCCCCACGGTGGACGAGGCCCGCGAGGTGTTCGAGGCCCGCCGCCTCATCGAGCCGCGCCTCGTCGCGCTCTTCGTGCAGCGCGCCGCGCCCGCCGACGTGGCGCGCCTCGTGGACACCGTGGCGCAGGAAGAGGCGGCACGCAGGGGCGGCGACATGCGCCGCGCCATCCGCCTCTCGGGCGACTTCCACCTGCACATCGCCCAGGCCGCCGGGCACGCCACCCTGGGACGCATCCTCAGCGAGCTCGTGTCCCGCACCTCGCTCATCCTCATGGCCTACAGCCCCAGCCATGCCCAGGCGCGCGAAGAGGCCACCGCCTGCGGCTGCCGCGAGCACCGTGCGCTCATCGACGCCATCCGCCTGCGCGACGCGGCGGAGGCCGGCCGGCGCATGCTGGACCACCTCGCGCGCATCGAATCGCAACTGGCGTTCGAGCCGCCGGAGGGCAGTGCCCCGGACCTCGTGGAACTGCTCGGGGGCGGCGCATGAGCGGGACCGCCCCCGCGCCGCAGGGCCGCGCGCGCACGCTGCTGGTCGTCAATCCCAACACCTCCACCTCCGTCAGCGCGCTGCTGCAGCGCCACGTGCAGGCCGCCGCGGGCACCCATGCGGCCGTGCGCACCGTGACCGCACGCTTCGGCGCGCCCTACATCGCCTGCGAGGCCAGCTACGCCGTCGCCGGCCACGCGGTCCTGGACGCCTGGGCCGAAGCCCTCGCGGCGCCGCAGCCCGCACCCGACGCCGTGCTGATCGGCTGCTTCGGCGACCCGGGCCTGTTCGCGCTGCGCGAGTGCAGCCCGGCGCCGGTCACCGGGCTGGCCGAGGCCTCCTTCCTTGCGGCCGCGTGCCATGGCCGCTTCGGCATCGTCACGGGCGGGGAGCGGTGGGAGGCCATGCTGCTGCGGCTCGCGCAGGCGCTGGGCCATGCGGACCGGTTGGTCGGCATCCGCACCGTGGCCCCTTCGGGTGCGGAGCTGGCGGCCGATCCCGCCGGAGCCCAGGCCCTGCTCGCGCGGGCGTGCCAGGCCATGGCGCGCGAGCCCGGCGTGCAGGCCGTGGTGCTGGGGGGGGCAGGGCTCGCGGGCATGGCGAAGGTCGTGCAGCCCCGGGTGGACGTGCCCGTGATCGACAGCGTGGAGGCCGGCGCGTGGTGGGCCCTGCAGGCGCCGTTGCCCGCGGGGCGGGCGGCGCCCGGCTGCGACGTGGCGTGGCAGAACGTATCGGACGCCCTGTGGAAAATGGGCAGGGGCCGCTCCGGCGATTGACGCCCGGACGGGCGTGCCCGTTCAGCGCCCGGAGGCGTACCACTGCAGGGGTTCGCAGGACGCAGGTTTGTCGCCCGTCCGGATGAACGCGCGCAGGCAGCCCGCATTGCGCTCGATCCGCGAGCGCTCTTCGCTCGGTAGGGATCCCAGGACGGTGTCGGCCGCGAGCGACGACTCATAGAAGCGCACCGCATGCCGCAGATCCGCGCGCACGGCGGCATCCGCGCGGGGCCGGCGGGCATGCATCTGCGCCAGCATGCGGATTTCTGCGTCGGCATACCCTGCCAGCGCCCCGGGCGCAGGATAGCTGACCATGCTCTTTCCGAAGAGCCTGAACGCAGCCGGCCAGTTCCCGCGCTGCATCTGCTGTTCACCCTTCTGCTGCAGCCGTCGCGCCGCCTTCATCGAGCCCGCGTCGGGCGACTGCCGCAAATACTGCACGACGGTGCGCGCGTCCCCCGCTTCCCGCTCCGTGAGCATCCGGTAGGGCTCCACGGAGGCGGCCGCACAGGCCGCGGCGCAGCAGAGGCCGGCGCACCACAGTGACCGGGCCCATCGCCGTGCCGTGCTCCGCCTGCCAGCACACGCCGGACGTTCCCTGCCCGGTTCCACCGCAAACCTGCCGCCCGCGCGCATGGCATCGGCATACCGCTGTTCTGCCATTTCTCCCTCTCCATGACCTTGTAGTGAGAGACATTGGAACAGCAGGGGTGGGGCATGGACAAGCGCCCGGCCTTAATGCAATGCCAAGGATCTTCCTGGCGGATCGATCAATGGTCGTGGTGCAGGTAACTCGCCTGCCGCGGCAGCCGCAGGCTCACCAGGAAGGCCACCACCATCATTGCCGTCACGTACCAGAAGAACGCCGACTCGTGCCCCAGCGTCTTCAGCCCCAGCGCCACGTACTCCGCCGAACCGCCGAAGATCGCGTTGGCCACTGCGTAGGCCAGGCCCACGCCCAGCGCACGCACTTCGGGCGGGAACATCTCCGCCTTCACGATGCCGCTGATCGAGGTGTAGAAACTCACGATGGCCAGCGCCACCACGATCAGCGCGAAGGCGGCGACAGGGCTCGTCACGTGCTGCAGCGTGGTGAGGATCGGCACCGTGCCGATGGCGCCCAGCGCGCCGAACAGCAGCATGTTGCTGCGGCGGCCGATGCGGTCCGACAGTGCCCCGAAAACGGGCTGCATGCACATGTAGAGGAACAGCGCGCCGGTCATCACGTAGCTGGTCGTCTTGATCGGCAGGCCCACCGTGTTCACGAGGTACTTCTGCATGTAGGTCGTGAAGGTGTAGAAGATCAGCGAGCCGCCGGCCGTATAGCCCAGCACCGTGAAGAAGGCCGCCTTGTGGTGGCGGAAGAGGCCGCCGATGGTGCCGGCGTCGTCCTTCTTCCTGTTCTCGTCGCTCTGCGTCTCGTGCAGCGTGCGGCGCAGCATCAGCGCGACCACCGCCGAGATGGCGCCGATCACGAACGGGATGCGCCAGCCCCAGGCCTTGAGCTCGGCATCGGACAGCAGCGTTTCCAGGATCACGATCACCAGCACCGCCAGCAACTGCCCGCCGATCAGCGTCACGTACTGGAACGACGAGAAGAAGCCGCGCTGGCCGCGCAGCGCCACCTCGCTCATGTAGGTGGCCGTGGTGCCGTACTCGCCGCCCACCGACAGGCCCTGGAACAGCCGGCATACCAGCAGCAGGAAGGGCGCCCAGGCCCCGATGGCCGCATACGTGGGCAGGCAGGCGATGACCAGGGAGCCCGCGCACATCATGGTGACCGAGATCAGCATCGAGGTCTTGCGGCCGTAGCGGTCCGCGATGCGGCCGAACAGCCATCCGCCGATGGGCCGCATGAGGAAGCCCGCCGCGAACACGCCCGCCGTGTTCAGCAACTGGGCGGTCGGGTCCGACTTCGGGAAGAACGCCGGCGCGAAATACAGCGCCGCGAACGCATACACGTAGAAATCGAACCATTCCACGAGATTGCCCGACGAGGCCGCCATGATCGAGAAGATCCGGTGGCGCTTCTCCTCGGCCGTGTAGGCGCGGGGCTCGGGACGCGGCGTGCCGGCCGCGGAAGGGGTGTGCGTGCTCATGGAGAAAATGCCTTTCTGGCCGTGCGCGCCGCAGGGCCGGCACGCAGAGTGTGTGATGTTGTTTCTGGCCGGCAGACATTGTGCGGGCGCTGCGCGGGGCTTGATGTCAGTCAACCGCCCATGCGCTCCGGCCCGGCCGCTGCGCACTGTGGTGCTATCGTTTGAGGAGCGTAAACCCTTGTGGATGCAAGGGATTGCGGCCTACGCCGATTCGGCATGGGCTGCCGGCGGAGGGAACCAACGTCACCGGCTACGCTCTGTCGGGCAGGAAGCCGGTGCTCCGCCACCGCGTGGTGCGGCGGCCTGTCCCGTCACCACCATCCACCGTCACCGACAAGGATCCCTTCGCATGCAGCCTGAACAGACCCGCGCCGTCATGACCCTGGCCCTGATGGCCGCCTTCGCCGACGACCACAAGGACGAGCGCGAGCGGGAGCACATCCGCGAGCTGGCCCAATCCCTGGGCGCCGCCAGCGGGGCCGACCTGATGAAGACCTACCAGGACGTGCTGCTCGGCCGTGCACGCATGGAAGACGCCGTCGCGGCCCTCGAAACGCCCGCGCAGCGCCTGCTGGCCTTCGAGATGGCCGTGGGCGTGTGCGATGCCGACGGCGTCTGCAATGCCCAGGAAAAAGCGTTCCTCGAGCGGCTGCGCGCGGCCCTGGCCATTGCGCCGTCCGATGCCGGCGCCGTCACCGAGCAGGCCGACGCCCTGGCCGGCGCTCCCGTGCGGGCCGCGCCCGTGGAGGGTGAGGACGTGCCCCCGGCCGCACTGGCCGTCGCCGTGGCACCCGTGGCCTCCGGCGCGGCGGCGGCATCCGCGCAAGGTGGCGCGGGCACTCCCGGGCTGCGCGCGGCGTCGGTGAGCGATGCGGAGATCGATTCCATGGTGCTCAACGCCGCCATCCTGAACGGCGCGCTGGAACTGCTGCCGCAATCCCTCGCCTCCATGGCCATCATCCCGCTGCAGACGCGGCTGGTCTATCGCATCGGCAAGGTCCATGGCTACGAGCTCGACAAGGGCCACATCACCGATTTCCTGGCCACCGTGGGCGTGGGCCTCACCTCGCAGTACGTCGAGCAGTTCGGCCGCAAGCTGGTGGGCGGCCTGCTGGGCAAGGTGATGGGCGGCCTGGGCCGCGCCGTGGGCAGCGCCGCCACCGGGTCCGCGTTCTCATTCGCCACCACCTACGCGCTCGGCAAGGTCGCGCAGCGCTACTACGCCGGTGGCCGCACCCTGGGCACGGACGCGCTCAAGTCCGCCTTCGCGCGCACGGCCGAAGAGGCCAAGGGATTGCAGCAACGCTATGCACCCCAGATCCAGGAGCGCGCCCGCGGCCTGGACGTGGGCAAGCTGCTGAAGGAACTGCGGGCCTGAGGGCGGGCGCCCGCGGGGCGCTTCAGTGTGTCCGGCGGCGCCGTGGCACTGCTCCGAATGCGAAGGCCGCGACCAGCCCGCCCAGCGCCAGCAGGCCCCATTCGGACAGCGTGGGAATGGGGGTCGCGTCCGCCGACAGCACGGCAGGGCCGCCCGGATCGACGATGACGCTGTTCGGGCTCAGATCGTCGTCGCCCACGGCCCCGTCGGCGATCGTCAGCGTGATGCTCTTGCGGTCCTGTGCAAACGCCACCTGGCTGGAAGGCAACTGGTACCAGTGGTCGGCGGCGCAGGCGGCTCCGGAGCAGTTGTAGCCCTCCGGGCTCTTTCCGTATTTCATGTACACCGCGCCGGCCGGGATGGCCGAGGTGTAGTTGATGGTCACGCTTGCGGACGAGCCGGGCGTGCCGCTGGTCAGCGTGAAGTTGGCCAGGCCGTAAGGCAGGCTGGCCCGGGCAGGTGGAGGCGCCGGCGGATTGGAGAAGCCCGCGCTGGCGAGAACCCAGTTGTTGTTGGCACCCGGGGCCGGGGTGGACAAGGCCCCCTGGGCCTGCCCGGTGGCGGTATTGCTCCAGGGGGCCGTGCAGGAGGCATTGCTTCCACCCTGGGTGCCGGCGCATGTCCAGGCATACTGGTTCGCTCCGGTGGTGACGGTGGAAGCATTGCCCGCCGTGCACAGGTTGGCGGCGGGCAGAAGGCTGGCGGGGATGCTGGCTGCGGATCCGCAGGCGCCATCGACGGGAGCGGCAACAACGAGGCTGGACGGGCTCGAACACACTTCGGCACCCGTGCCGGTACCGGTCAGGGCCACCGGCACCACGCAGAAGTACAGGTACTTTCCTTCATCGCTGCTGCCCAGGGTGTAGTTCTGCGTGCTGGCGGCGTTGGTGCCGCCGGCGATGCCCGTGTTCACGCTGTTGCGCACCCAGCGGTAGGTGGAGGTACCTTGCGCGTCCTGGTCCGCATCGGTATAGGTGTAGGTGCCGGACAGCTGACGGCCCACTTGCGCAGTGCCTGTGAACGACACGTTGCTGGCGACCGGCGCGGCATTCGCCAGGACGGTGATCGTGACAGCCTTGTAGCTGACATTGCCTGCCACATCCGTTGCGGACAGGTAGACATGGTACGAGCCGGCCGAGAGGGCCGTCGCTCCCACCTTCAATGTGCCGCCGCTGACCGTGAACCGGCCATTGTCGGCATCGTTCGTTCCGTTTCCCACACCCAGTGCAAAACTCACGCTATGGGAGTCGGAGGCACTCAACGTACCGATCGTCGCACTCTGCGTCGCGGCACTGACGAAGATGGTGGTGGGCGACAGCCCCACGCCGGAGGGAGCGGCGGTGTCCAAGGTGTAGGCGATGGATGTCGAGGCCACCGATACATTCCCGGCGGCATCCCGCTGCCTGGCCCTCAGCGTGTGGGTGCCATCGGCCAGCATGCTGCTGGTGATGCTCCAGCTGCCGGTGGTCGCGTTGGCGACGGCCGTGCCGAGCAGGGTGACGCCATCGGTGTCGTACAGCGACACCGTGGCACCCGGTTCGGCGCCGCCCGTGATGACCGGCGTGGCGACATTGCTGATCCCGTCGCTGGCGGAGACGCCGCTGTCGCTGCCCGAAGTGACGCCCAGCGACGTGGGAGCCGCGGGTGCCGTCGTGTCGATCTTGACCGTCAGCCCGCTGCTCAGGGGGGACGTCGTGTTCGATCCATCGGTTTGCGTGACTTTGAGCGTGTGCGAACCATCCGCGAGCACGCTGCTCGTGATGCTCCAGTTGCCGCTGGAATTGGCGATTGCCGTGCCCAGCAGCGTGGTTCCATCGGTGTCGTAGAGCTTGACCGTGGCATTGGCCTGGGCCGTTCCGGAGATGGTCGGCGTATTGACGGAGGTGATGCCGTCTCCTGCCTGTCCCGTATCGCTCGCGCTGTCCAGCGTCGGGGTGGCAGGTGCGGAGGGCCCGGGGCGCGTGATGGCAACGACGATCGAGTGGCTGAAGCTCGCCGCATCGGTTCCATCCGTCCCTTGCAGTGCATTGGTATCGTTGCCTGGCGTCGGATCGGTGTATACGAAGTCGATGATGTCTCCCGGCAGCAGGGAGGCATTCAATGAAATCTTCACGGAATCCGCGCTGTCGCCCGCGGCGACGCCCGTCACGGAGACGCCGGTTCCATTCACCTGGACATCGAATGCACTGGCGGGCGGCAAATGCGTGGTATCCAGCGCAACGCTCATGACCACGGTGAAGAATTGCTCGCCGATGTAGCCCGTGGCGTTCGAATACGCGGGTTGCGGCAGCGTGTGGGAATACCGGGCCAGCTTCGCCAGGTCGAAGGCCGGGGGGGTTGAGAGCGCTGCCGTGGAAACCTCCAGCGTCCAGTCACCGCCCAGTGCCGCGCTCCCCGTGGTGTTCGTGGAGGCCGCCACGACTGCACCGGTGGCGCGTGCCAGGGCCTCCAGGTAATCGTGCCCGATCGCGCCTTCACCGACGCTGCAGCCGTACAGCATGATCCCGCCCCCGGGCGCGAGGGCATCGCCGATCTGTGCAAGCTCTTTCCGGTATGCGTGCAGATGGCCGGTGTCCAGCTTCGAGCTTCCGAACGAGACCACGCCGCGGTCGCCATGCGAGACGATGGAAATGGACGAAAGCCCGTGAAGCCCGCGTGCGACCGCCGCCATCTGTGCGACGGCATCCTCCCCGGGCCTGAGCGTGACCACGATGGCGTCGTCGGCAGCGGCATCGGCAATCTGCTGGAAATCCGGCAAACCGCCATCGATGAAAACCAGCCGGCTGGCCTTTTCATGCGCGCCGGCCGGTTGCTCCTGTGGCAGATGGACGCCTTGCACCCTTGCCACCGGCCCTGCCGCGTTGTCTGGAAGATTCGCCATACCACCGGCGTACGCGCTCACCTGCATTCCCATCGACAACGCGAAGACGGTCGCCAGTGCGCAGGGTCCCTGGAGGCTGGTATTGCGCGAGGGAAGTGTGAGACTGCTTGGCATGAGGATTCCCAGAAGAAAAAAGCTATCGATATTTATGTAATCTTTGTATCTAGTTTGCCTCGGCCGGAATGGTATTTCTATTCCATTTTGTGGAAAGTAAATAGAAACTTGACGTTCTTCATTTGGGAGCCATCCGAGGGCATGGAATCAGCCCGATTTTGGTGAGCGCGTGTTTCAACCCGTGCGCCCGCGCAGGGCGCGACGTGCCCGGC
>NZ_KK366050.1:0-19526 GCF_000687165.1 Paracidovorax oryzae ATCC 19882 | reverse complement strand
CAACCCACGCGCCCGCACAGGGCGCGACCAGGGCACACAACACAGGAGGCCGACTATGGCCGAGTTTCAACCCACGCGCCCGCACAGGGCGCGACTCAAGAGCACCAGGCCGATCGCAGCATTCGACACGGTTTCAACCCACGCGCCCGCACAGGGCCGACTGAACCGCCCCGGCTTTCGTGGAGGCCAGTTGGTGTGAGTCAGACCGACATGGCCTGACCTGCGAGTTGCCGATGGTAGTTCGCCTCAGCTTCGGCCGGCGGGATGTAGCCGATGGGCTCCATCAACCGGTGATGGTTGAACCACGAGACCCATTCGAGCGTGGCGAGTTCAACGGCTTCCTTGCTCTTCCAGGGCGCCCGGCGGTGGATCAATTCGGTCTTGTACAAGCCGTTGATGGTCTCGGCCAGGGCGTTGTCATAGCTGTCGCCCTTGCTGCCTACCGAGGGCTCGATGCCTGCTTCGGCCAGCCGCTCGCTGTAGCGGATGCTGACGTATTGCGAGCCGCGGTCCGAGTGATGGATCAAGGCGCCATCGCGCTCGGGCTTGCGCGCGTACAGCGCCTGCTCCAGCGCGTCGAGGACGAAATCCGTTCGCATGGAACTGCTGACCCGCCAACCCACGATGAACCGCGCGTACACGTCCACGACGAAGGCCACGTAGACCATGCCCTGCCAGGTCGAGACGTAGGTGAAGTCGCTGACCCACAACTGGTTCGGCTTGTCGGCCTTGAACTGCCGGTTCACCCGATCCAGCGGACACGGCGCCTTGGCATCCGGCACCGTGGTTCGGACCTTCTTACCGCGTCGCGCGCCCTGCAAGCCCTTGAGCCGCATCAGCCGCTCGACCGTGCAGCGCGCAACGGCCGTGCCTTCGCGCCGCATCTGTCGCCAGACCTTGCGGTAGCCGTAGACCTGCAGGTTGCTGGTCCACACGCGCTCGATCTGCGGCACCAGTTCGGCATCGCTCTTGGCCCTGGCCGGCAGCAACGCCGGGTTGCTGCGGCGTGCAGCACAGCGCCAATAGCCCGACGGGGCAACCTGCAAGGCTTTGCAGATCGACTCGACCCCGAAGTGCTCGCGCTGCGCGTCGATGAAGCCCATCACTTCTTGTGGTGGCGGTCGAGTTCCGCCTTGGCGAAATACGCGCTGGCCAGCTTCAGAATCTCGTTGGTCTGGCGCAGTTCGCGGACCTCGCGCTCCAGTTCCTTGATGCGCTGTTGCTCGGCTGTGGTCGCTCCCGGGCGCAGGCCCTGGTCCGTCTCTGCCTGGCGAACCCAGCGCCGCAGCGTCTCGCTCGTGCAGCCGATCTTGGATGCAATGGACTCGATGGCTGCCCATTGCGATTCGTACTGGCCCTGCGATTCCAAGACCATGCGCACCGAGCGCTCTACAACTTCCGGGGAAAACTTCGGGGACTTCCTCATAGCTCCATTCTCAAACGAAGGAGCCTCCTCTAAGCCCGGGGCGATTCACGACTCCAGGTAGGACTGGACGATTTCGCGCAGGCGCCGGTTTCAACCCACGCGCCCGCACAGGGCGCGACTCAAGGCGCCGGACCTGGGCAAGCGTGTCGTGAAGTTTCAACCCACGCGCCCGCACAGGGCGCGACCTGCACGCTGGGCGAAAAATCAGCGTCAGGGATGTTTCAACCCACGCGCCCGCACAGGGCGCGACGCGATGAGAAAACACCGCCAACCTTCCACCGCTGTGTTTCAACCCACGCGCCCGCACAGGGCGCGACTTGAGCGTATGCAGGGGGTGGAGTCGTGATGCAGGTTTCAACCCACGCGCCCGCACAGGGCGCGACCAAGACGATGACCCTTGAAAAGGAGCTGTGACATGGTTTCAACCCACGCGCCCGCACAGGGCGCGACGGCATGCGGCGGCATCGTCAGCAGGCAGGTACTTCACGTTTCAACCCACGCGCCCGCACAGGGCGCGACGCAGGCGCTGCAGGCTGCATGGGGCGGGCTGCCAGCGTTTCAACCCACGCGCCCGCACAGGGCGCGACGCCGCTGCCCACGCGGCGGACCCCGCAACCGCTCAGGTTTCAACCCACGCGCCCGCACAGGGCGCGACGTAAGCACGGCTGGGACTGCTACTACATCATGCAGTTTCAACCCACGCGCCCGCACAGGGCGCGACCTAGATCCATGGATGACACCCTCTCCGCCAGAATGGTTTCAACCCACGCGCCCGCACAGGGCGCGACCTGTAACCGGCCAGGGGCCATTGTTCATTGTGGACGTTTCAACCCACGCGCCCGCACAGGGCGCGACTTCGCACCTATTCCAAGTGGATCGATGGCGGGCAGTTTCAACCCACGCGCCCGCACAGGGCGCGACCACCAGGCGCACGGCTCGGAAGTCACCGAGCGCGGAGTTTCAACCCACGCGCCCGCACAGGGCGCGACGCTCCTGGTGGCCCCGGGCACGCTGGCCGCGCTCAAGTTTCAACCCACGCGCCCGCACAGGGCGCGACGGCATCTTTATAAACCCGCGCCACCCCAGCCATTTACCCTGCACATCCGCGAACCTGCTCCCCATCGACCCGCAGCATGCGCGCCCGTCCGCCACCCAGGAAAAACTCCCTTTCCCCTCAACCACTTGCACCCGCGCGAACCCCAGGCGCGCAGCCCGGTCACTCGCGGTTCGCAACGCCCGGCAAAAATAAGGAAGGAAAGAGCGGAAGCAGGGCCCCCCTCAGGGCGCCGCCGTCTTCGGCTGGTAATCGCACCACGGCGCCACCACGCATTCCCAGCAGCGCGGCTTTCTCGCCTGGCAGACGTAGCGGCCCAGCAGGATGAGCCAGTGGTGCGAATCCACGGCATATTCGGCGGGCACGCGCTTCAGCAGCTGCATTTCCACGGCCAGCGGGTTCTTGCCGGGGGCCAGGCCGGTGCGGTTGCTCACGCGGAAGATGTGCGTGTCCACCGCCATGGTGGGCTGGCCGAAGGCCACGTTCAGCACCACGTTGGCGGTCTTGCGGCCCACGCCGGGCAGGGCTTCCAGTTCCTCGCGCGTGCGCGGCACGATGCCGCCGTGGCGCTCCACCAGGATGCGGCAGGTCTCCATCAGGTGGCGGGCCTTGCTCCGGTACAGGCCAATGGTCTTGATGTAGCCCTCCAGCCCTTCCAGCCCCAGGTCGAGGATGGCCTGCGGCGTGCCCGCTACCGGGAAGAGCCTGCGGGTGGCCTTGTTCACGCCCACGTCGGTGGCCTGGGCCGACAGCAGCACGGCGGCCAGCAGCTCGAAGACGGTGGTGTATTCCAGCTCGGTGTTGGGCTGGGGGTTGGCGGCCTTCAGCGCGGCGAAGAAGGGTTCGATCTGCGCGGTCTTCATGGTGGTGTGGGGCGTCGTTCTCAATGCGGTTCGCCCGTGCATTGTCCCGCAGCGCACCGCACGCATGAAACATGCGCGGCCATTGGCGACAATGGGGGTCTTTCGCCAACACACCGTGACCACGCCATGCAATTCGCAGACCGCCTGAACAACGTTGAAACCTCTGCCATCCGGGAGCTGTTCAAGCTGCTGGGCAAGCCCGGCATCATCAGCTTCGCCGGCGGCTTTCCCGACAGCGCGATGTTCGACGTCGAGGGCATCCGCGAGGCGAGCGAGCGGGCGCTGGGTGAAGAGCCCGGCACCGCGCTGCAGTACGGCGCCACCGAGGGCTACAACCCGCTGCGCGAACAGCTCTCGGCCTTCATGGCCTCCAAGGGCGCGCAGGGCGTGCGGCCCGAGGACCTGATCGTCACCACCGGCAGCCAGCAGGCGCTGGACCTGCTGGGCAAGACCCTCATCAGCCCCGGCGACAAGGTGATCGTGGAAGGCCCCACCTTCCTGGCCACCATCCAGTGCTTCCGCCTCTACGGCGCCGAGCTGGTGAGCGCGCCCGTGGACGGCCACGGCGTCGATGCCGACGCGCTCGAGCGGCTCATCGTCGAGCACCGCCCCAAGTTCGTCTATCTCATCCCCACCTTCGGCAATCCCAGCGGGGCGCTGCTGTCGCTGGAGCGCCGCCGCAGGATCCTGGAGCTGGCCGTGCGCCACCAGGTGCTGATCGTCGAGGACGATCCCTATGGCGACCTGTATTTCGGCGAGGCGCCGCCGCCCAGCCTGCTGGCACTGTCGGCCACGGTGCCCGGCAGCCGCGAGCTGCTGGCGCACTGCGGCAGCCTCAGCAAGGTGCTGAGCCCCGGCCTGCGCGTGGGCTGGCTGATCGCGCCGGCCGAGCTGCTCGCCAAGGCCACCATGTGCAAGCAGTTCAGCGACGCACACACCAGCACCTTCGCGCAGGCCACGGCCGCGCAGTACCTGCGTTCCGGCCGCATGCCGGCCACGCTGGCGAAGGTGCGCGCCGTGTATGCCGAACGCGCGCAGGCCATGGGCGAGGCACTGCGACGCGAACTCGGCGAGGCGATCGACTTCGTCCAGCCCCGGGGCGGCCTGTTCGTGTGGGCGCGGCTCACGGGGGCGGGCGGCGCGGTGGCCGACGGCAACGTGCTGGCCAAGCTGGCCATCGACAAGGGCGTGGCCTTTGTGCCCGGCACCCCGTTCTTCTGCGCGAACCCCGACCATGCCACGCTGCGCCTGTCGTTCGCGACGGCCGACGTGGACCGGATCCTCGAAGGCGTGGCGCGCCTCGGCCAGGCGCTGCGAGGCTGAGCCATGCCGGGCCCCGACCGCACGCCCTCCGAGCGCCTCGACGAGCTGGAGATCAAGGCCAGCTACGCCGAGGACCTGCTGGACCAGCTCAACGTCACCGTCTATCGCCAGCAGCAGCAGATCGATGCGCTGCAGCGCGCGCTGGTGGCACTGCGGCAGCAACTGCCCGAGCCGGGCGGCACCGCGCCCGGCGGCAGCCTGCGCGACGAGATCCCGCCGCACTACTGACCCCGCACCCTGCGTGCGCCTCATTCCCTGAAAGGCCAGCCCCATGCAATACCGCCGCCTCGGCCGCAGCAACCTGCAGGTTTCCGCCCTCTGCCTGGGCACCATGATGTTCGGCGACCAGACCGGCCGCGAAGAGGCCGCGGCCATCGTGGCCGATGCGCGAGGGCGCGGCGTGAATTTGATCGACACGGCGGACGTCTATACCAGGGGCGCTTCCGAATCGATGCTGGGCGACCTGCTGGCGGGCCAGCGGCACGACTGGGTGCTGGCCACCAAGCTGGGCAACCGGATGTCCGACCGCGTGAACGAGAGCCACTATTCCCGCAGCTGGATGCTGCGCGAGGTGGAATCCAGCCTCTCTCGCCTGCGCACCGACCATGTGGACATCCTTTACCTGCACCGCGATTTCCTGGGCATGGACCTCGAGGAGCCGCTCTTCGCCCTCGATGCGCTGCTGCGCGCCGGCAAGATCCGCTACTGGGGCGTCTCCAACTTCCGCGCCTGGCGCATCGCCGAACTGGTGCATGGTGCCGCCCGCATCGGCATGCCCGGCCCCGTGGTCTGCCAGCCCTACTACAACCTGCTCAACCGCATGCCGGAAGTCGAGATCCTGCCGGCCTGCGCGCACCACGGCCTGGGCGTGGTGCCCTACAGCCCCATCGCGCGCGGCGTGCTCACCGGCAAGTACCTGCCGGGCGAGGCACCCCCGCCGGGCACGCGCGCAGGGCGGGGCGACAAGCGCATCGCGGAGACCGAGTTCCGCCACGAATCGCTGGTGATGGCCCAGGAGCTGAAGCGGCATGCCGAGGCCCGCGGCGTGACGCTGGCCCAGTTCGCCACGGCGTGGGTCCTGGCGCACCGGGCGGTCAGCGCCGTCATCGCGGGCCCGCGCACCCTGGCCCAGTGGCAGGACTACGCCCCTGCGCTGGAATACACCGTCACGGCGGAGGACGAGGCCCTGGTGGACGGCATGGTGGCACCGGGCCATCCCTCCACGCCGGGCTACAGCGACCCGGCCTATCCCTCTCCGCCGCGCGTTTAGACCCGCTCCAGGCTACCGCGGAGCGGGTCTGTCCTTCGCATGTTGCTATTGAAATCATAGTGCGCAGGCGCGGGCAGGTTACGATGGGCACATGCGAAAGACCTATGTGCTCCATATCGACGGCAAGAACCGCGACCGGCTGCTGGACGCGGCCCGCCACGACATCCTCCGCTACCTGCGCCGCGAGCGCCGCCGCGCGCTGCCCGAGGGCGCACGCTTCTGGGACTTCGACTGCCGTTTCGGCCGCACGCAGGACGATGCGCGCAGCGTGCAGGTGGAAGACATCACCCGCCTGATCGACGGCGTGGCGCAGTCCGGCGATGCGCAGTTCTACGTGGAGATCGTCGCCAAGCCTGGCGAAGGCATGCCCCGCAAGCCGGCCGCGCGCCCGGCGGACTCCGGCGGCGATGGCCCGCATGCCGAGGATGGCGACGGTGCCGACGGCGGCGCGGATGGCGGAGGCGACGGCGGGGACTGACGCCACCCGGCGGGCGGCCGGCCGGCACCGCCCGCTGGCCTGTCCGCCAGCCTCAATCCGCCGTGGGTTCCCCGGCGGCGCCGGCCTGTGCGGCGGCCGCCGCAGCGGCGGCCCGCAATTTGTCCTTCTTGCTCGGGCGCCGGCCCTTGATGCCGCCCGTGCCCGGCGGCAGCTTGCCCGGGCGCGCAGGCGCGTCCTCCTGCGTGCCGGCCTCCTGTGCCGCAGGCGCGAGCGCCACCTCGAATCCCGCCACCTGTTCCACCGGCAGCGCCTGCAGGCCGTGGCGCCGGGCGAGCAATTGCCAGTGGGGCGCGGCCTCGGGCGTGACGAAGCTCACCGCCACGCCGCTGGCGCCGGCGCGCCCCGTGCGGCCGATGCGGTGCACGTAATCGGCCGCGGCGCGCGGCAGGTCGTAGTTCACGACGGCCGGCAGCCCGGCGATGTCGATGCCGCGTGCGGCCAGGTCGGTGGTCACCAGCACCTGCCAGCGCTCGTCGCGGAATTCCTGCAGCACCTGCCGGCGCGTGCCCTGGCTCAGGCCGCCGTGGAAAGGCGATGCGTAGATGCCGGACTGGTAGAGCTTTTCGGCCACATGCTCGGCCGCGTACTGGGTGGCCACGAACACCAGCACCCGCGTCCAGCCGGCTTCCTGGGTGAGCAACTGCTTCAGCAACTGCGTGCGGCGCGATGCTTCCACCGCGATGGCGCGCTGGGCGATGTCGGGTGCCGTGCCGGGCGCTTCGGCGATCTCGATGCGCAGCGGATCGCGCAGCAGGCCCTCGGCCAGCCGTGCCACGCCCGGCTCGAAGGTGGCGGAAAACAGCAGGTTCTGGCGCTGCGCCGGCAGCAATGCGAGCACGCGCTGCAGCTCCTCGGCGAATCCCAGGTCCAGCAGCCGGTCGGCCTCGTCCAGCACCAGGGCCTGCACCTGCGAAAGCGACAGGGCGTTGTGCTCCACGAGGTCCAGCAGCCGGCCCGGCGTGGCCACCACCGCGTCCGCGCCGCCGCGCAGTGCCATCAGCTGCGGGTTGATGGATACCCCGCCGAACGCGATCGCGATCTTCAGCCTCGCCCCGGGCAGATGGCTCGCCAGGTCGCGCAGCACCTCGCCCACCTGCGCGGCCAGCTCGCGCGTGGGCACCAGCACCAGGGCGCGCGGGCGCCGCGGCCCGGGGCGGGCGCCGGCCTGCTGCTCTTGCGGCAGGAGCCGCTGCAGCAGCGGCAGACCGAAGGCGGCCGTCTTGCCGGACCCGGTCTGCGCGCGGCCCAGCACATCGCCCCCGTTCAGCACGGCGGGAATCGCCTGTACCTGGATGGGCGTGGGCGTGTCGAAGCCCAGCGCCCCGGCGGCGTGGACGAGGGCGGGCGAGAGGCCGAGGGCGGCAAAGGGCATGGCGGGAAGCAGGGAAGGGGCCCCGGGCATGGAAGGCGCCGCGGCCATGGAAACAACAACGGGAAAACAGGAGGGAGCGCGAGGGCGCTCCCCGCGGATTGTGCGGCACTGCCGCATGCCCCGGATAATCGCGCCATGCCCATTCCCGCCGCGACCTTCACGTTCCACCCTGCCGCAGGCCTCCATCGGAGCCTTCCATGCGCCTGAGCGACCTGGGCGGCCTCGTCTATTCGACCGAATCCGGCCGCATGTGCCCTGCGTGCCGCCAGCCGGTCGCGCAATGCGCCTGCGCCGCCGCGCGCGCGGCCGCGGTGCCGGCGGGCGATGGCATCGTGCGCGTCTCGCGCGAGACCAAGGGGCGCGGCGGCAAGGCGGTGACCGTGGTGAAGGGCGTGGCGCTGCCCGCGGCCGAACTGGCCCAGCTGGGCAAGCAGCTCAAGGCCGCCTGCGGCACGGGCGGCACCGCCAAGGACGGAGTGATCGAGGTGCAGGGCGATCATGTGGAGCGCGTCATGCAGGCGCTCCAGGCGCTGGGCCACAAGGTCAGGCGCGCGGGCGGTTGAGGGGCGGACGGACATGGATCCGGCACAGCTCGAGCGGCTCGTCACGGTGGTCATGCCCTACGGCAAGCACAAGGGCACGGCGATCGCCGACCTGCCCGGCAACTACCTGAACTGGTTCGCCCGCGAGGGCTTCCCGCCCGGCGACATCGGCCGCCTGCTGGCGCTGATGCACGAGATCGACCACAACGGCCTCTCGGACCTGCTGGCACCGCTGCGCGCCGCCCGCAAGGGCTGACCGGGGGGGAGGGCAGGCCGGGGTGGCCTCAGTGCCCGTGCCCGGCGGTTTCCGCGAAATCCGGCAGCCGGCCCACCAGGGCGCGGAACAGGTTGCGCGCCACGCCGTGCGCCGCCTGCTGCAGGCCGTGGGCGACGTCCGGCGCGAAGCGGCGCTCCGTGTGCTGCTTCCACAGCCCCACCCACGCCGCGAAATGCGCGGGCGTCACGCCCTGCAGGGCCCCATGGCGCTGCTGCACGTTGCCGCGGTAGCTTCGCGCGCCCAGCGCCACCGTCGCCCAGAAATCCACCATGCGCGCGAGGTGCGGCTCCCACCGGTCCGCCAGCGCCTCCCCGAAGACGGGGCCGAGCAGCGGATGGGCACGCACGTCCGCATAGAACCCATGGACCAGCGCGGCGATAGCGGCATGGTCCAGCGGGGGCGGCGCGAGCGTATCGGGAGGAAGGGCTTGGTCGGACATGGCTGGGTGTGGATTGTCCCGCACCGTCACGGGCATCCGCACGTGCCAGCGCCGGCACCCGCGCCGCAGCCCTGGGGCGCGGCGGCCGTGCCGTCGAAGCGCGGGAACAGCACATTGTTCTCCAGGTGGATGTGCTCGACGAGGTCGTCGCGGAACTGCTCCAGCCCCGCGTAGAGCGCGCGCCACGTGTTGCAGGCACCCGGCGGCGGCGTCATCTGCCCGGTGAGGGCCGCGAGCCGTTCCAGCGTCTCCCCGTGCTCCGTGTGCTCGGCACGCATCATGGCGATGGGCGGGCCCGCGAAGGCATCGCCGCCGCCCCGGAGCATGGGAAACAGCACACGCTCTTCCTTGAGCATGTGCGACAGCAGTTCCCCTTGCGTGGACTCCAGCAGGCCGGCCAGGCCCGCCGGTACCTGCGGGTGCTCCCGGTGCACCGCCTCCACGCGCCGCGCCATGCGGACCAGTTCGGGCAGCTGCGCGCGGTGCACCTCGTGGTAGCGCGCCACGACGTGATCGAGCAGCGCGCCGGTGTCCAGGGCAGGGTCGGGCGCCGTGCCATCGCGCTGCAGGGCGGCAAGCTCGGCCTGCAGCGCGGCGAGGTCCAGGCCCTTGTCGGCCGCGGCCTGCGCCAGGCTCACCTGCCCGCCGCAGCAGAAATCCAGGTGCAGCCTGCGGAACACCGCAGTGGCGCCTGGCAGGGACACGGCGATCTGGCCCAGCGCCTGCCGGGAGTCGATCGTGGCAACAGGCAGGGCATCGGGAAGGCGTGCATTCATGGTGGCTCCTTAAAGATTCATTTGTGATGAATATTTTATGCAATAAGATTCATCCGAAGAGACTCTTTCGGATTGATCCAACGCAAACGCCATGCGCCTCACCCAATGGACCGACTACGCCCTGCGCGTGCTGATGTACTGCGCCGCCTGCGAGGGGCGCGCGCAGCCCGTGACCATCACCGAGGTGGCGGGGCAGCACGGCATCTCGCGCAGCCACCTCATGAAGATCGTCCAGGCGCTGGCCGCGCAGGGCCTGCTGGACACGACGCGCGGGCGGGGTGGGGGCCTGCGCCTGCGCGTGCCTGCCGCCGACATCCGCCTGGGCGACGTGGTGCGCCTCACCGAGAGCGACTTCGACATGGTGGAATGCTTCGATCCCGCGGTGAACCAGTGCCGCCTCACGGGGCACTGCCTGCTGCGCGGCGCGCTCGCGCAGGCCACCCAGAGCTTCCTGGCGGTGCTCGACGGCGTGACGCTGGCCGACCTGGTGGCACGGCCCGCCGCCTCGGGAGCCACCTCGCCCGGACGCCGGCGCGCGCTGGCGGTGGTGCCGGTGCCCGGGCTGCCGGTGCGCGCTCCCCTGGCCGGACAGCCCTGACCCATGCAGGCGGCACGCGCCTGCACGGCCTCGCGTCCGCAGCTTCCAGGTGCGCCGCTGTTCGCCGCGTATCCTGGAGCACGCCGGCCCGCGGACACGCCGGTGGAAGGAGCCGACGTGAACCCTGCGACCCAGAACCTGCTGCCCGGCCGCCTGCTGCGCCGACCGGGCAGGCCGCTCGCCGATCCGGATTTCCCGGGCATCCGCATCGAGGCCGCCTGCCTCGCGGATGTCGTCGCGCCCGACGCGCCGCTATGGGTGCTGCACGAGGGCGCCATCCATGCCGAAGGCCCGGCGTGGCAGGCATCGCACCGGCGCCTGCTGTTCTCCGACGTGCCCAACCGGCGCATCAATGCCTGGTACGAGGAGGACGGCCGGGTGGAATCGCTGATCGATCCGGCCTGGTTCCCGAACGGCAATGCGGTGGCCGCGGACGGCAGCGTCTATCACTGCGAGCACGGGCGCCGCTGCATCAGCCGCTCCGCGCCCGGCCTGCAGGGCGGGCCGGAGCCGGTCGTGGCGCATTACGAGGGCCGGCGGCTCAATGCGCCGAACGACGTGGCGGTCGCGCCCGATGGCGCGGTGTGGTTCACCGACCCGGTCTTCGGTATCGTCATGCCCGCCCAGGGCGCGCTGGCCGAGCCCGAACTGGCACACCGCAGCCTCTACCGCTTCGACCCCGCCACCGGCGCGCTCGCGCGCATGGCCGATTTCGAGCAGCCGAACGGCGTGGCGCTCTCGCCCGATGGGCGCACGGTGTACGTGACCGACACATCGAGGGCGCTGGGCGAGGCCCCTGGCGGCTCTGCGGGAAGCAGACACCAGGTCGAGGCCTTCACCGTCGGCGACGGCGGCGCGCTTTCCGGCCGGCGCTTCTTCTGCTCCCCTGCGCAGGGCGATCCCGATGGCCTGGCGGTGGACGGCCGCGGCTGGGTCTGGTGCAGCGCGGCAGACGGGGTACACATCTGGTCGGCCAGGCAGGAGTACCTCGGGGCGATTCCCATCGCGGAGACGGTATGCAACGTCTGTTTCGGCGGCAGCAGCGGCCGGCGGCTCTTCATCGCGGCATCCACGCGGCTGCTCGCGATCGACCTGCGCGAGGGCTGAAAGCCGGGGCGTTCCGCGCCCGCCGGCCTCGGGGCGGCGGACTACGCGCGGGCTTGCGCCGCGCCATCGATCTGGTGGATATGCCCGTCCGGATCGCGCAGCAGCGCGGATGCGAAGCCCTGCCAGACGATGCGGGTCGCGGCCACGTCGTTGATCGCCCAGGGTTCCACCGGTGCGCCCTGTGGATGCCGGTAGTGCAGCAGTTCGACATGCGGCCCGGGCCCCGCGGGATGCATCGGCACCACGTCCACGCGCACATCGTCCAGGCCGTCGAGCGCGACCTGCGTCGGGCCGTGGTTCAGCGTGGCGTCGCCGCAGGCCAGGCCGTGGGCCCGGTAGAAGGTGCGGGACCGCTCCGCATCCGCGACCGTGATTGCGCTGTGGTCGATGCCGAGAATGCCCCGGCCCCGCCATCCGCGGCGTTCGCCTTCCGGGAAATGGATCAGCTCCAGTGGATGCCCCTCCGGATCGCGGAACTTGACCGCGATGACTCCGCCCGTGGACGCGGGCAGCGTGACCGGGCCGGTGCGGCTGACCGGTGCGGCGCCGGCCGCCTGCACGCACTCCCAGGCGGCAGCGATGTCGTCGGTGACCAGCGCGAAATGCTGGAAGCAGCGCGATGCGGCGTCCGCCCCTTGGGGATAGGGCCGGCCAGGCCGGTCATACTGGTCGATCCACAACCGCGCCGCGCCCAGGCGCATCGTGTGCCGCATGCCGCCGCCCGCGAGACCGAGCAGCGCCGCCTCGCCGGCCGCGATCGGCTGCGGTGCCGATGCGTCCTGGACAAAGCCCAGCGCGCTGTAGAAGCGCACCAGGGCCGCGCTATCGCGGGCCACCAGGCAGAAGGCAGCGATGCGGTCCAGCGCTATCCCATGCCGCATGGCGTCGGGCCGTGCGATGGCGGCGTACCCGGACTCAGCCCAGCTCGCACGGCTGGCGCACCGGCGCGCGGTGCAGCTGCACCGTCATCAGGCAGCAGGGTTCGTCGCCCACGGTGCCGGAGCGGTGGCCTTTCCTGCCATCGACCTCGGCGCAGCCCTGGTCGCCCCCGAACGAGAACTCGCCCGGGCCCTGCTCGATGCGGGTGCCATCCATCGCCTCGATCCACCAGCGGCCCGAGAGCACGACGATCCATTGCGGGGCCGGGTTCTCGTGCCACTCGCCCACCCAGCCGACCGGCTGCACGGTGAAGACGACGGTCGAATCGCCGCGCTCCATGGTGTTGTTCCACTGCGGATCGGCGGCGCCGACGCGGTGCAGCTCGTAGCCGGTGAGCGCGCAGGCCTGGAAGCGGCTGACGCCATCGGCATCGGTGTACAGGTGCTGGTAGGGCACGGACGGGCGGGGACCGGGATCGGACATTCAGGGGCTCCGGTAGGGTTGGCTCGACGCGAGGGGCGCGTCGAGGAAGGGCTGCAGGCCGGAACCATCGGTGCCGACCACCAGCAGCAGGAAGCCGGCGCCCAGCGCCAGGTTCTTCAGGAAATCCCAGAACAGCCCGCGCGCCTTGCCATCGGGGTTCGACCAGAAGTCCCCGGGCTTCCAGAACGGCTTGAACAGCACCGCGGTCGCAAAGCAGTAGCCCGCGATCACGAAGGCCGCTGCCCGGTCCGAAACGCCGGTCACCACGCCGATGCTGCACACCACCTCGATCGCCAGGCCCGCCAGGATCACGGCGCGCGCCAGCCAGCGCGGCCTGAACACCTCCTGTGCCTGCCCCACCGCATGGCCGAAGCCCAGCAGCTTGTCGAGCGCGCTGAAGGGCAGGAAGATCAGCACCATCACGCAGCGCACGAGGAAGGTCACGGCGATCGCGGCGGTCAAAGGCGTGCCTTCAGGATGTCGGCCACGCGCAAGGCGTTCGCGATGATGGTGAGCGTGGGGTTCACCGCCCCGATCGAGGGGAAGAAGCTCGCGTCGGTCACGTAGAGGTTGTCCACCTCGTGCGCCCGGCAGTCCAGGTCCAGCACCGAGGTCGCCGGATCGGTGCCGAAGCGGCAGGTGCCGGCCTGGTGCGCGGTGCCGGACAGCGGTATGTCCTTGCCGAGGTAGAGCGAGCGCTCCACCAGCACCGCGGGCCAGCCGATCGCGTCGAGCACCTGCTTGAGCTTGGCCTGCAGTCGCTTGAGCGCTTCCGCGTTGGTCTCGCGCACGTCGAGGTGCACCTTGCCGTCCCGGTAATACACGCGGTTCTCGGGGATCGGCAGATCTTCGGCCTGCAGCCAGAAGTCCGTCGAATGCCGGGCCATCTCCTCGAATGGCATCTCGGGCAGGTGCTTCATCAGCCCGGGCAGCGGCGCCTCGCCCTTGATCTGGTCCGCATGGCTGGTCGCGCACATCTGGATCAGCCCCAGCGGATGCTCCCAGTCGTCGCTGCCGAAATAGAAGTCGCCGAGCGCGAGCGTCTTCTGGAAGACCGTCTCGTTGACCTCCTTCATCACCGCCATCACGATCGACATCTCGTGGCGCATGTAGTTGCGGCCGACCTGGTCCGAGCCGTTGGCCAGGCCCCTCGGGTGCCGGTCGTTCGCCGAGCGCAGCAGCAGCAGGGCGGACGACAGCGCGCCGCAGGCCACCACCACCGTGCCGGCCGTGTAGCGTTCCTCGCGGCCGCCGCGCTCGACCACGACTCCCTCCACCCTGCGCCCGGTGGCATCGGTCTCCAGGCGCGAGGCATAGGCACCGGTCAGCAGCGTGACGTTCGGATGGTCGCGCAACATCGGGTCGATGCACATCACCTGCGCGTCGGCCTTGCCGTTCAGCAGGCAGGGAAAGCCGTCGAAGTACGAGCAGCGCATGCAGGTGCTCGTCGGCGTGGCGAAACCGTCTTCCTTCTGGTCCAGCAGGATGCCGAGCGGCAGGTGGAACGGGTGCAGGCCGATGCCCTGCAGCTTTCCGCTCAGCTCTGCGATCTTGGGCTCGTGCTTCACGGGCGGGAACGGGTAGGCCGTAGTGCCCGGATCGAGCGGATCGTCCCCGCGCAGGCCGTGCACGTGGAACAGCGCTTCGGCCTCGTCGTACCAGGGCGCGAAGTCGGCATATGCCAGCGGCCACGCCGGGGAGATGCCGCCATGGTGGCGCACTTCGCCGAAATCGCGCTCGCGCAGCCGCAGCAGCGCCGCGCCGTACACCTTCGAATTGCCGCCCACGCAGTAATGGAGCTGCGGGGCGAACCGGTGGCCGTCCCGGTCGATCCAGGATTCGCGCGCCTGGTAGCGGCCCTCCACGAACACGGCCTGCGCGCTCCAGTTCGCTTCCTCGCGCCGCAGGTAGTCGCCGCGTTCCAGGATCAGGATGCGCTTGCCGGTCGGCGCCAGCCGGTGCGCGAGGCTCGCGCCGCCGGGGCCGCTGCCGATGACGATCAGGTCGTAGTGGGACATCAGGCGGGTTCTTTCATCGCACCGGAAGGGGCCGCGCTCCAGGCGCGGTGCATTCATGGTAGCCCGGCCGTGGGGCGGGAAATGTGCGCCATGGTCCCGTTCCTGCCATGCGCTGCGCTTTTGCGGTGGGGTCCTACAGGCCGCCCCCCGGCAGTGGCGCGCCCGCTGCTGCTACTTCTTCACCGGCTTGCGCGAAGCGCCCGCGCGCCGTGGGCCGCGGCCTGCGCCCAGCCAGTCGTGCGCGGCGGCCATCACGCACTGCGTGAGCCGCTCCAGCCCCGCCTGGGCCGAGCGCGGGTGGGCCCAGTAGAGCGCCACGTCCATGCCGGTGCCCGGCAGCATCTCCACCAGCGTGCCGTCCGCGAGCTGCCGCTCGATCAGCACCGTGGGGTGCATGCCCCATCCGATGCCCATCTCGCAGCTGCGCAGGAAGCCCTGGTTGGACGGCAGGAAGTGCCGCGGCGGATGGCGGCGCGAGCCGAGGCCCTGGCGCTGCAGCCACTGGTCCTGCAGGCGGTCGTTGCGGCTGTACACCATCATCGGCGCCTGCGCGATCGTGTCCTGGGTCACCCCGCCCGCGTCCGGCCCGAAATGGCGGCGCACGAAGGCCGGGCTGGCCGCCGCCACGTAGTGCATGGAGCCCAGGGGCCAGGTATTGCAGCCCGCGATGGCGCCGGCGGTGGCCGTCACGGCGGCGATCACCTCGCCTTCGCGCAGCCGCTGCGCGGTGTGCTCCTGGTCGTCGATGCGCACGTCCAGCTGCTCGTTGCCGCCCCCGGCGAAGGCCGCCATCGCGTCCATGAACCAGGTGGACAGCGAATCGTCGTTCACCGCCAGCTTGACCGTCGGTGCGGGGGCGTGGGCATCGGGCACCAGCGCGGGGTGGGCCCGGCGCAGTTCGTTCTCCAGCAGGGCCACCTGCTCGAGATGCAGGCAGAGCCGGCGTCCGGCCTCGGTGCCCGTGCAGGGCGTGCCGCGCTGCACCAGCACCTGGCCTGCACGCTCTTCCAGCTGCTTGACGCGCTGCGAGACGGCCGAGGGCGTGACGTGCAGGCGCCGCGCCGCGCGTTCGAAACTGCCCTCGCGCACCACGGCCGCGAGGGCCTCGAGTCCGGCATAATCCAGCATGAAGTAATGCTTAATGATGGTTAGAGTTTTTAAGTTTACATAATTTTTACACCCACCCAGAATCGGCTGCATGTGGGCACCTCTTCCTTCCTCTTCCCTGTTCTCCGGCGGGGCCGCGTCCGCCGCCTGGCTGGCCGGCTTCACGGTCTGCATGTCCCTGATCGTCTCCATCGGCGCGCAGAACGCCTACGTGCTGCGCCAGGCGGTCGCCGGGCGGCATGTGCGGGCCTGCGTGGCCCTGTGCGTGCTGGCCGACGCGGTGCTGATCGGCGCCGGCGTGGCCGGCATGGCGAAGCTGCTGGAGAGCGCCCCGGGCCTGGCGCGCGTGCTCACCCTGGGCGGCGCCGTGTTCCTGCTGGCCTACGGGCTGTTCGCATGGCACCGGGCGTTGTTCGGCGCGGGCGCCGGCCTGCGCACCGACGGCGAGCGCACCCGCCAGGGCCTGCTGGGCGTGCTGGGCACCCTGGCCGCGATCACGCTGCTCAACCCGCATGTGTACCTGGACACCGTGGTGCTCGTGGGTTCCATCGGCGCGCGGCAGGAGGGCGGACTCAAGTGGGTCTTCGTGGCCGGCGCGGCATCGGCCAGCCTGCTGTGGTTCCTGATGCTCGCCTTCGCCGGGCGGCAATTGCAGGGCGTGTTCGCCAGGCCGCTGGCCTGGCGCCTGCTGGATGGGCTCACGGGCGCCGTCATGCTCACGCTGTCGTTCTGGCTCTGGCAGGGGCTGGAATGAAAAAGGCGCCGCGAAAGCGGCGCCTTGTGCAAGCGGATGGCGCAGGCGGTCAGAACGCCGGCACGATCGCGCCCTGGTACTTGTCCTGGATGAACTTCTTCACCTCGGGCGTGTGCAGCGCCTTCACCAGCTTGGCGATCGCCGGGTCGTTGGCGCGGTCGGCGCGGGCGGCGATCAGGTTGGCGTAGGGCGAATCGCTGCCTTCGATGAACAGCGCGTCCTTGGTCGGGTTCAGCTTGGCCTCGATCGCGTAGTTGGTATTGATCAGGGCCAGGTCCACGTCCTGCAGCGCGCGCGGCAGCAGGGCGGCTTCCAGTTCACGGAACTTGAGCTTCTTCGGATTCTTGATGATGTCGATCGGCGTGGCCGTGATGTTCTTCGGGTCCTTGAGCGTGATGAGGCCCTGCTTCTGCAGCAGGATCAGCGCGCGGCCCGCGTTCGACGGGTCGTTGGGGATGGCGATGGTGGAGCCGTCCTTGAGCTCGCTCACGGACTTGATCTTCTTCGAATAGGCGCCGAAGGGTTCCACGTGCACCTTGCCGTCCGGCACGGCCACGATGCTGCTCTTGCGGTCCTTGTTGTAGCTGTCCAGGTAGGGCTGGTGCTGGAAGAAGTTGGCGTCGAGCTGCCTGTCTTCCACCGCGGCATTGGGCTGGATGTAATCGCTGAATTCGCGCACCTGCAGGTCCACGCCCTGGGCCTTGAGCTGCGGCTTCACGAAGTTCAGGATCTCGGCGTGCGGCACGGCGGAGGCCGCTACCTTGAGGACGGTGTCGGCGGCGTGGGCGGAGACGGCGAGCGCGGCGATGGCCAGGGAGGAGAGGGCTTTCTTCAGCATCGGGACAAGGGCTTTCTTCGGTGGTTGGTGGGGGCGCCCCGGCCGCGCCGGGGCTGTCACCCATGGGCCCGGAGTCTAGGTAGTTTCCCTTGGGCTCACCACGTTTTTATTGTCATACCCATATAACGCAACCGCCGCTTATGCGGGTCGTGGCTCAGCGCATGATTTCCAGCAGCCGGTCGAGGCCGCCCTCGTTGATCGCCACCCTGGCCTGCGCACGCACGGCGGGCTTCGCGTGGAAGGCCACGGACAGGCCGGCCACGCCCATCATGGGCAGGTCGTTCGCGCCGTCGCCCACCGCGATCGCCTGCGACGGGTCGATGCCCATCAGCGAGGCCACTTCCAGCAGCGTGCGGCGCTTCTCGGCGCCGTCGCAGATGTCGCCCCAGGGCTGGTCCACCATGCGGCCCGTGAGCCGGCCGTCCTCGATCTCCAGCACGTTGGCGCGGGAGAGGTCGATGCCCAGGCCCGCGCGCACCCGGTCCGAGAAGAACGTGAAGCCGCCCGACACCAGCAGCGTGGCGAGGCCGGCCGCCTTGGCGGCGTCGATGAGTTCCTTCGCGCCGGGATTGAAGCGCAGGCGCTCGCGGAAGACCTGCTCCATGTGCTCCACGCCCACGCCACGCAGCAGCGCCACGCGCTGGCGCAGGCTTTCCTTGTAGTCGGTGATCAGGCCCTGCATGGCGGCCTCGGTGATCGCGGCCACCTCGGCCTTGCGGCCCGCCGCATCGGCGATCTCGTCCACGCACTCGATGTTGATGAGCGTGGAATCCATGTCGAAGGCGATCAGCTTGTAGTCCGACAGGGACAGCGGAGGCTCGATGCCCTGCAGGACGAGGCCGGGGGCGAATTCGGTGGCGTGGGACATGTGCATGCGAAGCGGTGATGGACAGACGGGGAAGGGCGAAAGTGGGCGATGTTATCGCCGACCCGCGTCCTAACGCCGCCGCAAGAGTGTCTCGCGGGGAAGCTCTCCGTAGGCGGCCCGGTACCGAAGCGCGAATAGCCTCATGTGCGAGAAGCCCCATTTCATCGCGATGACGGAGATGCTCGGCGGCTGTGCGGGATCCAGCAGATCCTGGCGTGCACCCGCCAGCCGCATCTGGCGCAGGTACTGCATAGGGCTGATCTGGCTGAAGCGCTGGAATGACCACTGCAGTGCGCGCGTGCTGACGCCTGCGACGGAAGCGATTTCTTCGATGGTGAGAGGTTGTCGGGCGTACGTCTGCATGTATTCCATCGCGCGCCGCACCTGCCGCGGTCGCACGGCGATGGAGCGCTGCTGCCCGATCCGATCGCTGTAGTTGTGCCGGGTACCTTGCAGGAGCAGGTGGATCATCGACTCCTTCAGGCTCGTGAACGCCGCTTGCGCCGAAGCCAGTGGCGCATCCCCCATGAGGCCTGCCTGCAGGGCCCGGGCCATGAGAATCAGGCTGCGGAACGTGGCGGTGTCGCGCTCGGCCCTGGGGGCGAACTGGATACGCGCCGCGACCGGCGCTTGCATCAGATCGGACAACGCAGCATGCAGGATGTCCGCAGTCACTGAAACGCCTTCTAGCCGCGAGCGTGGCTCTAAGAACGTGTTCAAAGTCTCGCCTGACGGATATGAGAAGCTCGCTGGATGAGAAAAGGGTACCCCAGCGATATCAAGCGCGAGCAGTTTGACGTAATCCGGCCCTTGCTGGAGAGTGCGCGCAGGAAGACGGCCCCCCGCAGGGTGGATCTGTACGAGGTGTTCTGTGCAGTGCTGTACCTGCTGCGCACGGGCTGCCAGTGGCGCGCGCTGCCCAGCGACTTTCCCAAGTGGCGAACCGTGCACTCGTACTTTGCGATCTGGAGCGAGCCGCGCGAGGGTGGCAGCCTGCTGGAGCAGGCTTTAAAAAAAGCAGGTTGGCGCGGCC
>NZ_JMKU01000014.1 GCF_000687165.1 Paracidovorax oryzae ATCC 19882 | reverse complement strand
CGGGGGCCCTGGCAGTGCCGCAGGCCCCGGCACGGGCTCCACGGGCTACCTGCGCGACAACCTGGTGCGGGTGTACGAGGACAAGCGCTTCGCCTACGACGGCTTCGCGCGGCTGCGCGAGAAGCGCATCGGGCGGCACACGGTGCAGCGCTTCGAGTGGGACGACGAAGACCAACTGGTGGCCGTGGAAACCACGCGCCAGCCGGGCACGGCCCAGGCCACGCGCCAGCGAGTGGAGTTCCGCTACGACGCGCTGGGCCGGCGCATCGCCAAGCAGGATGCGTTCGGGCGCACGGAGTTCATCTGGGAAGGCATGCGGCTGATCGAGGAGCGGCGCGGCTCCAAGGTGGTGAGTTACGTGTATGAGCCGGGCAGCTACGTGCCGCTGGCGCGCATCGATGCGGACGGGCAGCGGCTGGAGGGCAGCGGGCATGGTGGGCTGGTGGGCGGTGACGGCGCGGGCCCGGCAAACATCGAAGGCCATCCAGGCAACCCTCGTGGAGGCTACGCCGCGCTGAACCCGATGGCCGCGCCCGGCAGCAGTGCGGCAGGGCATGCTGCTTCTGCTTCAACCCAGGTACCGGCACAAGCCCAAGCACTGACCCGGACCCCGGCTGAATCGCGCCTGCGCGCCAGCGCCCAGGTGAGCTACTTCCACAACGACCCCTCGGGCCTGCCGGAAGAGGTGACGGATGAGGCCGGCGAGGTGCGCTGGCGCGCGAGCTGGCGCACCTGGGGCAGCGCATTGGAGGAGCGCTGGGAGGCCGTGCGCATCGACGGCAGCGCCATTCCTGCGGTGCAGCAGCGGCACCGGGACGAGGACACGCTGGAGCAGAACCTGCGCCTGCAGGGCCAGTACCTGGACCGCGAGACGGGGTTGCACTACAACACCTTCCGGTACTACGACCCGGATGTAGGGCGGTTCATCAGCCCGGATCCGATCGGGCTGGCGGGTGGGCTCCACCTGCAGCGGTATGCGCCGAATCCGTCTTCATGGATTGATCCATGGGGCTTGGCTACTGTTGATGCGACCTTTGAAATAGATGGTCAAGTCTTTACTGGGGCCAATCCTACCGAGCGAAACCCGAGAACTTCAGGAAAAACCCTGCCAGGGTTGGGCTATCCGAATAATGACAGATTTACGATGCATGCCGAGATCGACGCAATGATGAAGGCCCACGACGCGGGTATTCGTGGAGGAACCGGAAAACTAACAGTTGAAGGCCTGCCTGTCTGCAATTTCTGCAAGCGTAGTTTGAAGAATATGGCCCAGCATCTCGATTTGGATAGCTTTGAAATTCATGAAAAATCTACCGGAAAAGTTTTCAAATTCAACAAGAAAGATTTGATGAAGATAAGGCAGGGCGGAAAGGGGTTCAAAGGTTGTTGATATGGTTGATATTCTAAAAGCTTCAGAGATATACTTGGATAATGAGGAATCCGATGATGGTTATTATTCTGCCGGATTTTTGATTGATAAAAAGGAAGCAGGCGCTCCAAATAATGTGGGATTCTGCCGGGACGAGGTTGAAGATCCCGGTTGGATATATGTCGAGGCTGATGATCAGATTTATGGATTCAAAACGAAAAGAATTAAATTTTCATTTGAAGATTCAGTTCTCGTTGTGGAGTTGCTGGATGGAAATAAGTTTTACTGGAATAATGGAAAGATTTTAAAAATACTAATACCCGATAGCAGGATCAAGGAGGTGGCAGATTGCTTGAGTTGCATTTTTGAGTTGAATGATTAACAATGAAAATGTGACTTTGGCAATGGATGAATTTCACCGCTACGTCTGAAACGGGGTGCCGTTGATGCCGAGGTGCTTAGAGCGGCTAACACGACCCTTCTGGCGTCGTTGCCGCATCTTGTCGTACTACCCGTACTGCCTGCGATACGGCGTCTAGCCAGAACCGCTTCGCTGGGTCGTGTTAGCCGCTCTTATTGCTGCCTTTGCGATCAATGAATACGCGCTGGGGCAAAATCGAACTGCTGCTTCTCGATCCTGTAGATCTCGTCGTTGTGGTTGTTGACCCAACATGAGAAACCGGGATTTCTTCAGAAGACTGAAGCCTTCGATGGCACTGCCGGTGCCGGAGGTAACGGGTTGGAATGCGGCAACCTGGACGGGGATCCGAGATACCGGCCGCACCCGAGCACAATGGCGATGAAGGACATCATGCGCCGCTACGGGCAACCGATGTCATTCCCCCTTTCAACACAGACCAGTAAACCACCATGCCGATCATTTCACCGGACCTCATCGCCGCCCTGGCACCCACCGGCCGGCTCCGCGCTTCCATCAACCTGGGCAACCCCCTGCTGGCCCACCGGAAGACCGATGGCGTGCCCGATGGGGTGTCCGTGGACCTGGCCCGTGCATTCGCCCGCCAGCTGGGTGTGGAACCTGAGTGGCTGGTGTTCGACAAGGCGGCCGAATCGGTCCAGGCCGTCAGGCAGGGCCAGGCGGATATCGGCTTCTTCGCGGTGGACCCATTGCGCGGCGAGGGCATCGCCTTCACCGCGCCCTACGTGCTGATCGAGGGCGCCTATCTGGTGCGGGACGGCTCGCCCATCACGGACAACGCGCAGGTGGACCAGGCCGGGACGACGGTCACGGTGGGGCAGGGCAGTGCCTATGATCTTTTCCTGACGCGTGAGTTGAAGGCTGCGCGGATCGTGCGCGCGGCCAATTCCCAGGCAGTGGTGGAAACCTTCCTGGCGCAATCGCTCGACGTGGCTGCGGGCGTGCGGCAGCAATTGGAGGCCGATGCACTCCACCATGCAGGATTGCGCCTGCTGCCAGGGCGGTTCATGGTGATCCAGCAGGCCATGGGTCTGCCCGGGGACCGCCCGGAAACGGCCGTGCTGTACCTGCGGGATTTCGTGGAGGACATGAAGGCCCGGGGTTTCGTGGCCGAAGCGCTGAAGCGGCATGGAGTCCAGGGCGCGTCGGTCGCACCCGCCGCAGCGGCCACCTGATCCGCTGGGGCCTGCACTCCCGCTGCGATGGGCGGCCGGCCGACATGGGACTGCTGCTCGTACCGACAGGCAGGTGGAGCCGTGACGCTGCAGCATGGGTGTTTTGCTTCCAAGGAGAACCGCCGTGCGATTCCTGTCGCCCCGTCATCCCGTCCCCTCCCGTCGCGACGCCCACCTCGCCCTTGCGGCCGTGGTGCTGGCCTGTTCTGCGGCGGGGCCCGTCCTGGCCCAGCAGACTGCTCAGCCGCCCAAACCCATGTCGGCGCCCCTGCCGGAAAAGAAGACCCAGGGTGCCTTGCGCTACACCTGCGGCGGTATCGGCCTGGACGAGTCCACTGCCATGCGCGCCGCGATGAAGGACCATCCCCTGTCGCTGCTGTTCGCCGCGGGTGGTGGCGACTACCTGGCGGACGTGCAGGTGAAACTGGTTCCGCAGGGCTGGGGCGATGCCGGGGCACTTTCTTTCACCGCCACCGGTCCCGTCTGCCTGCTGGACCTGCCGGCGGGCAGTTATGAAGTGGAGGCCACGTCCGCCGGCAAGCAGAAGCGCCAGACGGTGATGGTGGACAAGGAGCCGAAAACGCTGGACTTCCGGTTCTGAGGCCGGTCACCGCACTTCCAGCATGTGCTGGACGATCTCCTTCCATTCCTCGGGCTCGACCGGAGTGATGGACAGGCGATTGCCGCGCTGGAGCACCCGCATGTCCGCCAGCGCGGGACTCTCCCGCAGTTCGGCCAGGCCGAGCAGGCGGGTTTTGCGCAGCGCCTGCACATCCAGCAGCAGCCATCGGGGTCGGGCGGACGTGGACTGGGGGTCGTAGTAGGGCGACGCCGGATCGAATTGCGTCGGATCGGGCCGGGTGCCCGAGGCGACGCGCGCGATGCCGGCAATGCCAGGCTCGGGGCAGCTGGAATGGTAGAACAGCACCCCGTCGCCCACGCGCATGGCATCGCGCATGAAATTGCGGGCTTGGTAATTGCGCACGCCGGTCCAGGGCACCGTGGCGCCGGGCGCCGCCAGCGCATCGTCGATGGAGCATTCGTCCGGCTCGGACTTCATGAGCCAGTAACGGGGCGCGCCAGGTTCGGCGCTGTCGTCGGGGGCAGGAGCGGGCGCTGTCATGGCCCGATTGTGCGCCGCCTGCCCGTACCGCCCCAGCGTGGGTCACCATCATCCGGAATGGCCAGGGGATTGCTCAACGGCTCCGACAAGGGCGCCAGCAGGGCACGCAGGTCGTCTTCGCTGAATTTCGGCGCGCCGGCGGTGTCGTGGCCCAGCACGCCATCCGCCAGCGCCTGCTTGCGCGCCTGCAGCTCCAGCATGCGCTCCTCGATGCTGCCTTCGACCACCAGATGGTGGACGAAGACGGGCTTGTCCTGGCCGATGCGGTGGGCGCGGGCCGATGCCTGCTCCATCACTGCAGGATTCCACCAGGGGTCGAGGTGGATCACGGTATCGGCGGCCGTGAGATTCAGCCCCGTCCCGCCGGCCTTCAGGCTGGCCAGCAGGATGGGGGCAGAGTCTTCTGCCGATGGATCCTGGAACCGGCGCACGACGGATGCGCGCTGGCGCGGCGCGGTGGCACCCGTCAGCGACAGCCAGGGCAGGCGCAGCGCGTCCAGCCGCTGCCCAGCGAGTTCGAGCATGCCGGTGAACTGCGAGAACACCAGCACCCGCCGTCCTTCGGCGACCAGGGGTGGCAGCAGTTCGGCCAGCCGGTCCAGCTTGGCGCTTTCCATGCCATGGGCGTCCGGCAGCCCTTTCACCAGCCGAGGATCGCAGCACACCTGCCGCAGCTTGAGCAACGCGTCCAGGATGGTGAGGAGTCCACCTTCGAAGCCCCGGCGCTCGAGCACGCGCCGCACCTGCTTGTCCGCACCGGTGCGCACCGCCTCGTAGAGCTCGCGCTGCCGGCCCTGGAGCGCGACGCGCTCGGTGATGGTCGTGCGCGGCGGCAGTTCCGGTGCGACATCGTCCTTGCGGCGCCGCAGGATGAAGGGCCGCACGCGCCGGGCCAGCAACTCGGCGCGCAGGGTTTCGCCGTTCTCCTCGATGGGTTTGCGCCAGCGCTGCGCGAAGCTGCGCGCGTTGCCGAGAAAGCCGGGCATGAGGAAGTCGAAATGTGTCCAGAGCTCGCCCAGGTGATTCTCCAGCGGCGTCCCGGTCAGGCACAGCAGATGGTCCGCGCGCAGCCGGCGCAGCACGCGCGCCCCCCGGCTGCCCGCATTCTTGGCCATTTGCGCCTCATCGAGAATGAGCAGGTGCCAGGATTGGGCCGCCAGTGCATCGGCATCCCGCCAGAGCAGGGGATAAGTGGTCAGGACGAGGTCGCTGGCGGCCGTGCGCGGAAAGTCGCGGGCCCGGTCGGGGCCGTGCAGAGCCAGCACGCGCAGGCCGGGTGCCATGCGCGCGGCCTCGGCCTGCCAGTTGAAGAGCAGGGAGGTCGGCACGACGACCAGGGCCGGCCGCTGCAGCCTGCCTGCCTCTTTCTCAGCCATCACGTGCGCCAGGGCCTGCGCGGTCTTGCCCAGGCCCATGTCGTCCGCGAGGATGCCGCCCAGGCCCTGGGCGCGAAGGTACTGCAGCCAGTCCAGTCCTTCGCGCTGGTAGGGGCGCAGAGTGATGGCCAGGCCGCCTGGGACCGGCACGGGCCGTGGCGTGCCTTCGTCCTGCAGCCGCTGCGCGAGCTGTGCGAGTCCCGCGTCGCCCAGCAGTTGCCAGCCGAGATCGTGCCCGGTGTGCGCCTGCCTGCGTGCCACGCGGCCGGACTGGTCCAGGGCCGCGCGCAGCGCCTCGATGCGCCGTGCCTCCCAGGCGCCGAGCCGGAACGGATCGCCTGGACGCCGCAGGTGCAGCGCCGGGTCGGTGAGCAGATCGACCATGGCCCCCACGATGGCCTTGAGCGGCGCGGCGGGCGCGTCGATGCGGCGCCCGCCCGGCGCACGCAGCTGGACCGTGGAGTAGTCATCGATGGCCGCGAGAGCGCGGGCATCCAGCCATCGCGGATCGCGGCGCAACAGGTCGGCCACCATGGGCGCGAGATCCAGGGTTTCTCCGTCGATGTCCACGCCCAGGCTGAGCAGCCACGCCCCTTCGCGCTCCGGCAGCCGCAGCTTCTGCACGGGCCGCGCGCGCGGCGCCACGGTGTCCGCCTCCCGTCCGAGCACCTCGCCCGTGGCGTGGTCCAGGATGAGCCGCCAGCGCGATACCGGAGTGCTTTCGTGGGCAAACCCGGGGGCCACGACCACCGACCACCCGGCGGCCCGCAGGCGCGGCACCGCATCGGCCCAGAAGTCGCCGAAAGCCGCTTCCTGCGGCAGCGTCCACGCCGGTCCCGGAGGGATGGCTACAACGGCGGCGCCGTCCCGCACAGGTGCCTGATCCGCCAGCGCACTGCCCACGAGGCCCACTGCGTCGCCCGGCCCGCGCCACTGCAGCCGATCCGCGGGTACCGGCACGAGCCCCGTGTCGCGGATGGCGTCCATGGCGTCGGCCTCTGCATGCACATCGCGGTGCAGCCACACGCCCGCGGCGCCGGGCACGGCCATGCGCGCAGGCGGCCGCGTATTGAGGATGCTGGCGGGGGCGGGCGCCGTCCAGAAGGTTCCATCTGGCAGCCGGTAGGTCCAGTCCACCCAGGCCAGCGTCACCTGGCCACCGCGGGGGCCCGTGCCGCCGTGCGCCCGCATGCCCAGAAGGCCGTCGCCACGGCCCAGCGTGCGCAGGGTGAGCCGGGGTTGGAAGGGGCGCGCGCTGGAGGAAGGAGGGACGGTAGTGGCACCGCCCGCGGAGGTGATGTGTGCCGGGGGGGACTCCGGCGCGGGGGATGCCTGCCGTGCAGCGCGTGCCTCCTGCAGCCGTTCCATGGCCTGGCGCGCCTGGACATCCGTCAGGGGCGGAAGGCTGGCCAGGGCCTCCGCACCGAGCGATGCGCCCAGCGTGTCCACCCAGGCCTGCACGGCAGAGTCATCCGGCACGCCGGAGGATGAGGGAGAAGGCAGCGGCGCGCCGGGAGGACGGGGCATGGCGGCATTGTGCAGCCAGGCCCGGGCGGCTGGCGCACCCGGGGCTGCGGCCTCAGTGCGCCGGGGGCACGCCCTCGCCAGGGGCGGGCAGCAGCAGCCCTGCCGCCTTGGCCACCTGCACGCAGTCGCGCAGGTGGAGTTCGCCCAGGTAGCGCAGCGTGGCGTAGCCCAGTGCGGCGGATACGGCCTGGCCTGCCAGGGGGGCGAACTTGGCTGCCTGCTGGGCAGTGAGGCGCACGCCGATGAGGCGCAGGGCCCGCATCACCAGTTCCCGCGTGACGATGCGGCCGATCAGTGCAGAGCCCACCATGCCCACCGCCTTCTGCACCTGCTCGCGCTTGTGCGGCGTGAGCCGGTCGATCTGTTCGGGCGTGAGGCCGAACTCGGCGTTGATTTCCGGTATGAGGCGGGTGAGCAGGGCCGCATCCACCGCCCAGTCGAGTCCGGGAACGGGAACGACGCCGGCAGCGGCGGCCATGAGGGCGCGGCGATGGAGAAGCTTCCGGCTTCGCTTCACCGCCGATTCCAGCGCCGGGTGGCCGCTGGCCATGGCGCGGGCATCCGGTGCCGGTACGGAGCCGGCGGCCTGCTTGGATTCGCGGGAAGTGGAGGTAGACGGACCTGCCATTGCCTTGCGGTGCAGCGGCCGGGTCAGGACTTG
Source organism: Paracidovorax oryzae ATCC 19882 (assembly GCF_000687165.1). GTDB lineage: Bacteria > Pseudomonadota > Gammaproteobacteria > Burkholderiales > Burkholderiaceae_C > Paracidovorax > Paracidovorax oryzae. The sequence continues at coordinate 156,044 of NZ_JMKU01000014.1, read as the reverse complement.
CTGCGGATCATGCCGTAGAGAACCAGCAGCACGATGGCGCCGACGATGGAGGCGATCCACCCCGCGGCTTCGCCCTGCTGGTACCAGCCCATGGCGACACCCACGTAAGTGGCGAGGAAGGAGCCAGCCACCCCGAGCAGGGAGGTCATGATCCAGCCTAGCTTGTCATCCCCGGGCTTCAAGGCACGGGCGAGCAGACCGACGACGAGGCCGACGAGCAGGGTACCGATCAGGGAAAACATGGCGTTCGATCGCTTTCGATGGAAGAAGGGGAAGCGGGAGGAGGGCCGGCACGGATTGTCGCGTGCCTGTTCCTCAATCTACCCGGCCCGGCAGTACCGCCGTGTCGGACAAGGCGCCTAGCGGCCGCTGAAGGCTTTTCGTGTCTTCCGGATATGGGCGCGGTGTCGGAGCCTTCCCACATCCGGACGGGAGGGCTTCCGGTGGCAGGGGATGGGCGGCGCGTCTATCGTTTGAACCTGTGCAGGCCAGCGAAGGGAGCCAAGTATGGCGAGACGGCACAGGGCAGTTCCGTGCATGCGGATGGACTGCTGCGCAGCAGAACCAGAACGCCCGGCAGAACCGGGCGTGAAAGGCGATCAGTTCAGCGGATTCTGTGCGGAAGCGGACGGGGTGGCGGCCGCCTGGTCTTCGCTGAGCACGCGGCGCGCGCCGTTGAAGCGGCGTTGCCAGTACGAAGCGCTCATGTCTTCCACCCGGACTTCCGCACCGCTGCGGGGCGAGTGGATGAACTTGCCGTCGCCCAGATAGAGGCCCACATGGCTGTAGGCGCGGCGCATGGTGTTGAAGAAGACGAGGTCTCCGGGCTGGAGGTCCTTCTTGTCGATGGTTTCCGTGGCTGCGGCCTGTTCATTGGCCCGGCGCGGAAGGGCGAGACCGATGGTCTGGCCATAGATCGCGCGGATGAAGCCGCTGCAATCGAAACCGCTGTCGGCCGTGTTGCCTCCACGGCGGTACGGGACGCCGAGAAAGCCCATGGCAGTGGAGATCAGCTCCCCGGTGCGGTCCTGAACGCTGGCCCGCACTTCCCGCAGCTGGTTGAGCACCTGGTGCCTGTCGATCAGGAATCGATCCAGGTCATCAGGCGCCGAAGTGGCTGCGTTGTTGTGGGGAGCGGCATGGGCGGTGGCGCAAACCAGTAACAAAAGGCAAATCCAACGTGACATGGGGCGCGAGGGTATCACGCGTTGGCCTTGTTTTAATTGCAAAAAATGTAGCTGCAGGTCTTTTTTCATGGCTTGGGGCTATCGCCGAGCGTGTCTCTGCAGCACGTTATCCAGTAACACCCTGGAGGTGGAATGACTCTCCGTCCGACACAAGGAAGCGCTTTGGAATCACAAGAAATCGGTGCAATTGCGAAAAATTCGCTGAAGTTCGCCACCGTTTGCGTGTTCATGACGGCGGGTGCAGGGAGTGCCACGGCAGCGGAAACCTCCCCTCCGCCGGTCCGTCCCGTGGAATCCCCGGTGTCTGTCACAGTTGATGACATCGCGGATGGGTTGTCCAATCCATGGGGGCTGGCATTTCTCCCCGATGGCCGTTTCCTCGTGACGGAACGGATCGGCCGGTTGCGGGTGGTGGAGGCCGACGGTAGGAAGGGGGCTCCTTTGCTAGCACTGCCTCCCATCGCCGCGGGTGGCCAGGGCGGGCTGCTCGACATCGCGACGGATGCGCAATTCGAGCGCAACCGCCGCATCTTCTTCTGCTTCTCCGAGCCGGATGGGCGCAATGGCGATGTGAACAGTACCGCATTGGCCAGCGCCGTGCTGCCGCCGGGCGAAAAGGCGCTGCAGGACGTGCGCGTCATCTTTCGCCAGCAGCCCAAGGTGGCCAGCCGCCTCCATTTCGGATGCCGCATCGCCCAGGCGGGAGACGGGTCGGTCTTCCTCACGCTGGGTGAGCGTTTCGAACGCAAGGACGATGCGCAGAAGCTGGACAACCACCTGGGCAAGGTCGTGCATGTGATGCCCGATGGTTCGCCCGCACCCGGCAATCCGTTCGTCGGGCGCTCCGGAGGCCTGCCCGAGATCTGGAGCTGGGGACACCGCAACTCCCAGGGCGCCGTGATCGGGCCGGATGGAAGGCTGTGGATGCACGAGCACGGCCCGCAGGGCGGCGATGAAATCAACGTGCCGCAGGCCGGCCGCAACCATGGATGGCCCTTGGTCACCTTCGGCGAGAACTATGGGGGCGGAAAGATCGGCGAGGGGCTGACGCAGAAGGCCGGCATGGAGCCGCCGCTGCATTACTGGGTACCGTCGATCGCCCCTTCGGGCATGGCGTTCCTGACGAGCGATCGCTACGGGCCGGCTTGGAAGGGCAGCCTGTTCATCGGTTCGTTGAAGTTCGCGCGCCTGCACCGCCTGGAACTGAAGGATGGGAGGGTGGTGCGAGACGAGTTCCTGCTGGCGGGCCTGGGCCAGCGGATCCGCGACGTGCGCCAGGGACCCGATGGGTGGCTCTATGTGCTGACGGACAGTCCGCAGGGCCGGCTGCTGAGGCTGCGTCCGCCCGGCTCCTGAAGACGCGCCGCGCCGGACAGGCCGGCCATGTTGCGACAATGCACCTTTCCTTGTTCATGGCTTGCCTTTTCAAACGATGCTGCTTGATGCCCTCGAATCCCAACTCGTGCTGGTGGACTACCAGGAACGCCTGATGCCCGCCATCTCCGACGGCCCGTCCGTGCTGGCCAATGCACGGCTGCTGGCGCAGGTGGCCCGCGCGCTCGACGTGCCCGTGTGGGGCACCGAGCAGAATCCCTCCCGGCTGGGACCGAACGATGCCGCGCTGCGGGCGCTCTGCCGCAGGACGCTGGCCAAGATGCAGTTCAGCGCGGCGGAAGAAGGCCTGGGCGAATGGCTGCGTCCGCCGGCCAGGCCGCAGCAGGGCGGCAACGCCCGCAGCCTGCCGCGCCACCTGCAGAAGCCCGCCCAGCCGCAGGCCGCGGCCGATGCGCGCGGCAGCATCGTGATCGCTGGCTGCGAGGCGCACGTGTGCCTGCTGCAGACGGCGCTGGACCTGCTCGAGGACGAGTTCGAGGTCTGGGTGGTGACCGACGCGTGCGGCTCGCGCACCGAGCGCAACCGCGACGCCGCGTTCGACCGGCTGGCGGGGGCGGGGGCGGAGCTGGTCACCACGGAAATGGTGGCGTTCGAATGGCTGCGGGGCTGCGAACACCCGGCATTCAAGGAAGTGCTTGCATTGGTGAAATAGCGGGTGGCGGCGCGGCTGTCAGCCTGCCGCAAGCGGGGGGTGAATGATGTGGTCTGCCGAGCCTGCGCGCGAACATGCGCGGGCCATAACGACAAGCAGGAGACACCCATGGGCCGCTATGCCGATTTCCACCGCCGCTCCCTGCAGGAGCGCGACGCTTTCTGGGCCGAGCAGGCCCGCCTGATCGACTGGCAGGTGCCGCCCCGGCGCATCTGCAACTACGACCGGCCGCCGTTCGCGCGCTGGTTCGAGGGCGGCACCACCAACCTCTGCCACAACGCGGTGGACCGGCATCTCGCGCAGCGCGGCAGCGAGGCGGCGCTGATCGCGATCTCGTCCGAAACGGATTCCGAGCGCATCTACAGCTTCGCGGAACTGCATGCGGAGGTGCAGCGCATGGCGGCCGCCCTGCGGTCGCTCGGGGTGCAGGCGGGGGACCGGGTGCTGATCTACATGCCGATGGTGGCCGAGGCTGCGTTTGCCATGTTGGCCTGCGCCCGCATCGGGGCGCTGCACTCGGTGGTGTTCGGCGGTTTCGCGTCGGGCGCGCTGGCTTCGCGGATCGACGATGCCGAGCCGGTGGCCATCGTCAGCGCGGACGCGGGCTCGCGTGGGGGCAAGGTGGTGCCGTACAAGCCGTTGCTGGACGAGGCGCTGCGGCTGTCGCGGCACCAGCCGGGCGCGGTGCTGCTCGTGGACCGGGGGCTGGCCCCGATGGAACTGCTGCCTGGACGGGACCACCGTTGGGAGGATCTGCGGACGCGGCATCTGGACGCGCGGGTGGACTGCGAGTGGCTGGAGGCGACCCATCCGAGCTACACGCTCTACACCAGCGGCACCACCGGCCGGCCGAAGGGCGTGCAGCGGGATACGGGCGGGTACGCGGTGGCGCTGGCGGCCAGCATGCGGCACATCTTCGATGCCGGGGTGCAGGGTTCCGGTGGCGCGCAGGCCCCGGGCGTGTTCTTCGCCACCAGCGACATCGGCTGGGTGGTGGGGCACAGCTACATCGTCTATGGCCCGCTCATCGCCGGCATGGCGACGGTGATGTACGAGGGCCTGCCGATCCGTCCGGACGCAGGCGTCTGGTGGCGCATCGTCGAGCGGCACCGCGTGACGCACATGTTCTCGGCACCCACGGCCGTGCGCGTGCTGAAAAAGCAGGATCCGGAATGGCTGCGGCGCTACGACCTGTCGAGCCTGAAGGCGCTGTGGCTGGCGGGCGAGCCGCTGGACGCGCCCACGGCGCAGTGGATCGGCGAGGCCCTGGGCGTTCCCATCGTGGACAACTACTGGCAGACGGAGACCGGCTGGCCGATCCTCACGCTGGCCAACGGGGTGGAGCCGCAGCCGTCCCGCGCGGGCAGCCCGGGCAAGGCCATGTACGGCTACGACGTGAAGCTGATCGACCAGACCACGGGCGACGAGCTCACGGAGCCGGACCGCAAGGGCGTGCTCGCCATCGAGGGGCCGCTGCCTCCGGGCTGCATGCAGACCGTGTGGCGCGACGACGAGCGCTTCGTCCAGGCGTACTGGAAGAGCATTCCCGGGCGCCTGGTGTACAGCACGTTCGACTGGGGCATCCAGGACCGGGACGGCTACTACTTCATCCTGGGACGCACCGACGACGTGATCAACGTGGCCGGGCACCGGCTGGGGACACGGGAGATCGAGGAGGCGATCGCCGCCCATCCGCAGGTGGCGGAGGTGGCGGTGGTGGGCGTGGCCGATGCGCTGAAGGGCCAGGTGGCGATGGCCTTCGCGGTGGCGCGCGATCCGGCGGCCGTGGCCGACGCCGCAGACCGCCGGCGGCTGGAAGGGGATGTGATGCAGATCGTGGACCAGCGCCTCGGCGCGGTGGCCCGGCCTTCGCGCGTGCATTTCGTGACGCTGCTGCCCAAGACGCGCAGCGGCAAGCTGCTGCGCCGCGCCCTGCAGGCCGTGGCCGAGCAGCGCGACCCGGGGGACCTCACCACCATGGAAGATCCCTCGGCGCTGCAGCAGGTGCGGGACCTGCTGGCTGGAGCAGCGTAGCGCAGTGAGCCGGGGGCGGTGCATGCACCGCCCCCGGCTCACCCGGCGGTGCGCAGCTGCGCGCGCAGGATCTTGCCCACGGGTGACTTCGGCAACTGCGTGCTGAAGACGATTTGCCGGGGCACCTTGTAGGCCGTGAGCTGCGTGCGGCAATAGCGCTCGATGGCCTCCGCGTCCAGCCCGGTGCCGCGGGGCACCACGTAGGCCCGCACGGCTTCGCCGGTGGCGGCATCCGGTACACCGACCACTGCCGCCTCGAGGATGCCGGGATGCGCCGCCAGCACGTCTTCCACTTCATTCGGATAGACGTTGAAGCCCGACACGAGAATCATGTCCTTCTTGCGGTCCACGATGCGCACATGCCCATCGGCATCCATTTGCGCGATGTCGCCCGTGCGGAGCCAGCCATCGGCGATGGTGCTCGCGCTGTCCTGCGGCGAATTCAGGTAGCCGGCGGCCACCTGGGGCCCTTGCACGAGCAGCTCGCCCCGTTCGCCGACGCCCAGGTCGTTGCCGTCCGGATCGACGATCCGCACCTGGCAGCCGGGCATGGGCAGGCCCGCGGAGCCCGTGCGGGGTGCCCCGGTGGGTGGATTGCACGACACGATGCAGGTGGTTTCCGTCATGCCGTAGCCTTCCAGGATGGGGCAGACCAGGGCCGTCCATGCCTGTGCGGTGGAGGGGCGCAATGCCGTTCCGCCCGAGAAGGCGAAGCGGAGCTTCGGGGGGCGCTCCTGGAACCATGGCTCCGCGAGCAGCCCGGCGTAGAGCGTGTCCACCCCGGACATCCAGTCCACCTCGAAATCCTCGAAGGCGCGGCGCAGGTTGGCGACCGGCCTGGGATTGGGCACGAGCAGGTTTCTCGCGCCGAAGGTGAAGAACACCAGGAAGTTCACCATGAAGGCGAAGATGTGGTACAGGGGCAGCACGGTCAGGATGGTCTCGCCGCGGCGGGGACCGTCGTAGGCCTGCAGGAAGTCCCGCGTCATCTGGAGCGTGGCGAGGATGTTCTGGTGGGTGATCACCGCACCCTTGCTGCGACCCGTGGTGCCGCCGGTGTATTGATAGAGTGCGACGGGGTGGTTTCGCCAGGTGGGCCTGCCTCGCGCCTGTCCTGTCTGCAGGGCATCGACCATGCGGATGGGCGCCGCGTCCGGTGCGGGGCGGCCTGATGCCGGGAGGGCATCGCGGATGGCCGAGGCGACGGGCTCCGCGAAGAAATCCGCCGGGCTGGCGGTCATGAGCCGGAGCCCCAGTTCCGCGGCGACGGGCTGCGCCACCTGCAGGAACAGGTCGGAAGCCACTAGCAGCTTCGCACCGGAGTCCTGCAGCTGCAGCCTCAGTTCCCGCCCTGTGTACAGGGGGTTGACGTTTGTCACGATCAGCCCGGCCTTCCACGCGCCGAAGACCGCGATGGGGTAGTGCAGGCACGTGGGCAGTTGCACTGCGATGACCTCTCCGGCTTCGAGCCCCATCTCGTGGACCAGGAACGCCGCGAAAGCGTCGGACAGCGCATCCACTTCCTCGAAACTGTGGAAGGTGCTGGCACCCGCCGGGAGCACGAAGCCGAATGCAGTGTCTCCCTGGTAACGGCTTGCGGCTTCGGTGGCCAGCGTGGCGGCATTCGCGGGCAGGGACGCGAGGTCCACGCGGTAGCCGCGCAGGCTGGGGGGAAAGGAGGCTTCCCAGAGTCCTCGGTGCAGGGCGGTCATGTCTCTTGTGTCTCCATTCTTTTTCTTGTGCTTCCGGCGTCAGGCGCGGGTCTTGAATGCGGGCATGCTGTCGGCGAGGCGCCTGCCCATTTCCGCTCCCAGGGCCTGCAGGCCGCTCATCGGACGCACCATGACCTCGAATTCCACGATCCGTCCCTGTTCATCGAAGCGGATGAGATCGATGCCCTTGAGGTCCTTGCCGGCGACGCTCGCGCTGAACTCCAGCACCACGTTCAGGCCGTCGCCGCTGACCAGCTGGCGGTGGTAGGTGAAGTTCTCGAACACCTGGATCACGGTGGTGAGCGCCAGGATGAGCGCCGGGGCCGGCGCATAGGCCGTGTGCGCCATCGGCGAGCGGAACACTGCGTCCGGATGGACGATGGCGTGCAGATCGCCGAGATCCTTCCTGGCGATCATTGCGTGCCACGAGTCGAGCGATCGGGCGACTGCGGGATGGGTGTGGGATGGTGACTGGGTCATGGGGATGTCTCCTCTGTGGGGTGGAACGACGGGGATGGAACGGGCCCTGCGATCAGATGCGCGCGGCGAGGGTGGTGCCCTGGAGAATGGCGCGCTTGGCGTCCAGCTCGGCGGCCACGTCGGCGCCGCCGATCAGGTGCACGGAACAGCCGGCGTCGCGCAGGGCGTCGTGGAGTTCGCGCAGCGGTTCCTGGCCGGCGCAGACCACGATGTTGTCCACCTCGAGCACCTGGGGCTGGCCGTCCACGGTCACGTGCAGGCCGGCGTCGTCGATGCGGTCGTAGGACGCCCCGGACGTCATGGCGACGCGGCGGGCCTTGAGGGAGGTCCGGTGGATCCAGCCTGTGGTCTTGCCGAGCTGGTCGCCGACCTTGGTGGTTTTGCGCTGCAGCAGGTGCACCCGGCGCGCGGGCGGCTCGACCTGGGGGTGGCCCAGGCCACCCGGATGCGCGTAGGTGGTGTCGATGCCCCATTCCTCGTAGAACCTGGCCGGGGCGACCGCGCCGCTCTCTCCGACATGCGTCAGGAATTCGCCCACGTCGAAGCCGATGCCGCCCGCGCCGATGACCGCCACGCGCTGTCCCACGGGCTTGCCGTCGCGTAGCACGTCCAGGTAATTCAGGACCTTGGGGTGCCCCACGCCATCGATCGCGGGAACGCGCGGTGCGATGCCCGTGGCGAGGACCACCTCGTCGAAGCCGGCGCCGGCCAGTTCGTCCGCGCCGATGCGCGTGCCCAGCTTCACGGTCACGCGGTGCAGTTCGAACTGGCGCTGGAAATAGCGCAGCGTTTCATGGAACTCTTCCTTGCCGGGCACCTTCTTCGCGATATTGAGCTGGCCGCCGATCTCCGCGCCCGCATCGAACAGGGTCACGTCGTGGCCGCGCTGCGCGGCCGTGACCGAAAAGGCGAGGCCGGCCGGACCGGCCCCGACCACGGCGATGCGCTTGCGCGCCCTGGTGGGTTCGATCACCAGTTCCGTTTCGTGGCAGGCGCGGGGGTTGACCAGGCAGGAGGTGATCTTGCCGCCGAAGGTGTGGTCCAGGCAGGCCTGGTTGCAGGCGATGCAGGTGTTGATCTCGTCGGCGCGGCCCTGGCGGGCCTTGCGCACGAAATCGGCATCGGCCAGCAGCGGGCGGGCCATGGAGACCATGTCCGCGTAACCATCGGCCAGCAGCCGCTCGGCCACTTCGGGCGTGTTGATGCGGTTCGAGGTGACGAGCGGGATGCCCACGTGCCCCATGACGCGCTGCGTGACCCAGGCGTAGGCTGCGCGCGGGACCTTGGTGGCGATGGTGGGAATGCGGGCCTCGTGCCAGCCGATGCCGGTGTTGAGGATCGTCGCGCCTGCCGCCTCGACGGCCTTCGCCAGTTCGATGACTTCTTCCAGCGTGGAGCCGCCCTCGACCAGGTCCAGCATGGAAAGCCGGTAGATGATGATGAAGTCCCGGCCCACCCGCTCTCGGGTGCGGCGCACGATCTCGACCGGAAAGCGCATGCGGTGGGCATAGCTGCCGCCCCACTCGTCGTCGCGGTGGTTGGTGCGTGCGGCGATGAATTCGTTGATCAGGTAGCCCTCGGAACCCATGATCTCGACGCCGTCGTAGCCGGCGTATTGGGCCAGCGCGGCGCACCGCACGAAATCGTCGATGGTCTGTTCGACCTCGTCCGCGGTGAGCGCATGCGGCACGAAGGGGTTGATGGGGGCCTGCAGCGCACTGGGCGCCACGAGTTGCGGATGGTAGGCATAGCGCCCGAAATGCAGGATCTGCATGGCGATCTTGCCGCCTTCGGCATGCACGGCCTGGGTGACGGTGCGGTGGTGCTCCGCCTCGTTTTCGTCCACGAGCATGGCGCCACCCTGCATGGGCCGGGCGCGTTCGTTGGGGGCAATGCCGCCGGTGACGATCAGGCCGGCCTCGCCGCGTGCGCGTTCGGCGTAGAAGGCCGCCATGCGCTCGAAGCCGTCGGGAGCTTCTTCCAGCCCCACGTGCATGGAACCCATGAGCACGCGGTTGCGCAGGACGGTGAAGCCCAGGTCGAGCGGAGCATGCAGGTGGGGATAGGGGGATCGTGGGTCCATGGCGGTCTGCCTTTGAAAGTTATCACCGATAAGATCTGTGCAACAAAAATGCGCCAAGCGGTGGCGCATCGGTAAGCGGGCCCATGGTAGGTCTTAATCTTATTGCTGTAAAGATACTTGCCTGTGCTAAGTTCCGCCACCCATGAAGACATCCTCCCCGCGCTCCCGAGACACGTACCACGTGGGCAACCTCGCCCCGCGCCTGCTGGGGGCCGCACGGGAGATGCTGGAGGAAGTGGGGCCCACCAAGCTCTCGCTGCGGGCCGTGGCCGAGCGGGTCGGCGTCAGTTCGGCCGCGGCCTACCACCACTATGCCCACCGGGCGGAACTCATCGGGCACCTGGCGGGCGAAGGCTTTCGCGAATTGGCCGAGGCCATCGCCCGGCGCGGGAAGGAGGCCTCCGGCGTGCGCAAGCTGCGCGACGCCAGCCTGATCTACTTCCGCTTCGCGCGCAGTAATCCAGCCCTGTACCAGCTCATGTTCGGGGCGGAATTCGCCACCGGAGAGATGATTCCCGAGCTGCGCTCCGCGCGGGAACTGGCCTTCGGCGAGCTGAGGAGCACGATCGCCGAGGTGCTCGGAAGGGATGTGCACAGCCCCGAGGTGCGCCGGGCCGCCCGCGCCGCCTGGTCCTATACGCACGGGCTCACGTCGCTCGTGATCCACGGTGTGCTGCACATCCCGGCAGGCATGACGGAGGAGCGTTTTCTGGACGGCACGCTGCAGGGCCTGGGGCATCTCTTCCAGACGGGAGCGCAGGGCAGCTCCGGGGCGGGCTGACCGCATTCCGCGGCCTGCAGTCCGCTACAGGCCGGCGTCAGACGACCACGGGCGGGCGCCAGGTTTCCGGGGCGCGCCACTGCGCCACCCAGCCGGGAAATTCCTCGGGAGGCATGGGCCGGGAGATGCAGTACCCCTGGGCCAGGTTGCAGCCCAGGCGCATCAGGGTCAGGCCCTGGGCTTCCGTTTCCACGCCCTCGGCCACGATGGAGTAACCGAAGGAGCGCGCGAGCCCGATGACGCCCTGCACGATGGCGTAGTCGCCCCGGTCGCTCATCATGCCGTGCACGAAGCTGCGGTCGAGCTTGAGCGTGTCCATGGGCAGCCGGCGCAGGTAGGACAGCGATGAATAGCCCGTGCCGAAGTCGTCGAGGGACACGGTGGTGCCGAGTTCGCGCAGTTGCGTCAACTGCGGCGCCACGTGGTCCATGTCGTAGAGGGCCGCGCTTTCGGTGATTTCCAGGTCGAGCAGGCGGTGCGGTATGCCGGGCCGCTGGGCCATGCGGTCTGCCAGCCACTGCGCGAATCCTGTCTGCTGCAGGTGGCGCGCCGAGATGTTCACGCTCACCGGCAGTTCCAGGCCGCCGGCACGCAGCTGCTCGATCAGGTCCAGCGCCGAATCGACCACCCATTCACCGAAGGCGGCTTCGAGTTCCGCGCCCTCGATGAGGTGCAGGAAGGCGCCCGGCGCGAGGATGCCCTGGTCGGGGTGTTTCCACCGGGCCAGCGCTTCCGCGCCGACGACTGCGCCGGAGCGCATGTCCACCTTGGGCTGCAGGTAGAGCATAAACTGTCCCCGGGCCAGGGCTTCGCGCATGCGCTCGGCCTGCTCGCGCAACGTCTGCCGGGCGCGCTCCTGCGCAGCGTCGAAGGGTTGCACGCGGTTGCGTCCGCCCTGCTTGGCGCCGTACATCGCATGGTCGGCATGGCGCAGCAGCGTGTCGGCATCGGAGGCGTCTTCCGGATAGAGGGTGTAGCCCACGCTGGCCGTGACCGTGACACGCTCCGTGCCCAGCGTATAGGGCGCGGCGAGGTTGTCCATGAGGCGGCGCAGCAGCTGTTCGGCATCGGCGCGCGATTGCAGTTCGGGCATCAGCAGCACGAATTCGTCCCCGCCGAGCCGTGCCACGCAGTCCACGGGCCGCAGGGCCCGGGTGAGCCGGCCGGCCACGATCACCAGGAGCCGGTCGCCCGCGCTGTGGCCCAGCCGGTCGTTCACCGGCTTGAATCCATCGAGGTCCAGGTAGGCCACGCCCAGCTGCCATCCGCCGGCGCGCGCCTGCGCCATGGCCTGCTCCAGGCGGCGTGCGAGCTGCACCCGGTTGGGCAGGCCGGTGAGCGCATCGAAATGGGCCAGTTGCTGGAGCATGTCCTCCTGAACGCGCTGGCTGGTCACGTCGATGGAGACGCCGAGCATGCGCCCGGGGCGGCCCCGTTCGTCGTGGCCCACGATCTTGCCGAGGTTGCGTACCCAGCGGCCCGCGGGAGCGCCCGGGGGGGCGGACGGGCTGGGTGCCACCTGCCAGGTCGCATCGAAGTGGGAGTCGGGGCGGGCGACGTGCCGCTCCAGGGCATCGGTGACGTTCTCGATGTCGGCGGGCGCCATGCCGCTGGTCCAGTGCACCCCCGTGTCCCCCGGAGGCCCGGCGGTGGCCGCCACGCCGTGCAGTTCGCGCCAGCGCGCGTCGCCCGTGACCGTCCCGGTGGAGATGTTCCAGTCCCACAGTCCGAGGGACGCCGCCGACAGGGTGAGCGACAGCAGCGCCTCGCGGTCGCGGATGAGGTCTTCGTTGCGCTTGCGTTCGGTGATGTCGTGCGCGGAAACCAGCCAGACGGGTGTTCCGTCGAGCTCGGCGGCATGCATGGACTGCAGCAGGGTGCGGTCGCCGCCGGTGCGCGGGTGGATCGTGATTTCGAGCGCGTTGTGGACGGTGCGGCCGCTCATGGTGTCGAGCAACTGCCGGCGGCCCTCCGCCGAGAACAGGCCGAGCTCCACGGCCGTGCGGCCCAGCGCCTGGTCGCGCGGAATGCCGGTCAACCGCTCCCAGGCCTCGTTGACCATGAGGTAGACGCCATCCGCGCGCCGCGACATGAGCACGGGGTAGGGCATCAGCTCGAAGATGCGCATGAAGCGGTCTTCGGACTGGCTCAGCCGCTCGGCCGCCCGCTTCCACTCGTCGATGTCCTGCATGACGCCCCGCACGCCGGTGACGGCCCCGGCTTCGAGCACCGGTTCGGCATGGACGCGCACCCAGACCGCGCGGCCGTCGTCCGCCCTCAGGATCTGCGCCTCGCAGGACCATCCCACGGCGTTCTGGTGGCCGCGCCGGAACAGGTCCGCCAGGGTGTTCCTGAACGGCGCGGCGACGAAGTCGCGCAGGTATTCGACCGGCCCGGGCAGCAGGCCGCCGCGGGGCAGGCCGTGGATGTCGAAGCACACGTCCGACCAGTACACCAGCCCCTGGCCGTGCCGGTGCTCCCAGACGCCCAGGCCCGCCATGCGGCCGGCCTGCACCAGCAGGCCGTGGGCGGCGGCCAGCTGGTCGTGTGCGCGCTGCGTGGCGGACAGGTCCTGGAACACCGAAACGATGCATTCTTCGCCGCCGATGCTGGCACGGCTGGCCGAGAACAGGCCCGGAACGGCCCGCATGCCCGCGCCCTGCACCTGGATGGGCATCTTCAGCACGCGGCCTTCGCGGCGCAGGGTGGCCAGCATGTCCTCTCGCGCCTGCTGCGACGGCCAGAGCCCGAGTTCGAGCGAGGTGCGGCCGACGGCGGCGGCGCGGGGAATGCCGAACAGCGCGGAGAAGGCCGGGTTGATGTCGATGCAGCGGCCATCTTCCAGGCGCGTGATGCAGGCCGGATCCGGCAATATCTGATAGACGACGGAGTGCTGCTCTTCGGAGATCCGGACGGCGTCCTGCACCTGCCGCAGGGCCGTCGCATCCAGGTGGATGCCGGCCATGCGGAGCACCTTGCCCTGGGCGTCGCGCTCGCATACCTGCCCGCGGGAGATGATCCAGCGCCAGCGGCCCTCCGTGTCGCGCATGCGGTATTCCGCGCTGAAGGTGGCTTCGAGCCCGGCCACCATGTGCTGCAGTTGCGCGGCGAGCCGTTCGGTGTCGTCCGGATGGCGCAGGGTGGTCCATCGGTCCACGTGGCAGCCTTGGCCGCCGGGCTCGATGCCGAGTGCTTCATAGACAGGGCCGTGGCAGACGAGGCGCCGCTCCTGGACGAACCATTCCCAGCGCCCCCCGCCGCTGGCGTCCAGCATCGCGTTCAGGTCGGCCTGCTGGCGCCCGAGCGTATTGGCCGCCTGCGCACGGCCGAGCACCAGTTTCACGCCCCCTCCCAGGAGCAGCACCCCCGCGAACCCGGCCCAGGGCGCGTGGCCGCCCCATGCGCGTACGACGAGTGCCAGCATGAGCCCCAGGCCGGCCAGGTCGAGCCAGGCCATCCGGGGCGGGAGGCGGCGCTGTGCCAGGCGCCATGCGAGGCCCAGCGCGCAGGCAGTTACGAGCAGGCCGGCCGCCTGCGGCGTGGCCGCGGGCAGCAGCACGGCGCTGCCCAGGGCCGCCACCAGGGCACTCACCGCGCCGGCCTGCAGGCCGAAGCAGAGCGCCGCGACGCCCGTGGGGACGGCGTCCATCCAGGCGGCGGTGGCCAGGGAACCCCATGAGGCCGCGCCTGCGGCCAGGCCTGCGAGCACGGGGAGGATGCGCCGGGAGGACGCACCGGCCAGGAGGCGCGCAGGCACGGCGGCCAGCAAGCCCACCAATGCCAGGTGGAGCCAGAAGGAGAGGCCCGCTTCACCCGCCATGGGGCGCCCCCCGTGCAATGCCCGGCCCCCCGGACCTGGCGGCCGGGAGTGCTCGGGCTTGGCGGGCAATGTCGGGCATATGGCCGAGTTTAGGCTCGCGGAGCGATCCTCGCGGCAATTGCTGCCGCCATTCCACAAATTATCGGGCTGCCGCAGCGCGAAGCGCCGCGGCTTCCGGATCAGCGTCCGCGCGGGCGGACCAGCCCGGTGGAGAGCATGGTGCCGCACACGATGACCGCGCCGCAGCCGACCATCCACGGCGTGATCGTTTCGCCTAGGAACAGGGCTCCGTAGGCCACCGCGAACACGGGGGCGAGGAAGGTCACGGCGAGCGCCCGGCTCGGACCGGCATGCGCGATCAGCCGGAAGTACAGGATGTAGGCAATGCCCGTGCACAGCACGGCGATGGCGATGACCGCGGCCCAGGCCCCGGGACCCGGGGCTCGCGCCGGCCAGGACCACAGCGCGGGCAGGGCAAGCGCGAGGGTGGCGCCCAGCTGGCTGCCCGTGGCGGTGGCGAGCGGCGGCAGCCCGACCAGGTGCTGCCGGGCATAGCTGGCGCCCACGGCATAGCAGGTGGTGGCCAGGAGGCAGGCCCCGACCGCCCAGATGGCATGGTCCGATTTGAAGCCGATCGCCGCGGGCGCGCGCCAGGCCAGCAGTGCCACGCCAGCGAAGCCGATCGCCAGTCCGGCCCACCGCAGCCGGCCGATGCGGTCGCCGAGCCACGCCCAGGCCACGAGCGCGCCGAACAGCGGCACGGTGGCATTCAGGATGGACGACAGCCCCGTGGTGATGTGCAGCACGGCCCAGGCATACAGTGCGAACGGGATGGCGGAGTTGATGACGCCGCCCAGCAGGATCGGCTTCCAGTGGCGGCGCAGCGCGGGCCACTGGCCCTGGCGCAGCAGGATGGGCCAGAGGAACAGGGTGGCCAGCGACACGCGCAGCCCCGCCGTGGGCAGGGGGCCGAATTCGGACGCGCCCAGGCGCATGAAGAGGAAGGAGGCGCCCCAGAGTGCGGACAGCAACAGGAATTCGCCGAGCCAGTGGCGGGCGGGCAGCACGCCGGCCGCTGCGTTCACGCCGCCACCCCGGTGCGCGGGCCGCCGGTGCCGAAGGCGATGGCGTCGCCTTCCGGCCAGAGGGGCAGGGTGCGCAGGTGGTGCGGAAGCGCTCCTTCCAGCCGCAGCAGGGCGGTTTTGCGCGGCAGGCCGCCGGCGTACCCGGTGAGGGTGCCGTCCGATCCGAGCACGCGGTGGCACGGCACGATCACGCTGACCGGATTGCGCCCGACCGCCGCGCCCACGGCCCGCACTGCGAGCGGGCGGCCCATCGCGCGGGCCAGGGCCGCATAACTGGTGACGGCGCCGTGCGGTATCTCCACGAGGGCCTGCCAGACATCGCGCTGGAAGGCGGTACCGGCCGTGAGATCGAGGGGAATGTCGAACCGGCTGCGCCGGCCTTCCAGGTATTCGCGCAGTTGCGAGGCCGCGGCGACCAGGACAGGGTGCGAAGGGTCATGCGGCCAGGCGCCGGGGCCGTCGAGGCGGCCGGTGGGCTGGTGGCGCTGGCCGTCGAACCAGATCCCGGCCAGGCCCGCGGCCGAGGCGGCGAGGCGGATGTCGCCGAGCGGGCTGGCGATGCGCATCTGGACGAGGGGGGCGGGAGAAGCGGTGGGGAGCGGCATGGCGGGAGTCTGTCGATGGAAAGGGAAGGATCGGAGGCGCCAGGTGGGGCGGGCGTGCAGCGTGGCGTGGGCTCAGGAGGAGTCGGCCCATGCACGCACGACGGCGTAGCTGCGCCACGGCCGCCATGCCTGGGATGCATCCTCCGCCGCCCGCGCAGGCCGGGGGGCGGACTGCACCGCCAGTGCCTTGTGCAGCGCGACGTCGCCTGCGGGAAAGGCGTCGGGCCACCGCAGCGCGCGCATGGCGATGTACTGCGCCGTCCAGTCGCCGATGCCGGGCAGGGCGCGAAGTGCCACGATGGTGGCTTCCACATCGGCCGCGGCGTGCAGTGAGAGACGGCCTTCCGCCACCGCGCGGGACAGCGCCAGGATGGCCGCCTGGCGCTGGCGCACGATGCCGAGCCGGCCCAGCGCGTCGCCGTCGCAGCCGGCCAGCACCGAAGGTGCAGGGAACAGCCGGCAGAGATCCGGCCAGGGGGTGGCGATGGGTTCGCCCCAGCGCTCGACCACGCGCTGCGCCAGAGTGCGTGCCGCGGCGACCGTAACCTGCTGGCCGAGCACCGCGCGCACGGCGAGCTCGAAGCCGTCCCATGCGCCCGGAACGCGCAAGCCGTCGCCGTGCGGGAAGTCGCGGTGCAGCACGGCATTGATCGCTTCGGGGTCCGCGTCCAGGTCCAGCATGCCGCGCACCCGGGCGATGACACCCGGCAGGGCTGGCAGGAGGCTGCTGGAGACGCTCAGGACCACATGGGGCTTCGGCGCACCGCCCCGCGCGGCGGCCGTGCCGCTGGTGAAGCGTGCCGCCAGCCAGCCCGTGCATTCGCGTCCTTCCGCGTCCGGCAGCCTGGCCGTGCGGCGCAGTTCGAGGCCCTCAGCCGCATCCACGGCTTCCATGCCGTGGATGCGGCGCTGCGCGAAAAAGCCCAGCAGGGCCGCGATGTCCAGCGGCGGCCGGTAGGCCAGGCGCACCGCTCCGGAGGCCGGGCCCGCGGCGGCCTGGCTGCCCGCGCGGCGCAGCGCCGTGGGCTGCAGCCGGTAGTGCCCGGAAAAGGCGGCATTGAAGCGCCGGACGCTGCCGAAGCCGCTGGCCAGCGCGACCTGGGTGACGGGCAGGTCGGTGTCGGTGAGCAGTTGCTTGGCCGTCAGCAGCCGGCGCGTTTGCAGGTACTGGAGCGGCGAGATGCCCAGGGCCGCCTCGAATACGCGGCGCAGGTGCCGGTCGCTCACGCCCAGCCGGGCCGCCAGGCGCTGTACGGGCGCGCCGCCGCTGGCTGCCGCAGCGGGCGTGTCCCAGGCGCCTTCCGCATCCAGGAACCGCAGGGCCTCGCGCACCAGGATGCTGCGTGCATCCTGCACGGACCAGGCCGGCACGCGCGGCGCGAGCTCCGGCCGGCAGCGCAGGCATGGTCGGAAACCGGCATTTTCCGCCTGGGCGGCCAGTGCAAAGAAGCGGCAGTTCTCGCGGCGCGGCGTGCGGACCGCGCAGACGGGCCGGCAGTAGATGCCCGTGGACGTGACGCCGGTGAAGAACCGCCCGTCGAAACGCGCATCGCGTGCCGCAAGGGCCAGATAGCGGCCGTCGTCCAGTGCATCGGCGGTGGGCGGGGCGGCAGGGGCGTCGGGCGATTGCATGCAGGCCATCATAGGCGCCGGCCGGCGCGGCGCTGGCCGTTTCCGGACCTGTGCCTGCCGCACCGAGGGGCCTGGACGTCGGGCGCCAAGAAGCGGCCTCCGCCTACGCGTGGCCCGCCCGCCGGTCGTGTGCGCGACGCCTACAATCCCCGCGAATCCGCAGATGGCGCGCCTCCGTTACCCGCAAGCGCGCCGCATCCGCTCCACCGGCCCATGCACTGCCGCCGCGGCCCCCGATCCGGGCGCCGCGGCCGCAATGCGGGCCTGCCAGCAAAGGAACCATCTCGTGCAGCTTCATTCCGCCATTTTCAAGGCCTACGATATCCGCGGCGTCGTGCCGACCACCCTGACCGAGGATGTCGCGCGCGCCCTGGGCCGTGCATTCGGCACGGCGGCCCGCCGCGAAGGCCAGTCCACCGTGGCAGTGGGACGCGACGGGCGGCTGTCCGGCCCGGCACTGTCCCGCGCGCTGATCGAGGGGCTGGTGGATGCCGGCATCGAAGTGATCGACGTCGGCGCCGTGACCACGCCGATGCTGTACTTCGCGGCCCACACCCTGTGCCAGAGCGGCATCCAGGTGACGGGCAGCCACAATCCCAAGGACTACAACGGCTTCAAGATGGTGCTGGCCGGCCGTGCCATCTACGGCGAGGAAATCCAGGGCCTGCGCCGCACGATGGAAGAGGAAAGCTGGGACCTGCAGCCCGGCGGCTCGGTGCGGCAGGCCGACGTGCTGGCCGCCTACGTGCAGCGCATCACGTCCGACGTGAAGCTCGAGCGCCCGATCAAGATCGTGGTGGACAGCGGCAACGGCATCGCGGGCGCCTCTGCACCGGGCATCTTCCGGGCCCTCGGCTGCGAGGTGATCGAGCTGTTCTCGCAGGTGGACGGCAACTTCCCCAACCACCATCCCGATCCCAGCAAGCCCGAGAATCTGCGCGACCTGATCCGCGCGCTGCAGGAGAGCGACGCCGAGCTGGGCCTGGCCTTCGACGGCGACGGCGACCGGCTGGGCATCGTCACCAAGGACGGGCAGAACATCTTCCCCGACCGCCAGATGATGCTGTTCGCGCGCGACGTGCTTTCGCGCGTGCCGGGCGCTCCCATCCTGTTCGACGTGAAGTGCACCCAGCGCCTGGCGCCGGCCATCGAGGCCGTGGGCGGGCAGGCCGTGATGTACAAGACCGGGCACTCGCTCATCAAGGCCCGCATGAAGGAGCTCGACTCCCCGCTGGGCGGCGAGATGAGCGGCCACATCTTCTTCAAGGAGCGCTGGTTCGGCTTCGACGACGGCACCTACGCAGGCTGCCGCCTTCTGGAGATCCTGAGCCGCCATGACGACCCCAGCGCGGTGCTCAACGACCTGCCCACCAGCCATTCCACGCCCGAGCTGAACGTGGCCTGCGAGGAAGGCGAGCCTCACCGCCTGACGGCCGAGTTGCAGGCGCTGGCGCAGAGCGCATTCCCGGCGCCGGCGCGCATCAGCACGATCGACGGCCTGCGGGTGGACTGGCCGGACGGCTTCGGCCTGATCCGCGCGAGCAACACCACGCCGGTGCTGGTGCTGCGTTTCGAGGGGCATACGCCCGAGGCGCTGCACCGCATCGAAGGAGCCATGATGGAGCTGCTGCAGCGCGTGAAGCCCGGCGCCGCTCCAGGCGCGGCCGCGCATTGAGGACCGCGGCCATGCGCGTCGCGGCGGCCCAGGCCAGTTCGCTGCCAGGCGGGCTGGTAGCCAATGTCGGCAATCACCTGCGCTTCGCCGAGGCTGCGGCGGCGGAGGGCGTGCGGCTGCTGGTCTTTCCCGAGCTCTCGCTGTCGGGCTACGACCTGGCGGGCCTGGCGCAGTCGGCTGTCCAGCCGCTGGACGAAGCGCTCGCGCCGCTGCGCAGTGCCGCGCGTCGCCATGGCATGGCGCTGGTGGCCGGTGCGCCGGTTCCCGCTGCGCAGGCCGGCGGCAAGCCCGGGATTGGCGCCATCACCTTCCTGCCGGACGGCGGCGTCACCGTGTACCGCAAACGCCATCTGCACCCGGGGGAGGAACTCTACGCCGAGCCGGGAGCGGAAGAGGCGCAGGTACACCGCTTCGAGGGCCTGCCGGTGGCCATGGCGGTATGCGCCGACGTCTCCCACGCATCGCATGCCGATGCGGCTGCGCGCGCGGGAGCAGCGCTGTATGCCGCGGGAATGGTGGTCTCCAGTGGCGGGCATGCGCACGACACGGCATGTGCGCAGGGCCACGCGAAGCGCTGCGGTATGGCGGTGCTGCTGGCCAACCACGGGGCACCGACCGGAGGCTACGACTGCGTGGGCCGCAGCGCATTCTGGGCACCCGGAGGTGAGCGCATGGCCGAAGCTCCCGGCACGGGGGACTGGCTCGTCATCGCGGAACGCACCACGGCGGGCTGGACCGCTTCCACGTGCCGCGTGGCGCCGTGAGCTTCTCGCGCACCGTCTACTCCGCGCTCATGTGGGCCGTGCGGCCCCTGCTGTTGCGCAAGCTTCGACGCCGCGCCGTGGCCGAGCCGGGCTACGGCCATGCGGTGGAGGAGCGCTTCGGGCGCTATGGCCAGGCCGCGGCAGCAGGGAGCGATTCGCCGGCCGGGCCGCTGGTCTGGATCCATGCAGTGTCGCTGGGTGAAACCCGTGCAGCGGCCATCCTGCTGAAAGAGTTACGCACCCAATTGCCCGGCATGCGCCTGCTGTTGACCCACGGCACTGCCACAGGGCGTGCAGAAGGAGCAAGGTTGCTGCAGTCCGGAGACTTGCAGGCCTGGCAGCCGTGGGACACGCCCGGAGCCGTCGGCCGCTTCCTGGAGCATTTCCGGCCCGCGATCGGCGTGCTGATGGAAACCGAGATCTGGCCCAATCTGGTGGCGGGCTGCCGGCAGCGCGGCATTCCGCTGGTGCTGGCCAATGCCCGTCTCAACGAGAAGTCGCTGGCCGGCGCGCGTCGCTGGGCCTGGCTGGCGCGGCCTGCCTATGCAGGCCTGTCGGCGGCCTGGGCGCAGACCGAGTCCGATGCCGGACGCCTGCGTGCGGCCGGCGCCCGGGTGGAGGGCGTCTTCGGCAACGTGAAATTCGACGTGGTGCCCGATGCGGCGCAGCTGGCGCAGGGCAGGGCGTGGCGCGACGCCAGTCCGCGCCCGGTGGTTCTGCTGGCCAGCAGCCGCGAGGGCGAGGAAGCGCTTTGGCTGGAGGCTTTGCATGCCTTGCAGTTCACCGCTGGAGGCATGGCCCATGCCGGCGTGCAGTGGCTGGTCGTGCCGCGCCATCCGCAGCGCGTGGCCGAGGTGCGCCAGCGCATCGAGGCGGCCGGCCTCACGGTCTCCAGCCGCAGTGGCTGGGCCGGTGCGCCTGGCGCGGCGGACGTGTGGCTGGGCGATTCGCTGGGCGAGATGGCGCTCTACTACGGCATGGCGCACGCGGCCCTGCTGGGCGGCAGCTTCGCGCCGCTGGGCGGGCAGAACCTGATCGAAGCCGCGGCCTGCGGCTGCCCCGTGGTCACCGGCCCGCACACCTTCAACTTCGCCGAGGCGGCGCGGCTCGCCTGCGAAGCGGGCGCCGCGCTGCGCGTGGCCGACATGGCTGAAGGCGTTGCGGCCGCCAGGGCCCTGGTGCACGACGCGGCCGCGCTAGCAGCCACCGGGAACCGTGCACTGGCTTTCACCCAGGCGCACCAGGGCGCCGCGCGGGCCACGGCAGCGGCCGTGGTGCATCAACTGCAGGGGCGCTGAAGTCTGCCGGCCGCGGCCGAGTCTCCGGCGCAGCCCGAATGACTCCGGGAGCGTGAATTCGATCTTTGACCTGCCGCTCAGCACATGGCGATCCCGTGGCGCACAATCGACGGCAGACCGTTCCTTGTCCCGCGCCTTCTCCGCGGGACCGCCGCCTGCCATGCTCGACAAGCACTACCTCACCCCGTTGTTCGCGCCCAGTTCCATCGCCGTGCTGGCGGGGCGCGCGGACGCACCCGAGACCCTCACCCCCGCCGCGCACGCCCTGCACGAGGCGCTGCGCGCGCAGCGCTTCACGGGCACGCTGCAGTTCCTCGACATCCATACCAGCGGCACGCTGGCCGACCTGGCGCAGACGCGCGCCGACCTGGCCGTGATCGCGCTGCCGCCGCAGGACACGGCCGCCGCGCTCGAAGTCGCCGGCCGCATCGGCTGCCGTGCCGCGCTGGTGCTGTCGCACGGTATGGATGCGGACGGTGCACTCAAGCTCAAGAAGATCGCGCGCCGCGAGGGCGTGCACCTGCTCGGACCCAACTCGCTGGGCCTGCAGCGGCCGCACCTGCAGCTCAATGCGAGCGCGGCCGGACCGCTGGCGCGCGAGGGCTCGCTGGCGCTCGTGTGCCAGTCCGGCGCGTTGACGGCGTCCATCCTCGACTGGGCGCACAAGAATGCCGTGGGCTTTTCCACCGTGGTGTCGCTGGGGCCGAACACCGACGTGGACATCGCCCAGGTGCTGGATTTCCTGGCCAACGACGGGCGCACCCAGAGCATCGTGGTGTACATGGAGGGCATCGGCAGCGCGCGGCGCTTCATGAGCGCACTGCGCTCGGCCGCCAACGCCAAGCCCGTGGTGGTGCTCAAGGCCGGCCGCAAGCCCGCCGGCAACGAGGCGGCCCAGACCCACAGCGGCACCATCGTGGGCAGCGACGACGTGTTCGATGCCGCGCTGCGGCGCGCCGGCGCGGTGCGCGTGCGTTCGTTCGTGGAGCTGTTCTCAGCGGCCAAGTGCCTGGCGTCGCGTTACCGGCCGGTGGGCCGGCGGCTTGCCCTGATCACCAATGGCGGCGGCCCGGGCGTGCTCGCCGCAGACTGGGTGAACGAGATCCTGCTGGAGATGGGTCGCCTGTCGCCCGATGCCGCGCGTGCTCTGGCGCCGCAGCTGCCGCCCCTGGCCTCGCTCGCCGACCTGATCGACCTTTCGGAGGAGGCCGGGCCCGCGCACTACCGCGCCGCCATCGAGGCGGCCGAGAAGGACCGGCAGATCGACGGCGTGCTGGCCATCCACTCGCCCAAGCCGGGCACCGACTCCACCGAGGTCGCGCAGGCGCTGGCCGATGCCAAGCGCCTCATGGGCAAGCCGCTGCTCGCCTGCTGGATGGGCGACGCCACCGTGGGGCCGGCGCGCGAGGCGCTGCGCGCCGCCGCCATTCCGAACTTCCGCACGCCCGAAGCCGCGGTGGGCGCGTTCGGCAACATCGCCTCGTTCTACCAGAACCAGCAGCTGCTGCAGCAGACGCCGCCGCCGCTCTCGGCCCTCTCCAAGCCCGACATCGAGGGCGCGCGCCTGATGATCGAAAGCGTGCTGGCCGAGCGCCGCCATGTGCTGACCGAGATGGAGTCCAAGACGCTGCTCGCGGCCTTCCAGGTGCCGGTCACCAAGACCCTGCTCGCGCGCAGCGCGCACGAGGCGATGATGATCGCCACGCAGCTGGGCTTTCCCGTGGCGCTGAAGATCGATTCACCCGACATCGCGCACAAGTCCGACGTGGGCGGGGTGGCCCTGGACATCCACACGGGCACGGCCGCGCGCGATGCCTATACCGACATGGTGCAGCGGGTGGCGCGCCTGCAGCCCGGCGCGCGCATCAACGGCGTGACGGTGCAGAAGATGGCGCGGGCGCGGCGCGGGCGTGAAATCTGCATCGGCCTGGTGACGGACGACCCGTTCGGGCCGGTGATCACCTTCGGCGCGGGCGGCACCATGATCGAGCTGATCGACGACCGCGCGATGGAACTGCCGCCGCTCAACCAGTTCCTGGCACGCCGGCTCATCGAACGCTCGCGCGTGGCGGAGACGCTGGGCGAATGGCGCGGCGCCAGCGCCGTGGACCGCGACGCGCTGGAGCAGACCCTGCTGCGCGTCTCGGAAATGGTGTGCGCGCTGCCGCAGCTGCGCGAGATGGACATCAACCCCCTGATCGTGGATGCCGGCGGCGTGGTCGCGGTGGATGCGCGCATCGTGGTGCGCGACACCGCCCAGGGTGCCACCGGCCGCAGCGAGGGCTACGGACACCTGGCGATCCTGCCGTACCCGGCGCGCTACGAGCAGCTCTGGCCGATGCGCGGCGGGGGCGAGTTCCTGGTGCGGCCCGTGCGGCCCGACGACGCGCAGATGCTGCAGCGGCTCGTGAAGGAGCTGTCGCCGGAAAGCCGGTATTTCCGCTACATATCGCAGATCGCGGAACTGCCCGCGTCCATGCTGGCGCGCTTCACGCTGATCGACTACGACCGGGAGATGGCCCTGGTCGCCGTGCACCGCGAGCGCAGCGCGGGCGAGGACGGGGAGATCCGCAACACCGAGCGCATCGTCGGCGTATCGCGCTACGTGACGAATCCGGACCAGACCAGTTGCGAATTCGCGCTGGTGGTGGCCGACGATTTCAACGGCCGCGGACTGGGATCGCGGCTCATGCTGAGCATCATGGAGGCCGCGCGCGACAAGGGCCTCACCGAGATCCAGGGCCTGGTGCTGGCCGGCAACCCGAGCATGCTCAAGCTGATGCGCCGGCTGGGCTTCGAGGTGCGAGCCTATCCGGACGATCCGGATTTCAAGCTGGTGGCGCACCAGTTGTGACGTGCCCGGCCCGGTGCCGCTTCGGCGGCGGGTGCGGCGCTTCGGAAGGGGGGTGGCGCGGCACCGCCGCCATCGCTGCAATCGGGGCCTCCTCCAGGATCCCCCTCCACCACGACCATGGCCGGCCTGCCTCCGCTTTCCATTCCCTCGGTACGCCCGGCCCGTGACGGCGAGGGGACTGCAAATCCGGAGGCGGCTCACCCCGGCCCGCCGCGCCCGCCAGGACCGCAGTCCGTCGCCCATGTGCCGCTGCTGGCACGCCGGCGCGGGCAGTCCGGCGAGGGGCCGTCGGCAGAGCGCGCACCGCGGCTGGCATCGCTCGATGCCCTGCGCCGCGCCAGCACCTTCGTCCTCCCGCGCTCGCCATCGTCTTTCGATCATGGGGGACGGTCCGGCGCGGGGCGCGCCAGCCCCTCGCACGGTGCGGGCAGCAGCCAGCCCCCCTCGCTGGCATCCCTGCTGGACCCATCCACGCCGATCGCCCGGGAACTCGACGGTGCATGCTGGAGCCCCGTCCGCGCATTGAGGCGGGAGCGCCGGTGGCGGGCGGAACTGCGTGCCTCCTCCAATGCCGGCGTCCTGAGCCCGCACGTGGTGCATTCCATGGGCAGCCCGCCCGGCTGGGAAGCGCGGCTGGCGGCGCTGAAGCCGGGTGCGGCCGAGGTGCGGCAGGGGTTCGAGCGGGTCGATCTCGATGCGGCCTGGGACGGGCCGGACGCTGCCGGAACGGCATGGCAGCGCATCGGGGGCGGCGCGTCCGGCGAGGTGTATGCCGTCCGGCTGGCGAGGAATTTCATGCAGGGCGGCGAGGACCATGGGCGGGACTTCGTGTTCAAGGCCATGCTCTCCCTCGATCCCGAAGACCGCCTGCCACCGCGGCTGCATGCGCAGGCGCCGCAGGACGGCGAGGCCCTCCGGCAAGCCATCGAGGCGCACAAGGACCGCATCCACCAGGAGTTCCAGGTGGCCATCTCGCTGCGGGGAACCTCCCAGGTCATGCAAGTGTGCGGGCTCGTCCAGATCGGGAGCCGGCTGGGCATCCTGTCGGAGCGGATCGACGGCGTGCAGGCCGCCGAACTGATCGGCGAGGCCCCGTACGCCCTGGAAGACGGCGACGTCGCTGCGCCGGCGCACCTGGAGATGGCGCGCACCATGATCGCGGACGTGCTCATCGCCCTGGCGCGGTTCCACGACGAAGGCGTGGTCCACCAGGACATCTCCCACAACAACGTGATGTATGACCGGCAACGCGGCATGTTCCGGCTGCTGGACATGGGGCAGGGCGCAGAGCCGGGTGGGCCGAGGGCGCAGGGCACCGCAGGCTACATGGACATGCACGCCGCGCGGGCGGAACACCGCAGCGACGTGTATGCGGCGGCCCAGTTGCTGGTGCGCCTGCTCAAGGCGCCGGGATACCAGCTCGGCATGGCGGGCATGTCCGGGTCGCGGACCGTGGAGGACTTTCCGTTCGCGCCCGCCCTGAGAGCGGTCGCGCCAGGCCGGCTGGACGCGGCGGTGCGGTTCATCAACCGCATGATCGGCAGGCAACCGGACGCTCGCAGCACGGCCGAGGAACTGCTGGGCGACCCGTTCCTGCAGGAACTGGAGCCCCGTGCACGGACGCGCGCCACGGTGGAGAAGGTGCTGAACCCCGAAATGCCGCCGGGATGAGGCCAGCCCGCCCCGCGGCGTCCGCCACAGGGGGTGTCAATGCGCAGTGATCGCGTCCACGGCCCGCAGGTCTTCGGGCGCCAGCGTGCCTGCGGCCTGGCGCAGCTTCAGCGTGCCCAGCAGCACGTTGTAGCGCGCCTGGGCCAGGTCGCGCTTGGTCTGGTAGAGCTGGCTCTGTGCATTGAGCACATCGATGTTCACCCGCACGCCCACCTGGTAGCCCAGGCGGTTGGCCTCCAGCGCGCTCTGGCTCGATGCCTCCGCGGCCTCCAGCGCACGGACCTGGCCCTGGCCGGACTGCACGCCGAAGAAGGCGCTGCGCACGGCCTGCGCCACGGTGCGGCGGGCATTTTCCAGGTCCGCGCGGGCCTTGTCCTCCAGCGACAGGGTTTCGCGGATGCGGTTCTGCACCGCGAATCCCGCGAACAGCGGCAGCGTCATCTGCACGCCGACCGTGGCGGCGCGGGCGGTGGAATGGATGTGCGGGAGCGTGGTGGTGCCGTTGGGGTTGCGGACCACGTTGTAGCCCGCCTGCAGGTCCACCGTGGGCAGGTGACCGGTCTCGGCCTTGCGCGTTTCCAGCCGCGCCACGTCCAGCGCGATGGTGGCCTGGCGCAACTGCGGCTGCAGCTCGTCCGCCGTCCGCACCCATGCTTCCGCATCGGCCGGCGCCACGGTGGGCAACTGCACGGGCTGCGCCAGAGGCAGGGGAGAGACGCCCGGCCGGCCCACCAGCTGCTCCAGCGCGAGCTGCTTGACGCGCAGGTCGTTGTCCGCCGCGATCTCCTGGGCCTCGACGAGGTCGAAGCGCGCCTGGGCCTCGCGCGAATCGGTGATGGTGGCGTTGCCCACCTCGAAATTGCGCTGTGCCGAGGCGCGCTGTTCCGACACCGCGGCTTTCTGGGCCTGCAGGAAGGTGAGGGTGTCCCGGGCCGCCAGCACGTCGAAATAGGCCTGCGCCAGCCGCACGACCAGGTCCTGGCGCGCGGCCTCTACGCGGGCCTGGGCGATGTCGGCGCCGCGCTGCCCCTGCTCGAACGCGATGCGGTTGGCAGGGCGGTACAGCGGCTGCGAGGCCGTGATGCCCGCCGCCTGCTGCGGCGTGCCGATATCCAGCGGCGGACGGTTCACGTCGGTGCGGGTATAGGAGGTGCCCGCCGAGAGCCCCGCGCTAGGAAGCAGCCCGGCGCGCGCCTGCTCCGCGCGGCTGCCCGCGGCCTGCGCATCGGCCAGCGCCGATTGCAGCGGGGCGTCGTAGCCCTGCGCCAGTTCGTAGAGCTCCGGCAGGCTCTGCGCGGAGACGGTTCCGGCCGCCGCCGCGAGGACGAAGGCCAGTGCGCCGGCAGCGCGGCGGGAATGCAGTTGCGTGCGTCGGGAGGTCATGGCGGACAAGCGTCTCTTCCTGGCTGATGAACTGTGGGGCGGACCGTTCGGGCGGCAGGCATCCCGCCCGGCCTCCTGGAGGGCGGGCGCGGAGCCGTTACCGCGATGTCAGTAGCGGGGCACCCCGGGGTCGCGCTCGTGCGACCAGGCGTCGATGCCGCCCGAGATGTTGGCCAGCCGCTGGAATCCGTGCTGTTCGAGGAAAGCCGCCACCCGCAGGCTGCGCATGCCGTGGTGGCACAGGCAGGCGACGGGGCGCTCCGCATCCAGGTCGCCGAGCCGGGCGGGGATCTCGCCCATGGGAATGGCGGCGATGTCGAATCCGCCGCCTTCCGGAGCGCGCACGCTCGCGGTCTGCAATTCCCAGGGCTCGCGCACGTCCAGCACCAGGGGGCGTCCACCGCCGGCCTGGGCGGAGAACCATGCGTCGAGCTGGGCGGGACGTACTTGGTCGATCATGGAAGAGAGGTCCTGTGTCAGAAGGTGAAGCGGGGGCGCTCCGGGAAGTGCAGCAGGCGCGATGCGTTGGTGTCCCACGGATAGGTGGCCGCGAAACGGTCGCCCGTGCGGCGCACGAAGGTGGCGCGCATCACGGGCTCGTCACCGGTGATCGCGGCCAGGCGGCCGCCTTCGCGCAGCAGCGCCAGCAGGTGCTGGGGCACTTCGTGCACCGAGCCGCTCAGCACGATGACGTCGAACGGGCCGTCCGGGATTGCGTCGCGCGCACCGTCGCCCTGGCGCACCGTCACGTTGTCGATGCCGGCGCTCAGCAGGTTCTCGCGGGCGAATTCCACCAGGTCGGGCACGATCTCCAGCGTGACCACATGCTCGGCGCGGTGCGCGAGCAGGGCCGCCATGTAGCCGGAGCCGGCGCCGATCTCCAGCACCCGGTCGGTCGGCTTGACCTGCAGGTCCTGCAGCATGCGGGCTTCCACGCGCGGAGCCAGCATGCACTGGCCCAGGCGCTGGGCTTCCTCGGCGGAAGGGTTGAGAGGGATCTCCATGTCCATGAACGCCATGCCGCGGTAGGCCGGGGGCACGAAATCCTCGCGGCGCACGACGTTCAGCAGATCCAGCACCTCGGTGTCGAGCACGTTCCACGGGCGGATCTGCTGCTCGATCATGTTGTAGCGGGACAGCGTCACGGGATCGCTGGCGTCGGCGGTCGTGTTGTAGGGAAGGGTCATGGGGGATTTCTCCGGTGCACGGGATCAGGACAAACCGTCGATTTTAGGCGCGCGGCCCGGCTGCTGTGCCTGCGGCACCGCGGCGACCCCGTCCTGCCGCACGCAGAAGCCCGCCAGCAGGTTGTCCACCTGCGCGTCGATGAAGCGTTGCGGCGTCACCTCGTCCGACTCCGGCATGCAGACACCCGAATGGCGCCACATCATCATGAACACGAGCGGCGCGGCCACGACCTGCACTGCGCAGTCGAGGTCGAGCTCGCGGAACTCGCCCCGCTGCACGCCGCGCTCGAGCAGGCGGCGGATGAGGCGGTTGCCGGGAAGCACGACCTCGTCGCGGTAGAAAGCCGCGATGTCCGGAAAGTTGTGCGCCTCGCTCAGCACGAGCTTGGAGATGCCGGAGGCCTTGGTGGCACCGATGTGCGTCCACCAGAGTTCGTAGGCATGGCGCAGCAGTTCGGCCGTGCTGTGGGGATAGTGCTCGATTTCCACGTCCCATTCGGCGAAATGCCGGGCCAGGTTCTGGCGCACGACTTCCTTGAAGAGGTCTTCCTTGCTCGGGAAATACAGGAACAGCGTGCCCTTGGACACCCCGGCCCTCGCCGCCACCTCGTCCACCTTGGTGGCGGCATAGCCGCGCTCCACGAACAGGTCGAGCGCGGCCTCGAGCAACTCGCCCGGACGCGCTTCCTTGCGGCGGGCGCGGCGGGGCGATGGCGCGGAGGGTGGAGGAGGGGAGGAAGAGCGGGAGGCCATATTAATGACTGACTGGTTAGTAATGTAGCGACCGGCTTCGGCTGCGTCAACGGGTCTCCGGGCATCCACCGCCGGAACGGGCAGGGCGACGGCGTCCTACTGCAGCACGGCGGGCGGATGGCTAGCATGGCGGCACGCCACCCTCCACACAGCACAGGAAAACCATGGAAAGCCCTCGCAACAACCCATCCGAAACCATCACCCTGGGCGGTGGCTGCTTCTGGTGCACCGAAGCCGTCTTCGACCGCGTGCGCGGCGTCACCGACGTCGAGAGCGGCTACGCCAATGGCCAGGTGCCGCACCCGACCTACGAGCAGGTCTGCTCGGGCAGGACGGGCCATGCGGAGGTGGTGCGTCTGACCTTCGACCCCGAAGTCATCGGCCTGCGGGAGATCCTGGAAATCTTTTTCGCCACCCACGACCCGACCACCCTCAACCGGCAGGGCAACGACGTGGGCACGCAGTACCGCAGCGGCATCTACACCGCCACCCCCGCGCAGCAGGAACTGGCGGAGGACATGGTGCGGCAGATGTCGCAGGACCGGCTGTTCGGTGCGCCGATCGTCACCGAAGTGCAGCCGCTGGAGTCCTACTGGCCGGCGGAGGACTACCACCAGGACTACTACCTGAACCATCCGGAGCAGGGCTACTGCGCCTTCGTCGTGGGGCCCAAGGTGGAGAAATTCCGCAAGACGTTCGCGCGCTACCTCAAGCCCGAATAGCCACCACCGGCCACTGGCGCGCGGCCTGGATGCATAATGCAACACGATTGCATTAACAGGCTTGCATTGCCAGGCCGCACGCCATGCCGATTCCCGCCGCATCCACGGACCCGTCCGCGCCATCGCCTTCCGCCGCGCAGCGTGCTTTGCCGCAGGGCCTGCGCTCCACGCGGGCCGTGCGGGCCGTGCTGGCGCTGATGGAGTCCGATCCTTCGGCGGCGCGTTCGGGCACGGAGGTCGTCGCGGCGCTGGAGCGGCGCGGCGTGCCGGCCAACCGCGTCACGGTCTATCGCCTGCTGGACCGCCTCGCCGTGGCCGGGCTGCTCGACCGCCATGTGGACGCGCAACGCGTGACGCGCTACACGCTGGCGGGCAGCTCCCAGGAGCGCTGGGGTGCGCGCTTCGAGTGTGCCGAATGCCACCGCCAGTTCCGCATCGCCGACGGGGCGGCTCCGCTGCGCGCCGCCAT
Source organism: Paracidovorax oryzae ATCC 19882 (assembly GCF_000687165.1). GTDB lineage: Bacteria > Pseudomonadota > Gammaproteobacteria > Burkholderiales > Burkholderiaceae_C > Paracidovorax > Paracidovorax oryzae. Next base: position 125,802 of record NZ_JMKU01000014.1, on the reverse strand, counting down.
GCGCCGCGTGCTCCAGGCCTTGGCGGAAGCCGGCCACGCCGAGCTGGCCGCGGATGTCTCCGTGCGCGGCCGGTGCGCGGAATGCGCGGGCACCGGGGCCGGGGAGACCCGCGGATGATCCGGTCGCGCGGGCTGGAATTTACCCATTCCGGCGGCCCGTCCCTGCGTTTTCCGGATGTGGACCTGCCCCAGGGCGGCTGCCTGCTGTTGCGCGGGCCTTCGGGCTCGGGAAAGTCCACCTGGCTGGCCCTGGCTGCCGGCCTGCGCTCGGCATCGGCCGGCACGCTGGTGGTGGCGGACCGGGATCTGGCCGGAGAGGCCCCGCCCGGCCAGGCGGGGCGCGACGCATGGCGCGCGCGCACCGTCGGCTTCCTGCCGCAGGCACTGCATCTTTCGCCGGCGCTTACCGTTTCCGAAAACCTCGCGCTGGCCTTCTTCGCGGCCGGACTGCCCCGGGACGACCGGGCGATCGCCGCGGTGCTGGACCGGCTGGGCCTCGGCGGGCTGGCCCGGCGCCATCCGCACCAGCTCTCCGGTGGCCAGGCCCAGCGGGTGGCGCTGGCGCGCGCCGTGCTGCTCTCGCCGCGCGTGCTGCTGGCCGACGAGCCCACTGCCAGCCTGGATGACGAGGCCGCCGCCGCTGCGCTGGCGCTGCTGGCCGGCAGCGCTGCCGGCTGCGGTGCCACGCTGGTGGTCGCCACGCACGACCGCCGCGCGATCGACGCGCTCGCGCCCCGGGCCGCCACGGTGTCGCTGGAGCGGGGGGCGCAATCCCTGGCCGGGGAGGCCGGGCCATGAGCGCGGCAGCCCGTGCCGGCGAACTTCTGCGGCTGTCGTGGCGCTACCTCTGGTCGCGCCCGCTGGCATCGGCGCTCAACCTGTTGCTGCTGACGCTGGGGCTGGCCGCCGTGGTGCTGGTGCTGCTGGTGTCCGAGCAGGTGGACCGGGGCTTCGAGCGCGATGTGCAGGGAATCGACCTGGTGGTCGGCGCGAAGGGCAGCCCGCTGCAGCTGATCCTGGCGGGCGTGTTCCACATCGACGTGCCGCCCGGCAATATCGCGCTGCAGGATTTCGAGGCCCTGCAGCGCAATCCGCTCGTGGCGCAGGCGATCCCGCTGAGCCTGGGCGACAGTTTCGCCGGCTACCGCATCGTCGGGACGACGCCGGAGTATCCCGCCCACTACGGTGCCGCATGGGCGGCCGGGCGCGTCTGGATCCGCCCCATGGAGGCCGTGCTGGGCGCCACCGTGGCAGGGGCGATGCGGCGCGCTGCCGTTGATGCCGGACGCACCACCCTCGGCAGCGGGCCCGGCGGGTTGCTGGGGCAGTCCTTCGTGGGCACGCACGGCCTGGCCCCGGGAGGCGAGGCGCATGGCGACAATCCGTACACGGTGGTGGGCGTGCTGCAGCCATGCGGCTGCGTGCTCGACCGGCTGGTGCTCACCGCCACGGAATCGGTGTGGAAGGTGCACGAATCCGCGCAGGCCGACGACCCGGACGACCTGGAGGTGCTGCGCCAGGAGCGCGAGGTCACGCTGGCGCTGGTGCGCTACCGCAGCCCATTGGCGGCGGTGACGCTGCCGCGTGCCATCAACAGCGGCACCCCCATGCAGGCCGCGTCGCCCGCGGTCGAGATCACCCGGCTCGTGGGCCTGCTGGGCGTGGGGGCCGACGTGCTGCGCGCCTTCGGCGGCGTGCTGCTGGGCGTGGCCGCGCTGAGCGTGTTCATTGCGCTGTGGAACGCGGTGCGCGAGCGCCGTGCCGACCTCGCCATGCTGCGCATGCTGGGCGCGCCGCCGGCCCGCGTGGGCGGGCTGCTGCTGTGCGAGGCGTTGTGGCTCGCCCTGATCGCGTCGCTGCTGGGCCTGGCCTGCGGGCACCTGCTGGCCGAAGGAGTGGGGCGCCTGCTGGCCGCGCGCAATGCCATGCCGGTGACCGGCTGGGTCTGGCTGCCCGGGGAATGGGCCGTTCCCGCGCTTGCCGCGGCGCTGGCCGTGCTGGCCGCCCTGCTGCCGGCCCTGCAGGCCTACCGCGTCGATGCGGGCGAACTGCTGGGGCGGCCCTGAACACCGCAGTCCCGCTGCCTTCTTTTTTGTTTTTTCACTGTCCGAAAGGAACCTCCATGCACCGCACTTTCCGATCCACCGCCATCGCCCTGGCCTGCGCGCCGCTGCTGGCCTTGGGCGCACTGTCCGCCCATGCCCAGGACACCAAGGAGCATGCGCACGGCGACAAGGAGATCCAGGCCGACATCCAGCGCCACCGGGCCATGGCCGCGGCGCATGAAGCCGCCGCCAAGTGCCTGGAGTCCGGCAAGGGGCACGACCAGTGCGTGAAGGAACTCCAGGCCGCCTGCAAAGGCCTGGCCATCGGCAAATTCTGCGGAATGAAGCACCAGCATTGAGTGCGCCGGCCCCGGGCCGGTGCCGCATGCGATGATCTCCCCCGCGAACACCGTGTATCCGATGAAATTCCCGCTTTCGTTCCTCGCCTGTGCCCTGGCATGCACGGGCACCCTGGCCGCGCAGGGGGCTGCACCGGCCTCCGGCGGCGGGGGCGCGGCTGTTCCTGAACTTTCGTCGCCGCTCGGGGCACCCGCCGCTGGCGGCCTGCCCGGCCCCGGGGGGCTCCCGGCCGGTTCCGGGCCCGGCTACCACAGCCCGCAGAGCCCGATCAAGCCCTTGCCGCGGCGCGAGGATGTCGTGCCATGGTCCACGCTGACCAATCTCACCAAGAAGACCCTGAAGACGCGTATCGCACCCGTTTTCAATGCCGAGCAGAAGGCGCTGGACGGCAAGGTGCAGCGCCTGCAGGGTTTCATGGTGCCCATGGACACGCGCCCGCTGCAGCGCCATTTCCTGCTGACTTCCGTACCGCTGACCTGCGCGTTCTGCATTCCCGGCGGGCCGGAGAGCATGGTGGAGGTGAAGGCCTCCGTCGGCGTGCCGTATTCGCTGGAGCCCATCGTGGTGCAGGGCGAATTCAAGACGCTGGGCAATGACGAGTACGGCCTGTTCTACCGCATGGTCAACGCCGAGCCCGTGAAGTGATCCGGCCCGCCGCCATCATCCGCCGCTGCTCCCTGGACGCGCTGCCGCCAGCAGGCGCCCTGCGGATGCGCAGCCGCGCGTTCGCGCTGTGGATGTGGCTGGCGGCGGCCCTGGTGCTCGCTCCGGCGCTGGGCCGCGTGCACCAGGTGGTGCATGGGCCGGTGGCGGCCATGGCGCTGCAGGGCGGCGGGGCCGGTCTCATCCCGCCTTCGCATGGCCACGATGCGGGCCTGCTGCAGGTGCTGTTCTCGCACCATGCGGACAGCGATTGCCATCTGCTCGACCAGTCGCTCTTCGGAGCGGCCCTGCTGCCCGCGCTGTTGCCGGTAGCGATGCCGGCGGCGGCGCCGGCACCTGGCGACCTGCCCGCAACGGGCGTCGGCGCGCGGCCGCAGCGCGCCTTCCTGGCCCGCGCGCCGCCGCATTCCCGCGCGGCCTGATCCAGCCTCGCCGCTCGACCCGCCAGGGCGCAGCGGCCTTCCTCCTTTTTTTGCATCCGCTGTGCGCCTGCCGTGGCGCCTGCATGCCTGCACGGGGCATGCGGGCACCACGCGTGCGGCGCCGTGTTCTCTTTCTTTTTCGTCGCCCGCCATGAATTCCAACGCTTTTTCCTTCCCGGGCCGCTCCGGCCGCGCGGCGCTGCATCCGCTCGCCTGTGCCGTGCTGCTGCTGGCGGCCTCCGGTGCCCGCGCGCAGACGGCCGCCGACGCTGACACGTCCTCCGCCGCACCCCGCGCGCGTTTGCCCGAGGTGACCGTCACCGGCAATCCGCTGGGCGCCGACACGGTGGTCGTGCCCGCCGCCCAGCTGTCCGGCGACGACCTCACCCTGCGCACCGAATCGACCCTCGGCCAGACGCTGGATGGCCTGCCGGGCGTCAGCAGCACCTACTTCGGCCCCAACGCCAGCCGGCCCATCATCCGCGGCCTGGACGGCGACCGCATCCGCGTGCTGCAGAACAGCGGCGCCACGCTGGACGCCTCGGCCCTGAGCTTCGACCACGCCGTGCCCACCGAGGCCCTGACCACCGAGCGCATCGAAGTGCTGCGCGGCCCGGCGGCGCTGCTCTATGGCGGCAGTGCGGTGGGGGGCGTGGTGAACGTGATCGACAACCGCATCCCGCGCGAGCCGCTGAACGGCGTGGACGGCAAGGCCGAAGCCTCGGCCGCCACCGGCAACGGCGAGCGTGCGGGCGCGGCGATGGTGGAAGGCGGCAACGACCGCTTCGCCCTGCATGCCGACGTGTTCGACCGCAATACGGACGATGTGCGCGTGCCCATCGACCTGACCTGCACCAAGCCCGGCTCTCCCGGCCTGGCGCGGCGCATCTGCAACTCCGCCAGCCATACGCGCGGAGGCGCCGTGGGCGGAACCGCCTTCTTCGACCAAGGCTACCTGGGCCTGTCGGCCAGCACCTACCGCAGCGATTACGGCACGGTGGCAGAAGACGACGTGACGATCGGCATGCGTTCCAACCGCTACGCGCTGGATGGCCTGTGGCGCTTCGGCGCAGGCCCGCTGCAGAGCGTGCGGGTGCAGGCCAGCCATACGGACTACCGCCATACCGAGTACGAAGGCGGAGCGCCTGGCACCACCTTCCGCAATGGCGGCAACGACCTGCGGGTGGAGGCCCGGCACGCGCCCATCGGCCGGCTGCAGGGCGTCATCGGCCTGCAGGCCGAGGCCTCTCGCTTCTCGGCAGAGGGCGAGGAGGCCTTCGCGCCCCGCAGCCGCAGCCACAGCACCGCGCTGTTCCTGCATGAGGAGCTGGGCATGGACTGGGGCAAGCTGACCTTCGGCGCCCGCGCGGAGCGGGACTCGGTCGAATCCTTCGGCAGCCCGGACGTGGACCGCTTCGCCGTGGGCAGGCACGATTTCCATCCGCACAGCGCCGCCGTGGGCGCGCTGTTCAACCTCGCGCCCGACTGGCAGCTCACTTCCAACCTGTCGTACACCCAGCGCGCGCCCAAGGATTACGAACTGTTCGCCAACGGTCCGCACGTGGCCACGGGCGCCTGGGAGACGGGAGACCCGGGCCTCGGACTGGAAAAGGCGACGAGCGTGGATGTGGGCGCGGCCTGGAAGAGCGGCCCCAACCGCTTCGCCGCCACGGCCTTCCTGAGCCAGTTCTCCAACTACATCGGCCTGACGCCCACCGGGCTGCTGCGCTCGGAGGAGGGCGACGTGGTGCCTGCCGGCACGGACGGCGCACTGCCCGAGTACCGCTACCAGGGCGTGCGCGCGCGCTTCTACGGCCTGGAGGCCAGCGGCAGCGTGCGCCTGGTGGGCGAGAGCGGCGTGGTGGCCCCGGAATCCCGCCTGCTCGGCGACGGCTCCACGCTGGATTTGCAGCTGCGCGGCGACATCGTGCGCGCCACCAACCGCGATACGGGCCAGCCGCTGCCGCGCATCGCGCCCCTGCGCCTGGGCAGCACGCTGCTGTGGGCGAGCGGCCCCTGGCGCGCAGGGCTGGGTTTCGACTACCTGGCCGCCCAGGACCGTGTGCCCGACGACGGTACGCGAGCGACCGGCGCATACACGCTGTGGAACGCCTCGCTCGGCTACCGCACGCAGTGGCAGTTCGGCGCCACCCGGAGCACCGCACTCTGGTACGCACGGCTGGACAACATCACCGACAAGCTGGCCTACAGCCCCACGTCGATCCTGACGACCACGGCGTTCCCGAAGGCGCCGCTGCCCGGACGCAGCCTGAAGGTGGGCGTGAAGGTGGACTTCTGACGTAACCCCGGTGGGCAGGGGCGCCTGCCCCTGCTCAGGACAGCCTGTCCTTGAGCCGGTACCAGGCGCCGACGAGCGGCAGGAACCAGGGCTTGCCGAAGTGGCCCGCGATGGCCGGCCAGTCGAAGTCCTTCCAGGGGTTGAGGTCGGTGCGGCCGTCCATGACCTCCGCCATGATGGAGCCCATCAGGGTGGACATCTGGGTTCCGTGGCCGCTATAGCCCATGGAGTAGTAGATGCCGTTGCGCTCTCCGGCGCGCGGCAGCCGGTCCCGCGTCATGTCCACCATGCCGCCCCAGCAGTAGTCGATGCGTGCCTGGCCCAGGTCGGGGAATATGCGGCGCAGCGAGGCCTGCAGGATGGCCCCGCTCTTGCGGTCGGACGTCTCGTTGGACACGGCGAAGCGCGCCCGTCCGCCCAGGAGCAGGCGGTTGTCCGGCGTGGTGCGGAAGTAGGTCACCATGTGGTTGGTGTCCACGGCCATCCGGCGTTGCACAGGCCGCCTTTGCGTCCCGACGCGGCGTTGCCGATGGTGGAGGCTTCGAGCAGCACCACTTTCGCCCCTTTCCTGGCCTCGCTGCAGCACGAAGCCCTGGCCCTGGCCGAGCGCAAAGCGCCAGTCTTCCAGCCGGTAGGGCCACGACATTTCCCGGGAGAGCTTCCAGGCGCCCTCCACGTGCATGTGCGAGAACACGGCGAGTTCCGGGTGCATGGTCGCCTAGAAATCCGCGACCTTGCCCCATGCCGAGTGCCGGAACCGCTCGGGATCGTAGGGGCGGGGATCGAAGATGGGTGTGTCGCCGCTGGCGAGGTCGGCGATCAGGTGGCCGGCCCCCGGCCCGATGCCGAAACCGTGGCCGGAGAACCCGGCGGCGAGGATGAACCCGGGGATGCCCTGTACCTCGCCGATGCCCGGCACGCCGTCGGGCGTGCTGTCCACGTAGCCGGCCCAGGCGTTGGCGATCTGCGCCTCCCGCAGCGCCGGCAGCAGGGCGACGGCCCGGCGGTGGGTTTCCCGCACGGCCGCCGGGTCCGCCTTCGGATCGAGCACGCGCATGCGTTCCATGGGCGTCGTCGCATCGAGGCGCCAGCGGCCCAGCGTCTCATGGCCGCCCCGGATGCCCTCCAGGCCGCCGGGGAACACATTGCGCCAGCGCTTGGCGAACATCGGGACGAACTGCGGCGCGAAGCGCAGCAGCTGTGGCGTCGGGTCCACCCGGCCACGTCCGCTGATCGCCAGCGTGTAGCTGCCGTCGCTGCGCCGGGTGAGGGACACGCCTGCCGTGTGCAGCGTATCGGGCAGTGCCTCGGCGACCGCCGAGACGCGCACGATGGACTGGCGGACCGTCGCCTGGGGAAAGCGGACTCCCAGCTGGCGGCAGAACGAGGAGGCCCATGCGCCCCCGGCGTAGATGGCGATGCGCGTGCGGATGGTGCCGGCTTCGGTGACCACGCCGCTGACGCGCCCGCCCTGCAGCTCGATGCCCCGGGCGGCGCAGTTCTGGTGCACGGTGCCGCCGAGCTTCATGAATGCGGCGGCAGCGGCTGGAGCGGCCTTGGCGGGATCGGCGGTGCCGTCGCTGGGGGAGAGCACGCCGCCTTTCCAGGGCCGGCCCGTAGCGCTGCCGCGCCGCGTGGCTTCCTCGGCGCTCAGCATGTGGGTGACCACGCCGGCGGACTTCGCGAAGACGCCCCAGCGGGCCCAGCGGTCGAGTTCGGCCTCGTCGTTGCTCAGGTAGAACAGGCCACAGCGCCGGAAACCCGTGTCTTCGCCGGACTCGGCGGTGAACTGCTCCCAGAGTTCCAGGCTCTTGGTGGCCATGGGCAGTTCCCGGGCGTCGCGGTTCTGCTGCCGGCACCATCCCCAGTTGCGGCTGGACTGTTCCGCGCCGATCCAGCCCTTTTCGACCAGGGCGACCGACATGCCCCTGCGCGCCAGGTAGTACGCAGTGAAGACGCCGATGATCCCGCCACCGATCACGACGGCATCGGCGCTGGTGGGCAGGGGGGACGACGTCTCGATGAGGCGCAGCGGCTGGTGCATGGAGGGATCTCGCTTTTCGGTCGGAACGGAACGCAGGGATGGTGCTGGGCGCCGGGGCAGCGATGCGGTGGTCATGCGTCCGGCTCCCCGGCCCAGCCCAGGATCGCCTTGGTCTCCAGGTACTCGTGGAGACCCTCGACGCCGTACTCGCGCCCGTTGCCCGATTGCCTGTAGCCGCCGAAGGGGGCATGCGGGCTCCAGGCGGGGTTGTTGATGTGCACCTGCCCGGCACGGATCCGCATCGCGACCGCCCGGGCCGCCGCCAGGTCCGCGCCCTGCACGTGGGCGCCCAGGCCGTAGATCGTGTCGTTGGCGATGTCCACGGCTTCATCGACCGTGTCGTAGGGAATGAGAACGAGCACCGGCCCGAAGATTTCCTCCTGGGCGATCCGCATCCGCTGGTGCACGTCGGAGAAGATGGTCGGGCGCGCGTAGAAGCCGCGCTCCAGGCCCGCCGGACGGCCGGGGCCGCCGCAGACCAGGCGCGCACCTTCCTCGATACCGGCGGCGATCATTTCCTGCACGCGTTGGAACTGGGCCTGGTTGGCCACCGGGCCGTGCGTGGTTCGCTCCGAGCGGGGATCGCCGACGACCATGCGCGACACGGCCTCGGCCGCGAGGCGCTCGGCTTCGGCGAGTCGGTCGCGCGGCACGACCATGCGCGTCGGGGCGCTGCAGGACTGGCCCACGTTGCGCATGCCTGCCGCCACGCCGGCCGGCACGGCCACGGAAAGATCGGCATCCGGCAGGATGACGTTGGGGGACTTTCCGCCCAGTTCCTGGGCCACGCGCTTGACCGTGGGCGCGGCCGCCTGGGCGACGAGTACGCCCGCCCGCGTGGAGCCGGTGATCGAGACCATGTCCACGTCGGGATGGGACGCCAGCGCGGCCCCCACCTCCGGGCCTTCGCCGGCCACGAGGTTGAACACGCCGGCGGGTATCCCCGCGTCCTGCACCGCCTCGGCGAAGAGCATCGCGCTGAACGGGGACAGCTCGCTGGGCTTGAGCACCACGGTGCATCCAGCGGCCAGCGCCGGGCCCACCTTGGCGGTGATCTGGTAGAGCGGCCAGTTCCAGGGCGTGATCAGGCCGCAGACACCGATGGCCTCGCGCACGATGGCCATGCCGCCGCGGTGGGTGACGAAGGGATGGCTGGCCGCCAGGTCGCGGGCCACGCGCAGGTGCTCCGCGGCAATCGGGACCTGCGCGCCGCGCGCCACGGCGATGGCGGATCCCATTTCCAGCGAGATCGCCTGGGCGAACGCTTCCGCACGCTCCAGGACCAGGGCATGCAGCCGGCCCAGCAGGTCCGCACGCTGCAGCGGCGTGGTTGCGGACCAGGCCGGGAAGGCGCGCCGGGCCGCGGCGATCGCTGCAGCGGCGTCCCGGGCATCGCCCAGCACGATGTCCGCCAGCGGCTGCTGCGTGGAAGGGTCGATGACGGTCGCACGGGACGTTCCCTCCGGCCGGCGCCAGCCGCCATCGACGAAGATGCGGTCCAGGCGGCCGTCGCGGGCCAGGCGTTCGATGAGGGGCGCAGTCATGGGAACGATCGGCTTCATTGCAGGCAATTGCACCATGCGGCACCGCACGGCCGGTTGGGAAAAGCGGGGCGCAGAGCGACGAAGCTGCGGTTTTTGGGGGGCTCGGCGGCATGCCATGCGGTGGGCCGGCACGCGGCCTGCACGCGGGATAATCCTCCGTCGCGCGACGCCCCCGACCTTTCCACATGACTCCCCCACCGCTCCATTCCGCCTGTGCCTTCCTTCTGGCCCTGTTCGCGTCGGCGCACGCCGCCGCCCAGCCCGCCGGACCGATACCGAAGGAGGAACTGCAGATCCTCGCCAGCGTGTACCGCGAACTACAGACATCCCTGGTGGAGAAGCCGGACGACCGCGCACTGCTCGTCGCGGCGACCAAGGGCATGGTGCGTGAGGCGGATCCGGACAGCGGCGAGTACTTCACGGCCGCGGAGCTCGAGGTGCAGCGCCAACCTGCAGCCCCCGACGCGGAGGCCATCGGGGTCCAGCTCCGTTACCGCGACCACCAATACCAACTCGTCCCGCTGGAGGGCAGTCCGGCCGCGCAGGCGGGCATCGCTTCCGGCGACCGGCTGTATGCGGTCGATGGCGCGCGGGTGAAGGGGCTGGAGCCCGCCAGGGTCCGTCAGCTCCTGTACGGTCCCGCCGGCAGCACGGTGGCGCTGACCGTATTCCGCGAGTCCTCGCTGTCCGTCCTCACCATTGCGGTCGAGCGACGGGCCTATGCGGCCCCCAGGGTGTCGCTGTCGCGGCCGGCACCCGGCATGGCGCAATTGCGCGTGCCGCACTTCAACGCCTCGGCGCTGCAGGAGGCCGCGGAAGCGATCGCCGGGGCGTGGCAGGCGGAACCGTTCAATGCCATGATCCTGGATCTGCGCGGTTGCCCGGGAGGCCTCGTCGAATCGACGGTGGGCATCGCCTCCATGTTCCTGCCCAGGGATACGGTGGTCATGAAGACTTCCGGCGCGGGGGCGCAGGCCGGCGCCACCTACCTGGCCACCCCCGATGCCTACCGGGGCGCAAGCCGGCAGGATCCGCTGGAGAACCTGCCGCCGCAGATCCGCACGATGGCGCTGGCGGTATTGGTGGATGCCGACACGGCGTCGGGCGCGGAAATCGTCGCGGCCGCCCTGCAGGACCACCGGCGGGCACGGGTCTTCGGCCGGCCCACGGCGGGGCGCGGCAGCATCCAGACCATCCGCCCGATGCAAAAGGGTGCGATCAAGTTCACGACGGCCTACTGGATCTCCCCGGGCGGCCGGAGCATCCAGGGAAACGGCGTGGCGCCGGACCAGATCGTGGCGGATCCCTCTGCGCAGAGCACGCTGCAGGCGGCGATGGCGTCCCTGCAAAAGTGACTCGCATCCGCCCGTGAACTCTCCCGTCTTCGCCTCCCTCGTTCCCGTCATCCTCTGCATCGCCATCGGCTTCTTCGCGGCCCGCATCGGCTGGGTGCGTGCCACGGCCATCAAGGACCTCTCCAACATCGTCTTCCTGGTGCTCACGCCGGCACTGCTGTTCCGCACCATGGGCGCGGTGCGGGTGCAGGACCTCAACTTCGAGCCGGTGGCGCTGTATTTCCTGGCGGCGAGCCTGGTGTTCATCGTCACCATGGCCTTCGCGGGCTTTTCCACCCGCGCGGCGGCGCGCGGCCTGGCCAACATGTTCAGCAACAACATCATGATCGGCGTGCCGCTGGTCGGGCTGGTGTACGGCAAGGAAGGGCTGGTGACCCTCTTCACCCTGATCTCGCTGCATGCGCTCGTGCTGCTCACGGCCGCCACGGTCGTGTTCGAGCTGGCCGAGGCGCGTGAAAACCAGCGCTCGGGCCGCAGCACGCCGCGCCCGGTACTGCACACCGTGCTGCAGGCGGTGCGCAACGGCATCGTGCACCCGGTGCCATTGCCCATCCTGGCAGGCCTGTTGTTCGGCCAGACCGGCCTCGTGTTGCCGGAGGTGATCGACAAGCCGCTGCAGGTGCTGGGCACCGCGCTCGGCCCCATGTCGCTGCTGCTGGTGGGCGTGACCCTGGCCTACACCAAGGTCGGCCACCATGCGCGGGAGGCGCTGGGCATCGCCGTGGTCAAGAACATCGCCCACCCGCTGCTGCTGTTCGCGCTGGCCTGGGGCATGGGCCTGTCCGGCCTTTCGATAGCGGTGATGTTCACGGCCGCGGCCCTGCCGGTGGGCGCCAATGTGTTCCTCTTCACCCAGCGCTACGGCACCATGCAGGACGAGGTGTCGGCCAGCATCGCGCTCTCGACCACGCTGGCGCTAGTCACCGTGCCGATCATGCTGCTGCTGGCCCAGCGGCTCTGGCACTGAGCCCATGCCCGGTGGCCTGCGGGTTCAGAAAGGCCGTGTCAGCAGGCCATGGACGGTGCGGATACCGTCGATGTAGTTGCCCATGCGCATGTTCTCGTTGCTGGCATGCTGGTTGTTGTCGGCATTCACCAGGGGCACGATGACGAAGGGCACGTCGAGCACCTTGACGATTTCCGCCGTGGGCACGGTGCCGCCCATCATCCGGATGCGCACCGGTCCGGGCTGCGCGCCGAAGGTCCCGGCCATCGCCTGGTACGCCCACTGGCCCACGGCCGAATCGATCGGCGTGCCGGCGGCGTCCCCGCCTTCGCTCTGGTAGGAGAAGCTGGCCAGCTTCTCGTAGCGGGCCCGGTCCTCGTCGCTCGGCTGGCCCTTCACCAGGTGGTAGCCCTGCTGGCGGATGTGCGCCTCGATGCGCTGGCCGAGGTAGCGGGCGTCCGAATCGGGCGTGGTCCGCAGGTCGAGTTCGGCGACGGCGGTATGCGGCACGATGTTGGCGACCTTGTCGCCCACCGCGGCCGAGGCCATTCCGCGCACGTTGAGCGACGGATACTGCATCGCCTCCTGGTAGTTCGCACCGACGCTGTCGGGCTTCGCGATGCCCAGGCGCTTGCGCATCGCGCCCTCGTCGTCGGGCACCGCGGCCATGATCCTGCGCTCTGCGTCGCCGAGCCTGACATGGTCGTAGTAGCCCGGCACGGTCACACGGCCTTGGTCGTCCTTCATCGACGCCAGCAGCGTCGCCAGGCGTTGCGCGGGGTTGGGCGAGTAGTTGCCGTAATGCCCGCTGTGCAGCGCCACCTTGGCGCCGTACACGGTCAGGGTCGCCTGGGCCGCGCCGCGGTTGCCGAAGATCAGCGTCGGGCGGTTGGTGGCGTGCATCGGGCCGTCGTGGATGACGATGGCATCGGAGCGCAGCAGCTCGCGGTGGGCGGCCATCACCGTGCCGATGGACGGCGAGCCCTTCTCTTCCTCGCTGTCGAGCACCACCTTCACGTTCACCCCCAGCGTGGCGGAACCAGCCTGGATGGCATCGATGGCCGAGAGGAACATCATGATCGGCGCCTTGTCGTCCGCGGACGAGCGGCCGAACACGCGCCATTCCGGATCGACCCGGCCTTCGAGGAGCTGTGCGGAATCGATCTCTTCCCATTCACCCGCCGCCGAGCGGCGCTTGAGCACGGGAACCCACGGACTCTTCTGCGCCCACTGCTCGGGGATGACGGGCTGCCCGTCGAGGTGCATGTAGAACAGCACGGTCTTGCGCTGCGGATCGGCGCCCGGCAGTTCGGCGAACAGCATGGGCTTGCCGTCGTTCTCCAGCTGGCGGGTCACGAAACCGCGCTTGCGGAAGGACGCCTCGAGAAACTCCACGTTCCTGCGCACGTCTGCCGGGACGATGGCGTCATTGGGCAGTTTCAGCAGATCGAAGTATTCGCGGTAGCCGGCCTGCGCGAAATGCTCGGCGGAGGCGGCGGACAGTTCGGCGGCATGGGCGCCGGCACAGGCAGCGAGGGCGGCTGCGGCGGCCAGGGAAAGAAGTTTCTTCATACCGGCCGACGATACTCCGGAAACCGCAGTCAGGGCGCGAGGCGCTCTCGCACCCAGGCGCCGGGAGTTTCCTCCCGGTAGCAGAGCCGGTCGTGCAGGCGGCTCTTGCGGCCCTGCCAGAACTCCCAGCGGTCGGGCTTCAGCCGGTAGCCGCCCCAGTGCGGCGGGCGGGGCGGCTGCAGCAGGAACTGCGCACCGTACTTCGCGGCATTGGCCACCAGCACGCCCCGGCCGGAGATCACCTCGCTCTGCGGGCTCGCCCAGGCGCCGATGCGCGAATCCAGCGGCCGGCTTGCAAAGTACGCGTCGCTCTCCGCATCGCTCACTTTCTCCACCCGGCCCTCGATGCGCACCACGCGCTCGAGCTCGACCCAGTGGAACTGCAGTGCCGCGTACGGGTTGCCGGCCAGCTGCCGGCCCTTGCGGCTCTCGTAGTTGGTGTACCAGACGATGCCGCGCTCGTCGTAGCCCTTGATGAGCACGATGCGCGAGCTCGGACGCAGGTCGGCGCCCACCGTGGCCAGCGTCATGGCATTGGGTTCGGGCACCTGCGCAGCCATCGCTTCCTGCAGCCACTGGTCGAACTGCCGCAGCGGATCGGCATGGGAGGCCTCCTCGCCGAGTTCAGCGCGCTCGTAGCTCTTGCGCAGGTCGGCGATGGAGGACGACAACGGGGAGGAGGGGGAAGACATGCCGCGATTGTGCATGCCTTCCGCCCGCCGCCGTGCCGCGCAGGGGATGCCTGCGTCACACCGGCGCGGAATGGCGGCCCTGGCCTGCCATGCGCTGCAGCAGCGCGCCCGTGTCCACCTGCTCCCCGGGGCGCTCGTCGGGCACGCCGCGCAGGGCGCCCCAGCAGCGCGACACCATGTCGGCCACGCCGTTCATCGTGTTGACGATGGTCCGCCCGGCCGGGAAAGTGAGCGCCAGGGAGGGGTGTTCGATGGCTTGCAGTTCCGCCTCGGTGATCTCGATGCCCCGGGCCCCGCCCGGCTGCGCCTGCCCGAGCCGCTCGACCGCCTTGTGGGCGATGAGCTCGATGATGCGGCGGTTCTTCTCGGCATCCGTGGTGAGCTTGCCGCCGATGCCGCCGAGGTGGTTGCCGGTCAGGATGCCTGCGCCCAGGCTGAGCACTTCCGTGGGCGTGTTGACCATGATGGTGACGATCTTCTGCACCACGGTCGGCAGCACGTGGGCTCGGGCCATGGTGTCGAACGGCAGGAAGCCCGTGAGCAGGCTGATCACCGAGCCGATGCCCATCGAGTTGATGGCCAGCCCGTGCCCAGGCGCCGCCTCCAGCGCGCCCCGCGTGTCCGCCATGGCGTGGTCGGCCAGCGCGCGCCGGGCCTGGGCCTCGCTGGCTTCGGCGGCCGGCTCCAGGCCGGGGGCCGGGAAGAAGCCCTCGTTCATGCGCTCCAGGACCCCCGTCGCCATCTCGCCATGGGCCGCCGCGATTTCCCGCGGTACCATGGCACCCGAGGTGGAGACGGCGATCTGGTTGGTGACCATGCTGACGGGCTCCATGGCCCAGCGCTGTGTCAGGCCGGCCACATTGTTTGGAATGGAGCCGAGGGCCGCGATGGTGCCGGAAATCGCGGAGTCCTTCAGGTCGTCCATGAATTCCGCGAAGGTTTCCGGCAGCAGGGGCTCGTTCTGGAACGTGCCGAGCAGGCGCTTGATGACGAGGGAGTCCACGGTTTCCGCGAACAGGGGCGTGAGCGATGCCAGCAGCACTTCCGTCATGCGGGTCGCGGGATGGTCCTCGCCGAGGGCGGCGGAGACCTGGCCCATCACCGCGCCCCAGGCCACGACGTCCAGCGCATAGGCCAGGCCGCCGCTGCCCACCAGGCTCGCCAGCATGCTCCAGCCCAGGGCGGGCGTGAACTGCTTCTGGGTCAGCACGGCATTGACGGCCTGTGCGCCCATGCGACCGCGGAGCTCGAGGGTGACGGGATCGCTGGCTCCCAAACACCGGTTGACCAGTGCCTGCAGGTCCGCATGGTCCGACTCTGCCTGGTAGCGCACGCCCTGCAGGAAGGCGAACGGGTGCTTTTCCGGGTTCCCTTCCAGCCCGGGAGCCGGCGTGAGGTGCGCGTCCTCCGCTTCGCTGGAGGGCTCCACGTCCTTGAGGCTGACCGGGCGCAGCCGGGCCTCTTCGCCGAAAGCCGCCGCCCCCTTCTTGATCGCCTCGCGCGCCGCATAGGTGGAGAGATCGATGTCGGCTTCCTCCGTGCCGCCGTCGGCCAGGTGGATTTCCCGTACCTTGCAGCCTGCGGAGAACTCCCAGGCGTTCAGGAGGATGTCGGCCTCCAGCGGCAACCGCAGTTCGGTGGTGCCCTGCAGGTCGAGGCGGGCGGCCTCTTGCGGATGCTTCGCCTGCACATAGTCGAGCACGGCCTGGATGGCCTTGTCCGGGGAGGCCAGGCGCTGGTCCGGTCCGCGGCCGACGGCGCCCTTGAGCGCCATGGGGTGCTGGAACTGGTCGGTGGAAATCACTTCCTTGAGCCGTGCGACGTAGGCATCCCGCTGCACGCGGTTCAGCCGCACCTGCAGCACGGCCTGGCGCGCCAGCGTGGCCAGGTTCGCCTGCGTGCGGGCGTCGCGGCGGGCCTGGGTGCCGTGCAATGCATCCGCCTGCGCGAGGCGGTGGCCCGCGCGGGTGCGCTCTGCGGCGAGCATCTGCCGCAGCACCGCGCCACGCAGCCGCGCATTGCGGTGCGGCGCACTGGCCGCAGCAGCCGGGGGCGCGCCGTCCGGCTCTTCAGCCGCGCGCTGGCGCAGCAGCGGCTCCGTCAGGCCGCCGGAAGCGTGCCGGCGGCTGCCGGATGACACCGGAGACTGCGAAGGCGAGGCGGCGCCGGAAGACGAGGCTTCTCCGGCGGAGCTGCTGCGGCGGAGAGAGGGGAATTGCAGAAAGGTCATGGTTTTCTTATCGGAAGGATCAGGTTGCGGGGCCGGCCTCGTGCGAGGCGCCGGGGAACGGCCGGACAGGCCGCCACAGCCTTCTGGATGGCCGTTTGCCCCAATCTATTCCGATAGGTGAAATCGCCCCGCAGGCCGGCGAAGCGATGGCCGCCGGAGCGAATGGCGCCGGTGGCGCAGGCCGGTCAGCCGCGGCTGGAATCCTGCGGGGAAAACCGCAGCAGCCGCGCCAGCGCGCGGTCCTCGATGCCCAGGCGGCGCAGGCCGTCGTAGGTGGCCTGGGCATAGTGCAGCGTCGTGCCGTACCGGCCGGTCGCTTCCGAGAAGATGCGCCGGTACTCGGCCTCCGACAGCTCCCCCGTATGGTTGGGGCTGCTGCGCGAGAGCGTGAACGCCAGCGCCCGCACGGTGCCCAGGGGCGTGGAGCAGGGCAGCCAGCGCGGGTCGTACACGCCCGTGGGCATCTCGCGCTGCCAGAGGTCGATCATCACCTGCCGGGCATGCGCGCGCTCCACGCGGAAGACCATGCCCCGGCAGCTGCCGCCGGGGAACATGCCCAGCACCAGGCCCGGGCATTCGGGCGTGCCGCGGTTCACGCGGCTCCACATCTTCAGCGCGCGGTGCCAGCCGTGCACGCGCGCGAGGCGCTGTTCGGCGAACTCGAAATCGGGGCGCCAGATGAGCGAGCCATACCCGAAGATCCAGAGGTCCTGCGTGCCGCCCCATTCGGCGAGGGCGCGCTCCAGCATGGGCGCCGGATCGCGCACCGGCGAGGGCAGGGCGGCCGGGGCCGCGCCACTACAATTCGCGGTTTCGTCCATTCCACCATTATTCATCTACGGAGTTTCCCATCATGGCCTTCAGTTCTTCCGACGAC
The DNA here is from genome assembly GCF_000687165.1 of Paracidovorax oryzae ATCC 19882. Taxonomy (GTDB): domain Bacteria; phylum Pseudomonadota; class Gammaproteobacteria; order Burkholderiales; family Burkholderiaceae_C; genus Paracidovorax; species Paracidovorax oryzae. Next base: position 108,753 of record NZ_JMKU01000014.1, on the reverse strand, counting down.
GACAGCCAGCAACGCTTCGCCCTCGGCTTCCTGTTCGCGATCATCGCGATCGTGGTGTCCGCCGTGGTGGGCACCGTGGTGGTCCAGCGCGGCATCGCCCGTCCGGCTGCGGAACCCGCGCCCGCCGCGGAAGTGGTGGCTCCGGCCGGTACGCTCGACATCGCCGGCAACGAGGTCGCACGCGTGGTCGTGGCCGGCAGCGTGGTGAAGTTCTACTTCGCGTCCGGCCGTGCCGACCTCACGGCCGATGCGGCCCCGGCCATCGCCGACGTGGTGCGCGCAGTGAAGGACGGCAACCGCCGCGTGGTGATCTCGGGCTTCCATGACGCCACGGGCGACGCCGCTGCCAACGCCGAGCTGGCCAAGCAGCGCGCCCAGGCCGTGCGCGATGCGCTGGTGGCGGCCGGCGCGCCCGAAGACCGCATCGAGCTGCGCAAGCCCGAACTCGCCCAGGGCGACGGCAATGCCGCCGAAGCCCGCCGCGTGGAAGTGACGCTGGACGCGGCTTGATCAGCCCCGGCCGGCGCGGGAAGCGATCGCGATGATCGCCCTCAGGGCCTCGAAAGCGCTCCTGGTGCTGCTGGTGGCGCTGTTCTGCCTGCTCGTCGGCTACAACAACATCGTCGATTACGGGTCGAACTTCGAGTTCACCCGGCACGTCCTGCTCATGGACACGACGTTTCCGGGCAACCGGCTCATGGGGCGTGCGATCTCCTCGCCGCTCCTGCACCATGCCGCCTACTGGCTCATCATCGCCGGGGAACTGGTGACCGGAGCGTTGTGCCTGGCCGGTGCCATCGCGCTCTTGCGGCAACTGCGCAGCGCAACTGCGGCCTTCGCGCGGGCCAAGACGCTCGCGGTCTGCGGCCTGACACTCTTCCTGCTCGTCTGGTTCTTCGGATTCATGACCGTCGCGGGCGAATGGTTCCTGATGTGGCAGTCGCCGCAGTGGAACGGCGTCGAATCCGCCTTCCGCTTCATCGTGTGCATCGGCGTGGTGCTCATCTACGTCGCGCAGAACGAAAATACCTAGCGGTACGGCCGCCAGAGCAGAGTCGTGAACACCACAGCCCGGTCCGCCGGGCTTTTTCTTTTCCGCGCCCGAAGCGAAGGCTCCGGCCTCGATCCGATCAAGTGCTCGGGATGAACGGCCGACGCGGAAGCGCTTCTGGTACGCCTGTGCCAAGCTGGCAGTGGGACTCGGCAGGGCGTATCTATTTTTTGCAACCATCCGAGCAGATCAGTACCGCCGCCATGACCGCCGTTCAGCAGTGAGCGGCGTATGATGTGATTAAATCCTATCGAACGGAAAGGAATGGCCATGCGGACGACGCAACAGATGAGCATCACACTGCCTATCAGCATAGCGGCAGTGGTAAAGGAAAAAGTTGCCAGCGGGGCATATGCCAGCGAGAGCGAGGTGATTCGAGAAGGATTGCGTGCGCTGCTGGCGCGTGATCGCGCTGTCGAGAGCTGGCTTCATGGCCAAGTCGGCACGGCCTACGATGCGCTGGCCGCAGATCCGGGGCGCGGACTCTCCGCTGACAGCATCCGCGCGCGCCTTGCTGCGGAACGCCTCAAGGAATGACGCACCAAGTTGTTTTCTCTCCAGAGTCGCAGACCCAGCTGCTGGAGCTGTACCGCTACATCGCCCGTGTTGCATCCCTCGAGGTTGCCGCGCGCTACACCGATGCCATCGTCGACTATTGCGAGGGCCTCGCGCAGTTTCCACTGCGGGGAACGAAGCGCGATGATGTGCGTCCCGGCCTCAGAGTTACCCACTACCGGAAGCGCTCCGTTATCGCGTTCTCCGTGGACTCGTCACGCGTCTCGATATTGGGAATTTTCTACGGCGGGCAGGATTATGAGAGCTTGCTCCAGGAGGAGCCTGATGACGCCCATCTTGGGCACTAAAAGCGTGGTGAGCGTAGAGGACTTGGCGATAACGAAATCCCAGTGTCCAGCAGCTTTTTTGCAGCACCGGACCAGCGTCAGGTGCTGCCGCGAACAATGAGCTCGTAGTCGAGCGACACACAGTGCCGTGCGGGCGGCGTCCCGTGCATCAACCCCAGCAGCATCGCAGCGCCGGCCCGGCCGACCTCGCCGCGCGGGGTGCGCACCGTGGTGAGGGGCGGCACCATCTGGTCGCTGCCGGCAAGGTCGTTGAAACCGGCGACGGCCACCCGTTCAGGCACCGGCACGCCGCAGCGGCTGGCGGCCAGCAGGCCGCCCTGCGCGATGTCGTCGTTGCAGAAGAAGATCGCATCCACGTCCGGCGCGCGCCGCAGCGTTTCCTCGAACAGGCGCGCCCCGAGCGCGATGGAAGAGCCCTCGGGGCTCAGCGTTTCCAGTTGCGGGTCGTACAGCCCGGCCTCGCGCAGCGTGCGGCGGTAGCCCTCGGCGCGCTGCAGCGTGCGCGGGTCGAGCTGGGCAGCGCAGAACGCGATGCGCCGCCGGCCGCGCTCCAGCAGGTGGCGCGTGATGGCGGCGCCCGCCTCCAGCTGCGAAAACCCCACGCAGTACACGCCGGGCGCTTCGCTGGTCTCCATCAGGTGCACGCAGGGCACGCCACTGCGCGCGATGAGCTGGCGCGCAGCCTCGCTGCGGTCGAATCCGGTCACGAGCAGGCCGGCGGGCCGGTGCGGCAGGTAGGTGCGCAGCAGCACCTCTTCCTCGGCCGCATCGTAGTGGGTCACGCCGATCAGCGGCAAAAAGCCCTGCGGGAACAGCGTGCGGTGCACGGCCTCGAGCAGGTCCACGAACAGCGTGTTCGACAGCATGGGCACCAGCACGAGCACCTGGGTGCTGCGCTGCGAGGCGAGGGCGCGTGCGGCCGGATCGGGCACATAGCCCAGTTCCTGTGCGGCGGCCTGCACGCGCTCGGCCAGGGCCGGGTCCACGCTGCGCTCGCGGCGCAGCGCGCGCGAGACGGTGATCGGGCTCACACCCGCGAGCCGGGCCACGTCATCCAGGGTGACCCGGCCGCTGGCGCGGCGGGCCCGTCGGGGGCGGGGCAGGGCGGAATCGTTCAAGGGTTAATCCGGATCGGTCTGGCCGCCATTGTGTTCTAGGATAGCGCTATCTTGCTCAGGGTTAACGACAGGGCAAGGCGATTTACCTCATCCATTCGACGGAGACGACGCGGCTGGCTTCCGAAAAGAGGCCTTCGCGATTTTTATGAACTCAACGGATAGCGCTATCCAAAGCAAAACGCTGCCCGCCGTGGTGGTGATGGGCGTTTCCGGCTGCGGCAAGTCCAGCGTCGCGGCCGAGGCCGCCGCACTGCTGGGCTGGACCCTGCACGAAGGCGACGCCTACCATTCCCCCGAAAGCGTCGCCAAGATGCGCGCCGGCCAGCCCCTCACCGACGAGGACCGGGCCGGCTGGCTGGACCGGCTTGCCCACCTCCTGGCCCATGCCGTCCACCCCGGCGATGGAGCGGGGCAGGGCGGCATCGTGCTGACCTGCTCGGCCCTGCGCAGCCGCTACCGCGACCACCTGCGTGCCGCGGCACCCGGGCTCCGATTCGCGTTCCTGGAGCTGGACTACGACCATGCGCTCGCGCGCGTCAGCCACCGGCCGGGCCATTTCTTCTCGCCCACGCTGGTCGCCAACCAGTTCGCCACGCTGGAATCCCCGCGTGGCGAGGCCGGCGTGCTGGCGCTGGACGCCACGCGGCCCATCCATGACCTGGGCACCTCCATCGCACACTGGATGCACGGCGACGGCGGCGCAGAGGCTGCCGAGCCATCCCCCCACGCCCCAGGCGCCTCCCGTGCGCCGGCCCCTTCCGGAGACACCGCATGACCGACCACCCCGGCGCTGGCGCACCCGCGCGCCGCAAACCCGCGCTCCAGCGCATCGCGGAGCATTTCATGGTGCTGGCCCTGGCCGGCATGGTCGTGGCCGTGTTCGTCAACGTGGTGCTGCGCTACGCCTTCGGCACCAGCATCGTGTCGTACGAAGAGATCTCGCGGCTGCTGTTCGTCTGGCTGGTGGCCGTGGGCACCATCGTGGCCGCGTTCGAGGGCAAGCACCTGGGTTTCGACATGCTCACCGCGCGCCTTTCGGGCGCGCCGCGCAAGCTGCTCTTCTGGGTGAGCCAGGCGCTGGTGGCGCTCTGCATGGTGCTGCTGCTCAAGGGATCGTGGGCGCAGGTGGTGGCCGGCATGGAGAGCTACAGCACCGTGCTGGGCTACCCGCTCGCCCTCGGCGCGGCGGCCACGCTGGTGCTGGCCGTGGGCCTGCTGGTGGCGCTGGTGCTGGACCTGGTGCGCGGCCGGCCGGCCGGCGACGATGCGGGCGGCGACGCCACCATCGAGTGAAGGAGCCGCCATGGTCGTGACCCTTATCTTCCTCGGCGTGCTGATCGGCGGCATGGCCATCGGCATGCCGATCGCCCAGTCGCTGATCCTGACCGGCGTTGCCCTGATGTGGCACCTGGATTTCTTCGATTCCCAGCTGCTGGCGCAGAACCTGCAGGCGGGCTTCGACAACTTCCCGCTGCTGGCGGTGCCCTTCTTCATCCTGGCAGGCGAGCTGATGAATGCGGGCGGGCTCTCGCGCCGCATCATCGACCTGGCGCGCGCCTTCGTCGGCCACATCCGCGGCGGGCTGGGCTTCGTGGCCATCGGCGCGGCGGTGCTGCTCGCGTCGATGAGCGGATCGGCCATCGCCGACACGGCGGCGCTCGCCACCATCCTGCTGCCGATGATGCGGCAGCAGAACTACCCGTCCAGCTACAGCGCCGGCCTGCTGGCATCGGGCGGCATCATCGCGCCGATCATCCCGCCCTCGATGCCGTTCGTGATCTATGGCGTGACCACCAACACCTCGATCAGCAAGCTGTTCCTGGCGGGCGTGTTCCCCGGGCTGATGATGGGCATCTTCCTCATCGCCGCCTGGTGGTGGATCGCGCGCAAGCACCAGCTGGCGGCGATGGAGCGCGTGGCATGGGGCGCCCGGATGCGCGCACTGCTGCACAGCTTCTGGGCCATGATGATGCCGGTCATCATCCTGGGCGGGCTCAAGGGCGGCATCTTCACGCCCACCGAAGCCGCCGTGGTGGCAGCCGTGTATGCGCTCATCGTCTCGATGTTCGTCTATCGCGAAATGACGTGGGCCCGGCTCTACGAGGTGTTCCTGGCAGCAGGCAAGACCACCGCGGTGGTGATGTTCCTCTGCGGCGCGGCCACCGTCACCGCCTACATGATCACCCTGGCCGACCTGCCCAACCTGCTGGCCGGCAGCTTCGCCGGCGTCATGGGCAACCCCGTGCTGTTCATGGCGCTCATGATGGTGTTCCTGCTGGTGGTGGGCACGGCCATGGACCTCACGCCCACCATCCTGATCTTCGGCCCCGTGTGCGTGCCGCTCGCCGTCAAGGCCGGCATAGACCCGGTGTACTTCGGCTTCATGTTCATCTATGTGGGCTGCATCGGCCTCATCACGCCGCCCGTGGGCACCGTGCAGAACGTGGTGGCCGGCGTGGGCCGGCTGCGCATGGAGACCGTCATCCGCGGCACCACGCCGTTCCTGCTGGTGTACGTGCTGCTGCTGGTCCTGTTCGTCATCTTCCCGCAGATGATCACCGCCCCGCTGGGCTGGCTGCACTGAGCCTGCATGCCGTCCATCACGCGTAACGATCCGCTTTTCCCGTTTTCGCTGCTTTCCCACTTTCATCCAGGAGACAAACACCATGCGCATCCGTTTCGCCCTCGCCACGCTCGTGGCCGCCATCGCCGCCAGCGGCGCGTCCGTCGCCCAGGCCCAGGATTTCAAGCCGCGCATCGTGCGCTTCGGCTACGGCCTGGTGGACAACTCCAACCAGGGGCGCGCCGTGCGCTTCTTCGCCCAGGAGGTCGAGAAGGCCACGGGCGGCAAGATGAAGGTGCGCGCCATCGGCAACGCCTCGCTGGGTTCCGACACGCAGATGCAGCAGGCGCTCATCGGCGGCGCGCAGGAGATGATGGTCGGCTCCACCGCCACACTGGTCGGCATCGTGCCCGAGATGGCCGTGTGGGACACCCCCTTCCTCTTCGCCAACGTGAAGGAGGCCGACGCAGTGCTCGACGGCCCCGTCGGCGAGAAGGTGAAGGCCAGGCTCGAACCCAAGGGCCTGGTCGGCCTGGTCTATTGGGAGAACGGCTTCCGCAACCTCACCAACAGCAAGCGTCCCGTCACCAAGCTGGAAGACATGGGCGACATCAAGCTGCGCGTGATGCAGAACAACGTGTTCCTCGACAGCTTCAAGGCCCTGGGTGCCAACGCCGTGCCGCTGCCGTTCTCCGAACTGTTCACCGCGCTGGAGACGCGCGCCGTCGATGGCCAGGAAAACCCGTTCAACACGGTGGTGTCGAGCAAGTTCTACGAAGTGCAGAAGTACCTCACCGTCACCAACCACGTCTACAGCCCGTGGATCGTCACGGTGAGCAAGAAGTGGTGGGACACCCTCAGCCCCGCAGAGAAGAAGGTGCTGCAGGATGCCGCCGTGAAGAGCCGCGATTTCGAGCGCAAGGATACGCGCGAGGAAGCCGCCAAGGCCCTGGCCGACCTGAAAACCAAGGGCATGCAGGTCAACGAACTGCCCGCGGCCGAGGCCAACCGCATGCGCGAGAAGCTCACCTCGGTGAACGCCGGCATCGCCAAGTCGGTGGGCCAGGAGACCTGGGACGCGGTGCAGGCCGCCGTCAAGCAGGCCCGCGGCGGCCAGTAAGGCGCGGGGCGCAGGCGGGGCAGGGCGCGCGCGAACCAGCCATGCGGCCGACCCCGGCCGCATGCGTCCGCGGCCCTCGCCTCGGCCTACACTCGCGGGTCACACGAAAGGCGTACGATTCCAGCCATGGGAGCCGCGGCCCCGCCTGCGTTCTCCCGCCCCCCCTCCCACGTCGATCCTGCAAGGCACCGCCCCACACACCGCCATGCCACTCCACGATACCGTCCACTCCGTCACCGAACGCATCCGCGAGCGCAGCGCGCCCACGCGCGCGGCCTATCTCGCCCAGCTCGATTTCCATGCGCAGCGCGACCGCGGCGCCGACCGCCTGGGCTGCGCCAACGTCGCCCACGCCTTCGCGGGCATGCCGGGCAACGACAAGTTCCGCGTCGTCGCCGAGCGCGCGCGCAACATCGGCATCGTCAATGCCTACAACGACATGCTGTCGGCCCACGCGCCGCTGCGCCACTACCCCGACCTGATCAAGGAGGTGGCCCGCCAGCACGGCGCCACGGCCCAGGTGGCCGGTGGCGTGCCGGCCATGTGCGACGGCGTCACGCAGGGCACGCCCGGCATGGAGCTGTCGCTCTTCAGCCGCGACGTGATCGCCATGGCCACCGCCGTCTCGCTGTCGCACGACGTCTATGACGCCGCGCTCATGCTCGGCGTGTGCGACAAGATCGTGCCCGGCCTGCTGATCGGCGCGCTGCACTTCGGCCACCTGCCCACGGTGTTCGTGCCGGCCGGGCCCATGACCTCGGGCCTCTCGAACAGCGCCAAGGCCAAGGTGCGCGAGCAGGCCGCCCAGGGCCTGGTCGGCCGCGAAGAGCTGCTCGCCGCCGAATCCGCCGCCTACCACGGCGAAGGCACCTGCACCTTCTACGGTACCGCCAACAGCAACCAGATGCTGATGGAAGCCATGGGCCTGCACGTGCCCGGCACCGCCTTCGTCAACCCCGGCGAGGCACTGCGCACCGAACTCACGCGCGAGGCCGCCCGCACCGTGCTCGGCCAGCCCGGTGCGCCGTGCGCGCCCATCGGCCGCATCGTGGACGAGCGCTGCATCGTCAACGCCATGGCGGCGCTGCTCGCCACCGGCGGGTCCACCAACCACCTGATCCACTGGGTGGCCGTTGCCCGCGCCGCGGGCATCGCCATCGGCTGGGACGATTTCGCGGCACTGTCGGCGGTGGTGCCGCTGCTCGCGCGCGTCTATCCCAACGGCAGCGCCGACGTGAACCAGTTCCAGGCGGCCGGCGGCCCCGGCTACGTGATCCGCGAACTGCTGGACGCCGGCCTGATGCACGAGGACGTGCTCACCGTGCGGCCTGGCGGCCTGCGCGAATACACCCGGCTACCGGTGGAAGACGCCGCTGCCCCCGGCACCGGAAAACTCACCTGGGCCCCCATCGGCGCCAGCGGCGACGACGGCGTACTGCGCCCGGCGGATGCACCGTTCAGCCCGATCGGCGGGCTCAAGCTGCTCGACGGCAACCTGGGCCGCAGCGTGATCAAGGTCTCGGCAGTGCCAGAAGACCACCACGTGATCGAGGCGCCTGCGCGCGTCTTCGCCTCGCAGGCCGAGCTGCAGCAGGCCTTCCAGGCCGGCGAGCTGGACCGGGCCTGCGAAGCGCACCCGTCGAAGGGGCTGGTCTGCGTGGTGCGCTGGCAAGGCCCGCGCGCCAACGGCATGCCCGAGCTGCACAAGCTCACGCCGCCGCTGGCCGTGTTGCAGGGCAAGGGCTACCGCGTGGCGCTGGTCACGGACGGACGCATGAGCGGCGCCTCCGGCAAGGTGCCGGCCGCCATCCACGTCTCGCCCGAAGCGCTGGCAGGCGGGCCGCTGGCGCGCGTGCAGGACGGCGACATCGTGCGGTTGGATGCCGTGGCCGGCACGCTGAATGCACTGGTCGATCCGGCCGAGTGGGCGGTCCGCGTGCCGGCCACCCAGCCCGAGGAACTGGCCCGTGCCGACGGACACGGCTGGGGCCGCGAACTGTTTGCCGGATTCCGGCGCAATGCGCTCAGCGCGGAAGAGGGGGCCTGCTCATGGCTGTGAACGGACAAGGGACTTTGACCGCGCAGGACGTGATGCGCGACGCGCCGGTGATTCCGGTGATCGTCCTGACCGACGTGGCGCATGCCGTGCCCATGGCGCGCGCGCTGGTGGCCGGCGGCATCCGCATGCTGGAAGTGACGCTGCGCACGCCCCAGGCCCTGGCCTGCATGGAAGCCATTGCCAAAGACGTGCCCGAGGCCGTGGTCGGCGCCGGCACCGTGCGCAGCGCGGCCGATGCCCAGGCCGCCGTCAGCGCGGGCGCGCGCTTCGCCGTGAGCCCGGGCTTCACGCCCGCCGTGGGCCGCGCCTGCCGCGACCTGGGCCTGCCGCTTTTGCCCGGCGTGGCCACCGGCAGCGAGATCATGATGGCGCAGGAAGAAGGTTTCAACGCCCTGAAGTTCTTTCCGGCCGTGCAGGCCGGCGGCTTGGCCATGCTCAAGGCATGGCAGGGGCCATTCGGCGACGTGGTGTTCTGCCCCACGGGCGGCATCCAGCCGGGCAATGCTGCGGACTTCCTGGCGCTGGGCAACGTGGCCTGCGTGGGCGGCTCGTGGCTGGTGCCCGGCGACGCGCTGGCCGCGGGCGACTGGGCACGCGTCACCGAACTGGCCCGGGCCGCTGCGGCACTGCGTCCGGCACGCTGACGACAGGAAAGGAAATGTCGCCAGCCCGCGCGGTTGGCGATACTGTCGCCATGAAGACCATCGACGAGATGCTGAACCTCGAGTTGCTCACCCCAGAGCAGCACCACCAGATCGACGCCTGGATCGCCCAGGCCGATTCGCCGGAGGACATCCTGCGCATGCCGGCGCCGCTCTGGCAGGCGGTCGAGCGCGCCAGCGAGGCCATGGGGGTCAATGCGGACCTGCTGCGCCCGCCGGCGCTCGACGCGGGGCACACCCTGTGAAGCGTGCCCCGCGGCGATAGAGCGGCTAACACGACCCAGCGAAGCGGTTCTGGCTAGGCGCCGTATCGCAGGCAGTACGGGTAGTACGACAAGATGCGGCAACGACGCCAGAAGGGTCGTGTTAGCCGCTCCTGGAGACCGCGTCAGCGCAGGCCGGTGCCAGCGCCCACGTCGCTCTTGCGCTCGATCAACTCGATCTTGTAGCCGTCCGGGTCCGTCACGAAGGCGATCACTGTCGTGCCGCCCTTGACCGGACCGGCCTCGCGCGTGACATTGCCGCCCGCGGCCTTGATCTTCTCGCAGGCCGCATAGGCGTCCGGCACGCCCAGGGCGATGTGTCCGTAGGCCGTGCCCATGTCGTAGCTCTCGGTGCCCCAGTTGTAAGTGAGTTCGATCTCGGCCTGGCCCGGGTTGCCGCCGTCGAAGCCCAGGAACGCCAGCGAGTACTTGTACTCGGGGTTCTCGGATGTGCGCAGCAGTTGCATGCCCAGCACCTGGGTGTAGAAGTCAATCGAGCGCTGGAGATTGCCAACGCGCAGCATCGTGTGGAGGAATCGCATGCGCCGATTGTGCCGCGAGATCGAAAACCTGGCGCTCAGCCGCCCACGGGCACGGTGTAGTTGAGCGTCATGCGCCCGCCGTCCACCGTGACGATCTCGCCCGTCACATAGCTGGCGGCATCGCTGGCCAGCCAGGCCACCACATCGGCGATTTCGCCGGGCTCGCCCAGCCGGCCCATGGGCGTGCGGCTCATGATGCGGGCGCGGGCATCGTCGCTGGTGAGCACGGCCTGCGCGGCCAGCTCCGTCGCGATGGTGCCCGGGGCCACCGCATTCACCCGCACGCCGCGGCCTGCCAGCGCCAGGGCCATCACGCGCGTGAGCTGGTTGATGCCGCCCTTGCTCACGTTGTAGCTGGCGATGGTGGGGATGGCCAGCACGCCGTTCACCGAGCTCATGTTCACGATGGCACCGCGGCCCGCCGCCGCCATCGCACGGGCCACCGCCTGGCCCACCAGGAACGAGCCCTTGAGGTTCACGCGCAGCACCGCGTCGAAGTCTTCCTCGCTCACGTCCAGGAAATCCGCCGCCCGGAAGATGCCGGCGTTGTTCACCAGCACGTCGATGCGGCCGTGGGCCTCCAGCACGCGGGCGACCAGCGCATCCACCTGGGCCTTGTCGCCCACGTCGCAGCGCACGTACAGCGCCTGCGCAAGCTCCGCGGCCAGGGCGCTGCCGCGCGCGTCGTCCACGTCGGCGACGACCACCCGCGCGCCTTCGCGGGCGAAGCGCCGCGCGCAGGCTTCGCCGATGCCCTGGGCGCCTCCGGTAACGATGCAGATGCGGTCCGCGTGGCCGAAGGAGACCGCGCCGGAAACGTGAAAGTTCGTATGAGCTTTGTGCATGGTGCGATGTTAGCGGGCGGCATCGCACTGCATGGTGCATCCCATGGCGTGCGGCGCCATCCGTTCCAGGTTTCATCGAGATGGCGAATGGTATGCATAACGTTCGCTCCCAGCACGACAGTACGCGGGCGCCCTTTTCGTATCCATACTGGCAACGCCCCATTCATCGGGGTGTTTTTCCAACCCAAAGGAGCAAACGAATGAGCACTAGCTTGGTTTCCAAAGACGACCTGGTCGAGCGCGCCCTGCGCCGTGCGCTGGCTGCATCCGACGTAGCACAGGCCACCCAGCAGCTGCAGGCAGAACTGGACGCCCAGACACGCCGCGAAGTCACCGACGTCTTCGTTGACGTCGTCACCGGGCCGTAAGCCTGCCGGGATGGGGGTCACCCCATCCCTTTCATCCATCCCGCCACATCCATGCAATCGACCATGCGCCCCCTGCAGGCATCGCTGATGCGCATCGCTGCCATCAGCGTGCGCCACCTGGTGGTGCTGCTGCGGTCCTGGCCACGATTGGTGGAGTCCGTGTACATGCCTACCGCCACGCTGATGCAGTGGGTCATCTTCAAGAACTACCTCAGCGCCAAGTCCCTGCCCACGTTGGGAAGCACATTGCTCGTTTCCTACCTCATGTGGGAAATCATCTTCAGGTTCAAGCAGGGCACTGTCATGTCGTTGTTCACGGAGATGTGGGGCCGCGCTCTGCCGCAACTCTTCACAACGCCTCTGACGCCGCTGGAAATGATGTTCGGATGTTTCATCGTGGGACTCGTGCGCGCGGTGCTCGGAATCGGCATTGCCGTGGCCGTCGCCCTGGGCGCAGGCTGGTCCGACTACATCGAGCTGCGCGGCTCCGTGCTGGTCGTGACCGTATTCGCGTTGATGTCTTCGGCAGCCGTGTCCCTGATCATGTCCGGTGTCATCCTGCGCTGGGGCATCGCCGCAGAGATTCTTTCGTGGGCCCTGGTACTGACGCTTGCCCCGCTGTCCGGTGTCCTGTATCCCACCTCCGCGCTTCCCCTGGGGCTGCAATGGGTGTCCGCACTGCTGCCGACGACCTACGTCTTCGACTGCGTCAGAGAGCTGCTCGCCACGGGGGCCATCATGGACGGCACCCTGACCATGGTCGCTGCCACCGCCAGTGCCTGGCTTGCCATCGGCCTGACGCTCTTTCTCGCGATGTTCGAGAACACCCGAAAAAGCGGATTGCTGGACGGAGGTCCCGTTGACTAGTTTCAGTCTGCACCATCCCGACTGGGCATGGGGCCTGTCCAGCGGCTGGCGGCGCTCGCGCTCCCTTGTCGAATCCTGCGACTGGCCGGATTTCGCATTTCGCCGGCGGGTCGTGCTCGGCATCTCCCTGCAGGCACATTTCGTGCAAGCGCGGGGCGCTGCCGCACAAGACGATGCGATGCGGCAGGTGGTCCGGTTGGGCGGCTTGCCCATCAAGGGAAAGGCCGTGCCGCCGTGCATGGCAGATGCGACGGGGCTCTCCAGCGGGGCGGGCTCCGCGCTGCTGCCCGGACCGTCGTCGAGTCTCAAGATCAAGCGATGCGGGTTTGCGGACCTCGGGCTGACTGGCGAGCACGTGGTGCCTGCGGGCGATGCGGCCCGCGGATGCGCAGACCTCGCCTTCGCGGGCCTCATGGGACTTTCAAGTGCTGCGGTGGAACTGCTCGTGGCCGAGCAATTGCGGGCGGAGGGGCTGCTGACGGCATACCGGCCCCTGGGAATTTTCGTGGTGACGGAGCCGCTCGATGGCGATCAGGGCCAGCACCGTTTCGGCGCAATCGTGTACGAGGCCAGCAGCGATGTGCGGGCGGACGAGGTCGTTCTCCAGGCCGCGTCGTGCGCACTGGCTGCTCAGATCGAGGCGCGCCGGCTGACATTCGACCGCCAGCGCAATCTGTTCATGGAGGTGCCTCAACGATGCGGTGGGGCACCAACCTCCTTTCGCTGCGACGAAACGCTCGTCGCGCAAACGGCCCAGGCGTCGGGTTCAGCCTATCGAAAGCTGCACGACGCCGGCTATGTCCGTGGACGCGGTAGTGCGTGGTTCGGCAATGACCTCGTCACTCCCGCCGGACGGATCGAGTTGATCGATTACGACGGAGGCTTTCGCAAACCCGATCCATCCGAACCCTTCGAACTGCTGTGCGACATCGAACTGGCCGAATACAGCGCCAGCACGATCGGCTACCTCTCATGGGGGCAGTCGCACGACATGGCGAAGCTGGCGCTTTTCTACGACCAGGAATTCCGCTCCGCGTACCGAGCGGCACGAGACCAGCGAGTGGACTGCCATCTGCTCAGACGCACCGTCGAATTGAACCGCCATGCCCATGCCACCCTGCGCGAGGCTTTGAAAAATGAAGACACCCCCTGACCGGAACAAGGTATTGATTCTCGGCGCATCCCGCGGCCTGGGCCGCAGCCTGCTGGGCGCCTTCGGCGCGGACGGCCACACCGTGACCGCCGTCGCCAGGCGCTTCGACGGCAACGACGCCGAGCAGGCCGGACGCATCCTGACCGCAGACCTCACGCAGGAGGCAGGACTGGCGTCGGTGACCGCCGATATGGAGCGGGCCGACTACGACTGCATCATCTATGTGGCGGGCATCTGGGAGCGGCAAGGCTTCGAGCGCGCTTCTGAACAGGAGGTTCGCGGCATCGTCGCCACGAACATCACGGCACCGCTGATCATCGGCCAGCGGTTGCTCGCGCTGTGCGCTGCAATGCCACCCCGCCGGCGCCACTATTTCCTTATCGGATCAACCAGCGGCCTCGACAACTCCGGCAGCACGTCATGTGCGTATGTCGCATCCAAGTTCGCGTTGCGCGGCCTGACGCATTCGCTGCGCGAACAGGGAAGGCCGTTGCGCCTGCATGTCACCTGCCTGTCTCCGGGATCGATCCGCAGTGACCAGAGCGGCCAGTCGTCCCACCCGGCGCGCATACCGCCGGACGACATTTACCAATTGATCCGCTGCATTCTCTCGCTGGACGACCCGACCCTGGTGAAGGAGCTCGTCGTCCCGGCCATCGAAGACACCGACGTCTAGGAGGATTCCATGCCGAACATCGCCATCATTCGTCCACCGCACACCTATCGGTACAACGATCTCGACGTGCGGGAGGACGCCATCATCTCCTACTGGCTCGGCTACCTGGACGCGACGGGATGCGTGGCTCCCAGGGTTTACGATTTCCACATCGATCGCACGCTGAGCCTGGAGAAGATCGTCGAAGCGTCCGCCGCGACGCACTACGTCGTTTCCTGCCGGGAAACGGGCGACAACGTGTTCTATGCATTGAGGATCGCCAGCGGCCTGCTGGAGCAGACCGATGCGCAGGTCATCCTCTACGGGCAGACAGGGCGGCTTCCGGACAACGGAGAGTTCCGGCGTCTCGGCACCGCATTCGGGGATCGGCTCCGGACATCGATCCACGACGAGCGGTCGCTTGCCAGGATGCTCGGGATCCCCGATGACGGCCCGGCCTTCGACGGTGATCTCCAGCTCAGGCCGTATCTGTCCACCCAGGCGGTCCAGCCTGACCATCTGCCTCGGGTCAAGGCCTCGATCGAGACGACACGGGGATGCCATTTCCCCTGCAGGTTCTGCTTCATCAACTCCGGGGTCAACTACCCGAAACGCTGGACGCGCAGGCCCGTCTCTCGTGTCCTGGCCGACATCCGGGCCTACTACGACCTCGGCGTTCGCCACTTCGTCTTCAACGACTCGGAGTTCTTCGGCGCCGATCAACGCGACTATCCGCAGATCTCCGAACTGCTGGAGAACATCGCGGCGAGCTTTCCTGCCATCGGCTTCAAGATCTATGCGAGGGCAGACACCTTGTCGAACTTCGGCGACTTCGCGTTGCTGAAGCGCGCGGGACTGGTGAGCGTCTTCATCGGTGTCGAATCGCTGCTCGACGAGGACCTCGCCGTGCTGAAGAAGAAGACCACCTCGGAGATTCTTCGTCGCACGATCCGCCACCTGGCCGGCAGCGGGATTTACATGGACCTGAGCTTCATCCTGTTCAACCGGAACACAACGCTCGAAAGCCTGGCCCTGAACCTCGATCGCATCGCCGAAATCTACGAGCGCAACCAGCGGTTCCTCGGCATGCCGTTCTTCTCGTTCAGTTTCGAAAGCAGCTGGAAGGCCGAGGATGCACGGCCGATGTCCCCGAGAACCTATGCGGCGCTGGACGTCGCCATCAAGGCGCCTGCTGCGCGCGGAGCGGTTTTCGATCCTGCGCTGGAACCACTCATGGAGATCTATCGACTGCTGGCTTACGAGTGGAGCGCAAAGGTCACCGAGCTCAATGGCCTGCGGCGGCATTGCACGCAGGGCGATCAGCAGCGCATCGAAGACTGGTTCAGCGTATTGCCCTACTTCTGCCTGGAAGCGATGCAGCACTTCCTGCAGCAGGCACGTGCGCGAGAGCTCACGCTCGACATGCTCAACAGCGCCCGGGACGAACTCTTCGACCTCATCGGCGGCTTCTACAAGCGGCTGCTGCCGCCTGCACTGTGTGCCTTCGCCACCTATGAGGGACATGCGAGCCAACTGGACTACCGCCAGGAGGTCCGGAAGCTCGAACCCGCCGAGTACTGGGACGATGTCATCCCGCCCATCCCCGCGGATTACTGGACGGGACACACTCAAAAATACATTTCGATCCATGCAGCCCGTTGACATCGACGAACTGTACGGCGCCTTCGCCGATGCCTACGCCCGTTTCTCGAAAGACCGCGATTTCACCGCCCAGATCCGGCGGATTGTCGAGATGCACGGTAGGCGTGCGGGCAGCCTGCATGCCCTGGAGCTGTTCGCCGGGCCTGCCGAACATTCCCGCGCGTTCGTTGCCGAAGGCTTCGGAGCGGCGACGGCTATCGACAGCGCTCCCGCGATGGCCGAGCTGGCTGCCGGTGCCGCGCCTTTGCGGTACCTGATCTCACGCCTGCCTTCTCTGCCGGAGGAGGTCGGGGCGGGCTCCATGGACATCGTCATCGCTCCGCGGTATTCGCTGGGCTACCTTTCGAACGATGAAGCAGCGACCCTGCTGCATGCCTGCGCGAACGTCCTGCGCCGCGATGGCCTCTTCGTCGCGGAGCTGCATGACCCCCGGAAATTCCTCAATCACCTGGATGACCTGGACATCAAGACGCGGCGATTCCACACGGCTTCCGGTGCCCGGGGCAGCGTCGAGTGGCCGTTCGGGCCGGTCCGCCTCCGGCAGGAAGGCTGGATCGCGGAGATGGATGTCCGGCTGGAGGTGGATGACCACCCCGAGCCGCGGATCTTCACATCGGTGGAGCACCTGCATACGCAGGAGTCTCTGCGGTTCGCCTGCCGGGGCGTGCCTCATGTCGCGTTCGCGGAGGCGCCGTTGTCGGTCGAGGAGTTTCCGGGCTCGTTGCTCGCCATCTTCAGAAAGATCGCCTGATCCCGCGATCCGTATCCACCACGAAGGAGGAAATCTTGCGATACCAATACGATAGGCCCCTGCATCGCAGCGAAGTCGTTGTTTGCGCGGCGTTCCCGGCCGACGGCAGCCGTGAGCAGTTGCGAAACAAGCTGTTCGAGAACTCCGACAAGTACGGGTTCTCGTTGTCCACCTGCCTGTTGGGGGAGGGCGGGCAGCCACCACCGTGCGACGTGCGCCATTCGCTGGCCATCATCGTTGCCGACAGGCCGTTCGACACCACTGTCGAACCTGTCATCGCCCGCCACCTCGAGAGCTACACGCAGGTCAGCATCGCACTCGCCTATAGGGACGAGGCCGAGATGCTGTCGATGCGCGACACGATCGAGGCGGCGAAGGTCAGGTACGCGGATCGCGTGAATTTTCTGCGGCCCGACCGCTTCGACGCATCGCGTGCCTGGGTGTCCGACCAGAAGATCGCGGACAACAGCGTGTGCGACTCGGTCCGCATCAAGTATGCGGCGCAAAGGCAGCCCGGCAGCGTCGAACTCACCCCGCGCGAGCGCAGATTCTTCGAGCAGGCGTCCCGCATGTTTGACGAGCACCACCTCTACCACCGGTCGGCCTCGGACGGTTACTTCCTGGTGCGTCGCGGCGACGGTTTCCTGATCACCGCCACCAAGACATACAAGGATGGGCTGGATCTGCGGCGGATCTCCTGGGTGACCGGCTATGACCGCGTCCGCAACGCCATCCAGTATGTCGGAGATTTCCTCCCGTCCTCCGATGCCGTCGAGGCAGCGGTGCTGCTGGAAAGACGGGCCGATGTGACCGCCGTCATCCACACGCATGCGAGCGACCGCTGGACACGCAATGCTGCATACGCCGAGTGGTGCCGTGTGCCGGAGATGCCTTATGGCGAACCGGCCCTGGGCGATGTGCTCTCCGAGCAGATCACGAGCGAGGGCGAGGGCTTCGTCATCATGGAAGAACACGGAGAAGTGTTCTGGGGCCGCGGCCCCGCAGCCGACACGCGGTTGCTGGATTTCCTTGCCGGCTGCTGCGAGCGGAGCGGGCCGCGCAAGCAGGATGGCCTGCCCGGGAAGGCGCTTTGAGCCGCGCCGTCCGTGGACGCCTCAGCGGTGCGTACCACCGGTGACGCAGATCGCCCTGTAAACGCCATCGGCCAGTTCACCGATCCGGGCGAGCGTGTCGCTTGCGAGCGGTTCAGCCATCACGTCCCGCTGCATCGGGATCTCCAGCACGATTGCGGGGCAGCCATGGGTCTGGTGGACGTGGTAGGCGCCCAGACCGCGTGTGAGCCCGCCTGGAGCTTCGTCGTAGGTCGCGAGCGGTGCACCACCGAGGGCACGTTCGAGCGCCAGCTTGAACGCGCGCTCGCGCTGCGCCGCCGGCGACGCAGGCGCCGCGTTCACCGCTCCCAGGTGCAGGTAGGGCTGCGCGCACTGCTCATCGGCATGGACATCCAGGAAGAAGTGGCATCCCAGTTCCCTCATTCCATCGAGCAGGTGGCCGACCTCCCTCGGTTGCCCCGGCACGCCCCAGCACCGGTTCATGTCGATCCCTTGCCCGTTCAGCCGGGACGTGCCGAGGCGGCAGCCTTCCGGATTGGCAACCGGCACGACGGCCCATGTCCAGGGCGGCACGGGGCTGTCGGCGTGGATTCTTGCCTGCAATGCCTGCGCGAAGTGCGAAGCCAGCGTTTCCACGGGGTGCTGCCTGCAGACGACCCAATGGGTGGTCTCCGGCCGGCCGGCCGCTCCACGGAGCACGGAGATTCTTGGCAGCTCGGCTTGCTCCGGCCTGTCGAAAATCCACTGCCACGCCGTGGTGGCGGCAGCGGGCGCGGAGTAAGGGATCGAATGGGCGATCTCGACTTCGGTCGTCTCCTTGTCCAGAGTGAAAGCCAGGCCATCCTGGTCGATCGCCCGGCCATCCAGATTCCGCCATTCGCCCGCAGGCAAGCGGGCCACCGCGGTCATGCGCGGCGTAGGTTCCGCAAAGAGCAGTTCCCCCGCGTTGGTCAGGACCACACGGTCGAAGCAGTGGCTGCTGGAAATTCTCCAGTGGAACCAGCGCCGGTCTGCCAGGGGCTGGCTCTGCAGCCGGGCAAAGACGGTGCGGCCATGCTGCGCCATGTGTGATGCGGTGCCATCGAAGCAAAGCCCATTGGAAACCATGACGATACGTCCTATTGTGTTGCGCGGACTCGGAAAGCGCTATGGCAACCACGTTGCCGTCCACGGTCTCGACCTGGAGGTCGACAGCGGCAGGTGCCTTGGACTGATCGGCCACAACGGCGCCGGGAAGACCACATCATTGTGCATGCTGGCAGGCCTGGTCGTGCCTACCTGCGGCACGGCAACGATCCTGGGAAAGAATATCGCGAAGCGGCCGAAGGACATCCTGGCGAGAATCAATTTCATGTCCGCATACATGGACCTGCCAGGCGGGCTGAAAGTCCGGGAATTGCTGCTGCTCTTCGCTCGCCTGTACGGTCTGGATCGCGTCCGGGAGCGGGTGGAGCAAAGCATGACCGACTTCGGGGTCGATCCGTCGCTCGGGGACCGGTTCGTCAACACGCTGTCGGCCGGTCAACGGGCCAAGGTGCTGCTTGCCAAGGGATTCGTGAACGCTCCGCAGGTCGTGCTGCTGGACGAGCCCACCGCGGCGCTGGATCCGGTAAGTGCCAGATCCGTACGGGCATCCATCGCCAATGCCAAGCGGATCGGCGGCACCACGGTCGTGCTGGCCTCGCACAACATGCGCGACATCGGCGAGTTGTGCGACGAAGTGCTGTTCATCGCGCGAGGCCGCGTCGTCGCTTATGGCGCGCCCGAGGTGCTCAGGCAGCGGTACGGCTGCGCGGACCTGGACGAACTCTACATACGGCTGTCCACCTCCGAGGCCTGGCCGGTGCCCGCGAACCCGTAGGGAGCGAACCGGCTGTGGTGCTCGTCCACCTCCAGCGCGCGGCCCACGTAAGGGAATGCGCGCTGGGGGCAGGCTTCGCGCTCGCACACCTTGCATCCCATGCCGATGGGCGTGGCCGCTTCAGGGCCCTGCAGGTCCAGGCCCTTGGCGTACACGAGGCGCGGCGCATGCCGCACGTCGCAGCCGAGCCCGATGGAGAAGGTCTGGCGCGGCGAGCCGTAGCCGTGCTGTCCGCGCGAGACGGTGCGCGCGATCCAGAGGTAGCGCCGTCCATCCGGCATCGCCGAGAGCTGGGCCAGGATGCGCCCGGGCTGGCCGAAAGCCTCGTACACGTTCCACAGCGGGCAGGTGCCGCCCGTGCGGCTGAAGTGGAAATGGGTGGCCGATTGCCGCTTGGAGATGTTGCCGGCCCGGTCCACCCGCACGAAGAAGAACGGCACGCCGGGCGCGCCCGGCCGCTGGAGCGTGCTGAGGCGGTGGCAGACGGTCTCGAAGCCGACCCGGAAGCGCTGCTGCAGCAGCTCGATGTCGTAGCGCAACGCTTCTGCGGCTTCCAGGAAGGGGCCGTAGGGCAGGAGCAGGGCGCCAGCGAAGTAATTGGCCAGGCCGATGCGGGCCAGCTTGTGCGATGCGGCATCGCCGGCGAACTGCGGCAGGTCGATCAGCCGGTCGATGGCGCCGGCATGCTCCAGCAACGCCAGCTGGGTGCCCAACTGGAATGCCCGCTGCGCATCGTCCAGCCCCGGCGCGAGCTGCAGGATCTGGCGCTCGGGAGAAAAGCTGCGCTTGCTGTGCCGGGCATCGTCCGCGCGCTCGACGCGCACGCCCCGTTGTCCGAGCCGCCGGACCAGCCATTCGGCCAAACTTCCGCCTTCGGCGCGGGCTTCGGCTGCCAGGGATTCGGCGACACGGTCCAGCGCATCGAAGTGGTTCTGGTGGGCGAAGAAGAAGTCCCGCACCACTTCGAACGGCATCGCGACGGGCAGGGCGGCGTCCGGGCGTCCGTCTCCGAGCCGCAGCGACAGCATCTCGTTGCGCTCGACGGCCTCGAGTTGGCGGCGATGCAGCGCCAGCACGGCGCGCCCGAGTGCCGGCATCTGTGCCGCGACCTCCTGCAGCTCGGGCAGTGCGATGGGCTCGGCGGCGTCCGCCAGGGCCTGCCGGAGCCCGGCGACGAGCCGCGCCTCTTCGTCCTCGGAGAACTCCTGGATGTCCACCCCGAGCGTGCGGTGAATCTTCAGCAGTACCGATACGGTGAGCGGCCGCTGGTTCTGCTCGAGCTGGTTCAGGTAGCTGGGAGACAACCCGAGCGCATGCGCCAGAGCGATCTGCGACAGCCCGTGCTCGGCGCGCAGCTTGCGCAGCTTCACGCCCATGAATGTTTTCTTCATCGCATGTGTTCCAGGTATCTCGTGGTGGTTCGCAAGATTCGCAACCGCAAGCAGCTTGTTCGCAAAAATTCGCTTTTTCAGCCCTGTTCCAGCGACCAGGTTCTGCGTAAATTGCGAATCATGCCAACACCCCAGAGAACTGTCGAATGGCGGGCGAACCCATCGACCGTTCCTGCCTGAACTGGAGACACACCCATGAGCATGAGCACCACGACCGCGGAAACCGGCACCGTCGCCGCCTTCAAGCCCAAGAAGTCCGTCGCCCTCTCGGGCGTCACTGCCGGCAGCACGGCGCTGTGCACGGTCGGCAGGACCGGCAACGACCTTCACTACCGCGGCTACGACATCCTGGATATCGCCGAGGTCTGCGAGTTCGAGGAAATCGCGCACCTGCTGGTGCATGGCACACTGCCCACGCGTGCCGAACTGAAGGCCTACAAGGCGAAGCTGAAGGCCCTGCGCGGCCTGCCCGACGCCGTGGTCGGCGCGCTGGAAGCCCTTCCCGCGGCGGCCCATCCCATGGACGTGATGCGCACCGGCGTGTCCGTGCTGGGCTGCGTGCTGCCCGAGAGGGACGACCACAACCTGCCCGGCGCCCGCGACATCGCGGACCGGCTCATGGCGTCGCTGGGTTCGATGCTGCTTTACTGGTACCACTTCTCCCACAACGGCAGGCGCATCGACGTGGAGACCGACGACGACTCCATCGGCGGCCACTTCCTGCACCTGCTGCACGGCCAGCCGCCGGGCGACGGGTGGGTGCGTGCCATGCACACCTCGCTCAACCTGTACGCGGAGCACGAGTTCAACGCATCCACCTTCGCCTCCCGCGTGATTGCCGGCACCGGCAGCGACATGCATTCGGCCATCGCCGGTGCCATCGGCGCGCTGCGCGGCCCGAAGCACGGCGGCGCCAACGAGGTGGCGTTCGAAGTCCAGAAGCGCTACGACACCCCCGGCGAAGCCGAAGCGGACATCCGCCGCCGCGTCGAGGCACGCGAGGTGGTGATCGGCTTCGGCCACCCGGTGTACACCGTGAGCGACCCGCGCAACGTCGTCATCAAGGGCGTGGCCCGGCGTCTCTCGCAGGCGGCCGGTTCGACGAAGATGTTCGACATCGCCGAACGGCTGGAATCCGTGATGTGGGAGGCCAAGCGCATGTTCCCCAACCTGGACTGGTTCAGCGCCGTCAGCTACCACATGATGGGCGTGCCCACCGCGATGTTCACGCCGCTGTTCGTCATCGCGCGCACCAGCGGCTGGGCCGCGCACGTGATCGAGCAGCGCCTGGACAACAAGATCATCCGCCCCAGCGCCCACTACACCGGCCCGGAAGACCGCACCTTCGTTCCCATCGAGGCACGCGGCTGAGCACGCCCCATGATGAACACAGCCCATCGCAAGCCCTTGCCGGGCACGGACCTGGAATACTTCGATGCGCGCGAAGCCGTCGATGCCCTCCGGCCGGGCGCCTGGAACAGCCTGCCCTATACCGCACGCGTGCATGCCGAGAACCTCGTGCGCCGCGCCGATCCGGCCCGGCTCGAAGGCTACCTGCGCCAGCTGATCGAGCGCAGGCGCGACACCGACTTCCCCTGGTATCCGGCGCGTGTGGTGTGCCACGACATCCTGGGCCAGACCGCGCTGGTGGACCTGGCCGGCCTGCGCGACGCCATCGCGGAGCAGGGCGGCGACCCGGCGGCGGTGAACCCGGTCGTGCCGGTGCAGTTGATCGTGGACCACTCGCTGGCGGTGGAGTGCGGCGGCTCCGACCCCGACGCCTTCCGCAAGAACCGCGAGATCGAAGACCGCCGCAACGAGGACCGTTTCCATTTCATCGAGTGGACGAAGAAGGCGTTCTCCAACGTCGAGGTCATCCCCGCGGGCAACGGGATCATGCACCAGATCAATCTGGAGAGGATGTCCCCGGTGGTCTGCGTGCAGGAGGATGGGAAAGGGCGGGTGGCCTTCCCCGACACCTGTGTCGGCACCGACAGCCACACGCCGCACGTGGATGCGCTGGGCGTGATCGCCGTCGGCGTGGGCGGCCTGGAGGCCGAGAACGTGATGCTGGGCCGCGCCTCGTGGATGCGCCTGCCCGAGATCGTGGGCGTGGCGCTCTCGGGCAGGCGCGCGCCGGGCATCACCGCCACCGACATCGTGCTCGCGCTGACCGAGTTCCTGCGCAACGGCAAGGTAGTGGGGGCCTACGTCGAGTTCCACGGCGAAGGGGCCGAGAGCCTGTCGATCGGCGACCGCGCCACCATCTCGAACATGTGCCCCGAGTACGGTGCCACCGCCGCGCTGTTCGCCATCGACGCGCAGACGCTGGACTACCTGCGGCTCACCGGCCGCGATGCGCATCACGTCCGGCGGGTCGAAGCCTACGCCCGGGCAGCCGGGCTCTGGGCCGACAGCCTGCGGGGCGCGCGCCATGACCGGGTGCTGGAGTTCGACCTGTCGACGGTCGTGCGCAACATGGCCGGCCCCTCGCAGCCGCACCGCCGCCTGCCCACGTCCGCGCTGGCGGAGCGCGGCATCGCCGGCGCGCCGCAGCTGCAGGCGGCCCGTGCGCAGGAGGCGCAGGGACTGATGCCCGACGGTGCCGTCATCATCGCCGCCATCACCAGCTGCACGAACACCAGCAACCCGCGCAACGTGATCGCCGCGGCGCTGCTGGCGCGCAATGCCAACCGCCTGGGCCTGGCGCGCAAGCCCTGGGTCAAGACCTCGCTCGCGCCCGGATCGAAAGCCGTGGAGCTGTACCTGCAGGAAGCCGGGCTGCTGGGCGACCTGGAGGCGCTGGGCTTCGGCATCGTCGCGTTCGCCTGCACCACCTGCAACGGCATGAGCGGCGCACTCGACCCGAAGATCCAGCAGGAGATCATCGACCGCGACCTCTACGCCACGGCCGTGCTCTCGGGCAACCGCAACTTCGACGGCCGCATCCACCCCTATGCGAAGCAGGCCTTCCTCGCCTCGCCACCGCTGGTGGTGGCCTACGCCATCGCGGGCACGGTGCGCTTCGACATCGAGCGGGACGTGTTCGCCGTAGTGCAGGGCCGGGAAATCCGCCTGGCGGACCTCTGGCCGGCCGACGAGGAAATCGACGCCGTGGTGCGGGCCGCCGTCAAGCCTTCGCAGTACCGCGCCGTGTACGAGCCGATGTTCGCCCTGCATGGCCAGGACGGCGGACGCGTGGCGCCGCAGTACGATTGGCGCCCCATGTCCACCTACATCCGCCGCCCGCCGTACTGGGATACGGAGGGCGTGGGCGCCCTGGCCGCCTTTCCGCGCACGCTCCGGGGCATGCGGCCGCTGGCGCTGCTGCCCGACAACATCACCACCGACCACCTGTCGCCATCGAATGCCATCCTGCCGGACAGCGCGGCGGGCGAATACCTGGCGAAGATGGGCCTGCCGGAAGAGGACTTCAACTCCTATGCCACGCACCGCGGCGACCACCTCACGGCCATGCGCGCGACCTTCGCCAACCCGCAGCTCGTCAACGAGATGGCCGTGGTGGACGGCGCGGTCCGCAGGGGTTCGCTGGCGCGCATCGAGCCCGAGGGCAGGGTGGTGCGCATGTGGGAAGCCATGGAGACCTACCTGGAACGCCGCCAGCCGCTGATCGTCATCGCCGGCGCCGACTATGGCCAGGGCTCCAGCCGCGACTGGGCGGCCAAGGGCGTGCGCCTGGCGGGCGTGGAGGCGGTGGTGGCGGAGGGCTTCGAGCGCATCCACCGCACCAACCTGATCGGCATGGGCGTGCTGCCGCTGGAATTCAAGCCGGGCGTGAACCGCCGCACGCTGGGCCTGGACGGCACCGAGACCTACGACGTGGCCGGCGAACGCACCCCGCGTGCCGACCTCGTGCTGGCCATCCACCGCAGGAACGGCGACACGCTGCAGGTGCCCGTGACCTGCCGCCTGGACACGGCCGAGGAGGTTTCGGTCTATGAAGCGGGCGGCGTGCTGCAGCGCTTCGCCCAGGACTTTCTCGCCAGCCACGGCACAGGAGCATGAATGACTTTCGCACCGCAGACCAGGATTGCGGCCACCTACATGCGCGGGGGAACCAGCAAGGGCGTGTTCTTCCGCCTGCAGGACCTGCCTGAATCCGCGCGGCAGCCCTGCGCCGCGCGCGACGCGCTGCTGCTGCGCGTGATCGGCAGCCCGGACCCTTACGGCAAGCAGATCGACGGCATGGGCGGGGCCACCTCGTCCACGTCCAAGGTGGTGATCCTCTCACCCTCGGCCCGGCCCGGCCATGACGTGGACTACCTGTTCGGGCAGGTGGCCATCGACAGCGCCTTCGTGGACTGGAGCGGCAATTGCGGCAACCTGTCGGCTGCCGTCGGGCCCTTCGCCATCGCGGGCGGGCTGGTCGCCCCGGAGCGCATTCCGGCCAACGGGACCTGCACCGTGCGCATCTGGCAGGCCAACATCGGCAAGACGATCGTGGCGCACGTGCCCATCGCCGGCGGCCAGGTGCAGGAGACGGGCGACTTCATGCTCGACGGTGTGGCTTTTCCGGCGGCGGAAGTGGCGCTCGAATTCCTGGACCCGGCGGAGGAAGGCGGGGAGGGCGGCGGGGCGATGTTCCCGACCGGCAACGTGGTGGATGTCCTGGAGGTGCCGGGTGTCGGCAGCTTCCGCGCCACGCTCATCAACGCCGGCATTCCCACGATCTTCCTGGACGCGCGCGACATCGGCTGCACCGGCACCGAACTGCAGGGGGACATCAACGAGGACCCGGCCGCTCTGGCGCGCTTCGAGGCCATCCGCGCCTGGGGCGCCGTGAAGATGGGCCTCATCCGGGACGTGGCCGAGGCGGCCCGGCGCCAGCACACGCCCAAGATCGCATTCGTCGCGCCGCCCGCGGGCTACGTGGCGTCCAGCGGCAAGGCCGTGGAGGCGGCGGACATCGATCTGCTGGCGCGTGCCCTCTCCATGGGCCGGCTGCACCACGCCATGATGGGCACCGCGGCCGTGGCCCTCGGCGTGGCGGCGGCCGTGTCCGGCACGGTCGTCCACCGCGCCGCCGGTGGAGGCACGCGCGATGCAGTCCGCTTCGGCCATCCCTCGGGCGTGCTCCGCGTGGGCGC
Source organism: Paracidovorax oryzae ATCC 19882 (assembly GCF_000687165.1). Taxonomy (GTDB): domain Bacteria; phylum Pseudomonadota; class Gammaproteobacteria; order Burkholderiales; family Burkholderiaceae_C; genus Paracidovorax; species Paracidovorax oryzae. The sequence continues at coordinate 82,778 of NZ_JMKU01000014.1, read as the reverse complement.
CGAGGCCCGGCAGGAGAACGGCCGGTGGACCGTGGCCAGGGCGCTCATGGGCCGAAGCGCCCGCGTACTCATGGAAGGCTGGGTGCGCGTGCCCGGCGATGCTTTTTGAATCACGGAGGCTACGGCGCATGTCCACCCGCAAACGACTCAAGCAACTCGCCGAGGCCCGCAGCGGCCTCATCGTGCCCGGCGCCTTCAACGCGCTGTCCGCCAGGGTGATCGCCGACCTGGGCTTCCAGGCGATCTACGTCACCGGCGCCGGCGTGACCAACATGTGGTTCGGCATGCCAGACCAGGGCTTCATGGGCCTGGCCGAGATCGCGGACCACACGGCCCGCATCCGCGACGCGGTGGACGTGCCGCTGCTCGTCGATGCGGACACGGGCTTCGGCAACGCGCTGAACGTGGTGCACACCGTGCGCACGCTGGAGCGCGCGGGCGCGGACTGCATCCAGCTCGAGGACCAGGTCGCACCCAAGCGCTGCGGCCACTTCTCGGGCAAGGAAGTCATCGCGCTCGACGAGGCCGTCGGCAAGATCAAGGCCGCCGTCGATGCGCGCCGCGATCCCGACCTGCTCATCATGGCCCGCACCGACGCCGCCGCCACGCACGGCTTCGAGGCCGCCGTGGAGCGCGCGCAGCACTTTGCCGAGGCGGGCGCGGACATCCTGTTCGTCGAAGCCGTGACACGGGCCGAGGAGGTGCGCGCGCTGCCGCAGCGCCTGGCCAGGCCGCAACTGATGAACATGGTGATCGGCGGCAGGACGCCGATCTTCAACGCCGAGCAACTGGGCGCCATGGGCTTCGGCATCGTCCTGTACGCCAACGCGGCCCTGCAGGGCGCTGTGGCGGGCATGCAGAAGGCCCTGACGGTGCTGCGCGACGACAGGGAAGTGCAGGAATCCGGCGGCCTGGTGACGCCCTTCGAGGAGCGCCAGCGCCTGGTCGGCAAGCCCGCATGGGACGCGCTGGAAAAGCGCTACACCTGAACGCCCCCCGCTTCAGCGGCCTCCCCGTGCCAGCTCGATGAAGGCCCGCACGTAGTCGATGGCGGTATCCGCCTCGCGCGCGCCCAGGAAGATCTGCTTGGCGATGCCGCGCGCGCCCAGCCGCACGGGCACCACGTCCATCCTGGCCGCGTATTCCTCGACCAGCCAGCGCGGCAGGGCGGCCACGCCGCGGCCGCTGGCCACCATCTGCAGCATGATGTCGGTGGTTTCGATGGCCTTGTGGCGCCGGGGCGTGACACCGGCCGGCAGCAGGAACTGGTTGTAGATGTCCAGGCGCTCGATGTCCACGGGGTAGCTGATGAGCACTTCCCCGGTCAGTTGCTGCGGTTTCACCCAGGCCGCCGAAGCCAGGGCATGGCCCCGTGCCACGACCAGCACCTGCTCATAGTCGAACACGGGCTCGAACTTCAGCCCGGGCTTGTACAGCGGATCGGGAGTGACCAGCAGGTCGATCTCGTATCCGAAGAGGGCGCCGATCCCGCCGAACTGGAACTTCTGCTTGACGTCCACATCGACGTCCGGCCACGCGGCCAGGTAGGGCGAAACCACCTTGAGCAGCCACTGGTAGCAGGGATGGCATTCCATGCCGATCCGCAGCGCGCCGCGCTCGCCCTGCGCGAACTGCCCCAGCCGCTCTTCGGCGAGATGGAGTTGCGGCAGCACCCGGTTGGCCACCGCCAGCAGGTACTGGCCCGCCTGCGTCAGGCGCAGGCTGCGGCCTTCGCGCAGCCAGATGTCGGTGCCCAGCTGCTGCTCGAGCTTCTTCATGCTGTGGCTCAAGGCCGACTGGGTGAGGTTCAGCACGCCTGCGGCCGCCGTCAACGAGCCTTGCTTCTCGACCTGCTGGACGATGCTGAGGTGGATGCGCTCCAGCATTTCAATGAGCCTTATTCATGGATTGTTGAAATAAAACCATTTTACTTCATTGATGGAGATCCCTAGCATCCCTCCTCGAAGCATTCACAGGAAGGACAACATGACACGCCCACTTCGCCTGGCAGCAGTCTCCGGCGGACTGCAATCCCCCTCCAGGACGGCCACGCTGGCAGAGCACCTGATGGACCTGATCGCCCATGCGGTGCCGTGTGAACAGCATCTGGTCGAGCTGGGCCGGCTCGCGCCGCAGTTCGCAGGCGCAGTCCGCCGGTCCGAACTGCCCGATGCGGTGGAGCGGGAGCTCGCGGCCGTGGAGCAGGCCGATGCCCTGGTGGTGGCGACACCGGTGTACCGCGGCGCCTACAGCGGCCTGTTCAAGCACTTCTTCGACTTCATCCACCAGGACGCCCTGATCGACAAGCCGGTCCTGCTGGCCGCCACCGGCGGCAGCGAACGCCATGCGCTGGTGATCGACCACCAGTTGCGGCCGCTGTTCAGCTTCTTCCAGGCGCGCACGTTGCCGCTCGGCGTCTATGCGACCGACAAGGATGTCGTGGACTACCGGCTGCGCGACGAAGCCCTGATCGCGCGGGCCCGGCTGGCCGTCGAAAGGGCATTGCCGTTGCTGGAGTGGGCGCGCGCGGCCAGGCCCCTCGCGGCCGAAGCACTGGCCGCGGCCTGAAGCACGAACCCACCCATCCCCCAGGAACCTGTCCACTGGAACCGCGATGCACCAGGAACTCCAATTCACGCTCAAGAGCATCTGTTTCGATGAGGATTACCAGCCATCGGACAGCACGCGCATCACCACCAACTTCGCCAACCTGGCCCGGGGAGCGAACCGGCGGCAGAACCTGCGCAACACGTTGAGGATGATCGACAACCGCTTCAATGACCTCGCGCATTGGGACAACCCGACGGGCGATCGCTACGCCGTCGCACTGGAGATCATCTCCGTCGAGATGCGCATCGGTGCCACCGGCAACAACTGCACGTTCCCGTTGATCGAGATCCTGAAGACCAGCATCCTGGACAAGCAGGCGAACCGGCGCATCGAGGGCATCGCGGGAAACAATTTTTCCTCGTACGTCCGTGATTACGACTTCAGCGTCCTGCTGCCGGACTACAACGCCGGCCGTGCCGAGTTCGGCACCCCGGACGACTTCGGGGACCTGCACGGGAAGCTGTTCAAGCAGTTCGCCCGCTCGGAGACCTACCGCGGGCACTTCACCAAGCCGCCCGTCATCTGCATCAGCGTATCGACCAGCAGAACCTACCGCCGTACCGGCAACCGGCATCCCGTGCTGGGCGTGGAGTACCAGCAGGACGCGCTGTCTTCGACCGACCGGTACTTCGCCAAGATGGGCATGCAGGTCCGCTTCTTCATGCCACCGGGCAGCGTGGCACCGCTGGCGTTCTATTTCCACGGCGACCTGCCGAACGACTACACGGACCTGGAACTGATCGGCACCATCAGCACCATGGATACCTTCCAGAAGATCTACCGCCCGGAGATCTACAACGCCAACTCGGCCGCCGGGGCGATCTACCGACCGAGCCTGAACAACCAGGACTACTCGCTGACGCAGATCGTGTATGACCGGGTCGAGCGCAGCCAACTGGCCGCCAAGCAGGGGAAGTTCGCGGAGGAGCATTTCATCAAGCCGTACCGGAACGTGCTGGACCGGTGGGCGGCAGCCTGCCCCCTCTGAACGCCGCCCTTGCCATTCTCTTTATTTGAAAGGAATCCCCCCGATGTTCGAAACCTCGATTGCCGGCAGCCTGCCCAAGCCCGCCTGGCTGGCCGAAACCCACAAGCTCTGGCCCCAGTGGAGGGCCGAGGGCGAGGCGCTGCGCCAGGCCAAGGCCGACGCGACCCTGCTGTGGATCAAGGCCCAGGAAGACGCAGGCCTGGACATCGTGTGCGACGGCGAGCAATCGCGCCAGCACTTTGTGCACGGCTTCCTCGAGCAGGTCGAGGGCATCGACTTCGAGCACAAGGTGAAGATGGGCATCCGCGACAACCGCTACGACGCGATGGTGCCGCAGGTGGTCTCCAGCCTGCGCCTGAAGGGCCGCGTGCATGCCTTCGAGGCGCAGCTGGCGCGCGCCCACACGAAAAAGAAGCTGAAATTCACCCTGCCGGGGCCGATGACCATCGTCGATACGGTGGCGGACCGCTTCTATGGCGACAAGGTGAAGATGGCCTTCGCGTTCGCGGAACTGCTCAACCAGGAAGCGCTCGCCCTGCAGGCCGATGGCGTGGACATCATCCAGTTCGACGAGCCGGCCTTCAATGTCTACATGAAGGATGCCGCCGACTGGGGCGTGCAGGCGCTCGAACGCGCGGCGCAGGGCCTGACCTGCACGACGGCCGTGCACATCTGTTACGGCTACGGCATCAAAGCCAACACCGACTGGAAGAGCACCCTGGGCGATGAATGGCGCCAGTACGAGACGGTGTTCCCCGCGCTGGCCAAAAGCCGCATCGACCAGGTGAGCCTGGAATGCATCCATTCCCACGTGCCGCCCGACCTGATGCGGCTGCTGGCCGGCAAGGACGTGATGGTCGGCGTGATCGACGTGGCCAGCGACGTGGTCGAGACCCCCGAGGAGGTGGCCGACACCATCGGCCGCGCCCTCGAGTTCGTGCCGAAGGAGCGGCTGTTCCCCTGCACGAATTGCGGGCTGGCGCCGATGGGGCGCGACGTGGCGTGGCGCAAGCTGCAGGCGCTGGCGGAAGGCACGAAGCTGGCGAAGGAGCGGCTGGCCGCGGCGTGACGCCCCGTGGATGCTCTCAGCAGGCGCCTGCCCGCTGTGCATTGCGCCGGGCCAGGGCATCCTGCAGCGCGGCATGGAAGCGCTCGGCCGCCACGTCGAGCGGCCAGGGCTCCCACGGGGTGTCGCCGTACCGGGCCGCCAGCGGGTCCGTGCCCATCACGGGCGCATCGATGCGCAGGATGTCGCGCACCTCTTCGTGCGTCCAGCCCACGCAGTGCACGGCTTCGCTGGCTGCGGCGGCCAGATCCGCCGCCTTGTGCAGCCGGTGGCCCTCCGGCGTCCAGTCCGGCAATCCGTAGCGCTGCGCGACTGCCTGCATGAGCCGGTCCGCCACGGCGCGGAAGGGTTCGCCCAGCACGGCCTTCAACGGCGAGATGCAATCGAACCCCAGGAAACCTTCTTCCGCGTCGTGCAGGATTTCCTGCAGTTCTTCCCCGGCGCTCAGCGGCGCCGGGGCGGCGGCCCGCCGGAGCTCCAGCACCAGCAGCGAATGCTGCGCGACCGACAGCGGCAGCGGCCACGCCGACTCGCCGCCCCAGCGCGCCGTGCGCGACAGCCGCGCCGCCAGGTCCCCATCGGTCCACGCGCCAGGGTCCGGATCGATCAGGTCGAGGTGCGCGCCGGAGGGAAGCCGCATCCAGGCGCGGGGGAGCAGGGAGCCGGAATTCATGCGTGCATTGTGCGGGGCACTCAGGAGCGGCCGTGCGGCGCCTTGGGGTCGAGCAGCCGGGCCGCCTGGCTCGATCCGGTCGAGCGGAAATACCCCATGACGGTCGCTACGCTGCGGTGTCCCGTCATGGCCATCGTATCGGCCAGGGGCACGTTCTGGGAGGCCGCCTCGGTGACGAACCCCGAGCGCAGCGAATGCGCGGAGTAGTCTTCGGACAGCCCGGCGGCCCGCGCACGCTCCTTGACGATGTCGCGCACCGCGGCAGGCGACAGCGCATCGGCCAGCTTGCCGCCCTTCAGGACCCGCCGGAACACCGGCCCCTCCGTGATGCGCGCGGCCTCCAGCCAGGCCTGCAGGGCTTCCCCGGCCATGCCTTCGATGGGTTTGTAGTTTTCCGGCCGGTCGGCCGCGTGCTGGTTGGTCTTGGAATGGGCCAGCACGAACGTGAACGACGACACCCCATGGCGCCGCAGGTGCTTCATGTCGGCGCCGGCGACTTCCGAACGGCGCCGCCCGCCGCTGGCGAACGCGAAAAGGAGCAGGGCACGGTCCCGCAGGCCCTTGAGCGTTGACGGGTCGCAGGTTTCCAGCATGGCCATCAGCGGGTCCTTCGTCAGCGCGTCCTTTTTCCTGGGCAGGTCGCCGCGCTTGCCGTAGGCCCGGCGTGTCTTGGCCAGCAGGTCGCGGACTTTCGCGTCCTGGCAGGGATTCTCGGCGTCCTTGAGCTGGTGGGTCTTCGAGAGCACCGCGATCCGGTGCACCAGCGTGTTGAGGGCCATGGGGCCCGGCTTGCCCTTGAACCGGGCCTGCACCAGGACCGCATCGATCGCGGGCGGCAGCTCGTGGAGCAGCCCGTCGGCCGAGCTGCGCTGGGCGTGGTCCACGATGAATTGCAGCACCGCGGCCGGCGGCACGGGAAGCGTGATCGGCTGCCCGTAACGCAGGTTGAACCAGGCCGCCCAGTACCGCAGGGCAGAGCGGTAACTCGCCAGGGTGTTGGCCGACTCGCCTTCGCGCATCAGCTCATCGACGGCCTGCGCGGTGGCGTCGGACAGCATTTCCGGCTGCAGCGCGGGCAGGTTTCCCGGACTGGGCAGGGCCATCGGCAAGCCAGGATCCGGTGATTTGCGTTTTTTCATACATACAATGTATTGTTTTATACATTGTATGCCACATCAGTCTCGATAAAAGAACCTCTTATCGTGGGTAATTTAAAGAAGGGGAGAGGACCATGGCAGCCAAAATGCTGAGAGGGCCGCGCGGCGTGCAGATGGAAGAGGTCTGGGCCGCTGCCGATGCGGTGCTCGCACTGGGCGAGCGTCCCACCGTCGAAAGGGTGCGGCACCAGTTGGGCAGGGGTTCGCCGAACACGGTGGGGCCCATGCTCGATAGCTGGTACGCGACGCTGGCCAGGCGGTTGCAGGCGCCGGCAGACACCTCGAACCTTGCGGAAGACGCCGAGGAGGCCTTGCCCGCACCCGTTGTCCGGGCGGCGAAAACGCTGTGGGCCCGGGCGTTGCAGCAGGCGGACGAATCGGCGGCCGCCCGTCTCGCCCAGTCCCGCGCCGGACTGGATGCACAGGCAGAAGCCCTGCGCCTGGTCGAGGACGAGCTGGCGCGGGAAAAGCAACGCCTGGACGACCGTGGAGAAGCCTACGTGGTCGCCCTGCAGGCCCGCGATGGCCAGATCGCCGAAGCAGCACGGCAAGCCCAGGAACTGCAGCAGCAACTCCTGGCCTGCCAGCAGCAGCTGGACTCGGCCCGTTCCGACAACACGCAGCTGCGCAAGGCCGCGGACGCGGACCGGAAACGCCAGGAAGCCCGGGACGCAGACCACCAGGCCGAACGTGCCCGCCTCGAAGAACGGGCCCAGGCACAGGAACGCCGGCTCCACGCCGAGGTGGACCGGGCCCGCCAGGAATCCCGGCGGCTGGCGCTCCAGTTGGAAGCCGAGCAGAAGAAATCCGCCAAGGCGCTCTCCGATGCCCAGGACCGGGCGCGGGCACTCGAAGCCCAGGTCGGCACGCTGCACGCCGACAACGCCAAGCTGGCGGAGGACCTGCAGGCGGTCCGGGATGAAGCCCGGCAACTCCAACTCAAGCTCGACGACCGCAGCAGCGAGATGCTGGCCATGCTGAGCGAGTTGAGGGACAGGTTGCCGGCCAGCCCGCCAAAAAGGAAAGCGATCTCGGCCAGGGTCAGGAAGGCGAAAGAGTGAGGAGGCCTGGAAGGCGAGCCGGGCGCAACGGCCCGGCCTCGTCCTCGTTCAACATTTGCTATTTGACATAATATACATCGTGTCTACTAACAGAAGTTTTGAAGAAGGCCGCTGCCGGCCCTCGAAACGTCTGCTTACACGGTGTGTGGTCGATCCCTGGAACTCCGTTGACGCACGCTGCGGACTCTAAGTACGTTTGCGTGGAGTGTCAACTCTAGGACTTGTGGTGTCGAGCCGACGCAGGCCCAGCGCCACGATCGCGCGCTACAAAACTACAAGCAACATCCGCCGCAATCACTCGTGCTCCTCAACCGATCCGCAACCCAGCGGGCACGAATCGAACGGCAGGAAATGGGCGCACCGGCCAGGATGCGGTGCCTCCGCAGCGAGCACCTCGCGCGTTTCGTACCCGAAATCCCGTGCGATCTCGGCGGCTCGCTGGCGTGCTGCCGCAGGCACCGTCGGCATCACTTCATCAACGTCCGCGCTCAAATTGCGCACGTACAGCTCCCACACGGCTCCGCTGCGGCCGCGAGCGCGCGCAGCGAGCTCCGCGCACCGGTGCGCCCACAACGTCTCATCGAATCCAGTCGGCCCATGGTCATCAGCAGCACTCATCGCGTGGCATCCTTTTGATCGCGCGTCGCCCAGCGCGACATTCCATTGCCGGCTGCTATAGCCAGCGAGTTCCTCACCTCGCGCGCCACCGGCGCCGCCGACAGCATCCAGACCTGGTCGAGAATGGCCGAAAGCTCGGGCGACGTTGACTCGACCTCGGCCTGCAGGGCAGCCTGGTCCATGGGCCCGACGTATAGCGTGATCACGCCGTGCAGGCGTAACCTCCGGATGCCGTCAGCGAGGTTCTTGGCATTGCGATCACCGGCCGCCGCGTTCGCGCAGCCCAACCGGCCTTCGAGGTCCTCGATCTGCGCCTGCAGGCTGTTAATTACGCCGATCGGGTTGTCGAGCGCTACCATTGCGTTTGCTTCTTTCATACGTCCGGTCAATGTCTTGTGCGCCACCTTCACTCGACGTCGCCGCAGCCGACCGGACACCACTTAGGCGGAATGCCGTGATGGCAATAGTCGTTGCCACCCACAGAATCCGTCGATGAGGCAGCGGCCTCTTCCGAGGTGATGTAGCCATAGGCACGGGCGAGCGTTACGGCCTCGTCTCGATCCGCTTGTGGTACAGCGCGCAATGCATGTTCGATCGACGCGCACAGCCGCTGCTCGAAAACCTCATAGACGAGTCCGCAGCCGACATTTGCCGACTCCGCCATGGCACGGCATTGCGCCCGCCACGCATCTCTATCGAATTGCTGCTGCATGTTCAAACCTTCCCCTGTGAAGACACCAATCCGGAACCTCCTTCGCCGTGGCGGCTGAAGCCGCGGAACTCGCTCCAGCTGAGGGACGTACCGTAGCCACCTGACACTCGAGCTGACGACGCTCCTCGCGGATGGAGCGCATCTCCTGCTGCCACAGGTAGGCGAACATCTGGACGGTGCATGCGATGACCAGGAAAAACAACACAATTCGAATGGCAAATCTTCGGCGAGGCCGAAGCGCGCGATCGCCTATACGTTGCTGATGGCGCATCCGTGCTGCGGCGTTGACGCGCAGAACAACCGGTGCCGACCTGTTTGATTTCTGGTCCATATTCGATCTCCTCCTCGACTAAACGACCTTGAGAACGGGGTTGCTCGGCGGCACCGGCTGCACCCAGCGGGAGGGATCGACCAAGACGACACAAGACAGGTGCCCGGCCACGCCGCCGCGGCTGTGGATCGCGAAGCGGACGATGTTCGTGCGGTTGGGCCCAGGCATGTGCCAGCCGCACTTGATGACCTCGCGCTGCACGCGCGCGCCGAGCTCCTGGGCCTGGTCCTCGCCCACCGTCTCTCGTGCATACATCCTGAAGATCAGCGGAGACACCAGTGCCATGCCTTGCTCCACGAAATGCACCGCCGCGCCTGGCTCGTTGTATTTCAGCTCGCGTGACACCAAGCTCTGCTGGATCCACCGCAGAAAGGACACTGCGAGTTCGCTGGGCTCGGCCACGGGCTTGTCGCTCTCCCGCGCAAGGCTCGGGAGCTTCTGCGCCAACAGCACTGGCTCTGGTGCCGCAGGCGAGGTCGATGAAGTGGATGGCGCGCTGCGGGGCATGATCTCCGGCAGATCCTCCAGTTCATCGGCCATGCGACGAAACTCGGCGCTCACGCTCTCGCGCCTTGGCAGCGAAGCGTTTTTGGAGCTCGCGGCGTCCGGGACGGACGCCTTCGTCGCCGGCGCCGCCGGCCGCCCCTTTGGCTCAGGCGCGGGCATGCCTGCGCCATCCTCGCGAGGTAGGCTTGGCGTCGTGCCCAATGTTGGAGAAGGCGGTGACAACGCAGGTCGTGCGCCTTTCTGACGCTTCAGCGCTGCCGCAGATTCCATCGGGTCGAGAAAATCCGAGGCGTCGACCAGGTATGCCGCCTCGTCGGGCTCAATGGCCGCGGGCCTTGCTTGCCTGAGAACTGGCGCATCCTCGGGTGCGCGCACAGTTGCTGCAGGCTCTGCAGGTGCTGGCGCCCTCCCTCCCCTCGGTTTGGCCTCGTTCGCCGATTGCGTTGCTCCAGGCGTCGGAGCAGCTGGCCGCGACACGGGCGGTGGATCAGCTTCACCAGGCCGACTCGCATTTGCGGCAGGCTTGGCTGGCTTGGGCTTGTTGAAGGCAGGCTCGCGCATCGCTGCGGCAAGCTTCGCGGACCTCCCATCAGTCTTCGGCGCTGCAGCAGCTGGAGGCTGCTGTAGGGGCGCGTTCGCCGGATCTGCGGCAGCTTCGGATGGGCCTTGCGATGGCGCAGTCGGCGCGCCTTTGGGTTCAGATGCAGCAGGCTTGCCTGGTGGGTCCCCATCCGATGCTTCAGCTTTGCGCTTCTCGCGCAACTGCAGATGTCCGCGCATTGGTGCAGGGTACTTGCCTGCATCGGGGAAAAGCTTGGCCAGCGGGAACCGCAGCATCGCGAGCTCGTGCACGTAGCCGCCCTGCTCCGAGGCCTCGCTGCCCTCCTCCGCGTTGCCATGCACGGTCACATACCAGATCGCCTGTCCCGTCGCCGGGTTGAGCTCGATGGCGCCGTACTCCTGCCAGGTGTCGAAGAGCCGGTCGTTCTTGGTCTCTCCGGGCACGGCCTCGTCCGGTTCGTGCGTCTTGATCCACTCGCGCACCGCGTCGGCCAGTCGCTTGGCCACGAACCAGATGGCGCCGTCGTAGACCCAGCCCGCCGCGCCGCTGCGATTGAGCGGGAGCGTGGATCCAGAACGCAGCATCGACGCCATGGCCTGCATCAGCAGATCGATCAAAGGAACGGCCTTCGCCGTTGAGAACCGCGCCTTGTGGCCGCTCAGGAGAGCCCGTTGCGTGGAGAGCTTGTCGGCCCGCTTGACGATCTGTGCGACGAGGCTGTCCTTGTCCTGGCCGCTCAGGTACTTCTCCAGAGCATCCAGGGCCGCCGGCGTGTAGGCGAGAAACTGCAGGGCTGATTCAGGTGCGATGCGTGGGAGCAGCAGCAGCGCCAGGCGACCGTGCGCGCTGTAGTCACGCTGGCTTTTTGGAGCGAAGTCCACCAGGTACTCGGCGGCCGGGCGCCGTCCGGCGATCTGGACCAGGCTACCGCCCGTTGCAGCCCAGCGGATCGAGTCCGCCATGCCGTCGCATCGCCATTGGATGCGCAGGTCCGTCATGGGCTTCGCGATGTCGTGCAGCAGCGCGGCGAAGAACACAACGTAGGTCCACTGGTCGCGCTGTGCGTCCACCTCCTCGATCTCACTTCCTCCGGGCAGCAGATGAGCATTGCGCCAGGTCATCGCGGCCAGCAGCATCTCGATGGTGTGCGACAGCAAGCCGCCAGCGTGCGCGTGGTGATGGGCCTCGGAAGCGGGCATCAGCTGAACGAACTCGGCATAGCGATGAATGGCTGGCAGCAGATCCCGCTCCCACGTTTCACGCGATTGGTTCGACTTGCGCCAGATCTCTTGGATGGCCCGCGACGCCTGCACTGTGGTGAGCAGCTGCTCGGCGTCGAGCACTCGCAGCCAGCCCGGTTGGCTGCCTGCCACCAGCGGAAAGGTCGGCGCCGCACTGCCATCGCCTGCTGGCGGTTGGCCGGAAGAGGTCACCACGGCCCCGGCCCCTGCATTGGCCGATGTGGCAGCAACCGCCCTACTCCATGGCAGGAGGCGTAGAAGTCGCGCTGCGACGGATTTCACAGCGTGCCTTGACCCTGCGCCAGCAGCTGGATGGAAGAGCGCCGGGCGCGATCGGGATTGCCGTCCTCTGGCATCCACGTCGCCATGTCTTCACCTTCGCGACCCTCGGCCAGGAACTCAAGGAACGGCTGAGCCAGTGGATCCCACACCACCCTCGGCCGGAGATCCGGCCCGCTCCAGTCGCTGCAGGTGTGGACGAAGGGTTGCTCCAGGATGGCGGCCACGATATTGCGCCACGACGAATCGCGCGACGATGCCGCTTGCCGAGCAGCAAGCGGCGTTTCTGCAGCCTGCTGGAGGACGATCTGGCGCACGCACAGGGTGGGATCAAGTTCCTCCTCCAGGTGCTTCTCCAAGCCCTCGAAGCGTCCGAGCCAGTGCAGCAGTGCCGCAACCTTGTCGGCAAGGCCCAGCTGGGCCAGCCCATCAACAATGGCGTACACGGCGCAGCCGCGATCCATGACGTCGCGCCCCAGGTACGGCGGTTCCTCGGAAGGCCGCACGGGCATGTGCTGGGAGAAAAGGGAGGGGTGGCGTGCGGGCTCGTCCATCCTTGGACGATATGACGCGGTGCTAACGGTGTCGCTGGTAAACCCGGTGAACTTGCTTCACGGTTCTCGCTTGAATCATCGATGGTAATGTGGTAGCCCTGCCAGCGGAGCACATTCTCCTTTGTTGAGACGCTGTAGATGCCGGGGTTGGTCGCCTAAGCGCCTCAGTTTGTCGCCATATTCAGTTCTTGCAAGCTTCCGGCGCTTTGATGGATCATTTCTAACTCAGCGGAGATGCTTTATAGATTGTCCGCGTTGTCCGCGCTGCCCAGCGCTTCGGAGATATTCAGCTCCAGTGCCGGTAGCGCAGCCTTCACTACCGGCGCCCCTTCAAATTCCGGAAAATTTTTCACGAGGAACTGTGAGAGGTTCATGAATGAGGTCTGGGGGTCGGAAACTTGCTCAGCGATTTGACGAAAAACTGTGGGAAGGTGAGCGTCTCCGCGTCTCACCGCCTCCATTAGATGTTCGTACTCACCGATTGACGCAACAACGATGTGGTTTGGAGGAAGCATCCTGATTTGCTCGGCAGTTGGAATCGCCTGGTTCGCTCTCCGTAGTCTTTCTTGGTCAAACACGTCACGACCAAACCAGCGTCGGAAGTGTTCGCCACTTACGCATTCCATTGACTGGCTTGTCACAATCAACAGAAAATTTTCTTTTGCTGCGCCCCACGCTCCCTTTTCTGGTATTTCTTCTTTAAGGATCGAGCATACCGACCAGCCTTGCCGCATTGCCTCATAAATACGTTTAAGCCCTCTCCATACTCTCCCGGACTCACCACTAATGTTAACAATTTCTGAATATGCCGTCAGCTTCGCCTCGACTAGAATGTTCACTCCGCCTTGAGTGATTACCGCTTCTACGGCCTTACGATCCCTCCTCGCCATCTTCTTATAGTTGCTTTCAGAAAGATAACCCGTCGCCGTCGAATCTAAAATCTCGAGCACGTAGGCTTCAAAGACTCGACTAAAGTTCAGCGAGTACTCAGAAGCACTATCAGATAAGCGGCGATGTACCGCATTTTCGAGACCTCGCGAAAACACGTGCGGATGCCACACTATATATCTGTCCTCGGCAAGCCTGATAAGCGGAAATCTCTGTAACCAGGGCTCTTCATTGTACTCGTAAACTGGACGGATCGACTCCCCGACTTGTTTCCGATGCTCCCTTTCCTTTTGCAGTTCGGAGCGCAGTTCGTCGAAGGTCCGCGCGAAATCCGCGAAAAATCTTATTACTGCTCCGTTAAAATATTTATCCAGGTCTGCATAATATTTTTTAGAGAATTCCGTTACTCCTTCGAGGACACCCGCAAGGACGCAGAAGCTGACACACATAAATACGTGCGGATCCATCCCAAATTTTTCGTTAAATAGGATGTGCGTTGGATGCCTCGAATCCAATCGATCAATCAATGCGGCGAATCTTAGGAAATCCCAGCTGGCCAAGCGTTGGAATACGACCTGCGGAGGCAGCATCGCTCTCATTTGCAAAAAGACATTGCCCTGAGCTGTTAGTCTGTCACGCCCAGCTTGCGCGTCCCAAAGCGCATTCAAGCACTTGTCAAATACTTTGATCGAACACTCTTTCCCCGACAACTTTATTGCATCGTCTTCAATTACGAGTTTAATAATCAGGCAACTGAGCCAAGGCCATGATTTCAGATGAGTCAGGTAGTCTTCTCGGTAGGTATGCAGTTTATTCAGCGCGACTTTTATAATTGATGATGCGCTAAATGGGCGAAGCTGGTTTCGTACATACCTCGCTGCTTCCGCGTACGTCCGAGTATTTGTGCCCTCAATACGACCTAGGAGGCGGCTGGGCCATAATCCGGTGCTTCTATTATTCAGCATAGTGCGTTACGACCGTCAAACCATTCAGGGTAGGTACTAAAGCGTCTAGCCCTTCCGTGACGATCCCCTCTCTCCAGATCATATCTGCAACGCTACTTCAACGTCTATCAAACCGGGAATTCAAGCGGGATTTATCGCACGCGTTCACCTCCTTTATGTTGGGGAAGCGGGCTCTGCAGCCTGTACCGTAGCCCGTAGCCCGTAGCCCTTTGTCCCTTGGCCCTCCTGTACCAGTAAGTCCTTTGCGCATGCTCCTCAACTATGAGGAGCATGCGCGCCCTTTGGATTGGGCCCCTAACCTGTAGGAGGCCTTTCCCCGTAGCAAGCAGCCCTCTGCTTGCCACCGTTTCTTTCGTTTCCGCCCAGCCATTTCCGCTCCTGGTTGTCAAGCGTAAATCGTGCGCCATGCAAAGAAGGGTTCTCGATTGAGGGGACAGGTCCGCATGCGGAGGATTCAACCCTGGAAACGCAATGCGAATCCCCCGGGCCGCCGCTTCTCCCTCCCTCTCCTCCCCATGTATTGGCGGCCCGGGCTTCTTTTATTCCCAAGGAATTGCCCTGACCCATGACACGGCACCTGACCCGTTGCCTCGCGTCCGGCGTGATGCTGCTGCTGCAGTCCGCCGTGACGCACTCGTCTCCCGCTCTCGTGGACGGCAACACGCGCGTGATGCTGGGCCGCTACTCCACCGCCGAGGCAGTACCTCAGCAGAGCCTGAGCGAGCCGCTGGAGCTCGTGGCGCAGATCACCTTTCCTCGCGAGCAGGTGACGACGATCGGTGACGCGATTGAGTACACGTTGCTGCGGACCGGCTATGCACTGCCGGACAGGAAGGGCCTTCCGGCCGATGCACAGCAATTTCTCGCTCTGCCGTTGCCCGAGGCTCAGCGCACGCTCGGCCCCTTCAGCGTGCAGGACATCCTGAACGTCCTCGTCGGCAAAGCCTGGCGGTGGCAGACCGACCCGGTGACACGCCGCGTATGGTTCACGTTGGTGAACGGACCGACGCCACGGCAGCTCCAGCCGATCGTGTCGCCCGCGCCCGTCGCAAAGCCGTAGGGAGGCAGCGATGACCGCAAACGACGACTTCGACCGGACGCAGGAGCAGCGCCGACTGGACGACGAGCGGCGCCGCCAA
This sequence comes from Paracidovorax oryzae ATCC 19882, assembly GCF_000687165.1. GTDB lineage: Bacteria > Pseudomonadota > Gammaproteobacteria > Burkholderiales > Burkholderiaceae_C > Paracidovorax > Paracidovorax oryzae. The sequence goes on along the minus strand of NZ_JMKU01000014.1, from coordinate 67,427 downwards.
GAAGAGGCGCTGCCCATGGCACCGCCGGATCATTTGTGGCTGCACGATGCCGAAGGCAGCGTTGCGCACGGTGATGCACGCCGTTCGCTGCGTGCGGATCCGGAACTTGGCGCCGAGGCCACCCCGGAAGAACCTGCCCCAGCAGCGCAGTCCTCGAAGGCCAGCGAGCGTCCCGTGAAGGCGGTCGCCGCCACGGCGAAACGGACCCTCGGCATGCGCACTCTGCTGGTCGCGAGCTTGTGCGGCATCGGCCTTCTCATCTACTTGCAGACGGCCCCGAAGCCCGCGGCGACCGTCGATCTGTTGGGCTCATCGCTTCCTTCGGGCGGGCTGCCTGAGCCCACCTCGGTAGAAGTCGATCCGGCATTTGATCCACGCCTGGGGGGCCCTGAAGCGCGCGTCCCCCGCGCCCTCCCAGCTGCGATCGACCTCGGTCATTCGGGGGGGCCGCCGCCCGCAGAGGCACCCACCACGGGCCCCAGGCCGGCAGCGTCCAGGCCTGAGAGCCAGCAACGCGCTGCACCCGCGGAAGAGCTCGTGCAAAGCCCATCTGTTGCAGCGCCTCCTGCCGCATCCGCGCCGCCGGCGAAATCGCCGTCATCCGAGGCCACAACGACCGCCGAACTTCAGGAGCAGTTGCGTACCACGCAGGCGCTGGTGGCGGCCCTGACCAAGCAGCTGGCTGACCTGCAGAAGGCGCAAGATGTACGCGCTCCTGCGCGCCCTGCCGTGGAGGCCGCGGCGCCCGCGCCCGTGGTCGCAACAGCATCCCCGACGCGTGCTGTGGCGCAGCCTCGGCCCGCCACGCAACGTGCTGCGCGTGCCAGCACGCGCGCTGCTGCCGCAAGGCCTGCCGTCGCCGAAGCTCCGCAGTCGCCGGCGACGGCCCAGGCCAAGCCCGCTGTACCGCTCGGCGGGCAGCTGGTCGCCGTGGACATGTGGAATGGTGAGCCGTCGGTGGTGGTCGCTTCGGGCCTGGCCGGCGATCGAAGACTCCGCGTACTGCGGCCTGGTGATGTCGTCAACGGGCTTGCGCTCAAGTCCGCGGATCCCGTGTCGAAATCCGCGACGTTCGCCGCGCCCGGCAGCGCCGGGCTCACCCTCTACGTGAGCCAGGGCGGATGACCATGCGCAGCTTCATCGCGATGACGATCGCCGCCGCCGCCACCCTCATCGGCTCTTCACCCGCGTCGGCGCAAGTGCGCACCGGCCGGACCGCAGAAGCGAGCTCGACTGCCTCGGCATCGTCCACGTCGCGCACGCAGGCCGACTCCACGGACCTGCAGGTGCAGCAGATCTGGGGCCTGACGGCAGAAGAGATGCGCCGCGCCAAGGTGCTGGCACTCGGGCCACGCGGCAGTTTTTCCGTGGACAAGCTCAGTCCGCTGGAGATCCTCGGAATACATGCTCGCACGGATGCGGAGCGGCGGCAGTACGCTGAGCGCCTGGCGCGCATCTTCCACGAGGACGTTGCGCGGTCCATTGCCTGGGAGCGCGAAATGTCCGCTGCCATGGCGCGGCTGTACCCCAACGAGCCCATGGTCAGCTACGAAGGTCTGCCGCGGGTGCAGAGTTCCGTGGGCGCCGCGGACGTCGCCAATGTTCCGCGTAGCCAGATCCTGGAGCAGCCGTCGCTTTCGCCGCGCGTGCCCGCCCGCCGATGACGATGCAACGGAGACGCATTCTTCGCGCTGCTGCATTGCTGGTCGGGCACCTGCCCGGCCTGGCCGCTGCTGCAGCGCAGGACCGCGATGGCGCAGACGTCGCCCTGCAGATCATCCACGACAGCGGCCGCGGCGTTCCGATGGCCCCTTACCTCGCCCAGCTGGCCGGCGATGCCGATGACCCCGGCGCCCTCTCCGGTGTCCCCTTCCCATTCGTGACCCGCCGCCTGCGCGGCGGCGTGCTGCAGGTTGAGGGCACGGCGGTGTTCCAACCCGAATGGCTGACCGAGGCCGTGTTCGTGGTTGCCGCCGACGACGTGTCGTTCCGGTGGCTTGCGTTCAACCATGCCCGCCTGGTGCAGATGCAGGCAGTCGGGGTGGTGGTCCAGGCCGGGACCGCTGCCGCCTACCAGGTGATGCAGCGGTTGGCCCGCCCAATGCGCCTGGCTCCGGATTCGGGCGAGTGGGTGTCCGAGCGGCTGGCCGCCGCCGGCGCCGGCGTCTACCCGGTCCTGGTGCAGACCGATGGTCGCGCGTACCAGATCCTGACGCAGGACACCGGGCCCGCTGCTTCGGAACGGTCATCGCTGGGGCAGCCGATGCCTGCCCTCGTCCAGAAGCTACCCCGGCAGGTGGGAGGGCGTCGATGAGCGAGGCCGTCATGGAAGGCCTGCTGCGGCCTCCGGTCGAGGGTTGGAGCGCCGCCACGGCCTTCGGCATCGCGGGCGTGGCAACGGCCGCGCCTTGGGCACTGATGATGCCGCAGCCGCTCGGCCTGGTGACCGGTGCCATCGCCGCCGCGTTCGGCACCGTCCGGGCCCGCGAGGCGCTGCATGTGTATCGATACCAGCGCGGCCTGAAATTCACCAAGATCACGCGCGTCGCCCCGCACAGGCTCCCCGTGACACGCGAGCACCTCTACCTGGGCGAAGGCTTCGAGTGGACGCAGAAGCACACCCAGCGCAAGCTCGACACCCAGGCCAAGAAGGTGCAGGAGTACGTCAGGCCGAGCGGCATGGAGCGGCAACTGGCGGAGGCGGGCGAGCGCATCCGCCAGTGGGTGGACTCCAAGCCCAAGGATCCTGTCCGAAAGGCGGTGCGCGCTGCGGTAGACCTGGGCGGCACCGCCAATCCGTTTGCCACGGGCGTGGACTTGGGTGGGAACCCTATTTTGCACGGCGTTGGCGTGCTCGAAGAGCGTCCGGTCAAGCTGCGGCAGGGCTCGCGGTCGGGCCACATGCTCGTGATGGGCACCACGCGGGTCGGCAAGACCCGGCTGCTCGAACTGCTCTCCACCCAGGACATTCATGCGGGCTATGTGGTCATCGTGATCGATCCGAAGGGCGATGCCGAGCTCATGCTCCGCATGCAGGCGGAGGCGCGCCGCGCCGGCCGCGAAGACAGCTTCTACCTGTTCCACCTCGGGTATCCGGAGATCAGTGCCCGGTACAACGGGATCGGCAATTTCGCGCGCATCACCGAGGTGGCAGGCCGGGCAACGAACGCCCTGCCCTCGGCCGGCAACTCTGCGGCGTTCAAGGAGTTCTCCTGGCGGTTCACCAACATCGTTGCGCAGGCGCAGGTGGCGCTGGGCCGCATCCCGACTTACGAGACGCTGCTCAAGGATGTGACCGGGATCGACCCGCTGTTCATGGACTACGCGAACATGGTGTTTCGCAAGCTGGCGGCCGAGGGGCGGTTCGCCGACTATGAAGACCGGCTGCAGGATCTGCAGAAGGCCATCCAGGCGAAGAAGGCGCCGGTACCGCGCAGCCTCGCCGACCGCGCCCCCGAGCTCGTGGCCATGTACCTGTGGATCAAGGAATCCCGGCTCGAGGACAAGGTGCTGCTCGGCCTGGCCGCGGCGTTCTCCTACGAGCGGTCCTTCTACGAAAAAATCGTCGCTTCCCTGGGCCCGTTCCTGGAAAAGCTCACGTCGGGCGCCGTGGGCAAGCTCATCTCGCCGGACTACTTCGACCCGGACGACAAGCGTCCCATCTTTGACTGGATGACGGTGTTCCGCCAGGGCGGCATCGTCTATGCCGGGCTGGATGCCCTGTCCGACTCCGTGGTGTCTTCGGCCGTGGGCAATTCGATGCTCTCCGATCTGGTGTCCACAGGCGGCAAGCTCTACAAGACCGGCCTGAACCCGCATAGCCAGGACGGCAAGCTCCAGCTGCCCACGGTGTGCTGCCACTTCGATGAAGTGAACGAAATCGCCGGTCCCGAGTTCGTGCCCATGGTGAACAAGCTGGGCGGCTCGGGCTTCAGGATCACGGCCTACACCCAGTCCATGTGGGACATCGAGGCCAAGGTGGGCGACAAGGCCAAGGCCGGCCAGATCATGGACAACTTCAACCACCTGGTCATGCTCCGCGTGCGGTCCGTCGCCACGGCCAACCTCATGGCCGAGCAGCTGCCGCAGGTGAACGTGGTCCACCTCACGCCGATGAGCGGCGTGAGCGACACGGCGGCCAAGGGCGACGGCGTGGACTTCCTGTCCCGCAACGACGACATCGTGACCTCGGTGAAGTCGCCGCTCTTCGAGGCCTCGGACATCCTGGAGCTGCCGCAGGGGCAAGCATTCGCGCTGCTCGAAGGCAACAGGCGTTTCAAGATCCGCATTCCGCTGGCGGACACCACCGACGACCCCTTCATCCCCCAGTCCCTCAAGGTGGTCGCAGAGGACATGAAGCGCCGGTACCGCACCAGCGAGCGGTGGGCCGCGGAAACCGACTGGCTGGGCACTCAGCCGCTGGGCGCCGGCGCCGCCGGGCTCATCGACACGCGTCTGGCCGACGACGACGGTGATGACGACGCGGGCACTGCGGCAGTCCATGGCACGCACGGATCGGCGTTGTCGCACAGCGCGGTGATGGGCAACCTCATGGGGCACCAGCAATGACGCCAGCGCCGCCTCCCAAGCCGCAGGCCGTGGGGCCCATCGGGCTCGCGTTCAGCGTCTCCTTCGGCCTGGTCAGCGTGGCCGTGGGCGCCTGGATCGTCGGCATGCTCATCGAGATCGGGGGCGGCTATTTCCTGTGGAAGGGCCAGGGGATCCGGCACGCCCAATCTCTGGTCCAGCAGGACCTGGAGTACATCGCGGCCGCGCCGCGCAGCCTGCTGGTGCGCGACACCGTGGCCTTCTCGCTGCAGCTTGCCGGGTGGGTGCGCATGCCCTACGAAAAGCTCGGCGTGCTGCGGTGGTACCAGCGCATGCATGCACCGACCACGGCAGCGCCGGCGGCGATGCCGCTCACCGGCCAGACGGTCGCCCCCCAGCTGCGCGGGATTGGCGTGGCCACGGCGGACGCCGCGCGCGTCCTGTCCGAATGGCTCGTCATCAGCATGTTCGTGGCTCAGGACGTGCTGCTGCGCATGGCGATCGGCGCATTCGCCATGCCGGCCTTCGTGCTGGCCTGCCTCATCGGCGTGGTCGATGGCCTGGTGCGCCGCGACCGCCGGCGCTGGACCGGGGGCCGCGAGTCGTCCTTCGTCTACCACCACGCCAAACGCTACACCGGCTGGGCCCTCACGGGGGGCTTCGGCCTCTACCTCTCTTGGCCGTTCGGCGGCTTCAACCCCGCGCACATGGTGCTGGTCTTCACGGTCCTGGTGGCCGTGACGCTCTCCACCACCGTGGGCGCTTTCAAAAAGTACGCATGAAGAAGGAGAAACCCATGAAACCCGCCCGCAAGCTCTTCGCCCTGATCGCGGCCGGCATCCTGGTCACCACGGCGACCGCCTGGGCCGGCGTGAGCGACGACGAGCTCGAACGGGAGCGCCTCTCGCGCATCGCGGCCGAGATCGAGCAGGTCCAGGCCATGGTGAGCGAGGCCGAGCGCTCCGCCCCGACCGGCCAGCGGGTGAAGTTTCGCTACGACTGGCTGCTGCGCGACCTGGAAATGCTGCGCCAGGGCATCGTCACCCACGTCGACACGCCACGCCAGCCACGGCCGGTTACGCCGCTGCGCGGCGACTACCGCCAGTGAGACGAGCACAGGACCTGATCCATGTACGGCGACATGAAGGCGGCATTCCTGCAGGGCGCTGGCGTCGATCCAGGCCAATTGAAGGCCGTGCTGCTCTCGATCGTCTTCGCGGCGATCTTCGTCGTCGCGGGCTGGATCGGGCAGCAGCTCGCGGAGGCCTACGGCGACGGTCAGTTGGACAAGTCCGAGTTGTACCAGGCGCTCATCGCGATCTGCGTCCTGCTGCTGGTCATTTTTTCGTTCCTTGCCTGGCTGTGAGTCAGGCCCGTTTTTGTTCTTGAAGGGGGTCCCATGAAATCCATCCGCCAAGTTGCCAGCATTGCCTGCCTGGTGATCGCAACCTGCGCCCAGTCCGTTGCAATGGCTGCTCTGCCCAATATTCCGAAGCCCTCCGGCGGCGGTATCGGTGGCCAGTCGGTCCCAGACGGGGATTGGCTTGCACTGATCGGGTCGTACTTCAAGGCAGGGTTCACCATCCTCGGCCTGGTGCTCGGCTCCATCGCCTTCTTCGCTGTCATCGGGGGCTCGCTCAAGAAGTGGAAGGAGTACAGCGATGGCCGCGCTCACCTCGCGGATTTCAAGGAATTCCTGATCGTGGGCATCGTCTTGCTGGTGTTCATCATCATGCTCGCCAACTACGCGATGCAGACGATGGCTTGAGCGGACATGGCTGCAGACGACGTACGGCCGCCAGGCAGCAGCGCCGCGGCCCCATTGACCGATCGCGTGAACACCGAGCCGCCCATCATCAACGGGATGTCCGCCACCGAGGGCGGCTATGTGGCCGCGATCTCGTTCGCGTTCTTTCTCGTGGTCGGCTTCCTGCTGTACCTGGTCACAGGCTACTGGCATTTCATCTTCGCGAGTGCCGTCATCGGGCCGTTCGCTGTTCTGTGGCAGGCGTCTCTGTACCTCCAAACGGTGAAGCGCAACAAGCCCGAAGGCTGGTACGTGCAGGCGGCGCGCCTCTGGCTCGAAGACCATGGCCCGGGCCGCAAGCGCTACCTCCGGCACCACGGCTACTTCGAGCTCGGCCGGCGGCTCGACCTCGATGCCGCGTCCCCGAATAGAAGCTCGGGCGCCGATCGCGCACGCAGCACCAGCACCCCAACTCCCCAACAGCCATGAGCAGTGGTCAATTTCTCGACGCTCTTGCGTCCGAGCGGCGTCACAACGACCGACTCACGAAGACCATGGCGGGCGTGATCGCGCTCGGCATCGTCAGCACCTGGTTCGCCTGGCGCCAGCCGAAGTCGGTGGATGTCCACCTGGCCCCCGACGTGCGGGCGGGTGACACGGTCCGCGTCAGCGATGGTCGATCGCCGGTGCCGTCGCCCAACGTCTACGGTTTTGCCTACTACATCTGGCAGCAAGTCAACCGCTGGCAGACAGATGGTGCCCAGGACTATGGGCAGCAGATCTTCAACATGCAGTACTACCTCACGCCGCGCTGCCAGGCCCAGCTGCAGGCGGACATGGAGCTGCGGCAAGGCAAGGGCGAATTGCGCCGGCGCACCCGGCAGATCTCCGAGATTCCCGGCTTCCCCTACTCCGAAAACCGCGTGCTTGCGGATGGGCCCGATGCCTGGACCGTGCTCCTGGACATGCAGGTCACCGAGACGTTCGGCGGGCAGGCGGTGAAAGACGTCTTCATCCGCTACCCGCTGCGCGTTGTGCGTTTCGACGTAGACCGCGAACGCAATCCCTGGCATCTCGCGCTGGACTGCTTCGGCGCCAACCGCCCTGCCCGCCTCAACCCGGCGGATCTCAAGGCCGGGACCGATGTGCGTATCAGCGTGCAGGCGCCTCGGCTGCCCGGAACGATCTCCCCCTCCAGCCTGCCGCGGGACACAGCCGTTGATTGAGGCCGCAGACTGACCATGCTCCATCCTCATCACCGAACCTATCGCCCCCTGCTCGCGCTCATCGTCGCGTGCACCTCGGCTCAGTTGCACGCGCAGCAGGTCGAGCCACTGAATGTCGGGGCGCCTCCGCCCGATCTCATCAACTCAGGACGGCCCACCACGCAGAACAACGCGCCTGTGGAAGCCGTGGACCTTGGGCAGGCGCCGGCCGCCGCAGCGAAGCCCGCGCGCCCCGCGCAGAACACCGTCGCCGGCATGAGTCTGCCGGCGCCCCTGGCCGGCGCCGGCGGGCCATCAATCGCTCGCGCCGCCGCCGCGCGAGCGACCCTGCGAAGCGTGGGGCCTGCGCCGCTCACAGGTACCGCGTCTGCTCCTGCGGAACGCGCTGTTTTCGCGCGAGAGCCGGTGCGGGTGAACCTGACCGTGGGCCAGGAGCGCCTTGTCACGCTGCCGGCTGACGCCCTGTTGCATGTCCCGAGCGACATCGAGGCCGTTGCCCGTGTCGAGTCGATTGGTGGAACGCTGTACGTGACGGCCCTGGTGCCGTTCACGCCCATTCGCATCGTCGCCGAGCTCGTGGACAGCGGCCAGCAAATCCCGCTGGATCTGGTGGCCACCAAACCGTCCGGCGCCGGAGCGGCGGGCGGCGAATTGCAGGTGTCCGTCGTTGAGCCTGGCACGGTGGCGCAGCCGACCGCCGTGGACGGTGTGGCAGCCGGGCCCCGGGCCGCCGCGGGACCGGAGGTGGACATGGTGCAGCTGACCCGGTACGCCGCTCGCCAGCTGTATGCGCCGCGCCGGCTCGCAAGCCCTATCGCGGGCGTGAGCCAGGTCGCCGTGACCAGCGACGAGTTGGCCGGCCTGGTGCGCGGCGCAGCCGTCCAGGCCGTGCCCGTCGGACAGTGGCGGGCCGGCGGGCTGACCGTCACCGCTGTACGCATCACCAACCGTTCCCGCTTCCCGGTGGAAGTCCCTCTGGAAAGCCTGCGGGGGCGCTGGCTGGCGGCGACCGCTCAGCACGGTCGCATCGGGCCTGCTGGAAGTGATACCGACACCACTGCCATCTACCTGGTGTGCGAACGCGCGTTCGAATCCTGTCTGTGAGGTAGCCCATGGCCGTCAAGAGCAATCGATTCATCCCGGTCCTGGCGATCGTCGCCATTGCGATCGTCGGCACCATCTTCATGATGAACCGCAATCCATCGCCCGCCTCGGAGCCGATGAAGGCTGTTCCGCTGCCCAAGACGGCAGGAGCCGACGAGGACACGCCGGCAGAGACCCTGGCCACGGTGGTCGCGTCGAATCGCGAACTGCGGCAGTGGGCGGAGCGTGTACTCCGCGAGAACGAGGAACTGAGGCGGCAGCTCAAGCTGGGCGGAATTCCATCGCAGGCCGTCAGCGCAGAACCGAATGCGGCTACGGGCGCTCCAGACCAACCAGCACCGCCCCGCCAGGCGAAGGCGGGAGGCGCTGCCAATTCGCCCGTCGACGTCATCGCGAATGCCTGGGGCAATGCCACAGACACGCTCGACTCCCTGGGCAGGCATCCGGCCGCACCCGTCGATGGCGCTGTAGCGCAGGACATGTCCGCGGATGGCGCCGCGGGCGCAGTGGGCTACAAGGTCGTGCCGCCGATGGGGTATGTCGCGCAGACACAAAGCAACCAGGGAATGACCACCACGCGCTACGTCCGCAGCCCGGGCAGCGCGACGGCTGCGGCCGCAGCGGCCGCTGGCGCAGGTGGATCCACTGGCACGGGCAGTGCGACGCGCGCCGCCCAGGCGGCGTCCGAGAAGCCGGAGGCAGAGCCGTATTTCACGCTTCCGGAGAATTCCACGCTCACCGGCGTGACCGCCATGACGAGCCTCATCGGCCGCGTGCCGGTCAATGGCCGGGTGACCGACCCGATGCAGTTCAAGGCGATCGTCGGGCGCGAGAACCTGGCGGCCAACGGTTGGGAGCTCCCGGAAGATCTGGCGGGCATGGTGGTGACCGGCGTGGCGATCGGCGACATGGCGCTGTCCTGCACCGAGGGCAAGGTGCGCAGCATGACCTTCGTCTTCAACGACGGAACGATCCGCACGATCTCCGCTCGCCGCTCGGGGGCATCCACCAACGGGGGAATCGGCTCTGGCGGTACGAGCGATCTCGGCTTCATCAGCGACTTGCACGGCAATCCCTGCATCCAGGGCAAGTTCGTCACGAACGCCCCGGCCTACCTGACCGACATCGTGGGTGCCAAGGGCCTCGGCGTCGCCGCCGAGGCGCTGGCCCAGGCGCAAACGACGACGCTCAACCGCGGCGACTCGACGTCCTCGGCCGTCACCGGCAATGCGGGCAGCTTTGCGCTCGGCCGCATGGGGTCGGGCGCGGCCGACGAACTCACGCGCTGGCTCACCGAACGCCTCAAGAGCTCGTTCGACGCCGTGGTCACGCCGGCCGGCCAGCAGCTGGTCGTGCACCTGGACACCGAGGTTGCGATCGACAAGCCCGCGAACGCGCGAAAGATCCTCCACCGCACCCAATCCTCCAACGTCCTCTCCGGAGCCCGCTATGGCCTCGAATAGCCGCATCCTCGCTGTCCTGTCGCTTTCCGCTACGCTGCTCGCCGGTTGCTCCGTCAGCGGTCCGAGAGAGAGCCCGCTCAAGGAGGTGACCGAAGGCAGTCCCACCGTCCTGGACGTCTACCGCGGCAAGGCCGCCGGCGGCGCGCCGGAGCGGTCCCTGTCCACGCCCCGGGAACGGCTGGAGCACGACGCGCTCGCGCGCCCGCTCACTGCTGACGATGGCCGGACCCAGCGCTATTGGTCGGCCGTCGAGCCCATGCAGCAGCGCTTTGCCCGCCTGGCGAACCCCGACCTGGTGATGGTCGTGTACCCCCACCTGGCGAAGGGCAAGTACCCGGTGCCGGGGTACGTCACGGTGTTCCCGATGTACGAGCAGACGGAGTACGCCCTGCCCGGCGAGGTGCAGGAAGATTTGCTGCGCGGCCGCGCCGCCGTCCAGGGCCGCTCGCCTGCGGAAGGAGGCCGTCGATGAAGAAATGGTTCGACGTACTGCTTGGCCGCTCCGCGCCGGCAAGCGGGGAACGCGCTGCGCCGTCGCGCGCTGCCTCCAGCGCGACTGGCAAGCCGATGACCTTGGCGGACCGTCGCAGGATGGCGGCCAGGCCGCCGTCGTTCACCGAGCTTCTGCCGTACGTTTGCTATTCGCCGGCGGAGCAGGTGTTTGCCATGCGCGATGGCGCCACCCTGGGCGCCATGTTCGAGCTCAGTCCGGTGGCCACCGAGGCGCAGCCGCTCACCTACCTGCAGGAGCGCGCCCGCAAGGTGCAGGAGGCCCTGCAGGCGATCCCCGAGGCCGAAGGCTCGCCCTGGATCGTGCAGTTCTTCTTGAGCGACGACCGCAACGTCGAGATCCTGAACCAGCAGCTGCACGACTACATCTTGTCCCAGCACAAGGACAACCCGCGCCGGGCCCAGGAGGTGATTTCCTCCGAGTACACCCAGTCCGTCCTGGCCGAGATGCGCAAGCACCTGGACCAGGTGTCTCGCCCGCAGGGCCTGTTCACTGACACCCTCGTCACCGGCCAGGTCTGGCGGGGCCAGCAGCGCCGCGTGCGCTGCTGCATCTACCGCAAGTTCACCGGCCTGGCGAACGAGCCGGCCGAGCCGATCAAGCAGATGGAGGGCGCCGCTACGACGTTGTTTGCGACGTTCACCGAGGCGGGCGTCACTGCGCGCCGCTGCAACGGCCGAGACTTCTACGAATGGCTCCTGCCCTTCTTCAATCGCGATGTTCCGTGGGCGCCCACGCCGGGTGAGCTGCTCCAGAAGGCGCCCTACCCGGGCGAGATGCCTGAAGGCATGTTCGACTGGGACCTGGCCGAGTCGCTGTCGCTCAGCCAGCCGCGTGCGGACGTCGATGCCGGCCTCTTCGAATTCGACGGCGTGCCCGTGAAGGCCCTCACGCTGCAGAACCTGCGTGGCCAGCCCGCCATTGGCCACTTCTCGGCGGAGCTCACCAGCGGCAAGGAGAGCTATGCGCGCTTCGACCGCCTCCCACCCGGATCCATGCTGTCGATGACCGTCACCGTGACGCCGCAGCACCTGGTGGAGCGGAAGGTGGAACGCATCCGCGACAAGTCGCGGGCGAAGACCGCCATCGCCATGGAGGCGCACGCTGAGTGCGAGCGGGTGCTCCAGCGCATGGTGAACGGCGACAAGCTCTACCCGATGTTCGTCACGCTGTACCTCACGGGCCGCGACCGGACCGATCTCGACGCCGCGATCTCGGAGGTGAATGCGCTGCTCGTTCCCACCGGAATGCGCTTCGTGGATCCGCGCCATGATCTGGTGCCGCTCGACAGCTTCGTGCGCGCGCTGCCCTTCAACTTCGATCCGGACTTCGACCAGCGGTACATGCTGCGCTCTCGTCTCACGTTCGCGAGCCACATCGCTGCGATCGCGCCCGTGTACGGCCGCTCCCGCGGCACGCCGCACCCCGGCATGTGGTACTGGAACCGCGGCGGCGAGCCGCTGTTCATGGACCCGCTCAACAAGCTCGACCGCAAGAAGAACGCGCACATGTTGGTGCTCGGGCCCACGGGCGCGGGCAAGTCGGCGACGCTGAACTACCAGGCCATGTTCTCCATGGCCGTCCACCGGCCGCGCCTGGTGATCGTCGACGCCGGCATGTCCTTCGACCTGCTGGTGAAGGACATGGCCGCCAAGGGCCTGTCGGTGCACCGGGTGCGGCTGACCATGGACTGCGAGGAGTCCTTGCCGCCGTTCGTGCACGGTGCCCGGCTGCTTCAGGACAAGGAGATCATGGATTCCTTCCATGCGGCAGAGAACCAGGCGAAGCGCAATGCGGGCCTGACCGTGGACGAGGCGGCGGACGGCGGCAAGAGCTCGAAGATCATGGAGACCGTCGATACGGTGATCGAGGCCCAGGCAGCAGACACGGATAGCGACGACGACGGCGTTGATGAGAAGCGAGATCTGTTGGGCGAGATGCTGATCGCCGCCATCATGATGATCACCGGAGGCGAGCCGGCCGAGGTCGCGCGCATGAGCCGTGCCGACCGCTACCTGGTGACACGGGCCATCATCAAGGCGGCGCTGCAGGCATCGAAGGGAGGCCACAAGCATCCGCTGACCCAGGACGTCGCCATCGCCCTCATGGCGATGCACAACGACCCTACTCTCTCGACGCACCGCCAGGCGCGGGCAGAAGAAATGGGGCAGTCGATGATGACGTTCACCCAGGGACTGCGTGGGAAGCTCTTCAACCGCTACGGCGGTGACTGGCCAGACGCCGACGTGACCCTGGTGGAGATGGGCACGCTCACGAAGGATGGCTACGGCGACGCGCTCGCCGTCGCCTACACCAGCCTGATCGATTCGGTCCAGTCGCGCGGCGAGCAGTTCCAGGACCAGGGCCGTCCGCTCATCATGCTGACCGACGAGGGCCACCTCATCACCACCAACGATCTGCTGGGCCCGAAGGTGGCCAAGGCCACCAAGATGTGGCGCAAGCTGAACATCTGGTTCTGGCTCGCGACCCAGAACTTGAAGGACTTCCCGGACAGCATGGAGCGCGTGTTGTCCATGTGCGAATTCTGGATGCTGCTCACGATGGACAAGTCGGAGATCGAGGAGGTGGCGCGCTTCCGCAATCTCACGTCCGAGCAGCGGCGCATGATGGAGTCGGCCGTGAAGGAGCCGCCCAAGTACACCGAGGGCGTGCTCATCAGTGCAACCGGCCAGTGGCTGTTCAGAAACGTGCCGCCCGCTGTTCCCATCGCTCTCGCGATGACGGAAGGGCACGAGAAGGCCCACCGTCGGCGCCTCATGGATGCCCATGGCTGCACCGAGCTCGAGGCAGCCTACATGGTGGCCGAGAAGCTGGCGGAGGCACGGGCATGAAGCGCAGGATCCTCATCGCCGCGGCCGTGTGTTCCGCCGGTGCCGTGTGGGCCCAGGGTGCTCCATCGGTCACCACGGTGGAGGTGTTCGCCAACAGCGCAACCAACCTCTCCACGCCATCCCAACCTCCCTACGTGCTCCAGGTGTATCGCGTCGACGCGCTCGCCCAGCTGGGCCGCCAGTTCAGTGCCCGGTTGCCGGCGAACGAGGCCCAGGCCCGGGCATACATGCAACAGCAGGAGGCGCAGATCCGCGCCCGCTACAAGGACCAGATCACGCAGGCGGCCAACGGCATGTCTCTGGCGATGCACTACCGGCTCACGCGCCTGCCAGCCGTGGTGATCAACCGTGAGGCTGTGATCTACGGTGTGGCCGACGTGCAGCACGCGGTCGGCCTGTACCAGCAATCCAAGGCGAGGGGCGCCCGATGACGTTCACCCGAATCGCCACCGCCCTGCGAAAGGGCATCGCACTCGCGGCTGCGAGCTCGGTGCTGACGCTCGGGTTGCCCATGCCGGCGCAGGCCATCACCACGCCAGGCGTCATCGCCGGCACCGCGGCCGGCCTCGCCTCATGCCTGTCCTACCGTGTGGAGGGCGTGTGCTTCTTCCTGCGTTGCAAGCTCGCCTTCTGCTGGATCGAGACCTCCATCAAGATCAGCCACTACGTGCCCGACGTGGTGGTGAGCACGTACAACGAGCCACTGCAGCACCCGTGGAGCGACATCGGCCGTATCGTGGCCACGACCATGAACGGGGCGAGCTCCACCGTGTTCAGCCAGCTGTTCGATTCGTCCGCCGGCGGGCTCAATTCGACGTCCGCCATGGCGAACTTCAAGGGTGCCGATGCGATCGGGAATCCGGCCGGCATGCTGGCCAGCATCATCGCGAACGGCGGGCAGGTGACGATGCCCACTACCCTGGTCATCCCGGGCCCGTTCGAGCTAGCCCAGTTCCCCAGCCAGCTTCCCAGCATCGGCGCCAGCTGGGCCAACGTGCCCTCCTCGATCGCGAGCACGGTGGCGTCCGATGCCCGCAAGATGCTCGACGCCCCGGGCCAGCTGCTCGGTAGCCTGCAGACGATCATGCGAGGTGTGCAGGGCGTGAGCCAGGTGATGGAGATCGCAGAGACCGTGAACCTGGTCTACGGCGCTTCCAACACCTTCATGCAGATCGGCAGCATGATCACCGGCTCCACCGGCGGCACCATGTTGCTGTGCCCGGGCAGTGCCACGCTGTTCGGGCTGCACTTCCAATCGGAGCTCGATGCGCCCTTCTGGCGAGGGGTCATTCCCGTCGAGATGCTGTATCCCGACTCGTGGGTTCCCGGGCTGGGCGAAGTCGGCAGCGGCTACACGCAGACGTGGGGGCCGACGTTCCCGCGCACCGGCGAAATCATCCAGGCCCACCCGGTGAAGGCCTCGGCGGTCCTGGCCGAGCGCGTCAAGTCGATCATCTACCGCTCCGCCCAACCGCACATCTACGCCAAGGTGGAACTGCAGGGCACGAAGGACTACGTCTACTTCAACGAAGACAAGGCGCAGTGGCAGATGCTCCATCCGAACGTCTGGACCAGCTGCGAGCAGTTCGGCACCAACGACTCGCTGTCCCTCACCTCCTGGGGCGATGCCCAGACCGATTCCGCCGATGGCTATTCCTGGAACCTGTGGAAGCACTACGTGTGCTGCCAGCGCCGCGGCGCGTTCCTGTTTTCTGTACCGTAAGGACCTCGACATGTCACCCTTCGCCCTGTCGCGCCTGCGCCCGGTGCTCGTCGCCGCCTGCACTGCCGCCGCACTGCTCGCCGCCGCGGCCCCCGCGGCCGCGCAGCCCGTCTCCTCGTCCAGCCTCTACTACCGCATGGGCGGCGGATCTCCCGGCGGCGCCGCGCCCAACCGCGGCATGATGGCAAACCAGTTCAGCGCCGGCGTGCGCGCCAACTACTCGTGCGGCCGCTTCGACATCGGTGCGTCGTGGTCCGCGCTTATGAATGGCATCTCCAATCTGGGCGCGACCATTTCGGGAGCCATCCAGGCGGGCATCGCCGCGCTACCGCTCTACTTCCTGCAGCGGGCGCAACCCGGGCTGTACCAGCTGTTCCAGAACTTCTCACAGAAGGCCGATCTGCTGGTGGCGTCCTCGCTCAAGTCCTGTGAGGACATGGAGGCGCTCATCAAGGCCGGCAAGGATCCGTACGAGGACTATGTCGCCCTGGCCAAGGGCGATGCCTGGAAGGTCGCCGCTTCGACTGGCGGCAACGTCGTTCAAGCCAAGATCGACATCAACAAGAACGAGGTCGCGCAGCGCGCCGGCCTGCCCTGGGTGTTCGGCACCCGGGCCGGCGGCGCCGGCACTGCGCCCATCCAGCCGGTGCGTGACCTGGCCGTGGCCGGCTACAACCTGACCATCAACAAAACGGCCAGCACGATATCCACAGCCAACTACGGCAGTTCCTCCCTCGCCTCCACCCGCCTGGTCCAGGCGTTCAAAACGCCGGACGACCTCGCGAAGTGGAGCACCGAGGTCCTGGGCGATCAGAAGATCTACCTGTGCACGCAGGACTCCAGCTGCCCGACCGCGACTTCGACGGTGACGGCCACCGGCCTGGGCCCGAAGTTCGAGCAGGAGCTCGAATCCGTGCTTCCGACGATGCGGACGCTCGCCGAGGCGAACACGGTCGGACAGGCCGACCTGGTCAAGGTGAGCGCCCCGGGCATCGCCGTGAGCCCGCAGCTGATGGATGCGATGCGCAAGCTGCCGAAGGATGTGCGATCCGTGGCCGTGAACCGTCTGGCGCAGGAGATCGCCATGCACAAGGTGGTGGACAAGGCCCTGGTGGCCCGCAACGCGCTGATTTCCGGGCTGAGCTTGCCCCAGGCGAGCGCAAACGGCCAGGTCAACAGCGAGGTGCAGACCAAGATCGACCGCCTGACCCAATACATCAATGACCTCATGTACGAGTTCCGGATCCGCAAGGAGATGACCGGCGAGACAGCCCTGGCGATTATGCAGAACCAGCTGGCGGCAGGCGCTTCGTCCAACGCGGTCACCGGCGGCTCGCGGGCCGATCCCGCGCCGGTCTTCGACGGCCGCGTCGAGGTTCCCAAGCAATGAGCGCGGGCCCGCACCTGCCTGCCGCCGGCTCCGATAAGTCCGGTGATGCAGCTGCCGGCGCTCGGCCGCCGGCCCGCAGCCGCGTCAGGCGGTGGCTGGGTTGGATCCTCTACGGCCTGGTGCTCGCCGGCGTTGGTGCGCTGCTGCTGACGGCAGTGCTCACGATGCCACCGGAGTTGTTCATCCGCCTGCAGCGCGCGCTACGCGGCGCCGCGCACGTGGGCGTGCTGGTCCAGGTAGCCGTGTGCGTCTGGATAGTGGTCCAGTGGCGATTTATCGTGCTCATCGGCCGCCGCCGGGGGATCGTTGCGAAGCGGGAGGTCCGCCGTGTGATGGCCCTGCGTTGGCACGCGGCGCTTCTTCTGGCGCTCTACCTGGTCACCGTGCCCATCGGGCCGGCGCGTCTGCTCCAGGTCGTGACCCTGTTCCTGGCCGTCCCGCAATCCTGATCGGAATCCACCATGCAGCTCGACAGCTACCTGGAGCTCTTCACCACCATGTACGGGTGGGCCTTCGCCAACATCATGGGCGAGATCATCACCGGCACGGGCCTGGCCGCCCTGCCCTTCGCCCTCATCGTGTTCAACGCCTGGCGGGAGGCCAAGGAGCAAGGCCAAGGCTTCCACGGCGTGCTCGGGCTGCTGGAATCGGTGCAGACGCGCCTGTACACCGCGCTCTTCGTGATGACCGTCTGCTTCGCGACCACGCCGATCACCTCGCTGCACAACGTCAACCTGAGCTACACCCCCACGCGGTCGCTCGACAACAGCGAGCCGCAACCGGTGTCGCTCAAGAGCGGCACGCGCTCGAGCTACGACGTCGCAATGGCCGACGCCGTCTCGGGTGCGTTCAGCAAGGCGGGCAACCTCAGCTACGTGCCGGCGTGGTGGTACGCGGTCATGGGCATCTCGTCGGGCATCAACAGCGCGTTTCGCGCCGGCTTGAGCAGTTCCTCGCGCGACATCCGCGTCATCGAAGACATGGCGCGGATGGCGACGATCGAGGACCCGGGCCTGCTGCACGATCTGCAGCGGTTCTATTCCGAATGCTTCATCCCCGCCCGCAGCCAGTACCTGGCCATGGACAAGGCCACGATCTCAGCGACCGGAAAAGCCATCCTGGCCGAAGGCAGCAGCTACGGGCCAACCGACGTGGACTGGGTGGGGAGCCAGTTCTTCCGGACCGAGAAGGGCTTCTACGGCACCATCCGCTCGTACAACCCGGTGCCGGGCTGGCCGATCGATTTCGCCCGGGACACGGACTACATCCAGACGCCGGCACCGGAGGGCACGCCCGAGGCGGGATACCAGAATCCGGACTGGGGGCGGCCGACCTGCAAGGAGTGGTGGGAGTCAGGCACGATGGGCCTGCGCGAGAAGCTCATCACCAACACCTCGGCCTGGCGAGGCCTCTCGCAGAAGGTCCAGAACACGCTTTCGTTCAAGTCGGCGGACGAGGCCAAGGACAGCGTGGCCCGGCTCGGCTTCGAGAAGGCCAATCCGGTGTTTGTGAGCCCGGAGCGGATCATGGGCGACGAGTACGGTGTGGGCACCAACACGTGGCGAACCGTAACCGGGGCAATCAGCACCTGGGGCGTCGCCAACAAAGCGCTGGACGCCTCGCTCGCCATGGTCCCGCTTCTGAATGCCCTGCCCATGGTCCAGGCCCTGGTGCTCATGGCCCTCTACATGTTCCTGCCGATGATCATCTTCCTGAGCGGCTATGACCTCAAGGTGGCCTTCTACGGCACCCTGGCGATCTTCACGGTGAAGTTCTGGTCGGTGCTCTGGTTCGTCGCGCGCTGGATCGACGCCCACCTCATCGATGCGATGTACCCCGGGTTCAGCGGCTCCGCGATGATGCAGGAGATCACGCAGAGCTTCAGTTCCGGACAACCGCAGATCTACAAGCGGATGCTGCTGAACATCCTGCTGATGCTGATGTTCGTGGGTCTGCCGCTGATGTGGTCTGCCGTTCTCGGCTGGATGGGATATCGGATTGGAATGGACAGCGAGTTGCTGTCGCAATCAGGAGGAATGGCCGTATCCGCTGGCAGCGCGTCCAAGTCCCTCCCGCGGGGCCGTCGATGATTAATCGCCGAGTCGGTCTCGATAGGCTCGGCGTTCGAATGCGTCGATTTCACCGTTGAAGAAAGCTCGATCAGCATCGTGAGAGGTGAAGACCATGCCATCCCCGCCATTTTCTTCTTTGCGAGCGAAGGCGGATGCTGCGTTGCCCATCGCGGGCACAAGCGCGCCGCCCAAAATCATGAGAAGCCGAAAAGCGAATTTGACGGTCTCTACGACCAGGCGAAAAAGAAATTCGAGCATGTTGATCCTCCCACAGATCCTCCGATCACATGCGCGATCGGGCGGCTGCCGACAAAACAGCCCAGACCGAAACGCACCACGCGGTTGGAACCGCGTGTGCCAGGTGGATCACATCACCTGGTCGTCCAAGCCGGACATCACGTCTGCGAGATGCCGGTTGACAGATCGTAGCGAGTGCCCCGGCCGGTGTAAAGCTCGGCTCGGTCCAGAGACCGCTCACGCAACATACATTCCGGCAAATTGCCGTACAATTTTCGCAGGAGGTTCACACCATGGCCATCGCTGCATCCGCCCGGCTAGAAGCCCGGGTCACCCCTGCACTGCAAGAACTGATCAAGCGCGCTGCAGAACTCCAGGGCCGGTCCCTGACCGACTTTATGGTCACGTCGCTCCAGGCCGCCGCACAGCGCGCGATCGAGGAGTCGGAAGTCATCCGCCTGTCCCTCGAGGATCAGCAGCGCTTCGCCGACGCGCTGCTCGTCCCGCCGAAGCCTGCTCCGGCGCTCAAGCGCGCCATGGCGCGCCACGGCAAGCTGCTGCGCTCGGAATGAGCCGGGCCCCGTTTCATGTCGCGTTGCTCGATGGTTCAGCGCACGACCGGAGCCAGTTCTCCAGCGGCGTCCCGGCTCTCGATCGCTATTTGCGCGAGCAGGTGTCCCAGGACATCCGCCGGCGTGTCGCCGCATGCTTCGTCGCGGTGGACGATGCACGGCGCATCGTCGGCTACTACACGCTCGCGGCCGCGGGCGTACCGCTGGACAGGCTGTCCGACGAAGTGAGGCGGAAGTTGCCGCGCTATGCCTCAGTTCCCGCGGTTCGCATGGGCCGGCTCGCGGTCGACGTCGAATTCAAGGGTAAGGGCCTGGGCGGCGCGTTGTTGGTCGACGCGCTGCGCCGCGCCGCCGGCGCCGAGATCCCAGCCGCAGTCCTGGTGGTGGATGCCAAGGACGACCAGGCTGCGGCGTTCTACGCGCACCATGGCTTCATCGCGCTGGTCGACGCGCCTCGCACCCTGTTCCTGCCGCTCGCGACGGTTCGCTAGGCCGCCGTCCAACGCTTATTGCTCCGCATGAACGCCATCCTCGAGCCGACCCTCTTCGCCGCGGCCGGCGCCGCGCCGACTCGGGTTACCTATGCGGAATTGCAGCAGGCCTATGACCACTTCAACGCGCGGCTATTCGGTGGCCAGCTGCCCGGTTGCCTGATCACCCTGCAGCGGGAGAAACGTACCTGCGGGTACTTCTCGGCTGCACGGTTCGCTTCGCTCGACGGCGGAACGACCGATGAGATCGCGATGAACCCGACCTACTTTGCCGCCGTGCCGCTCATCGAGACCATGCAGACAATGGTCCATGAGATGTGCCATCTGTGGCAGCACCACTTTGGCACGCCGGGCCGAGGGCGGTACCACAACGAGGAGTGGGCGTCCAAGATGGAGGCCGTTGGCCTCATGCCCTCCTCGACGGGCCAGCCTGGCGGGAAGCGCACGGGCGACATGATGGCCGACTACGCCCTGTCCGGCGGGCGCTTCTTGGAGGCCTGCAGCGAGTTGCTGACCTCCAGTTTTCAGCTGAGCTGGTACGACCGCTTTCCTGCAGAGGATCACGTCCGCTTGGGCCAGCAAGCGGCCGCGGCCGCACATCTTTCCGGCCTGGTCGGCTCCAGGCCTCCGATGGAAACGGTACCTGCACTCGCGGGCGTCGTGCGTCCCGTGCGCAGCGCTGCAGGGACGGCAGCGGAGCAGGATGGTGCGACGTCCGCCAACAAGTCCAATAGGTTGAAGTACACCTGCAGCCAGTGCCGTGTGAGCGTGTGGGGGAAGCCTGGCTTGAAGATCGTGTGCGGCGAATGCCAGTTGGGATTCATTGCTCAGTAGCTTGAGCACCGATGGTCAACAGTTCTCGTAGTGCAGCCATTTGTGACCGACCAGAACCAGACGACCGTTTTGCAGCGGTTGCCGACCTTGAAGATCTGCTTGCAGGCGACTGCTTTCGGCTAGTAGCAGTCACTCTATCATTGGTAGTTGCACTGCCTGCAACTAGCTCGAATCTCTAATTTTAGGGTTGTCTAAAATTTTTTTGATTGCTCACTCTTAGAATCGCGGGTTATATCCATTTTTATAAGAACTACGAGCCTATTGTTCTTTGCTTTCGTAAGAACTCAAGCACGTCGCCTGAGCCTTTAATTTCTGATGTTGCTCAGATTCGGGAGATTTTTTGGTCATCATGGATAGATATATAAAATATAACTTCAGAGATTTTTCCAATTTTCCAAAAGTTGGAAAAATTGCGTACACTCCGACGGGGGCATTTCGGATTTATGATGAGGGAGTCTTTAATTCGATACACTCTATATCCTTTCCAGCCCAAAAGAATAAAGGGGATAAAAAATTATCTCCTATGAATTTTTGTGTCTACTGCCGCAGAACTCACGATAAACAAGGGGCTAAATTGCAGCTCACAAGTGAGCATATTATTCCTGAATTTTTAGGCGCCTGTCTTGAGCTTCCTGCTTCTTCTTGTTCTGATTGTCAAGAAATAACTTCCGATTTTGAACGCAGCCTTGCTAAAGAGCTATTCCTTGGACCCCGCACACAAATGGGCATCCAAGGAAAGAAAATTGAAGGACGATCAGCTCCGATGAAGAAGAGTTTGCTTGCAGATGCTGGTGCTGAAAACAATGATTACTTCGTCGCATCTCTTGCCGATCATCCAACTGTACTTGTCCTGCCAGTGCTATTTCCTGCAGCCTCTGTAAGCTCAAAACCAAAAATTAATAATGAAATTCTGCGACTGGCAGTCTGCAACTTGAACGTTTCAGAAGATAAGCTATCCAATTTTGGCATCAAATCATTTTCCAGTCAGCATATTGACCTGATAAGGTTTGCTCAGTTAATTTGCAAGATAGCCCTTGCATATTCAATGCATTATTTTAGAGAAACACCCTTCATTGTTTTGGTGGATAAATTTATAACTAGAAAATTTCTTCCACAAGATTCTGCAGTCGATCACTTCGAGCATGTGGGGGTACTATGGAATAGGCCTACCCCAAAGTCAGAAAATCTACACGAAATAGAAGTCGGAGAAATAATTAAAAACGGCGTCAGATTTTGTGTGGTGCGTGTTCAATTGTTTGCCTGTTATGGCATGCCTTCATATTATGCGACCGTCGGATATCATTCGAATTGAAATCCAATTCATTGTTGCTAATGAGCGCCGAAGATTTTCACTACCGCTGGGGACGCTGACATTGGTTAACACCAGATAATCTTCATCAAACGTTGCGAAGACCCAAGATGAACTTCTGCTTTTGCCGATAGCGTAAACTGGCCAAACGACCGCAGTCAGCCTGCAGGGGTTGCCGGGTGTCCTATCAAGGCTCAATTACCTATTTCGCGGGTTGTCGAGGCTTTGCCGCAGTACGCTGCCTTTTTGCTTCGTCCAAACGCGTCTTGGCCTCTGCCAAGTCCTTGTCACTGAGAAGTTCGTCACCTGGCACCAAGAACCACCCCTTGATGCAGGCCAGATCGCGCACGGCAATCTGGATATGGGTGTCCGCGCAAATGGAACTACCCTCGGAAACCACCCCGCCCTGTTCGAAGGCCCCTCGGGACGCCTGATATGGCGCAGAAGCAACGATGGCATGCGTGTCCTGGGCTATGAGCGCTTCGTCGTGGGCCGCTGCCCGAAATGTATGCACCATCTCGCATGCAGCTCGGTCGAATCCACGGTGCAGGAGATCTTGGTCTCCAGGGAACGCGGGCTGGTTCTCCGGCGACGTCGTGCCTCTTTCCGCGCTCGCCTTGCCAATAGCTTTGGCGGCTTTCGTGAAGTCTCCGATTCCGGCCTGGGTAGTCAGATCGAACCAACGATCGACGTCCAAAACTGCGCCCACAACGGCCGGCGTCGCAATGGGCTTCTTAGTTAGCAACCGACTAGGATGAAGGTGGGAGGTCTGGGCCAGCTTCAACGCGCGGCCCCAATCGCTTTCGAAGAAGTACAGGCCATCGCCCAGCCAGTCGTACTGGTTCTTGGAGATTTTCGGTTTGATTTGCCCACGGACAAACCCGTCACGGGTCGTGATGTCACAGCCGTGGTAGGCCAGGACGATCCGACCCATCAGCGATACTTCTTCGCGAGCTTCCCTTTCCCGTCGACGATGCCGGCAGCTTCCATGAGCGCAGCTGCTTCAGCACCAGAAAGATCGGGAAACCTGAGATCGGAGCCGCCCGCTTTCCGAGCGCGCTTCAAAGCCGCGCCAATCTTGGGCTGGAGCTTGGCACGCACCACGGACGTGTGCTTGCGCACACGACCTTCGGAGGGGGATTTGAGTAAGCGGCCCATGACGAAAGTGTGCCACAACGGAAATAGATTTGCTCCGATGCCGCATCTCGATCCCTGGGCCCCGTATGTATGGACCGGCGTCGCCTCGAGGGCCAATCGCAGCCACTCGCATCGCCAGCCAGGCCCTCCGCTCACGGGACGCGGCTTGCTACGAGGTTTTGTAGTTGAGCCAACGCTTCCTGGTTGGGCGGCGAGACAGCACCCAAGCCCGCTCCACTGCAGACCGATTTGGCCACGAGGTGGGCGAGAAAAAGCCTGGGTCGCTCGTCAGGTACCCCGCACTCCGCAGCAAACTGGCCACGTCGACCAGACAGGACCTGGAGCGCTGTAGTGAGAGACCAGTTTGTTCCATGCGTGGCCTTCATAGCTGCCAGGGCCGATGGGAGATCTCCGTCATCTGCGACCCACGCCAGCACGACGTGGGCAGCACTGCGGATGAGCGGCAAATCCGAACTTGCTCCGGCTCGGGTCTTGGCAATCTTGGCGCGCAGCGCAGGGCTTTGGTGGGCCATGTTCATAAATGGAATGTGTAGTGGTTGCTACAGATCTCGATAGGGGATCGTTGTGGCAGCAGTGGCGCGCTGCTACCAAGAAGTCTCGGCAGACTTTCCTGCGATGTCCTTCCAGACACCTGTGACGAGCGTGACGACGGCGCGCTCCCGAAGGTACGCGATCGCGCGCCTGATGTCCGGCACCACATAGGCGGTGTGCTCCAGGTCCGCGGTCCCGCACAACGCCGGCAGTGCCTCGTCCCACCCTTCAAACACTGGCAGCGGTGCCAGCATCTGCTGTCCATCGTGGCGTTCGACGCGCACCCATGCTGAGCCATCCTTGAGCTTGAAATAAGCCATCGACGTCCTGGGTTTCATCCATGGCCAGGGCCCTGGCCTTGCAGGCGCCATGGCCGGCTCCGGTGACGGTTTCTGGCGAATCAGTGGATGAGGCCAGGAGGCGAAGTTGGCATACGCCGGCACTGGCCTGGCGCGCATCGATTGCAGCTTGGCCTGTGCGGCCGCCCGGTGAGCCAGGTATTCCTTCGCGAAACGCTCGATGAACGCGCGAGTGTTGTCCTGCAGCATCTGCCGCTCTTCGCTCGTCAGCACCCGCCCCCCGCCAGTTCCATACGCAGGATCGCCCAGTTTCGTGGGAGACCCATACCGCTTCCCAAAGCAGGTGGAGCCGAGCACCAGCAAAGTGCCCTGCTCGTCCACGACATGGATCGCCTTGTACACGGTGTGGTTGCACCCCGGCTGCTGGCAGCGGATCCGCTGCTCCTTCTCGACCTCCACGACGGCCAGCAATCTCGCAACGCCTCGGTCGGTAATGCATACACCGTGGGAATTCGTGTGCTGGTCCATTCTTCCCTCCTCCAGTTTTGCTTTATGGTACCTGCGCAAACGTGATGGATGCGTAACCGGCAACGGGCCCAGTGGATTGTCCGGCTTACCTCGCTTGGAGCTTAGACTCCTATGCCTCTCGAGCATTAGAGACTGTGTGTGTTCTTCCGCTGTGTTCGTTTGCGCGACAGTTCTGGAGGATGCGCAAGCCACTCGCGACGCTGTTCAAAGGCAAGATGCCGGGCTCTGTCTTCACCGTACTCGGCTACGGAGAACTGCTTGCGCCGGGTGCCCCCGGTCGCTACCGCGCATTCCGCTACCCAGTAGTCGCGGCAAACCTGCACGCCGCTGCGCAGGCTCCACTTGATCTCCATACGGTAGACCCGCTTCTCTGGCGATGGCTGACGCTTACCTTCCGCTAGGCTGCTTTCACGCTTAGGCATAGCGATTGGAACAACAGCGGAGGGAATTTGACCAAGTGGAACGGCATCAGGATGATGGACAAACCAGCCATCAAGCAACTTGAGCAATTCGGTCCGTGCTTCGATGGCCTTTTGCCGGGCTACCTTTTCTCCGTACTTCACCACAGCGAAGGTTCGTCTACGTGTCGTACCGTCGGGCAAAGAAACAAGTGCAGACCATCTGGCATAGCCGTTTTCCTCACGGCGCGATACGCCTGGAACGCCAGACGTGTTATTGCTGCGGACGATCGTTCCGAACTCGCGTCGGCTCATCGCCGGAAACTTCTTCAGAAGTTCGTCGCGATAGGCGATGGCTGCGGCTTTGGCCTTTTCCGGATCACCATAAGTAGCGACCCGGAACTCTTTGCCGAAGTGCTTACCGCGACGTGTGATGGATACGGACCAACGCAGCAGCTTTCCGCTTTCGTACCTGGGGATCAGTCCGTATATTTTAGGAGGTTTCGGAACAACCATGTAAACGGATGGAAGTCGAGAGCGTGGGATGCCCTCAGAACTTCCTGAGCTCAATTAGTCAAAACAGACTTGCCGCTTGCTGCGGCGGGGATGTTCAAGTCGTTACATGACTTCGAACATATGAAATTCAATGTTATTTTTTTCGTTGAAATCAATCGGGAATTCACCTCGCATGGTTATATCTGTTTTTTCTCCAGACTTGAAGATATCCATTTCAAAACCCCAGCCACCCTCATTCAGCTTGTAAATTCTGATCGGCGCATCTTCGTTTTCCTCGTCATCATCATCTTCTTCTATGGAAATCTCACAATCCGCGGCCGGCGGTGAGAGGTCTCCGCGGTTGTTTTTGGTGAGTTCGCTCAGCCGCTCTAGGCCTTCTTGAATTAATTCATGGTTCAGATTAAATCGGTCTTTCAAGGTGTTTTCTTCACCCATGAAAAAGGACGTGCCAAGAAGAAGTAGTGCGGATTTTGCTTTTGCCAAATCAAGTTTCATAATTATCTGTTCCCAGGTATGTTTGTCACTGTCGACGGATTCAGTCCAAGGCCAATCAAATGATTGTCCGCTTCAAGCATAGCGCATTTTGCCTGTTCCTCAGTGAGCCCTGCGCGACGCATGCTTTTGTATCCGATACGTCGCTCGGCTGCTAGCGTTCCTCCACCTGCCTGGTCTTGCACTCGATTTGCATTATAGTGTGGCGTACCCCGTGTTGTCCTATCCGCATTTCTCCCTTGCAAGCTGATTGCAACGGCTGCGCCACGCGTATAACCAGGCAGACCCTCTAGCGCCTTGTCTTGATATATATGGTGAGAGTCATATAATCCGCCAATCTTTTTTATCTTGCTGTGGGGGCCAACGTTCAATCCGGCGAGGATATCCTTGCAAACACATGGACAAGCTCTAAAGCCAGCAAGGCCTGTAGGGTCGATCCAAGAGTAAGGATCGAGAGGGTATATGAAGGTATTTATTCCGCCCAAAAATCCTATGGGATCTTCGCTGATGAATCTTCCTACTGCCGGGTCGTAGTATCGGGATCGGTTGTAATGTAATCCTGTTTCCTCATCAAACTGCTGGCCCTGAAACCGGAACGGTTGCTCGACACGTTGAGGTTCTCGAGCGCACACTACCTCGCTATCGGCAGCATGGGATTTCGCTTCAGGGCCATGCCCTTGGCGCCGAGGTCCAGGCACACCATGTGTACCAGTGTCGGACCGCGGTATAGCCCGCAGCGTAGCCTCGCCCCACACTTTGTAATCGACGGCCCATGCAATTTGACCATTGACATCGGTCAGTTCCAGCGGCGCCCCGATCTGGTCGCAGTGGTACCAGTATGTGTGTTGCTCCTCTCCCGTGCCCTGGACGGTGGCCAGCGGAACGAAGCTGTCCGGCTCGTAGATGAACAGCGATCCGCGCCTCCCCCGCTGGCTGTGCACCATCAGGTCACCGTCCCACAGGTAGTGCGTTGTGCCGAACCGGTCGCTTTTGGCCACGCGGCGGCCGAGCGCATCGTAGGCGTAGCGGGTCGCCTGCGTCACGCCGTGTTGGGTGGTGGTGGATTCGACCAGTTGGTGGTCGGCGTTCCAGCGCAGCTCGATGGTTTCGTGGTGGCCCGCCTTGCGGTTGCCGCGCGTGCGCTTCGTCACGTTGCCATGCACGTCGTATTCGAAATGCAGGTCCTGGTAGAAGCGCAGGCGGTTGTCGCCCACCACGCCTAGGCCTTGCTGAGGCATGCCCTGGCCTGCCTGCTGGCGCTGCATCTGCGCTTCGCTGGCATCCAGCAGGTTGCCAGCAGGATCGAACGCGAACAGCTCCCTGGCCAGCGCACTGCCTAGAGCGGGAAGTGCGGCGAGGATGCGCCCCGTGGGGTCGTAGCGGAAGTCCTGCCGGCCGCGCAAGGTATCGGCACGTGCGACGAGCTGGCTCGTTGCGTCGTAGGCGTAGGCCCGCTCAAGCACCGTGTTGCGTGCCGCTGGCGCCACATTGCCGCTGCCCCGCAGGCTGGCGCGGTGGCGCACCAAGCGACTGGCCGGGTCCCAGCTGAAATGGCTGGTGGTGGCGCCCTGGCTACGCTCGACTTCACGGTGCAGCATGTCGCGTTCGATGTCGGTGATGACTTCGCGGGCGATCTGGCTGTCTCCCGGTGCGATGTTGATCTGGTGCAGATGCCCGGACCCGTAGAACAGCCAGCTCAGCGTGCGCCCGTCGGGCAAGCTGGTGCGGATGCGGTTGCCTAGCGGATCGTAGGCATGAGTTACGGTCCTAACCAAGTCGCGGGAAGGCAGATCGCCGATGCGCGATTTGCCGAGGCTGCCCTGGCCGATGAGCGTTTGGGTTTCCGATAGTAATTGCCCGATGGGGTCATAGGCGAACGCCAGATGTGCTGCACCATTGCTTGCCTGTATGAGTCGGCCCAGTGCGTCGTAGCGATAGGTGGTCTCTTCCACGACTTCATACCCGTGCGACCGCCTGACCAGCAGGCGGCCGAGCGCGTCGCGCTCGAAACGCGTGACCTTGCCGGGGCCGGCATCGCAGCCTCCCGCTTCGATCACGTGGGTGAGCTCGCCAGCGGCGTTGTACACGTAGCGCTGCCAGCGACCGTCGAAGCCTATCTCGTCGGTGAGCTGGTCGCGCAGGTCGTAGCGGAAAGTGGCCTGCGCACGGTTCTCGTTGATGAGAGAAGCGAGGCGGCCCGCTGCGTCGTAGTGGTAGGCGAGTGTGCGACCAGCAGCGTCCTGACGCGCGAGCGGGCGGCCCGCGCCGTCGTAGGTGTAGCGCGTGGTCTGGCCCATCGGGTCGCAGTAGGCCACCAATTGGCCCTCGCCATTCCAGGCGTACTGATGCACGGCGTGTGCGTCATTCGTTCCGGGCTCCTGCACCTGCACAAGGCGGCCCGCGCCGTCGTAGGCGTAGCGCGTTGGCTGTCCGAGCGCATCGATGCGCTCCAGGATCTGCCCCATCGGACCGTAGGTGAAGCGTGTGGTGCGGCCAGAGCAATCGGTGGTGGCGATGAGATTGCCGGTCTTGTCCCAGGCAAGGCTTCGAATGCTGCCGCGCGCATCTGTAATCTCCACGGGGCGGCCTTGAGCGTCGTACGCATAGGCGGTGGCTTGGCCCAGCGGATCGGTCGCTCGCACAAGATGACCGTTGTGGTCATAGGCAAGGCGCCACTCGAAACCCATGGCATCGCGCAGCACGGTGACAAGGTCCCGCTGGTCGTACTGCAGTTGGGTGCTTTGCCCCAGGGCGTCAATGATCTGCACGATGTTGCCGCGCGCGTCGGTGCGCAGGCTGGTGCGCCGGCCTAGCGCGTCGATGCGCCCGCGCGGGGTGCCCATAGCGTCGAACGGCGTTTCCTCGCGCACGGCCTCGGGCGTGCCCTCGGCGGTGACGGTGGCCACGATGTTGAAGCGCGCGTCCCAGTGGTAGGCGGTGACGCGGCCCAGGCCGTCGATGTGGCGGGTGATGCGCTCGGTGGGGAAGTAGGCGAAGCGGTCGTCGTCCTGGCCGGGCACGGGCGCGTCGGCACACCAGGAGCGCAATACGCGGCCCTGGGGACCTTCGTTGTCGTACTGGGCGAAATAGCGGTGCCCGCTGGACTTCCGATAGCCCACCAGCACCCCCGAGCGCCAAGCGTATTGGCGGTAGAGGATGCCGCCATGTTGCGTGGAAACGAGCTGGCCGTGGGCATCGTAGTCGTAGCGCGCGAGCTCGGTGGGCGCATGGCCGGGCACGAGAAGTTCGACGCGTGCGATGCGTTCGCCCTGCAGGGCATCGTGCAGTGCGGGTGCCGGCGCGCGCTGCCAGGACAGTCGTAGGTGGCGGCCTGCCGTGTCGGTGAGGCCGGTGAGGCGCAATGGGCGAAAAGCTGCAGAGAAAGCGTCGGTGGAAGCGCTCTGCGCTTTTACGCCGCTCTCCAGAGTCCTGCGTTCGCGCTCCTGCCGGCCGCTCCACGTCAACGGCTCTGCTGTGCGGACCCCGTCGCCAAGCTCCATTGGTTCCCAGTGCAGCACGATAGCATTGCCATCGCGGTCTTGTAAGCGCGCGAGGGGAAGGCACCACTGTTCGGGGGCCTGCCGGCAGAAGTGTTGCTGCAAGCCGCTCTTGTGCTCCACGATCCACAGATCGGAACTTGTGTGACGCACTGTGAACTGTTCATATGGATCGAAGTAATCCACGCCCTCAGCCACAAGTGGTAGAGGCACGTGACGCCCTGCCTCGTCCTGGAACACCATCCCTTCTGCCGATAAGCGCAGTTGCTGCAACACCGCGTGGCCCCAGCCGCGCCCGAATGGACCATCCTCTACCAGACCCGAGCGATAGCGACGGCGCCAAGGCAGGGACAGCAATGGACCAGGCCCAGGTAGAGTGAAGTCCGTCTCGTCCATGAGCTTTTGCCCGCTGGAGAGGAGTACCGGATGCTTAGATGGGCAAAGCTCGCATGAGCCTTTGCCGTGTGGTTGCTTCGTATCGCTGTGTCCTGTGGTTTCGTGGGTATCGTTCTTGCCCTTGCTTTTGGTGCGCATCTTGAACTTCTTGCCGGCCAGAGCCAGAAGAAGGGCAAGACCGGCGCCGAGCATCCATTTCGCCAGACGCTTGCGGGCCGCTTCCCGTTGCGCCTCCGTCATCGGAGAGCTCCAGGTCTGCATGATGTCCCGCAGTTCCTGGGCCGCGGCGATGCCTGACTCGCCCAGGGTCGCGATGCGGTCGGCCACCACCGCGCCGCCCAGGACCTGCCCGACCACCGGCACGCCCTGCGCCGCCGTGGCCGCCATTGAGAGCGCCAGCCCGCCGTAGGTGGCCGGGTCCTTCAGCATTTCCATGATCTCGTCGATCTGCTCCTGGGCCGCACCTTCGAAGTGCTCGACCTTCATGCCGCCCAGGACGTCGGCACCGTTGCGGACCGTTTGCTGGATTTCCGGGGCCAGCTTGCTCAGCACGGAGTTCGTCAGCGTGGTCACGCCGTTCACGACCATTTCGCCCGATTCGTAGACCACCGTCTTCACATAGGTCACGTGTTCGTTGACCTTGTCGCGCACGTTGGTGAACAGGCCCACGATGACGCTGACCGGATCGTGCTGGCCCTGGTCCATGGCGCCGTAGCGGTTGGCCATCTGTGTGCCGTGCTCGTGGATGGTGCCCAGCGGGACGTCGATGGCGCGGCTGTTGTTGGCGTGCCATGCCACGCCGGGCGTGCCGCTGGTCTTGAGCTTGACGGGGGTGGCCGGATCGAAGGTCCATCCGCTGGCGACCTGGGTGATCGCGCCGTTGCCCCCGCTGAAGATATGCGTGCCCATGCTCGGTCGACTCCCTGATCTTGTTCGTTACTTGTTCGTTTGTTCTTCTGTCCGTCAGTCGGCGCGCTGGAGGAAGCGCGACGAATACGTACGCACCGTGTCCAGTTCTGCGCCGCTTGCCGCTTCCCGATGGGCATCCCGCCTTCCAGGTAGCGTCACCGTGCGCTCCAGCGCCACAGCCGCGGCGCCAGTGCCCTCGTCGAGTGCCCAGGACAGCACCGAATTCGGCGGGCGCTCGTCATGCCATGCGCGCTCGGCGGCCAGGGCCCAATGCACGGGCCCGGTGGCTGCGCCCACTTGGCCGATCACGGCAGCGGGCTCCCAATCGGTGGGTTCCAGGTCCGGGGCTGCCCGCACGCGGGCGGTCACCTGGGCGAGCGCCCGCCATGCCGAACCGTCGAAATCCGAGATGCCATAGCCCACGTGCTCGCCCTGCCAGCCGGCCTGGGCCAGCGCGTTGCGCAGCACCTGTTCGAGCGCGCCGGTGTCGGGAGGCTGTGGTGGCCTCCTGTGCGGGCTGCCGCTTTCCGCCAGGGCGGGGGCGTGCAGCACGAGGTGGCGTTCGCTGCTGGCGTGGGTATCGGGCGCGCCAGCCAGCCACAGGCAGGCCGCTGCTTCGCTCGCGACACAGCCTTCCGGCGTGCGGTCGGTGAGCAGCGCGCCGTTTGCGTAGGCCCGGGCCAGCCGTGGCGCATCGAGCAGGCTGTCCACGGCCATGAGCAGCGCGGTGCCGCCGCCGGGTGCGGTGGTGCCCTGCAGTGCAGACAGGGCCGCGAAGCCCGCTGTATGGCCGCCGCGCACGAAGCGGCAGGGCAGCGTCGTCCAGGGCGCTTCGGCCCCGGCTCCGGCCCAGCGCGCCAGTTCTGCAAGGCCCGATCTCCAGACCTGCGCGCAGTCCGCATCTTCCAGCCATGCGGGCAGGGCCAGGACCATCTGGCCGGGGATGGGCAGTCGGACACTGCCTGCCGGGTTTGCGGTGCCCGCTGCGGTCTGGAGGCTGCTAGCGAGATCAGCCAGCGCGGCGCCCAGCAGGCGCGCCAGGCGCGGAATGCCGGTCGCGTCGCCGGTGATTTCCGGGCAGGCGGCCGTGGTGATGGGATGCGGGCCGACGGCGGGCCAGGCCGACTTGCGGAACCGCTTCTGCAGTCCCACCCAGGAGGCGGCCGATTGCCATGCGCGCGTGCCGGCCGAAGTGACGGCGCCGCAGTGTTCGATGCGCCAGAGGCGGTGGGGCGAAGCGGGGGAAGGTGAGGCCATGGGAACTGCGTGCGTCAGGCGGGCTGCGCGGAAGGTCGGGCGGCGTGGAATGGCACGGCCGAAGGCGAACGGGCGTGGGCGGCGATGTGCACAAGGCCGATGTCTTCCCGGGCCGGCAATGCGATGGCCGTGCGCCAGAGCAGGCTGGCGAGCCGCTCGCCGGTGTCCGCCATCAGCGTGTCCCAGCGCATCTCCTGCGGGGGCAGCAGCGTGCCCCCGGTGGTTTCCGCCTGGGCGGTGAGGGTGATCTCAGGCCAGGTGAAGAAGAGCGGACCTGCCGCGTCCATGCCGTGCAGCGCCATGCGATGGCCGGGGCGCGGGAACTCGCGCAGTTGCAGCGCCTCGGGCGCGGCGTTGTAGTGCCGGGGATCGAAATCCTCCGGCAATTCCGGTGCGCGCGTGGCGCGCCAGTGTTCATCGAAGGTGCCCTGCAGGTCGCGGCGCGGCACGTGGTGGGGCGGGACGGGACCCAGCGCCGCTGGAGCGGGCCGGTCGTCCCAATCGCGCATCAGCCGGTCGGCCGGCTCCACCCAGGGCAGGGGCCGGCCCCGGGCATCGGCGGCCGTGCGGTAGTACCCCATGCCTTCCGGGTTGGCTTCGATGGCATGGTGCTGGCCCGTGGCGGGGTCGGTGCACTGGCCGCCGAAGGCGAAGGGGCGCAGCAGCGGGATGTGCGATGCCGTGTGCGCGCAGTCCGGGCGCAGCCGGCCCAGGCCGCCGAAGTCGGCCGTCCATGTCCGTGGCGCGAAGGCGCGCAGGGCCAGCAGTCGGCGTACCGCGGGGCCGGCCAGGACATCGACGGCGGCCTCCAAGGAGCGCACGGGCTGGCCCCCGGGCGCCACGGCCCAGGCATGGAGCAGCAGGTCGAAGCAGGGCTTCGGGGGCACGTGCTCGGATTCGATGCGGCTCCAGCATTCATTCGCCCGGTCCTGGATGGCGGCGGCCTGTGCGTCTTCGAGCGGCAGGCTGCCCAGCGTTTGCTGCAGGCCGCTGCGGAAGATGGGGGCCTGCCGCTCCGCAGGGGCGAGGCGCGCAGGTGTGCCTTCCGCGTGGGACAGCAGCCAGCTGCCTTTCACGGCGACCACCAGGGCGGGGCCGGTGTGTGCATCCCGATGCACGAACGTCTGGGCCCGGAACGGCGTGTGGTTGAGGATCTCGCAGCTCATGGGTTGTCGCTGCCATCTTCGAGCGAGGCGATCAGCTGCACGGCCTCGACGGCGGCCATCTGGCGCGTGGCCAGGTCTTCCGGCTGCAGGGGAAAGCACCGGGCGCCGTAGCGCGCATGCTCGGTGTACAGCCAGCGCCGCAGGGTATGGCCGACGTCGAAAGCCTGTTCCAGGCAGGCTCGCGGCGACCACGGGCGGGCACCGCGCAGGCGCACCGGCTCCAGCGCCCAGAGCCGCTCCTTCATGGCGGGATCGGCCCAGGAGGTGACATCTTCGGGCGCGAGGCCGGTGCAGCCGTTGGCGGCGAACACGCCGCAGGCGAGCGCGCGCAGCGCGCCCTGCCGGGCCTCCGGGCTGGCCCCTTGCGTGTTGGCCAGCTCCGGCGGCACCTGCCCGAAAACCAGTTGCAGCACGTCGCGTTCTGCCGGGCTCACCGGCCGGTCCTGCCGTTCGATGAAGTCGAGCACGGGCAGCAGGCCGCGCGCCTTGCCGGTGAGCGCCACCACGCGCAGCGCGGTGTCGTTGGGCACGCGCAGACCGCCCACCACCGCGTCGAGCGCGGCGTCGGGCTCGCGGGCCGCCCAGAGGGCCATGGCCGCATCGGCGGCCAGCGCCCAGCCGACCGGATGGGACTGCTCGGTCGGGCCGTCGTGCGCAGTGATGCGGGTGATGTAGTTCCGTACCTCCGGTGCCAGCCGTTGCCCGCCGGTGATGGCCAGCGCCCGCAGCGCCATGATCTGGCGCGACAGGTCCCGGCCTTGCAGCACTTCGGCCCAGCGTTCCTCTGCGCGGGGCGGCAGTGCGTCCATGCCGGCGCATGCCAGCAGGCAGGCATCCTGGTCAGCGCCGTTGCGGGCTGCGGCATAGACGGCATCGGCATGCACCGGCAGCGCCAGCCGGCCGGCCAGTTGCACGCCGCAGTCCCGCAGTGCGGGGTTGACGGCAGCGAGCAGCCGCGCGCAGGTGTCGGGCCTGCCGTAGAACCACAAGGCATCGCCCACGGCTTCGGGGTGCTCGGCCAGCAGTGCTTCGATGAGTGCGAGGCGCTCGCCCGCGTCCGGCTCGTGGTGTTCGGACAGCATGGTTCGCACGAAGGCAGCGCCGGTCCGGTCCTCTGCCGGTGCTTCTGCGGCGGCCTCTGCAGCGGCGTCCAGGCAGGCGCGCCCGTAGTAGCGGCTGACGGCCAGCAGGGCGTCCAGCCGCTGGTCCACGGCCTTGAGGGCGCGGACCGTGTGGCCGCCGCGCAGCAGACCCGCGCGGCGACCGTAGGCGCGGATGGCGATGCCCATCTGCCGGGACAGCATGCCGGGCAGCGGGGGCGGGGCGATCGATGGAACAGAGGACATCGTCTGAAAGTGCAATGGCGCGCTCTGGCCGGCACGGCCTCGGGCCTATGGCGGAAGAAGGCATGCCGCCCGGCCTGCCGGCGGGCGGCATGCCGGTCAGTTGAGCTCGATGGAACCGCCTTCGATGCGGTGCGTCTCGACCGCGGCCGACGTGATCTGGTGGGCCCGCGTCTCCACGGAGCCGTCCTTCTCGAACTGCATCCGGGTGTCGCCGCAGCGCAGCACCACGCGGCCCACGGCCGCCAGGTCGATCTGCGCCACCTCCAGCGCGAGGTTGCCGGTGTCGCGGTCGAACTGCCATGGCGGGCAGGCCGGCGCTCCCGGGGCTGGCCAGGCGGCCACGACCAAGGCCGGTAGTGCTGCACCGTTGCCGCTGGTGCCTTCCTGGCCTTCTGCCGGGAGCGCGGCCAGCACGGATTGCCCCGTGATCACGCCCGGCACTTGAGACGCCAGTGCGGCGCGCCATTCGCGGCCGTTGCACAGAATGACCGTCTCGTCGTGCCCAACCCGTAGTACCTGGGCGGGGAAGAGCCCGAAGGCCGCGCCGGCATCCTGATGGGCCGATGCGGTTCCGGCATCCTCGCCGGATGTGCGCAGTACGCGGAGGTCAGTTTTCATGGATGCCTCCGGAATTGGTGGTGACGTCGCTGGCGCCGATGAGCTTGATGCTCTCGCCGTTGGCGGTGATGGTGCCGTCGGCCTGCAGGATCAGCGTGCTGCCGCCCACCTTGAGGGTGATGGATTCGGCATCCATGGTGATGCTCGATCCGCCGCCTCCGCCTCCGCCGCTTTGCGGAGAAGACGCGACGATGTTCTTGGCGCCGCCCGCGGCAGCCGCTCCGCCACCACCGCCTCCACCACCGCCGCCCACGGTGAGCGTGTACTTGGTACCCACGTCCGTGCTCTGGTTGGAGCCGACCTTCACGCTGCGGTCGCTGCCGACCATGGTGGTCTGCGTGCTCCCGACCACGGTGGCCATGACGGCGCCCACGTTGAGGTTGTAGGCCACGCCGACGTTCTCCATCCGACCCACGCCCACGTTCTGCATGTAGGCGATGCCGATGGTCTCCGTCTTCATCTTGCCGACCTTGATGGACCAGTTGTTGCCGATCTTGTCCTTCTCGTTGCGGCCGATGGTTTTTGTGCGGTTCTTGCCGATGGAAACCGTCTCGTCGATGCCGACGTCTTCCCGGCGGTTGTCGCCGATGCTGATCGTCTCGTCATGGTCCACCCGCTCCGTGCGGTTATTGTGCACCGTGATCTTCTCGTCGCGGTCCACGGTTTCTGTCCGGTCGCGATGAACGATGGTCGTTTCGTCCCGGTCGATCGTCTTGCGCCGGTCCTGGCCCACCCACTTATCCTCATCGTTCTCGACTTCGGTGAGCTGGTCCTTCTGCGCATGCAGCCACAGCTGCTCCGCGCCCTTCCTGTCCTCGAAGCGGATCGCGTTGGCGTCGCCCGCGCCGTTCTTCATGCCATCGCCGAACGCCCCGCCCTTGCTGGACTTGGTCTTGATACCCGACTGCGTGGCATTGCCCGGTAGCGCCCAGGGCGGCATGTTGGCGGCGTTATAGACGCAGCCCACGACCAGGGGATAGTCGGGGTCTCCGTTCAGAAAATCGACCACCACTTCGTGCCCAATGCGCGGGATCGAGATCGCACCGAACCCTGAACCCGCCCAGCTCGTGGCCACCCGCATCCAGCAACTGGAGTTCTCGTCCATCGCGCCGATGCGGTCCCAGTGGAACTGCACTTTCACGCGGCCGTACTGGTCGGTCCAGATTTCCTCGCCTGCCGGGCCTACGACCACTGCCGTCTGTGGGCCCGTGGTGCGTGGCTTCGGGGTTTTTCTTGCGGGGGTATAGGGCAGGCTTGTGGGCTGGGCCGTGAGGCTGAATTTCTGGAAGGAGCCCTGCTCCTCGTTGTGCTTGAGCGCCTCGCCCGGCTTGGCGCTGTTGAACGAGGAACTGCGTGGGTTCTCGTGCAGGTGGTAGGTGACGCCCGTGATGAGGTATTGCCGGTTCTGGTCGCCGCGCGGGTAGTTCTCCAGGGTGAAGGTGTAGCCCGTCGCCAGGCTCCGGTGGCGGGATTCACCCCTGACGGTGCTGTGGCCGGTCAGGCCTTCCTGCAGGCGTACCCGGGCGTATTGCTCGCCGTCGCCGTGCTGCACGTAGCCTCCCGGCCATTCGTAGATCTCGTACGCATCGTGCGCATGGCCCGGGGGCTGCTGGCGCATGTTGGAGAGGTCCGACCGGGGCTTCTTGAAGTCGTAGTCGTCGTTGTAGTACCGCCCGGGCTTGATCTCCTCGCCCAGGGTCCAGGCGTGGATGTTCTCGCGGTCGGCCGTGGCCGACTTCTCGGGCGGGTAGAACGGGATCACGGCCGCGCCCGGCAGGGGCTCGTGCCCGGCCACGATGTCGTCGGCGATCACCAGCGTGTGCTGGCCGCTCGCGTGCTGGAAGTAGTAATAAGCCCCTTCATGCTCCAGCAGGCGCGAGACGAAGTCGAAGTCGCTCTCCCCGTACTGCACGCAGTAATCCCAGGCGCGGTACGCGCGCGTGAGCTTCAACTGCATCGGATAACCGTAGCGGCTCAAAACCTCTTCCACGATCTGCGGGACGGTCTTGAACTGGAAGATACGGAAATCCTGCCGCCGCGTGGCCACCCAGAGCCAGGGCTGCAGGCGCAGGTGGTACGAGTACAGCCGATGGTCCTGGCCCTGCATGCCGAAGCGCGTGACCAGGCCGTCCAGGTACCGCTTGCCGCCGCCTTCGGTCTCGATCTCCACCGTCGCCGTCTTGCCCAGCAGCGCCTTGGGATCGATGTCGCGCCCTTCCGAGAGCAGGTCGATGTCGAAGGAGAAAAGCTGGCTCAGCTCCTCGCTGCCCCGCAGCTGCCGGAAATGCAGTTGCTCTCCCAGGGGCGTCTGGATGGTGACGCGGCGTGTCATTTTGCAGTAAGTAAGCGCTATGTTGGCGCTTCACGGTGGAGTCGAAACGGCCGCGATCATAGGCGCACCAACCTGATTCTTTATGACGCACTCGGCAACAAATTTGTTTGTAAATGTTTCTCTTTTTGCGCCAAATCGGACGCCATCTCGCATCAAAAAAATCTATGCGAATCATTCATGATTATTTTTGAAATTAAGGAGGAGAAACTTCCGCGGGCCACTGGTCGCGCCATCATGAGCGCGCTTACACCTACACGCGAATCACAGCCATGCAGTTCCGACTTAAACAGATGGAAGTCTTCCGCGCGGTGATGTTGACCGGCACGGTCAAAGGCGCCGCCGCCATGCTGTGCCAGTCACAGCCCGCCGTCAGCCGCTCGCTCGCACATACCGAGCAGTCTCTGGGCCTCACCCTCTTCCAACGCACCAAGGGCAGACTGGTGCCCACCCCGGAAGCGGAAGCGTTGATCGAGCAGGTCAACCCGTTCTTCCAACACGCGATCCGCATCAACGATTTCGCGACCAGCCTGCGCACCGCTTCGGTCGGTCACCTCACCGTGATTTCCAGCTATTGCCTGAGTCGGGGCCTGGTGTCCAGAGCGGTCGTTCGCTTCATGGAGCGGCACCCCAAGGTACAGGTGCAACTGCGCACCAGTCTGCTCGCCGACATGCCCAAGGCACTACTCAGCGAAGAAGCGGATATCGCGGTTGCCGCCGTGGCAATGGACCATCTGCAACTCCAGGTCCAGCCCCTTACGGAGGGACGCATGGTCTGTGTGATGCAGACCGACCACCCCTTGGCGGAAGCCGATAGCGTGTGCTTCACCGACTTGGCAAAACATGTGGTCATTACGCCCCACCCCAGCATCCCATTCGGGCAATTGCTGTCCGCAGCCCTGGAGCGGGCCGGTGTTTCCCTGGACGCACGCGTCAACGTCCACAACATGGATCTCGCCTGCGCATTGGTCCGTGCCGGTGCCGGGCTCGCCATCGTGGACGAATTTACCGTGGATGGGCTGGATGGCATGCAGGGCCTCACGACCGTCGCGCTCAAGGACGACGTGCTGATCGCGCCGGCTGTCATTTGCTCTGCGCACAGAGCAATGCGCCCATGCACCGAATCGTTCATGGACGCACTCACAGAGCAGGCATTCGTGGACCGCCAAAGGCGAGGTCGCCAGGGACGCGAGCAAAAGCCGTGTTTATCGGCAACATAAACGAGACAGTCCTTGCCCAGCGAACGTCCGAATGTATTAACTCGACAGTCATACCCCCAAAACGATTTTGCAATCGGTAGATTCCGCGCTGCGGCATAGCATTTCATCCAGAAGTCATTCGGGAGGAAGCTATGCGGATAGGGTTGGTGGGCGCCGGGAACATCGGCAGGCATTTTGCGGCGCGATGGGCAGCCGCCGGGCATTGCGTCTCGGTGTACGACACCTGCAAGAAGGCCAGGAGCCATGCAGCGAGCATGGGCGCGCTACCAGCGGCCGATCTCGGCAAGCTGATCGCCAACCAGGACGCGATTGCGCTGAGCCTTCCTACGCCAGAAGTCGTCGTCGATGTTGCACGGACTATCGCCTCCTTGGTCTGTGTCCATCCAGTGCGTCTCATCGTAGATTTGTCCACGACGGGCGCGGACGCCACGGTCCACGTGGATACGCTGCTGAAAGAGGCCGGAGTGCCATTCTTTTCTGCGCCCGTAAGCGGTGGCACCGTCGCAGCCGCGGAGGGACAGTTGACGGTGATGGCGGCAGGTCCCTTACCCGGCTGGGAGCGCGCCATGCCGATGTTCGACGCCATTGCGCGGCATACGTTCTACCTCGGACCGAACATACGGCTAGGCCAAACCCTCAAGCTCATCAACAACACGTTGTACGCGGCATGCATGCTCGCCAGCTGCGAGGCGCTAGTGTGCGGAACGAAAGCGGGGATCGAGGCGCATACCCTGCTGAACGTCATCAACCGCTCCAGTGGGCGCTGTTTCGCGACGATGGAGCGCCTGCCCAACGCACTGGACCGCAGCTTCCCTCTTCGCTTCAAAACCTCGCTACTGCGCAAAGACGTGCATTTAGCGCTCATGGCCGCAGACGAACTTGGTGTCCCTATGCAAGTCAGCAAGGCCGCTTTGCGGCTACTGGACGACGCCATGGTCGCAGGCCTCGGCGAGGCCGACAACATCACTGCCATCCGGGTCGTCGAGCGCCATGCCGGCGTCGTTTTCGGCGATTTTTGACATCGCCCTGCCCAAAGCGAATGCTCGCGGCACCCTACACAAGAAAACCAGATCATCGAGGAGAGAACCATGAAACGAAAGATCGTCGCTGCACTCGTCGCAGCCCTTCCATTGCTGGCTTCGGCGTTTCCCGAGAGGCCGATCAAGCTGATCGTGCCCATGGCTGCCGGGAGCATCACCGACGTCGCTGCGCGTTCAGTCGCGGAAGCCATGTCGCAGCGCCTCAAGCAGCCAGTCGTCGTGGACAACCAACAGAACCTGGTTGGCACGATGGCCGCGGTCCGAGCCGCGCCCGACGGGTACACGCTGCTGATCGTCGGCATCACCAATGCCGCAACCAACGTAATCACCATGAAGTCGCCGCCCTACGATCCGCGCAAGGACTTCACGCCGATCGGCCAGATGGCCGAACTGCCCTACCTCCTGGTAGCCAGCACGAAGCTGCCCGCGCAGACGATGAAGGACCTCATCAGCTACGGGAAGTCCCATCCGGACAAGCTGTCCTATGGCTACGGCTCAGGCAGCGCCCAGTTGGCGACGGTGCGCTTCACGTCGATGGCCAATTTCACCGCGACCGGAGTCGGCTACAAGGGCGTCCCGCAGGCGATGACGGATCTGATGGGTGGCACCATCGACTTCATCGTCGCCGATCTGAACAACGGGCTTCAGGCAGCTCGTGCCGGCCGCGTCACGGCGCTCGGGGTGACCTCCGCGAAGCGCTCCCCCCTCGCTCCCGACGTTCCCACGTTGCACGAGCAAGGCCTGGAAGGCTACGACATCTCGGTTCGCTTCGGCCTTGCCGGTCCGGCACACCTGCCCGCCTCCATCACCGAACAGCTCAACGCCGCGTTGCGTGAAGCCCTCAACGATCCAGCCGTCCGGCAGCGCTTTGACGGCGCGGGCATCGCGATCGTGCCCTCTTCCCCCGAGGTCTTCGCCCGCAACATCCGGGACGACATTGCCAAATGGTCGGCGATCGCTAGGGACGCCGGCATCGCCCCTCAGTAGCGGCCGCGCTCTCAGCGCCCTCGTCCATCTGCATTGAGGACGGGGCGTCTTCTCGGCTGACCGTGCTCAGCCCGCCCTTGGCGGCTGCGCCCGCCTGGACCACAGTCAACTCGTACCAATCGCATGCCCGCTGAGGCAGGGATCGGCTCGTCCCTTCATCGCGAAGATCCTCGACCATGACGCCAACCCGAATCAACACCCACGTTGCCCTGGCACACGCCATCTCACCTCTCAAGGTATGGAGCAGTTTCAAGGACGAGAACGTCCGCCAGCATGTGTTGCGCGTGGCACGGGCCCTCTTGGCAGTGAGACGTGACCTGGAGGCCAGTGCGCATGCGTTGGCGACCACACGGTTACACGCCCTGGGGCACACAGTCGTGCAGCTTGCGCGGGTTGCAGACCTGCTACCTGGGGGGCCCCTTCACGGTCTTCTATTGCCCCAAGACCGCAACGCCGCCAAGTGGTCGAGCGGCATGCTGAAACACGGGTGGCATGGGTTGGCAACGACATCACAGATCGCCTGGGCACTGGGATTCGATCACGCCAGCTTTGCAGAAGCCGCGGACAATCCGACGCTGCGCTGGATCTCCTGCGGCGAAGTTCCCCTGTATCTCCGGGGCTCCTGGCAAGTATTGGGTGGGGTGATCGACGCGCCGCTGCTACGCTGGATGAGCGACTTGGGCCGACGCCAAGACGAGCAGCCAAAAGCGAACTGCGCAGCGCTCAAGGGAAGCTACCGCGACACGATCCAACAGTGGGATTTCATGGCTTCCGCGCTGCGCGACCTGCATCTTCGGATGCAGGAGTGCTGTTGGATGCTCAATCAGCTTTCCGAGCGGCTGGACCCACTGGGTCGAAAGGTTCTCTCTGCCATGGAGACTCGATTCACAGGATCAGGCAGAGGGCTCCCCACCGACCACGTGT
The DNA here is from genome assembly GCF_000687165.1 of Paracidovorax oryzae ATCC 19882. Taxonomy (GTDB): domain Bacteria; phylum Pseudomonadota; class Gammaproteobacteria; order Burkholderiales; family Burkholderiaceae_C; genus Paracidovorax; species Paracidovorax oryzae. Next base: position 25,737 of record NZ_JMKU01000014.1, on the reverse strand, counting down.
ATGCGGAGTTCGACTCAGACCAGCAACACAGCATGCGCACCGGATGCGCTGCATTACTTCGCTTGGCGCAAATCCGCCTGATCAATGATGAGGGGGCACTGACCGATCACGGTCGCGACGCTGTGGTGGACGCGAGGCGACTGCTCCTTGCTGGCTTCACCGCCAAGGCAGGCCAGCAACTCACAGTTGTCGCATAAACAGTCCGCTTCCGAGCCACGTCTACACGCGCTTCCGAGCGCGAGATGTCCCTCTCTCACCGCAGGTCGCGGGTGCAACGCCTAACGTCCCAGCCACCCATGATCTTCCGCCGAGGTTCCATATCGCCTCACGAGACAGGTCGAGCCGACCACCGGCAAACGCCCCGCTCTTCAACCACTTGAATCGCTTTGTAGTTGCAGTCAACGCTGCTGGCAGCGGATACGCTGCGCCTTCTCTACGTCTACGACGGCCGGGAATTTTCCCGAGCATGCTTCGTAAATGGCCGCTCAGTGGTGCTGGCCTTCTCTCCCATCTTCCCTCTTGCTTCTTCCCCACGGTAACCGCGCGAACGCATGCGGTGCGCTACCGCCATCAGATAAATCCGTGTTGTTTGTTGTTGTATGTTGTATTTATATTTTATAAAATACTACCCTATCGCAGGGCCTGGTTCCGGGGGATTCCACATCTGGCCGACACAAGAGCGGAAATTCCGTGATACTGTATAAATCATCAGTATTTACCGCATGCAGAGGCCTACCTTGACACTCGACTCCCTCCCCCGCGGCGTATGGCGAGCCACGGAAATGCCGGATGCTCATGGTGCAACCCTTCCTACAGGGCACACGGTCTTGGACGCGGCCCTGCCGGGTGGTGGATGGCCGCTGCGCTCGGTCATCGATGTGCTGCAACCACAGCCAGGGGTGGCAGAACTCCGCCTTCTCAGCCCTGCCCTGGCTGCGGTCGCGGCGACGGGCGAGGACCTGGTGCTGGTGGGGCCTCCGATGCCACCCCATCCTGCGGGCATTCAGCAGGCGGGCATCGATGCATGCCGGCTCACCTGGATCGAAGCGGACACGCCGCTCGACAGGCTGTGGACCGTGGAGCAGTTGGTACGGGCCGGCAGCTCAGGTGCAATAGTGGCCTGGCTGCCTCGCGCCCGGGGGGATCAGATTCGTCGCCTGCAGGTGTGTGCTCAAGACTGCGCCGGGCCCGTGTTCCTCGTGAGGCCGGCCGAGGTGGCTCGCGAGCCCTCGGCGGCTCCGCTACGGGTATTGCTGGAGCCTGCGCTCGACTGGGAGATCCACCTGCAGCTGCTCAAGTGCCGCGGTAGCGTCAGCGGTGTTCGCCTCACGATACCGACCGTCCCTCCTGCCATCGAGCCCATCTTGACTGCGCGCAGTCGCCGTCCGGCGGCACTCATCGCCTCGCGCAGAACCGCCCAGCCGCGTGCCAGTGGCCGGACACCCTCCCATGCTGTGGATCGCACTGCTCCCCTCCGCGCCGGCGTCTAGCACTCTCGCAGGCCTCGGGCTGTGGTGCCTGCAGTTCACGCCAAGGGTCGCCATCGCGGAACCGGCTTCTTCCAGGCCGGCGGTGGTCTTCGAAATCGAGAGCAGCGCGCGCCTTTTCGGTGGCAAGCGCCAGCTGGTGCGGCGCCTCCGGGACGAAGCGCGTGCGCTCGGCGTTGAGAACGCGGCCTGGGCACCGACCAGCCTTGGCGCGCTGGCGCTTGCGCGGGCTGGCCTGCGCAACGGATTCGGTCGTCCGCTGGCAGAGATCCTGGATCCGCTGCAGCTGGACACGCTGGGCGCTACGCTGCCGCACGCGACAACACTCGAAAGCCTGGGCTGCCGCTCCCTTGGGGCCCTGCGGGCCCTGCCCCGCGGCGGCGTGGCGCGGCGGTTCGGCGCCCCGCTTCTGGAGGCTCTGGACACTGCCTACGGACTGCAGCCGGCAGTACACACCTGGTTGACGATTCCGGAGCGGTTCGACGCACGGCTGGAGCTTCCCCAACGGGTTGAGCAGGCCCCCGCCATGCTCTTCGGCGCACGGCGGCTGCTCATCCAACTCTCGGCCTGGCTCGCGGCGCGGCAATGCGGGACCACGGCGATCACGTTGGGCTGGGCCCACGACGCCATGCGCAGCAAAGATGCCGGTGCCGGCGGCGCGCTCACCGTCAGAACCGCGCTGCCCACACGCTCGGTCGAGCATCTGTTGCGACTGCTTGGCGAGCATCTGGCCCGGGTGACGCTGGCCGCTCCCGTGGGCGACCTGCAGCTTGCCGTGGGCGAGGCTGACGTCGTCCCGCAGCCCATCGAGAGCCTCGCCTTGTTGCCCGATACCAGAGTTTCTGCGAAGAGCCTCGGCCTGGCGCTGGAGCGGATTGCCGCGCGCCTCGGGCCGACCAGCGTACTTCGGGCACGGATCGTGGAGGACCATCGGCCCGAGCGAATGTCGCGGTGGGCCCCGGCCGGCGCGCCGAGCCCGCGGGCCCGCGCCAGATGTACTTCGCTGCCCCAACCCACTTTTCTGTTGGCTGAGCCGCTGCGGCTGGCCCTGCGAACGGGCCAGCCGCTCTACCAGGGTCCGTTGCTCCTCCTGGCCGGCCCCCACCGGATCGAGGGTGGGTGGTGGGCGGGCGATTCGTCCAGCGATTCGCCAGCGGGCGGCCGGCCTGGGGTCACGACGCGGGACTACTGGATTGCGCTCACCGAGCGCGGCGCAGCGCTCTGGCTTTTTCAGACACGGCTCGCCGGCGAGGCTGGTCATTGGTTTTTGCACGGTCATTTCGCATGAGCGACGACGAGACCCCGAGCAGATCCGCCGGCGTGCCGGACTACGCAGAGCTCCGATGCGCCAGCAGCTTCTCCTTTCTCGTCGGCGCGAGCCACCCGCACGAGCTCGTCGAGCGCGCCGCCCAACTGGGCTACACCGCCCTCGCGCTCGCTGACGAATGCAGCCTGGCTGGCATCGTGCGCGCGCACGTCGCGGCGAAGCAGTGCGGCCTGCAGAAGCTGCTGGTCGGAGCCCAGTTCAAAGTGGCGCCGGATCGCGGCATGCCGCCCTGCACGCTGACCGTGCTCGCATGCGACTTGGAGGGCTACGGGAACTTATGCGCCTTCATCACGCGGCTGCGCCGCGCTGCATCCAAAGGCACCTACCGGCTCGCAGCAGCGGATCTCGCCGGCGAGGATCTCGCGCGCTGCGTCGTCATCTGCTCCCCGGAGCGCATGAGCGAGGCCTTCCATCTACAGGCGCTCGCGCAGTGGCTGCTGCGGCACTTCATGGGCCGCTGCTGGATCGGCGTGGAGATGCTGCGCCAGATCGATGACGAAGCATGGCTTGCACGGCTTCGCACCACGAGCGAGGCCTCGGCATTGCCGCTGGTGGCCTCCGGCGACGTGCATTTCCATGTGCGTTCCCGCAAGCCGCTTCAAGACACGATGACAGCGGTACGGCTGGGGCGCCCTCTGGCCAACTGCGGCCTGGATTTGCAGCCGAACGCGGAGCGCCATTTGCGGACCCGGTTGCGTCTCGCGCAGACCTATCCGGCCGGGCTGCTCGAAGAGACACTGCGCGTCGCCGCGCGCTGCAATTTCAGCCTAGACGAACTCCGCTACAACTACCCCGCCGAGGTGGTTCCGCCGGGCGAGACGCCGGCATCGCATCTGCGCCGCTTGACCTACGAAGGTGCCGCCCGGCGTTGGCCGGCCGGCATTCCGCCCAAGGTGCAGGAGATCGTTGAGCACGAGCTCGCACTCATCGAGGACCTCCGCTACGAGCACTACTTCCTGACCGTTGCCGACATCGTTGATTTCGCCCGCAGCCGCGGCATCCTCTGCCAGGGGCGCGGGTCGGCCGCGAACTCGGCGGTTTGCTACTGCTTGCACGTCACTGAAGTGGATCCCGCGCGCATGAGCGTGTTGTTCGAGCGCTTCCTCTCACGCGAACGGAACGAGCCGCCCGACATCGACATCGATTTCGAGAACGCCCGGCGCGAGGAAGTGATTCAGTACCTCTACGGGAAGTACGGCCGCGAGCGCGCAGCCTTGACTGCCGTGGTTACCAGCTACCGTCCGCGCTCGGCCCTGCGCGACGTCGGCAAGGCCTTGGGCTTCGATGAGGGGACTGTCTCAGCGTTGGCCCAGGATCACCAATGGTGGGAAGACGATTCGGTGCGCGACGAGCAGCTGCAGGCGCTCGGCCTCGATGCAGAAGATCTGCGCGTGCGCCAACTCCTGGAGCTCACCGAGCAGCTGCTCGGCTTCCCTCGTCACCTGAGCCAGCACCCTGGCGGCTTCGTGCTGACCCAGGATCCTTTGTGCCGCATGGTGCCCATCGAGAACGCCGCCATGGAGGACCGCACGGTCATCCAGTGGGACAAGGACGACCTCGACGCTGCCGGCCTGCTCAAGGTCGACGTGCTCGCGCTCGGCATGCTGACCGCGATCCGGAAAGCCCTGGTGATGGTCGGCCAGATCCGAGGCCTGGACGATGCGCTGGACCTGCAGGACATCCCCGCGGAGGATCCCGCGACCTACGAAATGCTGTGCCGCGCCGACAGCATCGGGGTGTTCCAGGTCGAGAGCCGTGCGCAGATGAGCATGCTGCCGCGGTTGCGCCCGAGATGTTTCTACGACCTGGTCGTTCAGGTGGCCATCGTACGCCCGGGCCCGATCCAGGGCGGCATGGTGCATCCATACCTGGACCGTCGGCAGGGCCTGGTGCCCGTGACGTACCCCAGCGATGCCCTGCGCGAAGTGCTCGGGCGCACGCTCGGCGTGCCGGTCTTCCAGGAGCAGGTGATGCAGTTGGCGATCGTGGCCGCGGGGTTTTCCGCCGGCGAGGCCGATGGTCTCCGGCGCGCAATGGCCGCCTGGAAAAGGAAAGGCGGGCTGAAGCGGTATCACGCGAAGCTGGTGGACGGCATGTTGGCGCGAGGGTACGAGCGAGAGTATGCAGAGCGGGTGTTCCAGCAGATCCACGGCTTCAGCGAATACGGCTTTCCCGAAAGCCATGCCGCGAGCTTCGCGCTGCTGGTCTATGCGAGCAGCTGGATCAAGCGGCACCACCCAGCGGCATTCCTCGCGGCGCTGCTGAACTCGCAGCCCATGGGCTTCTACGCCCCCTCGCAGCTGGTGCAGGATGCGCGGCGGCATGGCGTCACAGTGCGGGCACCGGATGTGCTGCACAGCGGATGGGACTGCACGCTGGAAGACTTGCCGCACGCGCCCGCGGTGCGTCTCGGGCTTCGGCTGGTGAACGGTTTTGGTCAAGCCGCTGCCGAGCGCATCGAGGCGGCTCGGGCGGAGCGGCCGTTTCAGGATGTCGAGGATCTCGCGCTGCGCGCGAGCCTGGACCAGCCCACCCTGCGCGTCCTCGCGGGCGGTGATGCCCTGGCCAGCCTGGCCGGGCATCGACGTCAGCAAGTCTGGGACGCGGCCGGCCAACACGCGGCGCCGGCTCTGCTCCGCGATGCACCTGTCGGCGAGGCCATGCTGGAGTTGCCTGAGGCGCCGGAAGGCGACGCAGTGGTGCAGGACTACTCAGCCCTGGGCCTGACCCTTAGAAGCCATCCTGTAGCGCTGCTGCGGCCGCAGCTGCGGCGCTACCACACGGCGGAGCAACTGGCGAACGTGCGCGATGGCTTTCGACTTGCAGCCTGTGGCCTGGTCACGCTTCGACAGCAGCCTGGTACGGCGAAGGGCACGATCTTTGTTTCGATCGAGGACGAGACGGGCACGGTGCAGGTGATCGTGTGGCCGCATGTGCGGGACACGCAGCGCGATGTTCTGCTACGCGCGAAGCTGCTGGGCGTCTACGGCATCTGGCAGCGAGAAGGTGAGGTCTGCAACCTGATCGCCCGGAAGTTGGTCGATCTCTCGCCGCTACTGGGAAACCTTCGCCTAAAAAGCAGAGACTTTCAATGAATACCAGCAGAATTTTTTTAACATGCGCTAGACTGTCGAGTGCCGGCCCCAACAAAACCGGTCCTAACCATCAAAATTTTCACGGGAGGACAAATGTACGATTTTCATAATTCTCAAACTCCGCTTAATTCCATAGTGTATAGCACAGACGACAAGGGACTCGTTGCAATTAAGGGAAAATGGGAATGCACTATTGAATGCTCTGCCGATGACATAACTACGGCAGCTATCAGCAAAACCAAGTATTTTATAGTTATGGTACTCGGAAATGTAAAATATATTTACAGCGTCCGAGAATGGGTTTTTCACCCTGAGTCACCGGAAAAAGTCACCGCCCGATTCTCTCGTCGAGCAAAAGCTCATAGAACCAGGTTGAGCCCCGAAGTCAAGAGCACACCAAAATTTGCAGAATCTGAGTTAGAAAAGTATTTTCTCGAGAATTCGAATGAGGTGATAGATGCCCCCGAGCCTGGAACGGTTGCACTTGATATTGAAAGCGGTGCGGACGCAATAGCCGTCTTTTATGGGCTCGAGCGTTCACAGATTTCAATTACTATGCGGGATTTACGACAGCAATGAATCCGGCCCCGGCCTCGCGTGCTTCTTTGCGGTTGGGGCCCATCGTTTGAAGAGATCGTGCTTTGCGCCTCGTGGGTGGTGGACGCTCAGTAGTTCAGCATCGTCATCTGAGTGACGCGATACATAAATCGTTGTGGTAGCCAGGTGCTCATGCCCAAGGAGTAACTGAATCGTCTTCAAGGGCGCCTTGTGCTGATAGAGATGCGTTGCGAAGGCGTGCCGTAGCGAATGTGGGGTGAGATGCAGGCCAATCATGGCCGCATATCGCCCCACCATTCTGCGTAGTTGGGAATACTGATAGTCTGGATGTGTTCCTGCACTGACGAACAGTCTGTCGGTCGCCGTGGCCCGGTGCCCTCCAGTTCCAAGCAAGGTCCGGCGCACGGCTTTGTATTGCGCAATCCAATGGCGCGCATGCTCTCCGAGGATCACCAACCGCTCCTTCGCACCTTTGCCCACCAGGCGCATGCCAGGCGCATCAGGCACTTGGGCGACGTGGAGGCCTAAAAGCTCAGCGGAGCGCAATCCAGCGCCATACAGAAGTTCCAGCGCAGCCCGATCCCGCACACCAATGGGAGTTCCGGTGTCCGGCAGAGAGAGGATGCGCCGCATCTGGTCCACCGACGGCACGGTGGTGAGGCGCATCGGCGGCGTGGCGCGGACCGCGACCAGCGCGGCCTCAAAGGACACGTCCACGATCCCCTCGGCTCTAGCCCAACGATAGAGCCGCTGTACGACCCACCGCTTTAATCGCACCGTGGCCGCAGATCTAAGTTCGCGAGCCTCCTGGAAATAGGCCTTCAGGTCATCCGCCGTTGCCCGATCCCACGAACGCCCTTCTCTGGCCAGAACCCATGCGTTGAAGCAGCGCAACTGGGTCTGCAGGGCACGCAGCGAGTCGTCCGCCAGACCCTCTTCAGCTGCGGCCTGCATGAGCAGGTCATCGAATCGAGGGTCCCACCCTTCCCCGCGGCCCTGGGTCTCGATGCCCGGCTCGCGCATTCCACCATCCATAAACACCTCTGCGACAGGCCGGCGCCACGGCGTTGCCATGGCGTCGGCGAGACGCACCCCTCGACTCGTTAAATGTAGATCAAATAAAGACTCCGCAGTCAAGCGGAAACCGTGTTCTCTGAAACCGACGCTTTTCGATGGCGACCGCGGCCGGCGATTTCTAGAGTTCGGCCCATGCCAACCCCCTCGCCAATCCTTCGAGCCGCAGTCGCCGCGCTTGCGGTCATGGCCGCACAGCACGCAACTGCAGAGGTTTCCGAGAAGATCGCCGCCCGGCTGAAGGCTGCGATCGCTGCGAATACCGGCGGCTCGGTCCGCGTGGATCAGATCAATTCCACCCCCATCAAGGGCATCTATGAAGTGCTCTCAGACAACGAGCTCTTCTATACGGATGATACCGGTCGTTACAGTTTTGTGGGAAGTTCGCTCATCGATACGGTTGAGCGGCGGGATCTCACCGCTGAGAAGCTCGATCGCCGCATGACGATCCCCTTCGACCAGCTGCCACTGCAGCACGCGATCAAGGAGGTCCGGGGCGACGGGAGCCAGGTCTTCGCCGTGTTCGAGGACCCCATCTGCCCCATCTGCCGGGTGTTCACGAAGTTCATCGACCAGATCGACAACGTGACGGTGTATCGCTTCATCTTTCCGGTCATCAGCCCGCAGAGCCAGAGCCTGGCTCGCATGGCATGGTGCTCGGACGATCGCCCTCGCACGTGGAAATCGATGATGGATGGCGCGCGGCCGCGCCTCGCAGAGACCTGCGACACCGCTGGCCTGGTCGAGATCCTTCGCACCGGGGAGCGCTTTCAGATCATCAACACGCCGACGGTCGTGCTGGCCAACGGGAAGCGGCTGGTCGGCGCCACGCCGCCCGAGCAGTTCCTCGCGGAGCTCGACAAGGGCGGACGGGCCGCGGCGAGAGGGGTGCCGCGATGACGCCCTGGACCTCTCTTCCTGCCAGCTGCGTCGCGGCCATGGCGGCGGTGATCGCTGCAGGTCAGGCCCGCGCACAGGAGATCACCGAGGTGACCTGGTCGCCGATGCGCGAGGTGGTGTTCCACAGCAGCAAATTCCCCTCCTCCGGCACGGAGGCAGACCGCCAAATACTGCGGAGCATCTGGGCCAGGGAATTGACCTCGACACGCAAGTCCGCGGACGGACAACCGCTTCCTTCGTTCGCCCTGGTCGGCGACGTGCAGCGCGGTGGCCGAAAGGTCGTGTTCTCGATGTTCAGCGCAGCCGGGACCGATCGCTGCGAAGACCCGGAGAACGGCGCACAGGTGACGGACATCTACTCGGTGTGCAGTCTGCGTGTGACGCCCTGGCCCATGCAGGGCCGCCAGGTCGCCGATCTGCCGGGGTACTGCATGATCTTCGGCACGCAGCGGGACAAGAGCCGCATCGAGTACGCATTCGATGCTGGTGAAAGTCTGCTCCGCCTGCGCGCCATCCAGTTCGGCAAGGTCGTGCCGGCCTGCAGCCGCTCGCTGCGCCTCGGCTGACGACATGGCGCCGCCACGCATGTCCCGGGCTGCGGCCCTTCTCCTGGCCGCGGCGCCCATCGCCGCGCTGGCGGTCATCGTTTCCGCCGCAGAGATCATCGCATCGATAGAGCGCTCGCCAAACGCCAGCCCGTGGCTGCGGCAGAACGCCGCGGCCGTGGCAAACCTCGCGATCAACGTGGAGAGCAGCGGCGAGACGACCGCATTCAACGGCTCATGCTGCTACGGCGTCCTGCAAATGGCCCAGGGCAACATCACGCGCTACGCTGGCGTGACGCCAGAGGAGTACCGCCGGCAGTCTCTCCAACAGCAGGTCGACGCCTGGTCGGCGCTGACCTCCGATGCCCTGCAATCGCGCGTGGTTCAGGACCTCCTGGCGCTGGGCACGTTCGATGGCCGTCCGGTCGATGGCAATCTCGTGCTCGCGTGCGTCCAGCTGGGGATCGGCAACTGCCGAACGATGCTTCGCGCCGGCCGTTGCTCCGGCTTTGCCGACAGCAACGGCACCACGATCTGCGGCATGGCCGACCGCATCGCCAGCGGTACCGCCGGAGGCACCCCGACGGCACCGGGTGGAGGCGGAGGCAGCGGGAGCGGATCAGGGGGCGGCTCGGGGTGGCAGCCCGCCTTCGGCTCGTGCGTGCGGGACGCGGGTGGCGCATGCGTACCCGTGGCGGAATCCATCCAGCGAGGATTCGAGCGCGGCTCAGGGCAGCAGATGGCAAGCGTCAGGACCGTGTCGATCGCCGTGGCGGTCGCCGCCTGCTTTCTCGTGGTGGGCTACGTGGTGATGGGCGTGCTGCAGCGGTTCGGTGCAGGCCAGATCTCGCTGGTCGATCTCAAGCGCTACACAGTGGTCGCAGGCCTCACGCTGACGCTCGTACTCGTCGCGCTCATGATCCTATGACGGTCGCTCCCACTCGACGCGCCGCAGTGGCGCTCGCGCTTTGCCTGTGGCTCCAGTGCGCCAGCGCAGGCCCCGAAGCCTGCCTTCGCGGGAACAGCCGCTCCGAACCATGCCAGCGCATGCTGCAGGACTACTGGCGTCACGAAGCGGCCATCACTGCGATCGCCCGGCACTATGGCCTTGAGCCTGCATTGCTCAAAGCGCTCGTTGCCGTCGAGAGCGGCTACAACGCGGCGGCTCGATCGCCCGCCAATGCTCGCGGCCTGACCCAGGTGCTGCCCTCCACCGCCGCCGGCGTGGGCCTGCAACATCCCGAGCAGAACCTGTACCGCCCGGAGCTCGCTCTGGCGGCGGGAGCAGCCTACCTGCGCCAAATGTGGTTCGAGTTCCGCGCGTGGGATCTCGCGCTGGCTGCATACAACGCCGGGCCCGGCGCCGTGCGCAAGCACGGCGGCATACCGCCCTATCGCGAAACGCAGGCCTACGTGCCGAAGGTCCTGGCCCTCTACCGCGAATTCGCCCTGGCCGAAACGCTGGCCGCGTCCCGCTCAATGCCCCAAGGAAACACCCCATGAACCTGCGCGCCTGCGCCTTGGCGGCCGCATCGCTCGCCCTATCTTGTGCTGCGACGGCGGCAGAGCCCATGGAGATCTCGCAGACCCGTAGCGCGCTGCTCGCTTCGAACATCGCGATCACGTGGAAGGCGAGTGTCGATGAGCTCGGCCAGTTGCTCGCCGACCGCCTCGGCGTTCCCTACGCCCGAATTTGCCCGCCGGAGCCAGGCAAGGTCGTCGTGCTGGAGCAGCTCGGGTCCGCCACCGTGTCCGATGCGCTGCGCACGGTCAACGCACAACTGCAGCCGTCGCAATCGCTCTCGATCGCCGCCACCACCACCGGCCCGCGCGTCGAGCTCGCGCGCACTGCACCGCAGGCAACGCTGCCTGTGCGGGCCGAACAGGCAGGTTGCGACCAGCAAGCACTCCTGGAACTCGATGCGCGCAGCAGGGCGGTGGCCACCGTGTCGCTCCCAACGACGACACCCACACCTCCAACGGCGAGATACGTCCTGCGCGCCGGCGAGCCAGTACATGCCGAGCTCCAGCGGTGGGCCGAAGCCGCAGGCTGGAAGCTGATCTGGTACCCCCAGGTTTCCTGGGAAGTGATCTCGGCCTCCGCGTACAGCAACGAGCTCGAGGTGTCCGAAGCCGTCGAGGCCGTCGTGAAGATCTTGCGCTCGGAGGGCAAGCAGATCGCCCTGTCGGTCGCTGCCGCCAACCGCCTCATGGAGGTCACGTCCATGGACATCACCGATCGGAGCGAGAGCGATGAAGAATGAACGACGCGGTCGACGCCTCGTCTGCGGGCTCGTGGCCACGACCTTGGTCCTGCAGGCCTGCTCCACCATTCAGGAGACGGAAGCGAACGCGCAGAAAGCGCGGGAGCAGACACGCCGCATTTTGGACGAGCGTACCGCCCAGGGAGCACCCGCCGGCGTGACCCGGCTGGCGGGCCCGCGCATCGCCGGGCGAGAGATCAAGCTCGTCAAGAAGGAGGCGCTGCCCGACATCTTCGACGCAGAGATCGGCTATGCGAGCCATGGAACGCAGCGCCTGAGCGAAGTGCTCGAAGAACTCGGTGCACGAACCGGCATGGCGATCTCGTCCACTGAGATCGCGAGCATGCCGCGTACCGGACAGGCCGCGCAGGCGAGCGCCGGCAGCGAGCAGCCCATCACCACGTACGTTCAGGTCGAGTTCAGCGGGAAGGTCCGCAGCCTTTTCGACGACCTGGCACAGCGCGCCGGCGCCAGCTGGCGGTACGTGAAGTCGACGAACTCGGTGCAGTTCTACCGATTCGAGACACGCACATACCCGATGCACCTCCCATCCGGAGCCAAGTCGCTGCAGGCGGCGATCAGCCTGTCGTCCACGAGCTTGAGCAGCGGTGGCGGCAGCGGCTCGGCCGGAGGCGCGACAGGCGGGGGCGGCTCGTCTGGAGGAGCCGGAGGCGGCGGAAACGTCTCGGTGACGCAGAGCCAGGTCATCGACCCATGGACGTCGATCATGGCGTCGGTGCAGGCCATCCTCGGTGCGAGCCAGGACACGACGGCCACCGGCCGCGCTGTGCCGGCGCTGGCCGCGGGCGCCAGCGGTGCAGCGCCTACCGCAGCGAGCAAGCTCTCCGCATCCGGACTGGATGGCTTCGCGACGGCCGCGCCGGAGCTCGGCATCGTCACCGTCACGGCAAGGCCACTCAGCCAGGCCCGCATCGCAGCCCTCCTCCACTCGATCAACCAGCGTTTCGCGCGCAACCTCCTCATCGACGTGACGATCTACAACGTCTCGATGACCAAAGAGGAGACTGCCGGCGTGTCCATGGACCTGGTGTACCGGCGCCTCAACGGCAATGGAGTGGGCGTCGCCGGCGCGGCGCCGCTGCAGCCAGCGAACGGCCAGCCCGGGCGCATCACCCTGAGCTTCACCGACCCCGCTTCGCGCCTGGCCGGCTCGCGCATGGTTGCCGAAGCACTCCAATCCGTAGGCAACGTGGCGCTCTACAAGAAGGGCCAATTCATGGCCATCAACGGCCAGCCCAGCCCGTTCCAGGTGGTTGATGACGAGGAGTACAACACATCGGTGTCGGCCACTCAGACCGCCAACGTGGGCACACAACTCGCCACGCAGAAGGCCGTGCTCACCACGGGCCTTACCGGCAACGTGCTGCCGCTGATCCTGGGGGACAACCGGATCCTGTTGCAGTACCAGATGGAGATCAGCGCGGTCAGCAACATGAACCCGGCGGTGGTCAACGGCATCCTGACCTACTCCCCCAAGCGCTCGCGCCAGAGCTTCCAGCAGCAGGCGTTCCTGAAGGACGGCGATGCCATCGTGCTCTTCGGCTACGACAGCGGCGGCGATGAGGCCGCCGGCCAGGTGTCGCTCTCGGGCGGCAGCAAACGGGGCCGCGGCGACCGGACCATGTCCGTGATCGTCATGCAAGTCTTCGGGGGGCAGAAGAATGGCTGACGGAAAGTCCATCGCCTGGGGATTGCTGGCGGCCGTCGCCCTGGCAGCAGGCGCCCACGCGCAGCCCAGGACGCTCGCCGATCGCGCGGCCGAGGCCGACGTCACACTGGAACTGCTTCAAAAGGACCGGCAGATCCAGGACATGCTCGCGACCGACCCGATCCTGCGGCAGCTACCCACGGTGGTATCGGTCGTCGTGCTGCAGGGCAAACGCACTGCGCGGCTGGCGATGCCCAACGGCGTCATCCAGACGTTCGAGGAAGGCGACGAGATCGCGGACCGGATGCACCTGCGCAGCGTAGCGCTGCGCATGGTGCGCGTGATGATCCAGCCGCTGCCGAACGCGAAGAGCCGCGCTCCTGTCTCCCTGCCCCTGAGTTTCCACGCGGCGCGCACCACGGGCACGCCGGGATACCCGGGTGGCCTGCAGGGCGCAGGCGCCGGGCCCATGAGCGCGGTGCAGATGCCGGGCATGCCAGCCGCGCCGCTGGCGATTCCGCCTGGCCTGCTCCAGGCGCCACCAGCCATACCCGCCACGCGGCCGCCCACGGAGCAGCCGATGTCGGCACCGCGGGCCGATGCATCACAGGCGGCCGCTGGTTCGCCTTCGACATCCCCCTGAGCGCCGGCATGAGGTCATGTATATGAAGTGGTTCGGACGATCTGGCGTGCGCAACGGCGGAGACGCGGACGGCCAGCTGGACGAGGCAGCGTCGAGCGCTGGAGCGGCCAGCGAGGTTCTCGAAATCGGTGGCATGCGGTTGGCGATCGCGCTGGCATGGACGGTAGTCGAGAGCACTTCCGAGGGACGACGATTCGCCGGGAAGAACAACGCCTACCTGGTCAAAGACGTCGGTGGCGAGACCGTAGCGGCCGCGGGCGGCCGACAGGTGATAGGCATGCTCGCGGGCGGAGCGGTCGTCGGCCACGTCGTGCCCAACGCCTTCGTCTACCACCCGCTGCCCAACCACCGATTCTGGATCTGCCTCATCCGCGATGGGGTGCCCTACCCTGCCTACGACCAGGTCGTTCCCGCCGCCGACGCGGCGCAGCTCTACACCAACGCGACCTCCATGGCAGCTGCCGACACGCGGATGATCGGCGACACGGCGCCCGCGGCGTTCACGCTCGAGGAAGTGCTTGCCAAGGTGCGATCGCTACCTCGCAAGGAACTCGAGACGCTCCGGCTGAAGAAGAACGGAGTCCAGCTGCGAACCGTCGTTGCCCTGGCCGCGCTGGTCGCGGCTCTCGCTGCTGCGGCGCAGGTTGCCATCCAATACCAGGACCAGCTGCGCAGCGAGCGCAAGCGGCAAGACATGATGCGGGCGCTCCTGCAGAGCCAACAGGAGCGGGCGGCGGAGGCCACACGCATCGCAGCGGCCAAACAGGCCTATGAGCAGAACGTCGCGCGGCAGCGGGCGCTGTTCCGATCACACAGCACGGTGCTTCCTCAATGGCAGCAATGTGAGGTGCTGCGCCAGCGACTTCCTCTTTCGGACTGGGGGTATCGCCCGTCCAAGCTGACTTGCGACTTCGGCGCCGGCAAGGCCACCGTCGAGTGGCAGCCGGTAAACCTTCAGACGCGGGTCGCTGACCGGGCCCACCTGCCGGGGATTTTGGACCCACTCGACATCGGTACCCGCATCGTGTCCACCTTCGACATGCCGCAGCTGGACGTCAGCGAACCAGAAGATCGACGCGTCGAGCTCAAGTCGGTGCGCATGGCCATCGCCGATTGGGGCCAGGCCCATCTCAGCGGCGGCATGCGCCAGGGAACCGAGGAGGTCGTCACCGTGACGCCACCTGCTGACATCGCGGGACTGGACGGCGTTCACAGCGTCACGCTGGGGTCCAAGCAAACCGTCGACGTCTCGGCGACCACGAGCCGGCACGTGCTCATGCTCGGCGAGGCCATGCGATTCCTCAACACGTTTCCCATCACGTTCACGCAGATGGTGTGGTCGTCGCCCAGCGCGCCCGGCGCCCAGTTCGCCGGCACATCCACCCTCTTCATTCGGCAGTAAGGACAGGTCTCATGGAATTGGGCATCTCTTTCAGATTACCGTCGCGCGGCGCTACGCCGGTGGCACCGACCCGCGCCGGCGCAGCCGACACCGCGCGACCCGAGGCCGAACGCGCAAGCCGCTTGTCCGAGAGCCAGGAGCGCCAGCGTCAACTCGAACAGATCGCGTTCAAGGAGGCCACGCAGCTGCCTGAAGGCGACTACATCAACCTGTTCACGCTCAAGCGGCCCGTCTCGGAGATCCACAGAGCGACGTTTGCAGCGATCCGTAGCGAGTTGTTGGTCGACCAGAAGGTCATGGCTTCGGGACAGTTCCTGGACAATCCCAAGACGGCCGGCTCGCGCAGGTTCAGCACCTATCTGCTGATGCCCCCGGCGGCGTACCTTTCAGCCAGGGCGATGATGGACGTCGCGCAGCGGCTGGAAGAGGACGGGCATACCAACATTCGTCCGCTGCTCACCACCACGGAACTGATCCAGGCCGTGCACCACCGCGCGAACCGTGGTATCGACAGCGGCAACAGCATCCAGACAACCACACAGGACGCAGCACGCGAACTTCTGCTGGAGGCCGACAGCCTCCAGTCATCGGACATCCACATCGAGACGCGCGGAGACGTCGCCGTGGTCCAGTTTCGGGTCCACGGACGACGCCAGCGGAGGGCCGACATTTCCCGCGTGACGGCCGAGGCGATCGCGCATCTGCTCTTCAATTTCGAGTCTGCCGACGGGGCCCGAAAAGGCAGCTGGAATCCGAAAGAAGTGAAGGACACGTCGTTCGACGTATGGGAGGATCCCGCCGAGCGCACGAAGCGCCTCATGCGCGTGCGCTTCCACTCCACGCCAATCCATCCAGAGGGCAACTTCCAGATCGTCATGCGGCTCTTGCGGCCTGCGGCCAGGACGGGCGGCGCGCGGCCCCTGGCGCAAATCGGCTACACCCAGGACCAGCTGGCGCAGATCGAGGAAATGCTGGTCGGTGGATCCGGCCTGGTGCTGATGGTCGGGCCTACCAATTCCGGCAAGTCGTCGTCGCTGCACAGCTTTGTCGAGCATCTCTTCCAGACCCGCGGCCGGCACATCAAGGTGACGACCATCGAGAACCCGGTCGAGAACGAACTCCTGGGTGCTTGCCAGATCTCGGCAAGCAAGGACAACTTCCAGGCGTACCTGGAGGCCTCGCTACGGCAGGATCCTGACATCGTCATGGTAGGTGAGATCCGCGAGAAGCTGGCGGCGCTGACGGTGAAGGACCTGGTGCTGGCCGGGCACAAGATCCCGGCCACGCTCCACGCACACTCGGCCACGGCAGCGTTCTCCCGGCTCATGCAACTGGGCGTGGAAAAGGACCTGTTGACCATGCCCGGTTTCATCTCCGGCGTGGTGTATCAGCGCCTGATCCCCACTGTGTGCCCCCACTGTGGCCACGACTTCAAGTCCGCGCATCAGAACGGCCTGGTGTCGAAGTCCCTCTTCGATCGCCTGACGTCGGTCTGCGACCTGCAGGAGCACCACGTCCGCTTCGTCAACAGCGAAGGTTGCGTCGAATGCGGCCACTCCGGAATTGTCGATCGGACACCGGCGGCAGAGGTGCTGATCCCCGATTCCTCGTTTCTGAACCACATCAAGAACGACGACCTCGGCGCTGCCCGCGACCACTGGCTTCGCATACTCGGCAAGCCGGCAGGCTACGGACTGGGCGCTACCGCCCTCGCCCATGCGATCCTCAAGATGCGCCAGGGGCAGGTAGATCCCCGTGACGTCGAGACCGAACTCGGTGTTCTGCGAGACGAGAGTTCCCGCTGACCATGATGCGATTCAAGGCCCTCTACAGACTGCGGCTGACGTCGGCCGTGCGTGCGGACTTCTACTCCGTTCTCGCGTCGCTCACCGGGACAGCCGGGCGCATCCCGCTCGGCACGGCGCTTGTGAAGATGGAGTCGGAGTTGCGCAAGCAACGGCACCTGCTGCGGCCGTTGCTTCAAGAGGTGATCCGCCGGATGCATGGGGGACGCCGTCCCATCGACGCTGCCAGCGGTCACGGTGGGCGCACCTCGCTCAAGCTGGGGGATGCGCTGCTCACATTCGTCCCGGCCGCCGAGGCCATGATGGTCAAGGCCGGCGAAGAGCGCGGCGACGTATCCACCGGTCTGAAGCAAGCTGCAGTGATCGCCACCAGCCAGGCGGAGATCCAGTCCATCATCCGCGCCGGCCTGTTCCTGGTGACGGTGTACGCCGTGGTCATGGTGGGCATCTACTACTTCTACTCCGCGGAGATCATCCCCGAGCTCGAGCGCGCGGTACCGCGTGCGAAGTGGCCAGCGAACGCGCAGGCCTTCGCCTACGTCGCCGACCACATCTTTTTCTTCAGCGCCGGGCTCTTCGCGCTGCTGGCCGGCGTCTGGCGAGTCTTCATCCTGCTCAACGCCAATCTCACGGGTGCCACGCGAAATGCCCTGGACGCCTACGTCTGGCCTTTCACCATGAGCCGGCGGCTGCACTGCTTCGCGGTTCTGAGCGGCCTGAGCGGCTTCGTCAAGACCGGCGTGCCGTTCCAGACGGCAATCGACAGCCTGTCGAGCTCGGCCAGCCGGTACATGCGGCACAAGTTCCAGCTGGTACGCCATGAGATCAAGCTGGGCCGGCCGGACTACGTCGCGCTTCTCTCCTGCGATCTGTTCCCTGCGGACCGCGCATGGATCATCAATCTGTACGGCCAAACAGCCGACTTCGGTGCGTCGCTGGAACACATCGCCGATGGCTACATCGACCACCTGATCAAGAGCGCAAAGAAGACCACCGAAATCATCAACGTCCTCGGAATCATGTGCGTCGCCGCACTGGTGATGTGGATCTCCAGTGCCCTGTACTCGATGCAGGGCGCCATTCGATAACCCCCAGCAAGGAGCACATCATGAACGCACACATCCCCCATTCCAATCCCCGCCGCCCGT
This sequence comes from Paracidovorax oryzae ATCC 19882, assembly GCF_000687165.1. Classification (GTDB taxonomy): domain Bacteria; phylum Pseudomonadota; class Gammaproteobacteria; order Burkholderiales; family Burkholderiaceae_C; genus Paracidovorax; species Paracidovorax oryzae. Next base: position 7,820 of record NZ_JMKU01000014.1, on the reverse strand, counting down.
CACACCAGCGAGGCGTGAGCATGATCGAGGTCGCCGTCTGGAGCGTGATTCTCGGCGTGGTCGTGGCCACGGTCCTCAGCTACTTCAACGGCGTCAAGGGCGGCTACAACGCCGGCGCCGCGGGCGAGAAGATCATCCTGCTCACCAGCGAAATCACGAAGAACTGGTCGCGGGCCAACGACTACTCGACCGTCTCCCCGACCGAGGTGAACAAGCTCTCGCTCATCAAGAGCCCGCTCCGATACGACAGCGGCTCGCTCTACGACGGAGCCGGAAACACCATGGACCTGAACGGCTCCCGCATCTCCTTCGCACTCACGGTTGGGGGCAGCAGTTTTCCCCTGAACAAGGACGACTGCGCCACGATCGTCTCAAGGATCGAGCCCGTTGCCGTGGCGATCCGCATCGGGAGCAGCGCTGCCGCCTCCGCCGGCGTCATCAGCGGCGGCAACGTCTACAAGAGCGGCGGCGACATCACGCAGACCGGGCTCACGACCGGCTGCTCTGAGCCGTCGCCGAAGATCGCAGCGCAGTTCCGCTGACCTCTCCTCTCGCGCCGCCCGCACGGGCGGTGCATGACGCAACCACCGGGCTCGCCATGGACAGCACCGTCAAACCCTTCCTCGACGCGATCACCGACGTGCGCGCCAGCATCAACGAGCCAGGCCGCAGCCTGCAGTTCCCTGGACCCGTCGTCTTGCAGCCCGAAATCCAGCCGTATGTGGCCGGGCTGCTCAAGCACTTCATGGAACTTCAAGCCGTGGACGCGACCTTGCATCATGAAGGCCTGGTTTGGCGTGGCCACCTGGACCGCAGCGTGGTGGACGGGCCATGGGTCAACTTCCGCAAAATGCCCGAGCAGCCGCCGACCCTGGACACGCTGCCATCCCCCTTGCCAACCGTAATTCGCGAGTGGCTCCTGAAGCCTTCACACAGCGAAGGGGGCCTGATGCTGGTGGCCGGCCCCACCGGGGCAGGGAAGACGACGACGGCGTCTGCGACCGTCATATCGCGCCTCCAGCTGCTAGGCGGTTTCGCTACGACCGTCGAGCAGCCGCCGGAGCAGCCGCTTAACGGCTGGCACCACGGGGCCACCAAAAGAGGCTATTGCTCCCAGGCCTGGGTGAAGATCGAAGGCGAAAGTCCGTGGGCCGCGGCGCTCACCGGAGTGCTCCGCTCCCAGGCGGCCGGCACGCCGACGATGCTCTTCGTCGGTGAGATCCGAGAGGCCGAGGCCGCCCGGGTCGCGCTGCAGGCCGCGGGCAACGGGTTCCTGGTCATCTGCACGTCTTTCGCCACGGACACGGTGTCTGCCGTGAGTTCCTTTGCGAAGTGCCTGGACAAAAGCCAGCAGGAGATGTTCTCTCTGCTCCTGCGAGGTGTCGTGTTTCAGAAGCTCGACGGAAAGCTCCTCACGGCCAAGCTGCTGGAATCCACGTTGGCCGTGCAGCAGGCGATCGCCGCTGCAAAGTACGCATCGCTCGAAGGCGAGGCTCAGCGCCAGGCCAATGAGCGGATGCTTCTCGGCACCAGGTTCGCCACGCATTGATCATGTGGATTCTCCTTCCAGCCATCTTCTTGACCTGCCTGCTGACAGCCTTCATCGGCGCACGGGGAGACGCCGGCGCATCCGAGATCCGCACCCGCGCAAACGAAGAGCTCATGCACTACAGGACCTTCATCGCCGCGGCAGATCTGTATTTCAGGTCCCACGCCGCGCCTGCGACCTCCACCCGCTACACCTGGATCCAGCTCAAGGTGTCGGCGCCATCGGGGATGAGTGAGGCCACGATGCGCGATGACTGGTATGCCGTACGCGACGCGGACGGATCCTGGGCTGCATGCACCCAACTGCGTGAGGAAGCGGCCCGGAAGGTGGCGGGCCTGTTCCCCGATGCAGGCGGGCCCCGAGCGCCCTCACCGACCACCCTGCTTGCCCTTGGGGATCAGGCAGCGGCCGCCGCGGCTACCTCCCTCTGTGAACGAGGTGCGTCATGAGGCGGCGGCACCAGGGAACCTCGCTCCTCGAAATCGCCTTGGCGCTGATTGTCCTCTCGCTGGTGTACGTCAGCGCGATGCCATGGATCACCCGTCAGCAGGATGCCGTCGCGGCCAAATCGGTCTCCACCGACCACACCCAGTTCGCGGCCGCGGCGCGGGCCTACTTCGAGGCGAACCGGGCCGCGTTCGTCACGGCCATGAAGGATGGGACCGGGGCCGACAAGCTCTGCCTGGTCAACGTTGACCCGACCAGCGGTACCGGCACCCCGACCTACGCGGCTTCCCTGCATCGATGCGCCATCGATGCGAGCTTTCTCCAGCAGCGCGCGGCGCTGCCGTCGACGGCCAGCGGGACAAACGCCTACGGAGAGTCCTGGGTAGCTGTCTTTCGGCTCGTGTACGACGGCGCATCACCGTCGCAGCCGACCGGCGGCGTCGAAACGTGGATCACCTCCGCGGCCCTGGGTGGCGCCTCACCCATCTCGGCCGCGCCCTACCCCTACGACCGCGCCGCGACCGCTGCCGGGTTCCTGGAGGGCAACGGCGGCGTGGTCGCTGACAAGGACCGCTCCACGTGCATTTCCTCCACGAGCGCGAACCGCTTCGAAGCGTGCGGCGCCGGTTGGCGCGTCGATTTGAAGAACTTCCTCACCTCGGACGAACTCGCGCAGTTCGCCGCAAGGCTCAACAACTAAACGGCACCACCAACATGAAAAGCATCATCGACAACGACACGTTCGGCCGGTTCGTGGTCCAGACCTTCCATCAGGGGGAAGGCAAGCTCTACACCGATGCCTACATCCAGCCGGGTAAGCCGGTCCGTGTGCGGTTGGGAAGTCATCGCTGGGCCGACCTCGAGTACATCGTGGGTGACCAGAAGGAAAAGCGGAACCTGGTCTTCAGTGCCGAGGACTTCGACGCGCTCATGGCCAACCTGTTCCAGAAGCTCACGCACCGCGCCGGCGAGCCGGCCAGAAAGTGGCAGGACCTGGTCGCGCAAGCGAACGGCTGCCTTCACCCCATGATCACCCTCTCGGCGCCCTCTCCCGCAGGCGAAACGACCTTTCGCGTACGGTTCACCCTGCAGCGCCAGGACATGGGCGGCTACGGGTTGATGCTGCGGTGTCTGCGGCCCGTGCCGGAATCGATCGAGGAGCTCGGGCTTCCCAGCACCGTGCATGCGCTCTGCCAGGCCGGGCACGGCCTGGTGCTCGTCACCGGCCGCACTGGCGCGGGCAAGAGCACCACCACGGCCGCGCTTATCCACCAGATCAACCGGAGCACGACGTCGAACATCGTGGTGATCGAGCAGCCGATCGAGTTCATCCATCGCCCGGACAAGGCCCGGTTCACCTATCGAGAGGTCGGTGTCGACGTCGACACGTACGCCAATGGTGTGGAGCAGGTGTTGCGATATGTCCCCGACGTCATCAGCATCGGAGAGATCCGGGACCCCGAGACGATGCGTGCCGCGGTGCGGGGGGCCGAATCGGGACACCTGGTCTTCGGCACCATCCACGCCGCGAACACCACGGGCGCCATCCGCAAGGCACTGGGCTATCTCGATTCGCCCGGCGAAAAGCTCTCCTTCGCGACCAACCTGGTCGGCGTGATCGCGCAGGCGCTCCTTCCGGCCAAGACCGGTACCGGCAAGGCGCTGGCATTCGAAGTGATGGATTTCACGACAAAGCGCAGCGGCACGACGCCGCTGGCCGAGACGGTGGAGAGGATGCTCTCGGCCAAGAGCGACGGCACCGAGCTGCGTCAGTTCGAGACGGACTTTCTGAGCTCGTCCAACCTCGGCATGGGCAACAGCCCGTTCATCCAGAGCGTGGTTACTCTCGTGCGCAAAGGACATGTCGACGCGAAAGCGGCGCTGTCGTTGCTCACCGACGCCGCAAGCATGCAGCGGCTGAATGATGCGGTTGTGAAAAAATAATACAGCGCTATCCTTTTCCGACATTCGCACTTAACCTCTCGTATCCCAAAGGGTCGGCCAGGTCCTAACGATAAATTATGGGGTGCGACAATCACCGAGTGCGACAGCCTTCAACCTGTCGTGAAATTCTTTACTGTTTAAGTAAAGATCTCGTCTAAAGCTATGACGAAGCTCTCCGGTCTTCTTGTTCTTTTTCGCTTTATGGAAAGCAGTAGGTGTTGTGGACTTAGACTTTTCGGAAATTATGCTTTCACTGAGTCGGTTGAGCTCAGCAACCTTTTGCTTTATATCCGACTCTCCCATCGTGCTGTGAACGCCTCCAAGTATTGTCACATAGCTCATAATAGAGAAGTAGATGCTCGGATTAACCTTTTGCCGCTTCTCGATATTTTCTTTTGCCAGAATCAGATAGACTTGGTATCCAATATGGAAGTTATTTAACACAGACGGATTTTCGATCTCTATATCAGAAAAATCGTTCTGACTGAATAACTTCCTTCGATTACCTTTCGATGGATTCCCATTGGATGCATAGACAAGACGTAGGAATAAATTTCGTTCTATAACGCTATTTTTATCTATATACCCCATTTCAACGCCGTCAGCAAACTCACCTCTCTTTCGTTCGTAAAGAAGGCCAAAAAGCTCAAATACCTTCTTTTGAATATTTTGATGGATCACTTCGTTGGCGAATTTGTCGGCATTTATAACTGGTGTTTGTTTGTTGGTGGCATTGGATATCTCATCGATGAGCTGCCTTTTTCCATGGTCACTTTCGTTGTTGATGAGTGTAATGATTTTTACCAATACCTCCTTGCCGCGAAAAACTTCATCAGCTTCCTCGGGAGATCGGTCCGCGTATATCCTGCTTAAGGTGTAAGATGTTTGTCCGCCGTTTATAATCTGAGGATTCTTGACTATAAGCTGCGCTTTGTTTTTCTGCCCAATTCTTTCGTTGATGAAAGTCTCATCGGAAAGCATTGTAATTCCATTGTTATAAAGCGCAAACTCGTTTGTTTCAGAATCAATTATCGTTTGACGAATGGATTCGTTAACGCTCTTCCCCTCTAATTCCAAGTAACTTCGCGGATTGTACTTCAATACGGAGTTTTTATACTTGTGCATTATTCTCGCAATCTCAATTGCAGGCACAAATAAAACAGTAATCTCGCAGTCACTAATCTTGGTTGTGACGGTGTAGCTTATCTTAGATCCAGAGCTCTTGTTTGACAGGTCAATTGGAATGCTCAGATCGCCAGCAGTAAAGAATGAGCCTGCAACAACAGGAAAAACTAACTCTTCGTAGCACCGGTTGAAGTCAAATATCTCGACGGGGTGGCCTCCCGTGAGAATTTTTAACTTTTCTTTCGGGATTTCTGAAGTATTTGCGAGTACTACGACGACGTACTTATAGCGCGCCACGTCGGCAATATTGTTGACTTCCCGCTGCAGTTGTTTTATTTTTCCCGAATACTCGTTGCCAGCCTCATCCATGGTCTCTCCATCGAGTATTCTATTTATGTCCATCCGTAGTATTTCATCGAGACTGATGTTTTTGCTTTCGAAATTCTCCGCGGTACTTCTGAATTTTGACTGGATTAAATATATCTTTTTATTATCCTGGTCGATGTAGTAGCCGTCTATACCGCCGTCATATGCCCCATCGGTAACTAGAAATTCCCGGTCTTCGAAAGACAGAATCCCAAAAGAAACCTTAAAATACAAATGGATCAGCGCGCGGGCTCTGGCTTGATTGATCTTCTCGAGTTCTAGCGCATCGGGTTTGTATTTTTTTAAATGCTTTTCCGACGCTTCTGATCGAATCTGATCCAGAATTCTCAAGAGAATTTGATACTTCACTGTCATGCCTTCCTCCTCCGTTTCAAGAATGCATTGTGCTTCAGACTTGCTTGTTCGGGAGCGACTCGGGGCCCTCTCACAACCGCTGCCAGCCAGTTTTTCCGGCGTGCCGTCAAGATTCCAGCGCGCCGAATGCGCTCGGACACCTGGACGTGGGGCGGGACGCTGGCCATGCCCCGGGGGCCACCCCCCGCGTCAGAATAGTTGTCGCCTCGATAGGACTCCGGTGTTCGGAGTTCATGAAGGTAGTAGGAGGCTGTGTAGTTGTGGTCGAAGGTCTGCGTGGTGGGCAACGCGAAGCGTTGTCCACGGCAAGCGGGCCGGTGCGCGCAGCGCATCGTCCACAAATGCACAGCCTTGCAGGTGCCTTCAGGCGCCGGCCCGCTGCCGTGTGTTCACCCCGGGGGCGAAGAGCGAGAAGCCAGTTGGCACGATACGGACAAGCATTCAAAGACAGAGCGGTGGGCAGGTTGCTGCCACCGCACAGCGCCACGCCCGATGAGCTGGCGCGTGAGATCGGCGTGAGTGCCAGCACGCTGGAGCGTTGGCGTGCAGATGCGCTGGCTCAGCCCGCGCGCGAGCGCCACTGGACGGCCGCGGCACGGCTGGACGCGGTGCTGACGACCGCGGCAATGGACGAGGCGGCCAAGAGCGCCTGGTGCCGCGAGCACGGCGTGTACCTGCAGGATCTGGCCCATTGGCGCCAAGCGGCCACCGCGGCGCTGGCCGAACCTGAGGAGGCCCGCGCCACGCCGCAGGCCACGCGCGCGGACCGCCAGCGCATCAAGGAACTCGAGCGCGACCTGCGTCGCAAGGACCGGGCGCTGGCGGAAACCGCGGCGCTCTTGGTGCTATCAAAAAAGCTCGAGGCGATCTTGCCCGGGGACGAGGACGAATGATCGGCCTGCAAGATCGCCAGCAACTGGCCCGCGACATCCAGATCGCCCACGACAGCGGCGCGCGGCTGCACCTGGCCTGTCAGGTCGCCGGTATCGACGTGCGCACGCTGCAGCGCTACAAGGCTGCGGGTGGGCTGGCCCAGGGCGATGCACGGCCCCAGGCGCTGCGCCCCACGCCAAGCCATGCCTTGACCGAGGCCGAACGCCAGCGGCTGGTTCAGGTGGCCAACGCGCCGCGCTTTGCCGACGTGCCGCCGGCGCGCATTGTGCCCATGTTGGCCGACGAGGGTGTCTACCTGGCCAGCGAATCGAGCTTCGCGCGGGTGCTGCGTGCGCACGGGCAGAACGCTCATCGCGGTCGCGCCCGATCGCCGCAGGCCAGCCGCGCGCCCAGCACCCATGTGGCCACGGCGCCCGGCCAGGTGTGGTGCTGGGACATGACCTATCTGCCGGCCCGCGTCGCCGGGCGCTGGTTCCACCTGTACCTGATCATGGATCTGTACAGCCGCAAGATCGTGGGCTTCGAGGTGCACGACAGCGACCAGGCCGAGCATGCCGCACGACTGGTGCGCCGCACGGCGCTGGCCGAGGGCATCGCCGCGCGCGCCGACAAGCCAGTGCTGCACGGCGACAACGGAGCCACGTTGAAGGCCACCACGGTGCTGGCCATGCTGCATTGGCTGGGCGTCAAGCCTTCGTACTCGCGCCCCCGCGTGAGTGACGACAACGCCTTCGTGGAAAGCCTGTTCCGTACCGCCAAATACCGCCCTGAGTTCCCCGCCAGCGGCGGCTTCGACGATCTGGACCAGGCACGCCAGTGGGCCAGCGGCTTCGTGCATTGGTACAACTGCGAGCACCGCCACAGCGCGATCGGCTACGTCACGCCGACGCAGCGCCATGCCGGGCAGGACCAGGCCATCCTGCAGGCTCGCCATCACCTTTACACCCAGGCCCGACAGCGCAACCCCGCGCGCTGGTCGGGCAGCACCCGCAACTGGGCGCCGGTCCAATCGGTCACGCTCAACCCTGAGCGCGACGGCATCGCCGATGCCGCGGCGACCGCATCGAATACGCAGCCTCGGGCTGCTTGATCGACGCGACAACTATCTTGACATGCTCCG